>NZ_VCBX02000001.1:577500-1892500 GCF_005938745.2 Rhodococcus sp. KBS0724
GGAGAAGGGGGGCCCTGTCTGGTGACGACATTTACTGTCTGAGCTGGGTGGGGCCGCAGAGACCAGTGAGAAGCGACTGTTTACTAAAAACACAGGTCCGTGCGAAGTCGTAAGACGATGTATACGGACTGACGCCTGCCCGGTGCTGGAAGGTTAAGAGGACCGGTTAGTTCTTCGGAGCGAAGCTGAGAATTTAAGCCCCAGTAAACGGCGGTGGTAACTATAACCATCCTAAGGTAGCGAAATTCCTTGTCGGGTAAGTTCCGACCTGCACGAATGGCGTAACGACTTCTCAGCTGTCTCAACCGTAGACTCGGCGAAATTGCATTACGAGTAAAGATGCTCGTTACGCGCGGCAGGACGAAAAGACCCCGGGACCTTCACTACAGCTTGGTATTGGTGTTCGGTTCGGTTTGTGTAGGATAGGTGGGAGACTGTGAAACGGTGACGCCAGTTATCGTGGAGTCGTTGTTGAAATACCACTCTGATCGAATTGGACCTCTAACCTCGGACCATGATCTGGTTCAGGGACAGTGCCTGGTGGGTAGTTTAACTGGGGCGGTTGCCTCCCAAAATGTAACGGAGGCGCCCAAAGGTTCCCTCAGCCTGGTTGGCAATCAGGTGTCGAGTGCAAGTGCACAAGGGAGCTTGACTGTGAGACTGACAGGTCGAGCAGGGACGAAAGTCGGGACTAGTGATCCGGCACCGGCAAGTGGAAGCGGTGTCGCTCAACGGATAAAAGGTACCCCGGGGATAACAGGCTGATCTTCCCCAAGAGTCCATATCGACGGGATGGTTTGGCACCTCGATGTCGGCTCGTCGCATCCTGGGGCTGGAGTAGGTCCCAAGGGTTGGGCTGTTCGCCCATTAAAGCGGCACGCGAGCTGGGTTTAGAACGTCGTGAGACAGTTCGGTCTCTATCCGCCGCGCGCGTAAGAAACTTGAGGAAGGCTGTCCCTAGTACGAGAGGACCGGGACGGACGAACCTCTGGTGTGCCAGTTGTTCCGCCAGGAGCACCGCTGGTTAGCTACGTTCGGAAGGGATAACCGCTGAAAGCATCTAAGCGGGAAGCCTGTTCCAAGATGAGGTTTCTCACCCCCTCGAGGGGGTAAGGCCCCCGGCAGACCACCGGGTTGATAGGCCAGAACTGGAAGTACAGTAATGTATGCAGGTGACTGGTACTAATAGGCCGAGGACTTACCACAAAGAAGCTACGCGTCCACTGTGCGGTATCTGAAACAACACACAGATACCTTGAGAAAACCTTGTTTTCTCCATCCCCCAACACCATTGATTGGTGTTGACGGGTGGTGAAACCACGGTGATCGACAGGAAAGTTACTGTGACAGTTTCATAGAGTTACGGCGGTCATAGCGAAGGGGAAACGCCCGGTCCCATTCCGAACCCGGAAGCTAAGCCCTTCAGCGCCGATGGTACTGCACTCGACAGGGTGTGGGAGAGTAGGACACCGCCGAACACAATTTACGAGAGAGCCCCCCAACATTGTTGGGGGGCTTTTTCGTCGTTCCCGGACCCGTTTATCCCCGGGATCGGTTGCCGCCGGCACAAGTGGTCGGGGTGAACGTATCGCTCACCCCGTTGGACAGGGGCGGCGGTACGTTCACGCGATGCCGGGGCGAGGCATACTCGGCGAACCGGACACTACTTCAGCGCTGATTCCAATGTATCGCAGAGTATTTCCAGCGCCCGGGGGTACTGAGACGGCGAGGGTTTGCTGTACCCGACAACAATGCCGTCAGAGTCGGGGCAAGGCGAGTCTGGGTGCCGGAACGTGGACAGCCCTTCAAGGCCGAGGCCGCGTGCGTTTGCGGCAGCCATCACGGCTTTTTCGCTGCCAGGAGGCAATCGAATTACGGCATGAAGTCCCGCGGAGATCCCCTCGACCCGGACTTCGGGTACTCGCTGCGTCAAGATGGCAACCAGTTGATCGCGGCGTCGTCGGTAGGAAACCCGCATCTTCCGAATGTGACTGTCGAACCGCCCGGACTCGATGAAGTCTGCCAGAGCCAGCTGATCGGTTGAGCTGACCCAACGCTCGTACGGCCCCTTGACTGCGAGCACCGGTTCGATCAATCTGTCCGGCAACACCATCCATCCGATACGAATAGCCGGCGAGAGTGTTTTGCTCACCGTTCCGAGGTACGCGACGTGTTGTGGGGCTATCCCCTGTAGTGCGCCGACGGGCTTTCTGTCGTAACGGAATTCGCCGTCGTAGTCGTCTTCCAGTATGACTCCGCCAGTGGTCGACGCCCATTCGATGGCAGTTGCCCGCCGTGCGGGACTGAGGGGTCCGCCGAGTGGAAACTGGTGCGCCGACGTCAGCAGAGTAGCTCCGGCGGCTGTGGATGCGAGTTCGTCTGTGCACGTTCCTGATTCGTCAACAGAGACAGGGACGGTTCGGATTCCTTCGTCACTGAGCAACTGCCGGTGTAGATGAAGGCAGTAAGCGTCGACTGCAAACGTTCCTCCTAGTGTGCGAGCCAGGAGCGCGATTCCGTGACCTGAACTGGCGCTGATCACTATTCGGTTCGGGTCTACTCGAACTCCTCTGGTTCGGCCCAGATATCCGGAAAGGGCATCGCGAAGTTCGACGCGACCGCGCGGGTCGGCGGCGGCAAACGCGTCGTTGGGAGCTGTGGTCAGGGCTCGTCGAGCAGATGAAATCCAGGCTGAACGCGGGAAGGCTGATACGTCAGGCGATCCGGGCATCAAGCTGTGTGTGAAGCGCATCGCGGACGGTGCGGGCGCCGCGTCGTTGCGAGAGTTCGCGAGCGAAGCGACCACAGTTCCGGATCCCTGGCGAGTGACGAGCCATCCGGCCGCAGCGAGTTCGGTGTAGCAGTCGGCCACGGTGTTTCGCGCCAGGCCGAGGTCATGTGCAAGGGTGCGCGACGGTGGGAGTCTGGTGCCGGGCTTCAAGACACCGCCGTCGATCGCGTCGCGAAGTGCCTGCAGAAGTGCTGCTTTGACGCCGATGCCCTGCGGTAGTTCTATGTGCAGATCGAAACCGAGATTGGCCCACGAATTCACACACAAATTGAACCATGTTTGAGGGTCATTGCGAGATTATCGTTCTAGGTATGACAACAACATCAGGACAACGACTCAACATTGCGCAGCTGGCACCCGAGGTTTACAAAGCGATGATCGCACTGGACAGTGCTGCACGTAAGGGGTTGGATCCCACGCTGGTCGAGTTGGTGCTGACACGTGCGTCGCAGTTGAATCACTGTGCGTGGTGCTTGGACATGCACACACGTGATGCGCGCGAAGCCGGCGTGACGGAGCAGAAGCTGTACTTGCTGAACGCGTGGGAGGAAGCCCGAGGTCTGTACTCCGACAAGGAGCGCGCAGCTCTCGCGTTGACGGAGGCCGTCACAGTTCTCACCGACGGGTTTGTCCCCGATGCCGTCTACAACGAAGCGTCCGAGCACTTTGCCGACGCCGAGCTGGCTCAGCTCATCAGCGTCATCTTGACCATCAATGCATGGAATCGCATTGCCGTCACCTCGCGGATGGCGCCGCCTGTCCGGGACTGACTCCGTCGTTTGGATAGTGTCGCGGCATGGATCTTCGACTTTCGGGAAAACGTGCAATTGTTGCGGGCGGTAGCAAGGGGATCGGGCTCGCGATCGCCAGAGGTTTGGCGGCGGAAGGAGTCGATCTCGCGATACTCGCCCGCACCGAACAGACTGTGACCGGCACTGCCCGAGATCTGGCGTCGGAGTTCGGGATTCGAGCAATCGGTGTGGCCGCCGACACGCGCGACGACGACGCAGTTCAGGCCGCCGTGCTCGAGGTGGTCGAGAGGATTGGCGGCGTCGACATTCTGGTCAACTCAGCGGCGACGCCATGGAGTGCCGGCAGGCCAACGGATTTCTGGTCGACAACCGATGATGTCGTGCGGGACGAAGTCGAGGTCAAGGTTCTCGGCTATCTCCGTACAGCCCGGGCAGTTGCGCCGCACATGGTGGCGCAGGGGTGGGGCCGGATCATCAACATCAGCGGATTGGGCGCGCGTACGGCCACCTCGATTGCACATACGGTACGCAACGTCAGCGTCTCCGCGTTGACGAAGAACCTGGCCGACGAGTTGGGGCCGAGCGGAATCAACGTGACGGTGGTTCATCCTGGCGTGACTCGGACCGAGCGACTCGATGCGCGGATTGAAGGCGAGATGAATCTGACGGGTCGTTCGCTCGCCGAGGTGGAAGCGGGAATTGCCACCAATTCGATTCGCAAGATCATCGACGCGGCCGAGGTGGCTGACGTCGTCACGTTCCTGGCGTCGCCGCGCAGTGTCGCGATCACGGGTGATGCGGTGGCCGTCGGCGGCGGTATTCCGGGGCCGGTGTACTACTGACCTGCGCGGAGGAGTATAAATACATCTTGTGTCTATGTTGCATTCCACGGCGGAGTCGGTATTCCGCGAGGTGAAGGAACTCATCCTGTCCGGCGAGTTGCCCGGTGGTGAGCTCATCAGTGAGGGCGAGATCGCCAGTCGGATGGAGTGCAGTCGCACTCCCGTGCGAGAAGCGTTTCTTCGTCTCGAAGCCGAAGGCTGGATGCGCCTGTACCCGAAGAAGGGCGCGTTGATCGTCCCCGTGGCTGACGGCGAGGCAGAGCATGTGGTCGCGGCGCGGCAACTGGTGGAGACGCAGAGTGTGCGCGTTGTGGCTGACCGGCCTCAGTCCCGTAGCGGTTTGGTCGCAGCGTTGACCGCGAGTGTGGCTGAGCAGCGTGACATTGCAGATCGTGGTGACGTCGCGGCCTTCAGCGCCGCCGACGCAGATTTCCACAAGACGATCGTTGCTGCCGGCGGTAATCCTCTGCTCGACACCTTCTACGCGGGTCTGCGTGATCGGCAGCGCCGGATGACGGCACGGTCCATCGCGCTCGACCCGGGGAAACTGTCGAGGATTCTCGAAGACCACACCGAACTGATCAGCCTGGTCGAGGCCGGCGACGCCGATGCGTACAACGACGCGGTGCTCGCGCATATGCGTCGGGTTCACGGACTCGGACTGCGGGGAGATCTGTGATGAGCGTCGAAACCTTGTTGTCGAACAAGTCCACGGACAACCGTTCTGCCCGAGTGTGGCTCATGGTTGCGGCCAGTATGTTCGCAGTTGCCTGGGGCGGAAACGAATTCACGCCGCTGTTGGTGATGTACCGGGTCGATCACGGCTATTCGCCCGTGATGGTCGACTTCTTCCTCTTTGCCTACGTGGTGGGTATCGTTCCTGCGCTCTTGCTCGGTGGCCCGATGTCCGATCGGCTGGGTCGGCGCCCGATCATGCTCCCGGCTCCGTTCATCGCGATCGCCGGCTCGACGCTGTTGGCTTTCGGAGCGGATTCGGCGGCTGTTCTGATTGTCGGTCGTATCCTCTGCGGCATCGCACTGGGTATCGGCATGGCCGTCGGCGGTTCCTGGGTGAAGGAACTATCCTCGGCTCCTTGGGATCCGGACGCTAACGAAGGCGCGGGCGCCAGACGCGCCGCCATGAGTTTGACCGCTGGTTTTGCGTTGGGCGCGGGCTTCGCCGGTGTGTTGGCGCAATGGGCACCGCTGCCGAGTGCGCTGGCTTACGTGCTGCATATCGTGATCACTGTGCTTGCAGGCGTTGCCCTGTGGCGGGCACCCGAGACTCGCGCCGCTCAGCCGAAGAACGAGCGTCGCCGGTTGAGTGACGATTTGAAGATTCCGTCGGCCGGTCATCGCCGATTCCTGTACGTAGTTGTTCCGTTGGCGCCGTGGGTGTTCGGAGCAGCAAGCGTCGGGTACGCCGTCATCCCCGCGCTGATGACCGGCCATAGCGGCAACGCCCCGGTGGCCTTCTCGGCGTTCCTCTGTGTTGTTGCCCTGGCCTGTGGATTTGCGATCCAGTCTCTCGGACGCAAGATCGACACGAACAGCAGTGCACGAGGTGCCGTCGTAGCGCTTGTGTTCCTGGTAATCGGAATGGCTGCAGCAGCTTTAGTGGCGTCGACGCTGACGGTTGCCGTCGCGATTGTTGCCGCTGCGATCCTCGGCTGTGGATACGGAATGGCCTTGGTGTCCGGCCTGCTCGAGATCCAGCGCATCGCCGGGCCGGACGACCTGGCCGGGCTGACCGCGGTGTTCTACTCGATTACCTACATCGGGTTCGCGGTTCCCGCGGTCTTGGCGATGCTGTCGGAAAGCATTCCGGCGCTGAGCTATACGGTGACTTTGTTGTTTGGCGCTGTGGCAGCCGCAGCCTGCCTCGTACTTGTACTGTTCAAATCCCGGTCACACCTCCCGGCGCATGAATCGGATATCGTCAAGGCGGGCTGAACCTGGCCCACGAATCAGGAGGAATGCTCAATGGGGACTTGGGGTTCGGGACCGTTCGAGAACGACGCAGCCGGCGACTTACTCTCGGCGATTCGGGCCGGTGAATTCGACATCACCGATTTCACCGGGCACGTCGACGAAGAGTACGTCGAGGTGGAAGATTCGCAGGCGGCAATCGCAGTGGCGGAAATTCTTGCAGTGGCGCACGGACTCCTACCGGCCCCACCGCAACTCGAGGGTATCGATGCCGTCGCCTATACCGAGTCCTTGACGCCAGAGCAGCGGGAGTGGATTCTCGCGACACTCGAACGCACAATTGGCGACCCCGAAACGTCCGAACTCTACGAGCTGTGGGCCGAGAACGGTCCGGAGGATGTCGAGGAATGGCGGGCTCCGATCCTGACAAGGCTGGAGAGCCTCAAAACCCTGAGTTGACGCGGCTCACGTCCGGCGCGGCAGGGGTTTCTGATTGAGCCACGCATCCCACAGCGGACGCAGCGGGATGTCGGTGAACCGTGACGCCAGATCGGTGAACTGTTCGGTGCTGACAGTGCTGTGGCGATGTTTGGTGGTCCACTGCCGGAGAAGTTCGAAGAACTTGTCGTCTCCGAGAACCCCACGCAGAGTGTGCAGGGTGAGGGCGCCGCGTTTGTAGATTCGATCGTCGAACATCAGGGCCGGCCCGGGATTGCAGAGGACGAGATCCTGAGGTTTGCGCATCAGCCCTTGATAGGCGTTAGCAGCAAGGGTTTTGGACGAGGGCCCTCCCGAGTTTTCGGACCAGATCCATTCCGCGTAACAGGCAAACCCTTCGTGCAGCCAGATGTCGCACCACGCCTCGATAGTGAGGCTGTTGCCGAACCATTGGTGCGCCAATTCGTGTGCGACAAGGCGTTCGGATCCGCGTCGGCCGGTGCAGTGATTGGCGCCGAAAATCGAGAGCCCCTGGGCTTCGATGGGAATCTCGAGTTCGTCGTCGGTGACCACGGCGGTGTAGTCGGCAAAGGGGTATGGGCCGAACAGTTTTCCGAAGACGTCGAGCATCTGCGGCTGCCGTGAGAAGTCGACGTCGAACTCGTTGTGCAGTCGAGGCGGGTGAACCGCGAAGATCGGGACCTGGCCAGAGCTGACCTGCCGATGCTCGTACTGCCCGATCTGAATTGTCGCGAGGTAGGTGGCCATGGGCTCGGTCTGCTCGTACACCCACGTGGTTGCACTGGCGCGGGTTTGCTTACGCACCAATGCGCCGTTGGCGAGTGCGTAGAACGGAGAATCGGTGGTGATCGAAATGCGGTACGACGCTTTGGAACTGGGATGGTCGTCGCACGGGAACCACGACGCGGCCCCGTTGGGTTGGCTCGCGACGAGGATTCCTTCGGTGAGTTCTTCCCAGCCGACTTCACCCCAGAGACCTTTGATGGGTTCGGGGTTTCCGGTGTATTGAACGGTGACCGAGAGTGCTCCGCCGGCGGGGATCTTGGTGCCGGGCGTGATGATCAGCTTGTTGTTCTGACGCGAGTACTTGGCGCCGCGGGCGCCGTTGACCGACACCTTGGACACCTGCAGGTTCTGGGCAAGGTCGAAGCTGAATTTGGACCGGTTCTCAGTGGTGACAGCGGTGATGACGGCCTTGCCGGCCAGACGGTTGCTGAAAACCTTGTAGGTCAGTTCCAATTCGTATCGCGATACGCGATATCCGTGGTTGCCGTTCTGCGGCAGGTACGGGTCGATCGGCTCGTCGAGCATCTTGTTCGGCTTCACGAAGCCGCCCACGGGGCAATAGGGTTGCCCTGCCACCGGGTCGACGGCGGAACGGTGTCACCTCGCATGACCAATGATGCGGGCCCGACGGTTGCGCCTGCGCCGATTCCGGCTGCGGGTAGCGCGACGCAGTGTGGTCCGAGCGTTGCTCCTGCTCCCAAGGTGACGGTGTCCATGGCCATAATCCGATCATGGAAGAGGTGAGTTTGCACGACGCACCCCCGTTCGACGGTTGCCCCGTCACCCAAAGTTACGAGATCTGCTTCGGGTAGCCAGTACGACTCGCACCAAACCCCCTTGCCGATTTTGGCGCCGAGTCCGCGCAAGAAGATGTTCAGTACGGCAGTACCAGTTGCTGCTCGAGCGAACCAGGGCGCCGCGACTGTCTCGACAAAGGCGTCGGCAACTTCGTTGCGCCAGACGAAGGAACTCCAGAGTGGATGCTCCACCTTCTTGATCTTGCCGACGACAATCCACTTGGCTGCGATGGTGATGGCTCCGGCAACTGCGCCTGCGATCAGCAGGACAATGCCGCTGAGCAGTGCGGCGAACCAGAACCCGACGGTGCCTGCGAGGGTTTCGAGTGCAAACAGCACACCGAGACCGATGCCGAAGGTGACCATGACGGGGATCAAGCGGCAGGTCTCCACGATGCCGCGGGCGATCTTGAGGCGCATCGGTGGGTTGAAGGTGCGGGCCGCGTCGGTGTCGCCGACTGCGCGGCGCAGACGCACGGGCGGGCTGCCGAGCCACGAGGATCCGGACTTCGCCTTTGACGGTGTCGCGGACAACACGGCAACGAGACCGTTCTTGGGGACGCGTCGACCGGGTGCGGTCATGCCGGAGTTACCGAGGAACGCGCGTTTACCGATCTTTGCCGGTTCGATGTGCATCCAGCCGCCGCCGAGGCCGTAGCTCGCGACCATGGTGTCGTCGGCGAGGAACGCGCCGTCGGCGACTGTCGTGAACTTGGGAAGCAGGAGCACGGTGGATGCTTCGACGTTCTTACCGATCTTGGCACCCAGGAGACGGAGCCACCCCGGCGTCAGCAGGCTGGCGTAGAGGGGGAAGAGGAAGGTTCTGGCGGAGTCGAGTAGTCGCTCGGTCGCCCACACCTGCCATCCGATGCGGCTGCGGACGGGGTGATAACCGGGGGTCAGACCGATCGCGAGAAGACGTACGGCAACGAGCGTGATGACTGCGAAGACGAGCAGGCTCAGGATGGTCGCCACCGGAAGCACGATCAGCGATTGGAGGATTGCATCCGTGATGGTCTCGGTGTCGCGAACCCACCAGCCGATCAAGGCGATTCCGGCCATCAGCGCAAAGATCGGCATACCGGCCAGGAAGATCGAGGTGACGCCGTACACCGGAACCCAGCCAGGCGCGCGCTTGGGATGTTCGGATGGCCACGGGTGATTTGCTTTGCCGACCTTGACCGCCGGGGATCCGGCCCACTGCTGGTTCGCTTTCACCCGGCCGAACACCGCAGATCCGGGTTCGACGACGGCGTCGCGCCCGATACGTGCGCCCGGCAGAAGCGTCGAGCGTGAACCGACGGAAGCGCCGTCACCGATCTTGATCTCGCCGATGTGAATGACGTCGCCGTCGATCCAGTGACCGGAGAGGTCGACTTCGGGTTCGACGGAGCAGCCGTCGCCGAGTTCGAGCATGCCGGTGACCGGGGGAAGCGTGTGGAGGTCGACCCCGTGGCCGATGTCGGCGCCGAGGGCACGTGCGTAGTACAGCATCCACGGTGCACCCGAAAGACTGGCTGCGCCACTGGCTTCGGTGAGTCGCTGGGCGATCCACAGCCGCATGTGTTCGCTGCCACCGCGCGGGTAGGTGCCAGGCTGCAGGTTTCGTAGCAGCGCTCGGGTGCCGATCACGGCGATCGTCATCCGGCCGATCGGCGTGATGAAGACGAGGAAGGCCAACAAAATCCACCACCACGAGACGCTCGGAGCCCAGCGCACATCGGCGAACCAACCGAGGACGTTGTTCGCGATCGCCAGCCACGTCACCAACTGCAGTCCGGTGAGCGTCGTGAGCGGAACGGTAGCGGCAATCTGCGCCAGTTGGGATTTCAGCGGTGTGGGCTTGACTATGCGCGGTTCGACGGTTTCAGTGGGCGCTAATTCGTCGAGGTATTCGGCGAGCGATCCCAACCGCGGATGATCGTAGAGTTGCGCGACGGTGACCTCGGGAAAGCGTTCGCGTAGTGCCGTCACCAGCTGTGCCGCGGAGAGGGATCCGCCGCCCACTTCGAAGAAATCGTCGTCGAGGCCGGTAATCTGTGCGCCGAGAATCGAACCCCACAGTCCGGCTACCCAGGCTGCTGTTCCGTCCAGTCCGAGTGCGGCTCCGGCGTCTTCGCCGGCTCCGGGCAGAGGCCAGGGGAGAGCGTTGCGGTCGACCTTGCCGGAGGTGCGCGTCGGGAGTTCGTCCATCAATGCCAGACGCGGAACGAGCGCGGCCGGCAATTGTTCGCTGAGCGTGGCGTGTGCGGCCTTGAGGTCGAAATTGGGGTCGGTACTCGCGATGTATCCCACGAGGAGCTGGTTTCCGGCTGCGGTTTTCTTGACCGCGGCCGCAGCGCCACTGACACCGGGAAGGTTCTGCAGCGCGTTGTCGACCTCACCGAGTTCGATGCGTCGGCCACCGAGCTTGACCTGATCGTCGGCTCGGCCCTGGAACATGAGTCCCTCGAGCTCTAGTCGGACGAGGTCGCCGCTGCGGTACGCACGCTCCCAGCCGAGCGACGGCATCGATGCGTACTTCTCGGCGTCTTTTGCCGGGTCGAGATAGCGGGCGAGGCCGACGCCACCGATTACCAGTTCGCCCACCTCCCCGACTGCGACGGGGTTGTTCTGGGCGTCGACGACGGCAAGGTCCCAGCCGTCCAGGGGGAGTCCGATGCTGACGGGGCTCTTGCCGTCCATCAGCGCGCCGCAGGCAACCACTGTCGCTTCGGTGGGTCCGTATGTGTTCCACACTTCACGGCCTTCGACGGCCAAGCGCTCGGCCAATTCGGGCGGGCAGGCTTCGCCGCCGAAAATCAGCAGACGGACGGCTTCGAGTGCCTCGGCCGGCCACAGCGACGCCAACGTGGGAACGGTGGAGACGATGCTGACGTCGCGAGAGACCAGCCACGGGCCGAGGTCCATGCCACTGCGGACGAGTGATCGAGGTGCGGGGACCAGGCACGCGCCATGACGCCACGCGAGCCACATTTCCTCACACGACGCGTCGAAGGCGACGGACAGTCCCGCGAGAACACGGTCGCCAGGACCGATCGGCTCGTCTTGAAGGAACATGCGGGCCTCGGAGTCGACAAACGCCGCGGCATTGAGGTGGGTGACGGCGACGCCCTTGGGCGTGCCGGTGGATCCGGACGTGAAGATGATCCAGGCGTCGTCTCCGGGCAGTGGATCGCGTACGGGTGGGTGCTCGAGCCGTTTCGGCGCGGTGCCAGGCCCGACGCCGTCGCCAGTGATGATCGCGGTGACCTGGGCTTCACCGAAAACGAGTTCGGCGCGCTCCTCCGGATCATCGGCGTCGACGGGCACATAAGCGGCGCCGGCCGCGAGGATCGACAGGATCGCCACGTACAGCGACCGCGAACCGGACGGCATCCGGATGCCGACGCGATCACCCGCGCCGACTCCGGCGTCGGCGAGCCAGCGCGCACCCTGTTCGATTTCGCTCAGCAGTTCGGCGTACGACAGCGTCGTCTCACCGTCGTCGATGGCGGGTGCTTCGGGGTTGGCCTGCGCGGATGCCCGCACGATGTCGATGAGAGTGCGAGGCGCAGGTGCCTGCCCCGAACGTAGGAATACTGGCGGAATCCCGATAGACGATTCCGTCGACTGCGGCTGGAGTGGCAAACCCGTTGATCCTGTTCTGCTCATGATCTTTAGTCGTGCGACTTGTCGAGTTGTTATCTCATGACAAGTTTGCGAGTTGGTGAACAGTTCTGCCTAATGCAACATGCCGAGCTTGCGCTTATTCCGAGTTCGTGGCGTTCTGCAGGTGTCCTTCGGCTGAATCGGCGAACTCAGGCGTGTCGAAGACCTCTCCGCCCAGCGGGTCGACGGCGCGAGAATCTGCGGAGATGTCGACGACGCCGGTATCAGGATCGATGTTGACCGCGTGCTGCGGGACCTCGTGGACCGCGACGAACATGTGGCTGTCACTCGGATCGGTGGTGATACCCGACTGTGACGGTGTCAGCCCCGCGAAACTGGACGAGATGTTCAGGTCGCGCAATCGTTTACTCGACGGTTGTGGCACGTCGACCGAACTGTTCGTGGTCGAGATCCGCAAGTACCGAGGAGCTGCGGCGACCTCGTATCGGAATGCCTTGAGCATGGACAGGCAGGCCAGCACCATGATGATCGAGAACGGCACAGCCGTCGCGATAGCCACGGTTTGCAGGGCCGTCAGAGATCCGCTGCCGCCGACGAGGAGCAGAACAGCTGCGGCAGCGCCGGACAGGAACGTCCAGTAGACCCGGGTGATCTTGGATGTCTCCAGGTTGCCGCCCGTCGCGAGGATGTCGATGACGATCGAACCCGAGTCGGCGGACGTCACGAAGAAGAACACGATGACAACGATGGCGAGAACACTCGAGATCGTTCCGAGCGGAAGCCCGTCGAGCAGTGTGAACAACGACGTGTTGGTGTCGACGGCGCCCGACGCGTCGAGCATGGTGCCCTCGTTGCGCTGACGCAGGATCCCGGAGTTACCGAAGATCGTGAACCACAGCGAACCGACGAGAGTGGGCGCGAGCAGTACACCGAACACAAATTCACGGATGGTGCGTCCACGAGAAATGCGGGCGATGAACATTCCGACAAACGGCGCCCAGCTCATCCACCATCCCCAGTAGAAGATCGTCCACGCGCCTGCCCAGCCGTCGTCGGCAAACGGAGAGGTGCGCAGCATCAGTTCCGGAAGGGCCTGAACGTAGCCGCCGAGGTTCTGCACCCAGGACTGGAGAAGGAACAGTGTGGGGCCGAGGACCAGTACGAACAGAGCAAGGGCCGCGGCCAGGATCATGTTGATGTTGGAAAGCCACTTCAGTCCCTTGGTGACACCGGAGACCACCGAGAAGGTGGCCATACCCGTCACGATGACGATGATGGCGATGACCAACCAATTGTCGGTCTCCACCCAGCCGAGGTAGTCGAGGCCGGCGGTGATCTGCTGAACACCGAATCCGAGCGATGTTGCGACGCCGAACAAGGTGCCGACGATCGCAACGACGTCGATGGCATGCCCGATCTTGCCCTCGATGCGAGCGCGTCCGAGCAGGGGTTCGAGGAGCCAACGGATCGACAGGGGGCGACCCTTGCGGTACGTCATGTACGCCAGTCCGAGACCGACAACAACGTAGATCGCCCACGCGTGCAGACCCCAGTGGAACATTGTCAGTTCCATGGCCTGATTTGCGGCCGCGTCGGTGGATCCTGCTACCCGACCCGCGACCGGCGGGTCTACATAGTGCGAAAGTGGTTCTGCCACTCCGTAAAACACCAAACCGATGCCCATGCCGGCACTGAAAAGCATCGCAAACCACGACATCATGCCGAACTCGGGTTGCTCGTCGTCACGGCCGAGCCTGATGTTGCCGATCCGGCTGATCGCGCAGTAGAGAGCAAAGACCACAAATCCGGTGGCGGACAGGATGTACCACCAGCCGACACCGTCGGTGATGGCGTTGTTCAGGCTCTGGAAGGCGTCGGCCGCAGTTCCGGAATAGATCACGGCAAAGGCGATCAGCCCGAAGATCACTATCGATGCCGGGACGAATACGGGTTTCCGTAGTCCCCTCCACGCGTTTTTGACCGCAGTCATCTCGCTCCTTCACACAGTTCAGCGTGCTTGTCGCACTCCGGCGACATCGTCGACGCGCTCAGCCCTCGTACGGCGGCCACAGGTCGCGTAGGCGGGCATGCGCTCGCACCATCGCAGTAAAGACCGGGCTATTGCTTTGCATCCCAAACTAACGGCAGGCTTCCGGCAACTCAACTGAACGAAAGATGCTGCACTGTCGTGATATTGCTTCTGCTTCTTTGAATTTCCGTCGTAAAATGTTGCACGGTAGCAATATTGGCGTTCGTGACGTAGGTTCGATGACGAATTCTCTTGGGGCTGAGAGGGGGTGTCAATCTGTTGCGCTTCAGGGCTATTGCGCAATTGTCAAATTCTGCGAAACTCTTTGTCGGTCAGATCCTTAACTCGCGATCTTTCGCCATATCAATGATGAACGGGGTCGATACCGAAACGTGACTGTGACGGTCGCAACTATGTGCGCTGCCGCCCCTTTTTGCCTGCTCGGCCAATGGGTCGATATTCGCGCAGTTGCGCTGTATCGGTGCGACCATGGTGGCTATGGAGATTCGGAATGCGGTGGAGCAACTTCGCGCAGGGTCCGGTGCTGCGAAGATCTTCGACGAACCGTACGAGACCAGTGATGGAACCACGATCATCACGGTTTCGCGCCTGCACTGGCGATTGCGCGGCAATCCCATTCCGGTGCCCGTTGGAGTGTTCTCCATTCGGGACGGCAAGGCGCTATGGGTGCCGGCAACGGATCACTCGAGAATTGCGTTGTTGGGGGAGGTCATCGGATTGGCGGCCGCCGTGATCGCAACAGCGGCAGTTCTTCGTCGACCGCCTTGGCCGGACTTGTCGATTCCGACTTGTTGATTCAGGGGGGTGACGCGGCGGCGCGCAGGTCGACAGTCAGGTCATGTTGCAAGAGAGGGACATTCGACGTGAAATCCACTCGGTTCATTGTCGAGGAACTGTCGGCGTAGCTCGACTAGGAGGCGGACCCTTTGCCTCGCGTGCCGAGCGGTCAGTCGGCAACGGAAAATTCTTCATCCCTTCGAGTTGACAAGCCGCCGGAGTCCTGCCATTCTCGTTTGCAGGTCACGAGTACCAGTGTTCAGCCCCGGCTTGCTGGTCGGCAACCCTCCTCCGCGGTGGGGTGCTCCGGGTGACGACCCGGCTGTATCCGAAAACGGATGCGGCAAGCGCGGGCTCTTCCGGGAACATCACCCGAAAAATGAGTCCTTGAACGTGAGGATTGTCTTCGATGACTGCTGTTCTGAGTGCCGATACCTGCACCGCTCCCATTGCCAAGGTTTCCGGCGCCGACCTGCAGGTTCCCCTCGTCCAGGGCGGCGAGTGTTCATACGCGAACTTCGACTACGCAGCGAGCGCGCCGGCATTGGCCCAGGTCACCGACCGTATTGCGGAACTTCTTCCCACGTACGCCAGCGTCCACCGTGGTGCCGGATACGCCTCCCGGATCTCCACACTGACCTACGAGAACGCTCGCGAATCGGTTGCACGCTTCGTGAACTGCGCCGACGATCAGGTTGTCGTCTTCACCCGCAACACCACGGACTCGCTCAACCTCCTCGCCCAGTCCGTGCCCGGTAGCACCGTCGTCCTCGACGTCGAGCACCACGCAAACCTGTTGCCCTGGAACGACGCTCGTATCGTCACGGCCGCCGATACCGTCGAGGAAACCATTGAACGACTGATCGCGGAGCTGTGCACCAAGCCCGCCGCTCTCCTCGCTATTACGGGAGCGTCCAACGTGACCGGCGAGATCCTGCCGATCGCACGCCTTGCGGACATTGCGCACCGTTGTGGTGCACGCATCCTCGTCGACGCTGCTCAGTTGGCTCCCCACCGTCGTATCGACCTGCAGGAAAGCGGAGTCGACTACCTCGCGTTCTCCGGTCACAAGTTGTACGCGCCGTTCGGTGCCGGCGTCCTCGTCGGCCGCCGCGACTGGCTCGACGAGGCCAAGCCGTACCTCGCCGGTGGCGGTGCTGTCCGTGAGGTGACCATCGAGTCCACCGAGTGGGCCTGCGCTCCCGCCCGTCACGAGGCCGGTTCGCCCAACGTTCTCGGTGCTGCTGCAATCGCCGCCGCCTGCGACGCACTGACCGCGCTCGACTTCGATGTGATCGCGGAGCACGAGAAGGCGCTCACCGCTCAGCTGACCGACGGACTGGACGCCATCGCGGGCGTCAACCTGCTCCGCTTGTGGGCCGATGCTCCCGACGCCGTAGGAATTGTCACCTTCACCGTCGACGGATACGAAGCCGGCGAGGTTGCCGCATTCCTCTCGGCAGAACACGGCATCGGCGTCCGCGACGGACGCTTCTGCGCGCACCCGCTGCTTTCTCGTCTCGGCCTGTCCGGCGGTGCCGTCCGCGCCAGCCTCGGATTGGGCAGCAGCTCCGACGACGTGGATCGCCTGATCAACGCCGTGAGCATCCTCGTTTCCAATCAGCGTGATTGGAACTACGAGAAGACCGCCGGTGCATGGAATCCCGTGCCCGAGACCCGCACTTTCCTTGGTGGCACCGCCGGCGACGCCGGCGCAGCCGAATGCGTCTGAGCTCACATCCGGATGCACTGACTGAAATAGGCAACTAACATGGCAGGCATGACAACTGCGACGTTTGGAATGTGTACGAGCTGACGATCGTCTCGCGCTCACCCCTCCCTCCATACTTTCGGAGATACACATGTCTTCTATCGCATCACACTCGCTGCACGTAGCTGTTGAGCTGACCGGATTCGGCCACCATCCCTCCGCCGAAGGAGCTCCCGGAAACCTGCCACTCATCGGCGCAGACTACTGGGTGGATCTCACCGAAGGTGACACCCTTCTCGATCTGACGGCCTTCCCTGTCAATGTCATTCGAATCCGTGCCGCCGACCTGCGTGACGCGCAGGCTCAGCGAGCCCAGATCCGCGCAGCGATTGCCGAGGACGGCCGCGATCCCGATTCTGTTGCAGTATTGGTCGATCTCGAAATCCTGATCGCTCCGGAAGCGCGCGCTGCGCGTAAAGAGTTGGCGCAGTTGGATAGTGCGCTGAACGTTCCGCGAGTCCCGGCTTCGCTGCACTACGTCGGTACGCCGTCCGGGCTCGGCAGTTTGATCGCCGATATTCGGGCCGCCGACGTCGCAGACGGTGTGACCTTGCTCCCGTTGTCGCTGCCTCGCACTCTCGAACATCTTGTCGGCGAAACCATTCCGTGGCTTCAGTCGCGGGGGCTGGTGACTCCGGCGACAGCTGTCGACGAGGTTCTCGGTCGCTTCGGGTTGCCGCAGCGTCAGCGCACTCTCGCGTCCTGATCGTCAATTGCGCCTGCGTACAGGTGGAACAGCGACGGTAGTTTGTCGGCGCCATCCACCTGTGCCAGGAGCGTCCAGCACTGTGCCGTGACGGATCGCGCCCGCTTGCCGATCCAGTTGGTAGGCAGTAATTCTGGCGGCAGCAGCGGATCCGGTTCCATGGCTCGCGTGAATTCCGCCGCGAGTTCGATGGTCATCGTGACAGCATCGATGGCTGGGGTGTTCTGCAGTGAGTGCAGGCGCGCGGTCGCTACGTCGAGTAGTCGTTCGTATCCGGCCGCGATCTCGTCCAGTGGCCACAACTGCGCGGCAATCTTCACGGGGTCTTCGAGGGTGCCCACCGTCAGATCGCGAGTGGTCAGTGACGACAGGTGCTGTTCGACGTCGAGGTTGGCGGCCACATCGAGAACATACGGTTCCCAGGCGTGCGGCGAGACGTACAAGCCGCCCTGTAGGAGTGCGCCGCCGAGGTAGATCACCCTGGTGCGCAGCGTATCTCGCGCTTTCCGTGACGACTCCGGAATTGCGAATCCAACCAGATGCCAGTACCCGTCCCATGGCGTCGTGGTGCCGCGATCTTGTTGATAGGCCAGCCGAACGAATTCGACGTCGGGTTCCATCTCCCGCACGGCTTTCGGCGTGGCTCGTAACGTGGCCTGCCGCCCGCGCCCTTCCTGTGTGAACTTTCCTTCGGCGACCAAACGCTTGATGCACAGCCGAACCTGTTGATCGGTTTTGTCGAGGGCGCCGGCGGTGGCGTAGAGAGTGTGGCCGTCGACAGTTCCGTCCGCGCGCAGTAGTCCCTCGATCAGAATCCTCGTGGGTACATCGACGTCCCTGTCCATTCGTCGGCCCTTTCCTCGCGTCTCGACATTTTCTCCCATCACTGTACTATCGAATGCAAAACGATCGTTTCAAATTCATACGTTAGGTCGAGAAATGGCAGTGCGATCGGTGAGTGAGCGGAAGGGCAACACTCGTTTGCGCAGGTGGATGGTTACTTCCCTGGGGGTGGTCGGCGTTCTGATCGTTGGACTGGTGGGCTGGACTCTGTACCAGAACAGCTACGACCTCCGTGAGGAAAAGGTGACGATCACCGGGGGTTCGGTGCCGCTACAGGGAATCCTGGCCCTTCCTGAACAAGATGAAGGTCCCTTCGGGCTCGTGGTTTTTGTCCATGGCGACGGGCCGATCGATGCAACACACGAGACCTTCTACCGGCCACTCTGGGAGGCATTCGCAAAAGCGGGGTACGCGTCACTCTCCTGGGACAAGCCGGGAATCAACGGGGCGCCGGGAAATTGGCTCGATCAGAGCATGGAGGACCGGGCCACGGAGACGGAAGCGGCAATCGAGTGGGTGCGGGGACGCCCGGACATCGATTCCTCTCGGATTGGCCTGTGGGGTGCAAGCCAGGCCGGGTGGGTGATGCCCAAGGTGGTGAACCTCGATCCTGACATCGCGTTCGTCATTGCAGTGAGCACCGCGATCAACTGGCTCCAGCAAGGTGAATTCAACACCCTTGCAGAACTTTCCGAAAAGAATGCGTCGGCCGACGAGTTCGAGAAGGCTCGGGTGAACCGAGTGAAGAACTTGGACCAGTTGGCCCGTGACGCGTCGTTCGGCGATCTCGTGGCGTCCGGCGAGGCTGAGGGTCTCACTGAAGACCGGTGGAATTTCATTCGGAAGAACTATCGATCGGATGCACGAGCCGATCTCGAAACCGTGGATGTACCGGTGCTTTTGATACTCGGCGGCCACGACGTGAACGTCGACGTCGCAGACACGGAAAGGGTGTACCGCGAATTGCTCGACCCACCAGGTCAATTGGTGGTCAAGAATTATCCCGACGGGACTCATTCGCTGGTGAAGAAGAATCTCGAAGACTCGGAACTGATGTCGACGCTGGTGGCTGTTCTCGCTCCTCGTTCGCTCTTCGTGCCTGGGTATCTGGCAGATCAAACTGCGTTCTTGGAGGGAATCGGTCGCTGACGAATCACAGTCAGTTCTGGGTGTGCGATCCAATGCGACTTCGGATTTCGGCGTCGACGCGATTGGGGTCTTTGGGACTGAATGAGGGCGTCCCGCGGCCGGTGAGGGTGAGTACCACAGCGGTCTCCTTCCATGGGCGTGACAGATCCAGGCTGTACCACGAACTGAAATCTGTTGTTCCCCAAATTCGTAGGCGTCCGCTCAGCCATGACATGACTCCGAGGTCGACGGATTCGATCTGCGAGTACGGAACGAACTTGCTGACAAAGGGAAAGTAGTAGTGGCGGATCGTGACGCCCTGATCGTCGAGCCGGACCGTTCGGTCCTCGTAGATTGTCGATGTTCCTGCACTCACAGTGATAACCCGGTTCCTGCTGTTCGATGCTCTCGGCGCTTGCCTGAAAACCAACCATACAGTCTCTAGTGGAACGGGCCGCCTTTGCCGGGAGTCAGACGCTGGCGGGCCTTGCGACGACGAGATCGCATACCGCGATCTGGGCATTGCCGATTGCTGTCTGGACCGGTTCGCAACTGCTCGATGCTCTGGCTAGTGCAAGAATCGCGGTGAGTAGGGCGGTGTCGGGTTCTCCTTCGAACGGACCATGCTCGACGTCGAGCTTTCCGGCTCGCAACTGCTTTCGGGCGTTGATTCCAAGTTGTGAAATGACTTCGTCCATCGCGGTCAGGCACTGGGCGAGCGCTCCGATCGACCAGTAGAGATCAGCGGCAACGATGGGTGTCTCGGACGCCACGGCGCCCGCGCGGCGTAATCGATGATGGGTGTCGAGGAGCATCTCGGGCAGCCCGTGTTCTCTGGATTGTTCCATCCCGCCGCCTTCGTAAGGTGTAAAGTCAGGTTATTCAATTACGGTAAAGCAGGGCGGTAAGGGATGCAAGTGGTTTTAGACGATTACGTCGCCGGTGCGTCGTTTGCGACCGACCTCGTCAACACCTCACCTCGGGTGTGGGTAGAAGTCGGTGATGTGTTGCCTGACCCCCAGGCGCTTCACGATCTGCTGGGTGAACACGGACTCTCGCCGGATGCGCTCCGCAACGGGCGTCGGCCGACCAGCGGTGAACTTGCAGACGTTCAGGGGCTGAGAGAGGAGATTCGTTCGGTTCTCGATGCTCCCACCGCTGACGAACTCGTTGATCGCACTCATCGACTCCTGCAGACCGTCCCGCATCACGTTCGACTCGAGCTGGATTCCCAGCACGGCTATCGGTGGAATGCAGTACCGGACAGCATAATCGATCTCGCGGGTGAACTCACGTTGTTGATCGGCTACTCGTTGCTGGGGACTCTGCGCACATTGGGGTACGAACGGTTCCGCTCATGCGCATCGCCGACGTGCAACGGGGTGTTTGTCGATACGAGCAGGGGAGGACGACGCCGATACTGCATGCCGGGGTTGTGCGGCAACCGAATCAACGTCGCGAATCACCGTCAACGGCAGCGTCGCACCTAGCCTCTGCGCTCGCCCGGTCGATAGTGACAATCGAACAGAGTACGACCGACTGTATGGGTCACTTCAACGAGATCCAGACCACGTCAGTCCCGCACCATTGTCGCCATGGCAACTTCTAGTAGATGGCGGCTCGTATGAAAGCTCGTTCTGTCTCCGCGACAGCAGTTATCGGCGTTGGCGTGTTCGCCTTGGTTGGGTGTGGCGATACGACCAGTCCCGAAGGTTCGGTCGGCGAGTATGCGAAGGACGGCAGTTTCACGACTGTCATCAACGCCGATCCGGGAAATCTGCATCCCCTGATCACCAATCTCACGTCGACTCAGATCGTGAACGCGTACTCGTACGATTCGTTGATCGACATCGATGCGCAAACACGCACTGTGCGTCCGTATCTCGCGGAAAGCTGGAGCGAGGAAGGCAACACGCTGAAGTTCGTGCTCAAGAAGGGCATCACCTGTGCCGACGGCACTTCCTTCACAGCACAGACCGCGGCCGACGACATCAACTGGGTCATGGATCCTGAAAACGCTTCACCGCTGCGCGGATCCACTGTGCCGATGTCGACGGTCGCCTCGGCGGATGGTGACGAACTGACGGTAAGCACGGCGGAACCAGCTCCCTTCCTGCTCTCCCGAATAGGCTCGATGCGGCTTCCGTGTGCTGCGACGCTCGAAGACCCGGCCGGCATCCGTTCGAGTAGTAACGGAACGGGTCTGTTCAAGGTCGTCGAAGTTGTTCCCAATGATCACATCACGATGGAACGCCGCGACGGTTACACCTGGAGCCCGAACGGAGAGACCACTTCCGATACTCTCGGGGTGCCGAAGACCGTGACTATCAAGATAGTCACCGATCCGAGTACGACGGCGAATCTTGTTCTCACCGGTGGGGTCAATGCCGCAGCGGTGACCGGTTCGGACGAGGAACGAGTCTTGGCAGCGGGTCTGGATTCGAAGACATACACCACGTTGTCCGGGGAGTTCATCTTCAATCATTTCGCGGCCCTACCCACGGCAGACCGCGCTGTACGACAAGCTCTCGTGCAAGCAGTCGATCTGGACGACTACACCGAGATCACCACCGGAGGTAAGGGAACCCGCGCACGCGCACTCGCGGTTTCGGAACCCCTTGCCTGCGATTACAACAGTGTGGAAGGAACGATCCCCGAATTCGACGTCGACGCAGCAAAGAAGACTCTGTCCGATGCCGGCTGGAAGGCGGGGACCGACGGCGTCCTGGCAAAGGACGGGCGAACGCTTGCCCTCAACGTGATTTTCAACAATGCGCGCGACACGCACTCTGCTGCTGCGGAATACGTAGCGACACAATGGGAAGGGCTTGGCGCGAAGGTGAAACTGACCGGCGGCGATTACAGCTTTGTCATCGCCAACACGTTCAGCACCACCGACCTGTCCTCGTGGGACGTCTCCATCGGTTTGACGCTGGGCAGTGATACGCCGAGTATCTTTGCGAAGTACTTCACCGGTCCGCCGAAACCGGAAGGGGTCAACTTCGCTTCCCTCGACAACAAGAAGTACATCGAATTATCCACTCAGGCTTCGCTTCTTCCCGGCGACGAGTCGTGCAAGATCTGGGAGGAAAGTGAGCGTGCATTATTCAACGACGTCGACCTTCTTCCGGTGTCGACGGCTCCCGCCCATATGTTCTTCAACGGAGCAACTTCGATTTACCCGCCTTCGAGCGGAATCCTCCCGGGCTCGGCGATCCGGGTCCTGAAGTAGGCCGCAATCGGCGCACGGGCACCGACTGATTTTGTCAGTCGGTGCCCGTATTGCCTGCTTATCTGCGGGTATTGATCATTCGAAGGGCAAACCGGAAGACCACCGCGGCGCCAACGCCGACAGCAAAGCCGGCAAGAATATCGCTGAGTAGGACTCCGATACCAACGCCGAGGACCGTCGCGGCGGCGACGGCTAGGGCAACATCAGCGCGTGGAGCGGCTATCGCGAGGTCCTTTCCCGAGAATCGAACGAGTGCCGGTCAAGCGGAGCATGCCATAAAACCGTGGTCTGTGGTGTGACGTTGCGGGCGAGCCCGGCTCACAGCGATCGGACATCGTCGTGGTGAGTCCATCCGGGCGCGGTGAGGATGACGGCCGTGACCGTAGTCAACGGCGAGAGAGGGCCGAGAGCCTCGAGGTCGTCGTCGTCCTCGACCTCAGCCCAGAACTCTTCGGTCGAAACATCAAGGCCGAGAACGATCCATGGCGCCCCAGCTTGTTGGAATGCGTAGGAGACGGACCCGCTGCGCGGAACTGTGGAATCGAACAGGCGATCGCCGACCGGATAGCCTTGCTGTTCTCCGACCAACGTGAACGCCTCCGGAATGAGGGAAGCCTCGCGCAGGATGCTATCGACGGTGTTGTCGAGTTCACGCTGTGCGCTGATTTCTTCGTCCGCGACCCAGCCTGAGAACTCCGAAAAGCGCGCGCAACACAAAACGTGTGAGCCGCTGGAGTCGCGGTAGAGGCGAAACACGGGAAATCCACCAGGCACGTTGGGCGACGGTACCAGAGCCCCGAGTAGGTGAACTTGCTGTTTCGGCAATCAACGTTGCGCCAGTTTTGAAGTGTAGTCATCCTGGAAACATGAGCCACGAACACCATGACCATGCAGATCACAACCATGCAGATCGCAACCACGCTGACACGACTGAAAACCCGTATGCCAAGGCCGATGCACAATTCTGGAACTCGCTGTACGAGGAACGCCCAGCCCGCTGGAGTGGAAACCCCAACCCGCAGTTGATCGCCGAGGCTTCAGACCTCGAGCCCGGCACAGCGCTCGACGTGGGCTGCGGCGAGGGCGCCGACGCTCTGTGGTTGGCACGCCGTGGGTGGAAAGTCACCGGCACCGATATTTCGTCTGTAGCGCTCAGTCGCGCAAAGGCCCATGTCGAGGGCTCGGACGTCGATATCGAGTGGCTGGAAGCAGACCTGACCAAGTGGGATCCGCAAGGCCGCTCGTTCGATCTGGTGTCTGCGCAGTTCTTCCACATGCTTGAACCAGCACGCGGGGAACTGTTCCGAGCACTCGGGGAACTGGTCGCGCCGGGTGGCCATTTGCTGATCGTCGGCCACTCGCCCCACGAGTCGCCCACGGAGCATCATCGGGCAATGCTGCATACCCCGGACTACGTGGAATCGCTGTTCACGGATGGGTGGAAGGTGTTGGTCTCGGAGTCGCGGGAGCGCGATCTTCCCGCGAACCCCGAGATGCATCACACCACGGATACCGTTGTGCTGCTTCAGCGATTGAGCGCGAGCACCGACAACAACTCGTAAGCGACGTGAGCTGCTGCGATACCGGTGATCTCGGCGTGGTCGTACGCCGGCGCGACCTCGACGATGTCGGCGCCGACCACGTTGAGACCCACCAATCCGCGCAGCGTGTTCAATAATTCACGAGAAGTCATGCCGCCCGCTTCGGGCGTTCCCGTGCCCGGAGCGTGGGCGGGATCGAGTACGTCGATGTCGACGGAGACGTACACCGGGCCACCGTCGAGGCGCTTACGCATGCGCTCGACGATGCTGGCGACGCCGTCGACCTCGTAGTCGTCGCTGCGGATCACCTGGAAGCCGAGCACGCGGTCGTCTTCGAGGTCCTTCTCACTGTAGAGCGGTCCGCGGATTCCGATGTGCTGCGAGCGCTCCATGTCGATGAGGCCCTCTTCGCTGGCGCGGCGGAAAGGTGTTCCGTGTGTGAAGGGTTGGCCGAAGTAAGTGTCCCAGGTGTCGAGGTGAGCGTCGAAGTGCAGGACGGCTATGGGCCCGTGATCGCGGGCCAGTGAGCGCAGGATCGGCAGTGCGATGGTGTGGTCGCCGCCGAGCGTGAGCACCGAGGAACCGTCGGCGCGCAGGTCGGTGACCGCGGATTGAACCGTCGTCAGTGCTTCCTGCATGTCGAAGGGGTTGACGCCGATATCGCCGAAGTCGGCAACCTGCTGGTTGGCGAAGGGGGATACCTTCAGCGCGGGGTTGTACGGACGCAGCAGTTTCGACGCAGCGCGAATGTGGCCAGGTCCGAAGCGTGCGCCGGGCCGGTAGCTGACCCCTGAATCGAAGGGGACTCCCAGGATGGTCACGTCGGCGCGCGATACCTCGTCCAGTCGCGGCAAGCGCGCGAAGGTGGTCGGTTCGGCATATCGGGGGACGCGTGTTGCGTCGACTGGTCCGATCGGTGCCCCGGAGTTGTCGGCTTCGGAATTGTTGGTGGCCATGTTCGGGGTCCCCTGCTCGTGAATGGGCACATCGATGATGTAGCTCTCTAGGCAAGTATGGTTTCTTCAAGAGGCTCAATTGTCAACCCTTGTTTCCTATAGGGGACAGAGCTGTGCTGAAGGAGTTGCTGCGTGGTCAAGATGAAGGACAGTTCGGAGCCAGGTGGACCGCAGATCGGGTCCAGGCTCAAGGCTGCCCGCCAGTCGAAGCGATTGACGCTCGAATATCTGGCCGAATCGTGTGGCGTGACCAAGGGATACCTGTCGAAACTCGAACGCGACCATGTCAACGCGTCGGTGGCGACCTTGATCAAGGTGTGCGCGGTGCTCGAGATCCCGGTCGGCTCGCTGTTCGAGAACGCGTCTGCAGGTGAGGTGGTGCGCGCCGACGCCAGGCCGCAGATCAGTTTTGGCGGCGAGAGGATGTCGGAGTTCCTACTCACGCCATCGAACGAGCGTCGCATCCAGGTGTTGATGAGCGAGATCGAACCAGGTGGTGGAAGCGGGCGGGAGTACTACAGCCTGCCGGTCGATGTGAACTTCGTTCACGTCCTCGAGGGCGGTTTGCGGGTGTCGTTCGAGGGCGGAAGAACTGATCAGGGAAGTGAGTCCGTCGACGCGGAGGACGTGGTCCTGCAGGTGGGGGACTCGTTCACCTTTGCTCCGCGTCACAACCACAGTTTCTCGGCTGAGGGTGCAGTGCGGGCAAAGGTTCTGTGGGTGTTGAATCCGGCGTTGCCGGAGGGTCCACGCATACCCGCTTGATGTTGAGTTTTGAGAAACTCTAGTTGACAGATGTGAGGTCGCAGATCACCCTTTGTAGTCGTCCCCGTCGCATACTGACGTCACGGAACTTCTCGAGGAGTGCACGATGAATGTCGATTCCCTCCGTGTCGGACTGTTTCAGGGCCCGCTCACATCGAAAGACGTCATTGCTTCGGTGCAGTTCAATCTGGAGGCGATCGGGGCGGCAGCACACACAGCGGCAGCGGCCGGTGCATCGATCCTGGTGACGCCGGAGATGTCCACAACGGGGTACAACATCGGCGGATTGCTCCGAGCGCGCGCGGAAGCGGCGGACGGACCGATTTTCGACGCCATCGCGGCGGTGGCAGTGAGCGCGGGCATCGCCATCGTCTACGGCTATCCCGAACTCTCCGACGGCGATGTCTACAACAGCGTGCAGGTAGTAGGGCGCGATGGCCTATCACTTGCCAACTACCGCAAGACGCATCTCTTCGGGGCTCTTGATCGTGAGAATTTCACGCCGGGAGACACTTTGGTAGCCGGATTCGATCTTGGTGAAATCCGGTGCGGCCTGTTGACCTGCTACGACGTCGAGTTTCCCGAAGCTGTTCGTGCACATGCCGATGCCGGTACGCAATGGTTGATCGTGCCCACCGGGTTGATGGCGCCGTTCGAACACATTGCACAGCAAGTTGTTCCGGCCCGCGCCTACGAGAGCCAGATGTTTGTCACCTACGTCAATCGCTGTGGTTCGGAGTCCGCGCTCATCTACTGTGGATTGTCGTGCGCGATCGATCCGACCGGCAGGGAACTGGCCCGAGCGGGTGCGGAGCAGGAACTGATCTTTGCCGATGTCTCCGCCGCCGAGGTGGCTCGATCACGTTCCGTCAATACACATCTCGACGATCGTCGACTCGATCTGTACCCCGCTTATCGTTCCCGCCGAGAGGGCCGTCGATGACCATTCCCGTAGCTCCGGACAGTTCCTCCGAACCTGGGCCGCTGCCTCCGCTGACGATGTTCGGCCCCGACTTTCCCTTTGCATACGACGATTACGTGTCAGACCCGGCTGGGTTGGGTTCGGTGCCCGATGTCGCATTCGGTACCGAAATCGCGGTGATCGGCGGCGGGCTGGCCGGTATGATTGCCGCCTACGAGCTGCTCAGGATCGGACTCAAACCGGTTGTCTACGAGGCAGATCAGATTGGCGGCCGAATGCGGTCGGTCGAATTCGACGGGTATCCAGGCGTGGTCGCGGAGATGGGTGCGATGCGCTTCCCGCCGTCGTCGACAACGTTGTTCCACTACCTCGGCGAGATGGGACTGGGGACCGAGGAGTTCCCCAATCCGCTGGCGGAAGTCACGCCGAGCACCGTCATAGATCTCAAGGGCGAGAGCCACTATGCACACACACTCGAGGACTTGCCGCCGATCTTCACGGAGGTCGCACAGGCGTGGGCGCGCACTCTTGAAGAGAGTGCCGACTTGATTCCGATGCAGCAGGCAATTCGGGACCGCGATACCGCCGAGATCAAGCGGATCTGGAACGACCTGGTGGTGCGTTACGACGACCAGACGTTCTACGGATTCCTTGCCGCGTCGAAGCACTTCAAATCTTTTCACATGCGGGAAGTGTTCGGCCAGGTCGGTTTTGGTACCGGCGGCTGGGACACCGACTATCCCAATTCGATCCTCGAGATCCTCCGCGTAGTCGTCACAGCAGCCGATGACGATCACCGAGGTATCGTCGGTGGGTCGCAGCAGTTGCCGTTGCGACTGTGGAACCGTTCCCCGGCGCACATGAAGCACTGGCCGGCCGGTACGACGGTGTCTTCGCTGAACGGCGGAAAAACCCGGCCGCGTGTCACTGAACTGCGACGCACCGAACCTTGCCGTTTCACGGTGGTCGATGCCGAAGGTTTCATCCGAACATATGCAAGCGCCGTTGTCACCGTGCAGAGTTGGATGCTTCTCAACAACATTCGCTGCGCCGACGACCTGTTCCCGATTGATCACTGGACTGCAATCGAACGAACGCACTACATGGGCTCGACCAAGGTGTTCGTTCTCGTCGATCGTCCGTTCTGGAAGGACAAGGATCCCGAGACCGGTCGCGATTCGGTGTCGATGACACTGACCGACCGCATGAGTCGCGGCACATACCTCCTTGATCAGGGGGAAGGGAAACCAGGCGTGATCTGTCTGTCGTACACGTGGTCGGACGATTCGTTGAAGTTGTTGGCGCTGAACGCTACCGAGCGCATGGAGATCATGTTGCGCTCATTGGAAGAGATCTATCCCGGTGTCGATTTCCGTAGCCACATCATCTCCAGTCCGGTTACGCTGTCCTGGGAAACCGAACGTGACTTCATGGGTGCTTTCAAGGCGAATCTGCCCGGGCATTACCGGTACCAGGAACGGCTGTTTTCGCACTTCGTGCAAAGTGACCTCGAACCGCGTCATCGCGGAATCTTCCTCGCGGGCGACGACATCTCCTGGACGGCGGGTTGGGCGGAAGGTGCGATCCAGACAGCGATCAACGCCGTCTGGGGCGTCGTCCACCATCTCGGCGGTTCTACACCGTCCGAGAATCCAGGCCCGGGGGACGTCTTTGCGGATCTGGCGCCGATCCGGCTGGGGGACTGACCCGAGATGTGCAACTGCCGGATTGTCGTGCCGGGGGTGGGTTGATACTCCGATCGGGCACGAACTTTTCCCGGTGATGCACGTAACACTGGAAAGTGTTCGGATCCAATACTTTCCAGGAGGGTGTTCAATGGCGAGCACATCAACGGCAACCAAGTCAGAATTCGCAGACACAGCGGATCCAGCGTTGGGGCTGGTTGCCGAGTTGGCAGCAGCGGGGCAACGACTGGTTTTCCGTCAGGGCGACGAACTGACCGGCGTGGTGCTGTGGCCGTCCGGAGAGCCCTCCCTCTCCGATCTGTGCGAGAACTTCGAATCCCTCGGGCTTCGAGTGTCCACGCACCGCCCTCTTCCGACAGTTCTCGGATCGGCGCATCATTTCACCTTCGAACCGTGTGCCTTCGACGGCGGTGCCCTCGAGAAGATGGCCGCGGCTTTCGAAGCTGTTGTTGCCGGTAGGACCCGGATGGACAACTTTTCCAGCCTGATCGGCCGAGCCGACATCACGTGGCGCGACGCAGAGCTGCTGCGTGCGGCGTGCCGGTTCCTGGCTCAGGCACGGATCGGGCTTTCCGAAGGCTACGTAGTGGGTGTGCTCGGTGCGAAGCCCGTTTTCGTTCGCGCGGCGCTCGGACTGTTCAGTGCGCGATTCGACCCCGCCGTGCCCGAACGCGCTGCGGCCGTTGCCGCCGCGGTTGCCGAGATCGACGAGTCGGTCGAACGCGCAGACACTCTCGACGAAGATCGAGTTCTTCGCGGAGTTCGCTCGTTCCTTCAAGCAACGTTGCGCACCAACTGGTACCTGCGTGACGACGCAGGCAACCCGCTGCCGCACGCGTCGTTCAAGATCGATTCGAAGCTTCTGTCGACGCCGCAGAAAACCGTTCCGTTCCGCGAGATCTACGTCAGCGCACCCAACGTCGAGGGCGTTCACCTGCGTAGCTCTTCGGTGGCACGTGGCGGCCTGCGATGGTCCGATCGCTTCGAGGACTTTCGCACCGAGGCCTTGAGCCTGATGAAAACCCAGAGCGTGAAGAATTCGCCCATCGTTCCGACCGGAGCCAAGGGCGCTTTTGTCGTGCGCGGAACATCCACGCCCACACCGGCCCAGGTGCAGGAGTCGTACAGCACGTTCATTCGCGGACTGCTCGACGTGGTGGACAACATCGTCGACGGCTCGGCAGTACACCCGGCGGAAGTGATCGCATACGACGGTGAAGACTCGTATCTTGTTGTGGCAGCGGACAAGGGAACCGCCCGGTTCTCCGACGTCGCGAACGGTATAGCGATCGAGCGCGGTTTCTGGCTCGGCGACGCTTTTGCGTCGGGTGGCAGCGCCGGCTACGACCACAAGGCCATGGGTATCACCGCCCGCGGCGCGTGGGTGGCTGTGCGACGCCATTTTGCCGAACGCGGCGTGGACGTCGACACCGATCCCTTCACCGTCGCGGGGATCGGCGACATGTCCGGCGACGTGTTCGGCAACGGAATGTTGCTCTCGCACAAGATTCGTCTGGTTGCCGCGTTCGACCACCGCCACATCTTCATCGACCCGAACCCCGACATGGAAGCGACGCTGCGCGAACG
Source organism: Rhodococcus sp. KBS0724 (assembly GCF_005938745.2). Taxonomy (NCBI): domain Bacteria; kingdom Bacillati; phylum Actinomycetota; class Actinomycetes; order Mycobacteriales; family Nocardiaceae; genus Rhodococcus; species Rhodococcus sp. KBS0724. The sequence continues at coordinate 607,453 of NZ_VCBX02000001.1, forward strand.
CGCCCGCCTCTTCACCGTGCCGCGCTCGTCCTGGGACGACTTCGATCGCACCGTGATGTCACCGGGCGGCGGCGTCTGGCCGCGCAGCGCAAAGTCCATCAGCCTTCCTCGAGAGGCGCGTGACGTACTCGGAATCACCGAGGAGAAGCTCACCCCGCAGGAATTGATCCGGGCGATCCTGTGCGCCCCGGTAGAGCTGTTGTGGAACGGGGGCGTCGGAACCTACGTGAAGGCGTCGGCCGAGAGCAACGTCGACGCGGCCGATCCGTCCAACGACGGTGTCCGTGTCAGTGCGGACGAGTTGCGTGCCGCCGTGGTGGGGGAGGGCGGTAACCTCGGTTTCACGCAGCGTGCGCGGATCGAATACGCCGCAGGCGGTGGACGAATCAACGCGGACTTCATCGACAACGCGGCAGGTGTTGCCACGTCGGACCGTGAGGTCAACATCAAGATCGCTCTGGCGGAGTTGGATTCCGGCTCACGAAATGCGCTTCTGGCGTCGGCGCAGGACGAGGTCGCCGTGTCGGTACTGAAAGCCAGTGAAGATCAAACCTTGGCCATCAGTCTGGCGGAGCATCGAGCTCCGGCACTTCTCGATCAGCACGAGCGACTGATCGAGAATCTGATTGCCGCCGGTGCGATGAAACGCCTCGAGGAATCGCTGCCGGACGCCAAGGCACTTGCCGCGAGGGCCCGGGCAGGTCAGGGGCTGCTTCGCCCCGAACTTGCTGTGCTGGTTGCTCAGTCGAAGAATGTGCTGACCGCTGAACTGGGCGCTTCGGATGCTCCCGACAACAAGATCTTTGCCGACCGGTTGACGCAGTACTTCCCGCCGTCGGTAGTTCAGGCTGCGCCCGAAGCTGTGAAGGCGCACCGACTCGGACGCGACATCATCATCACCTCGGTGGTCGACGAATTGGTCAACCGCGTTGGGCCGGGGGTGCTGTTCAGGTTGGAAGAGCACCTGGGTGTGCGTAGTCCGGAAGCGTCGTTGGCCTATGCGGTGGTCAGTGAAGTGCTCGGCACCGAGGATCTTCGCCGCGACATCCTGAACTCCGATCTTGATGCTGCCGAACAACTTCAGGCTCTCGATCGGCTGCAACAGTTGCTCGAGTCGGAAATGAGCTGGGTGCTGCGACGGCCAGGGGCTGCCGGACGGTTTGCAGTGAACCCGCGGGCAGACATCGATCGATGGGCGGGGCCGGTGCGTGAACTCATCGCCGGGCTGACCTCGAGTGAACGCATCGAGGTGTCGTTCGGAGCGCTGGCATTGGCCGACCTTGCACTGCAGGAGAATACGTCGGTCCTGGCGGCCGCTACCGTCTACCGCGAGCTCGCCGCAGAGCTTGATCTGGGTGATGTGCTCGGCGGCGTCGACCTTGCCGTCGGTGCTTCGCACTGGGAGGTCATGGGCGGCGCTGCCGTTCACGCCCGACTGACGACGCGATTTGCGGATCTTGTGTCAGGTGCTCTCGACGACGATCGTGACGGCGTGGTGCAGCGGTGGTCGAACGCTAATCCAGATGCCGTGCACCGATTTACGACGCTGATGTCCAGCGTTCGCCGCAGTGGTCCGCTCGATACGGCGAGACTGTGCACCGTCGACGCGGAACTTGAACTGCTGATCCGCGGTGCATCGTCTTTTTCGTCAGCGGCTCTCCCAAGCGAGTAACGACAGCAATAGTTCGGCTCTGACCCTGGCCTCACCGAGGTCGCATCGCAAGAGTTCTTCGACGCGGGTGATGCGACCTCGGAGGGTGTGCCGGTGGATGCCGAGTTCGGATGCGGCAGATTCCCATTGGCCGTTGGCCTCGAGGTAAGCGCGAAGCGAGATCGCGAGTGCCGTTCCGTGTTTGTCGTCGTGTTCGGTCAGTACGGGAATCGTGGTGGCGGCCATGGCAACGAGCGCTTCCCGTGCGGGTTCGGACGCAAGAATCGTCGAACCGGTCAGTGCGTCGAATTCGAGAATGCGCGCTGTTGCTGTTGTGAGGTTGGCTGCGGCGCGTGCTTGCACGAGGGCGCGCGAAGCGTCGAGGATCGGGTGCGGCGGGCTGATTCCGGCACGAACGGCTTTGGATTCGCTCGGAGTCAGCTGCGCCAGAAGTGCCTGTGCGGTGTCGACGGTATCGCTGCCGCGAAGCAGCACGGTGAGCGCGCCGTTTTCTGCCTGGGCAAAAAGAGGTCTTCCCGCGCGTGCCAGTGCGCCGTCCAGCTCACGTAGAACTGGTCCCAGCGCTGATCCGCGAATGTGGACGACGCGTACCAATCCGTTGGTGTCGCTGGCTTCGTCGAGATACGACGGCACAGCATCTTCGGTGATTCGTCCGTCGAGTAGCAGTCCGAATGCCGTGGAGTTCAGTTTGGACCGCTCCGCCCGCAGGCGCACTGGTTTCTCGAGTTCCAGAGTCAACAGTGAAACGGCATGTCCGAGAAGCACTCTGTCGATGTTGCTCAGCGGCTTCGAACCGGCCAGTGCAAGGTAGCCGTGCCAACTGTCGGTCACTCCGACCGGGGAGAGCGTGAGCGTCCGCTCGGGGGTGCTCTGCGAAATCGATGCCGGAGCATTGGGGTCACGAGTGGTCGCGGCCACGGCACGCACCTCCGCGATCAGCGATTTCTGATTCGCCGGATGTACGGCAGTGATGCGGTCGCCGACAAACGCAACCGAATTCTTTGTTGCCGTGGCCAGTTCGCGCACGATCGCGGAAACGCCGCCGCGCAGCGCGACCCGGGTGATGCGCGTCTGCACTTCTGCGGCGCGCAGGACGGACTCGTACTCCTGCTGGCTCAGCCGGGTCATGACCGCGCGGGTGACTGCTGCGAACGGTGTGGTGAACGGAACCTCGAGCAGGGGGAGTTCGCGACTACGGGCAGCTGCGAGAAGCTCCGCCGGGACCTCCTTGTGAGAAAGTCCCGTTCCGAACCCCAATGCCGATACTTCCGCCTCGGCCAAACGATCGACGTAATCTGCGAAATCAGTGGCGGTAGCCCCCACGAAGGCAAGCCCGGTGGTGAGGACCAGTTCACCGCCCGAGATCCACGGAGTGGGATCCGTCAGTTCTGTGGCCTGCGCAAACGTGACCGGCTGGGCGGATGAGGACGAGTCGGTCAGCAGCGTCAGTGACAGGTGTTTCTGTCGCAGAAGCCAGGAAATCGGAACGGTCACGAGTTCAAGGCTAGCGGGACGTGCCGATGTGGAGTAGGCCTGAGTAGGTAGATATCCATTTCGGCACTGCTCGACGGTGCTCGCGCGTCGCATACTCGAATGCAATACACAACCGAGAGGGTGGTCACATGAGTGCAATCGAATACCGGCTTCCGCAGGAACGTCGCATCGTCACGGAGTTCCCGGGCCCGCGCTCGGCTGCGCTCGCAGAGCGTCGTAAGAAGGTTGTCGGCGCCGGCGTTGCGTCCACCCTTCCGGTGTACGTTGCCGACGCAGACGGCGGAGTCATCGTCGACGTCGACGGCAACTCACTCGTCGATCTCGGTGCCGGTATCGCCGTGACCAGTGTCGGTGCGTCCAACCCCGCCGTTGTCGCCGCAGTTCAGGATCAGGTTGCGCACTTCACTCACACCTGTTTCATGGTCGCTCCGTACGAGGGCTACATCGCGGTCGCCGAGCGCCTCGCCGAACTCACCCCCGGTGACCACGAGAAGCGTTCCGTGCTGTTCAACTCCGGCGCCGAAGCCGTCGAGAACGCCGTCAAGATCGCTCGTCACGCAACGGGTCGCGACGCCGTTGTGGTGTTCGATCACGCATACCACGGCCGCACCAACCTCACGATGGCACTGACGGCGAAGTCCATGCCGTACAAGAGCGGCTTCGGTCCCTTTGCTCCCGAGGTATACCGGGTTCCGATGTCCTACCCGTACCGCGAGGGACTGAACGTCGACGGTTCGAAGATTACCGGTGAGCAGGCAGCGCAGCGCGCCATCACGATGATCGAGAAGCAGATCGGCGCGTCCAACACGGCGGCCATCCTCATCGAACCCATCCAGGGTGAGGGCGGATTCATCGTTCCCGCAGAAGGATTCCTGCCGACGCTCGTGGCCTGGGCCAAGGACAACGGCGTCGTCTTCATCGCCGACGAGGTCCAGGCAGGCTTTGCTCGTACCGGCGCCTGGTTCGCCAGCGACCACGAGGGAATCGTCCCGGACCTGGTCACGCTTGCCAAGGGCATTGCCGGCGGTATGCCGCTCGCAGCTGTCACCGGCCGGGCCGACCTGATCGACGCAGTCCACCCGGGCGGCCTCGGCGGCACCTATGGCGGTAACCCCGTCGCCTGCGCTGCGGCGCTGGCATCCATCGACCAGATGCATGAGCTGGACCTCTGTGGTCGAGCCCGCACCATCGAGACCACCGTCGTCGGCCGAATGAACGCGCTGGCAAAGGAACTCGACGTCATCGGAGATGTTCGCGGACGCGGCGCCATGCTCGCCATCGAGTTGGTCAAGCCCGGCGGACAGGAGCCGGACGCCGACATCACGAAGGCAATCGCAGCTGCGTGCCTTGCGGCGGGCGTTGTGATCCTCACGTGCGGCACCTACGGTAACGTCATTCGTCTACTCCCTCCGTTGGTCATTTCCGAAGAGCTGCTCGACGACGCCCTTACCGTCCTCGAGTCTGCTATTCGCACTGCAGCACAGGAGAACTGACATGTCGAACGTCTCGGAACTTCTCGATTCGCTACCCCAAGGCCTCTGGCTGGGCGGAAAGCTCACCCCGGCCGAAAAGACCTTCGCGGTCTACAACCCGGCAACCGGCGAAGAGTTGGCGCAGGTAGCCGACGCCACTGCAGCCGACGGTATCCGTGCCCTCGATCTCGCTGCTGCAGCACAAAATGATTGGGCCGCAACGCCCGCTCGTACTCGTGGCGAGATCTTGCGCCGCGCATTCGAGCTGTTGCACGCCCGCGCCGAGGACTTCGCGCTGATGATGACCCTGGAAATGGGTAAGTCGTTGGCCGAGAGCCGCGGTGAGGTCAACTACGGCGGCGAATTCCTGCGTTGGTTCAGTGAGGAAGCCGTCCGCATCGGTGGACGCTTCACGCAGGCTCCGGCCGGCAACGGTCGCATCCTCGTTACCAAGGAAGCCGTCGGACCGGTTCTGGCGATCACGCCGTGGAACTTTCCGTTGGCCATGGGCACCCGCAAGATCGGACCGGCGCTCGCTGCCGGCTGCACCATCATCGTCAAGCCGGCCGAGGACACTCCGCTCACCATGCAGCTTCTCGGCCAGGTATTTGCCGACGCCGGCTTGCCGGACGGTGTGCTTTCGATCCTCCCGACCTCCGATGCCGCAGCCATCAGTGGACCGTTGATGGAAGACGCGCGACTGCGCAAGGTCACCTTCACCGGCTCCACTGGCGTCGGAAAGCTCTTGGTGCGCAATGCCGCTGACAAGCTGCTTCGCACGTCGATGGAACTCGGTGGCAATGCGCCGTTCATCGTCTTCGACGACGCCGACATCGATGCAGCTGTCGACGGCGCAATGCTCGCGAAGATGCGCAACGGCGGCGAGGCCTGCACCGCGGCCAACCGTATTTACGTTGCCAACTCGGTCCGCGAAGAGTTCACCGACAAGTTCACCGCCAAGGTTGCGGCCTTGAAGGTGGGCGCCGGTGACGCCGAGGGCACCAACATCGGACCGCTGATCAACACCAAGCAGCTCGCCACCGTCACCGGGCTCGTCGACGACGCCGTGTCCAAGGGCGCTCGCGTGCGCACCGGTGGATCGGCACCCGAAGGCCCCGGTTTCTTCTTCACCCCGACGGTCCTCGATCAGGTTCCCGCTGACGCGCGCCTGCTGAAAGAAGAAATCTTCGGACCTGTTGCAGCCGTAGTCGGTTTCGACACCGAAGAAGAAGCAGTCGCCGCAGCCAACAACACCGAGTTCGGCCTTGTCGCGTACTTCTACACCCGCGACATCGATCGCGCGATGCGCGTCTCGGCGAAGCTGGCTACCGGCATGGTCGGCGTCAACCGCGGCGCCATCTCCGACGCCGCAGCACCGTTCGGTGGTGTCAAGGAATCGGGCTTCGGCCGCGAGGGCGGAACCGAAGGTATCGACGAGTACCTCGATACCAAGTACGTAGCGCTGTAATCTTTTTCACGAACAAAGAAGGCCTCGCCGGATTCCCGGCGAGGCCTTCTTTGCGTGAGGTTACTGTCCCAGTGGAGTGGGGCGGTAGTACTTACCCTCGTGATACAGCAGCGGTGCCGCAGCGGAATCGTCGTCCTCGTCGGCGTGGACTCGGGTGACAAGCCCGACAACAAGGGTGTGGTCACCCACCGGAATCAACTGATCGACGGTGACCCGCATCCAACTGGGCGTGCCGTGCAGAACCGGCTCGCCGGTATCGAGGACGGCCCAGAGTGATTGATCGGCAAAACGCTGATCGGCGCTGCGTGCAAAGCGCTGCGCCAGATGCTGCTGGTGCTCACCGAGAAGATGAATGACCAAGGACTTTGCGGCCTTCAGCGCGGTGATGCTCGACGACGTCTCCGCGATGTTGAACGACACGAGCGGCGGTTCGAGTGAGAGCGAGGAGAACGAGGTGGCCGTGAAACCTACCGGTCCGGTGCCGGAGTCGAGGGTGACAACGGTGACTCCCGCAGGGTGACGGCCGAGTGCTGCCCGATAGTCGGCGGCACAGATGCCGGTGGACAACTCGGGCGTGGCGGTCGCGTCGGATGTGGTTGAGTTGGAAATATCGTTCGGCGTGTCAGACAACGGGGACTCTCCGGTGGGAAATATGGTCTTTCGCCCACTATAAGCGCGAGCCCGCCCTTACCTGGTCCGTATCTAGTCCATCTCTACGGCAAGGCCCGCCGTTATCCGCAGCAGTTCCGGATACGTCGTGCGGAAGACCGTGTTCGGATGGCCCGCCGCGGCCCACAGGATCGGGTACTGCTCGAGCGCGGTATCGACATAGGTCGGCAGATTCGTGGGATGCCCGAGCGGCGCAATTCCGCCGATCGGTTGGCCGGTTGCAGCTTTGACCATCTCCAGCGGAGCCCGCGTCAGTTTGCCCTCGAGGCGCTCACCCGTCGCCTGCAGGTTGACCTGATGTGCGCCTGATACCAGCAACAACACCGGATCGTCGTCGAGTAGGAAGACGAGTGACTTGGTGATTGCGCCCACCTCCACCCCGACAGCTGCCGCTGCTTCCTCGGCAGTGTGCGTCGCGTCGGCTTGCGTGACGATGACGCCGTGATGGCCGCGAGCGATCAGGGTTTCGGCGACGTGCGAGGCGTTGGGGTGGAGGAGGCTCGTCATGAATTCAAGAGTAGGACTAGTCGGCGATTGTCACAGCCGGAGTGGGCACTGTGTCGGCGGACTTTCGGTTCTTCCTGATTGTAAATCCGAACAACATGGCGGCACCGACCACGGCGTACAGGAAAAGCGTCAGTACGGGCTGGCCGACTCCGACGTTGCCGAAGTACACGATGCTTCGAACACCCTCGGTGCCCGCGCCCGGAGTGATCCACCGACCGATCGCGGCATAGAACGACGGGAGCACATTCGAGCCGAAAGCGCCTCCGGCACTGGGATTGCCGAGGATGACAAACACTGCGATCGCCAGCGGAACGGCGAGGACGCCGATTGCCGCACGGAGTCCGACCGTGAACATCGCGGTACCGAACACGACAGCACTGCCCAACAGGGAGAGCGGGAGCCAGTGTCCGGCAAAGGTTCCGAGAACGTGTGACGTGATGAGTGCGCCCAGCGCTCCGGATATAACCGAGTACACCGCGATCACACCGGTGTGCGCCGCTGCCTGACGAAGTGTCTTCGGTGCCCCGATGAACAGGCCGATTGCGGCGGCAAAGAGGTAGCCGCCGACAACCCAGCCGATCGAGAGGTAGAAGCCGGACAGGCCGCGGTTGTCGTGAGCGCCCACCGGAATCTCGTCACGCACCACGAACTCGCGGTTCTGGCTGCCCTCGACCTGGGCAAAGATCGATTCGAGTGACGTCGCAATGGAACTGCCGCCCGCGCTGGCGGTGATCAGGGTGTCGGCGCCGGCCGGATTGATGACAAACGCTCCCTGGATCTCGCGATCGTGGAGCATCCGACGCGCTACGGCGGTGTTGTCGACAACACGCGCGTCGAGGGGACTGCCGTCGATGGCGTTGAGCTTGTCGGCGATCTGCTGATCCATGCCGGCTGGAGTGCCCTGATCTGCGATGACCGCAATCTCGATGTCACGCGGCGTCGGCTGATGGAACGCGGCGACGTAGCTGAGGATGAAGCCCATCTGCAGCAGGATCATGCCGACGAACAGCGCCACCATGACTTTCGGGGCGCCGTATTTGGCCAGCAGGTTGTCGCTGGGGTGTTCGTGCTGAGGTGTGGGTGTTTCCGGTGCGGCGTGTGCCGGATGCGTAGTGGTCACGATGAGTCCTGATCTTGTCGAAAGTAAAGAGCTTGTCAATACCCGAGGTATTGAATACTCTAGGTATCGTGACTGAATCCCGTCAACCGGACTTCGTGCCGGCAACCCGCCCCGGACGCGACGTTGTGCGGCAAAGACTGCTCGACGCTGCAGCGGAAGAATTTGCGGAGCAAGGATTCAGTGCTGCACGTCTCACCGAAGTGGCCCGCCGAGCGGGCTTCACGAAGGGGGCCGTCTACTCCAACTTCGAATCCAAACAAGATCTGTTTGCCGAACTTTTTGCGCAACGATCACTCGAACTTGCCGGGCGGGTGCTTGCCGAGATCGCGGGCATGAGCCCCACCGACGCCGCCGGCAAAAGTGGTGAAGCGATCGCGTCGTGGATGGCGGGCAACCCCGGATGGTTACTGCTCGTCCTCGAATTCGGAGTCCTCGCCGGGCGTGATCCGCAGATTGCCCAGGCGTACCTCCGAGAGCGTCGGCACCTGCGAAGTCAACTGGTGGAATTGATCGGTGCACGGGCCAGTGAATGGGGCGTCGAGGATGCCTTCGACGTGCGGACTACGGCAATCTCGTTGATGGCCTTGATCTCCGGATTGGTGCTCGAACACTCCGTTGACCCGGAAGAAGTCGATCAGCAGGCAATGGGCGCCGCAGTGACCGCTCTCTTCGCCGGTGCGGTCGCGCGGGCGGGACTGCCCACGGCCACCGGATATTACTGACGAGCAAGGTGGGGATCGGGCGTCGTCTCGAGTTCTCGACGCAGGAAGATTTCGGAGGATTCGCCCGGGAGTAACAGGACACCGGCGTCGGCGTACCCCATTGCGCGATAGAAGTTCTGGGCTGATTCGTCCGCGAGTGTGGAGGTGAGAACGCTCGAATATCCCGCACGGTGCATATCGGTTTCCCAATATTCGACCAAGGATCGCCCGGTGCCCTGGCCGCGGTCCGAAGGCAGAACGGTGAGCATGTTCATGAACGGAATCTCGTCCCAGAACAAGCCCCAGCGGAGCCACCCGATTGGAGCGTCGTTGTGCTCAGCGATCAGAATCCGGCCGCGTTCGACCACGGACGCGAGTTCCTCGGCTGCGATGTGTGAGTCGTTCTCGTGTAGGAACGGCAAGTCTGTCTGTGCTGCAACGCGAATGTTCACCACGCAAACCAGTATCGCCGTTCAGTCACAGACGGTGATGTTCAGCTTGGTCCGGCGGTATCTGCACGTAACCCGCCGGGTCTTCGTTCCCGCGCGCTGATTGTTCATCCGCAGGCGAAATTTGGCGCGCGGTTGAACAATTGCCCTGCGGCTGTAACTGCAGAAAGTTTCAATTCGGGCATAACGAATAAAACGCCCGCGACCGGAATCGGCCGCGGGCGTTTCTACGAACAAACTCAGACTGTGGCTGGAGTGTTCTCGTCGAGTTTCGGATCTTCATTCGCGATCCGCTTGTTTCGGATGACGCTGCTGATAAACGCGGCGCCGATCAAGAAGACACCAACAAGGCCGGTGATGATCTCGTTGATGTGAACACCGATGGACACCATCAGGATGATCGCCAAAGCGCCGATGGCCCAGTGAGCGCCGTGCTCGAGGTAGACGTAGTCGGACAGCGTGCCCTTGCGGACGAGGAAGACGGTGATGGAGCGGACGAACATCGCGCCGACAAAGCCGAGGCCGAGAGCGATGATGATCGGGTCCGAGGTGATGGCAAATGCGCCGATTACGCCGTCGAAGGAGAAGGACGCGTCGAGAACCTCGAGGTACAGGAACAGGAAGAACCCGGCCTTACCAGTCGCTTTGGCCAGTTCGGAGGGGCCGCCGGACTTGGCGCTCTCCTCGTCTTCGTCCTCTTCGGGCAGGTTGAAGAGTTCACCCAATCCGTTGACGGCAATGTACGTGATCATGCCGAGCACGCCGGAGATCATGACCGTCGTGACTTTGTCGTCTGCAGCGAGGAACGAACCTGCCAGAACCAGGATGAGGCCGGCAACAACAACGGAGAGCTGATCCAGCTTGCCGATACGCGCAAGGGGCCTCTCGAGCCAGGACAGCCAGGTGATCTCACGCTCTTCGAAGATGAAGCCGAGGAACAGCATCAGTAGGAACATGCCACCGAATGCCGCGATGGTCGGGTGAGCGTCGGTGATCAGTGTTTCGTAGCTCGGATCGCCGTTGGGGAAGTACGCGGCGTCGTCGGCCGGCGGGTTCAGCGCGAGGTCGAGTGCCGCGATCGGACCGAGGCCCGATGCCGCCCACACGATGACAAGCGGGAACACCAGACGCATACCGAACACCGCGATGACGATGCCGACGGTGAGGAAGATCTTCTGCCAGAAATCGCTCATTCTTCGCAGAACGGTGGCATTGATGACGGCGTTGTCGAAGGAAAGTGAAATTTCCAGAATTGACAGGATGACAACGAGGAAGAGAGCCTCGGGGCCGCCGTAGATGAACGCGACGATCATCGCGATGATCGAAATGCCGATGGACAAACCGAATATTCGCAGTACCACGGAGCGTGGCCCTTTCTAGTTGGTCAGTGCGCAGTGGTTACTGCAGCGGTTATCTCACCGCAATCGAAACGAAGCCGGGGAGAGTTCCACAGCGTACTGCGGAACTCTCCCTTTGGTCAGCTCGACGGAGGGTCGACTATTTAGACGTTGACGCCGTAGTCGCGTGCGATGCCCGCGAGGCCCGAGGCGTAGCCCTGGCCGATAGCGCGGAACTTCCACTCGGCGCCGTTGCGGTACAGCTCGCCGAAGACCATTGCGGTCTCGGTGGAAGCGTCCTCGGACAGGTCGTAGCGGGCAAGCTCGTTGCCGTTGGACTTGTCGACGACGCGGATGTACGCGTTGCGGACCTGGCCGAAGGACTGCGAGCGTGCTTCTGCGTCGTAGATCGAGACGGGGAAGACGACGCTCTCGATGTTGGCCGGGACAGCAGCGAGGTTCACGTCGATCTGCTCGTCGTCGCCTTCGCCTTCACCGTCGGTGTTGTCACCCTTGTGCTCGATCGAGCCGTCGGGCGAACGCAGGTTGTTGAAGAAGATGAAGTGCTGGTCGGAGACGACCTTCTTGTCTGCACCTGCGCCGATTGCGCTGGCGTCGAGGTCGAAGGCTGCGCCGGTGGTGGAACGTGCGTCCCAGCCCAGGCCGACGACCACTGCGGTCAGGTTCGGGGCCTCCTTCGTGAGAGAGACATTGCCGCCTTTGGTCAAGCTGACGCCCATTCAGGGGTCCTTTCAAGAGAAGAGACATGACCCGCGACGACGATTGGCCGTCTTGGGAATGTGTTTACCTCCTCCACCCTAACGGCACTTCGGGTGTGGCTGCGGTAACAGTGGAAATCGAAACGGAAGCGCAAGCAGTCGGCCCCGTAGGATTCAATCGTGGTAGGCAGATGGTCGGAGCGCTTCAATCGGGGGGTGAGCGTGGAGGAGTCGATCAGTCGTGCGCGGGAGGCGCAGACTGCGATGGTCTCGGCGTTTCTCGATATGGACAAGCGTCAGACGATTGCTTCCGCTGCTGTCAAAGCGTCGACAGAACTGTTTCCCGAGCGTGGCCTGGGCGAGGCCTGGAAACCGGTTCGGGACAAGTGCTACGTGGCGGTGTCGAACTACCTGTCCACGAGCGAGCAGTACGGGAACGACCAGGCTCTCCATCGTGACGCGCGCACTGCCACTGCGGCCTTCGAGAAGTCGGTGGCCGAGCTGGTAGCCGCAGCTCAAAGTATTGATGCGTTCTACAACGGGAATCGCGCGCACCTCGAGCAAGCCACCGCGACGATGTCCACGATTCCGGTTCTCGGCCACCAGGCGCGCTCGGCGGCCGAGGCTGCTCGCCGCGCATTGAGCGATACCGATCGGCGCTATTGCGAGTATCCGTCGGTTGTTGCGTCGTCGGAGCATCTGGACGCGGCTGTGGCCGCACTCGCACGGGCGGAACGCGGCGAACGGGCAGACGAAATCCGGGTCGAAGCCGAACGGGTTACCGCCGCGGCAGCAGCACTCACGGAAGCATTGGCACAGGCACCGTCCACGCAGCGACATGCGCAGACGACGGTCTCGGCCGTGTCGACAAGGCTGGCGGCGGTGCGAACGCGGGTGGACCGCCTCGACCCTGCGTATTCGGCTTTGCTTCGGGAGTTCAATGCCGCGAGTTCAGCTGATCTGGTCAACAACAGCAGTCGGAGTCGTGAACATATCGATAACGCCGCTGCCGATTTGAACGAGGCAATGCAGGCTTTGGATGTGGGTAATCCGGAGCATGCCTTGGCGTTGATGGCAGACGCGCGCGTTCATCTTGCTGAGGCGGAAGCCTGCGTCGATGCTGTGACGGATCGGTTGACAACACTTCGGGCAGTTCGGGCGGATCCGACAGAAAAAGAGCGTCAGGTCCGCTTTCGGTTGAAAGACGCGCAAATGTTTGCCGTCAATCACGGTTTGGTGGCGGAATGGGGGTCTGTTCTCGATGCGCAATTGGCGCGGATCGAACGGGCGGCTGCGTCACTGACGGGAACTCATCCGGACTACTGGTCGTATGTCATGCAGTTGGATTCGGTTTCGGCGTTCATCGCCGAAGTCGTCGAAAAGATGCGGACGCAAGCAGGAAGACGCTGACCAGGAACTGAAAAAGCAGGCCGGGGCCGATCGGGGGATCGGGATCTACACCCGAAATCAAGTGGGGGGAATGAAACGTGGAATTGCCATCGGTCATAGAGAGAAGAGACATGCAGCACTTTCAACACCTCGAGGATGACGTGCGGGAACAACTGTTCCTGCACGTTCCCCGGACCTTCAGCGATTCCGACGAGCGAGATCTGCTGGCGATCGCATTGGGTGCGACTCTGTACGTTCCCGCCACGCGGGCAAGTTTGGCCGAACTCGTGGAAAAGCGTGCTGCCGAGGGTGTCAGTTCGATGGTTCTCGATCTCGAGGACGCAGTCGCAGACGACGAGGTGGAAGCAGCGCGGGCCAACGCAGTGTCCGCGCTCGACAAGATCGCGGCGACGGATGCGGTCGGCATGTTGCTCTTCGTCCGGGTCCGTGAAGTCTCCGACATCGCGGACATTGCCCGATCGCTGACGATTGGGCGGGATGCGCTGACGGGGTTTGTGATCCCCAAGTTCGGGAGCGAATCCGGTGAGTCGTTCCTCGACGCGGTAGCCGACGCATCCGCAGCGCTCGGAAAGCACCTGTACGCCATGCCGGTGCTCGAGTCGCCGGAATTGGTGCACCGTGATACCCGCGATCATGAATTGCGCAGTGTCCAGGAGATTCTGACTCGCCATCGGGATCGCATTCTTGCGGTTCGTATCGGTGCCACTGACATGTGCAGCACGTTCGGCATCCGCCGCGACCGCGACTTGACGATCTACGACGTGCGCGTGGTTGTCGATGTCATCGCCGACATCGTCAATTACCTTGGCCGAGCCGATGGTTCGGGCTTTGTCATCACCGGACCGGTGTGGGAGTACTTCGCGGATCACGAGCGTATGTTCCGCCCGATGCTGCGTGCGACGCCGTTCGAGGAGCATGACGCGGTGAGATTCCGCCAGCACCTGGTGAGCCGTGACCTGGACGGTCTGTTGCGGGAAATCGCGTTGGACCGGGCCAATGGCATTCAAGGTAAGACGGTTATTCACCCGTCGCACGTTGCCGCGGTCAACGCATTGTCCGCAGTCACGCATGAGGAGTACCACGACGCTCTCGACATCCTGGGTGTCGAGGTAGGCGGAGTACAGGCGTCCGGCTACCGGAACAAGATGAACGAGATGAAGCCGCACCGTAACTGGGCTCGGCAGACTGCGCTGCGCGCACACGTCTTCGGGGTGACCAACAAAGGGATCACGTTTGTCGAACTGCTGACGGCGTTGGTCGATCGATGACCAGCAGTGTGGGGTCGATTCCCTGGGCCACAGAAGAATTCGGATTGGATCTTGTTCACGGCGACTCTGCCGTCGGACGGACGGTGCCGGAGTTGGTGATTCCCGGACTGCGCCGCAACCCGCGCCGGGCGCACCTGTTGGTGTCGACGGTACTCGGTAAACACATTCCGACGCAGCCGTCGGTCGTCATCGGGGCCGCCGAGGATCTGGGTGACCTGGTGCGCGAGCGACTGGGCGTTGGCGTCGATGTCGTGGTACTCGGATTTGCCGAAACTGCAACAGGTTTGGGTCATTGTGTTGCTGCCCGCCTGCATGCCCACTGCTACCTGCATTCGACGCGCCGCGACGTACCAGGGGCTACCACCCTGGCCGGGTTCGAGGAGGGGCACTCGCATGCGACGAGCCACCTGATGCAACCGACGTCGGCGGAACTGTTCGAGAACAATTTGCCTTTGGTATTGGTGGACGACGAAATATCGACCGGTGCAACAGCTATCGATGCGATCCGCGCACTACACAGCCAGTGTCCGCGCGAGCGGTACGTCGTGGCCTCGTTGGTGGACATGAGGACCGATGAACATCGCGCAGCCAGTGCGGATGCCGCAGCGGAACTGGGTGTGGCTATCGACTACGTCAGTCTCGCGTCCGGTTCCACGGTCCTACCGTTCGGGCTGACGGAACGAGTGACGGCACTGGATGCTCCCACTCTCAATATTGTCGGTACCGATCGAGGTTCGGTTACCGCTGTGGACCTGCCGTGGCCGCCGGCAGTGCCGGACGGCGGCCGGCACGGATTCCTCGACGTGGATTCGGCAGATTTCGACAACGCCGTCGAAACCGCTGTCACGGTTCTTGATTCGACGGTGGCGCCAGACCGTGCACTGATCGTGGTCGGTCACGAAGAGTTGATGTATCTCCCTCTCCGCATTGCGAGCGGTCTCGAACGTGGCGGCCGCCAGGTGCGGTACCAGACGACAACGCGATCTCCCGCGTACGTCATGGATCACGCGGGCTACCCACTGCGTCGTGGATTCACCTTTGTCGCACCGGAATCGGGCGAGAACGAGCCGCGCTTCCTCTACAACGCCCAGTGGCCGGACGCAGCCGTCGACGCACTTGTCGTCCTGATCGTGGATGAACCTGCCGACACCGATCGTCTGACGGCGCCCGACGGTGTTGTCGAGGCCTTGAGAAATGCCGGGACCGATGTTGTCGTGGCAACGGTGCGCGGCGCAAACCCGTCGACGTTGCGGGATTCGAGAGAAGGTGAAGGCAAATGACGACGCCTCTAGTCGGACCCGAGTTCGGTTCGTATGCACCCGACGAAGTGACGTGGTTGCTCAAGGATCTGTCGCATGCAGACCTCGAAGCAGATGTTGCGCTGCGGGAGAAGCGTATTCAGTCGGGTGAAGCGCATTATGCCGAATCCCTTCCGATCGAGTACCAACCCGATGCGGCGTATCGCGAACTGTTCGAAAACGTGTTGTCGGAGAGTGCGCCCCGACTGGCGCGTGCTGTCGGAACAGTGACAGACCTGGTGCTGGCCGAGCGCGGATCCGACGTCGTCCTGGTGTCGCTGGCCCGCGCGGGCACTCCGGTCGGAATCTTGATGCGACGGTGGGCGCAGCACGTCCACGGATTGACCTTGCCGCACTACGCCGTGTCAATCGTGCGGGGTAAAGGCATCGATTCCGTCGCGCTCGATTATCTTGCGCGCCATCATGATGCGTCGAACATCGTCTTTGTCGACGGCTGGACGGGCAAGGGTGCCATCGCCCGGGAACTCGAGGCCGCGCTCGCTGAATACCACGCCGGCGGCGGCGCCGAATTCAATCCGGACCTGGCTGTTCTTGCCGATCCCGGATATTGCGTTCGGACCTACGGCACCCGAGACGACTTCCTGATCGCGTCGGCCTGCCTCAATTCGACGGTGTCCGGTCTGGTCTCACGGACGGTTCTCAACGACACTCTCATCGGTCCCGGAGACTTTCACGGTGCGAAGTTCTACGCGGACCTGGCCGATGTCGATGTGTCCAACCGTCTACTCGACGTTGTCTCGGCCGAGTTCGACGGCGTGCGGAGCGACGTCGCGGATTCGCTTGCCGCTGTGCGGGCTTCGGATCGAACACCGACGTGGGCCGGATGGGAATCCGTGGAGAAGGTGCAGGCGGAATACGGGATTTCGACCGTGAACTTCGTGAAACCGGGCGTAGGCGAGACCACCCGCGTGCTGCTGCGTCGACTGCCGTGGAAGGTGCTCGTTCGCGAGAGTGGAGCGCCGGAACACGCGCACATCCGTCTGCTGGCCGAAGCTCGCGGTGTTCCGGTCGAGGAAGTGCCCGATCTTGCGTACTCCTGCGTCGGATTGATCAAGGACATCACATGAGTGCGTCACCGGTTCTGGTCGCGACCGATCTGGATCGCACGATGATCTATTCGAAAAACGCGATCGGTGGGGACCCAAGCGGCACCGACCTGACCTCGCCGCAGCAACACGTGTGCGTCGAGTATTACAACGGTGGCCCGCTGTCCCACATGAGCACCGAAACCATCGATCAACTCGTAGCACTCAGTCGAACCACGCCGGTGATTCCCACGACCACCCGAACCATCGCGCAGTTTCAGCGCATCGACCTACCCGGCGCTCCGTGGAAATACGCGATCACGAGCAACGGCGGCAACATTCTGGTGGACGGAAAGCCCGATCTCCTGTGGCGCAGCGAGATCGACCGATCGACCCACAGTGGCGGAGTGGAGCTGGCGCATGTTCACAGTGAACTCGAAACCCGCATCGACGTCAGCTGGGTCAGTTCCATGCGGGTGGCCGACGAGTTGTTTCCGTACTTGGTAGTGGACTTGTCGACCATCCCGGCCGATTTCGAAGCGGGCTGGAGCGACTGGTGCACCGCACGCGGGTGGAACGTCTCGCGCCAGGGCCGGAAGATCTACACGATGCCGAACGCGGTCTCGAAATCCCGCGCCCTCGCGGAAGTGCGTCGACGCCTCGTCGACGCGGGCGAACTCACGCCGGACGCCACGGTCCTGTCGGCCGGAGACGGCGCGCTCGACGCGGACATGCTCGAATATGCGGACTTCGCGATCCGGCCCAGGCACGGTGAGCTGGAAGAACTCAACTGGCAACGGCCGACCGTTACTGTGACAGAAGGATCCGGTATCGCGGCGAGTGCGGAGATTGTGCGTTGGTTCTCCGCCCACGTTGCTGCGATGACGGTCGGAACACCGCACAGTCCGAGCAGCTCTCTTAAGTAATGCACGCTCTGAAATGAAGGAGATGTAGTTGTCTGTATCGCTTGCCAAAGGTCAGAACGGTCCGTTGGATGTGCCGGAGGTGATTGTGTCGGTGCAGTTGGCCGCCGCCGCTGACCTCTCCGCCCTGCTCGTGGCCGGCAACGGCAAAGTGCGCTCCGACGCGGACTTCGTCTTCTTCAACCAGCCCACCGGGCCAGGCGTGCAGTTGGTTCCCAACCCGGGTGGCATCGCATCCCTGAAGGTCTCGTTGGCCGGTGTGCCTGCGGACATCGAGCAGGTTCGTGCCGTGATCACTCTCGACGACACCTCCTCGAATTTCGGGCGTACTGCGGCGCCCACGGCTCGGGTATCGGATTCCGCCGGAAACGTGCTGTACGAGTACGTGATCGACGGGCTGTCCAGCGAGTCCATCGTCATCGCGCTCGAGGTGTACCGCCGCCAGGGTGCGTGGAAGATCCGCGCCGTCGGGCAGGGCTACGCCGGCGGATTTGCAGCATTGGTGACGGATCACGGTGTTTCCGTCGACGACGCACCAGCCCCCGCGGCCCAGGCTGCACCCCCGCAGCCGGCCTACAGCCCGCCGCCGCAGCAGCAGCCGGTGTACAGCCCGCCGCCGCAGCAGCAGCCGGTCTACAATCAGCCCCCTCAGCAGCCTGTGTACAACCAGCCGCCGCAGCAGCAGCCGTCGTACAACGCACCGCCGGCCCCGCCCGCCCCGCCGGTCTACAACCAGCCTCCCGCAGCGCCGGCCGAGGTGAGCCTGGTGAAGGGTCGCCCCGTCAGCCTGACCAAGGGACAAAAGGTCACGCTCCGCAAGGAGGGCGGCGTTGCGCTCACTCTGATCCAGATGGGGCTCGGTTGGGACCCGATCAAGAAGAGCGGCATGTTCGGTAGTCGCACGGCCAATGTCGACCTCGACGCGTCGGCGCTCCTGTACGCCGACGGCAATCTGGTCGACGTCTGCTACTACGGGCAGCTCACGTCGAAGGACGGGTCGGTGCGTCACATGGGTGACAACCTGACCGGCGACGGTGATGGTGACGACGAAGTGATGACGGTGGATCTTCAGCGCGTTCCGGCGCACGTCAATGCGGTGATCTTCACGGTCACGTCCTACCGTGGGCACACGTTCGAGCAGGTGCAGAATGCGTTCTGCCGTTTGGTCGACAGCACCACCAACTCCGAACTGGCTCGGTACACGATGCAGGGCGGAATGCCCTTCACCGGAATGGTGATGGCAAAGGTGTACCGCCAGAACGGTGAATGGAAGCTGCAGGCGATCGGTGAGGGCATCCAGGCAAAGCACGCCGGTGAAGCCGCACCACAGCTGGGCCGTTTCCTGATGGCGTAGTTAGCGAAATTCGGTTGGGGTGTGAAAGGGCTTGGCTCGGTAGATGATTAATCGTGGGATGCGGTTCGGCTCCATTGCGGCCACTGTGGTGGGACTGGTTTTGACGCTGGCGGGTGCCGGTGCCGCGCACGCGTCGGTCCCGGTGGACGCGGGGGAGAACGAGGGCATCAAGTACACCGCGCTCGGAGACTCCCGGGCGTCGGGGCCACGCTTGGAACCGATGTACCCGGACGGGTGCTCACGGTCGTACGAGAACTTCGCGGGCAAGATATCGCGCGAACTCGCAGTCGAGGAGTTCGCGGACGTGTCCTGCAGTGCTGCTCGTAGCGAGAACATCATCTCCACACCCCAACTGATTCCGACGCAGTGGCCGGTGCAATTGGACGCGGTACACCCGGACACGAATTTGATCACGCTCTCGGTCGGTGGAAACGACTCGAACACACTGATCGTGGGGGCGCTGTGCGCTTCGCCGGCCCCTGGTGTCGATCGCGGATGCCGCAACGATCCGCTCACCGAATCCTTGGCGCAGTCCGGGATCGATCAGGCTGCCGATTCGCTCGACAAGACCCTGGCTGCGCTGACGGCGCGGGCTCCGCAGGCGCGGATCTACATGGTCGGTGCAGGCGGAATGATCGGTGCCCGCGCGTGCTGGCCCAACGTTCCGTTCTCGGACGGTGACGCAGCGTGGTTCATGAACTACTACGCCCGTTTCAACACACAATTCGCCGCGATCGCCGGCCGGTACGGGGTTCACGTCATCGACATCGCCACGGACGCCGTAGCGGGTGGGCACGACGCCTGCGCTGCGCCCGAGCAGCGGTGGTTCGAGGGCATGTTCTCCGAGTCGACGGCGCAGCGACTGCATTTCACCGCCAGCGGAATGACCGAAGTTGCAGACCGGATAGTGGCAGATCTGCGAGCGAACCCCATCGGCGTGGCATAGTTCTCGGCTGTGACTGTGGAGTTCGTTCCTGGGCAGAATGCACCGCTGCATACATCCGTCGTGACGTTCCGTGCGTCGAGCCAGACACCGTTCGACGTGTCTGCGATGGTGACGGATACGCAGCTGCACGCCCTCTCGTCCGATGCGTTTGTCTTCTACAACCAGCCGTCGACGGCAGGCGTGCAACTGACGGGCGACATCGTCCGGGTCGATCTCGATCGTCTGCACCCCGATGCCGAGGCGGTGCTGTGCATCGTGAGCGTCGATCCGAATGCCGCGGCCGCCGGGGCCTTTCGGGTCGCCGGGTTGTCGGCGCAGCTGAGCGATGAATCCGGTTCGGTACTCGCCGAATTCGACATCCCCACCGCAGGTTCGGAAACGGCAGTCATCTGTTGGGAGCTGTACCGGCGAAACGGCGCGTGGAAGGTTCGAGCAGTCGGACAGGGTTATGCGGGTGGTCTGGCCGAACTCATCGGCGTTCACGGAGTCGAAGTCGACGACGCACCGGCAAACCCGTCTCCCGTGCCTGAAGATCACGTCGTGGAACCCGTCGAGGAGGGCCGCGCACTCGAACGTATGTGGATGATCTTCGAAGACGCATCGAGGTCTGCGGCGTCGTTGATTTCGAGTAGCGAATACGCGATGACGAGGCTGGACGAAGAACTGTCGGTAGCCGTCGCTGACGCGAGCACCCGCAATTCACCTGCCGGTACTGCAGCCCGCGACGCGGCGCAGAAGCGTCACGACGAACTGGTGGCGACGGCCCGCGAGAGCCACACGCGAGATTCCGCGCAATTGGCCCACGAGCTGACCGTCGTGGATTCGGTGATGCCGCGGGCGATGGCGTCCTGGGAATCACCGGTATGGGCCCCGGGTTCGGTGAGCGAATCTTTGACGTCGAGTGACGGTGTGCGACTTGGCATGTTGTCCGCGCCTGACCGAAGTTCGCTGAGCGTGCCCTATTGCATGCCGCTCCCGCTGCCACGTCCGATCTGGGTGGACAGCACGTCCGGGGCGGCTGCGGTTGCTGTGGTCAGTGCGTTGACGCTACGAATCATGGCTGCGGGGCCGATGCCATTGCTTGACGTCGTCGATCTGACCGGGTCGTACACATTGCTGACGGATCGTTTGTCCGCGCAGTTGGCCGGGCCGGTGATTCGCACACATCAGGAGATTTCGGCGCGGTTGACGGAGTTGGCCCAAGCTGTGGATCTGGCGGGGCTGGCAAGAAACAGCGGCCAGGAATTCGCGATGTCACTCGACGCCGGCCCGAGTACTCCACGACTACTGATACTCGGCGACTTTCCGCACGGGTATTCGGCGCAGGACGCCGACGCGATCATGTTTCTCGCCGAGCACGGATCGATGATCGGATTGTCGATACTGCTTGTCGGAGATGACGAGTCGAGTTCGGCCGAGGAGAGCATCGTGGCCTTGGCACACGGATGCCGTCACGTCCCGGCGGCCGGTGAGATCGACGTGCACGATCCGTGGACGGGCTCGCACTGGGTCTTGATTCCGGACACACTGAACCCGGCCACACAACCGCAACTCTTTGCCGCATTCGACAAACTCTGACCAGATCAGAGTTCGTCGAGCGAAATAATTCCGTCCTGCAACGCGCGAGCAAGCAGGCTCATCTTGGTGGGGGCTCGCCGACCGACGGCCGTGTATTTCCCTCGAATCCGTGTCAGATGCGTGTTGATCGTTCCGATGGAGATGAGCAGCTCGGCGGACACGACGGGTTTACTGTCGGATTTGAGCCAGTGCCGGAGCACTTCGATCTCGCGGTTGGAGAGACCAGGATCGCGTGGTGGCGCAACAGGTTGTTCGGGTGGGCCAGTCACGGAAGTGCTCCTCGATCTTGATCTTGCGCAGTTCCGTAAGCATAGAAGAACCTACCGGATGGTTTTAATTGAGGGTAGATGGCAAAATCCGAGGCTCCCAGGCAAAGTGGTTGGTACGACTACGCGCGGTGCGTGGCGGCAATACCCGAGGAGACTCATGGCATTCTGGGATCAGCTGAAGGCTAAGGCTCAGGAAATGAACGGCCAGCTCAAGACCAAGACGAGCCAGTTCCAGAACAAGGAGTTCAAGAACGCAAGTATGGCGATGTGCGCGTTGATCGCGGCCGCAGACGGCTCGATCGACCCGTCGGAGCGTCAGAAGACGTCGGCGTTGATCATGAGCAACGAGTCGCTGGCGGTCTTCCCTCCGGCCGAGTTGAGCCAGCAGTTCGATTGGTACTGCAGCAAGCTCACGTCGGACTTCGAGTTCGGAAAGCTCGAGGCCACCGCGGCAATTTCCAAGCTCAAGTCCAAGCAGGATCAGGCTCGCGCGGTAATTCAGATCGGCATCATCATCGGCGGCGCCGACGGCAACTTCGATCAGCATGAGCGCGGCGTAGTGCGGGACATGTGTTTTGCGGTGGGAATCGCTCCCTCTGAGTTCGATCTCTGAGTGTTCGATCTCTGAGTGTTCGATCTCTGAGTTCCGAGTAGAACAGCAAAAAGCGGGTGTGGTGCCAGTGGCGCCACACCCGCTTTTCCTGTCAGTACTCCGGGTAGCCGTCCTCGGGGCCGAGCATGCGCTCGATCCGGGTGCATGTGATCTTTGCCAACTCGTCGACGCAGATCTTGCGTTCCACGGATACCGGATTGGTCAGACGGACGCGGATATTCTCGAGTAGATCCTCGGCATCGTGTCCGTGCGAGCACCAGATGTACCGGAACCCGAAGATAAGCTCGTATTCCTCACCGGCTCGGCGAATGGTTGCCATCAACGACTCGTCCGAATCCCAGATCGCGCATTGTTCGAGGTGGGACGGCACACTTTGAGCGCGAACGCCGACGGGTGGATGGCAATGCAGGGAATTCTCGACATCGGCTTCGGACAAGTTCAGCAGTGCGTCCTCGGCTCGCGCCAGGATCTCCGCGTAACTGGCAAACGGGCGACCGTCGCTGACCCATCCCGCCCACGTCATCGAGCAGCAGCATTCGTACAGCGCATGGATTGCCTTCGGGCGGGGCAGTTCGTTGAAGCGTTCCAACCCGATCGACTGATGTAGCAGCATGTGCCCTCCCGGTCGGTTCCTGAGGCAGTGCGGGGCGTTCTGCCACGGGTTAACTAGATGTGCGATCACCATCGATGATCCGGCGTTCACCTGCGAATGGGAAGGTTTGCCAGCCGAATTTTCAGGTTCTTAACACGTGGGAAATCCGTTCAACCGACGTGAACATGGGGCCGGCGAGAGCGTCGAGGTTCGGCCCGTCGCAGCACCTCACGGGTCACCGGAGCGGTCTCGCCTTCGCCGATGAACAGGAACCGAAGAAGGTTGGTCAACGGATTTCCCTCGGACCATTCGAAGTAGACATCAGGAATCACGCCCGTGAGATCGCGAGCCTTCAGGAGTACGGCTGCAATGGTGTTGGGAACTGCCGGACTGTCCACCCGCAGGACGCGATGTCTGCCGCGACGTCGGCCGTGGACAACAAGATCAGTGCTGAAATCGGAGGAATCGGTGACGTTGACTTCCATGAAGATGATCGATTCACCGCGGGGGATGTTGCTCTGCACCCGTTGCTGGAGTTCCTTGACCCGGTACTCCTTCTCACTGAGGTGGGCGGCGTCGTGCGCGACCACTGCGAGATACCCCCGGTGCGTGGCTTCGGTGATGAATTGCACAGCGGTGTCGTCGAATTCGACGGATGTGGCGCGCAGTTCGAACGCACGTGACACTCTCGACAGGAGGGATACGACCATGATGGCGGCGATGAAGAACGACGCAACTTTCACCCCGTCCGGTCGTTCGATGATGTTTGCGATGGTCGTGTAGACAAAGAGCACGGCAACAAAACTGAAGCTTACGAACAGCTTTCGGATTCCGCGTTTGCGAGCGGACAGCGCGACGGCCACTGTCGCGGAGGAGATGAGAACCAGGACGCCGGTTGCGTACGCGGAACTTTGTGCGTCGACACTGGCATCGAAATAAAACGTCACGGTGATCGCGATGACGCTGAACACGAGAACGAGTGGGCGCACGGCGCGAGCCCACGACGGGGCCATTCCGTACCGGGGGAGGTATCGGGGAACAAGATTGAGGAGACCGGCCATCGCGGAAGCGCCGGCAAACCACAGGATGAGGATCGTGCTCAGGTCGTAGACGGTGCCGAATATCTGCCCGAGATAGTCGTGGGCAAGAAACGCCAAGGCGCGCCCGTTTGCAGCTCCACCGGGCTGAAACTCGTTCTCCGGGATGAGAATTGTCGTGACCAGGCTCGATGTCAGCAGGAATCCGCTCATGATCAACGCAGCCGTGGTCAGTAGCCGTTTGGTGCCACGGATGCGGCCTTCCGGCTCGGCTTCGGTGTCGTGAGAATCGCCTTGGATCTGCGGCATCACCGCAACACCGGTCTCGAAACCGGAAAGGCCGAGAGCAAGTTTCGGGAACACGATCAGAGCGATCAGGATCATCATCGCGGGGTTGCCGTGTTCTGTCGACATGGCTCGGGTCCAGTCGGTGACCAATGCGGGTGCGGTCACGATGTGCCACAGGCCCACGCCGATCACCACGAGATTGAGCGTCAGGTACACCGCGACGAGCCCTACCGCGATGCCGATGGCCTCGGTGAAACCGCGCAGGAATACCGCCGACAACAGTGCCAGGAGAACCAGTGTGACGACAACGGTCTGTCCCGAGAGAAATGTTGGTGCAAAAGGGTTTTCGACGAGGTGAGCGGTTGCGTCCGCTGCCGAGAGCGTCATCGTGATCAGGAAGTCCGTTGCGGCAAATCCCAGTAACACCAAGACGAATATCTTTCCGCGCCACTTCGGGAGCAGTCGCTCGAGCATGGCAATCGAACCTTCACCGTGCGGACTCTCCCGCGCCACACGTCGGTACACGGGCAATGCGCCGAACAGGGTGAGAAGGATGAGCACAACCGTTGCCAACGGGGCCAAAGTGCCCGCTGCGAGGGCGGCGATCCCAGGTTGGTACCCGAGCGTCGAGAAGTAATCGACCCCGGTCAGACACATGACTTTCCACCAGGAATGGCGGTGTTCCTTCTTCCGGGCGATGCGGTGTGGACCAAGGTGTCCGGCCGGTTCCTCGGTGATGTCCGCGAGCAGCCACGACCTCAGTCGATGTTGTGCGGACCCGCCATCGCCAGGAGCGTCGGGTTCGGCCGCTGTCACCATGGCAATCGCGTCTCCTCACCCGAATGGATCAGCTTTGTGTACCCCCTTCAGGGCCTGATGAATACATCGTCGAGCGTGACGGTCCGCAATTTTCGGTCGAGAATGACGTCCACCAACTGTGGATACACATGGGTGACGGGCAAGTAGTTGAGGTGTCCGATCACTATCGCGTTCGGTGTGAAGTACTGGCGCGCCATCGAGACGATGTAGTCCTCCGTGACGAGAGACGAGTCCGACAGCGATCCGTACCACAACGTGGGAACGGTGTATCCGGCATCTGCAGCTGCGGAATCTGTTGTTGCGTTGTGTTTTCCGTATGGCGGGCGAAAATAGGGAGCAGCGTCGACGCCGTAGGTGTTGCGCAGGAATTTCCCGTTCTTCGTCAATTCGTCCACGACTTGCGACTTGGAGAGCGTGGTGAGGTCCGAGTGCGACCACGTGTGGTTTCCGAGCTGAATCTGTCCACTCTCCACCAATGGGCGCAACAGTGCGGCGTTGTCGGTCCACGAGGCGTATTGACCGTTCGCGAAGTACGTCAGTCGCACTCCGGTGTCCTTGGCGAACTGCGTGTACAGGCGGACTACTTCCGAATTCACGCCGTCGTCCACGGTGATGGCAAGAAGATCGCCGCTGCCGGGCAGTGCTGTCAGCGCGCCGCCGCCGGGGAGTGGTACTCGGGCCGAGGTCGGCGGCGGAGGTAGCAGCGATCGTGCGGGCGCCTGCGCAGCAGTGGTCGTCTCGTCTGCGGCCGCGGTGGCGATTCCGACAGAGGTGGAGGAACAGGCGGTTGCCCCGGCCGCGGTGGCGGCCCCGGACAGGGTTGCGGCGGCGAGGGTGCAGAGAAACTGGCGACGGTCCACGGACCGGAGTGTATGGGCAGGCCAGGATCTGCGTGCATCGTTCTCAGCCGTTCTTCAGCGCAGGCAGGTTCCCGGCACGAATGGATGTCAGAGCGTGCGCCTCGGGGGCCGGCTGCTTCTCAGCGGATTCGCAGGAATCTCGAGCTGAATTCTTCGGGAAGCGGGTCTACATTGAAATTGTCGAACTTCGCCGCAGGCTTGACTTTTGGAACCTGCGACGAGAATGCGGAGTCGAGAGGATCGTGTAATGGCTACCACTGTGGCAACGAGGAATCCGAGCAGTTCGCGCACGCGAGTCGTGCCGCTGGAGCAGTACATCGCCGAGCATCCGACGGTGCGGGTTTTTCCACCGACCAGTGAGCGCGCCACGAGGATCGCGATGCAGACGATGTGGGCGCTGATTGTGGTGTCGCTGGTGATCTTGGTACTGGATGAGGCCGGACTCTTCGGCTGATCGCGACTCGAGGTTACTCTTGAGTAATGAGCGAACAGAAGAGCTGGAATGCGTTCACCGTCGAGCGCGAAGATCACATTGCCCAGGTCACGTTGACCGGACCGGGCAAGGGCAACGCGATGGGGCCGGATTTCTGGAGTGAACTCCCCGAGATCTTCGCGGACCTCGACGCAGATCCCGATGTGCGAGCCGTCGTCATCGCGGGATCGGGCAATCACTTCTCGTTCGGACTTGATCTGCCGGCAATGAGCGGCGAATTCGGCGCCGTCCTCGCGGACAAGGCTCAGGCCGGTCCGCGAACCAAGTTTCACGACATGATCAAGCGCATGCAGTCCGGCATCAATGCCGTCGCGGATTGCCGCAAGCCGGTGATTGCCGCGGTTCAGGGTTGGTGCATCGGCGGCGGCGTCGACCTCATCACGGCGGCAGACATTCGCTACGCAAGCGCCGACGCGAAATTCAGCATCCGTGAGGTCAAGGTCGCGATCGTTGCGGACATGGGCAGCCTCGCCCGCCTGCCTGCGATCATCGGCGACGGGCACCTGCGCGAACTCGCGTTGACCGGCAAGGACATCGACGCTGTGCGCGCCGAGAAGATCGGCCTGGTCAACGACGTGTTCGACGACGCAGACGCCGTGCTCGCCGCAGCTCGCGCAACTGCCCGGGAAATTGCGCTCAACCCGCCGCTCGTCGTTCACGGCATCAAGGACGTGCTCGACCACTCACGCAGCGCGAGCGTCGACGACAGCCTGCGCTACGTCGCTGCCTGGAACGCGGCGTTCCTACCGTCGCAAGATCTGACGGAAGCCATCACGTCGGTGTTCCAGAAGCGTCCGCCGGTCTTCACCGGGGAGTAGACAAACAAAAATCCCCGCGCGCCGGAAGGCGAGCGGGGATTTTTTGTGCGCAGATCGTTTAGTGACCGCCGTTGGCAGCGAGACGCTTGATCGAAGCTTCGATCTCGGCCTCTGCCTCGGCGCGACCGACCCAGTCGGCACCGGTGACGTGCTTGTTCGGCTCCAAGTCCTTGTAGTGGACGAAGAAGTGCTTGATCGCGTCCAGTTCGAACTGCGAAATGTCGCTGAGGTCCTGGATGTGATCCCAACGAGGATCACCTGCAGGAACGCACAGGACCTTGTCGTCTCCGCCGGCCTCGTCGACCATTTTGAACATGGCAACGGGGCGGGCTTCGACGATGACGCCGGGGTACACCGACTCGGGCAGCAGAACCATGGCGTCCAGGGGATCGCCGTCCTCGCCGAGGGTGTTCTCGATGTATCCGTAGTCAGCCGGGTAGCCGAAGGCGGTGTAGAGGTAACGGTCCAGCTTGACGCGGCCGGTCACGTGGTCGACCTCGTACTTGTTGCGTTGACCCTTGGGGATCTCGATGGTGACGTCGAACTCCACGCCGATTCCTCGCTGTCGTGTCGGTAATGATTCGTCCGGAAGGATATCGGGTCAAGGATAAGGTTGGCTGACCACCCAGCAGGGCGAGCACAGACGGAGGGGCGTTGGCGGGCCAGGGAAAGAAAAAGATCGGCTCGTTGGAAGAGCGCAAACGACGCACAGTGCGCATCCTCCTTGCGGTGTGCGTGGTCGCGGTAGTCGCGATTGCGGCAGTGCTGGTCGTCGCACTGGGAACTTCCGAGGAACCCACACAGAACGCGATTGTCACGACATCGCCGCAACCGAGCCCGGTGACGCCGTCGCCGCAGGTAGTTCCCGTTCCGGCGGACGCACCGATGCCGTCGGAGGCTGGTATTGCCGCGGCTATCGGACCAGCGGTCGCGAACCCCGATCTGGGTAAGTTCACCGGCGTTGTCGCTGATGCGCTGACCGGAAAGGTTCTGTGGAGCGCCGACCCGTCGACGCCCATGACACCGGCATCCACCACGAAAGTTCTCACCGCGGCTGCCGCGCTGCTCGCGTTGCCACTCGATCATCGACTGACGACGGCGGTGGTTCAAGGTTCAGTTCCGGGGCAGTTGGTGCTGGTCGGTGGCGGTGACCCGACACTGACCGCAACGCCGAAGGGCGAAAGCGGGTACTACGCAAACGCTGCGCATATCGCCGATCTTGTCGATCAGATCAAGGCGTCGGGAACGCAGGTGGACAGCATTGTCGTCGACAGCGGTCTGTTCAAGGGCGACACCATGGCACAGGGATGGTTCCCGGCCGATATCGCTGCGGGATACATCACACCTATCGAATCGGTGATGATCGAGGGCGGTCGCTTCGACGGCTCCATGGACGAGTCACCGCGTTCGGAAACTCCCGCATTGGATGCGGGCAAGGCTCTGGCACAGACATTAGGTGTCGACGTGGCCAAAGTCTCGGCAGGAACGGCGCCGGCCGGTGCAAAGTCGATCGCGAGCGTGCAGTCTGCACCGCTCAGCGATCGTCTGATCCAGATGATGGAGCATTCCGACAACGTGCTCGCCGAGACCATCGGTCGTGAGGTGGCGATTGCCTCAGGCAGTGAAGCGTCGTTCGCAGGAGCCGTGGAGGGAACCGCCAAGACCTTGCGCACCGCCGGCTTCGACTACACCGGTGTGACGCTCTTCGACTCCAGCGGACTGTCCGTCGACGACCTCATCCCCGCGGAGGTTCTCGATCGAGTGATGACTGCCGCAGCGGGAGACGGCGACCCGAAACTGCGGCCGCTGCTCGACTATCTGCCCGTTGCCGGTGGAACCGGCAGCTTGTCCGACCGATATGCGTCGGGCAACCGAACCGGCGCTGGATGGGTGCGCGCCAAGACGGGAACTCTGTCGACGGCTAGTGCGTTGTCAGGTTTTGTAGTGGATCAAAACGGAAGAGTGCTCACTTTTGCGCTCATGTCCAACGATCGACCACCGGAAGTCAGCCGTCCGGCTTTGGACGCCATCGCCGGAGCATTGAGGAATTGCGGGTGCCAATAGTGGCAGCAGAGAACGACTCGACAACTCTAGGTGGAGCGGTCGACTGGAGTCTCGCGACCAAAGCCGGCATCAAATTCGCTCGCGGCGGTCCGGCCATGTCGCGCTACACCGCCGAAACTGCCACCGCAGAGCTGGCTGACGCGTCGAAACGCGCCGAACTGCCGGTGCGCGATGTGACCGGTCTGGCCGACGGTCTGCCCGTCCCGGCAGCTGAAGTTCTCGACCGCGCCGGCTGGATCACCGCGGCGTCGCGGTCGATGGCCCATCTCACCGGTGCCGATCCGGACGGCAACGGCAATCTTCTGGTCGGCAAACCCGCGGGTTTGCAGGCCGGCGCGATGCTCGCGTATCTGTCGTCGGCGATTCTCGGGCAGTACGACCCCTTCACCGGCGAAAACGGCACACTGCTTCTGGTCACTCCCAACATCGTGTCCGTCGAGCGTTCGCTTCGGCTCAACCCGAGTGATTTCCGGCTGTGGGTCTGCTTGCACGAGGTGACGCACCGCGTGCAGTTCTCGTCGTCGCCGTGGTTGGCGGATTACATGAAGGAATCCGTCGAAACGTTGAGCGCGAGCGTCGACGAGTCGATGACCGACGTCGTGGGGCGTCTCACTGCCGAACTGCGGTCCCGGAAAGGCCCTGCCGCAGACGGTGACGCCACCCCCGGCGGAATTATCGGACTGCTGCGTGCGTCGCAGGCGGAACCGCAACGCGACGCACTCGATCGCATGTTGGTTCTCGGCACTCTGCTCGAAGGTCACGCCGATCATGTGATGGACGCAGTCGGGCCGGCTGTGGTGCCGTCCGTCGCCACGATTCGTGCCGCCTTCGACAAGCGTCGGCAACGCAAGTCCAATCCGGTGCAGCGCATCATCAAGATGCTGCTCGGCATGGACGCCAAGATGGCGCAGTACGTCCGAGGCAAAGCGTTTGTCGACGCTGTGGTTCTCAAGGTCGGGATGGAGCAGTTCAACACCATCTGGACCGGCCCGGAAACGTTGCCGTTGCTCGACGAGATCGACAATCCCGACGCGTGGGTGACACGCGTGCTCGGCTAGCCGGTGCTGCCTGAAACTGCGTCACTGCTGGAATTGCGGTTGGCTCTGCGGGGATGGCTGCGTCTGTACCGCTCACACGGTCCGGTGTGTGTGGCGTTGTCCGGTGGTGCCGATTCCCTGGCGCTGACTGCCGCTGCGGTGGCGGAAGCGGAGTCGGTGGACGCACTGATCGTCGACCATCGCCTGCAGGAGGGCTCGGACGTCATCGCGCGTGCCGCCGCTGACCAGGCACTGGCGCTGGGAGTTCGATCCGCACGGGTGCTCACCGTCGACGTCGACAGCAACGGCAGCCTCGAGGCCGCCGCCCGCGATGCGCGTTACGAGGCACTCGGCAGCAGCAGGGGAGAAGCGCCGGTTCTGCTCGGCCACACCCTCGACGACCAGGCCGAAACGGTTCTCCTCGGTCTCGCCCGCGGGTCCGGCGGTCGATCCATTCAGGGAATGCAGGCCTTCGACGATCCGTGGGGTCGGCCACTTCTGGGTGTGCGACGCGGCGTGACCCGAGCCGCGTGCACAGACCTGTCGATCATGCCGTGGGAGGACCCGCACAACACCAACAACGAGTTCACGAGGGTTCGTCTGCGGCACGAGGCCTTGCCGTTGCTCGAACAGATTCTTGGTGGCGGAGTTGCCGAAGCACTGGCCCGCACGGCCACACAATTGCGTGAGGACGGGCAGGTTCTCGACGCGCTTGCCGACGCCGTACTCCTTCGCGCTGTCGTCGACGGGGAAGTGGAAGTGGACACACTTGCCGAATCGGCCGGCGCGGTCCGACGACGCGTTCTCCGAAGCTGGCTTTTCGAGGGCGGCGCAAAAGCGTTGACGGACAAGCAGTTACGCGCCGTCGACGCACTGATCACCGATTGGCGGGGGCAAGGTGGCGTCGCAATCGGTGGCGGAACCCCGGAGTCGAGGTTGGTGGTGGTTCGTCGACGTGGCAGGCTGACCGTCGGATTCGAAGACCGACGAAGGGTTTGACGCGTGTACGAGGGTGACATCGCATCGGTACTGATTACCGAGGAACAGATTCGTCAGCGAACGTCGGAACTGGCCGAGGAAATCGCCAAGCGTTACCCGGTGGGGGCTCCTGAGGGGGATCTGCTGCTGATCGGTGTACTCAAAGGCGCAGTCTTCTTCATGACGGACTTTGCCCGCGCTCTCCCGATTCCCTCGCAGATGGAGTTCATGGCCGTCAGCTCCTACGGATCCTCGACCTCGTCTTCGGGCGTCGTG
Source organism: Rhodococcus sp. KBS0724 (assembly GCF_005938745.2). NCBI lineage: Bacteria > Bacillati > Actinomycetota > Actinomycetes > Mycobacteriales > Nocardiaceae > Rhodococcus > Rhodococcus sp. KBS0724. The sequence goes on from NZ_VCBX02000001.1 coordinate 639,028, forward strand.
CGCATCCTCAAGGACCTCGACAAGGACATTGCCGGCCGCCACGTGCTGATCGTCGAGGACATCATCGACTCCGGTCTCACACTGTCCTGGTTGATGCGCAACTTGAAAACGCGTAACCCCGCGTCCCTCGAAGTGGTCACGCTGCTCCGCAAGCCCGATGCTGTGAAGATCGACGTCGACGTTCGTGACGTCGGCTTCGACATTCCCAACGAGTTCGTCGTCGGCTACGGACTCGACTACGCCGAGCGTTACCGCGATCTGCCGTACATCGGATTGTTGGATCCCGAGGTTTACGGGGGCTGAACTCGCTGCGTCGCCTGACGTGGGAGTGGGTGTTCGCTCACAGGGAACTATGCACTGTGGTTGCTCGGGAACCTCGTGGTCCTGGTCGTCGTTGAAGTTGCAGACGATCATTTCGATCAACCTCGACGGCTGCTGACGGGCACAGACGGGACCGACCACGGTAACCTGCAGGTGTCCGGTTGACAGCCGGCGGCGACCGGCAGACCCGCACTCCCGAAAGGACCGGCCACTTCGGCCGACCTGTATGAACCGTAAGACTGTGTTCCGTAACGTGCTACTCGTAGCCGTCGTGCTGATGGTGATCTACGCCTTCAGTTACTTCGGTAACGACACCCGTGGCTTCAAGACCGTCGATACGTCGGTCGCGATCTCCCAGATAGACGCCAAAAACGTCACGTCTGCGCAGATCGACGACCGTGAGCAGCAGGTTCGCCTGTGGCTCAAGGAAGGTAACGACGCGACTGGTGGCCAGACGCAGATCTTGGCGAAGTACCCCGAGAGTGCGTCCCAGCAGATCTTCCAGGACATCGAGGGTGCCGGGCTCGAGAAGTTCAACACCACCGTCACCACTCAGAGTTGGCTGACGTCGATTCTGCTGTTCGTCCTGCCGATGATCATTCTGTTCGGCATCTTCTTCTTCGTCATGAACCGCATGCAGGGCGGCGGGGGTCGTGGCGGCGTGATGGGCTTCGGTAAGTCGAAGGCCAAGCAGCTGTCCAAGGACATGCCCAAGACCACGTTCGCCGATGTCGCCGGTGCGGACGAAGCTGTCGAAGAGCTGTACGAAATCAAGGACTTCCTGCAGAATCCGACGCGCTACCAGGCCCTCGGTGCCAAGATTCCGCGCGGTGTTCTGCTGTACGGGCCTCCCGGTACCGGTAAGACGCTGCTCGCTCGCGCTGTTGCAGGCGAAGCCGGCGTCCCGTTCTTCACGATCTCCGGTTCGGACTTCGTCGAGATGTTTGTCGGTGTCGGCGCGTCGCGTGTTCGTGACATGTTCGAGCAGGCCAAGCAGAACAGCCCCTGCATCATCTTCGTCGACGAGATCGACGCCGTCGGTCGTCAGCGCGGCGCAGGTCTCGGCGGCGGACACGACGAGCGCGAGCAGACGCTCAACCAGTTGCTCGTCGAGATGGACGGCTTCGGTGATCGCACCGGCATCATCTTGATCGCCGCAACCAACCGCCCCGACATTCTCGACCCGGCTCTGCTGCGTCCGGGCCGCTTCGACCGTCAGATTCCGGTCGGCGCCCCCGACCTTGCCGGCCGCCGCGCAATCCTGCGTGTTCATTCGCAGGGCAAGCCGATCGATCCCAACGCAGACCTCGAGGGGCTCGCCAAGCGAACCGTCGGTATGTCGGGCGCCGATCTGGCCAACGTCATCAACGAAGCTGCACTGCTCACAGCGCGCGAGAACGGCACCGTCATCACGGAAGCCGCTCTCGAAGAATCCGTCGACCGCGTTGTCGGTGGACCGCGTCGCAAGAGCCGCATCATCAGCGAGCACGAGAAGAAGATCACCGCGTACCACGAGGGTGGACACACTCTTGCCGCGTGGGCGATGCCCGACATCGAGCCCGTCTACAAGGTCACCATCCTCGCTCGCGGTCGCACCGGCGGCCACGCGATGACGGTGCCCGAGGACGACAAGGGTTTGATGACGCGCTCCGAGATGATCGCTCGTCTCGTGATGGCGATGGGTGGACGCGCCGCGGAGGAATTGGTCTTCCACGAGCCCACCACCGGAGCGTCGTCGGATATCGACATGGCCACCAAGATCGCTCGCGCGATGGTCACCGAATACGGCATGAGCGCCAAGCTCGGTGCAGTCCGCTACGGGCAGGAGGGCGGCGATCCGTTCCTCGGCCGCTCGATGGGCGTGCAGTCCGACTACTCGCACGAGATCGCCCGCGAGATCGACGAGGAGGTGCGCAACCTCATCGAGGCCGCGCACACCGAAGCGTGGGCAATTCTCAGCGAGTACCGTGACGCCCTCGACCTCATTGCCAGCGAACTGCTCGAGCGTGAGACGCTGACCCGCAAGGATCTGGAAAAGATTCTGGCCGGCGTCGAAAAGCGTCCGCGCATCACGGCTTTCAATGATTTCGGTGGCCGCACGCCGTCGGATCGTCCGCCGGTCAAGACGCCGCGCGAATTGGCGATCGAGCGTGGCGAGACGTGGCCGGAGCCGGCTCCGGCACCAGTACTCGTGAAGTCCGCTGCGGCAACCAACGGTGCCTCCAACGGCTACGCGCAGCCCAATGCTCCGCAGCAGCAGCCTGCTGCGCCCCAGCAGCCCGCACCCGCGCCGGGTACTCCCGACTACGGTGCACCGGCCGGTTGGTCGGCTCCAGGTTGGCCGCCGCGCGAGAACCAGACGCAGGCCTACCCCGGCCAGCAGTCCGGCGGATACCAGGGCACTCCCAACCAGGGCACTCCCAACCAGGCACAGCCTGCGCCGGGCCAGTACGGTCAGCCGGCACCGGGTCAGTACAGCCAGCCCGCGCCCGGTCAGTACGGTCAGCCGCAAAGCCATCCGGGTGAGCAGGCCTACGGTCAGCAGAACCCGGGCCAGCAGAACCCGGGTCAACAGAACACCGGCCAGCAGCAGAATCCCGACCAGCAGTACCAGGGCCAGCCTCAGTACCCGACCCAGCACTACACGGGTCAACAGGGTCAACCGAGCTACCCGGTGCAGTACCCGGACGGTGGGCCGTTTGCCGATCCGAACCGCGGAAATGCCGGTGGAAACACGGGCGTCGAGGGCCAGGATCGGTGGCTGGCGCCGGAGTCTGATCCCAACGCCACGTCGAGTGACGACGGACCGAGCACCATGCGCTGGGACGGACCGGACGGATCTCGCTGACCAACCGCCGATAGGCTCATGCGGCGGGGTATGAAACAAACTCTCGAGGAGCGTTCGGTTGTCGGTGAATGAAGTGGTCAGTGAACTGGTATCGGTTGAAACAGGACGGCCGTTCGATCAGGCACGTGCAGAGGCAGCAGTTCGTGAACTGTTGATCGCGGTGGGCGAGGATCCGGATCGTCCCGGTTTGCTCGACACACCGGCACGGGTGGCTCGGTCGTACAAGGAGATCTTTGCCGGGCTGTACTCCGAACCGGATCAGGCACTCAACACCACGTTCGACGAAGGACACCAGGAACTGGTGCTCGTGCGAGACATTCCGATGTACTCGACCTGTGAGCACCACTTGGTGTCGTTCCACGGAGTGGCACATGTCGGCTATATCCCGGGTAAATCCGGCAAGGTCACCGGCCTGTCCAAGTTGGCTCGCGTTGTCGATCTGTACGCAAAGCGGCCGCAGGTCCAAGAACGGCTGACCAGCCAGATCGCCGATGCGTTGATGCGCAAGCTCGATCCGCGCGGCGCCATCGTGGTCATCGAGGCAGAGCATCTGTGCATGGCGATGCGTGGTATCCGTAAGCCCGGCGCGAACACGACGACATCGGCTGTTCGTGGGCTCCTGCAGTCCAGCGCGGCCTCGCGTTCCGAGGCTCTGGACCTCATACTCCGTAAGTGAGCGTCGTGAACTCCGCGGGCAGCGTGTCGACGGATCCGGGTCGGACGCTGGTGATGGGGGTCCTCAACGTCACCGCTGATTCATTCTCGGACGGTGGCCAGTTCCTCGATCGGGATGCGGCGCTTGCGCGCGGACTGGAACTGAAGGCTCTTGGCGTCGATATCGTCGATGTCGGTGGCGAATCGACCCGGCCGGGAGCCTCGAGGGTTGATCCGAAAGTGGAAGCGGGACGGGTAGCGCCGGTCATCGAAGAGTTGGTGGCTGCGGGTATTCGCGTCAGCGTCGACACCATGCGGGCATCGGTTGCCGCTGCCGCGATCGAAGCCGGCGTCGACATCGTCAACGACGTATCCGGCGGACGTGCAGATGCAGACATGGCGTCGGTCGTTGCCGATGCCGGGGTTCCGTGGGTTCTGATGCACTGGCGTTCTGCGAGTGACTACGTGCACCGCGGCAGCGCCGATCACTACGACGACGTTGTCGCCGATGTACGTGACGAACTCCTGACTCAGGTCGACCTCGCGTTGAAAGCGGGCGTCGATTCCACTGCCATCATCCTCGATCCAGGACTCGGGTTCGCGAAGAACGCCGACCACAACTGGGCACTGCTGCGCGCGCTGCCCGAGTTCACGGCGTTGGGTTTCCCCGTTTTGGTCGGGGCGTCGCGTAAACGTTTCCTCGGCTCGCTGCTCAGCGGCCCGGACGGAACACCGAGGCCACCCGCCGGTCGGGAAACAGCGACGGCGGTAGTCTCCGCGCTTGCCGCCCGTGAGGGCGCGTGGGGTGTTCGTGTTCACGACGCCCAAGCGTCACTCGACGCTATCGCTGTTGTGGACGCGTGGTCTCGTGGACGGGAAAGGGACTGACATGGGCGATCGGATCGAGTTGCGAGGACTGAAAGTCCGTGGCAATCATGGTGTTTTCGACCATGAGAAGCGTGACGGTCAGGACTTCTTCATCGACATCACGGTCTGGATGGACTTGGCTCCCGCGGCCGCATCGGACAATCTCGAACACACGCTGCACTATGGCGAGTTGGCCGAGGCCGCCGCAGCGATTGTCGGTGGACCGTCACGCGATCTCATCGAAACCGTTGCCGCCGAGATCGCCGACAACGTCATGACGGATTCGCGGGTGCAGAGCGTCGAAGTTGTGGTCCACAAACCGTCGGCACCGATCCCACTCGTGTTCGCGGACGTTGCCGTCGTCGCTCATCGGACGAGGCAGAAATGACTCGGGCCGTTCTGTCGATCGGTTCCAACATCGGCGATAGCCTGGCCCATTTGCAATCTGCGGTAGACGGTCTCGGAGACGCAGTAGTGGCTGTGTCACCGGTGTACTCGACCGCGCCGTGGGGTGGCGTCGAGCAGCAGGATTTTCTCAATGCAGTCCTACTCGTGGACGATTCGACGGCCGGAAGCTACGACTGGCTTCTGCGGTCGCGCAAACTCGAGGAAGACGCCGATCGGGTGCGTGATCAGCGATGGGGTCCGCGGAGCTTGGACGTCGACGTGGTGGACTGCGAAGGAATTATCAGTGCTGATCCGGAGCTGACTCTGCCGCACCCGCGGGCGCATCTGCGAGCTTTTGTACTCATTCCCTGGCTCGATGTCGAACCAGGTGCAACTTTGATGGTCGATCAGGAGGTGCGTGCTGTTGCAGAAGTGCTCGCGAACCTCGATCGCTCGGAGCGCGACGGAGTGCGCGTCACGGATTCGGTTCTGATTCGGTGACCGAACAGGATCGGGGCATGAAACCGACAAAAATCAGCGAACTACTGGTTTTGACCGGGGTGGCCGCGGTTGCCACCTGGATTTTGATCCGTGTGTTCTACGGTTCGATGCCGCCGATCCCGGTGTACGCCGGCGCGTCGTTGTATCTGGCCGCCATTGCCGAGGTGATCCTCGCGTTTGTCATTCGGTCCCGGATCAAGGGAAGTCAGATCGGGGACGGTTACCGGCAACTGCACCCGATTACCGCCGCCCGGGCGCTCGCACTCGCCAAAGCATCAGTACTGGTCGGTTCAGCTACCACCGGTGTCTGGATCGGGGCGCTGGTGTATCTGATCCCACAACGATCCATTTTGAAAGCTGCCGCGGAGGACGCGCCTGGTGCGTGGGTCGGGCTGGGGGCAGCAATTGCGCTGGTAGCGGCCGCGCTGTGGCTCGAACACTGCTGTAAGACGCCAGAAGATACACCTGACGAGCCGGCGCACTGAGCGCTGCGATAGGCGAATCGCATGGGTAAGGTCCATGGCACCTGCGCTCTCGACAAGTACCCTGGCAACCATGACGAATTCTGGTCGATCGAAGTCTGCGCGCCGTAGCAAGCGCAGCGCGAGCCAGATGATCGTTGCCGGTCTTCTTGCTCTCGCCGTCATCGCGTCACTGTTCCTGATTTTCAGCAACAGTGTTCAACTTCTTCGCGTCGGGCTGGTGGTGGCGCTCTGGGCAGCCACGCTGGGTGCGATCGCGATGACGAAGTACCGCCGCGAATCAGCGCTCGACAAAGCCAAGGTCGCGGATTTGCAGACCGTGTACGAACTGCAACTAGAGCGTGAGATTTCCGCCCGCCGCGAATACGAGTTGAGCGTCGAAGGTCGCATCCGCCGCGAAGTCAGCGCCGACTCGGCTGAGCTGTCCGCGCTCCGCGAAGAGCTGGTGGCGCTGCGACGCAATCTCGAAGCGCTCTTCGACGGTGGACTGCTCCCCGAACGCCCGGCATTGAAGGCGGACTCGACGCGCGTCGGAGAACTCGGTGGCGGTTCGTACAGTGCATATCAACCGGCAGCATCGGGCCTGTACGTACCCGGTGCCGGTCAGAATGCCACCAATTCCCCAAGTCCTCAGGTAGGTGGCTTGGCGTCGCCGAACGACGATCCGGTCACCGCTGAAACCACCGTCGTGTTCGAGGAAGTCGCTTGGCGCGAGGCAGCCGCGAAGAATGCGTCCGCCAAAGTTGCTCCGGTGAAACGCAATTCGCAGCAAGCGCAAGGCGCTGCGCGCGGCGATAACCGTGAGCCGGCTGTTGCCCCGGCGAAGCCTGTGGTTGTCACGCCTCCGGTCGCGAAGCCTGCGGTTGTGAAGCCTGCGGTTGTGAAGCCTGCGGTTGTGAAGCCCGGAGTTGTGAAGCCTGCAGTTGTGAAGCCTGCGGTTGAAGAGTCGGTCGTCGAAGAAATCGCTGAAGTGGTCGAAGAGCCTGTGGTGAGTGCTCCTGAACCGACGGTCACACCTGCAAGCAGTGCTCCGGAACCGGCATCCGAACCCACGGAGGAACCACGGCGTCGGCGCCGCGCTGTTCCGGACAGTACTGACAGCGGTGCGCACTCCAACGGTTTGACGGTGGCCGAGATCATGGCAAACCTCAGTTCCGCGAATCCGGCGGAAGGCTCGGGGCGCCGTCGGCGCCGTGAGGATTGAGAGAGTTTGAGTCCTAGATCACTCGCTCGTCCATAGCGTCGCGTCTTGCGTGGGGGATATCCTCGTCGAAGAACGTCTGGTACCCGCCGAGCGGGACTGGAACGAACGAGAGGAATCCGGTGACTTCCTTCGGGATCACTAACGGACCTGTGCCTGCGCGATTGACAGTCGGAATTGTCTCGGCAGGGCGGGTCGGAACTGCGGTAGGTGCCGCACTCGAGCGCGCTGGACACATCGTCGGGGCATGCTCTGCTGTCTCTGCGGCATCCGTTGCGCGGGCAGCCAAGCGACTGCCCGATTCCGAAATCCTGCCTGCCACTGATGTTGCAGCTCGCTCGGAACTGTTGATCCTGGCTGTTCCAGACGATCAACTGGCGGATCTGGTCAAGGGCCTGGCGGCTACACAGGCAGTCAAGCCCGGGACGCTCGTCGCCCACACGTCCGGTGCCAACGGGATTTCCATCCTTGCTCCGTTGACGGAACTGGGCGCGCTGCCTTTGGCTATCCATCCGGCGATGACGTTCACCGGGCATGACGAGGACACCGCACGGTTGTCGTCGGCGTGCTTCGGGATCACCGCGGCAGATGACATCGGGTACGCGATCGCTCAATCCCTGGTCCTCGAGATCGGCGGCGAACCGGTTCGCGTCCGCGAGGAGAACCGAGCGCTCTACCACGCTGCATTGGCGCACGGCAGTAATCACCTCGTCACGCTGGTCGTGGATGCCGTCGAGGCGCTGCGCGCGTCGTTGCAGGGAGATGAGCTGCTCGGTCAGCAGTTGATCGACGGCGATCCCGGGGGAGTTGCCGAGCGGGTTTTGCAGCCACTTCTCTCCGCAGCCCTGGACAACGCACTGCGACGCGGCCCGTCGGCATTGACGGGTCCGGTGGCTCGCGGTGATGCCGCGGCTGTCGAGACACATTTACGAGTACTGACGGATCTCGACCCGGAGCTTGCAGCCGGATATCGAGCGATGTCCTTGCGATCGGCCCAGCGGGTGGGCGCCCCCACCGAATTGTTCGACATCTTGACTGAAACGGGAGGTGACCGTCGTGAGTGATTTGCAGGGCGGATACAAGCGCGGCGAACTGACAGTGCACCACGAGCCGGACATGATTCGGCGTGTGTCGAAGGCACTGCGCGGAGTGGGTCGCCAGGTGGCGTTGGTTCCGACGATGGGTGCTCTGCACGCCGGGCACATCGAGTTGGTCCGTCAGGCCAAGATCACCGGCGCGGTTGTCGTCGTGTCCATCTTCGTGAATCCGCTGCAGTTCAGCGCTGACGAAGACCTGGACGCATACCCGCGCACTCTCGACGCAGACCTCGATCTGCTTCGGGCCGAGGGCGTCGAATTGGTGTTCGCGCCGAGCGCGAAGACGATGTACCCGCGTGGTCAGCGCACGACCGTCATGCCGGGTCCGTTGGGCAGCGAGCTCGAAGGCGGCGCTCGCCCGACGCACTTCGCGGGCATGCTCACGGTGGTGGCGAAGCTGCTGCAGATCGTGGCTCCCAACCACGCGTATTTCGGGGAGAAGGACTACCAGCAGCTGACGCTGATCCGTCAGATGGTGTGGGATCTCAACTTCGACGTGCAGATCATCGGTGTTCCGACGGTCCGTGAGTTCGACGGACTCGCTTTGTCCTCGCGCAACCGTTACCTCGACGAGAGCCAGCGGACCGCGGCTGTGGCATTGTCTGCGGCATTGATCGCGGGCGCTCATGCTGCCGCCGGTGGTGCCGAAGCGATTCTCGACACGGCGCGCGCTGTTCTGGCCGCTGTTCCCGAGATCGAGGTCGACTACCTCGAAGTTCGTGGTGTTGATCTCGGACCGGCCCCGGAGCGGGGCGACGGCCGGCTGTTGGTGGCCGCCAAGCTCGGTACCACCCGGTTGATCGACAACGTGGGAGTCGCGGTGGGAACCGGATTCCTCGAACGTGACACCGACCCTTCCGCCGACGCCGTTGACGACCTGCTGTCTCACTGAGACCCTCTCGAGTAAAGGACCTTGGATATGTTTCGCACAATGATGAAGTCGAAGATCCACCGCGCGACGGTGACTCACGCCGATCTGCATTACGTCGGTTCGGTCACGGTCGACGAGGATCTGATGGATGCCGCCGATCTGCTCGAAGGTGAGCAGGTGTGCATCGTGGACATCGACAACGGTGCCCGTCTCGAGACTTACGTCATTGCGGGTGAGCGCGGCAGCGGAGTCATCGGAATCAACGGTGCGGCAGCGCATCTGGTCAAGCCTGGTGATCTCGTGATCCTCATCGCGTACGGCGTGATGAACGAGCAGGAAATCAAGGAGTACGCCCCGCGTGTCGTGTTCGTCGACGCCGACAACAATCAGGTAGAACTTGGTTCCGATCCGGCGCACGCACCCGAAGGCTCCGGTCTGATCACTCCTCGCATGCTGTCGACCTTGGACGCCGAGCGCGAATCCAGTCTGGTCTAACCGTGCTGCTCACGGTCGACGTGCGGAACACCAACATCGTTCTGGGATTGTTCTCCGGGGTCGGTGAGTATTCGAAGTTGTTGCAGGACTGGCGGATGCGCACCGACTCGAGGATGACGGCTGACGAGTTGGCGTTGACGTTCCGCGGGCTGCTGGGGCAGCACGTCGACCAGATCACCGGCGTTGCGGCGTTGTCGACCGTACCGTCTGTGCTGCGTGAGATCCGCGTGATGCTCGAGCGGTACTGGGGACATGTCCCGCACGTTGTCGTCGAACCAGGCGTGCGAACCGGGGTGCCGCTCCTGGTCGACAATCCCAAAGAGGTGGGCGCCGACAGGATAGTGAACAGCCTTGCTGCGCACTATCTTTACGAGGGTCCGTGCATCGTCGTCGATTTCGGAACGTCGACGTGTATCGACGTCGTATCCGCTAAGGGCGAGTTCCTCGGCGGCTGTATCGCACCGGGGCTCGAGATCTCGACCGACGCGTTGGCGTCGCAGTCTGCCGCATTGCGGAAAGTGGAGTTGGTGCGCCCACGTTCGGTGGTCGGAAAGAACACCGTGGAGTGCATGCAGTCCGGAGCGGTGTTCGGCTTCGCCGGCCTTGTCGACGGATTGGTACGACGCGTTCGTGAAGAGTTGCCGGAGTTCGGCGGCTCGGACGTCGCGGTTATCGCCACGGGAGACAGTGCGCCGCTGATCATTCCGGAATCTGCCACTATCGAGCACCTCGAGCGGGATCTGACACTCGAGGGTTTGCGGTTGGTGTTCGAGCGCAATCAGGCGCGTCGGGGATCGGGCCGTCGGCCGATAGCGTGACGTTGCATGTGTGACGCGCATGTGTGACCAAGGAAATTCACTCCACAGGTTTCGCGATCGCAGAAGTTGTGCCACAATGGTCAACGTGAATCGCTGCATGAGTGCTCAGGAGTGTTGTCGAGGCTGACCGCTGCCTTGACCAATTCACATCTCCTTGGAGCTAGCTCGTGCTACCCACATATTCTGCAGATCTCTCTGTTTTGACCCCTACGCTTGCATCTGGTCGCGGTGTTTCCGCAGGTAATGGTGCTAATCGCGGTTCGTCGGGACGGCGCCAGAACCGGGCTTCACTGCCCACTCGCTTGCGTCCGGCCGACCTCCTGCGCCTCACTGACGAGGGTGCAAACGGTGTTCTCGACGGGCGTTTCGATCACCTCATTCCCGAGGCGTTCCCAACGCTCGAGCGGTGGTCAACCCGCCTGTATGCCGACGACGACGTCGACGTCTGGCTCATTAGTTGGGTTCCGGAACGCAACACCGAATTGCATGACCACGCAGGTTCGTTCGGTGCACTGACCGTTCTCAGTGGTTCGCTCACCGAATATCGTTGGGCCGGCGAAGAATTGGTGGAGCGCCAGCTCGACGCCGGCGATCAGGCGGCATTCCAGCTCGGGTGGGTTCACGACGTTGTCTGGACGCAGCCGCAGCCCCATTCTCCGATCGAAATCAGCTCTGATTCACCAACTTTGAGCATCCATGCCTACTCGCCGCCCTTGACGGCAATGTCCTACTACGAAGTGACGGACAACAACACACTTCGACGCACACGTACCGAGCTGACCGACCAGCCCGAGGGAGCCTGAAAAATGACTATCGACCAGATGCTTGACGACGCCCGTTCGCAGATCGATCGTATGTACGTCTTTTCACTCACCGAGGCTTTCCATCGCGGAGCTATTTTTGTCGATATCCGCCCGCAGGCCCAGCGCGCGATCGAGGGAACCCTTCCCGGCGCCCTCGCGATCGAGCGGAACGTGCTCGAGTGGCGTCTCGATCCCACCAGCAGCGCGCACCTCGCGCTCGCGACAGACCACGACGTCGAGTGGGTCATCATTTGCTCCGAGGGCTACACCTCCAGCCTGGCCGCTGCGTCGTTGCAGCAGCTCGGCCTGCGCAACGCCACCGACCTGGTTGGCGGTTACAAGGCGATCAAGGCTGCAGGCTTGCTCGGTGCTCTCAGTGGAGTGCGTCATTGCACCCGTGAGTTGGCGGCGGTTTCCGCTCACTGACGTGCTCTGCTGTGCGCCTTTGTTAACCGCGGGCGGTTAACAAAGGCGCACAGCAGAATCAGGGAATCGAGATCGACGGGTCGGTGAACTCGTTGGTGAACAGTTGTTGCGGGGTCATCGTCGAGGGGACGGTGTTACCCGTGTCCGCGAGGATTGTCGTCAACTCTGCGACGTTGCTGCTCGTTCGCGCTTCGTCGTAGACACCGAATGATCCGTTGTCCTCGTTGGCGAGTAGTCCCTTCTCGCGGAGGAGGTCAGCGCTGAATGTTGCTTCACCGATGGTGTAGGGCGAATAGGTCTGATCCTGAGAGACGACGTCCACAATGACTTTGTTGGTGGCGTCAGGCGACGTGATGTAGTCGACGCCGGCCTGCTGGATGATCGGGACGAGCTTGTCGAGGCACGGTGAGTATTCGGTGAGTTTGTCCGCGCGGACCGACATGTTGGAGGCGTAGATGTCGTAACCGGCATCTTTGATAAGTCCGAACGACACGGGCTTGCCCCAGGCTGGTATCTCGTTTTCGTAGAGATAAGGGTCCGAGTTGGCGAAACCCTGTTGAACTATTGTCGGGTCAGCGACGAATCGGGAGGGTCCGCCGTCGAAACTGGTGTCGATCTGCGACCGATCGAGTAGTCCCTGTGCCACCATCCACTGCGGAAATATCTGATCCTTGGACACCACTACGGTGGCGTCGGACTTACCGATGTCTTCGAGAGATTTCCAGTCCGAGTGTGTTGCTGGATCCCACATCAGAATGGCGGGGCTGTACTTCAAGGTCGGGGTGACACCAACCACTGGTTGGCTGGAGGCTGCCACGATCAACTGGTCGCCGTGCACTACGCCGAGCATCACGGTGTCGTCCACGTAGAGCTGTGAGGTCACCGACTGGAATCCGATAGCGGGGCCTCCTGATTTGAGTGTGATGTCCACTCCGGTGTCCTTGCCGCCCGCGACGAGCGGTCCTGTGACGGACTTGTCCATCTCGTCGACCCGGTAGCCAGGGCCGAGCATCGTGAACAAGGCGCCCATATCCGCCTGTGGTTGCCATTGCAGTTGAATGCCGATGTTGTCCGGACACACGTCGGAGAGATTTTGGGCTTGCGCGGCAAGTTCGATCGATTCCGATTCGGCGGGCTCTTCCGATCCGTAGGCGCACGAGGTCAGGCCTAGCGACGTAAAAGCGACGAGCATGATTCCGACATGGCGTAGTGATTTCACTTGTCTGTTCTCCTGGTGATGAGTCGTGAAGCGCGCCCGCGACTGTTTCGAATCCGAGACGGTTGCATGTGATCGAGTTCGACGGTTGATCTGCCTTGTAGATATGCATGTAATCAGTCATCTGTTGCCGTGGCGTTAACGTCGTATCTACGTTGTTTCAAAAGTTGAAATGTCGTTATTTATCTGGACTGTTGATCAAAGTATCCAGATGTATTCACCTAGTTGTAACGATAGGTAATAGGAATGAGATGCATGTAAAGGCACACTGAAAGTCGAAATCTGACGTCTATGTTGCATGCATTGCGATGTGCAAGTTTCGGCCGGCTGTGGTCGTACGCACTCGCGTTACCTGCATGGGAAACTTGAAAGGCAAGTGGCGTGATGCATGGAATGCCCATCCCGGTAATAGATCTCGAAGAGTGGCGTCACGGTTCCCTCGACGACCGGGCCTCTGTCGCGGCGGAAGTCGATCGCGCGCTGCAAGAGAGCGGATTTCTGCTGGTCAAGGGACACGGCATCGACCGGAGTTTCCGTGAGCGGATTCGTGAGAGTGCTCGCTCGTTCTTTGCTTTGGACGGCGGACTCAAGGAACGCTATGCCACTGCCGTTGGCGGCCGGGGTTGGATACCTCCGGGCAAAGAGGCCAACACATACGTTGACGGAGAACAACTTCCGCCCGATCTCAAAGAGACCTACACGTCCGGTTGGGATCAGGCGACGGGTGCCCCCGCCGACGATGCCGAGTGGTTTTCCCCGAATGTGTGGCCCACCGAGGTCCCCGACCTCGAACGGTTGTGTAACGAGTATTCCCAGGTGATGCGCGAGTTTGCGACTGAACTGCTCGGTCTGCTTGCTGTGGCATTCGGTCTTGAAGAGTCCTGGTTCTCCGATCGGTGCAACCAATCGACTCACGCCTTCAATATCAACCGTTACCCGGCTCTTCACTTGACCGGGCCGGTCGACGAAGGTCAGTACCGCATTGCCCCGCATACAGATTTCGGAACGATTACCATCCTCGATCGGCAGGCGGGATATGGTGGCTTGCAGGTGTATTCACGATCTGATGGGTGGATCGACGCACCTGTTGTCGAGGACACGTACACGATAAATATCGGTGACTTGATGGCTCGCTGGACAGGTGATCGGTGGGCTTCGACTCAGCATCGCGTACTACCTCCTTCGCCGGAAGCTCCTGACGAGGAGTTGATTTCACTGATCTTCTTCTGCGAGGCCAACCTTGATCATGTGGTCGAGTCGTTTCCGCCGCCATTAGGGCTGCCGAACAGTTACTTGCCGGTCACCACGGCCGACTACCTGCGTGGGCGAATCAATGCGATCACGGTGCCCTGACCGGTCGTGGTTGCCGATCGCCCGTCGTTCAGCTCACCAGACCGGCACGAGATTGCCGGAACGCTCGTGGGCTCACTCCGTGATGGCGGGTGAACGCGGTCGTGAGGGCAAATGGGCTCGAGTAGCCCACTTCTCGCGCGATCGACGACACCGTTCGTGCCGGGTCCGCGAGTAGATCCGCGGCCACGGACAGTCGCCACTCGGTCAGGTACCCAACCGGTCCGATTCCCATGAGGTTGGTGAACCGGCGAGCAAAAGCTGCTCGCGAACTGCCGGCTTCCTGGGCCAAGCTCGCGACTGTCCACGAGTGTCCCGGCCGATTGTGCATGAGCCGCAAGGCATGTCCGACGACGGGATCTTCGTAGGCCTTGATCCACCGCGGTGATCGATCCGGGTTTTCCGCAAACCACGTACGGACCGCCGAGATCAGGACCAGATCGAGGAGCCGGTCCAACAACACTTCCTGCCCAGGCCCGTCCGCGGCGATCTGTTGCTCCAGAAGCGTTGTCATCGGCGCTGTTTCGATGCTGTGCCGCACTACCGCGACGGGTGTCAGGCTGTCGAGGATCTGGCGGCTGACGTAGGAGTCCAAACGATAGGTGCCCGTGAGCATGACGGTCTTGCCGTTCGTAGAGTTGCCCCACGTGCGAACTCCGAGCACTGACATGTCCTCGAGTGGTGAGCCGTCGACCGCGGCGCAGTTCTGCGCCTCGTCGATGAGTACGTGGACCGGGGTGCCGGGTTGATCGGCGACTGTATAGGGATCCGGCCCCCGCAAAAGTGCCACGTCGCCGGCCCCGAGATTCTCGGTCTGTCCGGTGTCGGAGACGACGACTGCGGTGCCGCGAACCAGAATCAGCACGGTGACGGGTGCGTGGTCCTCGATACGTAACGACCACGGCGGATCGAGCAACGAGCGCAACAGAAATGCACCTTCCGCTCGGGATCCTGCCAGCATCATCGACAATGCATCCATGATTCGACGGTAGACGCTGGCGTATGTTTTTGCGACCTTCGGCTATGGATCGTATTGCCGTCGCACGGTCGAATGAAGACATGACTACAACAGGTGAAATTCAGTCGGCGGTAGTGATCGGTGGTACCGGCAAGACCGGTGCGCGCGTTGCACAGAGGCTGACGACAGCGGGAATACCCAACCGAATCGCGTCGAGAACATCCGGGACACTTTTCGACTGGAACGATCAGACGACATGGCGGTCCGCGGTGTCCGGTGTCGAAGCGGCATACGTGACCTATGCGCCGGACCTCGCAGTGCCGGAATCGAGCACCCACATCGAGGAACTCGCGGATCTCGCGTACCGCGAAGGGGTTCGTCGCATGGTGCTCCTGTCCGGGCGCGGTGAACCGGCGGCACAGAAAGCCGAACAGGTTCTGGCCGACAGTGACCTGGAATGGGCTGTGGTGCGGGCCAGTTGGTTTGCCCAGAACTTCAGTGAGGGGTATCTGCTCGATCCGATTCGGGCCGGCCACCTGGCACTTCCGGTAGGTGAGGTGGGGGAGCCGTTCATCGACGTCGACGATCTCGCTGACGTGGCGGTGGCCGCATTGACTCGAGCCGACCTCCTCGGCCGAGTTCTCGAGGTGACGGGTCCGCGGTTGCTCACTTTTGCGGAGGCAGTGAGTGCGATTTCGAGGGCGTCGGGCCGGCCAGTGATATTCGAAAAGATTGGACTGCAACAGTTTTCCGATGGTATGGCCGAAGTCGGCGTCCCGAGTGATGTAGTCGAGTTGCTCACGTACCTGTTCGCCGAGGTTCTCGACGGACGAAATCAAAGCGTGACCGGCGTCGTCGAAGAGGTCCTGGAACGGCCCGCCCGAGATTTCTCCACTTTTGCCACTGAGACGGCTCGAACGGGGGTTTGGTCGTGAAGAAGTCCGAAATCATTCTGGAGCTGCTGGTCGGCGTGACTGCACTCGGCGCGCTTGTCGCCGGGGGTGCGTTGTTCGCGTTCTCTTCCTTTGTGATGCCCGCCCTGCGATCGGTGGATGCGCAGACCGCGATCGCGTCGATGCAGGCGATCAACCTCGAAGCGCCACGGAGCGCCTTGATGCTGCCGCTCATCGGATCAGCGCTCACTGCACTCCTCGCCGGAATCTGGGCATCGATTTCCAGACCGAACGGCTGGGTGCTCGCTGTTGTCGGCTGCATCGGGGTACTCGCGGCGTTCGCGGTGACCGCGATCTACCACGTCCCCCGCAACGACGCGTTTGCCTCGGTCAGCACTACCGACGCAGGCGCATGGGCGTCGTACGAGGCGGGTTGGACTCTGTGGAATCACGTCAGGGTGGGGCTGTACCTGCTGTCGGGAATCGTGCTCGCGGTGGCTGCGGTACTACCAGCAACAAACGTGGTGGACACGGCCCAGTAGTCTTGTACCCCGTGAGTGATGTAGAAGCCCAGCCAGTCGACGACACCCCCGAGCAGCTCCGTATCCGGCGCGAGAAGCGTGAACGGATCCTCGCGCAGGGGCAGGAGGCGTACCCGGTCTCGGTCGATCGCACCCACACGCTCGCGCAGATCCGCGCAGAGTTCCCGGAACTCGAAGCTGACACCGCTACCGGCGTGATTGTCGGCGTCGTCGGTCGCGTCATCTTCATGCGCAATACCGGCAAGCTGTGCTTCGCGACTCTGCAGGAAGGCGACGGCACCCAGCTGCAGGCCATGATCAGCCTCGCCGGCGTCGGCGAAGAGGCATTGGCCGCCTGGAAGTCCGACGTCGACCTCGGCGACTTCGTCTTCATCCACGGTGAGGTCATCAGCTCCCGTCGCGGCGAGCTCAGCGTGATGGCCGACGCGTGGCAGATCGCATCCAAGGCGTTGCGCCCCCTGCCGGTCGCACACAAGGAGATGAGCGAAGAGTCCCGGGTGCGTCAGCGCTACGCGGATCTGATCGTTCGGCCTGAGGCTCGGGACAATGCCCGTAAGCGTGTTGCTGTCGTCCGCGCACTGCGTAATGCTCTCGAGAGCCGCGGCTTCCTCGAGGTCGAGACGCCGATGCTGCAGACGCTGCACGGCGGCGCGGCGGCCCGCCCGTTCGTCACGCACTCGAACGCTCTCGACATCGACCTGTACCTGCGTATCGCGCCGGAACTGTTCCTCAAGCGTTGCGTCGTCGGCGGTATCGAGAAGGTCTTCGAGATCAACCGCAACTTCCGCAACGAGGGCGTCGACTCCACCCACTCGCCCGAGTTCGCAATGCTCGAGACATACGAGGCCTACGGCACGTACGACGATTCCGCGAAGATGATTCGTGAGCTCGTCCAGGAAGTTGCGCAGGAAGCATTCGGCACGCAGGTCCTCACCCTCGCCGACGGTTCCGAGTACGACGTCAGTGGCGAGTGGCAGGTCCTCGAGATGTACCCGTCGTTGTCGGCGGCCATCGGCACCGAGGTCACCCCCGATACGACGGTCGACGAGCTTCTCGCTTTGGCGGAGAAGGTCGGCCTCGAGGTTCCCAAGGATAAGGGTTACGGCCACGGCAAGCTTGTCGAGGAGCTGTGGGAGCACCAGTGCGGCGATCAGCTGTACGTCCCGACGTTTGTCCGTGACTTCCCGGTCGAGACGTCGCCCCTGACCCGTGATCACCGCAGTAAGAAGGGTGTCACCGAGAAGTGGGACCTCTACATCCGCGGGTTCGAATTGGCGACCGGCTACTCCGAACTGGTCGACCCGGTCATCCAGCGTGAGCGTTTTGTCGACCAGGCGCGCTTGGCTTCGGCCGGCGACGACGAAGCGATGGTGCTGGACGAGGAGTTCCTCGCGGCAATGGAGCAGGGCATGCCGCCGACAACGGGAACCGGCATGGGAATCGACCGCCTGCTGATGGCGCTCACCGGCCTCGGTATTCGCGAGACGATCCTCTTCCCGATCGTTCGGCCGTCCGCTCGCTAAATTTACTGAAAAGGGTTCGGCTGCACAGTGTTGCGGCCGAACCCTTTTCTGTCCCCGGAGGAATTGTTCGGCGGCTCAGCCAAGCCAGCCCACCGCGCTGTCCGCGGTCCCCTCCGTCGAGGCCGTAGCCACGCGAAAAAAGTGCTCGCGACGATCGATCCGCGTTCCATGACCGGCCGCCACGCACTGTTCGCGGACACGGCGCTGCCATCTGCGGGTGTTGTACAGGTGCATACTCCAGCCATGGATGTTGATTTCGACTTTTCCTGGTCACAGTTCCTCTGGAGCGTATTCATCTTCGTGGGTGTGCCCACCATGATCGGCGCCGGCATCATCCGGTCTGCCTTGCGATCAGAGCAGGCCGGGCTGCACCACACCCCGGGCCGTGATAGTTCGGCCGAGACATATACGGGCAGTGGCAGGTTGGGGCTGTGGGCAACCAGTCTGATCGCGTTTCCCCTGGGATTCCTGTCCTGTATGGGTTGGCTGAGTTGGTCCGCCGACTACAACGGAGAGTTCCGCGGCCCCGGCCTACCGGCACCGAACCAGTTCCCCACCTGGCAAGTGATCGCCTGTGGAATAACGACGGTGCTGGTGTGTCTCGCCGCGGCTCACCTCTCTCGCTGGGCGACGGCCGGCGGACTCGCAGCCGCCGCGGGCACGGCGGCAGGGTTCACGACTGCATTCAGCGTGAACGCCAGCGCCGATGTCACCGGCCAGGCAGGAGTGGGCGTGGTGCTCTCGGAGATCGGGTGGGGGCTCGCTCTGGGCGTGCTGATGCTCGCTCGGGGTGCTTGGCTGGCCAATAGACGCAGCCGGCTGGCTGCACGTTCCCAGCAGTAGCGGTTGTCCCAAGGCCAGGACGGTATTCGGGTCTGCGAACCAGACACAAGAAGCCTCGTCGGAGCACAGGCCTCGGCTAACATGCCATTTTCAACTACCAGGACTGTGCCATTTACCGCTGAAATTCACAGCCTCCACCCATATGGGGCGGAGGCAACTTTATTCGGGGACTGTCTCACCGATCAATGCCTCGGAAACGGACGGGAGTGAGACGCAGAAACGTGCGCATAAATATGCGCTCCAAATCAGGCCATCGAGAAATTCGGGCACGAGATCGCGGCACATCTTCGAGGGTAGTGTTCGGCAGCATGAACGCTCGCACTCCATTGGGACTGTCGCAGATCCACAGTGCGGAGTCCCTTCTTCCAATGGCCCGGACTCTCCCACGGAGCCAACGCCGATTCGCTGTTCAACGGGCACTCTTCGAGCAGAATTCGTCGAAGGTCGACTGATTCGCCCGAACCCGCTTGGCGAGGTCGGTAGCATCCCAGACCGACGGCAGGCGCACGTTCATCGGCTTGGCATTGCGGAACATCATCAGCGCTTGATCTTCGGGGCATCTCGCGAATCTCGTTGAGCGCCATCACCCGAACCGATCTCGGTGCCGAGCACGGGTCGCGGCTGGTGTACTCGTCCCGGGTGCCCATCAACAGCGCGGCCAACTCACTTTCGTCACTGAGACTGGACCGTACCTGCCCGAAACGTCGACGGGTGATCTCGATCAGGGGTGGGTGGAATCAACACATTGTGGGCACGTTTTCCGGAAACTGATTGATAACGCGTTCTAGTTTGTTAGCGTCTGCACGGTTCGTATCTGCCGTCAGAGGAGTCGATCGTGCGCAGAATCAGGGTGTTCGGGGGAGCGGTTCTTGCCGCGATGATGCTCATCGGAATCGGGTCCACTGCGTCGGCGCAGGTGCCGTTGCCCGTGCCCACTGCGTTTCTGGCCGGCGTTCCTCAGGAGTTGGGCAATCCTGGCGGTTCAGCTCCCGGATCCAACGACTTCTCTTGCAAGCCAACGGAACAGCATCCCAATCCCGTTGTGCTCGTGCACGGTACGGGTGGAAACAGGCAGACCAACTGGGCCACTTATTCGCCGCTTCTCGCCAACGAGGGCTATTGCGTTTTCGCGCTGACCTACGGCAACTTTCCGGATCAGCCGTGGCCGCTGTCGGCGATCGGTGGGATGCAGGAAATTCCCTCCAGTGCAGCGCAATTGGCTAGCTTCGTCGATCAGGTTCTGGGTGCTACGGGCGCATCGTCGGTGGATCTGATCGGACATTCGCAGGGCACGATCATCAACGGGTACTACGCGAAGTTCCTCGGTGGGGCCGACAAGGTGGACAACATCGTGTCTGTGGCGCCGCTGTGGAAGGGAACACTCGGAAATGAGCAGGTCAGTATCGGCCGCGCCATGCGTGATCTCGGGGTGTCCGAGGCGGCGCAGGCCGGATTCCCGATCTGTAAGGCCTGCTTGAACATGGGCGCGGGATCGGAGTTCATCGAGAATCTTCGTGCCGGTGGCGTTTACGCGCCGGGTGTTCGGTACACGAATATCACGACGCGATACGACGAGCTGGTTCTTCCGTACACAAATGGTCTCGAGGCTGGGCCGAACGCCACCAATATCGTCGTCCAGGACGGTTGTGAGCAAGACATCTCCGATCACCTCGCCATTGCGGCATCGCTGCGCGCTGCGACATTTGCTCTCAATGCGCTCGATCCGCTGCACCCGCGACCGGTACCGTGTAATCCGGTGTGGCCCATCGTGGGTTGAGCAGAGCATGGAGGCGTGCGATGGGCATACGGGCGGTAGCCTGCGCGGCGGTTGCGGCAGCAGTACTGGGGGCTGCTGCGGCGCCGGAAACAGCGTCGGCGACTACACCGTCGGCGACTACACCACCGCCGAGCGCAGCGCTGCCCGTCCCGTTCGGCTTCGCCAGCGGTATTGCGCTGGAAGCGCTCAACCCCGGTGGCTCGGCGCCGGGAACCAACAACTTCTCGTGCGTACCTTCGGCGGCTCATCCCGATCCGGTGGTCCTCGTTCACGGAACAGCGGCAAACCGTCAGACCAACTGGGCGGTACTTGCACCGGTTCTCGCGAACGAGGGCTATTGCGTTTTTGCACTCACGTTCGGGAATCGGGCCGACCTGCCCTGGCCGTTGTCGGCGGCAGGTGGCCTCGCGCCGCTTCCGGAGAGTGCACAGCAGTTGTCGGACTTCGTCGACGACGTATTGGAGGCAACGGGTGCCTCGACAGTCGATCTCGTCGGGCATTCGCAGGGGACGACGGTCAGTGGCTACTACGCCAGGTTCCTCGGCGGTGATGACAAGGTCTCGAAGATCGTGTCGATCGCCCCGCTGTGGAACGGCTCCGAAGTCGGTCCACCGAAAGGCGTCGGCGGTCCGGATTTCGACAATGCGAGCTTTGTGTCCGAGCTGCGTGATGCCGGCGTTTATGCGGACAGTGTCGAGTACGCCAACATCGTGACGCGCTACGACCAAGTTGTGGTTCCGTACACCAGCGGAATACTCGCGGCGTCGAATGCGTCCAACATCGTGGTGCAGGACGGTTGCGAGCAAGACCGGTCGGACCACATTGCCGTGGTGGCGTCGCAGAGAACGGCGGCGTTGACGCTCGAGGCTCTCGATCCGTCGACGACCCGGGAAATCCCGTGTGATCGAGTGCTCCCGATAATCGGCTGATTTCGGCGCTGAACTCGATCTACGTACCTGTTCGCTTCAGGCGTACAGGAACCGGGAAACGATTGCCGGAGCTGCGACGTTGTGAGATGTAGGTAAGCCGGTATCCCCTGCCAATCGGGTGGAGGAGCAGCAGGTGGACTTCGAGCCCTCTAGAGTAATAAGTGGGGTCGTGCAACCTCAGTCGATTCGTAGGCGTGATGTCTGCTGACCGGCGAGGCGATCAGTCTGTAGTGCCGGAGCGAAACGCGGCGACCAGGGACGAGACATCCGGTCTCGAACCTGCCCGCCGGAGAGTGTGAGGGAGAGCGATGTTCGAGAGGTTCACCGATCGCGCGCGGCGCGTTGTTGTCCTGGCTCAAGAAGAAGCCAGGATGCTCAACCACAACTACATCGGTACGGAGCACATCCTCCTCGGCCTCATTCACGAGGGCGAAGGTGTTGCCGCCAAGTCGTTGGAGTCGTTGGGTATCTCCCTCGAGGGAGTCCGCAGCCAGGTCGAGGAGATCATCGGCCAGGGCCAGCAGGCTCCGTCCGGTCACATCCCCTTCACGCCGCGTGCCAAGAAGGTCCTGGAGCTGAGTCTGCGCGAGGCGCTGCAGCTCGGACACAACTACATCGGCACAGAGCACATCCTGCTCGGCCTCATCCGCGAGGGTGAGGGCGTTGCAGCCCAGGTTCTGGTCAAGCTCGGTGCCGATCTCAACCGCGTCCGCCAGCAGGTTATCCAGCTGCTGTCGGGCTACCAAGGCAAAGAGCCCACCGAAACCGGTGGCACCCGCGGAGAGGCCGGCACGCCGTCCACCTCGCTCGTGCTCGACCAGTTCGGTCGCAACCTGACGCAAGCTGCCCTCGAAGGCAAGCTGGACCCGGTCATCGGCCGCTCGAAGGAAATCGAGCGTGTCATGCAGGTTCTCTCGCGTCGTACCAAGAACAACCCGGTCCTCATCGGTGAACCCGGTGTCGGTAAGACCGCTGTGGTCGAGGGCCTGGCTCAGGCAATCGTCAACGGCGAGGTCCCCGAGACCCTCAAGGACAAGCAGCTGTACACGCTCGACCTCGGGTCGCTCGTGGCCGGTAGCCGCTACCGCGGTGACTTCGAAGAGCGCCTGAAGAAGGTTCTCAAGGAGATCAACACTCGCGGCGACATCATCCTGTTCATCGACGAGCTGCACACTCTCGTGGGTGCGGGCGCGGCCGAGGGCGCTATCGACGCGGCCTCCATCCTCAAGCCCAAGCTTGCCCGCGGTGAGCTGCAGACCATCGGTGCCACCACTCTCGACGAGTACCGCAAGTACATCGAGAAGGATGCCGCTCTCGAGCGTCGTTTCCAGCCCGTTCAGGTGGGCGAGCCCACCGTCGAGCACACCATCGAGATCCTCAAGGGTCTTCGTGATCGCTACGAAGCTCACCACCGTGTATCCATCACGGACGGCGCTCTCGTGGCAGCTGCGACGCTGGCCGACCGGTACATCAACGACCGCTTCTTGCCGGACAAGGCGATCGACCTCATCGACGAGGCGGGCGCGCGAATGCGCATCCGTCGGATGACTGCACCGCCGGACCTGCGCGAATTCGACGATCGCATCGCCGACGCGCGTCGCGAGAAGGAGTCCGCGATCGACGCGCAGGACTTCGAGAAGGCCGCGAACCTGCGTGACAAGGAGAAGACCCTCGTCGCTCAGCGCGCTGAGCGTGAGAAGCAGTGGCGTGCGGGCGACCTCGATGTCATCGCCGAGGTCGACGACGAGCAGATCGCCGAGGTTCTGGGCAACTGGACCGGCATCCCCGTCTTCAAGCTCACCGAGGAGGAGACCACTCGTCTGCTCCGCATGGAAGAGGAACTGCACAAGCGGATCATCGGCCAGGAAGAGGCAGTCAAGTCCGTCTCCAAGGCGATCCGTCGTACGCGTGCAGGTCTGAAGGATCCCAAGCGTCCCTCGGGCTCGTTCATCTTCGCCGGTCCGTCCGGTGTCGGTAAGACGGAGCTCGCGAAGTCGCTCGCCAACTTCCTGTTCGGTGACGACGACGCTCTGATCCAGATCGACATGGGCGAGTTCCACGACCGCTTCACCGCTTCGCGTCTGTTCGGTGCCCCTCCCGGGTACGTCGGATACGAAGAGGGCGGCCAGCTCACCGAGAAGGTGCGCCGCAAGCCGTTCAGCGTGGTGCTGTTCGACGAGATCGAGAAGGCACACCAGGAGATCTACAACACCCTCCTGCAGGTGCTCGAGGACGGCCGTCTCACCGACGGTCAGGGCCGTACCGTCGACTTCAAGAACACGGTGCTGATCTTCACGTCCAACCTCGGTACGTCGGATATCTCCAAGGCTGTCGGCCTGGGCTTCAGCTCGGGAACGGGCACCGGCTCGAACTACGAGCGGATGAAGCTCAAGGTGCACGACGAGCTGAAGAAGCATTTCCGCCCCGAGTTCTTGAACCGTATCGACGACATCGTCGTGTTCCATCAGCTCACGAACGAGCAGATCGTTCAGATGGTGGACCTGATGCTTGCTCGCGTCGAGAAGGCACTCAAGAACAAGGACATGGCCATGGAGGTCACCGACAAGGCCAAGTCGCTTCTGGCCAAGCGCGGATTCGATCCGGTACTGGGTGCACGACCGCTGCGTCGCACCATCCAGCGCGAGATCGAGGACCAGATGTCCGAGAAGATCCTCTTCGGAGAGATCGGACCCGGCCACATCGTGCTCGTCGACGTCGAGAACTGGGACGGCGAAGGCTCGGGTGAGGACGCGAAGTTCACGTTCACGCCCACCAAGAAGCCGATCGACGTGCCGGACGCACCGCCGATCGAGCTGACCAAGGCAGGCGAAAGCGAAAGCGCCGCAGAGTAAGTAGTACAGAGCAGTAAACGAGAACGGGCGGCACCATTACCGGTGCCGCCCGTTTTGTGTATCACGGGGAAGGCATACACATGAACGAAATCGAGATGGGCCACCTGCGTCGCTGCGTCGAATTGGCCACGGAGGCATTGGCTGAGGGTGACGAACCGTTCGGATCGGTACTCGCTGCCGCTGACGGGACTTTTCTCGCGGAGGACCGAAATCGAATTGCGGGAGGCGACAGCACCCGGCACCCGGAATTCGAGTTGGCGCGGTGGGCCGCGCAGTATCTGACTCCGGAAGAGCGCTCGACGGCAACGGTATTCACCTCCGGTGAGCATTGCCCGATGTGTTCCGCCGCGCACGCGTGGGTGGGACTGGGCCGGATCGTGTACATCTGCTCCTCAGCCCAGTTGGGCGAATGGCTCACCGAGTGGGGAGTGCCTCCGGCGCCGGTGAAGTCGCTGTCGATCAACGAGGTAGCGCCGAACATTCCTGTCGAAGGTCCGGTTTCGGAGTTGGTCCCGCAGGTGCAAGAGCTACATCGGAAGTTGCATTTGCGGAGCGTGTGAACGCGGACAGGAGAAACGGGCGGCACCTCGCTGGAGGTGCCGCCCTATTCATGTCAAGTCAGGAAACTGTGTCGACTGCTCGAACCTTCTCTCGTAGTTCGCCCTTGACGACCTTGCCGCTGGCATTGCGCGGCAGTGCTTCCACGACGACGATGTCCTTGGGGTGCTTGTACCTGGCGAGTCGATCACTGAGGAAGGTGCTCAGTTCCTCGATGGTCAGGTCAACAGCTGAACCTGGCGCCATCGCGATGATCGCGACCGGCACCTCGCCCCACTTGGCGTCGGGGCGTCCGACGACTGCGGCTTCGACGATCAATTCGTGCTCGTACAAAACGTTTTCGACCTCGGCGCAGTAAATGTTCTCGCCGCCGGAGATGATCATGTCCTTCTTACGGTCGACGACGTACACAAATCCTTCGTCGTCTACACGAACGAGATCGCCGGAGTGAAACCATCCACCGTGGAAGGCATCTGCGGTGGCCTGGGGGTTGTTCCAGTACTCGCTCATCATCGTTGGCCCGCGGTAGACAATTTCCCCGATGTCTCCTGCTGCGACGTCGTCCATGTTCTCGTCGACGACCCTGGCCGAGATGGTCGGGATGACCCGGCCGACTGATCCGAGCTTACGGATGGCGTCCTCACCGTCGAGTACGCAAGTGATGGGGGACATTTCGGTTTGCCCGAAGACCGCGACGTTGAACGCGTCGGGGAAGGTCTCGGCCATTGCCCGCAAGATCGTGTCCGACGACGGTGCGGCACCCCACGAGATGTTCTTGAGCGAGAGGGTGCGAGGTTGCGCCTTCTGCGCAGCGCACACTGCCTGCCACTGGACCGGGACGAGGAAGAGGCTCGTGACTTTCTCGGCTTCGAGGATGTCGAGAAGCTGACCGGGGTCGAATGCGCCCACCGGGTGGATCACCGTCGTAGTGCCGAGTTGCAGGCTGGGTGCGATGGAACCGAGAGCGGCGATGTGGAACATCGGCGAGGCACAGAAGCCGATGGAATCCGCGTTGAACAGGTGGAAGGCACGAATGCAGGTCAATGCTTGCGACGCGAGGTTGGAATGGGAGAGCACGGAACCTTTGGGGCGTCCGGTCGTTCCAGAGGTGTACATGATGAGCGCCGGCGTGTCGTCCGGGATGTCGACAAACGCGTGCTGCTCGCCCGCTTCGGTGATCAAGTCCTCGTAGTTCAGGCTGTCACCCTCGGCGGATGCGCCCACGGTGATGGAGATGTCGATGCCCTCGGACGCAGCGCGGGCCGCGCCGGCCAACGGAGCCAACGGGCCTTCCGCAACAATGACTTTGGAGCCCGAGTCGTTGACAAGGTAGGCGACCTCGGGCGGGGTCAGGCGGAAGTTCACCGGAACAGCGATCGCACCCAATGCGTTGGTGGCAAGAACGACTTCGAGGTATTCGGGGCGGTTGAGCATCAGGATCAGAACGCGGTCGCCGAAACTGACGCCGCGCCGGGAGAGCGCGTCTGCGAGTTTCTCGACGCGTGTGTCGAGGGTGCTCCAGGAGATGGAATTGCCCAGGAATCGCAGTGCGGTGCGATCGGGAATCATCTGCGCGTGCCTGGCGACCTGATTGTTCCAGTTGGTGCGGCGTGAACGCTGCGCCTCGGAGACTGCATCGGTGGAGGGCATCTACTGTTTCCTCTCGTGAATCACTTGAAGTGGGGTGCGCGTTTCTGAAGCATTGCTGTTGCGCCTTCGGCGAAGTCGGCTCCGACAAGAAGCTCTGCTTGACCAGCCTTTTCGAGTTCCAGGGCTGAGTCGATGCGATCGAGTGTTGCGGCGTTGAGCGCGGCCTTGGTGAGTTGAAGAGCGCGGCGGGGCGCTGCGCTGGTGCGCTTCGCGACGGACTCGATGTGTGCCGCGAACTGATCGTCGGGAAGGGTTTTGGCGACGAGTCCGAAGTGCGCTGCATCCGTTGCGGACAGGCGCTCACCCAGCAGGAGCATCTCGGCGGCTCGCGCTCGGCCGATCGCTGCCGGAATCAATGCACTGGCGCCGCCGTCGGACATCAGCCCGATGTTGACGAAAGACATGAGGAAATAGGCACTTTCGGCAGCGTAGGTCAGGTCTGCGGCGAGGGCGATGGAGACGCCGACACCCGCGGCAGGTCCGTTGACTGCGGCTATCACTGGTACGGAGGTGCTGGTGATCGCGCGGATCACGGTATTTGCTGTGTCCATGACGATCTGGGGATCTGTCGGCGTGGTGGTGACAGCGGCGAGGTCGGCTCCCGTGCAGAAGGCGCGGCCCGCACCGGTGATGACGATGGTGCGTACATCCGGGTTGTCGTCGGCGTCGGTGACCGCGGTGATGAGACTCTTCATGGTCTCGAAGTCGGCTGCGTTCATGCGTTCGGGACGGTTGAAGGTCAAACGCAGGATGCCGTTGTCGAGTTCTGTCCGGAGACCGGCTGTGGACGACGTCATGACGAGCTCGGGAAAGCGGTACAACACATGCGAATCATCAGCACACAACTTCCTTCTCGCGGTCGATCGGGTGAAATGTGTTCCTTTGTTGTAGAACGTAACTCGTGTTGCAGGAGGGTTCATTCCGTGATGAACTTTTCTCCAAGATTGTGCGAATATCGGTTAACATAACACCTCGAGTGGCCGTGTCAAGGGTGTTCGAAGAATCCGATACGGTATCTGTGAAACGAATGGAGGGTTCATGCCGGGACGCACACGCGTCGTCGCACGCGGCGATGAATCCACTTCGCGTACGCGGCCGAAGAATCGCAAGGCGCAGATCGCTGCGGTTGCGGCCGAAGCGTTCAGTGAGCGCGGTTACCACGCGGTGGGTATCGACGACATAGCGTCCGCGGTCGGGGTGTCGGGGCCGGCGCTGTACCGTCATTTCCCGACCAAGTACGCCTTGTTCGTTCACGCGGTCGAAAACCTGTCGCGGGCACTGCTCGATGCGGCTGATTCGGCGCACTGCAAGAGTGACGATCCACGACAACAGTTGCAATCCGTCATGGTTGCAGTCATCGGTGTCACCCTCGAGAATCGGCGTAGAGGTGCCCTCTATCGTTGGGAAGGCCGCTACCTCGAGAAGGAGGATCGCGAGAACCTGCGCCGCGAGGTGCATGCGTTGCGCCGACGGGTATCCGAGCCGTTGTCCGCGGTCCGTCCGGAGTTCGATCGCGCCGATCTCGACCTCGTCACGTCGGCGATCCTGAGTGCGATCGGTAGTATCACGGCGCATCGATCGGCATTGCCGCCCAAGCAGATCGAGTCGTTGATGCTATCCATCTGCTGGTCGGTGATCGATATGGAACTCCCACCGAGAGTTCCGTCGGTAGTGCCGTCGTCGGGTGGCAGGTCAATTTCGGGACTCGTTCGTACATCGAAACATGAAGTGCTGCTTCACGAAGCGGTTCTGCTTTTCTACCAACGGGGGTATCACGAGGTCAGTATCGAGGAAATCGGAGCCGCCGCCGGAATCACCGCGTCGAGTGTGTACCGGTATTTTCCGAGCAAGGCGGACCTACTCGCCGCAGCCTTTCACCGGGCCTCCGAACGATTGTCCGAGACGTTGGGCTCGGCCCTGGCGGAATCCGAGACTCCGTTGCAGGCGGTGCACACACTCGCGGAGCTGTACGTTGCCGTCTTCTTCGCTCAGAGTGAACTGCTTGTCGTCTATTTCGCGGAAGTCGGAAATCTTCCCGCTGACGCCGGCAAGGAGCTCCGGAAGATCCAGCGCCGCAATGTCGAGGAGTGGGCGCACCTGTGTGCCGACGCCCGGCCCGAACTTACTGTCGCGGCGGCTCGATTTCGTGTTCACGCGGCACTGGGATTGGTTCTCGATGTCGGCCGCGTCGTCCGATTCTCGGAAGCCGAACGCGTCGCGGCACTTCTGTCGGTGACACTTCTCGGATAGTCGCGGGTAGATTTCGAGTGGCAAGGCGTTTCAAAAAATCCGTACACGGAAGTAGGGACACCCAATGCCAACTCGTACCGCACGCACCGCCTGGAACGGCACCCTGGAAGCCGGATCGGGGCAGGTGGAACTCACCAGTTCCGGTGTCGCGACGTTCGACGTGTCGTTCCCCAAACGAGCAGCTGACGACGCCGGCGGGACCACCAGCCCGGAGGAACTGATCGCGGCAGCACATTCTTCGTGCTACGCGATGCAGTTGTCAGCGCTCATCGCCGAGGCCGGCGGAACTCCGCAGAGCCTCGATATCACCGCTGACGTGTCGTTGGGCCCCGACACCGTCGGTTTCAAGCTCACCGGAATCAAGCTCACCGTTCGCGCCGAGGTCGACGGCCTCGACGCAGACGGCTTTGCCAAGGTCGCGCAGGCAGCCAAGGAAACCTGCCCGGTCAGTAAGGCTTTGACAGGCGTCGACATCACCTTGGATGCAGCGCTGGACTGATTTTCTCGTGCTCGGGCGCCCCCTCCGGCGCCCGAGTGCGGTTGTGTGTGATGACCAGGTAGCTCGCGAACAGTATCGGGAGCACCCACAGATCCGAGGGATCGCGAAAGACCAGAATCGGCAGGATGTCTCCGCGAAATCCTCCCGCAGCCCACCGGAGAAACCCGATCACCCACTCGTACGCGTCGCCGACCGGCGCAACCATCTTCACTGCGGCAAAGCCGATTCCCGTGACTGCGATGGACCAGGCGATCGCTGCTCGACCCACCAGGCTGCGTCTGAGCACCTCGAGAACCGAGAGAAGAAGCAGTGGAAACAGAAACACTCCGGCGATGTCGGACAGCTTGCCGGTCAACGTGTTCCCGAAGGCGTCCTTGAGCACGTGGTCGTTGATCAGAATGATCGCCACCGAAACCAGCGCCCACGGACTCAGCAGCAGATCGCCCGGACGGTTCACGACAGGTTGATGGTTGCCGAGCCGGACGAGAACAGATCGCACTTGAACTGAAGACGCAGACCGGTGGCGGCTTCGGGGACCTCGTACGCCAGCTCGCCCCGCTTGGCTGCGCCCGGCGCGAGTTCTCCGTCGACACTCGACGTGCTGCTGTCGGTGAACGTGATGTTGTACGACTTGTTGGTCGAGTCCTGCAGTTCGAAGCACATCACCGATGACACAGTCGACGGCTTGTCGCTGTTGTTGGTGACTTCGGTGTCGACCACGACGTAGCGGTTTCCGGGATCAGCGGTGATGAACTGATTGGTCGAGACGTACGGATCGACGACGCCGTGTACCTGGACGCGCCAGTCACCGAGTTCGACGACGTCCCCGATACCGAAAGCGGCAGCAGGTGCGGCGGCCGAACCGCTGTCGTCGACCTTCTTCGCTTCGTCGGTCTCGCCTGAGGCGATGGTTGCGAACAGGGCTGCGCCGACGGCGAGGACGGCGAGGGGAGTGCGGAGTGATCGCATGATGTGTGCCTTTCGAGAGCGGGTATGGCACTAGTCAACGATGTCGGGGATGTCCTTCGCGTCAGCCGAAAGATCGGGTTGTCTCCTCCTTTCGGTCGGTGTTCGTGCGCGTGGTGGATCTATCGGCTGATTCGAGTAGTCGGTGGTGGTCGATACGCTTGCTCGGTGATCACTACCCGAGGAACTGCTGTGCGGCGACGCGTATGGACAACCGCCGCTGTCGCGTTCAGCATTTTCTGTTCGATCATGACGGCGAGCATCGCCGGCTCGTCGGGCAATGTGCCACCGGTGCTGGTCGGCATCGGGTTTGTTCTGGGCGCGGCCGGTGGGATATCGCTGGTGTGGCGCCATCAACGTCCCTGGGCGGTTCTGGCGATCACGCTGGTCGGTCCTCTGCTCTTTCCGACAGACGCGACGGCGGCGCTCATCGCGTTGTTTGCCGTTGCTCGAATCGCTCGCGGAAGTCGATTGGCGGCCGCGTCCGCCGCCGTGTACGTGGCATGCGGAATCTCCTTGACCTACGACGCTTTCCGGGATCGCGAGTTTTCGGTGCTCACAATCGGAACCGCTGTGCCGAAGGACGGCACCGAACTCGAGCAGTATGACCTGGCACTGTGGATTCCATGGCTGATCGCAGCCGTCATGGTCGCCGTCGTGCTGGCACTCTCGCTGCTTGTTCGTACCAGAACCGAACTCGTCGAGGCCGTGCACGTGCGGGATCTGGCGACGGAGCAGACCGATGCGATGCGCGACGAGATGATTCGCACCGAGGAACGCACTCGGATCGCCCGCGACATGCACGACACGATCGCGGCCAGTTTGAGTCGAATCTCGTTGTTTGCGGGCGGGTTACAGGTCAGCGCGTCCGATAATCCGGAGAAGGTCGTCAACACCGCGGCCATGATCCGAACCACGGCACACGAGGCTTTGGACGAATTGAAGGGCATCGTCGGAGTGCTCCGGGGAAGTGGTGATCGTCGTGAGCACGGTGGGCACCAGGGGATCGATGCGATCGGTGATCTGGTCAACGGTGCTCGCGCGGCCGGCATTCACTGCCGTCTGGAATCCGAACTGCTTCCGGGCGACGTGGGAATGTTGGCCGGTCACGTGTGTTATCGCGTCGTGCAGGAAGCACTCACCAATGTTCAGAAGTACGCGAGCGATCAAATGCTCGTCATCACCGTGAACGGCTCACCGCACGACGGAATTCGGATACTGGCACGCAACAAGCTCAGCGACCTGCCTCCGATGACGTCGATCGGTTCGCGTTCGGGTCTGCGCGGATTGGCCGAGCAGGCCCGCGAAATCGGCGGCAAGGTCGAGGCCGGCGCATTGGGGGAGGACTTTCTCGTCAGTTGCTGGGTGCCCTGGTTCGCTTAAATTCTGTCGGTGGCGCTCGGTAGCCTCTAACTCACCATGAACACAGACTCTCGGGTTACGACGCTGATCGTCGACAACGACGCCTGGGTGAGGCGCGGGATGAAAGACATCCTCGAAGCCACACCCGACATCGTGGTGGTTGCGGAGGCCGAGGACGGCGATCAAGTGCTCGCCAAGGTCACTCGATTTCGCCCGCACGTGGTCCTGATGGATCTCAAAATGGTCCGTGTTGGGGGCTTGGAAGCAACTCGCCAGTTGATGTTGATGCCCAATCCGCCCAAGGTCATCGCGATGACGGCATTCGACGTCGATGGCCTGGTCATCGCTGCAGTCGAGGCCGGCGCACACAGCTTCATGCGGAAAGACGCTGCACCCGAAGACTTTCAGCAGGCTGTGCGCGTCGTTGCAACCGACCATGCATTGTTCAGCCGGGATTCCCTACGGGCTATCGCCGAGTCCACTCCCCGTGAACCTGTTCGGGATCAGAGTGCGTTGGCGGTGCTCACCGACCGTGAACGCGAAGTTCTGGCGCAGTTGGCCACAGGTCTGGGAAACGGCGAAATCGCGGAGCGTATGTATCTCGGTGAAACAACGATCAAATCGCACGTCTCCTCGTTGTTCTCGAAACTCGGAGTCAACAATCGGGTGCGTGCGTCGCTGGTCGCGTACCGGTGTGGTCTTGTCTCGTAGCGTGATCTTTGTTGCAGTCGTGTGATGTGAGGACTAATCCCGCACGTGGTGTTGTTGCATCTTCGGTGACTGATCAAATTGTGATTGACCAAGACGTGACCATCGAAGTGTGGTCGGACATCGCTTGTCCGTGGTGCTACATCGGAAAGACCAGGTTCCTTTCGGCTCTGGATCGTTTCGAGAACAAGGACCGCGTCAACGTCATCTGGCGCTCGTACCAGCTGGCTCCGGAGACTCCGGTGGGCGAGGGACGCACCGAACTCGACGCTTTGGTCGAGATGAAGGGAATGGCGCCTGATCAGGTACGCCAGATGTTCGCCCACGTGAGTGCGACGGCCGCAGAGGTCGGATTGACTTTGGACTTCGAGACCGTGATCGCCGCCAACACTTTTGATGCGCACCGGCTGCTGCATCTTGCCGGTGAGCGACAGAACGAACTCCTCGAAGCGCTGTTCAAGGCTCATTTCAGTGACGGAAAGGTGATCGACGATCGCGAGGTGCTGGTAGATCTGGCTGTCAGCGTCGGTCTCGACGCCGATACTGTTCGTGAACAACTCGACTCCGATGCGGCCGCCGAGGCTGTGCGCGAGGATCTGTCCATGGCCCGCCAGCTCCAGGTCAGCGGCGTTCCGTTTTTCGTCGCCAATCGTGCGGTCGCAGTGTCCGGCGCCCAGCCGGAAGAGGTGTTCCTGCAGTTGCTCACGCAGGCTTCCGAGCCGGCCTGACGGTCACCGAGATCGTGTGCGATCTCGGCGACCGGAGTTCCGAGGCTCTAGTTCTTCCAGGCTTCGTCGAAGAGCATGATGCCGTCCATGCTCTGCTGCACTCCGTGCACGTTCTTGTTCCACACATCGAGCATCGGGGCATTACCCCAGACCTGCCACGGCACGGTTTCGTTAGCGCGTTCCTGGATTTTGGCGAGGACGGCTTTCTTGCCCTCATCTGTCGTAGCGACGCCTAACTCGTCCAGCAGGCTATCCATTTCCGCGTCGGAGTAGCCCGTAATGTTGTTCTTGGCACCAGTTTTGTTGTTGGTGTACAGACGCTCGAACGGATCTGCTTCCGTGAGGCTCAGTGCGCCGGTACTCATGTCGAAATCGCGGTCTGCGTAGAGACGCTTGACCAGATCGCCTGAACTCGTGACGTATTCGATCTGCGCGTCGAAGCCGACTGCATTGAGCATTGCCTGAACCCCGAGAGCTGTTGCCTGCGCGGACGGCTCCTGGATCGAGAGGAACGTAATCTTGCCGTCGTAACCGTCAGCCATGGCTTGGCCGAGCAGTTCTTTCGCCTTGGCCGGGTCGACACCGATGGGTGCGACATCGTTGTGCCAGCGCGAGGTGTCCTGGAAGATCACCTGGCCGGGCAGACCCTTGCCGTTGTTGACACGGGTGTTCAGCGTTTCCGGGTCGATGGCAAAAGCTATCGCCTGACGGACGCGCACGTCCGATCCGGGGCGACCCGGAGCCATGTTCACGTTCGAGATGTAGCCGAGCGAAGGAATGTCGATGAAGCCCGGGTTACCGTTCTCGATCAGGTCCAGGATCGGGGCGAGCGTACGCATGTATGCCACGTCGATGCCGCCGGTCTCGAGCGCCTCGGCCGTGGGCTGAGCGCCGACGATACTGATCAGCTTGAGCTTGTCGATCCTGGGTGCGCCGCCGTAGTAGTCGGAACGAGCCGCCAGGACAAGTTCCTCATTGGGAGCGAATTTTTCGAGCGTGAACGCACCGGCACCGATCGGGGTGAACTGATCACCCTGCTGCGCGCTCGGGGCAACGATCAGACCTGGTCCGGTAGCGAGCATCGACTGAATGCCTGTCCATGGATCGACGAGGTTGAAGACAACCGTCGACGCGTCCGGGGTGTCCATCGAGGCGACCTTGGCGGCCCAGAGATTTGACTGCGCCCCCTTGTTGGTGACGTAGCGGGTGATGCTGTCGGTTACGGCTTTGGAGTCGAAAGGTGTTCCGTCGCTGAATGTCACGCCGTCACGCAGTTTCAACGTCCAGGTCTTGCTGTCGACGCTCGGCTCGAGCGACTGTGCCAACTGCGGCACGAACTTCTGCTCGATGGGGTCATAGCGAACCAGCACGTCGTAGATCGCACTGAGCTCAGTGCCGCCCGTGGCACCGGCAACTTGAGCCTTGGCCGGATCCAACGTGGTCACAGCGGAGTAGCCGCTGAATGTCAAAGTGCCGCCCTTGGTTGGTGTGCCGGGATCGGCTTGCTCGTTGACCATGCCGATCTCCAAGGAAGAACTCGACTCCGCGGACTCGCCGCCACCACTGGTCGAGTTGTCGGCGCACGACGCCAGGAACATGCTAACGGTGATCGCCAAACCGAGCGCAGGCAATAGGCGGCCGCCTCGCGACTTGTGATTCGTTCGGGTCGCTCCCGAAAGCCGCCCAATCCGCACCGTGCGCGACTGCACTGCCTGTCGTTTCACTTTTCCCACAGGAATTCATACCTTTCAAAGGTGTCGAAACGGGTCGATCAGGGGCGCAACACGCAGCGAGTTCCCCCGTAGATCGTGGTCATACATTTGTTGCAGTGGATGCACAGTGTCTGCCCGTGGCCTTCTTCCTCGATCGTCTTGATCAAGTCGGGTTCGCTGAGCAGGGCGCGACCCATTTCCACGAACTCGAACCCCTCACGCATGGCGAGGTCGATCGATTCCTTGCCCGTGATGCCGCCGAGCAATACCAGCGGCAGATCTACTGCCGCGCGGATCTGGCGCGCATGGTCGAGAAGGTAGGCGTCGGTGTACGGGTAGGTGCGCAGGAAGTGCTTTCCCACCAGTTTGATTCCGAGCTTCTGCGGTTGCGGCATGAGTGCCCCGAACTCTCGCAGCGGTGCGTCGCCGCGGAACGTGTAGAGGGGGTTCTCGAGTGAGCTACCGGCAGTGAGCACCACCCCGTCCAGGGTGCAGTCTTCTTCGAGCCAGCGCACCAGTGTGATTGCTTCGTCGAGCCAGAATCCGCCGGGGACGCCGTCGTCCATGCTGATCTTTGCGAGGATGGCAATCTTTCCGCCCACAGCGTCGCGGACGGCCCGTGCGGTTCGACGCGCAAAGCGTGCCCGATTCTCCAAGCTTCCGCCATAGGAGTCGTTGCGGTGGTTAAGTTTCGGGCTCAGAAATGAGCTGATGAGGTAGCCGTGCCCGAAGTGCATCTCGATGGCGTCGAATCCTGCCTCGACCGCCTGTCTGGCCGCGTGGGCATGAGCGTCGACGATCCGATCGATGTCGGCCTCGGTGGCAGCTTCTGCGAAACTGATGGTCGTCAGATGGAAATGCCGACTCGGTGCAAGTGCCTTGCTGCCGATCGCTTTTGGTGGTGCGACGGCACCCGCATGTCCGATCTGCGCAGATACTGCCGCGCCTTCGGCGTGAATCGAATCGGTCAGCCGACGCAGACCCGGCGCGGTTTCCTCGGTCCACTGAATCTGCCCTGCGGATGTGCGACCTTCAGGCGCAACAGCGCAGTAGGCAACTGTTGTCATGCCGACACCGCCGGCGGCGAACTTGCGATGGAAGTCGATCAGTTCGTCGGTGACCACGCCTTTCGGCGTCATGCCCTCGAACGTGGCCGACTTTATGATTCGGTTCCGGAGCGTCGCCGGCCCCAACTGAGCCGGCGCGAAGGCGTCGAGTGTGGTCATCCGTTCGTATCCGATTCGGCGACAGTTGCTTCGAGCTTCTTGATCTGGTGTGCCAACCAGCCGGATTCCCAGAAGTTCGCCTCGGTGGACGGCTGCGTCAGCAGTTCCCGGTGGCAGGCCAGAAGGACGCGGGTAGCGGGCACGTTGTCGGGGGCGAATGCGAGAACAGCTTCGGACAGTGCGGTGGCTTCGACCACCGCGCCTTCGGCAAGTCTCGTTTCGGCGAGTTCGATCGCACGCTCCACCCCGGCCAGTTCGACGAGATCAGCCAAAGTCTTCGCCCGTGGCAGATCGTAGAGCGCGGTGGTGGAGTCGTGATGGAACCAACCCAGGTAGGTTTCCCAAATGGTTTTGACGCCCCATTTGACTTGACCGTAGCCCTGCCCGACGTAAAGAGCTGGCGGCAAGGTGATTTCGCGCATCAATGTTTCGACGGACTTGCCTGCGTTGATTCCGTCGAGCGTGGTTCGGTGCACGTAGTCGACGGCGTCGTACATCCGCTTCAGGACTGCGTCGATCAACTCTTCTCCCTCGATGGGCTCGCCGCGGCCGGTGATCAGGGTTTTCGGACGCAGATCCCGCAGTTTCCGAATCGTCTGGAGATACGGTTCGGCAAAGCGGTATCGCTGCCCGCGAACGGTATTGAGGTTGGGGAAGTGACCGAAGAGAGGGCCGAGCAGGTTGCTGATCATCGCGATGCGATGCTGAGGGAGCCACACCATTGCGCCGTCGACCGTTTCGCCTACGCCGGAATACAATTCGATATCCAGTCCGCCGACCGTGAAGCCGAGACGATCTTTGAAAGTGAGATCCGGAACCGGCTCGTCCTGAGCATTCGACACCGACGGGAATTCTGTGGCAAAGCGTGCGACGGTGTCGGCGTCCCGGCCGAACCATACGGGTGCCCACTGGCGCATCCGCTTGATGACGCGCGCATCGTCGAGCTGAACGGACTGGTTCAGTTCGTTGGCCACGTAGACGGCGCCCGGCTCGCGAAAGGCGTGTACTCCTCCGACGTGATCGGTATGGCCCTGAGTGGTGATGATGTACCTGGTCGGCCCGGAGTAGATGTCGTCGAACAGCTTTCGATGATGCGGTCCCTCGAATCCGCAGCCGGTGTTGACGATAATTCGGCCCGCCGGTGTGACGATCATGTATGCCGAGCTGGTGCCGCCACTGCCGTAGATGAAATCGTTGATCTTGATCGCTTCATCGGTGTACTCAGGTTCGAGCAGGGTCTTTCCCGGTCGTTGTGCAATCAGATTGTCGACTTGATCGGCGATGTGCTGGTTCACAGAACCTCTACTTTCACTGGGAAGGCATCAAAATAGTTGGCAAATCGAGTGCGTAAATCGGCCGGTTCACGGCCGAAGTCTGCGCGCAGGTCGTAAACAACCTGACCGTTGGAGCCGCGCCTGTGGCGGGACATGTACTCGCGGATCTCTCTTCGAGCCTGCTCGGTCATTTCCAGGCCGGCGCGATTGTAGATTTTCTCGACTGTTCCCACGTCGTCCGCCATGAATTCGTCGAAATACACATCCACCCGCCGCTCTGCGGGAATCAGTGCAAGATCACGAGTTCCCGCGTCGAGCAGTCGGCTGACGCGGTCGATCCAGTAGTCGCACACTGCATCCAGATCGAGCGTGTGAAAGTTCATCCGAGCGCCGTAGCCGACCATCGTTGCGGCAGACTGAACTACCGACACTGGATCGCGGTGTGTCATCACGACCGTGGCGTCGGGGAAGGTGTCCATGAGTGGGCCGAGTTGTTCGAGGTGCTGCGGGCACTTGAGTATCCAGCGATTCGGACCTCGCTGCCACTGAAGGAGTTTGAGCATCGTCTTGATGAACTCGTAGTGTGGGCGCTGATCGTGGGAAAGATAGTAATCGCGCCAGCGAGGGGCCATGGACGACATCCACTCGAAGTTGTAACTCGAGAAATCGAGGCTTTCGAGTTCGAGTTCCTCGTGAATATGTTCCGGGTTCATCGGGTGCATTGCTGCCACCAGTGGGCTCTTGGCCTGCATCTGATCCCAACGTGCTTGGCTCCGAGTCAATCTCGGGTCGACGCCGTTTGCGTCGAGCTCGTCGCCGGCAAAGGGGACAGGTTCCTGGCTCTCCCAGAGCGGCAGCGACCGGAAGCGGGAATCGGCTGACATGAGGTTCAGGAGATGAGTGGTACCGGATCGCGGCAGTCCCACCACGATGATGGGAGCCACTACCTCCTCGTCGTGAATCTCGGGGTGGCGACGCAGTACGTCCAGCACTCGTAGTCGGTTGGCCGCGTAGCGGGTGCACGCCGAGTGAGTAACCATGCGCGAAACGGGTGACCGATTGGGATCGGCGTCGATCTCGTCCAGCCACAACGCAAGTCGTTCGCGGAAGTCGTCCGGACCGAAATCGTCCAGGCCTGTTTGTTCGCGGGCTGCGGCGAGAACGCTGTCCACGGACAGAGTGATCGGGTTCGCTTCGGCATATGCCCAGGTCTGCTGCTGGGACTCGGTGAGTACGGGGTCACGGAGGTCGGTGATGCGGAGGCGTTTCGGTGTGGTTTCCGCAGGCTGCGCAGTTGTCGACGGCACGGTCGTCATCCTTTGATCGAGTATCCGCCGTCGACGGGCAAGGTCTGCCCGGTGACGAACTGTGCGGCCGGGCTGGCGAGAAACAGTACGACGGGAGCGACGTCCGTCGACGGGTCTGCCCACCGGGCCATCGGTGTGCGATCGAGTGACGGTTTGCTGTGCTCAGGGCGCTGCTGGAGTCCCGCTGTCATCTTGGTTGCAGTCAATCCCGGGGCAATCGCGTTGACCCGAATCCCGTGCTCGGCCCAACTGGACCCCATTGTTTTGGTCATCTGGACGACGGCGCCCTTCGACGCGCCGTATCCGGGCACGACATCGACGGCGAAGTACGACGCCATCGATGCGACGTTGACGATGGAAGCGCCGCCGCTTTGCGTGCTTTCCTTGAGCAGTGGCAGGACCGCGGACGACATCCGGAACCCGCTTACGACGTTCACCGCGAGCGATTCTTCGAATACCTCTGGGTTCCATTCGCCCTTCTGGGTAAGCGTTTGACCTGCGTTGTTGACCAGTATGTCCAGCGTCGACAGTCCTGCGGCGACGTCAGCGATCTGTTCGCGATCGGTCATGACGCACTGTCGATACGTGAATGCGGAGAGGTCGTGCTCGTAGTCGTCGGCTGATGCCTTCGTTCCGGTGATCGTCACGTGTGCCCCGGCGTCGGCGAAGCGATGTGCAATAGCAAGTCCGAGGCCGTTGGAGCCTCCGGTCACGAGAACTCGGGAGGAAGAAAAGTCGAATGCCACAACACTTTTCGCAATGGAATCAGTTGCGCTGTCTTCGGTGCTCGATGTCATGAGGTGTGACAGTAGCCAGTTTGTGAACAATGTTCAATAGCTGTTGAACATTGTTTAACGAGCAGCTAGTGTGTGTGGATGAACGCAACGAACACCACGTCTGTCCGCGGAGATACGGAAGCACGGCGCCGAGGGATCCTCGATGCTGCAGCAGCCATCCTGGATGTGGGTGGCTACGCCGCACTGACGATTCGGAGCGTCGCCAAAGAAGCCGGTATGAGTCCCGGACTCATCTACCAGTACTTTGTCGACAAACGCGACATCTTTGCAGCTCTCCTCTTCGAGAGTCAGCAGGAGTTGACCGCGTTCATTGCCGAATTGCCACGCGATCAAGGCATATCGGCCTTGATCGCAGCTATCGTGCCTGAAACCACCAAGCAATGGGCCCGAGTTGGGCACGTGGCATCTGTGTGGCGAACGACCGAAGACGCTTCGAACTCCGACGGGCAAGCGGTCCAAGACTTACGACATTCCACCGAAGCACAATTCGCAGAGCTGCGGACAGCTCTCGAAGACGCAGCGGGTGCACAGGGACTTTCACTCCGTGAGGGACCTTCCCTGATCCCCTTCGTCTGGGCCGGCCTCATGGGGCTGGCCGACACCATCGTCAACAACTGGGCCCAAGACCTCGATCCGACGGAGTACATCACGTACTCGGCAGACGGGCTAGCGAGGGCAATTACACACTGACTGGAGCATCGATGACGCGAACTACCACGCATCATGACGACCCACCCGAAACGACGTGCGATACAACCGCTGCCATCGATATCAGCACTGCGGCAGGAGAACTGCTCCTCCGGTATCGCGAAGCGTTGACTTCCGACGACGTCGATCCCGTCGCATTCCGAAAGGGTGCAGACCGAGTCAGTCAGGAATTCATCGCTGGGGAACTGGCTCGCCGATTCAGCAGCGACGCAGTGCTCTCGGAAGAATCCCCTGACAATGCCGTGCGGCTCGGTGCGTCACGCGTCTGGATCGTCGACCCACTCGACGGAACCCGCGAGTTCGGTGAGATCGGCCGCAGTGACTGGGCTGTGCACGTTGCATTGTTCGAGAACGGCTCTCTTACAGCAGGAGCCGTGGCGCTCCCAGGTCTGGGAACAACGCACTCGAGTAAAGACCCGATACCGCAGTTCGGCATCGTGCCGTCCAGCCCTCGGGTTGTCGTGAGTCGCACCCGCAGGCCCGAGCCGGTGATGGCACTGGCGTGTGCGTTGGATGCCGAGTTGATCGAGATGGGTTCGGCCGGAGCCAAAGCCATGGCGGTGGTGCGCGGCGACGCGGATATCTACGCTCACTCCGGTGGACAGTACGAGTGGGATTCCGCCGCTCCTGTTGCCGTGGCTCAGGCTGCAGGCCTGCATGTTTCACGAATCGACGGCTCTGCTCTGCACTACAACCAATCAAATCCCTGGTTGCCGGACTTGTTGATCTGCCGCCCCGAGCTCGCGGCTACCGCATTGGAGGTGCTGGGCCGATGACTACCGCGCTGACGCATCTCGAACGGCTCGAAGCCGAGAGTATCCATATCATGAGAGAAGCCGTCGCCGAGAGCGAAAACCCGGTGATGCTGTACTCGGTGGGCAAGGACAGTGCTGTCATGTTGCACTTGGCCCGCAAGGCTTTCTATCCGTCAAAGCTGCCCTTCCCGCTACTGCACGTCGACACGACGTGGAAGTTCCGCGAGATGTACAAACTCCGCGACGAGACTGCAGCCGCAACTGATCTCGACTTGCTCGTGTACAAGAATCCCGAATGCGTGGAGAAGGCAATCAATCCGTTCACTCACGGATCCGCGGTGCACACCGACATGTGGAAGACCGAGGGCCTCAAACAAGCCCTCGATCACTACAAGTTTGACGCAGCGTTCGGCGGCGCCCGCCGTGACGAGGAGAAATCCCGCGCCAAGGAACGGATCTTCTCGATCCGATCAGCAGCGCACCGCTGGGATCCGAAACAGCAGCGGCCGGAGTTGTGGCGGATGTACAACGTCCGCAAATCGCCGGGAGAGAGCCTGCGGGTCTTCCCGCTCTCGAACTGGACCGAGCTGGATGTGTGGGAATACATACGCCAGGAAGAGATTCCGATCGTTCCGCTGTACTTTGCCGACAAGCGTCCCGTCGTCGAACGCGACGGCGCACTGATCATGGTCGACGACGATCGGATGCCGTTGCTGCCGGGAGAAACTCCGGAACTCAAGAGTGTTCGGTTCCGCACCCTCGGCTGCTATCCGCTGACCGGCGCTGTCGAGTCGACCGCCACCAGCTTGACCGAGATCATCTCGGAGATGTTGTTGACCACCACTTCCGAACGCCAGGGGAGAGTCATCGATCACGACTCGAGCGCGTCGATGGAGAAGAAGAAGCAAGAAGGGTACTTCTGATGACTCATCCATCCGAACTCATTGTCAACGACATCGAGCAGTATCTCGAGTTGCATGCCAACAAGACGATGCTGCGCTTCATTACGTGCGGTAGCGTCGACGACGGCAAGAGTACGCTCATCGGTCGGTTGCTCTACGAGTCGAAACTGGTGTTCGAAGACCAACTTTCGGCTCTGGAGAACGACTCGCGCAAGGTCGGCACCCAGGGCGAAGGACTCGATTTTGCCCTCCTCGTCGACGGTCTGGCGGCCGAACGTGAGCAGGGCATCACGATCGATGTCGCCTACCGTTACTTCGCGACCGAGCGTCGTAAGTTTGTTGTCGCCGATACTCCCGGCCATGAGCAGTACACCCGCAATATGGTCACCGGTGCGTCCACAGCCGATCTCGCGGTCATCCTCATCGACGCCCGCAAAGGTGTGCTGACTCAAACCCGCCGCCATTCGTACCTGGTCTCACTGCTCGGTATTCGACATGTAGTCATCGCCGTCAACAAACTCGATCTTGTCGACTACTCGCAGGAGGTATTCGACAACATTGTCGCCGAATACCGTGCTTTTGCAGACGAAATCGGTTTGAAGAGCGTCGTTCCGATTCCCATGTCGGCATATATGGGGGACAACCTGACCGAGCGCAGCGCGAATACCCCGTGGTACGACGGTCCGACACTTATCGATCACCTCGAAACTGTCGAGATAGACGATGATCTGCAGCAACGCGCGTTCCGTCTGCCGGTGCAATGGGTCAATCGACCAGACCTCGATTTCCGCGGCTTCTCCGGTCAGATCACCTCCGGCATCATCCGCCCGGGTGATCGAATTCGAGCACTTCCCAGCGGAAAAGAATCGACCGTCGCACGCATCGTCACGATGGACGGTGATCTCATCGAGGCCATCGCCGGCCAATCCGTGACCATCACACTGACCGACGAGATCGATATCAGTCGCGGCGACATGCTCGCTTCATCGGATGCGCTGCCCCCGGTGGCCGAT
Source organism: Rhodococcus sp. KBS0724 (assembly GCF_005938745.2). NCBI lineage: Bacteria > Bacillati > Actinomycetota > Actinomycetes > Mycobacteriales > Nocardiaceae > Rhodococcus > Rhodococcus sp. KBS0724. The sequence continues at coordinate 682,097 of NZ_VCBX02000001.1, forward strand.
CAGTTCGAAGCCCACGTGGTGTGGATGGGTGAAGCGGAGATGCTGCCGGAGCGTCCGTACCTCTGCCAGATCGGCACTATGACGGTCCAGGCTCGAATCACCAAGCCCAAGCACAAGATCAACGTCAACACTATGGAGAAGACGGCGACCGACACGCTTGCACTGAACGAAATCGGGGTCTGCAACCTGAGTTTCGACCGTCCGGTGCCATTCGACCCGTACACGGAGAATCGTGATACCGGTGGATTCATCCTCATCGACAGGTTGACCAACACGACCGTCGGCGCCGGACTCATCCAGCATTCCCTGCGGCGTTCGGACAACATCCACTGGCAGGCCGTCGATATCGACGAAAAGGCGCGTGAGACTCTCAACAGCCACAAGCCTTGCGTCGTGTGGTTCACCGGGTTGTCCGGCTCGGGTAAGTCGGCGATTGCCAACGAGTTGGAGCGGGGGCTCCACGCTCGCGGCTGCCACACCTATCTGCTCGACGGCGACAACGTTCGGCACGGACTCAACCGTGATCTAGGATTCACCGAAGCGGATCGCGTCGAAAACATCCGCCGCGTAACAGAAGTCGCTAAACTGATGGCCGATGCCGGACTGATCGTCCTCGCTTCGTTCATCTCGCCGTTTCAGATCGAACGTCAATCCGCCAAGGAAACCATCGGCGCCGATCAGTTCTTCGAGGTGTTCGTCGACACCCCGCTGGCTGTCGCCGAACAGCGAGATCCCAAGGGGTTGTACAAGAAGGCGCGCAGTGGTGCGTTGAAGAACTTTACCGGGATCGACTCGCCGTACGAAACTCCGGTCTCGCCGGATATTCGTATCGATACGACGTCATCGTCGACTCTCGATGCTGCTGATCGGATAATCCGGCATCTGCTCGAACGCGGAATCATTCACTGATTTCTCTATCTGCCGATAACTCAACCCTCAATTAAGGAGTCCTACATGCCTTCTCGCGACGATATCTGCGCCGTTGTCGACAGCTATGTCAAGCTGCTCGGATCGCACCAGATCGATGCGTTGATGGAATTGTTCCATCAGGGCGCTGTGCAGCACGAACCCGTTGGTGTACGTACCAATCGGGGTTTCGACGAGATTCGTGCATTTTTCGCCGAGAGCGAGGACACACCGTTCACGGTGAGTCTGCTTACCCCCGTCACCGTGGTGGGCAAGTTCGCTGCGATGCAAATGCGTGTCCAGCGTGAAGGTTTGGAGGACTTTGCATCCACAGACCTCTTCGAGTTCGACGACGACTGCAAGATCCTTTCGATCACTGCCGTACCCGATATCAAGGCCCTCATTCCCTGATTCGGGCAGCTCGAACAGCTGGAGCGCTCGAGAATGGAAGTAGATGCGCACCGATATCGGGGCACGAGAGCGTGACCTGCGCTGCATCGACAAACCGGTACGGCTGGGCTGCAACAACTCCAGCAAGATTCTTGCGTAGGCGGGACATCTCGGCCCGTACGGTTACCGTGCGGGCCGGGTCGTCGAACAGGTCCTGAGCTAATTGTGACGCCGTGCGCCCGCGTCGCTCCGATCCCAGGAGAAACAGAATTTCCGCATGGCGCTGGGTGGGGGAGTACGTCCATTCTCCCAACTCCGAAGACACGGTTACCGACATGTTCTCGGAATCGCGCAGATCGACGTGCACCGTGGGAGCCGCGACGGTGCTGCCGGTGGAGGTCGGCCTGATCAACCAGCCTCCGGGGAGCGGATCCAATTCGCACAATCCGAGGGCCGGGAACCATGTCCGGCCCGGAGTCAGCGCCGCGGGCAGCAGGATTCGTGTGCGATGCGGCAGCGAATCGACCGCCGCGACCCAGCCATGCGCATCGGTGACCAGTGCGGGTGATCCGCCACGTGCGAGCATCGGCGCTGCAACAGAACGCAATTGGTCGAGATTGTCACGGTGCTTGTCGCGCAGGTGGGATTGGGCGAGGCGTGCGACGGCGTCGACCAGTGCGAGGGTGGTGGGGTGAATGGTCTTGGCCGGCCCGCTGATGTCGACCACCCCGATCACCCGATCGTCGCGTGGATCTCGGATTGGCGCACCCGCGCAGGTCCACGGATGGTGGCTGCGCGCATAGTGTTCCGCCGAAAAGATCTGAACAGCCTGATGCGATACCAGTGCGGTGCCGATGGCATTGGTGCCAACGGAGTCCTCGGCCCAGTTTGCGCCCTCGATAAATCCGAGCCGCCCGGCCTGATCGAGTACTCGATTGGAACCGCTGCGCCACAGCACCGTTCCACGTATGTCGGCGACAACCATGATGTTCTCGCCGCTCGCAGTCACCGATTCGAGTCCGCGAGTCACGTCGTCGAGTACGTCGTACAGGCCGGATTCACGTCGACGCAGATCGAGTTCTGCAACATCCATCGACGGTTCGACTCGGCTCTGTTCTGGATCGACTCCCAGTTCGCGCAGTCGCTGCCAGGACTTGCGGATCACGTCGCGGGGACGGGCGGGGGATCGATCACCGGCCATCGTTGCGTCGTACACCGCGGCGAGGGTCCTCGCATAGTTGCGAGGATCCTCACCGGGTGGCATCGCGGGCTCGGGTAACCGCGTTGTGGGCGTTGCCATGTCAGCGATATACCAACCCTCCGTCGATGAGGCCGGCTTGGCCGGTCATGTAATCCGAGTCCGGTCCGGCCAGATAGGAGACGAACCCAGCGACGTCGTCGGGGGTCTCCGCTCGTCCCAAGGCAATGCCGCCGACAAACTTGTCGTATGTCTCCCCTTCCGGCGCACCGGTGAGTTCGGAGAATCGCTTGTCGATGGTGACCCACATATCGGTTCCCACAACTCCGGGACAGTACGCGTTGACGGTAATGCCATCCGACGCGTATTCCTTGGCTGCAGCTTGAGTGAGTGCCCTGACCGCAAATTTTGTTGCGCTGTACACGCCCAGCATGGCAAAACCGTCGTGGCCTGCGATGGACGATGCATTGATGATTTTCCCTCGCCGACCGAGTTCCTTGAACTTTGCGGCGCCGGCTTGAATGCCCCACAGCACGCCGTCGACGTTGACGCTCCAAATCTTGGCGACGTCTGAGGGAGTGACGTCGGACAGGGGGCCTACCAGGGCGATTCCCGCGTTGTTGACGATGATGTCGAAGCCGCCCAGTGTTGAATATGCGTGTTCAACACTGGCGTGCACCTGATCGCGGTCACTGACATCGGCGATGAACGTGGTTGTCCGACGGCCGATTTCGCGGATTTCGTCGGCGACGGCATCCAGCTTGGTCTGGTCGAGATCGACTAACGCGATATCCGCGCCGTCCTGTGCGAGTCGGAGTGCGATGCCACGTCCGATCCCTTGGCCTGCTCCGGTGACCAGTACAACTTTGCCGGTGATGCTCATATGCAGTGTCTCCTCGTTGGCGGGTTAGCCGATGAGTGAGTTATATGTGATGACGACCACACTATAGAAGGGTTGCATCGCGTTGCAAACCCGATCAATCGGACACCGATTGCAACCGTCGGCAACTCTCCCGGTGTCCGGTTCGACGCCTTCATAGTTGCGCGACCACTTCGCGAATTGCTTTGTGGCACAAACCGGGAGAAGAAGAAATGACTGCAACAGTCGATGCTGCGACAGGTTCGGGTACTCCGAGCCGTCTGCCCTCGCGCCGCTGGATTCCGTTCGGTGCTGCCAATCTTGTGATCGTTCTTGTTCTGGCTCTGGCGAGTTGGTATCTTCTGGCCGATCCGGTGACCAGTCCCTGGAATTTTTATCCGCTGCCGTTCAACGCGGCGCTGTTCTGGGCCATACTTTTTGTGGTGTTCATCGGCTTCAACTGCGAGTTTGCCGGATTCGACCGGCTACAGCAGCCGGCCAGGGGCATCGCAATCATGGCAGCGACAGCCGTGTTCTCGGTTGCGGTGACGTGGTTGCTCGCCAATGGAATCGGGAGTCTCTACCCGGACTTCGCGACCGATCGCGAAGGCGGTCTCGGTTACTTCGCCGGCGCCTTGTTTGTGCTGTTCGGGTTCGGGACCTGGGTGATGGTGGTACTGAACTGGCAGCACTGGCCGTGGACCGCCATGGAGATGAAGCAGCCGTTGGTGGGTATGTGCGAGATCGCGTTTGTGGCTGTGCCGACGCTCGCACTGTACTTCGTCTTCGGCTTGCCATCCGTGTCGCTGTCCGCAACCGATCCTCTGATGACCGTCGACACCGTGCTCGGGTGGTTCTACTGCGTTGTGGTGGTCGTGATCTTGACCGGTCAGACCCTCGACAATTGGCCGTGGCGACTGTTCGGTGGCGGCGGGAAAACAGCTCTCGCGGCCACAGTCGGCAATTTTGTACTGGGAACCGGGCTGTACTTCGTGGCATTGCCCGTCGTGAAGGTTCTGCTGGGAAGCGCTGCAGTTACCGAGTTGGGTGGCGTCGTGCATCAGTTTCCCGCGCAGCTCGGCGTGTGCTGGGCGTTCTGGATGATCTTCTGGGCCAATGCATTCGGAAACAAGCCCACGGGCTTCAGTGACGGGGTCAATCTTCTGGTCCGCGGTGTGCTCACGTTTGCCCTGGCGGTCGCGACGTTTCTGTTCTACTACCGATTTGGGGCGGAGCACATTCTTCACGAACCTGCAGTGGCCGACGGGTTGCACGGTAACGCACTGGGTTTCGTGGACTGGGCGGTGCTGTGGACACTGTTCTACGTCGTCGGTTTTCAGTCGCTGGGGCTTGGCCGCTTGAAGCCTGAATCCGTGTGAACCGGTTGCCCGCATCTGCATGCGGGCAACCGTCCTGCGTAGGTCAGACCTTCGTGAGAGGTGCTGACTCGGCGGTTTTTTCCTTCTGTGCCGCAGTCTTTCGTGCGGGAATCAGGAGCGTGAGAGCGCCGGCGATCAACGCGGCACCGCAGGCGATGAGTAGCCCGGTCCGGAAGCCGGCTTCCGTCGGCAGGGTGTGACCGGCGAAGTCCATACTCATCTGAGCCAGGACAACACCCACGACGGCGGCGGAGATCGAGGTGCCGACGGAGCGCATCAAGGTGTTGAAGCTGTTGGCCGACGCCGTTGCGGACGGCGGGACCGCACCCATGATGAGGGCGGGCATCGAGCCGTACGCAAGGCCGATTCCCGCATTGCAGATGCAGCTCACGATCAGCAATCCCCAGGTGGATCCCATGAGGAGCATCGACGATCCGTACCCCAGCGCGATGACCAGGGTTCCGAGCAGCAATGTCACCTTGGGGCCGCGGGCGGCGGAAAGCTTTGCGCCCGCGATGGAGACGGCCATCATGACAAAACCGCCTGGCGCCATCCACAGGCCCATGGCAAGCATCGACTGACCCATGCCGTAGCCGGTGGCGGCGGGCAATTGAAGAAGCTGGGGCAGAATCAGTGCCTGGGCGTACATCGCAAAGCCGACGGCAACCGAGGCTGCGTTCGTGAACAGCACCTGCGGCCTCGCGGTAATCCGCAGGTCCACCAGCGGGTCGTCGGTGCGAAGTTCCCACCAGCCCCAGGCAGCCAGGACGATAACGGTGGTTGCGAACAATCCGACGGTCGTTCCACTGCCCCAGCCCCAGTCTGCGCCCTTCGAGACGGCCAACAGGAGCGATATCAGGCCGACACCCAATCCGAGTGCGCCGATGAAATCGAATCGACCGCCTGAGTTGTGCACCGGAGTAGCGGGAACGAAGAACCAGATCAGCACGGCGATGATCACGCTGAGAACGGCGGAACCCCAGAAGAGGACGCGCCAGTTGGTGTGCTCGGCGACGGCAGCTGCCATGGGCAACCCGAGTGCGCCGCCGATGCCCATCGAGGAACTCATCAGCGCAATGGCGGAATGCAGTTTCTCCGGGGGGAGCAGGTCACGCAACGCGCTGATTCCCAAGGGGATCATGCCGACGCCGATACCCTGAAGTCCGCGGCCGATCACCATCGGTAACAGCGACGACGCCATGGCTGCGACAACCGACCCGGCGATCAGCGGGATCGAGCAGATCAGGATCATCTTGCGCTTGCCGTACAAGTCGCCGAGGCGACCGGATATGGGAGTTGCGACGGCACCGGCAAGCAGTGTTGCGGTGATGACCCACGATGCGTTGGACGCCGTGGTGTTCAACAGTTTGGGGAGGTCCGCGATCAGCGGTACGACGATCGTCTGCATAAGCGCGGCGACAATGCCCGCAAATGCGAGGACTCCGACAAGTCCGCCTGCGCGAACGTCGGGTTGGGTGGAATTCTCCACGCCCTTCTCCTTTTATTAAAGTAAAGAATCATTTACTATGCAAACGAGTTGCATCATGCAAGAGATGTGCAGCATGCATATTTGTTGTTCGCTGCATCGAGTTGTGCGTACCGTCTGGTCGAGATTCGGTGCTCGGATCGAGAATGGATCGGTAGAAGGACGGCATGGACAAGCCCACGCATTTGATCGAGTTCGAAACCATGTTGCTCGGGCGATACGTCAGCCTTCAGCCACCGCAGTACACGTATGGCCGCAATCAACTCGATCGCAGTGCCTACACCTTGCTCAGTCGCATCGACATGCAGGGCCCGATGTCGATCGGTGAACTCGGTGAGGCCTTCGGACTGGATACGTCGACGCTCAGCCGACAGACTTCGTCGATGGTGAATTCCGGACTGGTGCAACGTATTTCCGATCCAGATGGAGGAATGGCGCGAAAGTTTCGCATCACGGACGAGGGGATGAGCAGACTCCGTGCGGACCGGGCGAGAAACGTGGACGGACTGGATCAGGTTCTGGCTGATTGGGAACCCGAGGACGTGGCGACTTTTGCGATGTGGCTCCGGAAATTCAATTCCGATGTCGAGAGGTTTTCCGGGCGTCCCTGGCCGCGAACGTAGCGCGACTTTCACCGCGCACTTCGATTGCAACTGGTTGCAACGCTTGTGACCAGGACCACTGATGCGATGTGCTGTGTATCACATTCCGAAAGAAGGAGAAGTGATGACGCAAACCATCGATTCCGCAGTTGCAGCCCCGGAAAGCGCGACGGCTGTAACACCCCAGGAGCGCGTCGACGCCTGGCTGGCGGATTTCGAGTCGGCACTCGCGGCTCGTGACATCGAGCGTGTTGCAGGCAAATTCGCCCTCGACAGTTTCTGGCGAGACCTGGTGTCGTTCACCTGGAACATCAAGACCGTCGAAGGCCGCGAGCAGATTGCCGACATGCTTTCCGAGCGTCTCGACGACACCGATCCTTCAGGATTCCGGACGACCGAGACACCGGACGAAGCTGACGGCGTCACTTCGGCCTGGATCGAATTCGAGACGGCAACCGGTCGCGCGCACGGGCACCTTCGTCTCAAGGACGAGCTCGGCCAGCCTGTCGCCTGGACCCTGCTGACGTCGCTGCAGGAATTGAAGGGGCACGAGGAAGGTAAGGGCACTCGCCGGCCGCGCGGAGCAAAGCACGGGGCAGATCCGAACCGCGTCACGTGGGCCGAGCAGAAGGAGATCGAGGACCGCGAACTCGGTTACACCACGCAGCCTTACGTCGTGATCGTCGGCGGCGGCCAGGGCGGAATCGCGCTCGGTGCCCGGATGCGGCAGCTCGGTGTTCCGGCCATCGTGATCGACAGCCACGAGCGGCCGGGCGACCAGTGGCGCGGACGCTACAAGTCCCTGTGCCTGCACGATCCGGTCTGGTACGACCACCTGCCCTACATGCCGTTCCCCGACAACTGGCCGGTGTTTGCGCCGAAGGACAAGATCGGCGACTGGCTCGAGATGTACACCAAGGTCATGGAAGTTCCGTACTGGAGTTCTACGACCTGCACCTCCGCGTCATTCGACGAGAAGACCCAGGAATGGACCGTCGAGGTCAACCGCAACGGCGAGAAGCTGACCTTGCGTCCTAAGCAGTTGGTTATGGCGACCGGTATGTCCGGCAAGGCAAACGTTCCGACGTTCCCTGGCCAGGACAAGTTCCTCGGCGATCAGCACCACTCCAGCAAGCATCCGGGGCCGGATCAGTACATCGGTAAGAAGGTTGTGGTCATCGGGGCCAACAATTCCTCGCACGATATCTGCGGTGCTCTGTGGGAGAACGGCATCGACGTCACGATGGTGCAGCGCAGCTCGACGCACATCGTGAAGTCGGATTCGTTGATGGATCTGGGCTTGGGCGATCTGTATTCGGAACGCGCCCTCGCAGCCGGCATGACGACGCACAAGGCGGACCTCACGTTCGGTTCGCTGCCGTACCGGATCATGCACGAGTTCCAGATCCCGGTGTACGACGCAATCCGCGAGCGTGACAAGGACTTCTACGATCGCCTCGAGAAGGCCGGCTTCGAGCACGACTGGGGCGACGACGGTTCGGGCCTGTTCATGAAGTACCTACGACGTGGCTCGGGTTACTACATCGACGTCGGCGCTGCAGAACTGGTTGCCAACGGAGACATCAAGCTCGCGCACGGCAATATTCGTGAGCTGACCGAGAACAGTGTCATTCTCGAAGACGGAACCGAACTGCCGGCCGACGTGGTGGTTTACGCAACCGGCTACGGCTCGATGAACGGTTGGGTGGCCGATCTGATCGGTCAGGACACTGCCGACAAGGTCGGAAAGGTGTGGGGCCTCGGCTCGAACACGACCAAGGATCCGGGACCGTGGGAGGGCGAGCAGCGCAACATGTGGAAGCCGACGCAGCAGGAAGCGCTCTGGTTCCACGGCGGCAATCTGCATCAGTCGCGCCACTACTCGCTGTATCTCGCGCTGCAGTTGAAGGCTCGCTACGAGGGTATTCCGACGCCGGTGTACGGGCTGCAGGAAGTGCATCATCTGAGCTGAAAACGACTGCTATGCGCCTTTGTTAACCGCCCGCGGTTAACAAAGGCGCACAGCAGGTTCAGCGAAGGGCGAACTTTTTCGCGACTTCGGCATCCTTGGTCGCGCGCTCGGTGAGGAAGGCAAACGCCAATCCGAGTACAAGCCACAAGGTTGCCTGTGTAGCGAGGGACGAGAGACGGAATTCCCACAACAGAGTCGCTGGGAAATCGTCGCCGACTTCGTTGATCGTGGGCAGCGAGACATAGCCGATCACGACGATCACGAGGAACGCGGCGACCGGAGCGGCGACGCGCACACTGAGGTAGACGCGCACACTGAGGTACTCGTGGGCAGATACAGCTTTTGCCGCGGCAGCGGCGGCGGTGACGGCCAGCAGTCCGAGGATCACGGTCGCGAGCCACAGCAAGGTTCGCTGGTTGATCGTGTCGGGATCGCCGACGGCCGGTGGATTGGCCGGGTACTTGAAGAACGGCACCGCCTCGATGGCGAGCCAGCCTCCCAGTGCAATGGCCATCGCCAACAGCGGCCCGGACATCGCGGTGATCCGCCTCGCGTAGTTGGCGACCACAGCGAAGATGGCGCCGAGGGCCAAGCCCGCGAGCGACGTCGCGAGGAAGAGTCCAGCGCGTTGACCGTCACGACTGACGAGTGGGGCTTCTTCGTCACCGTGGGAGTGTCCGGCAGTTTCGCCGGCGGCACTGTTGGCTTCTTCGATCGCGATGGCAGCGTTGACGTGCGGTTCACCCAACACAAATGCCACTCCGCCGGCAAGGATGCCCGCGATCAAACCAGCCAACAAGCCACGAATCAGAAGCTTCGTGAAATTGTCGACTAGTGGCACGGGAGGCCCATCAAGTGGCGTCCGTCGTGCATCAGCTCATGCATGTACATGCCAGTGCGTGAGATTGCGCCCTGGTCGAATCCGACCAGGTAGAGAGCCAGCATCGCGAACAGCACAACAGCTGCGGCGAAGAAGGCGAGACGAGTCGAATCGATCGACGAGTCGGGAGAGTAGGCCAGTGCCATCGAAGCCTCCTGGGATTTTCGCGTCCCCTAGGTCAAATGCGATGGCCGAAGTGTCTGGCTGTCGAGGTGGGTTCACCTCGAATTACAGTGGCGCGACCGCTCCGGGCTTTCACCGGATTCCTGTCGACCATCGCGTGTACAGAGCGCACTTTAGCAGTGAACACACGAAAATCGTGAAGGATTTTGTTCGCGCACCGAACAGAATCCTTCACGATCGCGGGTCAACTCTTGGCGGGAACGTCCAGAACTACCTCGAACTCGAGCAGCGACGCACCCGAGGCGACGGGCTTGGCGCGCTCACCCGAGTGCGCTGCGCGGGCCGGGCCGTCACGCCAGTCGGCGAACGCCTCCTCGGTTTCCCACTGCGTGACCACGAAGTAGCGGTTCTCGCCGGCTGTGGGGCGCAGGAGCTGGAATCCGAGGAATCCGGGAGAGTTCTCCACGGCATGAGCGCGTGCTGCGAAGCGCTTTTCCAGTTCGGGGCCGGCGCCCTCGGGGATTTCGATTGCATTGATCTTCACGACTGCCATGTAACCGACATTACCGCGCCGCTCCACCGCGTACGGTGACATTCGTGTTGCATGACGAAGGTGGTAGCGGCCAGCCGATTCTGCTGTTGCACGGCCTCATGGGTAGTGCCAGGACGTGGCGTCGGCATGTGCCCTGGCTTCGGGAGTTCGGCCATGTCTACACGTTCGACGCGGCCGGTCACGGACGTCCGGCGCCCGCAGAATTGACGACCGAGGCATTTGTCGAGGACCTTGCGTCGGCTGTGGCAGGGATCGACGCGCCGATGATTGTGATCGGTCACTCGATGGGTGCCCTGCACGCGTGGTGTTTTGCCGCCGCACATCCGGACCGAGTGCGCGCGTTGGTTCTCGAGGACATGGCACCGGATTTTCGCGGGCGCACTGCGGAGAACTGGGCTCAGATGGTGTCGTCGTGGCCGCAACCGTTCGCCACCGAGGACGCCGTGAAGGAGTTTTTCGGTCCGGTTGCGGGACAATACTTTCTGGATTCCTTCGACCGCCGCGACGACGGGTGGTACCTGCACGGCGACGTGTCGACCTTCCGCGATATCTCGGAAGAATGGGGCACACGGCATTTCTGGGATCAGTGGGGAGCAATCAAGGTGCCCGCCCTGCTCATCGAGGGTGAGTTCACAATTACCCCGCAAGGCCAGATGTGCGACATGGCAGAGCGTCCGGGGACCCGGTATGTGCGTATTGCCGACGCCGGACACCTTGTTCACGACGATCAGCCAGAGCGGTACCGCGACGAAGTGACTGCGTTCCTCGTTGATCAGAGTTGACTTCGGATCGACGCCCCCACTTCCTCGAGTTCGACGGCCCGCCTCGCCAGGAGTCCGGCCGCGAACTTGGCTTTGTCCCCGCTGTGCCGCGGCACGACGTGCAGATGTGAGTGAAAGACGGTCTGCCCGGCGGCGCGGCCGTCGTTGACCAGAATGTTGACGCCGTCTGCGGCGATGTCGCACCGCCGCAGCGCGCCGGCGATGAGTGTGCCAACCCGGAACATCTCTGCGCCCTCGTGGTTTTCGAGTCCCCCTAAGTCGGTGGCGTGGCGTTTCGGCACGACCAGGGTGTGTCCGCGGCTGACCGGGCGCGCGTCGAGAAAGGCGAGCACGGTTTCGGTTTCGAAGACACGAATTGCGGGCTCGTCAGCCGAGATGATGTTGCAGAAGACGCAGGTATGGCTCATGACTACAGAATGTATCGCCTCGCTGGATCGAAGCGGACGGATCCAAGCAGGCGGATCAGAGTAGACGTAGCTCCCGTGCACGCGCGAGTGCTTCGCGTCGATTGTGGACCTCGAGTTTTCTGTACAGCGTGCGTACCTGCGTTTTGACCGTGTTGACGGAGATGAAGAGTGCGTGTGCCATCTCGGTCACACTGGCGTTGGATGCGATCAGATCAAGAACCTGTCTTTCTCGCTCGGTCAGGGTGACCAGGTTCAATTCGTTCGGAAACGTCTCGCCTGGAGCAAGTTTCAGGAATCGCGCGAGCGCGCTCGATCCGGTGCCCGCGAGGGATTCGAGATGTTCGACATCGCGCAGCGAGATGGTCGAGAACGATCGCAGATTTCCGGTCTGGTCGGCGATGCTGCACGCATTGGACCAGGCTTCGGCGGCGCGGCGCGGCTCGTCCCCCCGAGAATGCGCGACGGCTTGAATCAGGAGGGCTTCCATCTGTGGACGTGGGTACGACTGTGCCGCCCAATCGAATTGGTGGCACAGTGCGATAGCGGATTCGTTCTGACCAGCCCGCTGATACAGGCGAGCGACGGAAACCAGTGTCCAGGGGTTGGCGGCTGGTTCGGTGATATCCGAGGACAGCGCCATTGCCAAGTTTCCGTCCCCGAGTGCGAGGGCGAGATCGATTTTTGTGGAGCGCAACAACGGTAGCGCAAACGAACCAGGTTTCAACTTTGTGGGGTTGTCGGAAATTGCCGTGCGCAGCAATGCGATAGCCGTTGCTTCTTCCCGGCAGGCGAGTGCGTACTGGCAGTGCGTGTAGAGAACAAACGCCCACAGTTCCTCGGTGGCGTTGGGTTCTCCGAGGGCTGCGACGGCCTCATGTGCGTCGTCGAGGTCGAGGGTGCAGAGTGCAGTCAACGCGCGGGCGATCAGGCCTGGCGTTCGCACCATCGAGTGGAGCCACCCAAATGTATTCGGGTGCTTGCGCTCGAGCCGGGACCATCCCTCGGACAGAGTAGGTTCCCCGACGATCGCCCAGTTCATTGCCACACCTCCCGCTGCGTTGCGGGCGATGAAGTCGATGCCCTGTGATTCACCGCCCCAGTACGCCATGCGCATCTCGGTGGTGGATTCTGCGAACTGTCCGCTCAGTTGAAACGTGATTCCCCATTGCACACGCATCACCGGAAGTTGCGGGCTGACGTCGTCGGGGTTGATCTCGAGAGCGCGTCGGCTGATCTGGGCCAGGCGACGGGTCGTCTCGGCTGCCGGGCCGTAGTTTCCGGCGACGCGCAACATGATCGAGTGAACGCAGCCGACATTGAGCACGTCTCGTGCGTCCCGGCTTGCTCCGATCACTCGAAGTTCTTCGGCAGAGCGGGGCAGTGAGGTGATGGGCTTGGGGTTCTCGCCCGGATGCATTGTGAACAGATCACGCCCGGCCAATGCGACCGAACTCTTCTTCGCCGCTGCGGCCGGGATCTGTTGCAATGAGCGTCGTACGGTGTCGAAACTTTCGGAAAGCATTGCAATCCAATGATTTTCGATAATGCTGATGGCAAGGTCCCAATCGCAACCCTCGGTAGCGTACTTCAACGCCGACGCGTGGTGGCCGGAATCGAGCCGAAAGTGCGCCAGTGATGACAATTGCCGTGTCGAATCAAGTCCGAGCTGTGGCTGAGTTGCCATCAGTGACAAGCGAACTGCCGATGGGAGTTCCCAGGTTCCGTCGGTTCCGGTCTCGGTGCGCGAGAGTATCCCGGCCGACTCCAATGCCAGTAGGCGTTCACGAATTCGATCGTGGGGTTCGCGCGGTGTGAAAAGGTGCGCTGCCGTGCTCACATCAATGGTTCGTGCAGTCGAGCAGGAGACGAGGAAGTCGCGGTGGTCGGCGATGTCCGTGTTGTCGAGGATCGCGCGCCGGGTGTAGTCGTCGATCGCGATTTGCAGGTTCCGTTCGAGGAGTTGCTCTCGATCATTCTGTGCGGGAAGCGCTTTGACGACCTTGATTGCGGAGCGTACGAGAGCGGGTAGGCCCCCGGTCATAGTGGTGATCTTGTGGGCGTCGCCGGGAAAAGGGTTCGCCGCGGAGAGCGTCAGAAGGTTGGCGGTGTCGACCGAACTGAAGAGTAGGTCCTCGGCGCGGATCAATTCGTGATCTATTTCGAGGAAGTAGGGTTCGGCGAACAGGGAGAGTCCCGACAACGTCACGACAATGTCCAACTGGTGGCAGCGGGTCACCAGTTCGACAAGTTGTTCTTCGAGGTTGGGGTTCGAAATGAGATCCGGCCGAATCAATACCAGGAGAACTGGATTGGTGGCGGCGGAGAATGCCTCGACAAGGTCGGCGAACGGATCGCCGGACACGCCTGGGGCAACAATGCCGGACTTCGTGCACTGATGGAGGATGGTGTTGAGGTATTCCGCGGCGCTCGAACTGCGCTGGGGCGGGGGTACCCACACGAGGTCGTGGTCCGAGGTGTCGGAAGCGTCGCGCCAGGATGTCAGGAGATCGGATTTACCGTATCCGCGCGGGGCGCGCACGATTGTCAGTGGGGTTCGGCGATCCAACTTCGCAAAGAGTGCTTGGCGGGGGAGCGATGTGGTGATGGCAGAGTGATCGCCGCCGTCGACAATGACAATTGAGTCCCCCTCCCGCCCCAACATCCGTGTGTCTCAATCCCCGCTGTGTTCGTACTTGCAATCTTCGGACCGACAGGCACGGGAAGATTGGGCAGAATGTCCAATTCTCCGCGCGCTTCCGAAATAGTAACTGGTGCGGAGCATTGATGCCCGAATTAGGGCAATTCGGACAGAACTACCGTTGGAGGATGCGAACAGCACACCGATAATTCGGCCTCGACATGGGATTTTGTGCGAGAGTGGGAGGACGTAGGACCATAGCTCGAGATTCGCCGGCACTGTCGCTGCGAGTGAGCGTCCAGCCTGCCGTCAGCGGTTGCCCTCGCCGGCCAGCGCAAAGAGGCCGTCGTCGGTTTGTTCCACCAACCCGTCGACCAGCAGTGAATGCAGTGCGCGGTCGCGTTGACCTGGGTCGGTGAGCCAGACGATATCGAGCCGCGCACGTTCGACGGGGTGGTGACTGTCTCGGAGTACGGCCATCAACTTGCCGCGGACCTGGCGATCAGTGCCGGCGAATTTCTGCACCTTCTTCGGCGGACCGGTATGCGCAGGCTTTCCGGAGGTGACCCAAGCACAGTTGGGCAACGGGCAGCTGTCGCAGTTGGGCGTACGCGCTGTGCAGATCACAGCGCCGAGTTCCATGAGCGCAGCACTGTAGGTTGCCGCACGGGCGCGCGTTCGGGGCAACAGTGCGGCGACGTCCGCAAGATCGCGCGTGTTGGACGGATTGCCCGGCTCTGCGTTTCCGTGCACGGCGCGAGCAACAACGCGGCGAACGTTGGTGTCGACGACGGGAACTCGCTGACCGTAGGCAAAGCAGGCCACAGCGCGCGCAGTGTAGGAGCCGATACCCGGCAGCGACAGCAAAGTATCGACGTCGTTCGGGACTACATCGCCGTGTTCGGTAGCAAGGACGCCGGCGCACTCGTGCAGGCGCAGCGCGCGTCGTGGGTAACCGAGCTTGCCCCACGCCCGCAGCACCTCGGCTTGGCTCGACGCCGCCATTGCCGACGGAACCGGCCAGCGCCTGACCCACTCCTCCCAGATCGGGGCAACGCGAACCACTGGCGTCTGCTGGAGCATGATTTCGCTCATCAGGATCTGCCAGGCACTGACCCCGTCGCGTCGCCACGGAAGATCACGGGCCGTATCGGCGTACCACTTCAGCAGCACCGAAGATTCCACTGCCACTTTGACCGACACACTCCTCGAACCTGGATTATCTGGTCGGGACTGTGCGCCGACACTCGACACGACCTTATCGTTACGCTCCGACATCCACGACGCGCACCGGTCACAGAGACAAAGTGGGTGAGCGGTATCAAGAACCGCTCACCCACCTTCAAGCGCGCGAGCGCGAGGCACGCAAGCTGCTGTCGATCAGGACGCGTACTGCGCATCCGTTCGCGTTGCGGTCGACGCGGGCGTTGATGTTCCCGAGTATCGACGAACGATGACGTAGAGGCAGATCAGTCCGATCGCTCCGGCAGCGGCAAGGAATGAACCGACCTTCCAGGCATTGTCCGGATTGCCGTTGATGAGCATCACCATGATCATCGGAGCAAAACCGCCGAGGATGGCGGAGATCTGATAGCCGAGCGACGCTCCCGAGAATCGGATCTCCGGCGGGAACAGTTCTGCGAAGAGTGTTCCCTGAGTGCCGGTTTGGAGCGACATCGCGACGACGCCGATAATCACGGCTACCGCGAACGGCCAGATCGTGTCCGGACTGGAACCGGCGATCATCAGCCACATCGGGATGCCCCACAGCATCATCGCAGCGGTACCGAGACCGAAGACGAGCTTGCGGCCGTACAGATCGGAGAGGTAACCGGCCAGCGGAACCAGAGGAATCTGTATGGCGCAGGCAATCAGGATGTACGTCAGTACCGTTGATCGGGGAATATCCAGATACGTCGTCGCGAACTGTACCGAGCCGGTGATCATCGTGTAGAAGAAGATCACACCGATGGCATTGGCGCCTGCCGCGGCGAGAACCGTGCCCGGGTTCTTCTTGAGGACCTCGAGAATGGGGGACTTGCGGACAACCGGTGATTCTGCGAGCTTCTCGGCAATGGCCTTGAATTCAGGTGTCTCCTCGAGATAGCGGTGAATGAGGAAGGCGACCGGGAGCATCACCAAACTGATCCAGAACGGGATGCGCCAGCCCCAGGCGAGGAACGAATCCGCGGCGAGAGTAGCTGTGAGAATGAGGAATACGATATTTCCGAGTACAACGCCGATCGGAACACCCAGTTGCGCAAAGCTTCCGAACAGTCCGCGGCGGTCGGCCGGGGCGTTCTCGGTTGCCAGCAGCACCGCACCGCCCCACTGCGCGCCAACGGCCAAGCCCTGGCAGATTCGCAGAGTGACCAGAATGGCCGGGGCCAGCCAGATCACATTGGTGTTGGGGACGAAGCCGACCAGTGACGTGGCGATAGCCATCAGGACAACCGCGGCCACCAATACCGGCTTGCGGCCGTAGCGGTCACCGAAATGTCCGGCGAGGACGCCGCCGATGGGACGGGCGATGAAGCCGACTGCGACGGTGGCAAACGAACTCATTGCCGCAACCACCTCGCTGTCGGTGGCGAAGAACGTCGAGTTGAACACGAGTGCCGCAGCAGTCGCGTAGATGAAGAAGTCGTACCACTCCAGCGACGTGGAGATAGCGGCTGCGAAGGACGCGCGCCGAGACCTACCCTTGCGCTGCACCACGGATTCGGTGTTGTTGGTCATCACGATTCACTCTCTGTGGGATCGTTCATTTGGGTTCGTTGAGGACTGGAGTTGCGGCGAATTCGGCGCGAGCGAGTGAGCGACGGTGAACCTCGTCGGGGCCGTCCGCGATCTGCAGGAAGCGTGCCTGCGCGTACAGGACGGGAAGGATGGTGTCCTGCGACAGGCCGGCGCCGCCGAACACCTGAATGGCGTTGTCGATGATGTCCTTGACTGTCAGCGGAACCAGAACCTTGGCTGCTGCAATGTCATGGCGCGCAGCCTTGTTCCCTTCGACGTCCATCCGCCACGCGGCACGCAGAACGAGCAGTCGGGCGGCGTCCAGCTTGATCCTGGAATCCGCAAGGTTGGCCTGCACAACTCCGAGATCGGCGAGTGGGGACCCGAAAGCGACTCTGGTCCTTGCTCGTTCGGTCAGCAATGCGATTGCGCGCTCTGCCATGCCGATCAAACGCATGCAGTGATGAATGCGTCCTGGACCCAAGCGCGCCTGAGCGACTGCAAAACCCCGGCCGCGGGGGCCGAGGAGGTTTTCCTTGGGCATTCGAACACCGTCGAACACAATTTCGCCGTGTCCGCCCTCGTGTCGATCGTCGAAGCCGAGAACCGTTGTGGAACGGACGATGTCAAGGCCTGGGGTGTCCATGGGAACCAATACGATGCTGTGGCGGCTACCGATCGGAGCATCGGGGTCGGTGACGCCCATGACCATGGCAACCTTGCAATCTCCGCGCAGAGCGGCGGTGGACCACCATTTGCGTCCCGTCAGGACCCACTCGTCGCCGTCCTCTGCGATGTCGAGACACACGTTGTTCGCGTCGGAACTTGCGACCTCGGGTTCGGTCATCGAGAAGCACGATCGGAAATCGCCGTTGAGAAGTGGAGTCAGCCACTCGGCTTTCTGTTGCTCGGTGCCGTAGAGATGGAGCAGTTCCATGTTCCCGGTGTCCGGGGGATTGCAGTTGACGGCTTCGGGACCGATCAACGGACTCCACCCCGTCAATTCCGCCAATGGCGCGTATTCGAGGTTACTCAAACCGGCGCCCTCGCGGGCCGGAAGGAAGAGATTCCACAGGCCTGACTCCTTGGCCGTGGCCTTGAGTTCGGCCATGACCGGTGGCGCGCCCCAGTGGCTGGGGTCGGCCGCCAGTTGCCGTGCTGCAACAGCTTCGGCGGGCAGGACGTGCTCTTGCATGAAAGCTGTCAACTTTTGCTGCAGCTCTTTGACTTTCGGGCTGTATTCGAAATCCACGTCGGTGGTTCCAATCTGGGGACGCGTCGCGCAAGAAGGTCAGCGACGCAGTTCGTGAACAGAGGAGGTGCAGGTCAGGTCGAGTGCACGCTGTAGAAGCGGGCCGACCATGTCGGCGACGTCGTCGAATCCTTCGCCGACAGTGTCACCCTGCGCGTGCCTGGCGTTGATGCCTTCGAGGATGACGGCAATCTTGAAGTCGGCGAACACCGTGTACCAGTCGATATCCGGGAGATCGGTGCCTCGACGTTCGGCATATCGTTCGAGTAGCGCAGCGCGGCTGGGGAATCCGTCCAACCGAGCGAGTCCGCGAGTGATCGGGTTGTCGACGGTTCCGGGCTGGTCCCAGAAGCTGAGCATGATGCCGACGTCGGCGAGTGTGTCTCCGAGCGTTGCCATCTCCCAGTCGAGGACGGCAACGATCTTGCCGGGGTCGGAACGGGAGTAGAGAACGTTGTCGAGTTTGACGTCGCCGTGAACGATCCCCGGCAGGCACGTGGTGGGAACGGCCCGGCGAAGCTTGTCGAGGAGTACCGCGACTTCGGGGCGGTCGGTGGTCCGAGAAGCGTCCCATTGCCTCGACCATCTACCCAGTTGTCGCTCGAGGTATCCGTCGGTTCTTCCGAAATCGTTGAGGCCCACTGAATTCGGATCCACCGAGTGGAGGTCTGCGAGGGTATCGGCAAAGGCGAGGCCGGCGCGTTCTCGATCGGCGGGAAGCAATGCGGCGGCAGATTCCGGGGTGCCGATGGAATTGCCGTCGATCAGTTCCATGAGGTAGAACGGCGCGCCGAGTACGTTTTCGTCCTGGCAGAGGAGAACTGCCTCCGGTACCGGAACTGACGTGGACGCGAGAGCATCGATGACGGTGAATTCCCGGACCATGTCGTGAGCGCTCGGTAGAACGTGCCCGAATGGGGGACGGCGTAGTACCCAGGTGTTCGAGCCGTCGTCGACGCGGTAGGTGGGGTTGGATCGCCCACCGCTGATGAGCGAAGCCGCGAGCTGGCCGTCGATCCCATCTTCGAGATGCGTCGACAGGTACGTGGAGAGTGCGTCGAGGTCGAGTCCGGAGACGAGGCGGCCTGCGTCGGAGGTCGATGAGGCAGCGGACATTCGATGCACGCTCCTTCCAGTTGAAACGCAGCCGAACGATCGTTCGGCTGCGGATTATCATCAACTGAACGATTGCCAATTGTCAACCATGGATAAACGCTGCACTTACTGCGAACATGCACACGGGGTGAGGGTGAGGAAACCACTTGCCAAACGATTGTTCGCCTGACAAGATGAGCCTTTCGTGACGCAGGTCTCACAGGTGGCGGAGGTGTGGATTCCGGTGAAACGCGCGCAGAGGCAGGATTGTTCGCGCTGGTCAGGCCGGTTCGACCATCGCGGTGGCCAAAGTGCAGTAGCGATCCGCAAGGTCCTGCGCGCTCAGCGGGCCGTCGGCACGCCACCACACACAGACCTGTTGCCCCATGTTGATAATGGCGCGAACGGCGTCTCGTGGATATTCGGTGCGGAAGGCGCCTTCTTCCACCCCGCGCTCGATGACGTCCCGGAAGATGTTTTCCTGCTCGTCGCGCAGTGCGACAACCAAGCGGTGCCCAGACTCGTCGAGGCTACGCAGTTCGGTTGCTCCGACAAGTGCGTCTTCGCGCCGCGTCGTGTGAAACATGACCCACGCGCGAACCAGTGCTTGCAGTTGGTCTTTCGGCTCTCCACCCGAACGCAGCAGTGCGCCACGCGTCATGCCGTGCGCATCGCGCAGTGCCTGGAGCATTATTTCCTGCAGGATTTCCTGCTTGGATTTGAAGTGGTGGTAGATGGATGCGACTGTCAGATCGGCGCCGGCGGCGATGTCGCGCATGGATGTGCCGTGATAGCCGCGTTCGTTCATGTTTCGGACGGCAGAATCGAGAATGAGCTGCCGGACTGCGGCAGTTTTTGCCACGCTCATTTTTCGATGCCCTCTCGTTCTGCGCGTCTTTCGGTATCCGGACACAGCGTAGTAGCCGAACGATCACGAGGTTCGACGGGCAGCAAATCTGAGCCGTGAACAGTGAAAATTCAAATTTCGTGAGCTTATCGTTCGTTAATAAGAGGAGAATTGCTTGTGCAGCACATATCGCTGACCGTGGACGACGGCATCGCTGTCATCACTCTTGATCGACCGGACAAGCTCAACGCTTTCACCACGATCATGGAAAACGAGCTGATCGAGGCGTTCGACATCACCGACGCGGACGACTCTGTGCGTGCCGTGATTCTGACCGGAGCAGGACGAGCGTTCTGTGCGGGCGCGGATCTGTCCTCCGGGCCGGACACCTTTACCGACTGGAGCGCGGAGCAGAACGGCGTCGAGCAGAACGGCGGCGGCGAACGGCGAGACGGCGGTGGTCGTGTTGTTCTGCGGATGTTCGATTCGCTCAAGCCGATTATCGCGGCGATCAACGGGCCTGCGGTCGGAGTCGGCATCACCATGACTCTCGCTGCGGATTTCCGACTGGCGGCTGACGACGCCCGGATGGGGTTTGTCTTCAATCGACGTGGTCTTGTTCCGGAATCGTGTTCCTCGTGGTTGCTGCCGAAATTGGTCCCGCTGCAGCGGGCTCTCGACTGGATTTACTCCGGACGGATCTTCCCGGCCACCGAGGCGCACGCCGCAGGATTGGTCTATCAGCTCTATCCCGCCGAGGATCTACATGCTGAGGCAATTAGTCTCGCGCGCAGCCTTACTCGACACAGTGCTCCGGTTTCCGTTGCGCTCTCGCGTCAGATCGTCTGGCGGCTGCTTGGCGCCCCACATCCCATGGTCGCCCATCGGATCGAGAGTCTCGGAATCAATTCCAGAGGGGCGCAGGAGGACGTTCGGGAGGGCATCAGCGCCTTTCTCGAAAAGCGCGACGCGAATTTTCCGGATCGGTGCAGCGACGCGATGCCGGACTTGTTCTCGGAGCATCTCCCGCGACCGCAGTGGTGACGGAAATCCTTACCCGCCACCGGAACCGAGGGTTCCGGTGGCGCAAAGGATCCGGCTCAGCGGCCGGTCCACACCGCCGGTCGCTTCTGGGCAAAGGCCAAGGGCCCTTCCTGGGCGTCGGCGCTGGTGAAGACCACCTTCATAGCGTCGGCGTTGGCTGCCCACACATCAGGCTCCCAATCCGATGCCGTTGCGGTGCGATGAATCATCGACTTCGACTCCCGCACCGACAGCGGCGCGTTTGCCGAAATCTGCTCCGCCAGTTCGAGCGCGATGTCCAGGGCCGTTCCGGCCGGTGCCACGCGGTTGACCAGGCCGAGTTCTTTGCCTTGAGCTGCGGTGATCGGTTCACCGGTCAGCGCGATTTCGAGCGCCACCTTCCGCGGGACTTGTTGCTGCAGACGAATCACTCCGCCGGCAGCGGCGAACAGTCCGCGCTTGACTTCGGGGAGTCCGAGTTGCGCGTTCTCGTCGACAACCGCAAGGTCGCTGGCGAGCACCAGTTCGGTGCCGCCGCCCAGAGCAAATCCGTTGACCGCAGCAATGGTCGGCTTGCTGATCCAATGCTGCACGTAGCCGGCGAAACCCCATTCCGGGTGTCCGTCTGCGTCGGTGCTTTCGCCCGCCGACAGAGCTTTGAGGTCTGCGCCGGCGCAGAACGCTCGGCCGGAACCGGTGAGAACGACGACGCGCACGTCGGCGTCGGCCTCGGCCTGTTCGAGCAAGGTGCCGACCGCAGTCGACAGGGCTGCGTTCACCGCGTTCAGTGCTCGTGGTCGATTCAGGGTGATGATCGCAACCTGCCCACGAATCTCGTACAGTGCTGCCGCTTCGGATGTCTCGTGCTCCGGCGTGATTGCCATGGACTGCCTCTCGTCGTAAAGTCTTACCTAGCGCTCGTTAAACTGTTACCACGGGCGCACCTGAGCAGTCAACGAATGCAACCGGTTCACCAGGAGGAGCGCGAATGCACGCAGTCCAGCTAGCCGAGCTGATCGGACCCGAAGGTCTGCGTTTGGTGGATATCGCCGAACCGGCCGACCCGACGCGGGTAACGGTCGATCTGCATGCCGCCGGAGTGTGTTTTCCGGACCTACTTCAAACCACCGGCAGTTATCAGATGGCGCGTGAGTTGCCGTGTGTTCTCGGGCTGGAAGGCGCGGGAGTGGTTCGTAGTGCGCCGGCCGGGTCGGATCTGGCTCCGGGTGATCGTGTCGCCGTGTTGTCCACGGCGGACGGATCCTGGCAGCGTACTGTAGTCGTGCCGCCGTCCTCGGTCTTCCCGCTCCCTGATTCTGTCTCTCTCACAGCGGGATCCGGATTTCTCGTCAACTACCTGACGGTGCATTTTGCACTGGACGAACGAGCTCGGTATCGCACTGGTGAGACGGTGCTGATTCACGGCGCGGCAGGTGGTGTCGGTATTGCCGCACTGCATGTTGCCGCCGCGCTCGGGCTCGAAACCATTGCGGTGGTGAGCACGTCGGAGAAGGCCGCACTGGCTGCCGAGTCGGGAGCATCGCATGTCGTTCTCGTCGACGGCTGGAAGGATCGCGTTCGGGAGATTACGAACGGTCGCGGCGTCGACATCATTCTCGACCCCGTCGGTGGTGAGCGTTTCACGGACAGCTTGCGCAGTCTGGCCCCCAACGGCCGTCTGATCGTCCTGGGTTTCACCGGTGGTGAGATACCGACTGTCAAGGTCAATCGACTTCTGCTGAACAATATTTCGGTGATGGGTGCCGGCTGGGGTGAGTATCTGCGAACCGATTCCGGATACCTTGCACGCCAATGGAATGTGCTTTACCCTTTGCTCGAGTCCGGTGTGCTGAGAGTGCCCGAACCGACTCTGTATCCGTCAGAACGTGCAGTGGATGCTGTGACATCCCTGAAAGACCGCTCTGCTATCGGAAAAGTGGCTCTGTCCTTCGAATGAGCTGGATCCATCTATCTTTCGTGAACGAAACCTTGGAGTGAACCCATGTACCCCGGAGCCTATGCCACAACAACCCCGGACAAAGCTGCTGTCATTGTCGCGGAGACCGGTGCGGTGGTGACGTTTGCGGAGTTGGAAGCGAATTCGATTCGTATCGCGCGTGTTCTGTACGAGTTGGGTTTGCGGCGCGGCGATAATCTGGCGGTGCTCGCGACCAACAATGTTCAGGTTTTCGACATCTACTGGGCTGCGATGCGATCAGGCGTCTATCTCACGATGGTGAACTGGCATTTGACTGCTCCCGAGGGGGCGTACATTGTCGAGGATTGTGACGCGAAGGTGGTCATCGTCGATTCGGCACTGCCGGAATTGGCGGCGGCACTGGCCGATCTCATTCCGGCGGAGGTGATTCGGTTGTCCTTCGGTGGTGAGCTCGACGGGTATGCCTCGCTCGACACGGCGGCGGCGTTGGAGTCCGACGTGCCGTTGCCGGATCAGCCGCGTGGCGCGGACATGCTGTACTCGTCGGGAACCACGGGTAGGCCCAAGGGGATCAAGCCAGTGTTGCCGGACCGGCAGATTCAGGATGCCGGTGATCAGATGACTGTGATGAACCAGAGTGCGTGGGGCGTTACCGACTCCGACGTGTATCTCTCACCTGCTCCGCTGTATCACGCTGCGCCGCTTCGTACTTGTGCGTCGGTGCAGGCGTTGGGTGGAACCGTAGTGGTGATGGATCGGTTCAACGAGGAGAAGGCGCTCGAGTACATCGAGAAATATCGGGTCACCTACAGCCAGTGGGTTCCGACGATGTTCGTTCGCATGCTCAAACTTCCGCAGGAGACGCGGGATCGTTACGATATTTCGTCGTTGCGACTGGCGGTGCATGCTGCGGCGCCGTGTCCGGTTGACGTGAAGCGTCGGATGATCGAGTGGTGGGGCCCGATTCTGGACGAGTACTACTCGTCGACGGAGTTGAACGGTATGACCATCGTTCATTCGGACGAGTGGTTGCGTAAGCCGGGAACGGTGGGCCGGGCAGCCTTGGGTGTTCTGCATATTTGCGGTGAGAACGGTGAGGATCTGCCTGCGGGAGAAGTGGGTACGTTGTACTTCGAACGTGATGTGTTGCCGTTCAATTATCACAATGCCCCCGAAAAGACTCGTGAGGCGCAGCATCGCGCGCATCCGACGTGGACGACGACGGGTGATGTCGGGTACGTCGACGAGGACGGGTATCTGTTTCTGACGGATCGTAAGTCGTTCATGATCATTTCCGGTGGGGTGAACATTTATCCGCAGGAAATCGAGAATGCGTTGATCGAGCATCCGTCGGTGTTGGATGCGGCGGTGATCGGTGTTCCGGACGACGAGATGGGTGAGATCGTGATGGCGGTGGTGGAGCCTGTTCCCGGTGTGGAAGCCGGTGATGCGCTTCGCGACGAACTTCTTGATCATCTGCGTGGGCAGATTGCGAAGTACAAGCTGCCGAAGCGACTTGTATTCAGTACCGATCTTCCGCGGACTCCTACCGGAAAACTTGTCAAAGGCAAACTACGCGACCGTTATTCGGACACGCGCCCTTCGGACGAGGCTGTCACTCGATGAGCGGCCCATTGCATGGGGTGCGTGTACTGGAGTTTGCCGGCCTCGGACCGGGACCGCACGCTGCGATGATGCTGGCGGATCTCGGAGCCGACGTCGTGCGCATCGAACGGCCGTCTGGCGGACTGGAAATCTCGCCGAAGGATCAGGACCAATTGTTGCGCGGTCGCCGCTCGATCGAGGCTGATCTCAAGACCGAGGCCGGGCGCGAACTCGTCAGAGCGCTTGTTGCGAAAACCGATGTGTTGGTAGAAGGTTTCCGTCCCGGCGTCACGGAACGGCTGGGGTTCGGGCCGGCCGACTGCCTGGAGATCAACGACCGCCTGGTGTACGCCCGCATGACAGGGTGGGGTCAGGACGGCCCACTTGCTCAGCGCGCGGGACACGACATCACCTATCTTGCGTTGACCGGTGTCCTCCATACAATCGGGCCGGCCGAGAAGCCCGTGGTCCCGTTGAATCTCGTGGGCGACTTCGGTGGTGGCTCGATGTTCCTGATCCTGGGAATCGTTTCCGCGCTGTACGAGCGCGAGAAGTCGGGTAAAGGCCAGGTGATCGACGCAGCCATCGTCGACGGAACATCGGTACTGGCACAGATGGTCTGGTCGCTGCGCGGCAGCGGGCAGTGGAGTGATTCTCGCGCAACCAATCTGCTGGACGGATCGACTCCGTTCTACGACACGTATCGTTGCTCGGACGACAAGTTCGTTGCTGTCGGTGCACTCGAGCCGCAGTTTTACCGGGAGCTACTGGGCGGTCTGGGATTCGATCCCGAGTCACTGCCAGAACAGATGGATCAGGGCGGCTGGCCGGAACTGCGCGAGCGATTCACGGAAGCATTTCTCACTCGTACCCGTGACGAGTGGGCGACGCTCTTCGAATCGACCGATGCATGCGTTGCACCGGTTTTGAGTCCGGCGGAAGCTGCAACTCATCCGCACCTGGCGCACCGTGGAACTCTGGTCGAAGCCGACGGAATCGTCCAGTCGGCACCGGCGCCGCGATTTTCTCGGACAGTAACGACTCAGCCCGCAGGTGCACCTAAACCCGGTGTGGACACTGCCGCTGTGACGCGGGACTGGCTGGGGTCCTGAAGTCGGATACTCCAGATCGTCAGCGCCGCCGGTAGGTCGGAGTCCGCTTCTCGAGAAATGCTGTGGTTGCCTCTGCCGCATCCTCGGTGAGGGCGGTAATGACCTGCTGGCGGTTCTCGAACTCGATTGTCGCGTGCAGAGTCGGGGTCTCCAGCGCCAGCCACATGCCCTTCTTTGTCATCTCGACCGAGACCGGTGGATTGTTCAGGATCTCACCGGCGATCCGAAGTGCCTCGGCCAGAAGGTTTCCCGAGTCCACGATTTGGGAGATCAGCCCGATGGACCGTGCGTGTGAGGCGTCGAATCGACGACCGGTCAGCATCAGTTCGTGTGCATTGCCTGCGCCGACAATGCGTGGCAGCAGCCAGGAGACTCCGATGTCGCACGCCGAGTACCCGGCGGTGATGAACGAGACCGCAAACACTGCCTCGGGCGCGGCGATTCGGATATCACTCGCGCAGACGAGTGCAAGTCCGCCACCTGCGGCCGGCCCGTTCACCGCGGCGATCACGGGTTGGGGGAGGGAGTTGATTCGTTCGGTCAGGTGAGCGATGTCCTGTTGTCTTCCGAAGGTCGCGAGGGGGCGGCCTTCTTCCGCCTCGCGTTCGGGGTCTCCGTACCCGTTGAGATCCAGCCCGGCACAGAACGCTCGCCCGGCGCCGGTGATGATGACGACGCGGCACGATTTGTCCGA
The DNA here is from genome assembly GCF_005938745.2 of Rhodococcus sp. KBS0724. Classification (NCBI taxonomy): domain Bacteria; kingdom Bacillati; phylum Actinomycetota; class Actinomycetes; order Mycobacteriales; family Nocardiaceae; genus Rhodococcus; species Rhodococcus sp. KBS0724. The sequence goes on from NZ_VCBX02000001.1 coordinate 708,578, forward strand.
CGCGATGTCATCCAGCGCTGCGGTCAAAGCGGCGACAAGGTGGACGTTGAGCGTGTTGAGTCGATCGGGCCGAGTGAGCGTGAGCATGACCACGCCCGGTGTCGGGGTAGTGATGTCGAGTAGGTCGGACATGGTCCACGTCTCCTTGTTACTTATCGTTCGCTAAGATATGAATATCAGTGAATCACCTACTTCGGCAAGGCTCTTCCCACAATGACCGCAATGACAAGGATCTGACATGACCACACCTCGCCCCGATGTCTACTCGACGCTCGAGAACGGCGTGCTCCGCGTTGTGATCAACAGACCTCACCGGATGAATGCGCTGACCACGGAGTCGCTGCGGGATATCGTCGCTGCCTTCGACGATCATGCGCACGGCGGCCCGGTACGTGTGGCAGTGCTCGAAGGGGCTGGCAGGGCGTTCTGCACCGGAGCTGATCTGGCGGATGCGGTGTTGTCCGGCCCGCCATCCGCGGACACCATCGATGCGGCAAACGATGTGGCCCGCGCCATCCGGTCGTTTCCCGCCCCCGTGATCGCGGCGGTGCGAGGTCCCGCTGCAGGAGTGGGTGTTTCACTGGCTTTGGCGTGTGATCTGACTGTTGCTGCGGAGTCGAGCTACTTCTTGCTCGCCTTCACCAAGGTGGGCTTGATGCCTGACGGCGGTGCAACCGCTCTGGTCGCGGCGTCGATCGGTCGTGCCCGGGCCATGCGTATGGCACTTCTTGCAGAAAAGTTGCCCGCACGAGACGCTCTCGACAGCGGCTTGATCTCGCAGGTCTTCCCGGACGACACATTCGACGACGATCTTGCGGTGCTGCTTCAGCGTCTGGGTAGTGGTCCGGGTAAGGCCTTCCAGCAGACGAAGGACGCCATCAACGACGCCACTCTGACGGAACTTGACTCAGCCTTCGAGCGTGAGCGAGCGGGACAGATCTCGCTACTCGCCAGCGCCGATTTCGCCGAAGGTGTTGCGGCGTTCCAAGGTAAGCGTGCAGCCGTGTTCGGCCGGTAGGGCAGTTGAGCTGAGCGTCGACGCGTGGGCTGCCGTCCGCGAATATTCGCAATACATCTGCGCCCTGACGTGGCACACTGGGCAACCTGTAGCCGTCACCCACAATATGGAAGGACCCTCGGATGCACCCCAGCTTGTATTCACAGCGCAAGTCGCAGTCGATGATCCATCATGTGGACCGGCTCGCGGAAAAGTCCGGCACGATCGCCGGATTTCGCGTCTACTGAAGCCCCATCGCTCGGGGCGTGCGCGTCCCGACACTCGCTCATTCGACGGGTGACCTCACGGCCGACCTCGGCCACCACCGGACGATCACACCTCGAGAACCGCCACTCCGGCTGCGAGAGAACAAGGTTGTCGATTGCCATGCGTCACCCACCCACCGCTATCACCGCCCGTACCTGGATGAACACCCGAGTGAGGGTCCTCAACGTCACCTACGAAGACTTCGACCTCGTACCCGCCGCTCGCGCGGTCGTGTTGCTTGCCGAACAGCTCGCGATGACTCTGGTCGAGCACACTCCGCGGTTCGTGGTGCGCTCCCAGTACGTGGCGATCCCGCTGCCGCGGACCATTCAACTGCTCGAGTACGTGCACACGCCACCGCGTCCGACAATCGACGACGACACCCGAGCGAGCTTCGCCGGCGTTCTGGCGCGCGATCACTACCGGTGCGCGTATTGCGACGGCGCGGGGGCGACTACCGTCGATCACGTCTACCCGCGGAGTCGAGGCGGAAGCAACAACTGGTCGAATCTCGTCGCGTGCTGCCTGACCTGCAACAACGCCAAGTCCGATCAGACTCCGGAAGAGTCAGGCATGCCGCTTCTGTGGGTCCCCCGAGCACCTCGTATCGATCACAAACGCCAGCACACGATCTGGCGCGATCTGGCCCATAGTCTCTGAATCGTATTGGAAGGAGGCATATCCCATGACGTCGATGACTTCCACGATGATGATGACCTTGGCTGACCTGCTACCCAACTCGGAGGACACCGCAGACTGGGCCGTCGCCGCCTGCCGCGGCGATCGGTACCCGGACCGGTGGTTCCCTGACCCGAGTGAGGCGGTCGACTACGCGGCCGAGGTCTGCGCCCGGTGCCCCATCACTGCCGCGTGTGGTGCGTATGCGGTCGATACTGCGCAGACCGGTGTGTGGGGCGGCCATGAGTATCGACGGGGCAGGATTGTCCGCTGAGTGAACGTCGGACCCGCACCAGTTGTGTTGTGGGTCCGACGTTCTCGATTTTGTTATTGCCTGTCAGCTCTTGGCGATGTCCCGACCGATGATCTCTTTCATGATTTCGGTGGTTCCGCCGTAGATCGTCTGAATTCGGCTGTCGACGTAGGCTCGCCCGATCGGGTATTCCATCATGTAGCCGTACCCGCCGTGCAGTTGCACACAACGGTCCACGACACGCTTCTGCAGTTCGCTTGCCCACCATTTTGCCTGTGCCGCTTCGACGGCGGACAGCTCGCCGTCGTTGATCGCCAGGACTGCATTGTCGACGTATGCCTGTGTCACGTCGATTTCGGTGAGCATTTCGGCGAGCACAAAACGTGTGTTCTGGAAGTCGCCTATGGGCTTTCCGAATGCACTGCGCTCGAAGGCGTATGCCTTGGTCCATTCGTAGGCTGCCCGTGCGACGCAGATTGCGCTGACGGCAATCGAGAGTCGCTCGCGGGGAAGTCGTTCCATCAAGTGGATGAGGCCGCCGCCCTCGGTGCCGAGAAGGTTGCCGGCCGGAACCCGGACGTTGTCGAAGGACAACTCGGCTGTGTCCTGGGCTGCAAGACCCACTTTGTGGAGCTTGCGACCGCGGGTGAATCCTTCCATTCCGCGTTCTACGACCAGGAGACTGAAGCCGCGCGATCCGGCGCTGGGGTCTGTTCGGGCAGCGACGATCACGATGTCGGCATGGATGCCACTGGTGATGAATGTCTTCTGGCCGTTCAAGATCCAGTCGTCTCCGTCGCGAACGGCGGTGGTCTTGATGCCCTGTAGATCGCTACCGGTTCCCGGCTCGGTCATCGCAATGGCGCAGATGATCTCTCCGGCAGCCATTCCCGGAAGCCAGCGCTGCTTCTGCTCGTCGGTGCCGAGATCGGCGATGTACGGGATGACGATGTCGTCATGGAGTCCGAGTCCGGCGCCGAACGACGTGGTGGCGCTGCGGGCGATTTCCTCGGCAACGATGTAGCGGTATCGGAAGTCGAGTTCTCCTGACCCGCCGTACTGTTCGGGTACGGCGAGACCGATGATGCCCGTCTTGCCGGCGGCAAGCCAGGCCGATCGGTCTACGAGACGATTTTCTTCCCAGTCGTCGTAGTGCGGGGTCACCTCACGGGCGATGAACTCGCGTACGGATTCTCGATAGGCTTCGTGATCTTCGGTGAAGAGCGTGCGACGCATGAATTTACTCTCCTGTCCTAGACGGAAACGCGTTCGGTCATCGAGCGCAGTCGCGCACCGATGATGTCTTCGGCTTCGGAGACCATGCGCTGCACCAGTTCGTCGACGGTGGGGATGTCGTGGATGAGTCCCTGCGAGGTTCCGACGGTCCAGATACCGGCGTCGGGGTCACCCTTCTCGTAGACGGTGCGTCCGCGAGCGCCGGCAACGAGTTCGCGGACGTCCTCGAATTGTCCGCCGCGTGAGAGGATGTCGACAACCTCACGGCTGACCGTGTTGCTTGCGACGCGAGCGGTGTTGCGCAGTGGCCGGAAGATGAGTTCGGTCTGGGTTTCGTCGGCGGCGACGATGGCTTCCTTGATGTTCTGGTGAATCGGCGATTCCGCGGTGCACATGAAGCGTGTACCCATGTTGATGCCGTCGGCGCCGAGAGCCAGGGCGGCGACGAGTCCGCGGGCGTCGGCGAATCCGCCGGACGCGATCATGGGAATCGAAATCTTCTCTGCCGCTGCGGGAATCAGGACCAGTCCGGCGACATCATCCTCGCCGGGGTGGCCGGCGCATTCGAAGCCGTCGATGCTGATGCCGTCAACGCCGAGATCCTGAGCCTTGACCGCGTGACGGACAGTGGTGCACTTGTGCAGCACCTTGATTCCGGCGTCGTGGAACATCGGCAGGTGCGGTCCGGGGTTGGATCCGGCAGTCTCGACGATCTTGATTCCCGAGTCGACGATCACCTGGCGGTACTCGTCGTACGGAGGCGGTGTGATGGACGGCAGGATCGTGAGGTTGACACCGAACGGCTGATCGGTGAGGTCGCGGCAGCGGGCGATTTCGTTGGCCAGGTCCGCGGGTGTCGGTTGCGTCAATGCGGTGATGAAGCCGAGTGCACCGGCATTGGCGACGGCAGCAACGAGTTCCGCTCGTCCTACCCACTGCATGCCACCCTGGACGATGGGATGACGAACACCGAACGTTTCCGTGAATGCTGTTGAGATCATGAAAGTTTCCTTGCTGTTCTCTCGGGGAGGGGGTCAGAGGTGGGAGATGCCGGCGAGGTCGCTGACGTAGTCTCGTGCCTTCGTCGGATCGAAGGAGCGTGAGATCTGAAGTTTCTCGGCTTCGAGTGAGCCTTCTGCGTGGGTTGCGAGTACAGATTGGTATCCGCCGTAGTCGCGGGCGGTGAGGTCGGCGATGAAGTTGAGCAACCTCAGGCGTTTTTCGGCAGGAACTGCTGCAGCGTAATACTTTTCGAGTACGGCACGAATGTCGGGGGTGTCCCAGTCTTCGCCGCCGGGGCCGGTGGCGAGCAGGCCGCCGGAGAGGTCGGTCAGTATCGCGACGGCGTTGTGGAATCCGTGGGCGAAGTGGTATTTCGCCATGTTGACGGCGAGCGGATCGGGTTGCTGAACACCGTGTGCACCGGGCTTGGACCGAACGGCGGCCAGTTGCGCCAGGCCCCGGACCGTTTCGCTCCAGGTGATCAGTTCGGTGATCTTGCCCTTGACGTGCCCGGCTTTGCTGATGCCGTTCGCTTCGGCGATCAGCGATGCCGCGCCGACCATGATGTCGAGCAGGGGCAGTTTGTAGTTGATGGCGGTGAAGCGGTGGTAGTCGACGAAGGCCAATGCGAGGGGGCCGGCCAGTTCGGGTTGGCGGTTGAGGAAGACCCGGTTCTTCGGTACGCGTACGTCGTTGAAGACGGTGAGCGATTCGAGGAGCTTGTGTTTCGTGGAGATCGGGAACTCGAACGAGTTGCGTTCCCCGGCTGCGTAGGGGGAGACGTAGAGCTCGAGGCCCGGTGTGTCGATGGGGATGGCGAAGGAGACGGCGTAGTCGGCGTCGTCGGGTCCCATGGCGCGGGTGGGCAGCACGATGAGCTCGTCGGCGTTCGCGGAGAACGAGGTGTGGCATTTGGCACCGCGCACGGTGATGGAGTCGGCGTCTTCGTCGACGATGTGCAGGTAGAGGTCCGGGTCGGCTTGCTGACGCGGGCTCAGGGAGCGGTCGCCTTTGACGTCGGTCTGGGCGACGGCCAAGGAAAGGTCGCCTGCGCACACTCGCTGGTAGAAGGCGCGGGCGTTGTCGAGTCCTTCGCCGGTGGTGGCGCGGAGCAGCGCGAACAATGCGTCGCTGCCGACCTCTTTGAGGACGATGGTTCCGCCGCCGCGTCGTGATACTTCTTCGATGAGTGCGCCGCGGCGCACGAGATCCTCGGCGGAGTTCGGTGCGACGTAGAACGCGCTGACCGGTTCGCCGTCGACCTCGGTGATCGCGAGGTCGGGTCGGTCGTCGGCGATGTCGTAACACAGTGCCGAGTGGTCCACTGCGAGAGTCAGTTCAGGCTCCGCGTAGACGTCGGATATTTTCTTGCCTCGGTAGAAGACCCGACGGTCGTCGTTGAGGCCCTTTCGGTACTGGTCACTGGTTCGTATGCCCACGAGATACTTCCTTGCTCTTCGGTCGCGGTTGTTGCACTGAACATAGCTTAGCGATCGCTATATAAGCTATGTTGAGCGGTCTTCGGATGTCAATGGGCAGGGCGAACGGCCATGCATCAGTGTCGTGACCTGTTGTGCGGCTGTACGCACGAGTGTGCCGAGTTCGGCAATGCGTTCTCCGGTCAACGGCGACGGTGGATCCACCAGGCAGAGAATGAGTGCGGGTGACGTGTCTTGATCGAACGCGGTCGCGTTCACCGACAGCAGTTGGTAGTGAGCGTTCGGGTCGATTGTTCCTACGGCAACGTCCGCGGACAGTAGTCGCCGTGCTTCTCGCAGTGCGATTGCGGCCTTCTGTCCACCGACCCCAGGTCCACGTAGCTCTGCGACCGCATCGGAGATCGAGCGGTCTTGTTGCCAAAGGCATTCCACGGCGAATCCGCGCTCCCGGATGGTGTCGAGGATCGGTTCGTACTCCGTCTTCAGCAGTTCGGTCTCCGCGCTCAGGACTTCTGTGCCAAGTATGAACCACTCGTCGAGTTGATCCTGCCCGTACCAAGCTGCCAGTCCGGCGCCCAGTGGTGGTGCCATCAATACCTTGTCGCCGATGCGTAGTCCGAGTGTTCCGCTGCGTTTGGAGATCGGTTGAACAACTTCTGCGACAACCAGATCGGCACCTGACCGGATGAATCCCAGGCATGCCAGTTGTGACGTGTCGGCCAGTTCGTGCATGACAGTTCGGGCGAGGTCGACGACATCGGTTGCGCGAGAGGCGGCCTGGCCGATGGGGACGAGAGCCGGCCCGAGTTGGTATGTCTTCCGAACGGGATGACGTACGAGCCAACCGGACTCCGTCAATGCGACGACCATGGGGTAGCAGGTTGCTTTCGCGACTCCCAGGTGCCGTGCAATGTCGGCAAGGCTGCGCCCCGTTTCAGGATCGGATGCCAACAGTTCGGCGAGCATGACAATGCGATCGGTCTGTGGTGAGTTTCGTGCCATGTGTTTGCATAATGCCACTCTGGCGTCGCACTGTGACCCACGCTACTCTGAAATCACTTAGCGATCGTTAATCAAGCATCGTGAGTTCTGGAAGGACAACACATGACTGTCAATGGTGGCGAACTGCTGGCAAGAGCCCTCGCCGAAGCCGGTACTACCGAGGTATTCACCCTGCATGGAGGGCATCTGGATGCATTCCTCGTTGCCTGTCGCCGAAACGGAATTCGGCTTACCGACACCCGTCACGAAGCCACTGCCGGCCATGCCGCCGACGCCTATGCGCGGGTGACCGGGACGTACGGCGTTTGCGTCGTCACGTCCGGCCCGGGTTTCACCAATGTCTACACCGCGCTGACCAATGCGCTCCTCGATCGCACCCCGACCATCTTTGTCGTCGGGGCTCCGCCGATGCGCGAGACCGAGACGAATCCACTACAGGGCGGGTTCGATCAGATAGCCGCGGCCACACCGGTGACCAAGTGGGCCTACCGCATAACCGACCCGGCCCGCGTACCCGAAATCGTTGCTCTGGCTATTCGTAAGGCTACGACGGGAATCCCGGGTCCGGTACTGCTCGAAGTACCGATCGACGTGATGTTCGGAGAAGCGGACGAGAACGCCGTGAGATTTCCGGTGAACTACACCGTGGACGCGCGGCCAGGTCCTACTGCCTCGGCCGTGGAAGCCGCGCTCGATCTGCTCGGCGCCGCGAACAGTCCTGCGATTGTGATCGGCGGTGGTGTCACATTCTCTCGCGCGAGTGAAGCCTTGGTGGCGTTCGCGGAGACAGTGGATGTGCCTGTGTTCTACCCGGGGAAGTCCGATGGAGCGATGCCGGCAAGTCATCGTCTCGCCGGCGGTGGATTGTTGGCGATCGGGTCATTGCCCGCGATCGGACAACCGACTCCCGACGTGGTGCTCGTAGTCGGGGCCCGCGCCGGAATGTTCACCGGCGGGCGCACCAGCCTGTACCCCGGTGCGCGGTTGATACAGATCGACATCGACGCGTCCGAAATCGGACGTATGCAGGACGTGGACGTTCCGATACTCGCCGACTGTCGAGAAGCGCTCATTGCCTTGAAAAATGCTGCTGATCAACGTCAATGGCCCGACTGGAGTTCCTGGGTCGAGGCAGCGACAAGCGCCAAGCACGCGCACCGTCATGGATTTACGGACGAGGAGACGCGGACCGGAAAGGCGCATCCGTACTTCGCGGCGCGTGCGATCGTCGAAGCGTGCCCTCCTGACACGACGTTTGTCATGGACGGTGCCGAGGCGCCGTCATGGGGTGAATTCTTCACGACAACGGAACAGATTGGTGGTGTCTTGCGGCTCGGTTACCTCGGATGCCTGGGTGTCGGGCCGGGTTTCGCGATCGGTGCACATCGTGCACGGCCGCAATCACCGGTCGTGCTCATCACCGGTGACGGTGCCGCTGGATTCCACATCCAGGAATTCGACACGATGGCCCGTCACGGAATACCGGTTGTGACAGTGGTATTCAACAATGCGGTGTGGGGGATGTCGATCCACGGCCAGGAAGCGGTGTACGGGGACGAAGGAATTGTCGTCTCGGAGCTCGCGGACAGCGCATACGAGAAGGTTGCCGAGGCCTTCGGTGGATACGGCGAGCGAGTGAAGGACGTTGCATCCATCGCCGATGCGATGAAGCGTGCATTCGCTGCCGGGGTTCCCGCATGTATCAACGTCGAGGTAGACCCACACGTCGTTCACCCCATTACGACGATGATGCTCGGCGACGTCACGAGCACGGACGAAATCGTGGTCCCCTACTACGAGAACATTCCTCGCTGATGTCGACACGTGTTGCGGGAAAAGTGGCTGTCGTTGTCGGCGGAGCATCCGGTATCGGTTGGGCAACAGCACAATTACTGACAGCTGAAGGTGCAACCGTCGTGATCGGTGACATCGACGTCGACAGCGGACGGTCTCGGGCTGCGGACCTCGGCAGGGGAGCCGAAGCGGTCCGGGTCGACGTCGTCGACGAGGAATCGGTTCGGGCGATGTTCGAGGAAACTCGGGCGCGATGGGGTCGGGTAGATATCGCAGTGAACTGTGCCGGTGTCAATCTTCCTGGATTCATTACCGAATTGGACGCCGAGACGTGGAGGCGCACAGTGGATATCTGCCTGACCGGAGGGTTCTTCGTGATCAAGCACGCCGCCCGTGTCATGGAAGCCGGCGCCGCGATCGTCTCGATCACGTCGCTGAACGCCCGCCAGGCCGCTGCGGGATTTGCGGGATACTGCTCCGCGAAGGCGGGTCTTGCCATGCTCACCGAAGTCGCTGCGCTCGAACTCGGTGAGCGCGGGATCAGGGTGAATGCGGTCTCTCCCGGGCTCGTGGAGACTCCGCTGGTGGAAGGTCTAACCAGTGTTCCGGCCATCCAGGCGGACTTCACGGAAAACACCCCGCTGCGGCGTAACGGATTGCCGCGCGATGTTGCAGAAGCTGTGCTCTACCTTGGCTCGGATGCGTCGTCGTGGACCACGGGGGAGGTTCTCGACGTCAATGGAGGCGCGCACCTGCGCCGGTATCCCGATGTCATGAAACATATCGGGGCCTTGTCGTAGCGGGCGTCTGGAGGCGCTCGTTCGGCATGCCCTGGACAAGGTAGTTATCGTTCGTTAAGTTGGTGGCGTCAGTCACAGTGGATTGCCGAGCGTGGAACACGGAGAAGTCAATGAAGCGGTTCGATCTGAGAGATCGCACGGACGGTCTGGATCCCGAAACTCAGTACGAGGAAATCTATCGGGTGCTCGCGACCCAGGAGTTTCCGTGGGACATCAATCAGGCGTTGAGCTTTGCGTTGTTTCGCACCTATGCGGTGCCCACAATCGGTCGATTGCTCTACGACACCGGTGAATTCACTGAACGGGTACAGAAGCGCTACGACGACACCGGGCTCATTCTGGATGCGGTACTGGAGCATGGAATGTCCAGTCAGGCAGGCCGTGACGGCATCCGCCGTATGAATCAGATGCACGGCTCGTACACAATCTCCAACGCGGACATGCTGTACGTGCTTGCGACGTTTGTCGTTACTCCGATTCGATGGATCGACAGTTACGGCTGGCGGAAGCTCACGCGCAACGAAATATCGGGCGCCACCAACTATTACCGACATATGGGAAAGCTCATGGGGATCAAGGGTATCCCCGAGACGTACGAGAGATTTGCCGAGTTGATGGACGACTACGAACGTGAGCAGTTCGCGTTCGACGACGGTGGACGGGCAGTTGCGGACTCCACCCTGGATCTACTGTGCACGTTTCCGCCGAACAACCTTGCCCCTGCTGTGGTTATTCGGCGTTTCTCCTGGGGGTTGATGGATGCCCCGCTGCTCGAGGCATTCGGCTACCCGCAGCCGTCCCGGATCGAGCGCATGCTGTCGCAGACTGCACTTATGTTGCGGGGCAGGTTCATTCGCATACTACCCCCTCGCGCGGTGCCGAAATTTGCGCGTGATCTGCCCAATATTCGCAGTTACCCCAACGGGTATCAGGTTGATGCTCTGGGAACTTTTCCCAGAGGTTGCCCGGTTGCGCATCAGCCTGCCGCACCCGACGTTGCTCCCTCGAATTGAGAAAGAACATCACGACAAGATGAGTACAAAATACCGCCTCGCCGACGAGAGTCGTCGTCACGCTGCTGCTCGGCCCGACGCACTTGCGCTGACCGGTCGGGACGGGTCGATGACATTTGGCGAGTTGGACCGCCGGACCAACCGACTCGCGAATGTTCTCCTCGACCTTGGTTGTGTAGCCGGCACCAGAGTGGCGGTGGTGGACAGAAGTTCAACACAGGTAATCGAGATAGTGCTGGCAGCGGCGAAGATCGGGGCAGTGGCCATCCCGCTCAATTGGCGCTTGTCCGGTGTCGAGATTGCCGGCGTGCTCTCCGATTCGGAAGCCCGGGTGTTGTTCCTTCACAGTGAATTCGACGGTGTCTTGTCGGCGGCGCAGGACGCTGGTGAGCCAGGTCTGCTCGTCATGCGGATCGACGGTTCCAGGGAGACGGACTACGAAGCTCGATTGGCCGACGCAAGTTCGGTTGACCCCGGGTGGCGCGGAGGCCTGGATGACGTTGTGCTGCAACTCTATACATCCGGCACCACGGCGAAACCCAAAGGCGTTCTGACGTCCAACAGGAATCTCGGCGGGTGCACGCAAACGGGCGGCCCTTGGGGGTTCGACGAATCCTCGGTCAGTTTGTGCGCGATGCCGTTGTTCCATATCGGTGGATTGGGCTGGGTCCTCGTCGGTCTAGCGAACGGTGCGCACAATGTGATCCTCGCGGAATTCACCCCTTCCGGTTTGCTGGATGTATTGGAAAGAATGAGCATCACGAATACATTTCTGGTGCCCTCTGTCATCGGGATGATGATCGAAGTTCCGGGTGCACAAGATCGAGATTTCGCAGCGCTGCGCTCCATTGCGTACGGTTCCTCACCGATAACCCCGGCGGTACTGAAGCGAGCTCTCGACACGTTCGACACCCCGCTCTTCCAGGTGTACGGCCTTACCGAAACACATGGAGCTGTAACACAACTCGATGCAAACGATCATTCGGTTGACGGAGAGAAGGTTTCGTTGTTGCGGTCCGTCGGCAAGCCTTACCCCTGGGTGGAGTTGAAGGTTGTGGGCCCGGGCGCATCCGAATCGGCACCCGGAGAGTCCGGCGAGATCTGCGTCAGGTCCGAGCAGGTCACGCAGGGCTACTACAAACGGCCGACGGAAACGGCGGCCGCGATCGATGCCGACGGCTGGTTCCACACTGGCGACGTCGGACGGATCGACGACGAGGGATACGTCTACATCACCGATCGGATCAAGGACATGATCATCACCGGTGGCGAGAACGTGTACCCCGTCGAGGTCGAATCGGTGATCGCCGAGTACCCGGGTGTTTCACAGGTTGCTGTTGTCGGAGTAGAGGATCCGGTCTGGGGTGAGGCAGTCAAAGCAGTTGTAGTCGCCGCTGCGGATCATGAACTCGATGCCACCGCGATCCTCGCATTCACACGATCGCGTCTCGCCGGATACAAGTGCCCGAAATCGATCGACGTCGTTGCGGAACTTCCACTCGGCGCAACCGGGAAGATACTCAAGCGCGAACTTCGAGCACAGTATGCCGGGCAGTGATGCAGTATGCCGGCTGTGAGACCTAGCGAGTTCGTTTGCGGGGAGGCTTGTATCCCACCGTGTTCAGGGCGATCTCCGCATATTTCCCGGCGACTTCCTCCGGGCTGAGTTTGCCTTCCGCGTGGTACCACCGCGGAATGGACTGACACATCGCGAGCAATGCGCGGGTGGTCTCGGCTGTGTCGGCGACCGAGAACAAGCCTCGTTCGACGCCCTCTGTGACGATGCCGAGGGCGAGCTCCTCGATGCCCTTGCGGACAACGCGGTATCGCTGTCGGTTCTCGGGGCTGAGGTACCGCACCTCACCTTCGAGGGCTGCCAGGCGAGATCGGGTTGTCATGCGCAACACGATCGCTTCGACGACGTTCGTGAGTTGTTGGCACGGGTCGTCGCCGCCGTCGGCGGATGCGGTGTGTGCACGCGCGAGTACGTCGCTGGTCGAGATCTCCAGGAGTGCAAGGAGAATCCCTTCCTTACTCTGATGGTGGTAGTACAGCGCAGGGATCGTGACCCCGACGCGACGCGCGATGTCCCGCACCGAGGTGCCGTGGAAGCCGTTGTCGTAGAATCCCTCGAGGGCAGCCTGGAGGATGGGGCTCAGTTCGAGTGGCTCGATCCGTCGCCAGCTGGCCTCGGTGGTGGCGGTTTTCGCCGAATTCTTCGTGACCATGACTACTCCATTAGCTATCGTTCGATAAGGCCTGGGAAGATCCTACGCTGCGGCGAGACCGTCACAGTTTCACGCTTGTGCCTTAGGTGGAACTTCGGACAAGGCGGTTGGTTTCCGTGACGTGCCCTTCCCGATGTGTCGGAAGATCGTGGCGGGTGCACAATATTGACATGCCGAATTCGAATCCGATATCCGCTTGGAAGGCCCTTCGCGAAGGCAATGAGCGATTTGTGGGCGGCGCGTCCATCCACCCCAGCCAGGGAATCGCGGATCGCGCGAAACTGGTCGACGCACAGCACCCCACCGCCGTGCTGTTCGGTTGTGGTGATTCACGTGTTGCCGCCGAGATCATCTTCGATCAGGGGCTGGGTGACATGTTCGTCGTTCGCACGGCAGGTCACGTGCTCGACGATTCCGTTCTCGGTTCCATCGAGTACGCGGTGCATGTTCTCAACGTCCCGCTCATCGTTGTGCTCGGGCACGACGGTTGTGGCGCGGTCAAGGCCACACTCGACGCTCTCGACAAGGGTGCAGTGCCGGACGGCTTCATCCGCAGTGTGATCGAGCGTGTTGCGCCGTCCATTCTCATGGGACGCAATGAAGGTCTGACGACCGTCGACGAACTCGAGGGACGCCACGTTGTCGAGACGGGTTCGCTCATCATGCAGCGGTCCCGAATTATTGCCGACAAGGTAGGCAAGGGAGAGTGCGCGATTGCAGGTGTCACCTACACGTTGTCGGACGGACACATGCGTCTGCAGGGCGTAGTAGGCGAAATCGGCGAGTAGGTCGGGATAATCCCTTCAGTCCTTCGTCACACGGTGCCGACACGCCGTCTCAGCTGACCGTTTGTGAGGCTTTCGCCAACTACCGTTGAGACCGTGTTGGAACCGAATGGACCACTGCCCCCTCAGATCTACTGGCGTCGCCGGGCTCTGGCCATCGGTGCTGCCGTTATCGCCCTGGTGTTGTTGATCTGGGCGATTTCCGCGCTGGTCGGCGGAGGCGACGATCCTGCCGAAGCGGACGCCGCGGCCGCCACGTCCTCGCTCACATCGGAGGTGTCGTTCACACCGAACCCGTCAGGAAGCAACAACTCCGGCGGCAACGGTGGCGGCGGTGGTGGTGATTCCGGTTCGAATGGTTCTGCGACGTCCGCTGCGCCGAGTTCGACAACGTCGGCAACCAGCGCGGCTCCGGTACCGGCTGGGCAGTGCGCCGATTCGTCCCTCGCAGTCAAGGCGACCGCAGACAAGCCCACCTTCGCCGGTGGCGAGGAACCGACCTTCACGATCGTCATCACGAACATCGGTTCAGCCGCATGTGATCGCGACCTGGCCGGTGGACTCCAGCAGGTGCTCGTCTACAGCATCGACGGCAAGAACCGACTGTGGTCCAACGTGGACTGCTACCCGCAACCGGCCCCGGATGTGCGCAACCTAGAACCGGGTGAGCAGGCCGCCTTCAAGGTTGCCTGGTCCGCCACGACCTCGACTCCGGACTGCGCCACTTCGCAGAATCCGCAGCGCAATCCCGTCGGCCCCGGCGCGTACACCGTCGTCGGTCAGCTCGGCGCCCTGCGCAGCGGCGCGGAGCCCTTCAATATCGCGTAACCCAATATCGCGTAACTGCCGAGCTCAGTTGTACGAACCGGTGATCGAAGACTCAGCCAGCCGGGACAAGCCTTCCCGGATGTGACGAGCCCAGAGTCCACCGATGCCCTCGACGGACTGAAGGTCGGCTGCCGTTGCAGCGAGCAGCGCTTGCAAGGTGCCGAATGATCCGACCAAGCGGTGGATCTGATGGAACTGAAGTCGCGGTACTCGCATGAGCACCCGGTATCCACGGGGAGTCATCGGGGTGTCGAGGGCTTCGATTGTGCCCGGGTAACCGAGAACTCGCGCGAGGGTGGTCAGGTCGAGAAGATCGGCATCGGTGACGCGGTCCAGGGCAGCGAGCACATTGTCCATCGCGGCGGTTCCCACCGGCTCGGGGCCTGCAAGGTAGTCGCGGACGATGAGCTGACGCGCAATGTCGTTGTCGCCGACCAACTCTTCGAGCTGAAGGGCGAGCTGGCGACCGTCTGTGCCGAGTTCGAGGACGTCCTGTTCAATCTCGAGTGATACGCGTCGAACCATCTCGAGTCGCTGCACCACCGTCAAAGCGTCGCGCAGAGTCACGAAGTCCTCGATCTCGACGACGGACAGTGACCTGGTGACCTCGTCGAGACGCGCCTTGTATCGCTCGAGTGTCGCAACGGCCTGATTTGCTCGGGACAGGATCGTGGCGGAACCTTCGATGACATGTCTGATGCCGCCGACGTAGACGCTGACGATCGACATCGACTGACTTACCGACACCACCGGGTATCCGGTCTGGATTGCCGTGCGTTCCGCTGCGCGGTGCCGAGTGCCGGATTCGACGGTCGGGATCTTGTGGTCCGGAACGAGTTGAACGTTTGCGCGGACGATGTGCGAGCCATCCGTGGACAGCACCACGGCACCGTCCATTTTCGAAAGTTCCCGAAGGCGCGTGGGCGCGAACGCCACGTCGAGGTTGAAACCACCGTCGCACAGCGCCTCGATCTCGTCGTCGTAACCGAGAACGATCAGGGCGCCGGTGCGACCTCGAAGAATGCGTTCGAGGCCGTCGCGCAGTGCGGTTCCTGGGGCCAATCTGGCGATGGTTTCTCTCAACGCCGGCGACGACTGGGGATCCGCCATCGCACTGATCATTGAGAAACTCCCTGCTGAGGTCGATGTCACTAAGTCCGGGTCCGATAGCTGGTACTGGCAGATCCTTCGATTAGATTACCTATCCGTGAGTAGTACCTGGACTTTGCCTGACGACCTGACCGTCCCCGTGCCTGTTGAATTCTTCCCGGCGGCGGGTGAGACCTTGCCTCAGCACTGGTCGAAGTGCTTCGGGTGCGGCGACGATCAGCCGGCCGGGATGGCGATGAGTTTCAAGGCTGGTGAGGGCCTCGAGGTGACCGGACGCCTCGAAGTCGCGAAGAAGTACCAGGGTGGACCCGGGGTCATTCACGGCGGAATTCTCTCCACTGCTTTCGACGAGGTGCAGGGCGTGGCATGCATGGTCCTCGGCACTCCGGTGGTGACCGGTCACCTCGAGATCGACTTTGCGCGGCCGATCCCGCTCGGCTCGGTTCTCGAGTTCCGGGCTCGCGTCGAGGGAACTGTCCGGCGCAAGGTCTACACCACCGCCGAAGCTGTCATCGTCGAAGGTCCAGCCGCTGATCCGGACGTCATTGTCGGAACATCGCGAGGACTGTTCCTGACCATCACGGCCGAGCATTTTGCACAGACCCAGGAATTTGTGGACGGCGTTCCGACCTCGCCGTTCGGAACCTCGTCTGTCTGATTTTCCAGCCCTGATCACTGCCGTCATTTGACGGGGGTGAGCTTGGGTCGAGGCGCACCCTGCTTGCCGCCGAGCAAGCCGGCGTAGGTCAAGGCCTCGGCGATGGTCGTCACTTCGTTGACTCGCATGCCGGGAATGTTCGGCCCGGAGTCGACCGGCACTATTGCGCTCGTGAATCCCAACCGGGCAGCTTCGATCAGACGTCGGTTGACGCCGGCAACTCGGCGAACCTCACCGGCGAGTCCGACTTCGCCGAGGATCACCATCCCCTTGGGAACCGGCTTCCCCTTCACCGCGGAGGTGACGGCAATGGCGAGGGCCAAATCGGCACCTGGTTCCGTCATCCGCATGCCGCCCACGGTTGCCGCGTAGACGTCGGCTTTGGCGATCGATACCCCGGCACGTCGCTCGAGTACGGCCAGAACCATGGCGACACGTGCAGTGTCCAGGCCGCTCACAGCTCGACGGGGAGTGGGGAGTGGCGTAGGGGCCACCAAGGCCTGTACTTCGCCGAGCAGAGGGCGTTTGCCGTCCATCATCACGGTGACAGCAGTGCCCTCCACCATCTCTTCGCGATGGTGGAGGAACAATCCGGACGGATCGCTGATCTCGTTGATGCCTTGTTCGGTGAGCTCGAAACAACCCACCTCGTCGGCTGCTCCGAATCGGTTCTTCACTCCGCGGACCATACGAAGCGTGGAGTGTTTGTCTCCTTCGAAGTGCAGGACCACGTCGACGAGATGCTCGAGCGATCGTGGGCCGGCCACGGCTCCGTCCTTGGTGACGTGACCGATCAGGAGTACCGGGATTCCGCTGGACTTCGCCAACGACGTGAGTGCGCTGGTGACCGCTTTGACCTGTGTGACACCACCGACAACGCCGTCGACGTCGGCTGCGAGCATCGTTTGCACGGAGTCGACGATCACCAGCGTGGGTTTGACCTGCTCGACGTGGCCGAGGATGGTAGCAAGATCGTTTTCCGCGGCCAGGTACATCCGTTCGTGGACGGAATTGGTGCGATCGGCTCGGAGCCTGACCTGGCCGGCCGACTCCTCGCCGGTGACGTACAGAGCGCGATCCTGCGGACTCCGCATCGCCCACCGGTAGACGACCTCGAGCAGCAACGTGGATTTGCCGACGCCAGGTTCCCCGGCGAGTAGGACGACCGAGCCGGGAACGACACCACCGCCGAGAACACGATCGAGTTCACCGATCCCGGTTGGCTTGGCCTTGGTGCTCTGGCTGTCGATCTGGGTGAGCGGAGTGGCGGGTGTGGTGGGCAGGACAGCGGCCGAACCGGCCTTCGCGAGCGATGCTCCCGCGCGACTGGCGACCGGAGCGACGACGGACACTTCGGACATGGAGCCCCACGTGTCGCACTCGGGGCAGCGGCCGACCCATTTGGGCACGACGGATTTGCATTCGGAGCACCGATAGTTCGATTTCGCTTTGGCCACCGGAACAGACTAGAGGCGGGGTCCGACATGGACCCCGCCTCTAGTGTGGCAATTCGTGACCTTGGCGAAACGCAGTGTCCGCCTTAGGTTTACAAGCTCAGTGTCCTGAGCCTTCGACCGGCGACTTCTCGGACACGTCACGTTCGAGTTGCGGGCCCGCATCGACGGGAACCTGAACCGTGACGGGGCCGGCCTTCTCGAAGGTGAAGGTCATCGGGATGGTCAGGCCTGGGCGAACGCCGGCCTTGATGTCTTCGAGGACTACGAGCAAGAGCGCTGCGGGAGCGTCTGTGTTCTGGTCCTTGTTCGCGATCTGCTTCTCGGCTTCGGCCTCAGCGGACTCGCCCGCGGGAAGCTCTCCGGCCTGCAGAGATGTCTGCGGCTTGATCACCAATCCGGCAACCTCTTCACCGGCGACAACGCTTGCAGCGTAGTCGGTGGTGATGCTGACCAGCTTGTCGGTGGTCTCCGCGCTTTCGTTCACGATCGTGAAGGCGAGCACGGCGGTTCCGCCGGGTTCGATGCTGTACTCCTCGGACGAGGGGTACATGATGTGCACGTTGCGCAGAGCAATGTCACCAACGCTGGCGCTGTTGCCGTTTACGGCGGCCTGCTGGACGGCAGTCTGGCTCACCTGTCCCGAGCCACATGCGGACAGCGCGATGGCTGCGCCTGCAGCCAGTGCAATGGCGGTAGCGACTCGGCGAGTCGGCTTGCGGATAGCAGTCACGGTTTGTCCTCCAGGGCGTCAGGTTCGCACTCCACTAGGCAGAGTAGTAGTCAGCTCTCGCGGGCCGGTCGCTGGGTCGCCACAACGGTTGTCCGCGTGGGCTTTCGTTCTGTCGTGAACAGGCCGTAGACGCTGGCTGAATGCACGTCCAACAGGCACTGTCAACCCCTACGCTCGAGCAAGGATGCCCCTGACCTGCGCCGTTGATGCATGGCTGGTTCTTCGACGTGTTAAACTAGTGGAATCGAAAGGGGCACGGGACACATGATTTTCAAGGTCGGAGACACCGTCGTATACCCCCATCACGGTGCGGCGCTGATCGAAGCTATCGAAACCCGCACCATCAAGGGTGAGCAGAGGGAATATCTCGTTCTGAAGGTTGCTCAAGGCGATCTGACAGTGCGAGTACCCGCAGACAACGCAGAATACGTCGGAGTTCGCGACGTCGTCGGCCAGGAAGGCCTCGACAAGGTTTTCCAGGTTCTGCGTGCACCGCACACCGAAGAGCCCACAAACTGGTCTCGTCGATACAAGGCAAATCTCGAGAAGCTGGCTTCAGGTGACGTGAACAAGGTCGCCGAGGTTGTTCGTGACTTGTGGCGTCGTGAGCAGGATCGTGGACTTTCTGCTGGTGAGAAGCGCATGCTTGCCAAGGCTCGTCAGATTCTCGTCGGAGAGCTTGCGCTCGCCGAGGGTACTGACAACGAAAAGGCTGAGATCATTCTCGACGAGGTCCTCGCGACCGCGTCCTGAATCAACACCACAACAAAGCTGACAGTGTCGGTAGTAGCACTGGTTCCTGCCGCAGGTCGGGGAGTGCGCTTGGGTGAGCAGATACCCAAGGCATTTGTCGAACTCGGTGGGCGCACCATGCTTGCACGCGCGGTTGACGGGCTCCGGAAATCCGGAGCGGTCGACCGCGTTGTTGTGATTGTGCCGCCTGAACTCCTCGCATCGGTCTTGGCTGATCTGGGGCGTAGCGACGACGTCGACGTGGTTGCAGGCGGAGCGGAGCGCACGGACTCCGTGCGGGCCGGACTCGCGGCTGCCGGAGACGCGGAGTTCGTGCTTGTGCACGATGCCGCGCGGGCTTTGACGCCACCGGCGATGATTGCACGGGTTGTGGCTGAACTGAAGGCGGGTAGCGCTGCGGTCATTCCCGTGCTGCCGGTCACGGACACCATCAAGTCCGTCGACGTTCTCGGTATGGTCACCGGTACTCCGCTGCGTAGCGAACTTCGTGCGGTGCAGACACCGCAAGGCTTTTCTGCGCAGGTTCTGCGTGACGCGCACGACGCCGGCGATCTTGCGGCTACGGACGACGCGTCGTTGGTCGAGCGACTCGGCGTTTCCGTACAGACGATCGCCGGTGAAGTTCGTGCCTTCAAGATCACCACACCACTCGACCTGGTACTTGCCCGAGCACTTCTTGATGCGGATTCGTAAGGACGGAAACTGGATGCGAGTCGGGTTGGGGACGGATGTTCATCCCATCGAGGTAGGCCGGCCATGTTGGATGGCGGGTTTGTTGTTCGAGGAAGCCGATGGCTGCTCCGGGCATTCCGACGGCGATGTTGCCGTTCATGCGCTGTGTGACGCTCTTCTCTCTGCAGCGGGATTGGGTGACCTCGGCTCCGTTTTCGGTACCGGTAGGCCGGAATGGGACGGAGTCAGTGGCGTCCGGATGCTCGCCGAGGTTCGGCGGTTGCTCGAGGAAAACCAGTTCACGGTGGGCAATGCCGCAGTTCAGGTCATCGGGAATCGCCCCAAGATCGGCCCGCGCCGCGATGAGGCGCAACGCGTCCTCTCCGATGTTCTGGGTGCCCCGGTTTCGGTCTCCGCGACCACCACCGACGGACTCGGTTTGACCGGGCGCGGCGAGGGGATCGCCGCTATGGCCACCGCGTTGGTCATGGCAACCGGCAACGACAGGTAAGATCGCTGGTCGTGACCCTGCGCCTATACGACACCGGTACGCGGGCCCTGCGGGATTTTGTTCCGTTGGTCCCCGGACATGCATCGGTGTACCTGTGTGGGGCAACAGTCCAGGGCGATCCCCACATCGGCCACGTGCGGAGCGGCGTCGCATTCGACGTGCTGCGCCGCTGGTTGCTGGCGCACGACAACGACGTTGCATTCGTGCGCAACGTGACGGATATCGACGACAAGATCTTGAACAAGGCCGCCGACGCCGGCCGTCCGTGGTGGGAGTGGGCCACGACGTTCGAGCGTTCCTTCACGTGGGCGTACGACCAGTTGGGTGTATTGCCGCCGTCGATCGAACCGCGGGCCACCGGTCACGTCACTCAGATGGTCTCGATGATGGAACGTCTCATCGCGAACGGTCATGCGTACGCCGCCGGCGGCGACGTCTACTTCGACGTACTGAGCTACCCCGAATACGGCGCACTCTCCGGACACAAGCTCGACGACGTCCATCAGGGTGAGAGCGCCGCCGAGGGCAAGCGTGATCCGCGTGACTTCACGCTGTGGAAGACGGCCAAGCCCGGCGAGCCTTCGTGGCCGACCCCGTGGGGGCCCGGCCGTCCCGGTTGGCATCTCGAGTGCTCGGCCATGGCGGAGTTCTATCTCGGCGCCGCATTCGATATTCATTGCGGTGGAAGGGATTTGGTCTTCCCGCATCACGAGAACGAGATTGCTCAGGCAAAGTGCGTCGGCGACGATTTTGCTCAGTACTGGTTGCACAACGGCTGGGTCACGATGAGTGGCGAGAAGATGTCCAAGTCGCTCGGCAATGTGCTGTCGGTGCCGAATGTCTTGAAAAAGGTTCGCCCGCAAGAACTCAGGTACTACCTCGGTAGTGCTCATTACCGCTCCAACCTCGAATACTCGGACGAAGCCCTCGAAGAGAGTGCCAAGTCGTATCAAGGGCTCGAGACGTTTGTCCTGCGTACGCACAAACGCGCAGGCGGCGTCGAACTCGGGACGTGGACAGAGGGTTTCGCGGAGGCGCTCGACAACGACTTGTCGGTCCCGATCGCGTTGGCCGAGATTCACGGCAAGGCAAGCGCGGGAAATACCGCGCTCGCAGCGGGAGACCTGGGCGCGGCGCGTGTGGCGGCAGGTCAGGTGCGGGCGATGCTCGCCATCCTGGGCGTCGACCCCCTCGACGCGCATTGGTCGCAGTCCGGTGGCGACACCGAGGCGGCAATGGAAGCTTTGGACGTGTTGGTGCGCGCCGATCTCGATCGGCGGCAGCAGGCACGGACGGAAAAGAACTGGGCGGTGGCGGACGAAGTCCGTGATCGCCTCATCAAGGCGGGTATCGAAGTAACCGATACTCCCGACGGACCCGAATGGTCCCTGAAGGCAGGGCAGTAACAATGGCTGGAAACTCGAGCAGGCGCGGCGCAGTCCGTAAGGGCGGCACCAAGAAGGGCCAGGTTGCCGGTTCCGGTGGCCAGCACAAGCGTGGTCTCGCCGGCCGCGGTGCTACGCCTCCCGCCGAGGCACGTACCAAGCATCCCGCGGCGAAGCGTGCAGCGCGCGCAGCCCGTGCGGACGAGAAGCAGAACCAGGGCCGCGGTGGCCGTCCGGGTCCCGGACGCAAGGTTCTCGACGGTCCCGAGACCGTGCTCGGTCGCAACCCGGTTGTGGAGTGCCTGCGCGCGGGTGTTCCGGCGACGGCGCTGTGGGTGGCTGTCGGTACCGAGAGCGACGACCGGTTGAAGGAATCCGTTCAGCGGGCTGCCGACGCCGGTATCTCCATCCTCGAGGTACCGCGCTCGGATCTGGATCGCCTCAGCGCCAACGGTCTTCACCAGGGCATCGCTCTGCAGGTTCCGCCGTACCGTTACGCGCACCCGGACGATCTCCTGTCGGAGGCACGTAAGCACGCCGAGCCGCCGCTGCTCGTCGCGCTGGACAACATCACCGACCCACGCAACCTCGGCGCCGTCGTGCGTTCGGTTGCGGCTTTCGGTGGACACGGCGTCGTGATTCCGGAGCGTCGTAGTGCCAGTGTCAGTGCCGTCGCTTGGCGTACCAGCGCCGGTGCTGCTGCTCGTCTGCCGATTGCTCGCGCCACCAACCTCACTCGCACGCTCAAGGACTGGGCGTCCAAGGGTGTTCAGGTTGTGGGCCTCGACGCCGGCGGCGACACCACTCTCGACGATTTCGACGGCAGTGGTCCCGTGGTGATCGTTGTCGGTTCCGAGGGCAAGGGACTCTCACGTCTCGTCCGCGAGAACTGCGACGCGATTCTGTCCATCCCCATGGCCGGACCCGTCGAGTCGCTCAACGCTTCGGTTGCTGCCGGAGTTGTGTTGGCCGACATCGCTCGTCGTCGCCGCAACAGCTAAAGCATTCAGCCCGGTGCGCGTTTTCCGGTAGTGGTAACAACCGGAAAACGCGCACGGGGTCTTTAGCCGAATTCGATCGAGGTGTTGATTTCCTCGACCTGGTCGGAGAGCGCCATGTCTTCGGTGTCGGTGAATTGATTCGCGAAGCTCACGAGGTATACGGGGGATGATTCGTCAGCCTGGTAGGCGATGACGGTCATGACCGCGTACAGGGGAACGTTCACATTCGGCGGCGTCCACGTTCCGGCGACTCGGATGGCTTTCTGCCCGTCGATGTCGAGGTCGACCTTGTTCGCCTCGGTCCATCCGGCGAGCATGCCGAGCGAGGTCTGAGCGCCGGCAAGAACCGCATCGGGGCTTACAGTTCCCTGACTTTCCACGGTCAACGTCGTGTTCGGCATGAACCTGTTGGCATCGGTCTGGTTGCTCCACAGGATGTCCGTGACGCTTCCGGTCGTGCCTTCCTGGGTCTGCGACCATCCGTCCGGCAGGCTGACGCTGATGACCGGTGCGTCGGCGTCGGTGCCGGAGTTGAGGGTGACGCGCTCGCCGCTGAAGCTGATGCTCTCATCCGACGTCGTTGCCGCAGCGGCCGAGCTGGCTACGGAACTGGTCTCAGAGGTGGTTTCGGAGGTCGCCTCGCCGTCGTCGGAGCTGCTGCATCCCGAAAGAACAAGTGCTGCGGTGATCAAACTGGCTGTGCCCAGAGCGATTGTGCTGCTCTTTATACCCATAGTGTTCAGTTCCTTCGGCTTCTTCACGACGGCCGTGCGCCGACGCCAGCAGTGGCTGAGACTATCAGCGTCGACTACGCCACCCGGAAGGTAACCGAACTTCCCGGTCTCATTTGCGCCAACGCGGCAACGCCGGGGTCGGTGACAACAGCGATCACCGGATACCCGCCGGTTACGGGATGATCAGCCAGGAATATCACCGGATGACCACTCGGGGGTACTTGAATCGAACCGGCAACGACGCCTTCGCTGGGCAATTCACACGTTCGTGAGCGATGCAGCGGTCCGGGGCCGTGTAGTCGAACGCCGACACGATCGGTGTCCTCGGTGACGGTCCAGGCGTGGTGCAGCAAGGCGTGCACGGATGCCGGCGTGAACCAGTCGTCGCGCGGTCCGAGCGTGATGCCGAGTGGAACCGGGCAGGGGATGGGCGCAGGCGGCGGGATGAAGTCCTCGATCGGCCACGCGGCTTCTTCAACTCCGACGAGCAGGTAATCGCCCGCACGCAAGGGTGCTGGGCCGAGTTCGGAGAGTGTGTCGGTGGAGCGACTGCCGAGAGTTTCCGGGACGTCGATGCCGCCGCGGACGGCGAGATAGGTCCGCAGTCCGGTTGTGCTGTAGCCGATTTCGAGAAGGTCGCCGCTATCGAGTTGGAGAGTGGAGTAGTCGGCAACCGGGTGGGCGTTGACGGTCAACGGTGCCCTCGCTCCGGTGACCGCGACGGTCAACGGCCCGGCAGCCCGTGCCGCGAATCCGCCCGTCGTGATTTCGAGCGTGGCGGCGTGAAGTGTGTTTCCCACCAGCCTGTTTGCAGCGTCGTGGGAGATCAGATCAGCGGCGCCCGAGCGGCCGACGCCGATGGCCGCACAACCCACCCGTCCATGATCCTGGACGGTGGTCAACGGGCCGGGGCGAACGACATCGAGCCATGCCATGAAGCCATTGTCCCGCAGTGAAGATTCCGGCGCAGGAATCAGGTGAAGGGCGTGATCGCGACGTCGGACGCGGTGAGCAGTCTCCGGATTTCGGTAGCCATGTCGACGGCGGCCGGGGTATCACCGTGTACGCAGACCGAGTCGGCACGCACCATCACACGGCTTCCGTCAACGGCGTCGACGACTCCCTCGATTACTATCCTGCGCACCCGTTCGGCGATGGTAACCGGGTCGTGAAGCACTGCACCTGGCTGGTTTCTAGGCACCAACGTCCCCTCCGGTGTGTACGCGCGGTCGGCGAAGGCTTCGGTCACGACTGCCAGGCCGGCCGCTTCCGCCTCGGCCAGGAACACCGAATTCGGCAGACCGAGAACGGGGAGGGACGCGTCGTAGCTCCGAACGGCGTCGACAACGGCCCGCGCTTGTTCGCGGTGGTGCACTATCGCGTTGTAGAGCGCTCCGTGAGGTTTGACGTACGTGACGCGGGAGCCGGCGACACGAGCCAGTCCGTCGAGTGCCCCTAGTTGATAAATGACGTCGGCTGCGAGATCGGCGGGGGAGACGTCGATGAAGCGTCGGCCGAACCCCGAAAGATCGTTGTATCCGACCTGCGCGCCGATCCGCACGTCTTGTGCAACGGCGGAGCGGCAGGTCGCCAACAGGTTGGTCGGATCACCCGCGTGAAAACCACACGCGATGTTGGCGCTGGTGACCACGGCTAGCATGGCGTTGTCGTCACCGAGCGTCCACGCGCCGTAGCCCTCGCCGAGATCGCTGTTCAAGTCGACGCGGATCGTCATGCGTGCGCCGGAATCCGTCCGGCATTCTTGCGTCGCGCAGAACCGGTGAGGCGGCACACCAGGTAGATGACAAACGACACCGTGGTGACGAAGCTGGATACCGGAACACCCGGTGCGAGGGAGAGCAGGATGCCGCCGACAGCGGCGAGTTCGGCGAAGACCACAGACAAGATGGTTGCCTTGAGCGGGCTCGCGGTGACGTAGGCGGCAGCCGCAGCCGGAGTGATGAGCAACGACATCACCAGCAGTGCGCCCACGATCTGAACGCCGAGGGCCGCCGTGATGCCGACCAGAACCGCAAAGACTATCGACAGTGCGCGTACCGGAACACCGCGTGCTGCAGCCACTTCAGGATCGGTACTGGCGAACAGCAAAGGGCGGTAGATGAATCCGAGTGTGCCGATCACGATGACGGCGCACAGAAGAAGCAGTTCGAGTCCGCTGTTGCCCGGTGCAACGATCTGACCGACCAGCAGTGAAAAGCTGGTTCCCGTGCGGCCGTCGTACGCCCAGAGGAACAGCACCGACAGTCCGAGCCCGAAGGCCATGATGACGCCGATCACCGAATCACGGTCTCGTGCTTTGGCTCCCAGGAGCCCGAACAGAACTGCCGCGACCACCGAACCGACAATTGCTCCGGCGCCGACACTGACTCCGACAAGCAGGGCAGCCGACGCGCCGGTCAGCGACAGTTCACTGGTTCCGTGGACGGAGAACGACATTTGCCGGCTCACGATGAGCGGGCCGATAATGCCGGCCAACAATCCGAGGATCGCGCCGGCGATCAATGCCTGCTGGACGAAGTCGTACTGCAGAAGGTCGACGGTGGCGGACACGTCGAACATCCGCGACATCGCGTCGGTGAATTTGTTGCTCACGCGTGATCCTCATCGCTGTGGTGGACGCCTTCGCCCGGACGCAGGCCGCCCGCGCTGCCGAGAGCGTCGATGGCGTCGCCGGTGCCGACAACAACGAGGCGGCCACGAACTTTCAGTACTTCGACGTCGGTGTTGTACAGATCCGAGAGAACCTCAGATGTCATCACCTCGGCCGGCGTTCCGATGCGGAACTTGCCGTCGACCAGATACAGCACCCGATCGACGAGCGGAAGGATCGGATTGATCTCGTGGGTAACGAACAACACGGCCGTGTTGTGGGTGCGTCGACGCTTGTCGATCAACGTCGAGACCAGATGTTGGTTGGCGAGGTCGAGGCTGAGCAGCGGTTCGTCGCACAGCAGGATCTTCGGATCGCCGACCAACGCCTGCGCAATACGCAATCTCTGTTGCTCACCGCCGGACATGGAACCGATAGGGGCGTCCGCGAAGGCTTCGGCGCTGACCTGTGCGATGGCGTTGTCGACGATCGCGCGTCGACGCCCGCGACGCAGCAGGCCCGTTCCCCACTGATGTCCGTCGACACCGAGACCGACAAGGTCACGCCCGCGCAGCGGAAGTCCGTCGTCGATGGATTTCTGCTGCGGGATGTAACCGACGTGCGAGTTTCCGGCGCGGGCCGGGGTTCCGGCGATTTCCGCGCTGCCGCCGCTGAGTTGTAGCTGCCCCAGCAGAATTTTCAGAAGTGAGGTCTTGCCGGAGCCGTTCGGGCCGAGCACGGCGATGAACTCACCGGGCTGAACCTCGAGGTCGAGGCCGTCCCAGAGGGTGCGGGCGCCGAAGGACAATCGGGCGTCCTTCAGGGCGACTGCGGGCACGGCATTTGTTGCCGACGCCGTTGTATTCGCGGAGGTTTCTGTCACAAGCCGATCGGTTCTTCTCGGAAATTCAAGTGGGCAAGATAATTACTGGGCAGAGAGGGCGTTGGCGAGCGACTCCGCGGTCTGCGTCTGCCACTGAATGTAGTCCAGGCCTTCGGGGAGAGTCTCCGTAACCTCGACGACGGGCACGCCTGCCTTCTCGGCGGTGGAGCGCATGTCCTGCGTCACTTTGTCCTGCGTCTGAGTGTTGTAGACGAGCGCCCGGGCCGCTTTGTCCGACAGCAACTGGCGTGTTGCGGCGATCGCGGCCGGTGACGGATCGTTGCCGTCTTCGATTGCGCTGGTGAATTCCTCGGGGGTTGCGTCCTTCAGTTCGGCGGCAACCAGCAGGTAGTGCGCGATGGGCTCGGTCTGCGCGACCGACTCGCCGCCGTGGGCAGCGGCGATCGAATCGGTGACGGCGGTGATGCCGGCCAGCGTCTGGCTGTATGCCTGTGCGTTTGCCTCGTACGTCGACGCGTTGTCCGGGTCCAGTGCACTGAGTTGGTCGGCGACGGAGTGGGCCACTGCGTCGACGGTGGGGATGTCGAACCACACGTGCTCGTTGACGGCGCCGTGTGTGTGACCGTCGTGCGACTCACCGGCGGTCTCACCGGCGTGGATACCACCGTCGAGCAGGTCGTAGGCGTTGACGGTTTTCTGGTCGCCCTTGCCGGCGTCGAGGATGTCGGTGACAAATTGGTCGTAGCCACCGCCGTTGTAGACGACGAGAGAGGCGTCGGTGATCTTGGCAGCCTGAGCCGGGGTGGCTTCGAAGGAATGCGGATCTGCAGACGGCTCGTCGATGATGGAGGTGACGGTGAGAGCGTCGCCCGCCACGGCCTGCGCGACGTTGCCCCACACGTTTGTCGAGGCGACGACGGAGATGCCGTCGTCGCCGGTTTTTTCGGAGCCGCAGGCCGTCAGTGCCATGGCCGCTGCGACCGAGATGGTGGCGAGGGCGGCGATGCGGATTTTGGACGACGAGCGCACGAATTTTCTCCTGTACGAAGTGTGGGCTAAATGCTATTGGAAACCGTTACCGTTACACATTAGCCCATAATCGCTGGTAGGTCATGTTCGGTTCAGCCCCGTCGTGCCGACTTTGACGGGTACCGATAACGTCCGTCTATGCCCCGGTCCCGTCAGCCACGCCGTCAAGCCACTTTGGCGTCGCTCGCCGCCGAGCTCAATGTGTCGAGAACAACAGTCTCGAACGCGTACAACCGACCCGATCAGCTCTCTGTCGAGCTCCGGGATCGGGTGCTCCAAGCGGCTAAGCGACGCGGATATCCCGGACCCGATCCGGTCGCCCGTTCCTTACGTACCCGCAAAGCCGGTGCCGTGGGACTTCTGCTCACCGAAGCGCTCAGTTACAGCTTCCGTGACCCGGCCGCCATGAGCTTCCTGGCGGGCCTCTCGGAATCCTGCGAGGAAGCGGGCCAAGGTCTGCTCCTGATTCCCGCCGGACCAGGGCGAGACGAGGTGGATGCCGCCGCGGTAGTGCAGCAGGCCGGCGTCGACGGTTTTGTCGTCTACTCGGTTGCCGACGACGACCCGTATCTTGCCGCCGTGCTCGAACGCCACATTCCCATCGTCGTGTGCGACCAGCCGCGCGAAATCCCCGGTGCGTCTCTCGTGGGTATCGACGACCGCGCTGCCATGCGTAAGGTCGCCGATTACCTCATCGGCTTGGGCCATACCGAGATCGGTGTGCTGTGCATGCGGCTCGGGCGCGACCGGATGGACGGTGTTGTCAGCCAGGAACGGCTGAAGTCGCCGCACTTCCACGTTCAGCGTGAGCGGATCGAAGGCGTGCGCGACGCGATGTCGGCATCGGATCTGGATCCGCTTTCTCTGACTGTGATCGAGCGGTACGTCCACACCACGCAGTCCGGGCACTCGGCGGCGGCGGAGGCGCTTGCGACCAATCCGAAGATCACGGCACTGATCTGCACCACCGACGTACTTGCCTTGGGCGCTCTGGACTGGGCGCGATGGCAGGGCATCGATGTGCCGGGACAGTTGTCGATCACCGGGTTCGACGGTGTCAGCGAGGCACTTCGCGAATCGCTGACCACCGTGCGCCAGCCGCAGGAGGAGAAAGGACGGCGCGCCGGCGCACTTCTGATGTCGCCGTCCGGTTCCGGTGTGCCGATCATCGAGATGCTCGAGACCGAACTACTGGTCGGCCGTACGTCTGGTCAGGCCAAGAGCTGAGCGGGTAAGTCCAAGAGCTGAGCGCAGCGGAGTAGGCCGAGATGGCTGTAGGCCTGGGGGTGGTTGCCGAGTGACCGTTCGGCGACCGGGTCGTACTCTTCGGCGAGTAGACCGGTAGGACCTGCTGCGGCAACCAGTTGGTCGAACAGCGCCTCTGCTTGCAGGCGTTGTCCGATCAGGAGGTACGCCTCGACCAACCATGCTGCGCAGAGGTGGAATCCACCCTCGATGCCGGGTAGGCCGTCGTCGTGGTGGTATCGATACACCGTTGAGCCGCTACGTAATTCGGCTTCGGTAGCGACTACCGTCGCGGCAAATCGAGGGTCTTCCGGATCGATCAGCCCGGACAGTCCGATGTGGAGGGTGGCGGCGTCGAGATCTACACCGTCATATGCGGCGGTGTACGACTGGACGTCGTCCTTCCAGCCCTTGTGGCGCACCTCGTCGGCGATCTCGTCGCGCAATTCGGCCCACTCCGGCAACGCCGTTCGGCCGAAGCGGTCAGCCAGCTTCACGGCGCGGTCGACGGTCACCCACCCCATCACCTTGGAGTAGACGTGATGGCGAGGGTTGTCGCGGATCTCCCAGATGCCGTGGTCAGGTTCGAACCACCGTCGTTGAACGGCTTCGACCATGGCGCCCACCAGTTCCCAGTCGCGGTCGCTCAAAGGCTCGGCAGCCCCGGCCTTTTCGCGGGCATCGGCCAGATGGACGATCAGTTCTACGATGGGGCCGAAGACGTCCAGTTGGACTTGCTGATTGGCAGCGTTGCCAACCCGCACCGGGCGGGATCCGGCGTACCCGGGCAGAGAGTCGATCACGGCCTCCGGCGGCAGTGACGTGCCGTTCAACGTGTACAGCGGGTGCAGACGCTCCGGGCCCGGCAGTGTTTCGAGGACGCGGTGGACCCAGTCGAGGTACTCCTCGGCCTCGTGGGTGGACCCGACGCTCACGAGAGCTGTTGCGGTGAGCGCAGCGTCGCGTAACCAGCAGTAGCGATAATCCCAGTTTCGGACGCCGCCGATTTCTTCCGGCAGCGACGTGGTTGCCGCGGCCATGATGGAACCGGAGTCTGCGTGGACGAGTCCGCGAAGCGTGAGGGCGGAGCGTTTCATCAAGTCCGGCTTGAGTTTTGGTAGATCGAGGGTTTTGGCCCAATCGGACCAGTAGTTTTCCGACCGGGCGCGGCGGTCTGCTTCTGGCGCCGGTGACGGGTCCATATCTGTTGTGCCGCATCGTAATTCGAGAATCACGTCACCTTTGGATGGTTCGACGATGGCGTGGGCGGTCTGCTGGTTGCCGTCGGTGGCGATATTCCACTGCACGCCGGGGGATCGCAGCACGTATGGCTCGTTCGTGCCCAGGACGCGGATGCCGTCCTCCACGATTTCGAGCGTGACTTGAGCTTGGCCGAACTCCGGGCGAGGTGCAAACGACACCACCGCATCGGCTCGGCCGGAGATGATGCGGGTGAAGTCGGTTCGGCCCTGTTGCACGTCGTGGGGTAGGTAGTCGGTGACGGACAGGCTGGCCCACCGAGTTTGAACGGTCATGGTGCCGTCGAGGTACTTCTGGCTCAGTGGCAGAGCGGTCCGCCGTGGTCCGACGCTGAAATGTCCGGCAGCGGTCCCACCGAGCAGGTGGGCGAACACCGCCGCGGAGTCGGGTTCGGGGTGGCACAACCACGTCAGGGTGGCGTCTGGCGTTACGAGGGCAACCGTGCGGGGGCTGGCAAGCATGGACAGGCGCTCGATGGGGGGTGCGTCGGCACCCGAAAGCCACGTCCGGCGTTCGTCGAGCAGGAAGGCCAGCGCGGCCGCTACGTCTTCGGTGCTGTCGACGCGGTAGGCGGCAAGGGTGTCGCCCGGACCGACCTTGACGCCGATGTCGGGGCCCGACAGTCTGGCGAAGGCCTTTTCATCGGTGACGTCGTCGCCGATGAAGACCGCGGCGGTTGCGCCGTCCTGGTGCCGGATGAGATCAAGCGCCTGGCCCTTGTCCGTGGCGATCACAGCCAATTCGACCACCGACTTTCCCTCGGTGACCTGCACTCCCGGCCAGAGCGCGGATTCCGTTCGCACGGCGATCAGAGCCTTCTCGGCGTCGTCTTCGGGGGAGTTGCGAACGTGCAGCGCGATGCTGGCAGGTTTCTTCTCCACAGTCGCGCCGGCGGTGTGGGACGCGATCCGGGTCAGTTCGGTGCTGATCTCGCCGAGCAGTTTCTTGGCGTCGGCGTCGATGGCGTGAACAAATCCGATGTCGAATTCGGAGCCGTGACTGCCGACCAGCTGTACTTCGGCGGGGAGACGGGAGAGTGCGGCGAGGTCTTTGAGCGCGCGCCCGGAGATAACTGCTGCGGTGGTTGAAGCCAGGCTGGCGAGCGAGCGAAGGGCGCGGACCGACTCCGCGCGTGGATACGCCTTCTCCGGATCCGCGACGATGGGTGCCATGGTCCCGTCGTAATCAGAAGCGACCAGCAACCGTGGAGTCTGGGCCACGGCTGAGAGGGCTCGACGGAGTTCGATGGGGAGATCCTGTGCGCTCACCTCTTCAAATCTAGGTGATTACGAGCGTCCTGGCTCGGTACGTCAGCTCAACGGGTGCACAGAACCAATTGTCGGTCCGGATTATCCCTATGCGGGTCTGCGGGATCCGTCGCCGAGCAACAGCTCAACGGTCAATTCCAGGCGATTGGCGACGTCGGTGGCCGATGATCGTCGTGTGAGCCAAGCCACGAGATTGGACAGCCACACATCGGAGATGACGCGGGCGATAGCCAGCTGCTCGTCGTTCGGTTCCTCTTCGGTCATGGCACGGGCAAACAATCGGTCCATCAATTGGCCCACCTGATCGACCTCGGCGGCAGCGGACGCGTCGGCGAACATGAACGCGCGTGTCATCGCTTCGGTGAGCAGTGGATCGCGTTGCATTGCACGGGTGATCAGACTCAGGATCAGCTGCATGCGCTCGAGCGGGCTGGTTCCGGGTGGAATCTTGCCTCGGGAGTCGATCTTCTCGAACTCGCGCGCGAGAGCGGAAACCAGGAGGTGCACCTTCGACGGAAAATATCGGTAGAGCGTTCCGACGGCAACATCCGCACGCTCGGCCACCGCACGCATCTGGACGGCTTCGTATCCGCCCTTGGACGCCAGTGTCAGTGTGGCATCGAGAATCCGCTTGCGACGTTCGCGCTGCGCGTTGGAGCTGAGATCGTCGTCTCCGAGTGTCGCGGATGCGACGGCAGTGGAGCGGGATCGGGATGTTGCGGTCATCGACAAATTCCTTCGCGCCTTGACTCATGGCCAGGTGTCATATTAGAACACGTTCTAAACAATTGTGTCACTAATGGAGAGGTGGGAACCAGTTGTGACTATCGCCACGACCGATGAACAACGGGCAGTCCAGGAGTCGATCGAGGCGTGGGCGCGATCGGCGGCGCCGATGGACATGGTACGCCGTGGACCAGCGAATTCGTGGCGCCAGGGTTGGTCGGATTTTGCATCTTTGGGGCTTTTTTCCGTCGCTGTGCCCGAGTCGGTGGGCGGGTCGGGAGCTGAGATCGTAGATCTGGCCGCAATGCTCGAGCAGGCCGCAATCGAACTTGTGCCGGGTCCCGTTCTCACTACGGCGCTGGTCGCGTTGGTGGTCGGTCGCAGCGCAACCCCTGCGGCAAAGCGCTGGTCCGAGGCGCTCGCAGACGGTGAGATTCCCTGTGCTGTCGTATTGGACGAAAGACCAGTTGCCGCAACGCCTACCAAATCCGGAGGGCTCGAACTTCACGGTGACGGCGGTTTTGCCTGGGGTGCGGATTCTGGCATGTCGGTACTGGTTTCCGCCGATAGTGGCAATGGCGCCGTGTGGGTGCTCGTCGACGGCGACGCGAATGGCGTCACGTATGACGCGCTCGACACGATTGACAAGTCCCGTCCGTTGGCAAAAGTCTCCTTCGATCGTGTGGTCGTGGATGCAGATCGGATCATCGGCGACACGACGACCGGATCTGTGGCTGATCTTGCTGCAACACTCGCGTCGGCCGAGGCGGCCGGAATTGCGGCGTGGAGCCTGCGGACTGCCGTGGAATACGCGAAGATTCGTGAGCAGTTCGGCAAACCGATCGGTTCCTTTCAGGCGATCAAACATTTGTGCGCCGAGATGTTGTGCCGGGTGGAAAATATCGGCGCCGTCGCCTGGGATGCTGCGGTCGCGGCTGAGTCGGGCGACGAACTTCCGATCGCCGCAGCAGTAGCCGCTGCGGTTTCCCTGGATGCGGCCGTCGACACGGCCAAGGACTGCATCCAGGTGCTCGGCGGAATCGGCTTCACCTGGGAGCACGAGGCGCATTTCTACCTTCGTCGCGCCGTGTCGCTACGTCAGATGATGGGTGGTTCGTCTCGTTGGCGCGCCAGGGTGGCGGAGTTGACGCTCGCCGGATCGCGTCGTCACCTGCAGATCGATCTCAGTGCGTTGGAGTCCGATCGCGCCGAAATTCGCAGTGAAGTAGCACAACTCGTCGCTCTGCCGGAATCGGAGCAGCGCACCGCTCTGGCCGAGTCGGGTTACCTCGCGCCGCATTGGCCGGCGCCGTACGGCAAGGGGGCCAAGGCGGCTCAGCAGATTCTGATCGAGGAAGAGTTGGCTGCGGCCGGTGTCGGCCGCCCCGATCTGGTAATCGGATGGTGGGCCGTGCCAACCATTCTCGAGCACGGAAGCGTCGAACAGATCGAGCGTTTTGCTGTCCCCACTTTGAAAGGGGACATCACGTGGTGTCAGTTGTTCAGCGAGCCCGGAGCTGGATCCGACCTCGCGTCGTTGCGCACCACCGCCGAGAAAGTCGACGGTGGGTGGAAGCTCAACGGGCAAAAGGTCTGGACTTCGCTTGCACGTGAGGCTGATTGGGCGATCTGTTTGGCGCGTACCGATCGCAGTGTGCCGAAGCACAAGGGCATTACGTACTTCCTGCTCGACATGAGGACGCCGGGAATCAGGATTTCGCCGCTGCGGGAGATCACGGGCGATTCACTGTTCAACGAGGTGTTTCTCGACGACGTGTTCGTGCCAGACGACTGTGTCGTCGGGGAGCTCGGCGGCGGCTGGAAGCTGGCCCGAACGACGCTCGCAAATGAGCGGGTCGCCATGAGTGGCGGCTCGTCGCTCGGTGGTGCGATGGAGGAATTGCTGGCGCTGGCAAGCAATCCGGATCCTGTGGTCGCAGACAAGTTGGGCGGTTTGATCGGCACGGCAATGGTGGGATCGCTCTTGGAATTGCGAACGACATTGCGGCAGTTGGAGGGGCAGGACCCGGGACCGGCGTCGAGCGTTCGCAAACTGGTCGGTGTTCGGCAGCGTCAGACCGTCGCCGAGTTCGCGATGGAGTTGGGTGGTCCGGCTGGGTGGGTCGAGGGACCGCTTGCGCGGGAGTTCCTCAACACGCGGTGCCTGTCCATAGCCGGTGGTACGACGCAGATCCTGTTGACCGTCGCGGCAGAGCGAATTCTGGGATTGCCGCGCGAGTGAGAGGTCTACAAATTTGGTCCCATTGGTGGTACAACTAGAACACGTTCTATATTGACGATGGGAATTTGCCAGCGTGGACTTCACCAGAGACGAAACCCAGGATGCGGTGGCCGAGGTGGCTACCGCACTCCTGGACCGCGACCTTCAGCCGGATGCCTTGTGGGCGGCCTTCGCCGAGGCGGATCTGCTCACGTTGGCGCTTCCGGAGCGACTTGGTGGGGAGGGCTTGTCGGTCGCCGACGTGGGCGCCTTGCTCACCGAAGTCGGCCGGGCGGCCGCGCCGATACCGGCGCTTGCCACACTCGGCTTCGGGGTGCTCCCCATCGTCGCTCTCGGCAGCGACGCCCAGCAGGATGAACTTCTCGCCGGTGTGGCCGCGGGACGGGTATTCACCGCTGCCCTGGCTGAGCCTGGTCGCCAGTTTCCGGTGCAGCCGACCGTTGTCGCGCAGAAGGCCGGTGATCGGTACCGCGTCAGCGGGACTGTGCTGGCCGTCCCGTTCGCTGCGAGTGCACACGCTGTATCGCATAGCGCTGGCGAGCATCGGCGCTGTGGTCGACGGGTTGCTCTCCGGAGCGGTGGATCTCACCGCTGCCCATGTCGGATCCCGTGAACAATTCGGTAAGCCGCTCGCAACCTTCCAGGCGGTCGCGCAACAGATCGCCGACGCCTATGTCACTTCCCGGACACTGCATGTTGTGTCACTGTCGGCGTCGTGGCGCGTGTCGGAAGGCCTTGACGCGCAGTCTGATCTGGATGTGATGGCGTACTGGATCGCTCAGGAAATTCCGGCGACCATGCAGGTTCTCCATCACCTGCACGGCGGTTTGGGGGTGGATGTCACGTATCCGCTTCACCGCTATTACGGGGCAGCAAAAGACTTGGCGCGCCTGCTCGGCGGCGCTTCGCATCGACTCGACCTCGTGGGGGCCCGGTGTTCATCGATCTGACCGACAGTCAGCGCGCGTTGCAGGCTGAACTTCGTCGCTACTTCTCGACCCTGATCTCGCCCGACGAGGCCAAGATCATGCGCACCGAACGGCATGGGCCGACCTACCGTGACGTGATCCGCCGAATGGGCAAAGACGGGTGGCTCGGTGTCGGCTGGCCGGTCGAATACGGCGGACGAGGCTTCGGCGAGGTGGAGCAGCAGATCTCTGTCAACGAGGCTGTGCGAGCCGATGTTCCGCTGCCATCGGTCACATTGCAAACGGTCGGCCCCACGTTGCAGAAGTACGGTAGCGAGGAGCAGAAGCAGAAGTTCCTTCCCGCTATCCTGGCCGGTGAAGTGCATTTTGCCATCGGCTACACCGAACCCGAGGCCGGCACCGACCTTGCGGCCTTGCGTACCGGCGCCGTGCGCGCGGGTGACGAGTACATAGTCAACGGCCAGAAAATCTTCACCACCGGTGGACATGATGCGGACTACGTGTGGCTGGCTGTGCGAACTGGAGCAGCAGATTCGCGCCACCGGGGCATCTCGATCCTGATCATGGACACGAAGGATCCGGGGTACACCTGGACACCCATCATTACCTGCGACGGTGCTCATCACGTCAACGCCACTTACTACGAAGACGTCCGCGTTCCGGTGAACATGCTTGTGGGTGAGGAGAATCAGGGTTGGCGTCTCATTACCACCCAGCTCAATCACGAGCGAGTCATGCTCGGACCAGCAGGTCGCGTCGGTGGCATTTACGATCATGTCTTCGACTGGGCTCACCGGGAGGGTCTTCTTGATCACGCCGACGTGCGACGCACGTTGGGGGAGATCCACGCAACCTACCGACTGAACGAACTTCTCAATTGGCAGGTGGCGTCGAGTGATTCGGAGTCGGTTGACGTCGCCGATGCTTCGGCAACCAAAGTGTTTGCCACCGAGCGCATTCAGCGAGTCGGCCGACTGGCCGAGGAAATCGTCGGCCGATACGGTAACCCGCTCGATCCGAAGACCGCTGATCTCATGGAGTGGTTGGACATGCAGGTCAAGCGCAATCTGGTGATTACCTTCGGCGGTGGGGTCAACGAGGTGATGCGTGAATTGATCGCGACTTCCGGCCTGAAGCTGCCAAGAGTTCCGAGATAGGAATTGACTGTGCCAGATCCCATTCTTACTGCCGCAGAGCGGGTTCGCGCGGATGGTCCGAGCGAACCTCGGGCCGGCCGAGATCCTGTGAACGTGCCGATGATCCGCAACTGGGTCGAGGCGATCGGTGACAAGAACCCGATTTACATCGACGAATCCGCAGCGCTCGCGGCTGGGCATGACGGACTGGTCGCTCCGCCGGCCATGGCGCAGGTATGGACGATGCGCGGCCTCGGTGCCATACGCGAATCCGATGATCCATTGGGCCGCATGACGGACATCCTCGACGAGGCCGGATACACCTCCGTTGTTGCAACCAACTGCGATCAGACCTACCACCGTTACTTGCGGCCGGGTGAGGAAGTGACGATCTCATCTGTCTTGGAAGACGTTGTAGGGCCGAAGAAGACGGGCCTGGGGGAGGGCTGGTTCTTCACAACCCGAAGCTTGTGGCATGTCGGTGACGAATTGGTATCCGAGATGATGTTCCGGATCCTGAAGTTTGCTCCGCCGGTCAGTGCGACGGTTCCATCGGATGTGCCCGACGATCTCGATTCTTCTCGAATGCTGCGTCCCACGCCGTCGCTGGACACGCAGTTCTTCTGGGACGGAGTTGCCGCACACGAACTTCGGATTCAGCTGCGCCCCGATGGCAGCGTGCAGCATCCACCGGTGCCCGCGATCTGGAAAGACAAGTCGGCGAAGACCGACTACCTCGTGGCCTCCGGTCTGGGAACCGTATTCAGCTTTGTTGTCCACCATGCGCCCGCAGTGCCCGGCCGCTCTCTTCCGTTTGTGGTTGCACTCGTCGAACTACTGGAAGGTGTGCGCATGCTCGGCGAGCTTCGCGGTGTCGCACCGGCCGATGTCTCGATCGGAATGGCCGTCGAAGCAACGTATCTCGATTTTCCGGGTGATGAAGAGACAGGCGGAACGCCGTGGACCCTGTATGCGTGGGTACCGGTTTCGCAGCAGGAGGAAACTCGATGACCACGGTTTCAGAGATCGCTGTGGGAGAGCAGCTTCCGGTACTCTCGATCTACGGAGACCCGACATTTGTCGTGTCCACGGCGTTGGCAACGCGCGACTTCCAAGACGTGCATCACGATCGTGACCTTGCGCAGCAGCGCGGCTCGAAAGACATCTTTGTCAATATCCTCACCGACACCGGGTTGGTGCAGCGATTTGTCACCGATTGGGCGGGCCCGCGAGCGGTCATCACCTCGATCAAACTCCGGCTCGGGGTGCCCTGGTACGCGTACGACACTCTGACGCTCAGCGGAACCGTCAGCAGCTTCGACGAGGCACTGGTGACGGTTGCCGTGGTCGGCAAGAACAGTCTGGGTGATCACATCACCGCCGAGGTCGTGCTCACATTCACCACGCTGACTTCCACGACGGCGGGAGCTATCGAATGAGCACATTGTCGGGGAAAGCAGCAATCGTCGGTATCGGCGCGACGGACTTCTCGAAGGACTCGAAGCGCAGCGAACTTCGGCTGGCTGCGGAGGCCGTCCAAGCGGCACTGGATGACGCGGGCCTGACACCCGCCGACGTCGACGGACTCACTTCGTTCACCATGGATACCAATACCGAAGTAGCAGTGGCGCGTTCGGTGGGAATTCCGAACCTGAAGTTCTTCAGTCGCATCCATTACGGCGGCGGTGCTGCTGCGGCCACCATCCAGCAGGCAGCTATGGCTGTGGCGACAGGAGTAGCGGACGTCGTTGTTGCCTACCGCGCTTTCAACGAACGCTCCGGTGCCCGGTTCGGCCAGGTGAACTCCGGTCTTGTGGCACAGGTCAATTCATCGGGGACGGACAATGCCTTCTCGTACCCGCACGGATTGGGAACTCCCGCGTCGTTTGTCGCAATAGTGGCGCAGCGGTACATGCACGTGTACGGCGCTTCCAGTGAGGACTTCGGCCGCGTCGCCGTTGCCGATCGCAGACACGCTGCCACAAACCCCAAGGCCTTCTTCTACGGAAAGCCGATCACTCTCGAGGATCACCAGAATTCTCGGTTCATCGCCGAACCACTGCATCTACTCGACTGCTGTCAAGAATCCGACGGCGGTGTTGCCATCGTGGTCACGTCGGCCGAGCGGGCCAAGGATCTGAAGAACACCCCTGCCGTCATTGCCGCCGCAGCGCAAGGCAGCGGAGCCGATCAGTACATCATGACCAGCTACTACCGTGACGGTCTGACCGGACTCCCGGAAATGGGGCTGGTGGGAGATCAACTCTGGTCGCAGAGCGGTTTGCGGCCCGCGGATATGCAGACTGCGATTCTCTACGACCACTTCACGCCCTATGTGCTGATGCAACTCGAAGAACTTGGCTTCTGTGGCAGGGGGGAGGCCAAGGACTTCATTGCCGGTGGCGCAATCGAACTCGGCGGCAAACTCCCGATCAACACTCACGGCGGTCAACTGGGGGAGGCATACATTCACGGGATGAACGGCATAGCCGAAGGTGTCCGTCAGATCCGCGGGACTTCCGTGAACCAGGTCGACGCTGTCACGAACGTATTGGTTACTGCCGGTACCGGAGTGCCGACATCTGGGCTGGTATTGACCCGCTGAACTGCCTGCTCTTGCCACGGCCTGTGGGCTCCTTATCGGATTGTGATGTCCGGTGCGGAGCCTTGGCTGTGTTCTGCTGTGCCTGAGGTGTGTCCTCAGGTCTTGAATGTGTTGTTTGCCGGTCGCGGGTGCTGGTGGGGGTCGATCGCCGGCGGCGGAATGAACCAGGGTTTGTTGTCGGCGCCCATTCGAATCTCCCATTTGCCAACAAATCCGGTTTTGCGGTGCATGAGCCGATGATGTGAACGACACAGCAGGACAAGGTTGTTCATTACGGTGGGGCCGCCGTTTGCCCAGTGTCGAATGTGGTGTGCGTCGGTCCAGGCTGGTACGCAATCGCAGCCCGGGAAGGCGCAGCCTTTGTCGCGGGCGATCAAGGCGACGCGTTGTTCGGCGGTGACCAATCGTTTTCCGGGTCTGGCATCGAGTGGCGCTCCGTGGTTGTCGAGCAGGATTGTGGAGAGGAAGCAGTCGCAGCCGAGGAGTCTGGTCTGCGAGAGGGATAGTGGTCCCATCCACGGCATGTGGCCTACGTCGAGATCGGAGAGGTCCGGATCGAGTGAAGTTTCTTCTTCCGTGGCAGTTTCCTGCGCCGCGCAGTTGCGGTGTTCGGCGAGATCTCGGGCGTTGATGTGAACATTCAGATGTGGCCGCTGGCCGCCGTCGATACCGGTTTTTGCGTTGTCGAGGTAGCGGCGGATCAGTTCGGTGAATCCGTCGGCGGTGCGTTTGGCTGCGGATCGGGCATCAGGGGTTCCGTCCGGTGCTGGGGTGGGCATGGTCAGGTTCGACAGGGCGGAGAGGAGCATTTCGCCGGTGACGGCGTCGAAATCGCCTCGGACGACAACCCGCCCGTTCAATGTTGTGGCGATGCGTAGTTCGTTGCGGTCGACGTCTTCGGCGGGTGGAATGTTGTCGGATTCGAAGAGTCGTTCCAGTGTTGCGATCACGTAGCGAATTTTGGTGGTGGTGGCTTCGACCCCGGAGGCGGCAGCCAGCAAGAGGTCGATGCACTGCGGTAGTGCTTCTTCGGGCATTCCTTTGGGTGGTGATTCGCAGAACGATACGATCAGTGCGGCGTGATCGAACGAGCAATCTCCGGCGTCGAAGCGTTGTGAGACTGCGGGAAATGCCCGCAGTG
This sequence comes from Rhodococcus sp. KBS0724, assembly GCF_005938745.2. NCBI lineage: Bacteria > Bacillati > Actinomycetota > Actinomycetes > Mycobacteriales > Nocardiaceae > Rhodococcus > Rhodococcus sp. KBS0724. The sequence continues at coordinate 748,947 of NZ_VCBX02000001.1, forward strand.
CGGCGCCGAGGGCGGCGATCTTGTTTCCGGCAGGGATTTGCAGCATCGTGTGTGCCGCCAACCATCGACCGGCACCGCGGTAGCAGAGCACCTGATCGTCCGGGCGTAGCGAGAGTTCGTCGACGACGGCGACGCGGATTGCTTCGAGTCGCAGGATTTCGGCGCTCGCCTCGATTGCGGCGGCACGTAGCTCGGCTGACGGCGCTTGCCACAGCCTGGAACGTAATCCCGCGGCAGACCTGGAAACCACATGTGATGTGTCGATGCTCATTGATGCCCCCCGAATGTGGATCCCCCGATCCGCATCACTTCATTGTAGTCGAATGCCTGTTCGAGTCAAGGGTATTGATGCGATGAACTTTCGAATTGGCTACGGAATGCTTGATCGGCTTGCGTGACCTTCGCCGATTCCGATGCGATACTCGGACCATGTTCGAGAATGCCTTGCTGATCGACGCGGCGGGTCGGCCGACCCAACGGCACCACCAGGCCTTTTCTCAGGACTGGGACCGCATCAAGGAGTGGTCCGACAACGTCTACATGCCATATACGGTCACGCCGATCGGTAGACGATTGCGCCCGGCGTCCGACATGTATTCGGCTTCCGTCGGTCGGATCGACGTCACCCGGTTCTGTTACGGCATCCCGGTCACTGTGGGTGAGTGTTCGCCCGAAGCGGGAAACATTCTTGTTCTGACGACGATTCGTGGGAACGGCCGGCATGCCCTTGGTGGTGGTTCGTCCGTGAATACCGCTGTCGGAGAAACGTTTGTGGCGGACTGCAGTCGGACCGACTATTTCGTGGAGTTCGATGAGAATCATCTGCAGCTGAATTTGACTGTGCCGCATCAACTTGTCGCCGATCATGCTCAGCAGTGGTATGGGCGCGTACCGGATGATCTTCTGTGGCAACACAAATGCTCGATCGGTGGGCGCGGATCAAGCTGGTTGGCGCTGATGGATTACGTGGTGCGGGCGGTCGCAGAGTCACCCGAAGCCCTGTCGCGTGAACGGTTGGGCGCGCGGGTGCAGGAGCTGATTACTGCGCAACTGCTCGAGGAGTGGGCGGCACAGGCCGGTATTGCACTCGGCGCCGGTATCGATTCTGCGGAACCCGTGTATGTACGAGCGGCCGAGGAATATATCGACACTTTCGCTCGATCGGTTCCGACTGCCTCGGAGATCGCGGCAGCGGTCGGAGTGAGCGTTCGGGCGCTCACCGCAGGCTTTCGCCGGTACCGTGACACGACTCCTGGTCAGTTGTTGCGCGAGCGTCGGCTTACCGGAGTGCGAAGTGAACTCCTGTTTTCGGACGGAAGAACAATTTCCGATATCGCCAACGCCTGGGGATACGTCAACCTCGGCATTTTTGCTGCCGGATACCGGAAACGATTTGGGGAATTGCCTTCGCAGACCAGGTCGGGAGCCTGAGCGCGTGGTCTTGGGAAAGTCGTGACACCCCGTTTGCCTCTTCGAGGGTCTGGGTTGATCCGTTGTTTCTTGTCGGAGCCTTCTGCAAGGATTGACGGTGAGAGTGACAGCAATGCCCGGAATACCAAACAGACCTCGCATTAGGAGCTCAGTCATGGCATCTCGACTCAATCCGTACATCAGTTTCAACGGCGACGCCCGTGAAGCGATGGAGTTCTACAAGAGCGTTTTCGGTGGCACGCTCGCGTTGAACACCTTTGGTGAATTTGGTCAGGAGGGCGCCGGAGCAGACAAGATCATGCACGCAATGCTCGAAACCGACGAGGGGTACACCGTGATGGGTTCGGATACTCCTCCCGGTATGCCGTACAACCCGGGTGACAACATCACCGTCAGCCTTAGCGGCGACAACGGTGATGTACTGCGTGGCTACTGGGAGAAGCTTTCTTCCAGCGGAAACGTGTCGATGCCGCTCGAAAAGCAGATGTGGGGCGACGAGTTCGGAGCCTGCGTCGACAAGTTCGGAATTAACTGGGTCGTAAATATCAGCACTCAGCAGAGCTGAGCGATCCGGTCCGGTTCTGCCGAAATCAGACGGAACTTCTGCCGTTTCGAGGCAGAGCCGGGCATGTGATCGTCGTTACATTCTCTCTGACAAAAGAGTTTCAGTCGGACGGAGAAGTGTAATGACGATCGAAGATGTTGCAGGAAAGGCTTTTTCGAAAGAGCGTTTCGACGGTCTGTTGGCGGATGCCGTGCGCGGACCTGATGGTGTCCCCGGCGTGGTTGCAATGATCACCGATCGTGACGGCAACGTCTACGAGGGTTCGGCAGGCGAGCGTGCCGCAGGCTTCGGAGACCCGATGTCCACGGATTCGGTCTTCGCGCTCTTCTCGACAACGAAGGCGATCACCGGAACTGCTGTACTGCAGTGCGCCGAGGAAGGTTTGCTCGATCTCGACGCGCCGGCGGCCAAGTACGTTCCGGAGATCGGCGAGTTGAAGGTTCTCGACGGGTTCGGTGATCAGGGCGAGCCGATTTTGCGGGAACCGAAGCGGGAGATCACCACTCGCATGCTGATGCTCCACACGGCCGGATTCGGCTACGACTTCTTCAACGAGTCGTACAACCGCCTTTCGCAGGAACATGGTCAGCCCAGTGTGATCACGTGCACCAAAGCTGCGCTCACCACTCCGCTGCTTTTTGATCCCGGCGAGAAGTGGGAGTACGGAACCAATCTGGACTGGGCCGGTCAGGTAGTGGAATCCATTCGTGGACAACGACTCGGCGACGTGATGCGAGAGCGGATCTTCGAACCGTTGGAGATGACGGACACCGCATTTTCGATGACGCCGTCGATGAAGGATCGACTTGCCACCATTCATCAGCGCGAAGGTGACGGAACGCTCACTCCGCTCGTGGGATTCGAACTACCCGCCGAGCCTGAGGTGCACATGGGTGGACACGGGTTGCACGGCACGGTCGGTGACTACATGAAGTTCATCCGGATGTGGTTGAACGACGGTGCCGGCAGCCAGGGGCGGGTGTTGTCGCAGGAAACGGTGGCAGCAGCAACCAAGAACGGACTCGAAGGCCAACATGTCGGCCTTCTGCCTGGCGTCATCCCGACGTTGTCCAACGACGCCGAGTTCTTCCCCGGAGTGCCCAAGGGATGGGCGTACTCGTTCATGACGAATGAGGAAGTGGCTCCCACAGGTCGGCCCGCGGGTTCACTTGCCTGGGCTGGACTGGCCAACCTCTACTACTGGATTGATCGGCAAAGCGGCATTGGTGGATTCTGGGCCACGCAGATCCTGCCGTTTGCGGACGCAGGTTCTGTCGGCGGGTACTTGGATTTCGAGTCGGCTGTGTATCGCTGATTCCCGCTGTCCGGGATCGAAAGTCTCTCAGGGCGGGAGTTCGGAGTACTCATGCAGTAAGCGAATGTGTATAACGAACTAGGAGATGGCATGAACAGCCTCGAGGGTAGTTTCGAAGGCAAGGTTGCACTGATCACCGGTGCCGCTCGAGGTCAGGGACGTGCGCACGCTGTTGCGTTTGCCGAGCGTGGCGCAGACATCGTGATCTGCGATCGCTGTGAGAACAGCGACGTCGTCGCCTACCCCCTCGCTACCGAAGAGGATCTTGCCGAAACCGTCCGCCTCGTCGAGGCCACGGGGCGTCGTTGCATCGCAGTCAAGGCGGATACCGCCGACCGCGAAGCAATGGACGCCCTGGTGGCCCGCGCGGAAGCCGAGTTCGGCAAGGTCGATATCGCTGTTGCCAACGCCGGTGTGTCCGTTCCTGCCCCGATTTCCTCGATGACGTCGGCGCAGTGGAATGAAGTCATTTCGTCGAATCTCACGGGTGTCTTCAACACTGTCGCTGCGGTGTCCGGCGGAATGGCAAAGCGTGGTTACGGCCGTATCATCACCATCTCCTCGATGATGGGCCGATCCGGTGGCACGCAGATGGCAGCGTACGGCGCCTCCAAGTGGGGTGTCATCGGACTGACCAAGAGTGTGTCCCTCGAGCTCGCCAACTCCGGTGTCACGGTCAATGCGATTGCGCCGGGCAATATTTCGACGCCGATGATCCACAACGACATGATGTACCACATGATGCGTCCGGATCTCGAAGAACCGACGATGGCCGACGTCGAACCGGTGTACGCAACGCTGCACGCACAGCCCGTCGGGTGGCTCGATCCGTTCGAGATCACTCGCGTCGTCCTGTTCCTCTCAGCTGATGCCAGCGCTCACATGAGTGGCATCGTTGTCCCTGTCGACGCCGGAGTCGCTGCTCGTTCGAACGCTTGACCGTAGAGTCGTCCCGCGCTCAGGTGCGGGCAGCGTGGGTTGTCGGGGTTTTGAGTCTGAGCGGTGTGGTGGTCGCACTGCAGCAGACTCTGGTCGTTCCGCTTCTCCCTGAGTTTGCGACGGCATTGGGAGTCTCCAACTCGACTGCGTCGTGGTTGGTGACATCAACATTGTTGACCGGTGCTGTCGCAACTCCGCTCATCGGCCGGCTAGCCGATATGTACGGCAAGCGGGCCATGATGCTGTTGTGTCTCGGTGTCATGATCGTGGGTTGCTTGATTGCCGCGACCGGTCAGAGTTTCCTCGTTCTTGTACTCGGTCGATCGATGCAAGGCTTCGCCTCCGCGTTGTTGCCCGTCGGGATCAGCATCATGCGCGACGCCCTACCTCCCGAAAAGCTCAGTGGTGCAGTAGCTCTCATGAGCGCGACCGTGGGTGTCGGGGGAATGGTAGGGATGCCGATGGCGGGGGTGCTCTCAGAACAGTGGGGTCTGTCCTCGCTCTTCTGGGTGACTGGCGCGGTCGGTATTGCCGTCGCAGTTGTACTGCCTTTTGTCGTACCGGAATCTGCCGTGAAAAGCCGCGGGCGCTTCGACTTCCTCGGCGCAATAGTCTTCACGGCGGCCATGACCAGCTTGCTTCTTGCCATCTCGAAGGGCACAGAATGGGGTTGGGGAAGTCCGGTCGTTCTGGTTCTCATCGTTGCGGGCATTGTGTTGCTGGGTTCGTGGGTTCCGTGGGAACTTCGCACGTCGGCGCCGCTCGTGGATTTACGAACATCGGTCCGCGCCCCGATCCTGGTATCGAATATCTGTGCACTACTGCTCGGCTTTGCCATGTTCATCAGTTCGTTGGCTGCCACGCAGGAACTGCAGCTTCCCGCGGAATCCGAGTTCGGACTCGGACTGTCCGCGTCGGCAGCGGGGCTGGCAATGTCGCCGGGTGGGCTCTTGATGGTCCTCCTCGCGACAGTTTCACCTAAGGTCACTCGGCGCTGGGGAGCCAAGACAACGCTGGCGACTGGTGCCATCGTCATCGCTTTCGGGTATGTCTTGCGGGTATTCCTCACTCCCACGTTGTTCACCATCATTCTCGGCACAGCGATTGTGTCTGCCGGTGTTGCATTTGCCTTGGCCGCGATGCCGACCTTGATCACCGAGTCGGCTCCACTCGACCAGACTGCCTCCGCAAACAGCGTCAACAGTCTGCTCCGATCCGTGGGTACTTCGACCGGAAGTGCCGTCGCCGCTGCGGTATTGGCCAGTTCGACCGTATTGATCGGCGCCGCAGTTGTGCCGACGCTGCATTCCTTCGAAGTTCTCTACTCGATCGGTGCGGGAGCAGCGTTCCTAGCTGCGATAGTGACATTGGTGGTCCGCGTCGAACGAAAAGACGCTGTTCAGCGGGATCGTCCGGGAGTAAAGGTTCAGTCCGGAGAGACCGTCCGCGACTAATTCCGTAGAAATCTGTCGGGGCTCTGCGTCACACTGGGTTCTCGGGTTGGATTTGTGCTGACGCGGGAGGACGCATGACCGGAGCGATTGTGGCCGAGGGACTGGTCAAGAAGTACGGCGAACTGACGGCGTTGGGCGGCGTAGATCTGGAAGTGCGCGAGGGTTCGGTGATGGCACTTCTCGGTCCCAACGGCGCGGGAAAGACCACAGCGGTTCGCATATTCACCACGCTGCTCACTCCTGACGCCGGTCGCGCGGAAGTCGCGGGCCTCGACGTTGTCAGGGATGCGCGGGCTCTGCGGTCCAAGATCGGGGCGTCAGGTCAGTACGCCGCAGTCGACGAGTACCTCACTGGGTACGAAAACCTCGAGATGGTCGGACGTCTGTACCACCTCGGAGCAAAGAAGAGTAAGGCAAGGGCGCGCGAGTTACTTGACCAGTTCGACCTGGTCGAAGCCGGGGATCGCCCGGTCAAGGGCTATTCCGGCGGCATGCGTCGACGCCTCGACCTTGCTGGTGCATTGGTGGCCCGGCCGCAGGTTCTGTTTCTCGACGAACCTACAACAGGACTCGATCCGCGAGCGAGACTCGGACTCTGGGATGTCATCGAAGGATTGGTGGCACAGGGCACGACCCTATTGCTCACGACGCAATACATGGAGGAAGCCGAAAGGTTGGCCGATCAGATCGCGGTCATCGACCGCGGCTCCGTGATCGCACGTGGAACGTCGGACCAACTCAAAGCGCGGGTTGGCGGCGAACGTATCGAACTGAGCGTGCATGAGAGCGAACACCTCGACGTCGTCCGGGAGGAATTGAGCTCACTCGCTGTGGGTGAGATACAAATCCAGGAGAACGTCCGTCGCATCACGGTTCCCGTCGACGACGGCACCGACGCCTTGGTCGCAGCCCTCAATCTTCTCTCTGCCCGCGGCGTCAAGGTTTTCGACGTCGGGTTGCGTCGACCAACACTCGACGACGTATTCCTCACATTGACCGGGCACCAGGCTGAATTGGAGGACCAGAAATGACCGTGCAGATGGCGATCGAAGACGGCCTGACCATTGCCAAGCGAAACCTTATCAAGATCAAGCGTGTTCCCGATCTCCTTGTGTTCACGACTCTCTCCCCGATCATGTTCGTGTTGTTGTTCGCGTATGTTTTCGGTAGCGCGATTTCCGTTCCGGGTACGTCGTACCGTGAGTTTCTGATTGCCGGAATCTTCACGCAGACAGTGATATTCGGAGCCACCTGGACAGGCCTGGGTATGGTCGAGGATCTGCAGAAGGGGATCATCGACCGGTTTCGTTCCCTGCCGATGGCGCCGTCGGCGGTCCTGATAGGCCGCACGTCCAGTGACGTTCTCATCAACGTGATCAGCTTGGTGGTCATGTCGATCACCGGTCTGCTGGTGGGGTGGCGCATTCACTCCAGTTTCTTCGAAGCACTGGCCGGGTACCTACTTCTGCTGCTGTTCGCCTACGCGTTGTCCTGGGTCATGGCAGTGGTCGGACTGTGGATCAGAACGCCGGAAGTGTTCAACAATGCGAGCTTCATCGTCATCTTCCCGCTCTCCTTCATCGCTAATACTTTTGTCGAAACCACCAACCTGCCAGGGCCTTTGAAGGTGATCGCGGAGTGGAATCCGGTGTCAGCCGTGACTCAGGCGGTGCGTGAACTTTTTGGGAACACCAATCCTGCTATGACGGTTCCCGACGCGTGGCCGCTGCAGAATCCGGTTATCGCTTCACTGTTGTGGACGGGTGGATTACTGATCGTCTTCGTTCCGTTTGCTATCCGTCGATACCAGAAAGCTGTCAGCAGGTGACGCGACTAGGATTTGGTACCGATCACCACGGTCGATGATGTTGCGTCGTGTACCGATATCGTCACGAGAAGTCCTCCGTGAGTGAATGATTCCACCGTGCGATCCACTTGTTCGTTGCTGGTTTCGACAAGCAGGTGTCCGCCGGGTTTGAGCCACGTTGCTGCCTCGTCGGCGATCCTCCGTTGGATGTCGAGTCCGTCGATGCCGCCGTCGAGAGAGACTCGGGGTTCGTGGAGTCGCGCTTCGGGCGGCAGGAGACGGATCGAATCGGTGGGGACATACGGTGCGTTGGCCGCTATGACGTCGATGCGGCCACGGAGTCGGGAGGGCAGCGGATCGTAGAGATCGCCGTTGAGGACGTGGCCAGGCGGGATGATGTTGCGCCGCGCGCAATGAACCGCAGCGGGTTCGATGTCGGTGGCGTACAACTCGATCGCCGGGACGTTCGCCTGGAGTGCCGCGCCGACGGCGCCCGAGCCGCAGCAGAGATCGACAGCCACACCTCCGGGGGCGGTCAACGAACATGCCTGTCTGGCCAAGAACTCGGTGCGCCGACGTGGCACGAATACCCCGGGTTCCAGCAGTATGCGCAAGCCGCAGAATCCTGCCCAGCCGACAATGATCTCGAGTGGTTCGCCGGCTACCCGCCGAGCGATCATGACGTCGAGTTCGGTGGGAGATTGTGCGGCATTCAGTAGAACGCGCGCTTCGTCCTCGGCAAAGACGCATCCTGCGCGGCGAAGGACGTCGGTGGTGGATTTTTGCCGAGAACGAGAGGGCATCGGTGCAGCCATGAGAGTGCCTTTCGGGAAATACCGTATGGGCGCTCTCGATCGCTACCGGGAAACGAACGGAGGAGACGGCGCCACTACTGACCACGCGGTAATGGGACTCACCTCCTCGCATCCGTATATCGACCTGCAGGTATTGGACGTCGATACTCTATCGAAGCATTGCCGTCTTCGCTCGTCGTTGCATTCACCGCGAATTCCGCAGTGATCGCCAAGCCACTGGATGCTAGGCCGCTGGGTGACCGAACCACCTGGTCAGGCGGGTATACAACTCCGACTGCATTTCGCCGACCCAGACGATGTGGCCGTCGGGACGAAGCAGCACGGCGGGAGAATCGAATTCGGCGCTCGTGTCGACGATGTGGTCAACACGATCGCTCCATCCGTCCACCGACAGTTGGCCGCCCTGGTCGAGCAGCAGTCCGCGTCCGGAGTGCATCAGGTCGTAGAGGTTTCCGCTGGTCAAAGCGATGTTTCGTAGACGCCGGCCCAGCAGGTCATGGTCGCCGCCGACGTCGTAGCGAATCGAGATCGCGGTGATCTTCTCGGTCAGGTAGCGGTTGACGTCGTCGAAATTCATCAGCTCGGAGATCAAGCGCCGCACCGCTTGTGGCCCCGCTTCGGTGGAGATCAACTCCGCCTGCGCACGCGTGTTGTCCAGAACGTCGGCGGCCACCGGGCGGCGTTCGGATTCGTAAGTGTCGAGCAGGCCCTCAGGTGCCCAGCCCTGGATTTCCGCGGCGAGCTTCCAGCCGAGGTTGAAGGCGTCCTGGACACCGAGGTTCAGGCCCTGGCCACCCATCGGCGGGTGAATGTGTGCAGCATCGCCGGCGAGGAACACCCGGCCACGATGGTAATGATCGGCCAATCGTGTGGCGTCACCGAAGCGTGAGAGCCACCGCGGGGAGTGCACGCCGAAGTCCGTGCCGGCAATGACTCGTAGTTGTTGTTTGATGTCGTCGAGCGTGGTCGGGACTGCGCGACCGTCAGCAACATCGGCTGCCGGAACCACGACGCGAAAGGTGCCATTTCCGGCCGGACCGATGCCGAATCGCTTGTGCGTTTCGCGGATTTCGGTGACGACTGCGGTCAGTTCGTCCGCCGGCATGGTCACGTCCATTTCACCGATCAACGTGTCGGCGCTCGACGGTTGGCCGGGGAACCCGACATCGATCAGCTTCCGCACCGTGCTGCGCCCGCCGTCGCACCCGACCAGGTAGCGCGCGTGAAGTGTTGTACCGTCGGATAATTCGGCGGTGACGCCGTCGTCGTCCTGACGGACCGCGACGACGCCCTTGCCGCGCCGAATGTCCGCGCCGACCTCGGTGGCATGTTCGGCAAGGATTCTGTCGATTTCGGGCTGGGGTATGCCCAGTACGTAACCGTGCTCGGTATCCAAGTAGGAAGGTGCGGGTTTCGAGATTCCCGCGAAGAATCCACCGAGCGGATACTTTCGGCCGTGCGCGAGGAATCTGTCCAGTAGGCCGCGCTGGTCCATGATCTCGATCGTGCGCACGTGGATGCCGAGGGCACGGACAAACGGTGCCGGCTCCTCGTCCTTGTCCAGAACCACGACGTCGACTCCCTGTAGACGGAGCTCACCGGCCAGCATCAATCCAGTTGGTCCGGCACCCACCACGATGACGTCACTCATGCAATCCCCTCCTCCGGGCAAGGCGTGCGCTTGCTCGCAGCAGCCGAGTCTGCACCATCACCCGGGGCTTGCCGCAAGCCCCAGGGCACGCGATATGGTGAAAGTGGCGGGAAGTTCGACAGCCGGGTAGTTCGATAACTCAGCGCCGTGCAGTAGCGGTGTCCTTGCCTGCGGTACCTCGGCTCATCGCCAGAACCGCATCACGGCGGTCGATGCTGCCGAAGGGGGACCCGCCGGTCGGGTTGTCACTTCCGAACTGCCAGGTGGGTCCGTCGGCCAGATGATCGAGTGCTTCTCGGGCAACGTCAGTGGGGTCGGCCAGGTTGGTACGCGATGTGGCCTGCGCTCCGAGTGCACGATGGAGCGACGGGGTGTCTGTGGCACCCAGTACGAGTGACAGAACATCCACCCCCTTCGGATGCCATTCCGCCCAGAGGCTTTCGGCGAGAATGAGATCGAATGCCTTGGTGGCGCCGTACGTGGCGTGTGTTGCGCCCCCGGCCCACGCTGCCCCGGATGTCAGTAGCACCATGGCACCACGTCCGCGGGCGACCATCGGTGCTCCGAAGCGATAGGTGGCCTCGAGTACGCTGGTGCAGTTCCGATGAACGAGTGACAGATGATTGTCCAGATCCTTGTCGAGGAACTCGGCGCTGTAATCATCGCTACCAGCGTTGTACACAAACAGTCCGACCTCGAGATCGGCTGTCAACCGTGCCAGCTCGGACATTGAGCCGGGGTCACTGAGATCGAGTGCAACCGTGCGTACTTCGACATCATGTTGTGTGCGGATGTCGTTGGCGAAAGTTTCCAGGACGGGTACTCGCCGGGCAACGAGAACGATGTTCACGCCGCGAGTGGCCAGCTCGTGAGCGAATGCGGCCCCAACCCCGTCGGATCCGCCGGCAACGATCGCCCACGGCCCGTACTTGTGTGTGAGATGTGTTGGCATTGTGTGACTCCCATCGATGTGGCTTGCAATTCTGTTCGACGTGCGTGTCGCGCGCCCGATCACGGCGTGCTTCGCTCACATTGAGGGCGCCAGCATGTTGCGATGCTCGGGCGTCCCGTCAAGGTTGGCATTGACTCGCTCGACGGTTCGCCAACCCTCCGCAGTGCGCACCCACCGCCAGGTGTTTGCCGAGACACGAGCCACCCAGAAGCGGTCCGCGCCACTGTCCCAACGGATGTTGAGTGCGTAGTTGCGTCCCGTCGCGTTGTCTCCGTCGATCTCGATGTGCGGTGCGGTCAACACATGACCGCACCCGTTGCGGATCAGGCTCTGATGACCGTCGCCGAGCACCATCCCGGCGATTTCTTCGCGCCCCCTCATATGACGTTGGGGGACAGCGTCGAAGGTGCCGTCTTCGGTCCAGAGCGCCGCAGCGGCTGCACCGGAACCGCTGTCGACGGCCGGCCCGTACTGCGCGACGAGCTGCATGATCTCGATCTGGTCTTCAAGAGCACGAACCCGGTTCATCAGAGCTGTCACCACGGTCCGAAGATCTTCGTTCTCAACCATTTTCACACCTTTCCCGGAACGACGACTATTCGCGCCGGGCCGTTGGCGTCGCGTGAAGCATCGAGTGCGTCTGCGACTTCGCCGAGTCCAACCGTCCGGCCGAGCATTGGGCGAATGTCGACTTCGCCGGAGCACACCGCCTGGAATGCTTCGTCCCAGTGGGCAGGCAACGGCCCTCCACCGAATTGGATGTTGAGTCCCTTGCGCTTTGCGGTGAGTGTGTGGAGATGATCGCCCTCTGGTGGTCCGCCGGAGGAGAATATCCTGGTTCCGTCTTCGCATCCTTTGATGATCGAATCGAGAACGCCTGGTATTCCAACACATTCGAAGATGACGCAGCCCGGTAGTGCGGCAATCGACATCATGTCCCTCGTCGCATCCGGCGATCCGTACGCTACATCTCGCCACGCTTGGTACGGGGAGATTTCGGCGGGATCTATGACAGCGTCGGCCCCCATTGCCATCGCGGTCTCGCGGCGAGACGCAACGAAGTCGACGGCAATGATCGGGCCGATTCCGAGACGTGTGAGGTTCGCAATCGTCGACAGACCGATAGCGCCGCAACCGATGACCAAGGGAACCTCGCGGACGCTCATCTGCGCGCGTGCTGCTGCGGACCATCCGACCGAGAGCGCGTCGGCAACGCAAATCACCTCGCTGGGAAGGTCCGAGTCAACCACGCGCGTAATCGATTCGTCGAGAAGCAGGAACTCACCGAAACCACCGGGCGATTCGGGATTCTGCCCGATGATCTTGCGTCCCCCGGTGGTGGCGAGCACCGGGAGTGAGCTGACGCGCGTACCGATGGGAATTTTCCGGTCGGTGCCGGGGCCGTAGTCGACGACTTCGGCGCAGTATTCGTGGCCCATGACGATGTCGACGTTGTGGTCGTAGGTGGACATTCCGCTGTCGTCGTCGATGCCGGCGTCCGGGTTGTCCATGAAATGAAGGTCCGACGCACAGATTCCGCAGGCCAGCGAACGGACAAGTAGTTGGCCGGGGCCGGGAACAGGATCATCGACGACTCGGGCTTCGACTGTGCCTTCTCGTAGCACTGCTGCGCGCATCCGATTCTCCTTCTTGGATATGCAATTCTCTTTCGGTGTGTGAACTGTATCCATCGATTGGCACTTACGGAAGACTCTCTCCTATAAGTCATATGGAGCACCCTCTCCTGTAAAGACGCCGAGTGTCACTACACTCGCTGACATGTCAGAACCTCATCGCCGGCTGGGGCGGCCCCGTGACACCAGAATTGACGAGCGAGCTCTCGAGGCGGCACGAGTACTTTTGATCGAACGAGGCTTCGAGGCGACGACGATTCAAGCGGTTGCTAGTCGTTCCGGTGTGCATTCTTCGGCCATCTACCGCCGATGGCCGTCGCGGGTCGAGTTGATCGAGGAGGCAGCGTTTCCTGGGTTCAGCTTTGCCGGCATCGTTCCGAGTGGGGACCTTCGACGCGACCTTCGCCGGTTCATTCGTGCGTATGTCGCGGCTTTCAGCGCGCCGGCGGCACGCGCAGCCGCTGCTGGGCTTCTCGCTCACCATCGGAAGCCGAATCACGTGGCGCAATCCGAGGTATATCCGAGGATGTCGGTGAGGCCGCTGTTCGAGGACATTCTGCGCGCAGCGCCGCCTGGAAGTGTCGATCCGACAGTCGATCCCGACGACGTCTTCGACATGCTTCTCGGTGCAATTCTCACCCGCACAGTGGTATTCACTCCCACGTCGCGGCAGCGTCCCATCGAGCGAACTGTCGAGATGATTGTGCGATTGTTACGTCCGGCCGATTGAAAGGTCCGGCTACTTGACGCTGCGCAAGTACGCGGCAATCGGAATCCTCAGTTGAAGAATGGATTCCGCCGGTTCGGCGTGATGGGTCGGTGTTGATCTCGATCCGATGCATCGATCGAATATCAAGCCCTCCAGCAAGCTGACAAGATCGGATGCAGCACTTTCCGGATTCTTCACGCGATGACCCGCGAAGATCTCTTGCGCTCTGGCTGTGGAGAACAGGCTTTGCGCCAGGGCATCGTGCAGTTCACGATTGCTACGAATCTCGAGTAGGAGAGCGTACCGGGCGATCAACTCGTCTCGACGCCGCGTCAGGAGATCGCCAAGGTATCGGGCGATCACCGTTGCCGGATCGGAATTGTCGTTCAGTAATTCCGCGAATGTCGATTGCGACTGTTCCACGATGTGTTGGACTGCCGCTGCAAGAAGCGACTCTCGGGTTCGAAAGTAGTAGGAGGTTGAACCCTGCGGGATCCCCATGGCGGCATCGACGGCGCGATGAGTCAATGCCCGCGGGCCGTGTTCGGCGATGATCGTGACAGCGCACGCTCCCATAAGGGGTCTGCGATCTGCGTTCATGCCCATCCCGTTCATGCCCATCCCGTTCTGCGTAGTGCGGATCACGTTGACTCGAGTTCGAGTCGCTCTCTAGCCTCGACTCTACAGATGTAGAGGAGAATCATGCGACTGGGCGAAGAGCAGTTGTCGGCACGTGCATCACTCGACGCGTTGCAGGAGCGGATTTCGATCGGCGGCGGTGGGGGTGGGATCTACCTCTGGGGTGGCGTCGGACGTGGAAAGACCATGCTCATGGACGCGTTCTACGACAGTGTTTCAGTAAGCAAGCGGCGCATCCACTTTCATCAATTCTTTGCGGATCTGCACACTCGCGCACATAGTCTCGGGTCGATGGGCGAAGCGCTGAACCAGGTGGTCGACGGGATTCGGCTCCTGTGCTTCGACGAGTTCCACATCGACGACGTCGCCGACGCACTGTTCATGACGCGAATTCTCGAGACGATCGTTGCGCAACATGTGACTGTTGTTGTCACCTCCAATGTCCCGCCGAACGAACTCCTTCCGAATCCACTTTTTCACGAGCAGTTCGTGCCCTCGATCGAGTTGATCGAGAAGGTTTGGGATGTGATCGAGTTGGGTGGAGCGGTTGATTACCGAACGCTGCGGGAACCGCGTGAGCGGGATCGACGGTTTGCGTCGGGTACTTTTCACTCCGATCCGGAAACCGTCGACCGCCGCGGTGAACCGGTCGAATTGGCAGTGGGGTCGCGCACATTGATGTGCTCTGCAATTCGCGACAGAGCTGTTTGGTTCGATTTCGATGTGCTGTGCGGTGGATCGACGTCGGCGGCCGACTACCTCGATCTGGTTACCCGCTTCGATGAATGGGTGATCCACGGCGTGCCGATTCTTTGCACCGCAACGGAATTCGCAGTGCGGCGTTTCGGGAACGTCGTCGATGTTCTGTATGACGCCGACGTGCGGTTGACGCTGTTCGCCGACGGGGACCTCGACGACGTCGCGGGCAACCTTCGTGAGGTTCCTGGACTTGCCCGGCTGTTCAGTAGGTTGTCGCTGCTTCAGCCGATGGGCGTCAAGGTGCGGTCAGAACAGTAGTCAGCGCGCTCGACAATGCTGCTTTGACATAGGGCGTGAGGTTCTCGACGAGCCGTGAGGCGATTGCGGTGGCGACCTCCGCGGGCTGCAGGGGAACGGTTGGCGATTCTGGAAGGGAAGGCTGCGGCGGCGGAGTGCTGTCCGTCATCATCGGTTGATACGTACCGTGTTTCGTGAAGTAGCCGAAAACAGAGTCGACAAATTGTTCCGGCGCATCGCGTGGTTTGGGCATGTTGCAGATGCCGTCGCCCTCAATGCACACCTCCTGGACCGGAATGTCGCCGAAGCCCGCGCGGGTACCGGACATCGTTGCACCGGGAACAACGTTCGGGATCACGGTTTCGATGCCGCCGCGCGAGTTTCGCGGGTCGGAATACAGGACGCCTGTCACCTGAGATTGGGGAATGGACCCGTCGCGGGCGATGTCGCCGAGAACGTCACCTGCAATCCGCGCACCTTGGGAATATCCGGTGATGACGACTTCGCTGCCAGGGCACTGGTTGTGAAAGGTATCAACTTCAGCATGAAGTGCCTGGACGCCGACAGCCACACTGGCGTCGTAAGTCTGGTCGCCGAGAGGCCAGAAGCTGGCTGGGTAGCTCACGGGTTTTGCGACATATCCCTGGGCGGCGTAGCGATCCGTGACAGGTTGCGTGGTTTGGCCGGTCGGATCCCACGTTCCACCAACTGCGAATACCGCGCCGGCCGGGCATGAGTTCGGTGATGCCGTCGCAGCATTAGCGGACAGCAGCGCCGTCCCCAGGGCGAAAGTGCACACCACTGACAGCGAGTATTTCCTCATCGGGCCGTCCCAATCTATCTTTTGCTCTCGTAGCTTCACGGGGAAGCTCGCGGTCCGACGCGGGTTGTTCGGTACTGAGCGCAATGGTGACGGTGTGATGAGTCCTGGAGGTATTCCTCAGGTAAATACGACGTTGCCAGTCACAAGAATGGCGGTGACAAGAACCTCGGTCACGCCCCGGGGACGTGCGGCGGGTTGTCCGGAACCATGACGGCGCCGATTGCGTTGCTGATGGGGACGGCATTGTTGCCGTTGACGTTGGATGTCAGTCCGAGAGTTGCGTAGATGACGATGGTGGTTTCAGACTGCGGTTCGTAGAGCGCAACACCGTTGTATCCGCCGTATGCCGGGTTCATGACGAGCCAACCGTCGAGGTGCACCGTCCCGAAGGTGAAGAACTTGTCGGCGGTCAGAGGTCCGAGGCCCGCGGTTGTCGGGGCCATCTGTTCGGCGAAGGCTCTGTCGGAGAGCAGTTCACCGGTTCCGAGGGCGCGAACCCATTTTCCGACGTCAGTGACTGTGGAGTTCATGTTGCCGCTGTGCAGGAAGGCCGTGGGATTCCAGAACGTCGAATCCTCGAAGACGCCGCGTTCAGTGGTGTAGCCGTGCAGGACGGGGTCGGGGATTTGTGGGTTCAGCGCAACCCGACTGTCAGTCATTCCGAGCGGATCGAAAATGCGCTGCTGCAGTAAGTCACTCAAAGATTGCCCGGTCGCCTTCTGGACAACTTCACCGAGCAGAGTCAGGTCGCTGTGTGAGTATCCGAAACTGGTGCCGGGTGCAAACAACGGTGGACGGGTATTGGCGAGATCGAGGATTTCCTGCGCGGTCCAGCCCCGGATCGGGTTGGCGTAGAAGCGCTTGTCGAATTCGGGATTGGTGACGTAGTCGGAGATTCCGGTGGTGCTGTTGGCGAGCATTCGTGGAGTGATCTGATCGGAGCGTGGAAAGCTCGGCTCCCACTTGGCAATCGGTTCGTCGAGCGGGAGAGCGCCGGACTCGTCGAGTTGGAGAAGGACAGTCGAGAGCATCGGTTCCATGGGCTGCCCGACGCGTACTTGCATATCGGCTGTTGCGGGAACACCGAGTGGGGATTCGCCGACAGCGCCGGTGGCCACGACGGCGTCACCTCGCCACACGCCGTACACCGCGCCGCTGAGACCGAGCTCGGTGACCTGGGCCTGGACAATGTCGGTGATCTTCTGTGATTCGGGAGTGACGGTGCTTGCAGCGGGACTGCTCGTGCCTGCGCTTGTGTCTTCGTTGGATCCGCAGGAAACAAGTGCCGCCGCGGCGAAGGCAATCACGGCGAATCGAGTTCGTCGCTGCCGTGAAGTGGACCTCATAGGGGGGGCGATCCCTTCGTGTCTTCAGCCGAAAAGGAATGTCGCAGTTGCCTGAATCTACCGTGATCGGGGCACACCCGTTGATGAAATGAAACGACTGGAGCCGACAGTAAAGCCCGGCACTTTCGTAGGTGAAGGTGCCGGGCAGTACTGGTCGAGAATTACGGAAGTAGCTGTTCGAGGAAGGTATTGCTGAAGACCTTGTGCGGATCCAGTGCATTGAAGGCGGCATTCGCGGTATCCCAGTTGTCGCTGGTGGGGACGCCGTCGCGGTAGGTCTGGGGGAGGTCGTTGTCGATGATCTGTGCGTCGGTGTACGGCTTGTCGGGGCCGAATGCCCAGCCCTTGGACCACTCGGGGCGGAAGGTGGCGTCGTTGTTGTTGTAGTGGCCGCGCATCCATTGCTCCATTTCCCGGTAGAACGCGAACATGCCGGGTGTTCCGGGGACTCCGAGGACGTTGAGCCAGATGGCGGTGTCCCATTCGGGGTGGTCGGGGCGTGGGCGCATGGCGGAGATGGTGGGGGCGCCGGCGGACGTGACTTCCACGTCGGATGGTTCGTCGAGGCCGCAGCAGCGGATTTCGACGGGTCCGTTGAGAGGGAACTGCCCGATGGACCGGTAGTACTCCATCCGGCCGTTGAACCAGTGGGTGAAGTCGTGGATGACCTGGCCGATGTTGGCGCGGGACGTGATGACAGCGCCACCGCCTTCGGTCAGGCGCAGCGTGGTGGCCCGGATGTAGAACTGAACGTCCTTGGACCACCCCCACAAGTCGTTGGAAAAGGTCGCGGCGAGACCGGCGACGGTGGTGGCGTACATAATCTGGCCGAATGCCGGTGCGATACCAGGATTTCCGGAGTTGATCTGCCCGATCATGTCGGTGACCGGTTCGGGGAGGTTGTCGGAGAAGATGTAGTTGTACGGTCCGGTCACCTCGCGGGAGAAGCGAGGCTTTTCGGGGGCGAGGGACCACACCTTCATCCAGGGTCGTTCGGTGAAGGGGTACCAAATTGCTTCTGCGCGACCGTTTTCGCGGACGAACTTCTCGAAGGTGCGTCCGGAGGCGCCGCGAGCGCCGAAGAGTTCCTGCCAACCGATGTCCGTGTAGCTGACACAGCGCATGCGGTAGTTGGGTGCCGCTTGCAGTGTGACGGAGGTGAGGAAGGTGCGGCCGAGGTGGGTCAGGAGTGGCTTGATGGCGGCGTCGGCCCGCGAGTAGGTCTTGAGCGCGTATTCACTGCCGTTCCAGACCACTGCGGTCAGGGAGGTGACGAGGTTGGAGAGAGAACCGAAAGTTTGTCCGGGAACGTGTGGTTCGCCTTCCGCAGGCAGGGCTGCGCCGTGGGCGTCGACGGCGAGAGATCCTGCGATGGACAGGACGCCGGGTGCCGGGAGGTTGGCGAATCCGAGGCCCTGAGCCTGAAGTGCGGTGGTGATGGCGTCGAGGGTGGCACCGGGTCCTGCGGTGACCGTCGCCGGTGATCCACCGGCATCGACGTTGACCCAGTTCAGATGGACCATGGTGTCGGCGAGGATGACTTTGTCGATGGAAGCGCCGTTCACCACAGTCAGGGGTGTCCAGCCGTGCATGGCACCGCGGGGGCGAATGGTGTAACCGTTGGCATGTCCCCAGTTGGCCAGGCGTACTACGTCTTCGGGCGTTTTGGGAGCGCAGGTCCAGATGGTGTCGAGCATGATCTCTTTGGACCAGTTCTGGTACGCCTGCTGGTAGAGCGCGATGCCTTCGGGGAATGCGGGCGGCGGTGTGAGGGTCGGTACCGGGCCACCCGCGGAGCCGGAAGAGCCGGCGGGGACGGCGTAGGCCGGTGTCCAGCCGGCGAATGCGGTCGCGGCTACGGCTCCGGCTCCGGCGGCCATGAAACCTCGTCGGGACAGTCGGAACTTTTCGTCTTGTGCCGTCATCTTCGGACTACTCCATCGGGTTCGAGAACTACAGTGAGTTCAAAAGGTGGATCTCAGGCAAGAGTGAGAACTACGTCAGCTAGTGCGGGGGCATCGCGCTCCGCGACAAATGCGGAGATCAACAGTTGCCCTTCGCCTTTCCAGATTCGGATGCTCAGGTTCTCACCCGGGAAAACCACCCCGGCAAAACGTGCACTGAACCCGGCCACCTGCGTGCTGTCGCCGTCGAGCATCGTGTCCACTGCGGCCTTGCAGACCATTCCGTAAGTACACAGTCCATGCAGGATAGGCGCTGGAAAGCCTGCAGCGGAGGCGAATTGCGGATCTGAGTGCAATGGGTTGCGATCGCCGCACATCCGATAGAGCAACGCTTGCTGTGGAAGTACCGGTACTACGATGTCCGCGTCGGGCTCGCGATCAGGTAGCGAAACCGATTCCGTCGGACCACGTTCACCCCCGAAACCGCCCTCTCCGCGGGCGAATATCGACGAGCGGGCAGTCCAGAGCGGGTTGCCGTCGGTGTCGACCGTGACCGATTCCTGCACGATGACTGCAGCTTTGCCCTTGTCCCAGATCTCGGCGATCCGAGTTGTCGTTCGGCCGCTGCCACTGGCCGGAATCGGCTGGTGGAGCGTGACTTCCTGACTTCCGTGGACAACTTTCGCGAGATCGATCTCGACGCCGGGGAACGAGACCCTAGGCGCTTCGGTGGCGTGAAAGTTTGCCGCGACGGTGGCGAAGGTGGGTAGTACCTGTGGCTTCTCGTCGTCGAGATATCGCAATTCGTTCGGATCCAGAGGACGGGCCCCGGCGCCGAGCGCCAAGTGGTAGTGCTGCACGTCCGACGGCGTCCACGAGAACTCCTGCGGTGCAAGCTCTGCGCCGAGTGCTACGGAAAGATCAATTGGCATGATCGACCGCCGTATTTGCAGCCTCGGCGGCGGTCTCAGCGGTCCCAGCGTTCTTCGCGCGCTCCGCGATGTCCAGCACTGCCAGGTAACCGAAAGTCATTGCAGGGCCGATGGTCGCGCCTGGTCCGGCGTATGTGTGGCCCATGACCGGTGCGCTCGCGTTGCCCGCGGCGTAGAGACCTTCGATGACGCTTCCGTCTTCGCGTAGTGCTCGGCCGTTGACATCGGTGCAGATGCCGCCCTTGGTGCCGAGGTCACCCGGAACCATTTTGATGGCGTAGAACGGAGCCTTGCTGATTTCGGCAAGGCTGGGGTTCTTCAGGCGGGGATCACCGTAGTACGCGTCGTAGCCACTGTCGCCGCGGCCGAAGTCCTCGTCCTTGCCGTTGCGTGCGAAGCCGTTGAATCGCTCGACGGTTTCGGTCAGTGATGCGACGGGAAGTCCTGTCTTCTCGGCCAGTTCGGCGATCGTTCCGGCCTTGACCACGATGCCGGCCTTGAGCCAGCGACCGGGGAAGGGGGAGCGGGGAGTGATGCCGGCAAACGTGTAGCGGTTGCGATAGCGCTGATCGAGGATCATCCATGTCGGGATGTTCTCGCCGGGGCCTTCGCCCTGGCCGTATTCGCCGCCGTACATCGCATGCGTTGCCTCGACGTACGGAGCCGCCTCGTTGCCGAAGCGCTTGCCGGACATGTTGACCATCATGCAGCCGGGCAGGGTGCGCTCGGAGAGAGCGAACCACGGTCCACCGGTCAGTGGTATGGACGGACCCCACCAGGCGTCGTCCATGAAATCGACTGCAGCGCCGATCTCTTGGCCCGCGCGGATTCCGTCGCCGGTGTTCGCCTTCGCGCCGACGGTCCAGTCCGTGCCGATGGGCCCGCGCTGGTACTTCTCGCGCATTTCCTTGTTGTGCTCGAATCCGCCGGATCCCAACACAACTCCGTGGCGAGCACGGATGACCTGCTCCTCGCCGTCGATGATGACGTTGACACCGCGAACCGCGCCGTCTTCGGTGTACAGGGAGGTCAGCGGGGTGTTCAGCAGGATGGGCACTCCGGCGGACTGAAGGCCGAGTCGAATGCCGGCTACCAGTGCCTGTCCGCGAACCAGCAGATCCTTCTTGGTGGCCTTGGCAGCGAGGAATCGCATGCCGACCTTCATGGCGCGCAGCGGTCCGCGCGGATTGCGCATCAGCAGGTTGAGCCACTTGTAGTCGGCCTGGGTGATGACGAAGTTCTTGGGGGCCTTGACGTAGTCGGGTTCGAGATTCTTGCGATCGGCGCCCAACTTGTTGCCGTCGAACGGGGTGGGCTCGACACTGCGGCCACCAAGGCGTCCGCCGGGAGCCTCCGGGTAGTAGTCGGAGTAGCCGGGAACCCACTGCAGTTCGAGCGGGCTGTTCTTCAGCACGAACGAGAGCATCTCGGGACCGCGCTCGAGGTAGGTGTCGATGCGTTCGGGAGCGACGACGTCGCCGATGATGCTGTGCAGGTAGGAACGGGCGGCCTCTGGCGTGTCGGTGACACCGTCTGCCTGAAGTGCCTCGTTGTTGGGGATCCAGACTCCGCCGCCGGATCGGGCGGTCGATCCGCCGTAGTGGGCAGCCTTCTCCACGATGACCACGCTCAGGCCCTGGTGGGCTGCGGTCAAGGCCGCTGTCATACCTGCGGCACCACTGCCGACGACGACGATGTCGTATTCCTGCTTGCTCATGTAGAACACGTTATAGAATGATGGGGGTGTCAGTCCATGCTTTCTGCCAGGAAGTATTTACGAACGTTGCCTTCGATAACGAAACGCATTGCAGTAAAATTGAGGATGGTGCAGTGTGACCTGGGATACTTCGGTTGATGTCCTCGTTGTCGGATTCGGTGTTGCCGGGGCAAGCGCCGCACTCGAAGCGGTAGCGGCTGGTTCGACGGTGATGGCGATCGATCGGGCATCGGGAGGTGGCGCCAGCACCATTTCCGGAGGAATCTTCTACGCCGGTGGCGGCACCGCGATTCAGAAAGAAGCCGGTGTCGAGGACAGTCCGGAAGCAATGCTCGCGTACCTGACCCGCGAGGTCGGTGATGCGGTGGCGCCCGAGACCTTGCGCCGGTTCGTAGAGGAGAGTCCATCGACAATCGAGTGGCTGCGCGGTCACGGCGTGCCCTTCGAGGCTTCGTTGTGTCCGTACAAGACGTCGTTTCCGAGTAATAAGCACTATCTGTACTTCTCTGGCAGCGAATCGGCCGGCGGGTTCCGTGACATCGCCAAACCTGCTCCGCGTGGGCACCGAGCCAAAGGCCGCGGCACGTCAGGGAAGATGCTGTACGGCCCGCTCGCGAAGTCCGCGGAGGCCAAGGGCGTGCGATTACTCGGCCAGACACGAGCTGACCGGTTGATCATCGAGGACGGCCGGGTGATCGGCGTCGAGGCGCTGACGCTTCGGGATGCACCCGCCGGGGTTCGGCGGCGTCACGCAGCGCTCGGCTCGATCTCTGCCAAACCGGGTGTATACGCCCCCCAACTTCGTTCGATTATCGACGCTCACATCAGCAAGATCGAGAAGAAGTACGCCAAGAAGATCCGCATCAAGGCGCGTGGTGGCGTGATCCTCAGTGCTGGTGGATTTGTCTCCAACCGCGAGATGATGCGCACTCACGCACCGGCTTACAAGGGTGGGATCCCGCTCGGTACGTCGGGTGACGACGGCAAGGGAATCAATCTCGGAATCGAGGCAGGGGGTGCCACCGACAAGCTCGGTAACGTCTCCGCGTGGCGGTTCATCGTCCCACCCAGCGCCTTTCTCGGTTCGATACTGGTGGGTGCATCCGGAGCGCGAATCGTGGACGAATCACGTTACGGTGCGGCGCTGGGGCAGGCAATGGTCGAGAAGAGTGGCGGAATCGGTTGGCTGCTGGCCGATTCCGATCTTGTTCGTGACGCGAAGGCGCAAATACCGGATCAATCCATGTGGTTTCAGCGGGTGCAGACCACCGGAATGATGCGTACTGCAGTGCATGGCAACACGATTTCCGAAGTTGCACGCAAGGCGGGAATCGATGCCGCCGGCCTGCATGAAACGATCGATGCGCACAATACCGCTGCCGCAAGCGGTCAACCCGATCCGATGGGGAAGCCGTCCGACTTCGTCAGGCCGATACTGACCGCGCCGTTCACGATGTACGACGTCTCGATCAAGCCCAATATGATGAATCCCTGCCCCATGCTCACACTCGGTGGATTGGTGGTCGATGAATCAACCGGCGCAGTGAAAAACGAAGCTGGGCAGTCGATCCTGGGACTCTATGCTGCCGGCCGCACAGCCGTCGGCATTTGTTCCAACTCGTATGTGAGCGGCTTGTCGCTCGCTGACTGCGTGTTCTCCGGGCGCCGCGCCGGACTTCATGCGGCATCGAACGCCGCGGTACTTCGCTTCAGCTCACCCCCCAGCTTCAGTTCACCTAGGGAGTAATCATGACCAAGGCAAGTGTGGCGATTGTCGGATCGGGAAATATCAGCACCGATCTGCTGTACAAACTGCAGCGTTCGGAGTGGCTGGAGCCCCGGTGGATGATCGGAATCGACCCGCAGAGCGAAGGATTGGCGCGCGCCGCCGCGATGGGGCTCGAGACATCCGCCGAAGGGGTCGATTGGTTGTTGAATCAGGCGGAAAAACCGGACCTGGTGTTCGAAGCGACCTCGGCCTACGTGCACCGAGACGCCGCACCACGCTACGAGGCCGCGGGAATTCGCGCCGTCGACCTCACGCCGGCTGCCGTCGGTCCGGCCGTGGTTCCGCCCGCCAACCTGCGCGAGCACCTCGACGCGCCCAACGTCAACATGATCACTTGCGGCGGACAGGCAACTATCCCGATCGTGTACGCGGTATCTCGTGTGGTGGAAGTGGCCTATGCCGAAATCGTCGCCTCCGTTGCATCGCTGTCTGCCGGACCGGGAACCCGCGCGAACATCGACGAGTTCACCAAGACCACCAGTCGCGGTATCGAGACGATTGGCGGCGCCCAGCGTGGCAAGGCGATCATCATCCTCAATCCTGCCGATCCGCCGATGATCATGCGAGACACCATCTTCTGTGCGATCCCCGAAGATGTGGATCACGCGGCGATCACCGACTCCATTCATCGCGTCGTCAAGGATATCCAGCAGTACGTGCCGGGCTACCGGTTGCTCAACGAACCGCAGTTCGACGATCCGAGCGTCGTGTCCGGTGGATATGCCACGGTCACAACATTTGTCGAGGTCGAAGGCGCAGGAGACTTCCTGCCGCCCTACGCCGGAAACCTCGACATCATGACTGCGGCAGCCACCAAGGTGGGCGAGGAGATCGCCCAGAAGTTTCTGAGCGTGAAGGCATGAGCGACATGATTCATTTCGATTCGAGCTGGGACATCCGCGTCACCGACACCTCGCTGCGTGACGGTTCCCATCACAAGCGTCATCAGTTCACACTCGAGGAAGTCCGAGCGATCGTCGGTGCCCTCGACGGAGCCGGTGTGCCCGTCATCGAGGTTACCCACGGTGACGGTCTCGGCGGGTCCTCCTTCAACTACGGCTTCTCGAAAACGCCGGAGCAGGAACTCATCAAAGCCGCGGTGGAGACGGCAAAGAACGCGAAGATCGCCTTCCTGATGCTGCCAGGGCTCGGCATCAAGGACGACATCGTCATCGCTCAGGACAACGGCGCGTCCATCTGCCGTATCGCCACTCACTGCACCGAGGCCGACGTCTCCATTCAGCACTTCGGCTTGGCGCGTGAGCGCGGCCTCGAGACCGTCGGGTTCCTCATGATGGCTCATTCGATTCCGCCGGAATCGCTCGCGAAGCAGGCGCGCATCATGGCTGACGCCGGCTGCCAGTGCGTGTACGTCGTCGACTCTGCCGGTGCCCTTGTTCTCGAGCAGGTGTCCGAACGGGTCGAGGCGCTGGTCCAGGAACTTGGCAGTGACGCCCAGGTCGGCTTTCACGGACACGAGAACCTTGGACTCGGGGTCGCGAATTCGGTTGCTGCCGTTCGGGCCGGGGCTAAGCAGATCGACGGCAGCACCCGCCGTTTCGGTGCCGGGGCGGGTAACGCGCCGGTCGAGGCATTTGTGGGAGTCTGCGACAAGATCGGCGTCAAGACGGGTATCGACTTCTTCGCGATAGCCGACGCCGCCGAAGATGTTGTGCGACCGGCTATGCCGCAGGAATGTCTACTCGATCGTCAAGCGCTGATGATGGGTTACGCCGGGGTGTACTCGAGCTTCCTCAAGCATGCCGAACGTCAAGCTGAGCGGTACGGTGTTTCCTCTGCCGAGCTTCTGGTGCGCGCGGGAAAGCGCAAGTTGGTTGGCGGACAGGAAGATCAGCTGATAGATATCGCGTTGGAGCTTCAGCGGGAGGCCGCCGCGTCGTAGACTCGGTGTGTGGCTGACGTACTGGACGGAAAAATTGCAATGGTAACCGGCGCTTCCTCGGGGTTGGGGCGCGCCGTTGCCGAGATCCTCACCAGAAGGGGAGCCAAGGTTTTCGGAGTTGCCCGCGGCAAGGACAAGCTGCACCAAGCGATGACCGAACTGGCGGGAAATGACGGCGAGGGCCACTACTCGGCTTCCGACGTCTCCGATTCCGCTCAGTGCGACGCCGCAGTGCAGGCGTGCGTCGACGCCTTCGGAGGGATCGACATCCTTGTCAATGTGGCGGGTTCGCATACCATTCGTCATACCGCCGACATGACCGATGACGACTGGGCGCACGACCTTGCGGTCAACCTGAACGGACCGTTCTTCCTGTCACGAGCCGCGCTGCCTCATCTCCTCGCGCGCGGCGGCAACATCGTCAACGTCTCCTCGATCGCAGGACTGGAAGGCCAGGCCTACTCGGCTGGTTACTGCGCGGCCAAGCACGGATTGATCGGACTCACCAGAGCGATGGCGATGGAATTCACCGGAAAATCTCTGCGCGTCAACGCAATCTGCCCCGGTGGCATGATGACTCCCCAGGTCACAGGTTTCACCTTCCCCGACGGTGTCGATTTCGATCTGATCATGAAGGTCGCATCACCGCGCGGACTCATGGAGCCGGCAGACGTGGCAAAGATGGTGGCATTTCTTGCTTCAGATGATGCTGCCGCGATCCACGGCGCGGTGTATTCGGTGGACAACGGAAAAATGGCATGACCCCGCTGGTTTCGGGACCGATCTTTCAGATCTGTTGGGTAGTAGCCGATATCACTGCAGCAGAACAGGAGTTCTCCGAAAAGTGGGGCGTTCAGCGATGGCTGCGGATGCCCGATCTTCACTTCGGGCCGGAGACCACAACCTATCGGGGCCGGCCCGCAGATTACACAGCCCACATTTCCCTGGGCTATGCGGGAACTCAGCAAATTGAGCTGATCCAGCCGGTTTCGGGGCTCAGTCTCTATTCGGAGTTCCTCGACACGCACGGCGTTGGCGTTCATCATGTGGCTTTTGTTCCGGACGATTACGACGAAACTTTGTCGGAAGCAGCGCGTCGGGGAATGCCGGTGTTGCAGCAAGGGCGCATCGCAGACGCGGGAATGGAATTTGCCTACGTCGACGGAGGACCGATGGGTGGCTACGTGGAATTCATGAAACTCTCACCGGAGATCCGGCTGATGTTCGATTCGCTCATTACGTATTGAACGCAAAGACTTTCGAGAAGTAGCCGGAGATACCGGTGTGGTCACCCCGGTATCCTAGGTATCCGTCCGGCCGGATTATCAACGCGCAGTTCTCGTCCACGCCGTAGGCGGTACACAGCTGCGAATCGGAATCTCGAATGATCGGCAGCGTCGAGTAGACGGAATCAGACGACGGTGGTGCGATTACGTACACATCCAGCTGTCCTTGCGACGCGTGGATCGCGGCGGCAGAGTGCTTTTCGCAGTCACCGATGCTGTCATCGGATCCGTCCGAACAGAGAAGGAGTGTGTGATTGACACCGGACAGCAATTCGAACAATCGGATGGGGAACTGCACGCAGTCTCGAGTGAGTCCGCGTGCATCGGGCGCCCGTTCGCCGGGTTGAACGGGCGAATTATTGCTCTTGTCTCCGGTATTGAGCGGGCTGTCGGGGTAGGAAACCAGCAGTTGCGCCTGACGCCGCATCGCCGTATCGATCGAAGATTCCCCCGAACCGATCCCTTCTCGCGCGTTGCGGACTGTCATACCGACGACTTCTTCACCGATAGGACGTCTTTCGGTGTCGTAGGTATCGAGAAGACCCGGCGCCGCGAGGTTGTCGGCTGCTAGTGCCAGCTTCCAGGCGAGGTTGTGTGCGTCCTGTATTCCGGTGTTCATCCCTTGAGCACCGGTTGGTGGGTGAATATGGGCAGCATCACCGGCGATGAATACTCTTCCGCGACTGTAGGCGTCGACGATGCGGTGGCTGATCCGAAAAACCGACGACCATCGCAGCGTCGACGCCGTAGTGGGTTCGGGCGACAATCGATCGAGCACAGCTTGTATGTGGTGGAGTTCGGGAGTCTTGCCCGACGAAAAACCGTGTGCAACACCGTCAGGCCCAGGGGGATCCGGGAGAAGATCGTCGGGAACCAGCATCGACATCCGATATCGCTTGTGTCCGGGGAGCGGAATACAAACCAGGAGATCGTCGGTGGTTCCCGCGCCGTCCACATGACTTGCGCGAATCGCGTATCCGCTGGGCATCGACCAGTCCACTTCGACGTCGCCGAGCATGTAACTTTCGGCAAAGGCCCCGCCTTCGAAGGTCAACCCCAAGCCTTTACGGACAGTGCTGTGCGCGCCGTCGCACCCCACCAAATACTTGGCCCGCACAGTATTTCCGTCGCTGAGGACACAGGTGACCCCGTCGTCGATGTCTTCGAAACCTGTGAGTGCGAGCCCGCGCTCGATCGAGGTTCCGAGTTCTGCCAGCCTGGTTGTCAGGATTCTTTCGGTCGCATATTGGGGGAGTCCGCCAAAGGTGTACGGCACGTCGTCGGGCAGCGTGAGATCCATCCGCCCCACTTCGGAACCATTGGTGTACGCGATCTGCCCACGCATGATGGTGGCCGCATCGAGGATCTGTCGAAGTACTCCCATGTTCTCGAAGACTTCAAGAGTTCGCGGTTGGATGCCGACAGCTTTGGCGTACTGCGGAGGTTCACCGAGCGGGTCGATGATCCGAACGTTTATCCCGCGGCGGCGTAGTTCGATGGCGGCGGTCAGTCCGATCGGGCCGGCGCCTGCGACGAGTACATCGATATCCATATGCACCTACTGGGTAGGGGGAAGCCTCCATTCCAGTATGGAGAGCGAAATTCTGAGGCGTGGGAAATCTCGCAAATCCGGCATCATGCCATTCGAGTGAAAACGCGTCGAGGCAGAACTCAGGGAATCGGGGTCGACGCGTCCACACTGGCTCGAATGCTCTCCATTCGCTTCTCGACGTAGTCGAGATAATGCGGGTGCGTGACGATGTACGGGAGATTCTGCGCTATCCCTCGCGCAACGTATGCGCCTGCGGTCGCGGGCTCCATTCCGATGTTTCCCGTTCCTTTGATGTGGCTGACATCCTCGACCTGACCACCCAATTCGGTGGTGCTGCGATCGAGATTCGACATGACCAATCCCGGGCAGAGTACGGAAACCCCGACACCGTGCGGCGCCATTTCGGTGCGCAGCGCCTCGGACAGAGCGATGACTGCGCTCTTTGCGGCACTGTATGCGCCCCGCCCGGGAGCGCCGGCTGTCAATCCCATGACGGAAGCGGTGTTGACGATATGTCCGTGTCCACGTGCTCGCATATCCCCGCCGAAGGCGGACACGCCGTTGAAGACTCCGGTCAGGTCGATCGCGACAAGATTGTCGAAGGTCTCCGGATCCATGTCGACCACATCGCGCCCGTTGAAACCGATGCCCGCGTTGTTGACGAGGATATCCACCGGGCCGAAGGTATCTTCGGACGTTGCCTTGGCCGCTGCCCAGGCCTTACGCTCACGGACGTCGAGCGAGACACCACAAAATCCGGCGCCGCGTGACGCGATCACCGAACCCAGAGACTGCCGATTGATATCGGCGACCGTTACGGATAACCCGCGCTCTGCCAGCGCGTCGGCGATGCCGAGGCCGATACCGCTCGCGCCGCCGGTAATGAATGCGTGCCGCGCCGAGGACAACTCCATGCTTTTTCCTCCAGTGAATACTGTTCGATCAGAACTCGGTGACACCCGCGTCGGGTGCTAATTCGTGTGCGGTGATGTACTTCGATTCGTCGGATGCCAAGAACAACACCGTGTCTGACACATCTTCGGGTGCGATGATGTCGACCGGCAGCATGTTGATCATCATTGCCCCGATACGACGGTTGCCTTCAATCGCTTTGTCGAGCTGTCCACCGAGGGCACCGTCGTTGACCATGGGCGTGTTCACGCCGGTGGGATGCACGCTGTTCACCCGAATGCTGTGCTGAGCGAGTTCCGCAGCGAACGCTTTTGCCATTCCGCGCACTGCCCACTTGCTCGTGGTGTACGGCATCGTGAACGGTTGGGCCTTCAATCCCGCTGCGGAACTGATCAAGATGATCGATCCGCTACCGCGCTCGACGAGATGTGGGGCCGAGACCATGACGGTGTTCCAGACACCGGTCACGTTGGTACCCATTGTGTCCTCGAAGGATTCGGGGGTTACCTCATGCCAGGGAGCGGCAGAGCAGATCGCCGCGTTCGCGACGACGACATCCAGACGGCCGAGACGAATGACGGCATCGTCGACGATCGCACGAAGCTTCTCGAGGTCTCGGACGTCGACAATCGCTGAAATTGCCTGCTGTCCAGTCCTTTCCACCAGCCGAACGGTCTCCAGTAGATCCTCGGGGGTGGCCGGTGCATACGGGACACCTCGGATGGGTGCGCACAGATCGACGACAATGACGTCTGCGCCCTCGGCGGCCAAGCGAACGGCGTGCGCTCGTCCTTGTCCGCGGGCGGCACCGGTGATCAGGGCGACTTTGCCGGATACACGCCCGTTTACGCGCTCGGTCATAGGTTTACCTTTCAGGCCGGCGACTTGGCGGGGTGGTTCGAGAACCACAGGTTCTCCTCGGTCACCCGAGCGCTCTTCCAGCCGTCGGCGGTGCGAACGACCTCATGGTGGTAGTTGCCGCCGCAGTAGGTCATCTCCGCAGCGCCCGGGAGTTGCATCGGGTTGTAGAACATCGCCCGTACGTTGGCGGTGTCACCGTCGAGTTCGACCTCGACGTTGGTGACAAAATGCTGAGTCATCGGAACCTGGCCGAGTGCTTGTGTGAGCAGCGTCAGCACTTGGTCCCGGGATCCGGCCGGGTAGCCGACGGCGCTGTAGTCGAGATGCGCATCCTCGGTGAACACGGTAGTCAGCAATTCCCAATTCTTGGTGTCCACGGCGCGGGCGTATCGGTAGATCAGTTCGGCGATCTCGATCTTGTCCTGAACAGTCTGCAGATCCACGAAGTTCCTTTGCTGACGGTGGGTTCCTGGCCCTCGTTTGCTCGATGAACTCTCGGAGAGGCGTCACGTTCATGAGAACGCAATTCTCATAAAGTAGAACATGAAGTGTGAAAAATCCATCGCCGCCGGATCTGGTGACGGGTTGCGGCTTCTGTCGACCTATGTGACCTCGTGCGAATTGCGATTGGATGTATCGATTCGACTGTCGAACAGCGTTGTCTTCCAGTACTCTACGCTGCTCATTTCGGCGTAGCCGCACTTGGTGAATGTGTTCGGTGTTGCAACCAGAAGGATATTCTTGAGATGGAGAATGGCCTTTTCAAAGTGTGGTCGAATCAGGCATGATTCACCTATGAGTACCTTGGAACATCTCCACGACCTGACCGGCAAAGTTGCGATAGTCACGGGTGGATCCCGCGGGATCGGCCGAGCGATTGTCCAGATTCTTGCCGAGGCGGGAGCTGACGTTGTCATCGCGTCCCGCAAACTCGACTCGTGTGAACGCGCCGCCGACGAGGTCATGGCGTCGACCGGGCGAAAGGTTCTGCCGGTTGCGTGTCATGTCGGACGTTGGGACGATTGTGAGCAGTTGATCGACCGGACGCTCGAACACTTCGGCCGACTCGACGTGCTGGTGAACAACGCGGGTATGTCACCCCCGTACAAGAACCTCGACGATATTACCGAGGACCTGTATGACAAGACTCTCGGCGTTAATCTCAAGGGGCCCTTTCGTCTTGCCGTGCGCGCCGGAACGTACATGGCCGAGAACGACGGCGGTTCGATCATCAACGTCGGCACCGCGGGCTCCCTCGTCGCCAGCGTTCGAGAGTTGCCATACGCGTGCGCCAAGGCGGGCCTCAATGCCCTCACTGTCGGACTGGCTGAGGCCTTTGCGCCGACGGTGCGCGTCAACGCAATTCTTCCTGGGCCCTTCCTGACGGATATCTCCAAGTCCTGGGCTCCGGCCGAGGGCGAAGATGCGCCATTCGTGCCGCTCCGTCGGATGGGCCGTCCCGAGGAGATCGGTCCACTTGCACTCCATCTCGCAAGTGCGGCTTCCAGTTACACCACCGGGGCGATCATCCGCGTCGACGGTGGAGTTACCCGCAAGGTCTGACGAAAGGGAAACATGACCGACAACCTCCTACTCGAGGGCAAGGTGGCCATCGTTACCGGTGCCGGCGGCGGGATCGGCCGCACCTACTCTCAGGGACTCGCCGAGGCCGGCGCCGCCGTGGTGCTCGCTGACGTCAACCTCGAGGCCGCCACTGCAGCAGCAGGCGAACTGACAGCGGCCGGTCACCGCGCCCTTGCGGTGCATGTCGATGTCCGGGACGAATCGAGTACGACCGAGATGGCGGCTACCGCGGCCCGGCACTTCGGGTCCGTCGACATTCTCGTGAACAACGCCGGATTGATGGCCGAAGTGGTGGGCGAGGGATCCCTGACCACTATGGATCTCGAACTCTGGAACCGCACGCTGGCAGTCAATCTCACCGGTCCGCTCCTGTGCGCCCGTGCGGTAGTGCCCTATATGAAGGAACGCGGATACGGCAAGATCGTGAATCAGTCGTCGAGCGGTGCATTCATGGCTGCGCAGGCGTACGGCATCACGAAACTCGGCCTGGTGAGCATGACTGTGTCGTTGGCGCGAGAGTTGGCGCCGTTCGGTATTCGTGTCAATGCGATCGCTCCGGGAATGGTCAACACCGAAGCGGGTTCGATCGCGTCACCGCCGGAACTCAAGGAAATGGTCAAGCACGCCATTCCGTTTCCGTTCGGCGAGCCGGAAGAGCTGATTCCCGGTCTGTTGTACCTCGTCTCGTCAGGTAGCGACTGGGTGACCGGCCACACGCTCAACATCGATGGCGGTTGGGTTGTTCGAGTCTGAATCTGCACTGCCACCAGTACTTCTCACAGTGAGGATCCACATTGAAGCATTATCTGGTTGTCGAATCGCATCCCTCTCATCCGGATCGGCTCGACGAGTTCAATCGGTGGTACGACGAGATCCACATACCTGAAGTAGTGGCTCTTGACGGATTTGTCGGCGGCACCAGACTGGCAGCTGCCGACGCAGATGGCGGTCCTTCCGTGACGCTCTACGAGCTCGAGGGTGATCCCATGAGGCAAAGCGAAACGTTCATATCGCCGCTGCGGCAAAGAAGTTGAATATGTCGGACTCGCTGAGCTATGGCCCGATTCCGAAAATGCGGATCATGGCCGTGCAATCGGAGTATTCCAAGCCGCGTTGATCGTGCAAGGCACAGAAAAGGATCCGAGGCCGCCGTCGCACTGCGACGGCGGCCTCGGATGGTGCGGGCGGTCAGCTCGGCAGGTTTGCCGGGATCCAGTTGGGGTCGCGCTTTTCCATGAAAGCGCGCATTCCCTCACGGGGCTCCGGTGACGTTTCGAGCGCGCCGAACATGGTTTCGTAGTCGAACAGTCCGTAACGTTCGTTGAGCATTCGCTTGACCTGGGCACGGGCCAGTGGCGCGCTCTGCAATACCTCGCGTGCGGCCTGGAGCGCGGCAGTTCGGAGATTCTCGTGCGGCACGACGCGGGAGATCACTCCGAGCCGAAGTGCCTCTGCGGCATCGAATTTACGTGCGGAGAGCATCAGATCACGCGCAGCTGCAATACCGACGTGAGCGGGCAGTACGGCGGCATAGGTCGCGTCAGGGATTCCTCGCAGAAGTTCGGGAACGCGGAATGTGGCCCGATCGCTGGCGACGGCGATGTCGGACATCATCGCAACAAGGAGGCCGCCGGCCTGACAGATTCCGTTGACCGCGGAAATCACAGGCGCGCGGCTGTCACGGATGGTCATGAACGGGACGACATCGTTGCCCGAAAGCCCCTCCGGCATATTGTCTCCCGGATCGGAGCGTCCACCGAGATCGCCGCCGGGCGCAAATACGTCGTCGACGCCGGTGATGATCAGTGCTCCCAGATCAGGATCGGAGTTCACGAGGCGAACTGCTCGTTTCAGTCCGTAATACATTGCGGGGGTGAATGCGTTTCTCGCCGTTGGTCGGTCGATGGTGCACCACCCGATCGCGCCTTCGCGCTCGAACCGTAAACCGTCTGCTCCCAAGTCGTCTCCCATACGAAGAGCATACGTCATTCTCTGATGTAAGAATCATAATCTCGTCAAAAAGTAGGGCCCAGGAACACTGCTGTTCCCGGACCCCACTGATGATTTCTGCCTGTCAGGACGTCAGGTCGATGAGGACCTTCCCGACCGCCTGGCCGTCGGCGACCATCCGAAGAGCATCAGCTGCCTTGTCCAGCGGGAACTCGGCACCGATGTGGGGAACTGTGCGGCCGGCGACCAGTAGATCGGTGAGTTCGGCTTCATTTCGACGGTATTCTTCCGGCGGAATGTCCTTGAACTGGAATCCGTTGACCTGCACGCCCTTTACCAAGATCAGATTGAGCGGAATCTTGGGGATGACACCGGATGCGTACCCGATGGTGACAAAGCGGCCGCCCGGACGCAAAGCACGAAGTGCGGGTTCGGAGAGGTCACCGCCGACTGGATCGGCAACAACGTCTGCGCCCTGGGGGAGTGCCTTTTTCAGTGCCGTGCGCAGGTCCTCGGTGCGGTGGTTGACGAGGTGCCCGGCGCCGTACGACGCCGCGACGTCAAGCTTGTTCGTGCTCGACGCGACCGCAGTGACCGACGCCCCGAGCGCAACACCGAGCTGAACGGCGGCAAGGCCGACGCCGCCACCGGCGCCGAGAACGATCAACTCGTCTCCGGGTTTGATGTGAGCCACGGATCGGAGCGTGTGGTACGCCGTGCGGTGAGCCACACCGAAAGCGGCGGCAATGCGTGTCTCGACACCGTCCGGGATGCGGCCCAGCGTGAGTTTGTCGGAAGCTATGACAATTTCTTCCGCAAACGCACCGACAAAACCGGTGCCGGTGACGCGGTCACCCACGGAGACAGCTGTGACGCCTTCGGCAATCTCGGACACGACTCCGGCGAACTCACTGCCGGGCGTGAATGGCGGTGGGACACTGACCTGATACTTGTTGGCAATCAACAACACATCGGAGAAGTTGACGGCTGCGGATTCGATACGGATCCGAATCTGCCCGGCCTCGAGCGGAGCCGAGGGGAGTGTTTCGACGGTGACAACCTCGGGAGGTCCGTACGCCCCGCACACAGCAGCGCGCATCGCAGGTTACCTACCCTGCCAGATCGGGGTGCGCTTCTCGATGAAAGCAGCAGCGCCCTCCTTGGCGTCACCACTGCTGAACACCGTTGACTGCCATTGCCCGAGTTTCTGTGCAGCGCTGGTTGAATCGGTTACCGCGAGGCGGACGAGTTCCTTGCATGCAGCCAAGCCGAGTGGAGCGTTTGCGGCGACGCGCTCGGCATATCCCACTGCGGCCTCCAGGACCTGGTCCGGATCTACGACCGCGTTGATCAGTCCGAGTTGGTAGCCCCGGTCAGCCGTGATGAGATCGCCGGTGAGGGTTAACTCCAGGGCGACGTGCATCGGGATTCGGGTTCCGATGTTGGTGCCGCCGCCGCCGGGGAACAATCCCCGTTTCACTTCGGGGAAGCCGAATTTCGCGGCCGACGACGCGATGATGATGTCGGAACCGAGGAGGAGTTCAAGCCCGCCGCCGATGGCGGTGCCGTTGGCGGCACCGATCACCGGGGTCGAGAGTTTGCCTGCTGCGAGTCGAGCGAAACCTTCGGAGGTGAAGGCTCCTTCGCCTTCCGTGGCAAAGGCCTTCAGGTCCATGCCTGAGCAGAAAGCGCGGTCACCGGTGGCGGTGATGACGATTGCGCGGACGTCCGGATCGGTGTCGGCGGCCAGTACTGTGTCGCCGAGTTCGCGATACAGGCTGCCGGTGAGCGCATTTCGTGCGTCCGGGCGGTTGAGACGCAGGATCAGGATCTGTCCGCGGCGTTCCTGGATCAGTTCGGGGGTTGTGTCGGTCATGACTTGTACTCCGTTGTCTCGGCGAGTTCGGCAGCAGCGATCATCGATTGGGCGACAATGGGACCGAAGGCAAGGAGTTTCTCGTTGTCGCCGGCGCGCTGGAACCCCTGTTCGAGGATGATCGCGAGTTTCCACTTGGCGAGGATTCGGTAGTAGTCCAGGTCGTCGACCTGGCGACCCGAGATCTCGGAGTAGTGCCCGGCCAACTGTTCCATCGACGGCATGCCCTGCAGGTTGACGTAGCTGCTGGTTGCTGCCTCTGGAGCGCTGGTGTCCTTGGGCCAGCCCTCTAGCATCCAGGCGAGGTCCAGTTTGGGGTCGCCGACCGTTCCCATCTCCCAATCGACGATGGCGGAAAGCCGGGCCGGTGCGCCGTTTTCGAACATCACGTTCGCGAACTGGTAGTCGCCGTGCATGATTCCGGGGATGAAGTCGAGCGGCTTGTGGTTCCGCAGCCACTCGGTGGCGACTTCGATTCCTTCGAGTTCGCGGCCCTTGATCTTCTCGAACAGGCTGGTCCAGCGATCGACCTGACGCTCGTGGAAACCGTCGGGTCGACCAAGATCCTGGAGGCCCTTGGCTTTCCAATCGACCTTCGACAGAAGTGCGATGCCTTCGGCCAGCTGGTAGCCCAGTCCGTTCCGTGCTTCGAGGTCGCTCTTGAAGGGCTCCGGCCAATTCCGGTCGTCCATGGGGGACCAACCGTCGACAAATCCCATGAGATAAAACGGTCGGCCGAGTACGGAGGCGTCCTCGCACACGGCGATTGCTTCGGTGTGGGGCACATCGGTGCCGTCGAGTGCCGAGATGATCTGCCACTCGCGGAGGATTCCCTTGTCGCGGTTTGCGGGAGCCTCCGGCGGTGGTATCCGGATCACGCAGCGAAAGTCGTCACGGGTGAGTTCGTAGATTTCGTTCTGGGTACCGCCGGAGAGGTATCGGTGCTCGAGCGGCGCGCCCTTGCCGAGGCCCTCGCCGTCCATCCAGTCCGAAAGCCGTTGAAAATCGATCACAGGTTCCCCACTTCCAGTTCGATGTAGTCGGCGTACTTTGCCTTAGCGGCTTCTTGCTTGCGCGGGATCCATTCCGTAGGCCAGAGGTCGTCACTGGGGCTGTAATCCCGCAGTACCTGCTTGGCGACGGTGGTCTTGTGTACCTCGGTCGGGCCGTCGGCGAGGCCCATCACTGCGGCACCGTGAATCATCTGGAAGAGCGGAAGCTCGTTGGTCACACCGAGCGCACCGTGTATTTGCATTGCCCGCCAAGCGATGTCGTGCAGCACAGTCGGCATGATGACCTTGGCGGCGGCGATGTCCTTGCGGACCTTCTTGTAGTCGTTGTACTTGTCGATCTTCCATGCCGTGTGCAATACGAAGAGCCTGAACTGAGCCAGTTGGGCGTAGGAGTCCGCGATGTAGCCCTGCACGAACTGCTTGTCGGCGAGCCGGCTGCCCGCGGTTTCGCGGCTCAGTGCGCGCTCGCACATCATGTCGATTGCCTTCTGTGCAAGGCCGATCGTCCTCATGGCGTGGTGGATTCGTCCGCCGCCGAGGCGCGTCTGTGCCACGGCAAATGCCTGACCTTCGCCGCCGAGGAGTGCATCCTCGTGTACCCGGACACCCTCGTAGTGGATGAGGGCGTGGGTGCCGTCGTTGAGGGGCTCACCGTACAGACCCACGTTGCGGACGATGTTGATTCCCGGTGTGTCCGACGGTACGAGGAACATCGACATGCCCTTGTACACACTGACATCGGAGTTCGTCACAGCCATGACGATCAGGAACGACGCGGTTCTCGCGTTGGAGGAGAAGTACTTCATTCCGTCGATGACCCAGTGGTCGCCGTCCTTGACTGCGCGCGTCGTGAACTGCGCGGGGTCGGCACCGGCCTGTGGTTCGGTCATGGAGTAGGTCGAGAACATCTCGCCGTCGAGTAGTGGCTGCAGGTAGCGCCGCTTCTGCTCTTCGGTGCCGTAGTGGGCAATGATCTCGGCATTGCCGGTATCCGGTGCCTGGCATCCGAATACGATTGGTGCCCAGGATGATCGACCGAGAATCTCGTTCAGCAGAGCCAGCTTGAGTGCGCCGTATCCCTGGCCGCCCATGTCGGGTCCGAGATGCGTGGCCCACAGTCCTTGCTTCCGAACCTGCTCCTTGAGCGGGTCGATCGCTTTACGCCTGGCTCCGTCCAACGGCACGAACTGCTCGTGCGGCCAGACCAGGTCGAGCGGCTCGACCTCTTCACGTACGAACTTGTCCGCCCAGTCCAGTTTCGCTTGGTACTCGGGGTCGGTCTCGAAATCCCACGCCATGTGCGCCTCCTTGGTTACTTGGAGAATAGCGTTCTTGTTGATAAAAATGCAATTCTTTTCGGGCAAAATTCTAATTCTTGATCGCCCCGCGGTCGGTGTGTGATCCAGTCAAACCTGTTGGGCTGGTGAGGTTCTCCAGCAGGCGCACCGCCCGCGTGTGGGTACGACAAATGCCGCCGACACGGGTGTCGGCGGCATTTGTCCAAGCGTGGAGGCTACGAGTTGGCGAGCTCGTAGCGTCGACGGTATTCGGCCTTGGATGTCTCGCTGATATCGACATCGGTTGCCCGTGCACGCAGGGCGCCCACGGTGGCGTCCTCGCGCTTGATGTGCTTGAAGGGATCCCAGTCGAAGAACCGGGCAACGTTTCCGAAGGTGATCTTGTCGATCTCCTCGTCGGTGAGCTTGGCGTCGACGAGTTCTTCCATCAACATCTCCGGCGAAATCGGCCAAGTGGAGTCGGAATGGGGGTAGTCGCATTCCCAGGCGATGGTGTCGATGCCGAGGCGGTCACGGTTGTTCAGTCCGCTCGGCTCGGTGATGTAGCACGCCAGGAAGTTCTTGCGCCACACGTCGGTTGCCGTCATTCCCTTGGGGAGGAAGCTGGTTCCGGTCCAGGACTGGTTGACGACGTGGCGTTCGACGCGGTCGAGCCACGGTGCAACCCAGCCGACGCCACCCTCGCTCATGGCGACCTTGAGATCCGGGAACTTCTGGAAGGCTCCGCTGAGCATCATGTCGTTTGCCGCGATAGTCGAAATGAGCGGTGTCAGAACCATCATGTCGTCGATGTTGAAGCCCTCGGGGCGCTTGACCAAGCTGAAGCCGCCACCGATGTGCAGGCTCAGGACGATGTTGGTCTCGACGCAGGCCTTGAAGATCGGATCCCAGTAGCCGGACTTGAAGTCGGGGTAGCCCTCACCCACGCCGTACGGAGTCTCAGGGATGCTGATGGATCGGCAACCCATCGCGG
Organism: Rhodococcus sp. KBS0724; assembly: GCF_005938745.2. Lineage (NCBI taxonomy): Bacteria > Bacillati > Actinomycetota > Actinomycetes > Mycobacteriales > Nocardiaceae > Rhodococcus > Rhodococcus sp. KBS0724. The sequence continues at coordinate 787,573 of NZ_VCBX02000001.1, forward strand.
CGAGACGGTGGATCTCCTTGACGGATTCCTCCACGTCGAAGAACGGGATGATGCCGAGGGGGATGAAGCGCCCGGGGTGAGCATTCGGTACCTCACCGACGACCCAGTCGTTGAAGGCCCGAGATGCCGCTAGGGACAACTTCTTGTCCGGCAGGCTCGCAAGGTGGGTTCCGGCGAATCCGGGGAAGGTGGCAAAAAGTGTTGCGGCCAAGGTGCCGTTGGCATCCATGTCGCGTACACGCAGGTCCATGTCGTAGACGCCGGGACGCATCTCGGCGTAGCCCGTGGGATCCATGCCCCACTCTTCCTTCGGCCAGGAGACGACGGCGTTCAGGCCGGAACTGCCGACCACCGTGTCCTGGAAAAGCCAGGCCTGCACGTTGGGGTTGCGGGGGTGGGCCGTCAGCTTGGGGGCCTGGTCCATGAGGCTTTTCGGGAAGTGCTTTTCGAAGATGTCAGCCGGTTCGACCACGTGGTCGTCGATGCTGACCATCACCATGTCGTCAATGTTCATTGAGAATCCTCTCCTGCGCTGCGCAGAGATGCCCGGCAGCGGCGCCTACTGCAATGAGAATATTGTTTTCGCTATTGAGAATCAATAGCTGGACGAGTGGAGAATCACATATTCGTAGTGTCCGGTCACCGCAACACCGTGCCGCCGTCGACGTTGACGACCTGCCCGTTGATCCACTCGCCGTCATCCGACATCAGGTAGGCGACCATGCTCGAGATGTCGCTGGGTCTGCCTCCCCGTGTACTGCGAGATCGCGCGATCAACGACTGCAGCAGTTCGGGCGACGCGCCCTCCTCGATCTCTTTGGTGAGGATCAGTCCGGGAGTGATGGCGTTGGCGCGGATGCCGTCGCGGCCCCAGCGCGACGCGACGTGGCGGGCCAGGGAGTTGATAGCGGCTTTGGTTGCCGAATAGGCAGGACGCTGCGGATCACCCGTGAACGAGGCGATCGACGATGTATAGACGATCGTGCCGCCACCGCGTGCGAGGAGTTCGGGAATGGCGTGCCGGGTCACGAGCATGTGGCCGCGAAGGTTGACGGCGATGGTGCGGTCCCAGACCTCGAGGTCGATGTCGACGATATCGGTGTCCTTGGACACCGAACCCATATCTCCGGCATTGATATGGACGGCGTCAAGGCCGCCGTAGGTCCGGACGCTGAATGCCACCAATTTCTCGACTGACGTGTCGTCGGAAATGTCGAATTGTGCTGCAACGGAACGCCCACCGGCTTCGTTTATTGCCGCAGCGGTCTTTTCGGCACCTTCGAGGTTGAGATCACCGATCACGATCTGTGCGCCCTCGTTTGCCAGTCGCTGCGCGGAGGCGGCGCCGAGGCCGGTGGCGCCGCCGGCAATCAGAATGACCTTGTCTGTCAAACCCTGCACGAGGGTCTCCTGTTCTGTCGTCAAGCGATAGGGGTGACGTTGCTCGCCCGATAACGGTCCCGCAACAGGCGCTTGTACAACTTGCCGTTGGGATCTCGGGGGAGGGCGTCGACAAAATCGATACTTCGGGGGCATTTGTACGACGCGAGCGCTTTGTGGCAGTACTCGATGAGCTCGGCGGCGAGGGTAGCGTGGGCTGCCGCTGGATCGACCAGTTGCACAACGGCCTTCACCGACTCGCCCATCTCGTCGTCGGGTACGCCGATGACTGCGACATCGGCGACGGCAGGATGCCCGGCGAGTTCGTTCTCCGCTTCTTGCGGATAGATGTTCACTCCACCCGAGATGATCGTGTGCGCCTCGCGGTCGGTCAGATAGAGGTATCCGTCCTCGTCCAGACGCCCGATGTCGCCGAGTGTGCGCCACCCGCGGTCGTTGGTGACGGACGCGGTCTTCTCGGGATCGTTGTGATATTCGAACGGCCTGCCGCCGGAGAAATACACCGAGCCGACCTGTCCGACAGGAAGTTCCGCCCCGTCCTCGCCGACGATATGGCATTGCTGCATCGGTCGCCCGACGGATCCGGGGTGCGTCAGCCACTCCTCGGGTGTGATGGTCGAAGCGCCGACATCCTCGGTGCCCGAATAGTATTCGTGGATTATCGGCCCCCACCAGTCGAGCATCTGCTGCTTCACGAGGATCGGGCACGGCGCCGCTCCGTGTATGGCGTTGCGCAGGCTCGACAGGTCGTATCGCGCTCGCTCCTGCGGTGACAACCGAAGCATGCGCACGAACATGGTCGGCACGAACTGCGCGCTTGTCACTCGGTGACGCTCGATCAGTTCAAGGCATTGGAGTGGGTCGAAGTTCTCCATCACCACGACCGTGGCGCCGAGACGGTGCCATGACATCGAAAAGACCAGGGGCGACGCGTGATACAGCGGTGCGGGCGACAGGTACACCGCATCGGTGACGGTGTTGCCGGCCATCAGGCCCCTGGCGATCAAGACGGGGGCGGCACTCGGATCTCCGAACGCCGTTCCTGGCAACGGTTTACGCACACCTTTGGGGCGTCCGGTGGTCCCGGACGAATACAGCATTTCGCGGCCCTCGCACTCGTCGTCGAGTGGTGTGGCCGTCTCGCCGGCCAGCACGTCGTCGTACCGATCGAATCCGGAGATGTCACCGAGCGCCGATATCCGGATGGAAATACGCGAGACGTCGAGGCCGGCCACGACGTCGGCAAGTGCTTCGCTCGAGATCAAGGCGCGGGCACCACAATCGTCGAGAACGTACTGCACCTCGAGCGGGCGTAAGTGGCGGTTGATCGCGGTGTAGTGAATGCCGGATCGCTGCGCTGCCCAGGCAATTTCGAGAAAGGGGCGGTTGTTCTCCATCAGGATCGCGATGTGGTCGCCGACGCCCAGCCCGCGTGCCCGCAATGCCCGCGCAAATCGCGTCGAGCGTTCGTCGAGTTGGGCGTATGTCGTGACCTCACCGCTCGAAGCCATCACGATGGCCGGGGTGTCCGGGCTCCGGCGAGCGTGGTAGCTGGGTGTCATCGTCGCGGTCGTCATTGACGCGCCTCCACTATCGATCCGTTCGAAGGAGCATTGCGCCGCCGGGGGACAGGCCACCCGTGGCCGCGACGGCGACCTTGGCGCCGACGACCTGACGTTCACCGGCCTCGCCGCGCAACTGTGTGACCGCTTCGTGAATCAGCCCCATGCCGTGTGTGCGGCCGTGTGAGAGTTGTCCACCGTGCGTGTTGAGTGGGATCACGCCGTCGCGGGAAATGTTGTGGCCGCCGTCGAGGAAGTCCTTTGCTTCGCCGATGCCGCAGAAGCCCAGCGCTTCGATCCAGGACAGGCAGTTGAACGAGAATCCGTCGTAGAGTTGCGCGACGTCGACATCACTGGGGCGCATCGTGGTTCGTGTCCACAGGTGAGCAGCGGGGCCGAGAACCTGAGGCTCGTGTGTCAGTGTGCTCTGATCCCATTCGATACGTTCGACAATCTGCGTTCCGACAGCTTCGACGAGTACCGGCGGCTTGGCAAGATCGTGTGCTGCATCGATGGCGGACACGATTACTGCGACCGAAGCGTCGCACGGTACGTCACAGTCGTAGAGACCGAATGGCGTGGTGATGGTGCGGGCCGAGAGGTAGTCGTCCATCGTCATCGGGTCGCGATAGATCGCGCTCGGATTGAGTGCGGCATTGGCTCGTTGGTTCAGCGCAATCCAACCCAAGCTTTCGCGAGTTGTGCCGTACTTGTGGAAGTGGCGCTGCGCATTCTGCGCGAGAGTGTGTGCTGCGGAGGTCGCTCCGAACGGGAACATCCAGCTCGGGGTGCGACTCGGCGCAGGTGGGCTGATTTCGCCCAGACGCATCAATTCGTTGTGGGTGGCTTCCCAGACGGTTCGGTAGCACAGCACGTGGCGGGCAAGGCCGCTGGCGACGGCGATCATCGCCGCGATCACGGAGCCGCTGGGGCCGAAGGTTTCAATGCCGCCGTTATGCCAGGTCGGCCGGATGCCGAGAGCCGCCTCGACGCCGGTCACCCCGCCGCCCTCGCCGAACCCCCCTACCGGTCCGGCGCCGGGATAGCTTGCGAGGCCGTCGATGTCGTCCATCGTGAGGCCGGCATCGGCGACGGCACGCTCGCACGCCTGCACCGTCAACTCCATGGGGGAGAGCATCAAGCGTCGGCCGATCTCGGACATGCCGATGCCGGTGAGCGCCGCCTTGTCCTCGAACTTCACTGTGGTGGACATCGGTCGCACGCGTCGCCGGATCTCTTCCGGATCACCCTCGGCCTGTGGCAGCGGCGCAGGTTCTGGTTGCTCGGCCGTCGGCCGGAACAACGGGAGCCACACGTCCCCGTCCTGATGGAAGACAACTTCCATGCGCATGCCCAAGTGCAGCTGCGCAGGATCGCACTCGATGACGTTGGTAGTCAGCCGAACCCGAGGATCGTCTTCGATCGCGACCTGAGCCACCACGTAGGGTGCCGGAAGCCCGGGCATGCTGAAGCGTTCGTTGACCGTGAATCCGATGAGTGTGGCGTAGCCGGAAACCACGCGCACGCCCATCTGATGTGAACGGCAGTACCTGCAGACCGGCTGCGGCGGATGGATGAGAGCCGAACAGGACTCGCACTCCTGTACGCGCAGCCGGCCATCCGCGCCGGACGTCCAGTAGAACCGGTTTTGCCGGGTCACAAGGGGAAGAGGACGCCCCGACTCGGCTACCTTGTTCTCGTTTACCGGATCGACTACCGCGGAATCAGTCACTTACTTCAGTTTCCTTACTTCTGCGCAGTGATCGGTGCGGCGAGTCCCTGCTCGTCGACGATCAGTTGGATTTTCTCGAGGGTCTCGTCGAGGCCGGCACCGAGACGCGGGCCGGGGGTGAAGGTCGCCGGGAGGTGACGCATGCCCTGGATGACGCCGATGGAGTCGTAGTGCACGGTGCCTTCGGGGTCGCACGTGAAGTCCGGCATCCGGTCGAACACTGCGACGAGCATGCGCTTGAAGACCGTTCGGGCCAGGTTCGAGCCGATGCATCGGTGTACTCCCAGACCGAAACTGAAGTGTCGGTTGGCCGTTCGTTCGAGGTCGACGGTATTCGGGTCCTCGAAGAGTTCGGGGTCGCGGTTGGCCATTGCCCAGGAGAGCCAGAGTCGATCGCCCTCTTTGAACTGCACGCCGCCCAATTCGCCGTCGGCGGAGAAGGTGCGGCCGTCGCCCGGTGTCGGGCAGAAGAAGCGGAGAAATTCTTCCGTTGCCGAGTCCAGCATGGTGTCGCGTTCCCGGCTGAGGATCTCGCGCTGATCCGGGTTCTGTGACAGCCACTCGAGTGCGTGTGACGTGAGCGCCGTTGTCGTGTCGAACCCGCCGCCGATGAGCAGGCTGAGGACCCCGAGAAGTTCGAGATCGTCCGGCTTTTCGCCGTTGACGGTGGCACGGGCGATCGCGTCGACCATGCCGGGCCTGGGGTTCTCGCGGATCTGGTGGAGATTGGTGAGGAGGTCCAATCCCATGGCGCGGTGGAGTTCACCGATCCGGGCGATGTCAGGTGAATCCGGCGGGGTGTACATAGCCGCGTGTACCGGCTCGCAGTAGACGGACCATTTGACGACGGGGATGCCGAGCATTGCCAGCGTGATCACTGCCGGGACGATGTTTGCCAGATCGTCGATGAAGTCGATCTTGCCGGACTCGATCTTCTCGTCGAGGCTGGCGCGGATCACCTCGTCGATCAGCGGAACCCACTTCTTGATGGCAGCAGGAGACAGGTAGGGGTTGAGAACCGCACGGAACTCGCGATGCTCGGGGTCGTCCATTTCCAGGATGCCGCCGCGGACACCGGACGCGCGTTCCGCGGTCGGAATCATGATTCCCTTGTAACCACGACGAACTCCCTTGAGGTCGTGATCATTCGAGATGTCAGCGGACCGAGCGAGAGCGAAGACCTCGTCGCCGCCCGACGCAACCCAGTGCCCGCCGTGGGTATCGGACCAGGCCATCGGACACTTCGAGTGCATCTCCTGGGTGATGTCCAGGAAGTTGTCGCGATAGTCCGCTGCGTGCCGGTCGAACTGGAATACGGGCTTCTCGTGGTTGTCTTGCGCTGGCGCATTGTCGATGCTCATGGAGCTGTCCTCTCTGGCGTCTTGGCGTCGGCGTTCTCGGAGGCGGAGTTGCTCGCAAAGATGGTGATGGCCTGCTCTGGGCAGGAATGGGCAGCTTCCCGCACCTTGTCCTCGAGATCGGCAGGAACATCGCCTTCGATGGCCGTGGCGTGGCCGTCGATGTCGCTCAGTTCGAACACGTCCGGTGCTGCCATAGCGCACAGTGTGTGCCCTTGGCACAGTTCTGGGTCGACCTTCACCTTCACAATATTCCTCCTGTTTGCACATGAATCATTTTGTTATTCAGTCTGTTTCGACGAGTTCTTACGGTGAAAGCCCGGTAGTGCGTTTGTCGATCGGGCGTGGGTCGGCGACATAAGCAAAAACGGTCGCTCGACGTGTCGTGTCCGTGCCCGAAATAGGTTGGGGAAAGGGAATGGGGTCTGAGTGCGTGACTCGCCGACGACGGGGCTGCTGTTGTAACAGGCGAGGGTTGGAGTGGATCATTCTGGTTCACAAGAATCTCCAATTCAATTTTGGAGAATCCTACTCTCGCTCTGACGTGGCCGCAAGATCCCGAGTAGAGACTGTTCAGGTGCAATGCAACCTTTCGACGGGGGTATGCGTACGACTTCACAGTTGCTACATTCACACCACCAGGATGCAATATTCTCGAATATGAGAACTCTATTTTCATACTTTAGTGAGGAGAACGGATGTCATCTCAGGAAACGGTGTCGGCAAACGAGGGCACCGTCGTGCTGGATGTCGATCGGCGCTTGCTCATCGACGGAAAGCTCGTGACAACGGAGCAGACGTTTGCGTCGATCAACCCCGCTACCGGTGAGATCCTCGGTTACGCACCGAATGCGGGTGTCGCGGAGGCAGAAGCCGCTATCGCAGCGGCGCGCAAGGCCTTCGACACCACCAGCTGGGCAACCGATGTGGAATTCCGCATCAAGTGCCTCGACCAGCTGCATCAGGCAATGCTCGACAATCTCGAAGAGTTTCGTGCGCTGACGATCGCCGAGGTCGGAGCTACCTACCTCAATACGCAAGGCAACCAGCTCGAGGCGCCTATCGGCATCATTCGCTACTACGCTGATCTCCTGCGCACCTACCCGCTGACCGAACAGCTCGGCGAGGTAGACATCAAGGGGCAGAAGCACAATCGCTGGATCGAGAAGGAAGCCGCCGGAGTTGTCTCCGCGATCATTGCGTACAATTACCCGAATCAGCTGGCGTTTGCCAAGCTGATTCCGTCGCTCGCCGCCGGTTGCACGATCGTCCTCAAGGGTGCTCCGGACACACCGCTCATCACGTTGGCGCTGGGTGAACTGATCGCCAATCACACCGATATTCCGGCCGGCGTGGTCAACGTACTGTCCTCGTCCGACGTGGAGACCGGCAAGATCATGACCACCCACCCCGACGTGGACGTGGTCACCTTTACCGGATCCACACCCGTCGGCGCGTCGATCATGGCTGCGGCAAGCGCGAGCCTGAAGAAGGTCTTCCTCGAGCTCGGAGGGAAGTCGGCATTGATTGTGCTCGAGGACGCGGACTTCGGCACGGTTGCACAGTTCGCGGCATTCTCCATCTGCTCCAACACAGGTCAGGGTTGTGCGCTCACCACCCGGTTGCTCGTGCCACGGGCACATCACGACGAGATCGTCGCGAAGGTGGCCGGAATGATGGCGCACGTGCCGGTCGGAGACCCGACCAACCCGAAGATCTACATGGGTCCGCTCATCAGTGAGAAGCAGCGAGACAAGGTCGACGGTTTGGTTCAGCGGGCCGTCGAGGCGGGCGCGACGCTCGTGACCGGTGGCACGCGGATCGATCCCGGCTACTTCTACACGCCGACCCTGCTGGCAAATGTCCACCCGGACAGCGAAATTGCGCAGGAAGAGGTCTTCGGACCCGTGCTCGCGGTCATCCCGTTCGATGACGACGATCATGCCGTGGAGATCGCCAACAACTCGAAGTACGGACTCTCCGGTGGCGTGCTGGGTGCCGACGACGATCGCGCGATCGCCATCGGCCGCCGTATCCGCACCGGAACCTTCAGCGTCAACGGTGGCAACTACTTCACCCCCGATGTTCCGTTCGGTGGCTACAAGCAGTCGGGCATCGGCCGTGAGATGGGTACCGCCGGACTGGAGGAGTTCCTGCAGACCAAGGCTTTTGCGACGGTGGTCAAGTGAAGCCACTCGAGGGGATCCGCGTTCTCGAGGTCGCGATGTACGGCTTCGTTCCGTCGGCGGGCGCAGTGCTCGCCGACTGGGGCGCCGAGGTCGTCAAGGTGGAACACGCCGTCACCGGTGACCCACAGCGCGGCCTTCGTCAGGTCGGTGCGTTGAAGGTCGAGGGGGATCCCAACCCCAACGTCGAGCACGCCAACCGAGGCAAGCGCAGTATCGGCCTCGACATGGGAACCGCCGAGGGTAAAGAGGTGTTGGATGCGCTGATCCGCACAGCGGACGTGTTCCTCACAAGCTTCCTGCCCCAGGCTCGGACCAAGTTCGGAATCGACGTGGACGACGTCCGCGCCGTGAACCCGAAGATCGTCTACGCCCGCGGCAGTGCACTCGGGCCGCGCGGTGTCGAGTCCGACAAGGGTGGGTACGACATGACGGCCTTCTGGGCCAGGGCCGGAATCGCCGCTACCCTCACTCCTCCCGGGGTCGACGGAATGATCACCCCGCCGGGGCCGGCGTTCGGTGACACCATCTCCGGCACGAACCTTGCCGGCGGTGTTGCGGCAGCGCTGCTCAAGAGAGAACGTACGGGCGAGACCTCGGTAGTCGACGTCTCCCTCCTGGGCAGCGGCGTGTGGGCCATGGGACACGGGATTGCGTTGTCGGCGCATCTCGACCAGGCCATGGTGGCGCCGGTGCCGGGTGGTCATGGTGCACTGACCAATCCGTTGTCCGGGTTGTACCGCACATCGGACGGGCGCTTCCTTTCGTTCGTGATGCTCCAGGCCGGCAAGTACTGGGCCGACGTGTGTCGCCACATCGATCGCCTCGACCTCATCGACGACCCTCGTTTTGCCGATTCCAAGCAGATTGCCGCCAATACCGAAGCCGCAGTGGCTATTCTGCGTGAGGTACTGGGCAGCCGCACACTCGCGGAATGGTCGGAGAAGTTTGCCACTCTTGCCGGTCCGTGGGCGCCTGTGCAGGACTCGTTGCAAGTGTCGAGCGACGCGCAGGTTCTGGCCAACGAATATCTGCTCAAGGCAGGGGAACTCGAACTGGCCGCAAACCCGGTGCAGTTCGACGTCACTGCACCCGAGCTGCGTGCAGGACCGGAATTCGCCGCTCACACAGACGAAATTCTGACAGAGTTGGGATTCGACTGGGAACGTGTCATCGCTTTCAAGATCGCGGGGGCAGTTACCTAGGAACTGTGACCACACCTGACAAATGAGGGCCGACCCGTTGGGGTCGGCCCTCATTTCAGTTCTCGTGCAACTGTTCGCGGTGCTCAGCTGTTTTCGGCGTCGCGAACCGTAATCGTGCCGTCCCTGACGGCGTCGGCGATGCTCTCATGGAGCATCGGGCAGCCGTCCTTGAGTGCAGATTTCTGCCCCGACGCGATGGCGTCCTTGAACGTGTGACACCGACGTGCCGGGTCGGAGGTCCACTGAATGCTGGTGTGCTTGTACGTGTTCTTGCGAACCAGTACGCACGCGCCGCATGTCTTGCAATCGACTTCCTGCATCCCCGAGTCGAGGTATTCCTGCTTGTCCTCGACGGTCTGGGCTTCGATTGCGCCCCGCCGTTCCGGTTGCCCGGCAAAGTCCGGAGCCTTGGCCCAACGGAGGTCACGGATCGAGGCGCTCACGACTAAACCTCTGCTTCCTTCTTTGCAGCGGCTTCCTTCTCGGCCTTCTGGCGAGCGAGATTTTCCTCGACCTCGATGTGCCAGGCTTCGTTGGCCTTGGTGGTGTCCACTTCGAATTCGAAGCGCTGCGTCATCTTCTCGGTAACGTCTGCCTTGTCGACGTAGAACTGCTCGTACCAGCGTCGCAATTGGTAGACGGGGCCGTCCTCCTCGCAGAGGAGCGGATTTTCGATCTTGGTCTTGTTCTTCCAGATCGCGACGTCCTGAAGGAAACCCTCGCTGATGCCTTCGGTGAACTTGCCCGCCAACTTGTCGGCCATTTCATCGGAGACGCCCGTCGGCTTCTTGACTGTCACGCCCCACTGCAGCACAAACGAGTCCGGACTGATCGGGTAGTGGCAGTTGATCAGGACGCTTTCGACCTCGTACCCGCTGTAGCTGTTCCACAGAGGATTGACCATGTACGACGGCCCGTAATACGCGGCCTCGGAGCGAAGCAGCGTGTCGCCGCCGTACTGAGAGGCCATTCCGATGTCGGGGCGTCCCGTGGTGTTGAGGTACTGGGTGGCAATCTCACCTTCGAAGACGTTCTTGAAGTACGTCGGGAAGGCGTAGTGGATGTAGTAGAAGTGCGCCATGTCCACGACGTTGTCGATGATCTCGCGGCAGTTGGAACCTTCGATGACCATGGAGTTCCAGGTCCAGTCGGTCCATTCGTCGCTGTACGCGCCCTCGATGCGCGGGATAACGATCTCCTCGGGCGGGGGATTGCCCTCCGGGTCGTTCCAGACGAAGAGCTGGGCGTTCTGCTCGAGTGTGTGCCAAGCCCGGGTACGGGCGAGTGGGGGCACGCGGCGTGCGTAGGGAATGCCGGTGCACTTTCCGTTTCCGCCCCAGCGCCAATCGTGGAACGGGCACGCGATGGAGTCGCCTTTGACCTCGCCTTGGGTGAGGTCACCGCCCATATGCCGGCAGTACCCGTCGAGAACTTTGATATCGCCCTTGCTGTCGGCGAACACAACGAGTTTGCTGCCGAAAGCCTCGATCGCGTGCGGTTTGCCGTCCTTGAAGGTCTTCAGAAGACCCAGGCAATGCCATCCACGTGCGAACCGTGTCTGCACCGTTCCCACGTCGATCTCGCGAATCTGCGCCATAGTGACCTCACATCCCTTCTACCTGTTAGTAGAACACGTTATAGAACGAACTCTGGTTTCGCTAGATTTCGGAAGCACTTGTTACAGCATTGCGGCCGTCAACGATGCGATTTCCGACATCTCGACAGAAAAGAGAACGTGTTCTAGTCTCAAGGTAAGTGAACTATCCGATCGAGACAGACGGGAGCGTCGAAGTGGGTAACCATGACAGCCACGAGGTGATGCAGAAGCTCGACGCATTGTTGCCGGCACTACGTGAGCGGGCGCAGGAGACCGAGGATCTTCGTCGTATCCCAGACGAGTCCGTCAAGGCGTTGCAGGAGACCGGCTTCTTCCGTCTACTGCAGCCCAAGCAGTGGGGCGGATACGAAGCCGATCCGGTGCTGTTCTACTCGGCAGTCAAGAAGATCGCCAGCGCCTGCGGATCGACAGGGTGGGTCTCCTCGATCATCGGCGTTCACAACTGGCACCTGGCTCTCTTCTCTCAGCAGGCTCAGGAAGACGTGTGGGGCAAGGACTCTGACGTTCGCATCTCGTCCTCCTACGCGCCCATGGGAATGGGTGAAGTAGTCGAGGGTGGCTACAAGGTAAACGGGGCGTGGGCGTGGTCGTCCGGTTGCGACCATGCAACGTGGGCCGTTCTCGGCGGGCCGGTCTTCAAGGACGGTCGCGCAGTCGATTTCGTCAGTTATCTGATTCCCCGCGAGGACTACCGGATCGACGACGTCTGGAATGTGGTCGGCCTGCGCGGAACCGGCTCGAATACCGTTGTGGTCAAGGATGTTTTTGTTCCTACGCATCGCGTGCTGAGCTTCCGGGCGATGAGCGAACTGACAGCCCCTGGTCTCGAGAACAACACCGCACCCGTCTACAAGATGCCGTGGGGAACCATTCACCCCACCACGATCTCGGCACCGATCGTCGGAATGGCTTACGGCGCTTACGAAGCGCACGTCGAGCATCAGGGCAAGCGTGTTCGCGCAGCCTTTGCCGGCGAGAAGTCCAAGGATGATCCGTTTGCGAAGGTACGTATCGCCGAGGCATCCAGCGACATCGATGCAGCCTGGCGTCAACTGTCCGGCAATGTCGCCGACGAGTACGCGTTGATCCTTGCGGGCGAAGAGGTTCCGATGGAACTGCGTCTGCGAGCGCGACGCGATCAGGTCCGGGCCACCGGCCGCGCGATCGCGTCCATCGACAAGCTCTTCGAGAACTCCGGAGCAACAGCACTGCAGAACGGCACGCCGATTCAGCGATTCTGGCGCGACGCTCACGCCGGACGCGTCCACGCGGCCAACGATCCCGAACGCGCATACGTCATGTTCGGAACAGGCGAGTTCGGTCTGCCGATCACCGACACGATGGTCTAGGGGGGACGTCCGTGACAACCACCGAAGAAGTGTTCACCTACGAATCCACGTCGCGTTTTGCACAGGTGCGCCCCGACCTGAAACTGCATTTCCACGAAGCCGGGGTAGGGAACGATCGCACCATCGTGCTGCTGCACGGCGGCGGTCCGGGTGCCTCGTCGTGGTCGAATTTCGCCCGCAACATTCCGGTGCTGGCAAAGAACTTTCACGTCATCGCGGTTGATCAGCCCGGCTACGGACAGTCCGACAAGCCGACAGAGCATCCGCAGTACTTCGTGCACAGTGCGTCGGCGCTCAACGACCTCCTGGACACACTCGAGATCACCGGTCGCGTTGATCTACTGGGTAATTCCCTTGGCGGCGGTGCCGCAGTGCGCTTTGCGCTCGACTACCCGGACCGCGCCGGCCGGCTGGTCCTCATGGGCCCCGGCGGCCTGAGCGTCAACCTGTTTGCCCCTGACCCCACCGAAGGTGTCAAGAACCTCGGAAAGTTCAGTTACCAGCCGACGCGTGAGAACCTCGAAGCGTTCCTGCGCATCATGGTCTTCGACCAGAAACTGATCACACCCGAACTGGTCGACGAACGTTTTGCCGCCGCCAGCACGCCCGAATCGTTGGCCGCAGCCAAGGCGATGGGTAAGTCGTTCTCCAGCGGCGACTTCGAACTCGGCATGCTCTGGCGCGAGGCGTACAAACTGCGCCAGCGAGTGCTGTTGATCTGGGGCCGTGAAGATCGCGTCAACCCGCTCGACGGCGCACTGGTCGCGCTCAAGATGATTCCGCGGGCGCAACTCCATGTGTTCGGCGGTTGCGGGCACTGGGCACAACTCGAGAAGTTCGACGAATTCAACCGGCTCGCAACCGACTTCTTGCTCGACGGAGGTAAGTGATGGGTATTCGATCTCTGGCATACATGCGTATCGGGGCCACCGATATGGGCGCGTGGCGCGAGTACGGACTCAAGGTTCTCGGCATGAGCGAAGGCAAGGGCGTCGACCCCGATTCGTTGTACCTGCGGATGGACGATTTTCCGGCACGCCTGGTCATCGTTCCGAACGAGGCCGATCGTCTGCTCGTCTCCGGTTGGGAGACAGCGAATGCGGCTGAGCTGCAAGATATCCGCGACAGGTTGTCGGCGGCCGGTGTTCCCTTCAAGGAGGGCACGTCGGAGCAGTTGAAGGACCGACGCGTCGTCGAACTGATTGCGTTCGAGGACACGTCGGGAAACTCTCTCGAGGTCTTCCACGGTGTGGCGCTCGAACATCGACGCATCGTGAGCCCGTACGGACACAAGTTCGTCACGGGGGAGCAGGGCCTCGGCCACGTCGTGCTCACCACCGATGACGACGACGCGTCGTTGCGCTTCTACCGCGACGTCCTCGGATTCAAACTGCGGGACTCGATGCGTCTGCCACCGCAAATGGTCGGCCGACCCGCTGACGGCGATCCGGCGTGGCTGAGGTTCCTCGGCTGCAACCCACGTCACCACAGCCTGGCGTTCCTGCCGTTCCCCAATCCGACGGGCATCGTGCACCTGATGCTCGAGGTGGAGAACTCAGACGACGTCGGACTGTGCCTTGACCGTGCGCTGCGCAAGAAGGTCAAGATGTCGGCGACCCTCGGGCGCCACGTCAACGACGAAATGCTCTCGTTCTACATGAAGACTCCCGGCGGCTTCGACATCGAATTCGGTTGTGAGGGACGTGAGGTCGAAGACGAGAGTTGGATCGCGCGCGAAAGTACGGCAGTGAGTCTGTGGGGTCACGACTTCACGGTCGGAATGAAGCCGTGAGTGCCCCCGCACTCGACCCGCGGCAGTTCCGCACGGTCCTGGGGCAGTTCTGTACCGGCGTCACGATCATCACGACGGTCGACGACGGTGTTCCGGTGGGTTTCGCGTGCCAGTCGTTTGCCGCGCTCTCCCTCGACCCACCCCTGGTGTTGTTCTGTCCCACCAAGGGTTCTCGGTCGTGGGCGGCAATCGAGAAGACCGGAAAGTTTGCCGTCAACGTGTTGGCGGAGGAACAGCAATCGGTGTGCGCGCGATTCGGTTCGCGTGAGCCGGACAAGTTTGCGGGTATCGACTGGACACCTTCGCCGTTGGGTTCACCGATCATCGACAAGTCGCTCGCGCACATCGACTGCACTGTGGAAACCGTCCACGACGGCGGCGATCACTTCGTCGTCTTCGGTCGCGTCTCGTCGATGAGTGAGGTCAAGACCGAGCGTCCACTGCTGTTCTATCGCGGGCAGTACACCGGGATCGAACCGGACAAGACCGTCCCCGCGCATTGGCGGGACGATCTCGAGGCGTTCCTGACCACCACGACGGAAGACACCTGGCTGTAGGGGCCTACAAGGAGAAACACGTCTGGCAGAAGTCCTCGCCGAACGGCGTGAGCAGGATGCTACGACGCACGATCTTGTTGGACCGGCCCGCGCGGCGCACGGCGTCGATCACCGCGGGCTGGACCTCGATGACCTGGTATCGCTCCGCTTCGACGGGTTCACGGGAGAACGACACCAGCCCGAGTCGGTGCAGGTTGTTGAGGTAGGCATTGGTGCGATCCAGGTGCCGGCACCCGGCCAGATCGCCGATCATCGACAGGCCTTCGTCGATCATTTCCGACCCGACGCCAAAGGGTCGTGCTGTTCGGACGTCGACGCTCGGTTGCGCGCCCGACAACGCGAGTAGACGCAGGATGCGCGCTTCGTCCGGTGCGATCTCGTCGAGGATTCGGTCGTAGGCAGGGTGGAGATCGTCGCGGTCGGTGACGTCCGCAGAACGGTCGAGCAGATTGTCGCCGCGCTGGCGCAGGGCCGCAAGCATGGCCTCGGTGCTCTGTTTGCGGGTGGGGCGAGCGCGCATGGCCGATCGCAGGTTCTCGGATCTGGAGGGTCCCGCGTTTGCCGGCCGCTTCGAAGGCTGGACGTTGGCAGCTTCGGCTGCCTCTGCTGCCGCGTCGGCGGCGGCCGCAACGATCTGCCGCGTCGCCTCCCGAGCTGTGCCCAGTGCCCACCCCGTTATTTTCAGGGAAGTGAGTGTGGTGGTGGCAGTCAATCCGACAAGGCTACGGATCAACCGCTTTTCGACGGATTCTTCGGTTCCGGTGTCGATATCCCAGTCGTACGTGGGTTCTTCGCGCTGCTCACTCATTCTCATACTCCGAAAATCGCGAGGTGCAGGAAACCGGCCAACGAGCCGAGTACCGCTCCGTGGACGAACAACAACCATTCATCTTGTTTGACGGCAGATCTCAGTAGTTCGCTGAAGTCTTCCGGTGACAGTTTGTTCATTTGCGCCGTGACGAATATTCGGATCTTCTCGGACTGGCTTTCGGCAAAGGCCGCGTCCTCGAATACTCGTGGAACGAGGTCGAGCACTTCGGTTGTCGCAAGGCTCGGCAAGCGTCGGTAGCTCTGTGAGCCGACAGTCATCTTCACGACGGATCGAGCCCATCCGACGGCGTCGTCGACGGATTCACGCAGTACTTGATCGAGCATTCGTCGGGTTCGGTCCGAGCGTGGACCTTCGAGAAGTTCGGTGCCGATGTTCTCGAGTGTGATGACGTGATCGGCGAGAGTTTTTGCGTAGCCCTCGATGATCTCAGTGCGCCGTTTGAGGAAAAGTCCTTGCCGCCACGGTACCCATCGGCTGGGGGCGATGGGCTCGAAGATCATCTTGATTCCGAGGTAGTTGACGATGTAGCCGATGATGACGCCGCCGATGGGCAGGATCCACCAATACGGCAGGAAGTGCAGTACGGCCACGAGGACAAAGCCCATCGGAAACCCGAAGTAGAAACCGAAGTTCTGCATGAATCGCAGTTCTTTGTTTCCCATGGTTCGGAAAATGTCGTTGAGCAGTTTCGGGTGCGACGACAGGTATCTGATCACCATGAGTTTGGCGTCGATGAATTCGTCGATGTTCTCTTCGATGCGGTCCGTGATGGTGCGGACGCTGGCCGGTAGATCTTCCTCGACTTTCCGGAAGACGGCTTCTTTTACCGGATTCGGAAGGTTGTGCCAGAGCTGGGGATTCTCGGCGGTCATGATTCTGGTGACCACGCCGCGGACTTCGCTTCGCGAGATGGTGACCAGATGTTCGGCGATGCTGTCCGGATCGAGTTCACGGTAGAAGTCGGCGATGCTGCCCACTTTTGCCAACGATTTGTCCACAGCGATCGACGCCATTTTCTCGGCGCGGGAGGGCACAATTCCTTGCCAACCGAACCGGCCGTCACTGGTAATTGCCGGGATTACCTGGACTCGGCGCGGGAGCAGTGGGAAGAGGATCTTGAGGCCGGGAACTTTGATTCCGTGGAATTCGAGCGGGGCGAAGAGCATCAGAACGCCCGACCAATTGGTGATGTACCCGATGATTCCCGTGAACAAAGGAATGGTGATCAACTGTTCGAGCAAGTGGTCCGGCACCGTCGCCCATCCTCCTCATATCCGAGAACCTCACGTTCGGACATGATTGCCGAAACTTCGCTCTTCGTGGGTGTTTCGTTGGCTACTGCTGCGCCTTCCCAGTTGCGTCAGCATAGAGCCCCGACAATCCGGGCTGTCGGCGGGTCGGAAGTTAATGTAACCTGACGTACATGGTCAGTATTGCGCACAACACGACGACGCCGGTTTCCTTCCGGCGCATCGTTTAGCAACTGCTGACCGAACCTTTCAGCCCCGGGAGTTATCGCCCCGGGGTTTTTCTGTTTCTTCGCTCCGTGCGCGACTCCCTTGAACGATGTGGAGATCTCTCATGAGCGTTGACCACCGCGAACTCGGACGCGAACTGGAATTTTTCGCCACCACCCCGATCGTCGGAGCGGGCCTTCCACTCTG
Organism: Rhodococcus sp. KBS0724; assembly: GCF_005938745.2. NCBI lineage: Bacteria > Bacillati > Actinomycetota > Actinomycetes > Mycobacteriales > Nocardiaceae > Rhodococcus > Rhodococcus sp. KBS0724. The sequence continues at coordinate 804,829 of NZ_VCBX02000001.1, forward strand.
GCTGCCGGACGGCGCGATCATCAGATCGGAACTGGAGAAGTTCGCCGCCGAACAAGCCGCGCGATCCGGTTGCCGAGGCGTCTATACCCCGGTGACGGCGAAGAAGGAGTTGTACGAGAAATCGGGGCATTGGTCCAAGTTCTCGGCAGACATGTTCCCCGAAATGAAGATCGGCGGGGAATCTTTTCTCCTTCGTCCCGCCAACTGTCCTCATCACGCACAGGTATTCGCCGCGCGAGGCCGTAGTTATCGTGAGCTACCGTTCCGCGTTCGTGAACTCGGCTCGATGTTCCGAAGCGAACTCTCCGGTGTTCTCAGCGGATTGAACCGCGTCAGGCAGATCAATCTCGACGACGCGCACGTCTTCTGCAGTGGCGAGCAGGTGCGAGCGGAAGTCATCGTCGCGCTCGACGCGATCGAGCACTGCTACTCGACTCTGGGGATTGTCGAACGGGAATACCGACTCTCGATCAGAGGGGCAGGGCAATACCTCGGCACCGACGAGCAGTGGGCCGACGCCGAGGATCAACTTCGCGGAGCACTGAATGCACGCTCGATCGAATATGTGGAAGCCAAGGGGGAGGCAGCGTTCTACGGTCCCAAGATCGACGTCCAGGTGCGAGACGCGCACGGCCGGGAGGAAACACTCTCGACCGTCCAGCTGGACTTCAATCAACCGGAGCGGTTCGAACTCGAGTACACCGCGGAAGACGGATCTAAGGCACGTCCCGTCATGATCCACCGCGGCTTGCTCGGGTCGATGGAACGGATGACCGCGCTCTTGATCGAAAGATACGAGGGGCGGATGCCGCCGTGGCTGGCGCCCAACCAGGTGTCGGTTCTGCCAGTCGGCGACCGGCATCAGGAAGCGGCCGAGCGCGTGCGGGCCGATCTCGAGGCTCGCGATGTTCGAGTGGCGATTGCGCCTGACGGATCGTTGGGACGCCGCATCCGCGAGGCTCGCACTCACCGGGATTCGTACGTCGCGGTGATCGGGGACAACGAAGTGCAAGCGGGAACGGTCGACGTTCTGGTCCCGGCGCGTGGTGGGCGGTCAGTCGTCGACGCGAAAGTGTTTGTCGATCAAGTGGTCGCGAATATCAACGAGCGTGCCCTGCTTCCGGCGGAGTTCTAACCGACCGGGAGTTCGTGGAGCGCCCGCACGAGCGGTGCGAGTTCGGGTGTCTTGCATGCCTCGTCGAGAGCGGCCTCGAGGGTGGCGTCGTGCGTCGGGCGTGCGCTTTCGAGAAGTTCGCGTCCGGCCGGCGTCAACTCGGTGTAGATACCGCGGCGGTCGTCGGCGCACAGGATTCGGGTCAGTAGTCCACGGTCTTCGAGACGGTTGACCAATCGCGTCGTGGCACTGCTGCTCAGTGCGGCAGCGCGGGCGAGTTGTGCCATGCGCATGTGCCAGCCGTCCTGGCGGCTCAGCGCATCGAGGACCGTGTATTCGACGACGGACAGTTTGTGCTCACGCTGGAGAGCGCGCTCCAGTTCGGTGTCGAGGGCACCGTGCAGTGCCGCAAGTGTGCGCCACCCTTGCGAACGGATTTCGACGGCGTCGTCGGCGATCCCCATGTGATTCTCCTTGTCCGTTTCCTGCCGCTCCAGGTTACCAGCTTGCGCATGTAGCGCGCGCGTGCAATTATTTATAGCGCGCCTGCAACTACTGCACACGCCCGCTAACGGCTTGCGCGTAAATCTGTGAAAGGAACACCGAGATGCCATTGGGTCTCATTGCCCTCGCTATGGGCGGGTTCGGGATCGGCCTCACCGAATTTGTCATCATGGGTCTGCTGCCCGAGGTCTCCGCCGATTTCGAGGTCACCGAAGCCGTCGCCGGCCACCTGATCTCCGGCTACGCACTCTCCGTAGCGATCGGTGCAATTCTGGTGACGGCGGCAGTCATCCGCTTCGAGCGCAAGAAAGTCCTGCTCTCGCTGATGGTTCTGTTCATCATCGGCAACCTGATGTCGGCGCTGGCCCCCACGTACGAGGTGATGATGGGTGGGCGCATTGTTGCGGCGCTGTGTCACGGTGCGTTCTTCGGCATCGGATCGGTGGTGGCCGCTGGAATGGTTGCGCCGGACAAGCGTGCAGGCGCTATCGCAATGATGTTCTCCGGATTGACCATTGCCAACGTTCTCGGAGTTCCGTTCGGCACGATGCTCGGCCAACAGTTCGGATGGCGCTCGACCTTCTGGGCGATCACCGCAATCGGCATTGTTGCACTGATCGGGATCGCGGCTCTGGTTCCGACGACGCCGGCCCCAACCGACGGCGGCGGCCTGCGCGGAGAACTCGAGGCCTTCCGCAACAAACAGGTGTGGTTCTCGATCGCCATCACGATTCTCGGGTACGGCGGCATGTTCGGCGCGTTCACCTACATCGCATTCACCCTCACCGAGGTGAGTGGCTTTGCGGCGTCCAGCGTTCCGTGGTTGCTGATCCTTTTTGGTTCCGGTCTGTTTGTCGGCAACGTCCTCGGTGGGAAGGCTGCTGATCGCTCGCTGACCAAAGCCCTGGTGTGGATTCTGGCAATTCTGACAGTGGTGCTGATCGTGTTTGCCGCGAGCGCCGAAAGCAAGATCATGACAGTGATCTCCCTGTTCTTCATGGGCGCCTTCGGTTTTGCGACGGTACCCGGACTGCAGATGCGGATCATGAACTACGCGTCGGAGGCGCCGACCATGGCGTCGGGTGCCAACATCGCCGCCTTCAATGTCGGAAATGCATTGGGCGCGTGGCTCGGTGGACTCACCATTGCTGCCGGACTCGGCTTCACCTCGCCGATCTGGATGGGAGCGGCAGTTACCGTCGCCGGTCTGCTGGTCCTGATCGTTGCCGCGAAGATCGACCGCCCCACGGCGTCAGAGCAGTCGGCGCAGACCACCTCGCTGCACCCGACCGCAGTGTGAACCTTGCCATCGCCTGCCATCCCCATCGCGTGAACGTATCGCTCCCCCTGTCAGACAAGGGGAGCGATACGTTCACGCGGGTCAGGTGAGGCGGAATTCGGCGGTCACTCCGGAGAAGGGCGTGATCGCGCCACTACCCCGAGCCTTCGACGCGCCGAAGTGCTGGACTCGATACGTACCCGCCGGAGTGTCTGCCGGAACATCCCACGTGATGCGAACGACGGAACCGTTGCTCCCGACTCGGCGCCAGTGCAGTTTGGTGGACCAGTCGTTGTCGTCGGCCACCCGCGTCCAGGATCCACCGGTATTGCGCTGGATCTCGTAGAAGGTCCCGTTTCGGTGAGTGTCGTTCTTGGGGTGACCCGTGACGAACTCGACCGCAACCTGTCCGCCTGGTGATCTGTCGCCAGGCTGAACGGTGGCATCGCCGAATTGTGTTCCCGGCAAAGGTTCGTCGAAGTCGACGCCAGGGCCGAAGCTGGGTTGGAACCCGGACAGGTTGGCGGGCGCAGGGCCTCGAGGAGGTTCGTTGCCATCGCGCATCGCGGCCGCGAGGGTGGCATACCCCTGCTGATAGGCCGGCAGCGTGTAACGGCCGAACATCGTCGAACCGCCCTCGTACTGCTGCGAATCGTATTCCTGTGGTGTGGTGCAGTAGCTCGAGTAAGAGTTCGCGTATCCCTGGAAGATGACGTTCTCGAGGGGAACCCCAAGCTCCTCGGCGACGGTTCTGCGCACTCGTAGGCCGGCGACAATGGTGAATTCCGCAGGGCCGCCGACGATGTAGAACTGGCCGATCCGCAGGATCTGGATCTTCAGCACGTTCGGCACCCATCCGCCCGGTGGCAAAAGGCCGACCGGAACGACTACGAGTTTGGGGGCCTGTGCATCCTGAAGCCATTGAGGCACAGGAGCATTTATGCCGCCCAAGGCGTCGATCATGGGGTTTCGGGTGCCCTCGGGGAAGATCGGAATTGCCGGCCCGTCCTCGACGCTTCCGGCACTCATCGCCGCACCGATCGCGGCCGGAGCGGTGCGGTGCTCGCGTCCGTCCGGGGTGAATCTTCCACTCACCACCTGATCTGCCATGTCCAGGTACATGATCCGACTGTCCACGCCACCGGCGACGGTTTCGGAGGCCGAGTCGAAGGCAGTTTGAGCAGCCGCTACCTGGCGGAGCCCGATGATCCGTGCATTCTCGAATTCGTCGTCGGTCGGTCCGCGGCCGGGCTCGAGGAAGAGGTTGGGTGACATGTCGCCGCTGTTGGTCTGCGGAAAAGCAGCAATGAAGCTGGTGTCGCCGTCGAGGTAGCGCACACCCTGATCATCGTGCTCCCAGAAGTACGCCGCGGCGCCCTTGTTGTCCCCGGAGATGAAATGGTTCTCGTTCGTGAGCGAGGCGCAGTGGGTGGCGAACCAGTTAATCGCTCCGATGTCGTTGCTGCCCCGGCTGATTCGCATAACACGCATATGGTGGTCGTTGCCGCCGGGGTAGTAGGCCTTGTCCTCTTCGGGATTGAGGTCGAACGCCACTCGTGATCGGTTGACGCTGGCATCGGTGAGATCGGACCGGCCGAAACGAACGGTGCCCGGCGCCAGGTTCTCGTGGGCGGCGCTGATCGCCTCGACCATGCCGTTGACCTCGGCTTCGAACACCTGCAGTTCGAATCCGAGAACTGCGAGGTTGTATGCGTAGTTGTGCGACGCCCCACCGCACGCCGCGTGTGAATGGATAGCGGTCAGCATGACGTTGCGTTCGGTGTAGATGTCACCGAATTTCCCGGCCAGTCGGCGCAGGACCTCGTCGTGAACGGACTGGAAGATCATGCAGTTGTCGACGCAGACGTAGGCAATCCGCGACCCGCCGGACTCGAAGACGAAGGCGCGTGCGCGCATTCGCTGGTGCAGGCCTTCGGCGCGTTGGTCGAAGCTCGAGTAGCCCATCATGCCGACCTCGGCGACCGGTCCGGTCACGTCGGAAATTCCGACGCCCACCTGCAGCGACGCCGACGACTTGTCGGTGCGTGCGGGTGAAACTGTGCGTGCCGGCGAAGCTGCGACGGCCGGGCTCGTCGACAGAGCGGCGAGCGCAGGTGCGGCGGCAGCGCCGGCCAGTACGGTGCGTCGGGTGATCTGCACGAGTGTCCTTTCGGGCGGTCTGACGCGAGTTGGTCAACCGTCCAGGAGTGTAGCCCGAGTCACACGTGACCGAAAGGGGTGCGTCGGCGAACATCTACATCGATTCGGCGTCCCCGAGCGTCATGGCGGGGTCCACCGCGCTCCAACCCCATCGAGCGAACGTACCTTTCGGTGCATCCAAGGCGCCGAAAGGTACGTTCGCTCGTTCGGGCAGGAGCCCTCGGGGCGGCAACCGCCTTCCTGTTTAGAACGTGATCACATCGCCCACGAAAATCTGGTCAGGATCAGTGATCCACGCGTTCATCGCCCAAACCTCTTGCCAATTCTTCCCTCTCGTTGAAGCAAGGTCGAACAGTGTGTCGCCTTCGGATACCGTCACCGTGTCGCCGACTGCCGATTCAACTGGCTTTGGTGCCGGAGCATCCAACGCGGGTGCAAAGATCGGTGCGGGAGTGACGCTCGCTCCGGTGTTGCATGCACCGACCGACTTCAGGAATCCGACGGGGTCGACGGCGCCGCCGCTGTGGATGCGGAGATGCAGGTGCGGGCCGGTTGAGCTGCCGGTATTGCCCGTGGCGCCGATTTCGTCGCCGACCTGGACATGGGTGCCTTTGCTGACCCATGTTTCGGAAAGGTGGCCCATCTGAATCTGCTCGCCGGTATCGGCTTCGAGCTGGATATAGGTTCCGTATCCGCCAGGATCAAATGGTCCGGCAACCGAGATCGTGCCAGAGGTCGGGGCATGGAGAACTGTTCCGACGTCGACTGCGAAGTCCGCTCCATCGTGTCCGGCATGGAATCCCTGCGAAATCGCCCCATCGACCGGCCACTCCCAATTGCACCTGCTACCGGTATGAAGTGCTGCCGGGGCCACATGGACGGCTTCTCCGGCAGAAGGCAGAGTTGATACGTCGCCTGAACCGGGAGTGACACCACCCCAGCCGAGGTGTGCGCCGCACACCGGCCACGCACCGATGCCTTGAGCGTCGAGGGTTGCTTCCGCTGCCGCGACTTGATCCGCGATCGATGCCATGTCGGCACGGGCGGGTGCACCTTCGGGTTTGTAGGCGTCCCACGTCGACTGTGTGAACTGCAGTCCGCCGTAGAATCCGTTGCCCGTGTTGATGCTCCAGTTTCCGGAACTTTCGCACATGGCTACTTGTGACCAGTCGTGTGCGCTGGCCACGCCCGTATTTGCGAAGGTGCCGATGGCTGTAAGAGCTCCTGCTCCTGCCGCTAGTGCGACAAATCTTCTGGCGCGAGGTCGATGTTGTTTCCTGTGTTTTCCCATGATTTTTCCTTGATCGGGGTCGGCAATCTCGCCGCACGCGTCAGTGATCGACTGTTGGGCGGCGTTGTTTGCGAGATCGCCTATGCTGGAGAGCGATTGAAGATGAGTTGGCAGCACGTGTGCCAACAGTTCTCGCTATCCGTGGACAATTATGTAGCTGGTGACTGAACCGATCAGACCAATATCCCTGTTGCAGTGCGAATCTCGTGAAGAGGATGCGTGTCGGGAAATCTGCTGCGTGTCCATTCACTGTCGAGGACGCCGATAGTTCCTTCCGGTCTGGGACCTGAGTGATTCGCGTCCCGTCGGGAGACGCAACTTACCCGGAGCGTCGGGGAGAATCGGTGAGGCGTGGGCAAGTCTCATGGTCACGATTTGTGAGTCACGACAAGGCTGTTGCCTCACGCAGGTGGCAACAACGGCCCAATTACCCGGTGGCATACCTATTTTGCGGATCATCCCAAGCTTCAGCGGACTGAACCAGGCCGACCGGTATCACGTATCGATGAGGCAACTGGTCGATGAATTCCACCTGACTGGATTGGTGGAGTTGTCGACGGAATGAGGTATTCCACTGTGCCAGAGTCTTTCTGGGTGGCATTTCCGGACGGGCGAAGGTTGCGGCCTGGTCGGTTTGGTGCAGGTCAGGGCAGGCGCGAGATTTCACCCGCGGTGCGAGCAGCATCGCGTGACCGGAGGTCTACGACAACGGCACGCGTCAAACTGTTGATTGGACCTTCTCCGTCGGCGCCGGCGGCCGTGGTGACGCGCGACAGCCCGAAAACAGGTACCCGAATGGGTCATTCGACCCGTGTGACGAATAACGGCGGATGCCATGGTGGATCAACACCGAAACGGTCTCGTCCGAAGCCGTTTTCCAACACTGAAGTTTTCCAACACTGAAGTTTTCCAACACTGAAAGCATGCGACACGCCGTGCGCTCCTATCGATCGATTGGCGCCCCCTTGTGAGGGATCTGTGTCGCTCCCTCAGGGTCGCAGTCTCTGCGCCCGGGGATGAGCCCTCCTGCGGAGCCGACAAGGTGGCGCCGCAGGAGGGCATTCAGAACAGGCGCGCTCTATCGGGCGGACGCCGTCAGATCGTTGTCGACTCCCCGAACGTCATGGCGAGGTTGGAAATCGTGGTGGTCATCAAGGCTCTTTTCGGCAGGCCGAGGCGTCGTAATTCGGCTGCCATCGGGTGGGTGCCGAGCTGGAGCTCCGCGCCACCCGGGCGAGATTTGACGCCGGTGGGAGCCATATCCCACGACGTGCAGCGGGTGACGCCGTCGAGATGCGAGTACGCGGCAAGTGACATGTTCGCGCCCGAGCCGGGAACGCTCACTCCTGATTTCACGCTCAACTGCGCGATGAGTTTGCCGTCGTGAGATACCGAACCGCGCTTGACGGATCCGACGTGTTCGGTATCGAATTCCGCCAACACCTTCGGGAATCCCCAGATCTCACGGCCGGCGGCCTTGGTGAACTCGCCGTCCACGGGCAGTTGATGGATGAGTGCGCCCGCTGTACCCGATGTGAGCGCACGAAGATCTCCCAGCACCGAAATCTCCGATGGAGCGGTATGACTTCGCACCATGTAGGTCACGCCGAATTCGTTGTACGGTCCCAGATCTCCGTCCACGTAGTCGACGAATACCAGCCCGCACAATGCGCGTCCCGGACGGAATTGCAGAACGGTCAGGCCGGTGTGGTTGATGATCGACTGGGCGGTGACACTCGGAACGGAGAACATGGCCATGAATGCGGAAGCGGTACGAACTTCGACGGGCATCTCGACGGTCTTGCCCAGGATGGTGTAGCTCATGCGACCACTCCGCGCAGACCGTCGGCGCCGTACACGGCTTCGAGCATCGAGCGGAAATCCGGTCCGCGCCGGAGCATCTGGCCACCGTCGACGTTGATGATCTGTCCGGTGATCCAGGTCGAGTCAGGCCCGAGGAGGAACGTCGCGAGTGATGCGATGTCGTCCACTTCGCCGACACGGGCGAGGGGAGTGTTGGCCATGTAGTCGTCGAGAATCGGCCCACCGTCGGTGATGAGCGCGACCAGATCGGTTCGAGTGAGGCCGGGGCGAATTGCATTGACCCGAATATTGCTGGCCCCCAGTTCATCTGCCGCCAGTTGCACGAGATGGTCGACGCCGGATTTCGACACGCCGTATGCTCCGAACCATCGATGTGTGTTGCTGCTCGCGATCGACGAGATCGCCACGATGGAACCACTGCCTCCGGAAACGAGGGCACGTGCGCCGTGCTTGATCGTCAGCATCGTGCCGGTGACGTTGAGGTCGACCGTACGGCGCCAGGCGTCGACGTCGAGTTGAGTCACCGGGGCGATGGTTTCGTTGCCGCCGGCGCAGGCGACAACGCCGTCGAGTGTTCCCGTGGCCTCGGCTGCTGATGCGACCGCAGAGACAACTTCGGCTTCGACGGTTATATCGGTGGGTACGGCAATGACGGAGCCTGCTCCGTTCCTGGCGCGAATCGACTGAGCCGCAGCATCGAGTTTGTCCTTGTTGCGTCCGCAGATCGTGACGTGGGCACCGGCACCGGCGAGCGCACCGGCGATGCCGAACCCGATGCCGCTTCCGCCGCCGGTAACAAGTACCGATCTGCCTGCAAAGGCGGTGTTGTCGCCCATGTCCATCTCCCGGTTGTCGTATGCGCGGTGATCCACGGTTCGAGGTGCGCCGACAAACTTCGGCAATATCGCCCCGAGCTCTATAGGAACAGGTTCTACTTGTTCAGGCAAGGGTTTCTCGAGAGAGGACGGCGAGATGGCGGACCGACCGAGCTTCGACCTGATCGACGGGCGCTTCTATTCCGGTGACCTCGGCGATGTGCGCGACGCATACGCGTGGATGCGTGAGCACGAACCCGTGTATCGAGACAGTGCGAACGGCATTCCTGCGGCTGCGAGTTACGCCGCCGTCATCGCGGCAGAGCGAGACCCGGAGTTGTTCTCCAATGCCGGTGGTATCAGACCTGAAACCGGACCGCTTCCGCAGATGATCGACATGGACGATCCGGAGCATCTCACGCGCCGACGCCTGGTCAATGCCGGTTTCACCCGCAGGAAGGTCGAAGCGAAACGCGATCGGATTCGGCAGATCTGTGACCAGTTGATCGATGCTGTGTGTGAGAGCGGGGAAGCGGACTTCGTGGCCGATCTTGCAGCGCCTCTGCCGATGGCGGTCATCGGCGACATGCTGGGGGTGCGTCCGGAAGAACGTGAGGTATTCCTGCGGTGGTCGGACGATTTGGTGACAGCCCTGGGTAGCAATGCTTCCCCGGAACAACTCCAGGCGATGATGGCGGCATACGTCGATTTCACGGAGTACATGACCCGGACGATCCGGGAGCGTCGGATGGCCCCGGCGGACGACTTGATCAGCACGTTGATCCACAGCGAAGTCGACGGAGAGGCGCTGTCGGATCAGGAAATTGTCAACGAATCGTTGTTGATTCTGATCGGTGGCGACGAAACGACGCGTCATGTTCTCAGCGGAGGGATGGAACAACTACTGCGCCACCCCGATCAGTGCCGAATACTGGCCAACGATCAGGACACGATTCCGTTGGCGATGGAAGAGATGCTGCGATGGTCGTCGCCGATCAAGAACATGGCGCGCACACTTACCCGCGATACGGATTTTTTCGGCGCGCATCTGGAAGCGGGAGAGAAGATGCTGTTGCTCTTCGAGTCGGCGAACTTCGACGACGCCGTGTTCGTGGACGCGGCACAGTTCGATATCGGTCGGACACCGAACCCTCATGTAGCGTTCGGGTTCGGCACGCATTTCTGTTTGGGTAATCAGTTGGCGAGGCTGGAGGGAACGATCATGTTCGAGCAGGTTTTCCAGCGCTTGCCGGGGATGGAACTGGCGACGGACGCGCCACTGCCGCGTCGCGCCGCCAACTTCGTGTCCGGAATCGAATCGATGCCGATACGATTCCCCGTCGCTTCTCCGCTACCCGGGTAGCTGGCAGTTGGGTGCCGCAGCATCCTCGGACAACGGACTGCCCGTGGGATTGACGTAGACAACAAGGAGGACCAGGGGAGTGGTCTGCGAATTGTTGCCGATGTGAACGTGATCGGATCCGCTCGGCTCGACGAGGGTGCTGCCGGTCTGATAGATGCCGTCGACCGAGCAATCGGATCGGTAATGGCTCAAGGTACCCGCAGCAACGGCAGCGTAGAGAACGCCGTCATGGAAATGCCAGCCGGTGGATCCACCGGGGTCGACGGTGATCTGGCGCAATACGTAGTCCTTGTCACCGAACGTCACCTGCCCGAGGATTTCGCCGTGCACTCCGGTGCTCGGGGTGGCGGACGCCGCGATCGGTGTCAGCGACAACCCGATCGCGGCAGACAAGGCAAGCAGAATCTGGTGACGTTTACGCATGACGAGCCTCTCGGACGGATGTGCTGGTCAGTTTCCTCCATTGCGCCTGAATTATCCGAGTTTCCGCAGACTGTTCATCTCCGTCAGGCCGGTGACCTTCTCTTCACCCGTTACGGATGACGAATCGCCCGAGTTGATGCTGCGATGCTGGAAGGTGGGGGTAGAGAGGGAGAAACAGTGACGGATCCGACGAGTCGACGACGCGAGGTGCTGCCGGTCCCGGATCGCCAACATCTGGGCTTGGTGACGTACGACGCCAAAGATCCGGATACGACCTTCCCTCCCATCACACCGCGACTGCCGCCCGATGGCGCCCCGAACGTACTGGTGATCCTGCTCGACGACGTGGGCTTCGGTGCGAGTAGTGCTTTTGGTGGACCGGCAGATACACCGACTGCTGAGCGTTTGCAGCGTGGCGGTCTGACCTACAACCGTTTCCACACCACGGCACTGTGCGCACCGACGCGCGCTGCTCTTCTGAGCGGCCGCAACCATCACTCGGTCGGGATGGGTTCGATCACGGAGACTGCGACGTCGGCCCCTGGGCTCTCGGGGATGCGCCCCAATACCAAAGCTGCGCTGCCGATGACGTTGAAACTCAACGGATACTCGACGGCACAGTTCGGCAAATGTCATGAAGTGCCACCCTGGCAAACGTCTCCAGTCGGACCGTTTACCGCGTGGCCCACGGGTGAGGGTGGATTCGAGCATTTCTACGGTTTTATCGGCGGGGAGAACAATCAGTACTATCCGGCGCTGTACGAGGGAGTGTCTCCCGTGGAACCGGAGAAGACGCCGGAGGAGGGGTATCACCTCACCGAAGACCTCGCGGATCATGCGATCGACTGGGTGCGAACGCAGAAATCGCTGGCACCGGACAAACCTTTCTTCCTGTACTTCGCTCCGGGCGCTACCCATGCGCCGCATCATGTTCCACAAGAGTGGGCAGACAAGTACATCGGTCGATTCGCCGGTGGCTGGGACGCGCAACGAGAGTCGATTCTCGCGAGGCAGAAGAAACTGGGCGTTGTTCCGGCCGATGCGGTATTGACCGCCCGGCCCGACATGATCCCGTCCTGGGACGACATGAGTGACGAGATGAAACCCGTACTCGAGCGCCAGATGGAGGTCTACGCGGGCTTTCTCGAACACACCGACTACCACATCGGCCGTGTTGTCGATGCGATCGAGGAGGTCGGGGCACTCGAAAATACGTTGGTGTACTACATCATCGGCGACAACGGAGCGTCTGCAGAGGGGACGATCAACGGGGCTTTCAACGAGATGGCCAACTTCAACGGGCTCGCGGCAATCGAGACCGAAGAATTCATGGTTCACATCAAAGATCAACTCGGTACGAAGGATTCGTACAACCACTACGCGGTTGGTTGGGCATGGGCAATGTGCTCGCCGTTCCAATGGACCAAACAGGTTGCTTCCCATTGGGGTGGAACACGCAACGGAACGATCGTGCACTGGCCGGCCGGCATCAAGAGCAAAGGTGAGACACGCTCACAGTTCACGCACGTCATCGACGTAGCGCCGACGGTACTCGAGGCCGCGCGGTTGCCCGAGCCCACATTCGTGAACGGAGTGCAGCAATCGCCAGTCGAGGGAACGAGCATGATGTACACCTTCGAGGATGCGTCGGCGCCCGAACGACACGATCTGCAGTATTTCGAGATGCTCGGAAACCGCGGAATCTATTACAAGGGGTGGAGCGCCGTCACTCGGCACAGCACTCCGTGGATATTCAACGAAACGCTTCCAGCCCTCGACGATGACGTCTGGGAGCTGTACGACGGGTCGAAGGATTGGACGCAGGCGCACGACTTGGCCAAGGAGATGCCGGATCGCCTTGCGTCACTGCAACGGCTGTGGCTGATCGAGGCGGTGAAGTACAACGTGCTTCCCATCGACGATCGCCGGGCCGAGAGATTCAGTGCGAAGCTTGCCGGTCGTCCGCAATTGGTATCGGGGAACAGGCAGGTGCTCTTCCCCGGGATGAAACGGCTCAGCGAGCACAGCGTTCTGAACATCAAGAACAGGTCGTTCAGTGTGACTGCTGCCGTCGATATCCCAGCCGGCACGTCGGCACACGGCGTAGTGATCGCTCAGGGTGGTCGATTCGGCGGATGGACGCTCTATGTCAAGGACGGGCGCCTTCGGTTCGTGTACAACCTCCTCGGTATGACGGAGTTCGCCACCGAATCCGCCGTAGACCTCCCGCCGGGTAAGCATCAGATTCGGGTCGAATTCGCCTACGACGGGGGAGGTCTCGCGCGCGGCGGTGATGTGACGCTCTTTCACGACGGGATCCCGGTGGGTACCGGTCGGGTCGAGCAGACACAGCCCCTGATCTTCTCGGCTGAGGAAACCACCGATATCGGTGACGACTACGGGATGCCGGTCAGCGCGGATTACGGCGTGACCAGCAAATTCAACGGCCGTATCGACGTCGTGCAGATCGAAATCGGCGACGACGATCATACTCATCTCATCGATCCGGAAGAGGTAGCGCGGGTTGCGATCTCGCGGCAGTGAGACGATGCCACTCACGTGGGTTGCGGATATCAGTAGGATCGCTCCATGCACCAAGTTGCGAGACGACGCCGAAGTCAGCCGCCGCCCGCGCGGTTCTTGTTCGAAGCTCTGATCGATCCGCATCGGGAGCCGGTCAGGCATTGGCTCGATCTGCGAGACAACGAGATTGAACCAACGATTGTCGAGGCCGTTGAACCGGAGTTGGTGATCTGGTCCTCGATCTGGCCGGACCGCCCCGATGCGATTATTCGTTTCGACATCGAGGCGGTCGGCTACGAAACGACACTGTGTTGGACGTTGTTCGTTGACGATCCGGTGCCGACGGAGTCCGATGTGGTCCGCATGCGCAAACGAATCAACACGCTGATCAATGCCAACCTTCGGTTCACGTTCGGTCAGTAGCGTCAGATGAGATCCGGGTTCTCGGCGTACACCTCCTCGAGGATCGACAGGTCGAACAGTTGATCTGCTGAAATCTCCAGTCCTGCTTTTGCCAATGCTGCGATGTTCTGCTCGATCAATGCCGGGGTCATGGTGAACAGTCCGTTTGCCTTGGTGTCGGCCGACACCACGAGGTCGTTCTGTGCGGTCGCTTCCTTGGTCTGCTCTTCGAGTTCCAGGTTCTGGTCCTTGCCGTACACCTCGACTGCGAGTCGGGCGGATTCCGCGGGATCGGCGACAGCGTCGCGCCAGCCCTGAATTTCGGCCTTCAGGAAGGCTTTGAGCTTGTCCCGTTCGTTGTCGATGGTCGATTGAAGGACAGTGAACGATTCGGCTACCAGTGGCAGGTTGTAGTCCGCGAACAGGAAGTGGGCATTGGGGAAACCTTTGGCGGCCAGAGTAATCGGCTCGTTGGTGACGTAGGAGACCCAACCGTCGACCTCGCCGTTGGCTAGTGGGCTGGGGTCGAATTGAGCGGGCACGATGGTCATCTGACTTTCGGTCAGACCGTTCGCGGCCAGGAGGGCGCCGAAGACCAGCTGATTGGAATCCTGGACACCGATCTTCTTGCCGATCATGTCCTGTGGCGAATTAATGGGTGCTGCAGCGGAACTGACTATCGCAAACGGGTTCTTCTGGAAGGTTGCGCCGACGATCTTGGCCTCGAGTCCGTCGAGAACGGCGGGAGCGGTGAGCTGCGGGGCCGACATGCCGATCCACACCTTGCCGGTGTCCAGTCCGGCTTCGACGCCCGTGCCGGCGGCGCCGCCTGCAACCAGTTCGACGTTCCCGAATCCGGCATCCTTGTAGTAACCCTTGTCGAGCGCGAAGTATTCGCCGGCGAACTCGATGTTCTTGATCCAGGACAATTGCACTGCGACAGTTCCGAATTCGGATCCGTCATCGGAGGTGCCACCGCTCGATGCTGTGGAATCGCTGCTGCAGGCGAGCAATGACGCGCTGCCTGCCACAGCGATGCCGGTCAGTGCGGAGTAACGGAAGAAAGCTCGGCGGTCCACCTGGCGGACGGGCTTGAAAGGCGTCATGAACCGGAACACTAGGGGCAGTCGATTTCATCGAGTTTGCTTGGCGGACACTATTTGTTGAGGTTGTGTTAACAGTTCTCACGCTTTGCCTGCTGAAGGGCCGAAATGGGACAAAGCGAGGTTCTCGAAGATTCCGACAACGGCGTAGAGGATGATGGACACGACTGTGATCACCACGATGGACGCCCACAACTCGTTGTACTGATAGCGGGGAATCGCCTTGATCATGCTCGATCCCAGACCTTGACCGCTACCGAGCCATTCGCCGATCAGTGCTCCGATCAGTGCTCCCGGGACGGAGACACGCGCTGCGGCAAACACTGCGGGAAGCGCTGAGGGGACGGACACCATTCGCAATGCAGTCCAACGACTCCCGCCGTAGGCGGTAATGAGGTCCCGGGCTTGGGTCGGTGCTGCCCGCAAACCGACCATGATCATGACCAGCGCCGGGAAGAACACGACGATGGCGACCATGACTGTGACGCCGACGATTCCGCGTCCGAAGATCAACACGATTATCGGGGTCATTGCGACGAGTGGCACGGACCGCAGCAGCATCGCGACCGGCATGAACGTCTGTTCCACGGTGCGGGAGACGACAAATATCGACGCTACGACAAGCGCGGCCGTCATTCCGACGGCAAAGCCGACACCCGCATCGCGCAAGGTGATGAGCAGGTTGTCGAGGATTCCGGACCGCGCGTCGGCGGATTTCGGTCCGGTGAACAGATACTCCCACACATCGGCGGGCGTTTTCCCCACGCGCGGTCCTACTTGGGGAAAGGCGTTGAGAAAGACGACCCAGATGACGAGCAACAGTGCGGATGCAATGGCGATCGGAGCGAGGAATCTGAATGTTCCTCGTACCGCGGTCATTTC
Source organism: Rhodococcus sp. KBS0724 (assembly GCF_005938745.2). Classification (NCBI taxonomy): domain Bacteria; kingdom Bacillati; phylum Actinomycetota; class Actinomycetes; order Mycobacteriales; family Nocardiaceae; genus Rhodococcus; species Rhodococcus sp. KBS0724. Next base: position 820,512 of record NZ_VCBX02000001.1, read on the forward strand.
TGTGCTCCGGGAGCCGAGGTCCACGGTGTCACGATCTTCGCGACCGCGGCAACGAGGGCGTATCCCAACCCGGCGAGCAGAGCCGCGGCGATGGCCATTCCCCACGTTCGGGGGACGTTGTACGACGATTGCGCCGCCGTCAGGGCAACTCCGATTCCGCTGTCCACTCCGCCGAGGTATTCACCGAGGATGGCGCCGAGAACAGCCGACGGTGCCGCGATCTTGAGAGCGGCAAAAGTACTCGGAAGTGCGCTCACCATTTGCACTTTGGTGAACTTCTGCCAGCGCCCACCGCCGTAGGCGGCAACCAGGTCGAGGCTCGCTTTGTCGGCGGATCGTAAGCCGGCGAGAGTTCCGACCATGGTGGTGAAGAAGCAGTACATCGCCGCAAGGAAGATGGTCGGGGTCCGTCCACCGAAGACCACCAGGATGATCGGGCCGAGTGCGAGCAGTGGTGTGCAGTAGCTGAGGATCGCAAGTTGAGTGGCGAGACCCTCGATCGGTGGGATGAGAACAACCAGGACTGCCAGGGCGATTGCCAGCAAGTTTCCCCACAGGAAGCCCTGCAAGGCACCGGAAGCGGTGACAGTGAAATTGGGGCCGTAGAGCGCCCAACCGTCGTCGAACATCGTCGAGATCACTACCCACGGTGTGGGGATCGTCCCTCCAGCGACTCCGGCGGCTGCAAGAATCCACCAAATTGCTATCAGCCCACAGATTCCGATTGCGCCGCCAAGCCAGGTGGGGCGTTTGAGCACCCGCCGCCTCGTCGGAATGGGTTCTGCTGCTGCGGTGGCAACATTTTCGATATCGGTAATTGTCATGCAACGCCTGCTTTTCCGAACAGGAGACCCGACAGGTAGTCGTGGATCGCGTGGAATTCGGGCGTGCGCATCATCTCGGGCGTGCGTGGCCGCGGGAGATCGATGGGAACAACTTCGAGGACGCGTCCGGGTCGCGGGCTCATGACTGCAACAACATCCGACAGGAACACCGCCTCCGAGATGCCGTGAGTGACCATCAACGTCGTAGCCGGTTTCTCGGTCCAGATTCGAAGTAGTTCCATGTTGAGACGTTGGCGGGTCATGTCGTCCAGGGCGCCGAACGGCTCGTCGAGGAGAAGGACACTCGGCTTGACCACCAGAGACCGTGCGATCGAGACACGCTGGCGCATGCCACCCGAGAGTTGGGCAGGTTTTGCCTTCTCGAATCCTTCGAGCCCGACAAGCGCGATCAGGTCGGCTATGAACTCCGGATCCGGATCGATGCCGGCGACCTGGAGTGGGAGCTTGATGTTGGAGGTCACTGTCCGCCAGGGAAGGAGAGCGGAATCTTGAAAGGCGATTCCGAGTTCCCGGCGTTTTGTCAGCTCGGCCGGCGTTTGCCCGTTGACCAGCGCAGTACCTGCGCTCGGAGTGTCGAGTCCGGCGAGAATGCGCAGAACAGTGGATTTGCCGCAGCCGGACGGCCCGAGCAGGGACAAGAAGGTGCCCTCGCTCGTCTGCAATGAGACGTCGGTCAACGCGGTCACCGACCGCCGTCCCATCGTGAAGGTCTTACCGAGGCCCGATATATCGAGACCTGTTCCAAGAGGACGAGGTGTGGTGATGGGACTGGTCATTTCCGCACAGTACGAAGGTTCGATTGCAGGCATGTTGCCTGCTCGTCACTGCTGTGTGAGGGGGTTTCGGTTGCGGGTGCGAGTTCGTGTCGCACTCGCGTGGTGAGATGGACGTATCCGGGTTCAGGACATCGCGGGATCGAGAGGGGCGAGGATTGCTGAAGTTGTATCGTGCCGAGCGTGCCGACACGCTGGTCTCGGCCCTGTCCGCCCTTCTTCGTTCGCCGTTGTCGGATCCGTTTGCCCGTGAGATAGTCGCCGTTCCCGCAAAAGGTGTGGAGCGCTGGCTCAACCAGCAGCTTTCCTCCCGATTGGGCACTGCGACGGAGTCCTCGCAGGATGGCATCGCTGCCAACATCAGTTTCCCCTCGCCGATTCGACTGGTCGCCGACGTCCTCGCCGTGGTCAGTGGCGTCGGCGCGGACAATGATCCATGGGCGCCGACGCGTTTGGTGTGGACGGTTCTGGGTGCCATCGACGATTCCATCGACGAGCCATGGTGCGGCGTGCTTGCCAAGCATCATCGTGGACTCGGGGTGGGGCGGCGCTTTGCGTCTGCGTCGCATATTACCGATCTGTTCTCCAGCTACGCGGCGCAGCGTCCACAGATGCTGATCGAGTGGGCTGCCGGTCGGTTCACCGACGGCCACGGACTACCGCTTGCCGACGACTTCGAGTGGCAAGCCAAGTTGTGGACGGTAGTCGCGGAGAGAATCGACGTGCCTGGTCCGGCAACGCGGCTCATGTCGGTGTGCAGCCGACTGAAGGATGATGCCACTGTTATTTCTCTACCGGAACGTATTTCGGTGTTCGGTCCCACCCGCCTGCCGGTTGATCAGCGAATGATTCTCGATGCGGTGGCGACCCATCGCGACGTGCACATCTGGCTGCCACATCCAAGCCCGGCGCTGTGGGAGGAGATGAACACCCAGTTGTCGTCCGGGGTGATCGCCACTCGCCGTTCGGATGACAACTCTGCGTTGATCTCGCCGAACCCGCTGTTGTCCAGCCTGGCCCGTGATGTTCGCGAAATGCAGTCGAGTCTGGCAAGCATCGATCTCGTCTCGGAATATCTGCCGGCCACATCAGAGACACAGACACTTTTGGCGGCAGTACAGGCGGATATCGTGGCCGATCGTGCCCCCTCGGGTGGAGTGAAACCCGATGGGAGCGTTCAGGTGCACGCGTGTCACGGCGCAGCGCGGCAGGTTGAAGTACTGCGAGAGTGCCTGTTGCGGTTGTTCGAGGACGACCCGACGCTCGAACCTCGTGATGTCCTGGTGATGTGCCCCGATGTCGAAACATATGCGCCGTTGGTGCGCGGAGCGTTCGGTCAGGGTATTCAGGGACACCCCGGTCATCGTCTTCGCGTCCGCCTCGCTGATCGTGGTCTGCGCCAGACCAATCCGATGTTGGCTGTACTGGGCACTTTGCTCGAACTGGCAGACGGACGCGCCACGGCCAGCCAGGTTCTCGACCTTGCCACCAGCGTGCCGGTGCGTACCCGATTCGCGTTCTCCGACGACGAGTTGGAGCGTCTGCGAGAGTGGACCGGTGCTGCCGGGGCGCGATGGGGCATCGACATCAGGCAGCGGGCAACGTTCGGTCTGGCCGGTTTCAAGCAGAACACCTTCAACACCGCCGTCGACCGCATTCTGTTGGGCGCCAGTGCAGATGAGTCGGAAAACGCGTGGCTCGACCTCGCATTGCCCCTCGACGACGTCGAAAGCACAGACATCGACCTCAGTGGCCGCTTTGCCGAGTACATCGACAGGCTCGCGGTTTCGCTGCGCGATCTGGCGGGACCCCATTCACCGTCGGAGTGGCTTCGGGTGTTGCTCCGAGCGTTGGACCTTCTCACCGACGCGGCGCCGGACGACGCTTGGCAGGGTGCGTCGGCGCAACGGATTCTTGCGAGCGCGGTGGAGTTCGGTTCCGACACCACACTTCAACTCTCCGACATCCGTGCGCTTCTCTCGAAGAGCCTGGCCGGGCGGCCGACTCGCGCCAATTTCCGAACGGGCGAATTGACCGTCTGCACCATGGTGCCGATGCGGTCGGTCCCGCACCGGGTAGTTGTATTGCTCGGACTCGACGACGAGGTGTTTCCGCGATCCGGCGGCGTCGACGGAGACGACATCTTGGCTCGCGATCCTGTTGTCGGGGAACGAGACCTGCGTAGCGAAGATAGGCAACTGCTGCTCGACGCCGTGATGTCGGCCGGTGAACACCTGCTGCTCCTCTACACAGGCGCAGATCCCGTGACCGGCGCAATCCGCCCACCTGCGATTCCGCTCAGCGGGTTACTCGATGTTCTGAAGTTGGCTGTGGGGCCGAACGCCTTGGATCAGGTTGTGACCCGACATCCGTTGCAGTCATTCGACAAGCGGAACTTCGAGGTGGACAAACCGTTCAGCTTCGACGCCGCAGCGCTGGCAGGCGCCCGTGCCATCACCGCGGTGCCGGTCCCGCCGCCGTCGATCCGCTCGGCCTTGCTGCCGTCCGTGCCGCCGGGTGACGTCAACCTCGCGGACCTGGCATCGTTTCTCACTCACCCGGCCCGCGGATTCCTGCGTCAGCGACTCGGTGTGCGGGTGCCGGAACTCGGTGACGACATTGCCGATTCACTCGACGCGGAGCTCGATGGGCTCGCGACCTGGGAGTTGGGAGATCGAATGCTCCTCTCTCGCTTGACCGGACGCAGTTCCGCGGACTTCCGGGCCGCCGAATGGCGGCGAGGTACGTTACCGCCCTACAAACTCGGCAGTGCCGTGTTGGGCAACATCGAGTGGGTAGTGGACCAGTTGGCGGCACTCGCATTGCCACACATGGCCGGAGATGCTGCCTCCGTCGACGTTGCAGTTGATCTTGGCGGGGGTAGACGCCTGAGCGGGACCGTGACCGGAGTGTACGGAAATTCGATTGTGCGGGCGCAGTATTCGTCGTTGGCCCCCAAACATCGCGTGAACGCGTGGGTCAATTTGTTGGTGCTTGCCGCGGCCGGCGACCATGGTCTGGTCAATGCGATCACGGTAGGACGGGGTGGAAATCAACGCGCGGCAACACGTTCCGTCCTGGCCGCTCCGGAGAACCCGCTCGAAATTCTGCTTCAACTGGTCGATCTACTCGATCGGGGTTTGCGCGGTCCGATTCCGATGTGGGTCAATACCACCGCCGAATACGCGAAGCGGCGGTTTGCCGGACAGTCGATCGACAATGCCATGAGCAGCGCCGAGGCCACATGGGGGCGACAATTCAGTGACGGCGACGATCCGAGCAATGTCTACGTCTTCGGTGAATCCAGTTCCTTTGCCGACCTCGCCGCTACGGCGCCACTCGATGACGAATGTGTCTGGGCCGAGGAGCCAACGAGGTTCGGCGTCCTGGCCAACCGGTTGTGGTTGCCCGTGTTGCTCAACGAAAGTGCGGAGTAGTCATGGACTTCGACCTGCTTGGCCCCCTTCCTTCCGGCACCACGGTATTGGAAGCCAGCGCGGGGACGGGTAAGACCTACGCCATTGTGGGTCTGGCAACTCGGTGTGTCGCCGAAGGCGTAGCGGATATTTCGCAGGTACTGTTGGTGACGTTCAGTAGGGCTGCAACACAGGAGCTTCGGGAACGGACGCGTGAGCGGTTCGCCGGAGTATCGGCTGCGCTGGCAGACGCGGACGGTGCTCGTTACTCGGAGGATGTGTTGGTTCGTCATCTGGCGTCTGCACCCGGCAACGAGGTGTCACTTCGTCGCCGACGGCTTCTGCAAGCGCTCGCCGAGTTCGATTCCGGCACCATGACCACGACGCACAGCTTCTGTCAGCGGATGCTCGACGGTTTGGGTATCGCGGGTGAACGGGAACCGGATGCGACGTTTGTGGAATCGGTCGACGATCTGATCGACGAAGTTGTGTCCGATCTCTACCTGGTCCGCTACAGCGCCCTCGATACGTCCCCACCGTTTTCCGTGAAGGACGCGCTGGTTATCGCGCGGAGTGCGGTTGCCGACGGGCAAGCGGTACTCGAACCCGATGCCGATGAGGACACCATCCCGGGACAGCGGGTGTTGTTCGCGGCTGCAGCTCGGGACGAAGTCGAACGACGCAAACGTGCCAGGGGGATCCGTGACTTCAACGATCTTCTGACCTTGTTGCACGGGGTACTCGCTGATCCCGACTACGGACAGGAAGCCTGTCGCCGCGTGCGCGAGAAGTTTCGTGTCGTCCTGATCGACGAATTCCAGGACACCGACCCTCTGCAATGGGATATCTTGCGCCTCGCGTTTCACGGGCACACCACGCTGGTACTTGTCGGTGACCCCAAACAGGCAATCTACGCGTTCCGTGGAGCAGAGGTGCTGAGCTACCTCGACGCGGTTCAGCAGGCAGATTCACATCAGGAACTCACTACCAACTGGCGCAGCGATCCGGGTCTGCTCGCTGCGCTCGAGCATCTGTACGGTGGCGCGGCGCTGGGCAACGACAGCATCGTAGCTCACCCGGTTGCGGCGTCGCACAAGGTTTCCCGGCTTTCCTCTCAGCCTTCGATGCGTTTGCGCTATCTGCCGCGAACCGGCGCAGGTCCGCTCAATCGGTCGCAGTTTCCCGCGGTCGGCAGATTGCGGAGCCGAATCGCCGACGACCTCGCCGCCGACGTGGTGCGCGTGCTCTCGAGTGGTTCCGAGCTGAGTCTCGGCGGTGATCCACGGCCGGTTGTCCCCGGCGACATCGCAGTCCTGGTGCGTAATCACAAGCAGGCCGAGATGATTCGTGCCGCGTTGGAACTTGTCGGTGTTCCGTCGGTGTTGACCGGCGGCTCCAGCGTCTTCGCGACAGCGAGCGCACGACATTGGCTGTGGCTGTTGCAGGCCGTCGAACAGCCTCACCGCGCAGATCGGGTCCGGCTGGCGGCCCTGTCGCCGATTCTGGGACATACGCCGGAGGCAATGGATTCCGACGGCGACGCAATTGTGGCTGCCGTGTCGGGGCAATTGCGCCTGTTTGCCGAGTTGTTCCAACGCATCGGGTTTGCCGCGGTATTCGAAAGAATCTCCGGTGAAACAGGTTTGGAGAGAAGGATACTGTCATCGCCGTCCGGCGAACGTGATTTCACCGACCTGCGCCACGTGGCGCAATTGCTCGGCCGAGTTGCGGCCGAAGAATCGTTCGGGTTGAGTGCACTGGTGCGATGGCTGGGGGATCGCATCAAGGACCCGGCGTCGGGAAGCGTGAGTGATCGCAGCCGGCGCCTGGACAGTGACGCAGCGGCAGTACAGATTGCCACGGTGCACGCCAGCAAGGGCCTCGAGTTTCCGATTGTGTACGTGCCCTTCGGTTGGGACAGCGTCGGCGGATTCGCCGGCGCTACCCAGATGCTCCACGATGGCGACGGACGCCGGATTCTCGACGTCGGTGGGGCGGAAGGGCCGGGATACAACGCCCGGAAGTTGACCGCGGAAACGGAGGGAGCCGGCGAAGAGTTGCGTCTGCTGTACGTGGCACTCACCCGGGCGCAGTGTCAGCTTGTTCTCTGGTGGGCACCGGCATTCGGCACATCACGGTCTGCGTTGCACAGGTTGCTGCTCGGGCGCACCCCCGGAATCGTGGAGCCTGCCCGAGTGGTGAAAGTCCTCGACGACGGCGCCATTGCCACACGATTGGAATCGTGGCCTGCAGACCGCTCCGATGTGATTTCCGTCGAGTCGGTCGGTCCGCACCCACCGTCGGTCGATCGTTGGTCCGAATCCGTTTCGCAGACCTACGAATTGGAGGCGGCCCACTTCGATCGTGACCTGGACACACTGTGGCGCCGGACGTCGTACTCGGCGTTGACGGCGGGCGCTCATCATGCCCCGCTCAGCGGAAGTGAGGTCGAGGATCCGGGGAAGGACGACGAACCGGAGGACTTCGTGGACGTCGGCGCTTTCGTGGACGTCGGCACTGTAGAAGCCTCTCCGCTTGAGGAGTTCCCGTCGCCGATGAACGGGCTACCCGCCGGCGCTGCGTTCGGCACGCTGGTTCACGAAATTCTCGAAGTTGTCGATACCTCCGCTGCGGATCTACGTAGCGAACTCGAGACGCGATGTGTGGCCGCGGTCGCCGCGCGGGCCGCGGACCTCGATCCGGGTGCGCTGGCGGACGCCCTGCTTGCTGTCATGCACACGCCGTTGGGCTTCGGGACCTTGGCGACGATCGATCCTTCGGATCGACTGCCGGAATTGGACTTCGAGTTGCCGCTGGCCGGTGGGGACGATCCGGTATCGATGACGGTCACGTTGCGCCAGGTAGCCGAGCTGCTCCGAAAGCATCTGCCGCACGACGACATTCTGGTGAGCTATGCCGATCACCTTGGCCGCGTCGACGCTGTGCCGATGCGGGGATTCCTGACGGGCAGTATCGACGCGGTACTGCGCATTCCGGGGCCGTCGTTCGTTATCGTCGACTACAAGACCAACAGGCTGGGGCGCGGAGATCTCACAGCTGCGCATTACACCCGGGACCTGATGGCGGCTGAGATGATTCGCTCGCACTACCCGCTTCAAGCTCTGCTGTACTCGGTTGCACTGCATCGGTATCTGCGGTGGCGACTCACGGATTACGATCCGGGGCGGCACCTGGGCGGAGCGCAGTATCAGTTTGTTCGCGGGATGCTCGGACCGGACAGTCCGCCGGAATGCGGTGTATTCGAGTGGAAACCGCCGGCCGCGCTTATCGTCGAGTTGTCGGATCTGCTCGCAGGCCGATCTTCTTCCGGCGCATTGGAGTTCTCATGACCGAAGCGCAGTTGGCTCAGCGAGCCCGTGGGATCGTGCGCACGTTCAACGAGGCCGGGGTTCTTCTGGCCGCTGACGTCCACGTTGCTGTCAGATTGTGCACGCTGGGTGGCGAACCGTCGCTTGACGTGACGCTGGTGGCGGCATTGGCGGTTCGCGCAGTGCGCTCGGGATCGGTGTGCCTGGATCTACGACGCATGCGCGATGTCAGCGTCGACGGGGCTACCGAAGCCGACCTTGCCGCGTTGCCCTGGCCGGAACCTGAAGCGGTGATCACCGCGCTGCGGTCGAGCCCCCTGGTGATCGGCGGAACGGCCGGGCCGCTGCGACCGCTGCGGCTTGTCGACACCGACGACGGGGAGTTGCTGTACCTCGACCGGTATTTTCTGCAGGAGCAGACAATTCGTCGAGTGCTCGACGAGCGAGCCGAGACACATCCGGTGGTCGACACCGAACAGGCGCGTATCCGATTGCAGGCAACTTTCCAGGGGGATTCAGGTTCCGCCAGTGGCCCTGACCGGCAGCGCATCGCGGCGGCCCTGTCGCTCACACACTGGACCACGGTTATCGCCGGTGGCCCGGGTACCGGGAAAACCCATACGGTTGCACGTATTCTTGCGCTACTTCTCGACGAGCACGGCAGCGGTTTACGAATCGGACTGGCTGCGCCAACCGGCAAAGCGGCTGCGCGACTGCAGGAGTCGGTGCGGGAGCAGGCGCAGCAGTTGAAGCTTCCCGGAGACCTGACGGCGATGACGCTGCACCGTTTGTTGGGCTGGCAACGGGGCAGTTCCAGCCGATTCAAGTACAACGCGTCCAACCGACTGCCGTTCGATGTGATCGTGGTGGACGAGACATCGATGGTGTCGTTGACATTGATGGCTCGACTACTCGAGGCGGTGCGTCCCGACGCGCGACTGCTGTTGGTCGGTGATCCCGATCAGTTGACGTCGGTGGATGCCGGTGCGGTCCTCGCGGATCTTGTTGCACGACCGTCGAAGGCCGCGGGTAACAAGGCCCTGGCAGACATTGTCGGTGAGGACGTGGAAGGTGGAGGTACTGCCGAATCACTCACCGCGCAAGATCGTGAACGTCTCCGCGGCGGCATCGTTCAACTGTCCCGCGGCCGACGATTCGACGGAACGATTGCGCAGTTGGCGAGCGCGGTTCGGGAGGGCAAGGCAGAGGAAGTCATCAGTATTCTTCGTAGCGGTGATCCCAACGTGTCGTTTCACCCGCCCGAGGATCTGGACCCGCTGCGCACCGATATCGTCACGAGTTCTGACTCCGCGACTGGATTCGCGAAACAAGGTGACGCGGCGAGAGCGCTGAAAGCGATGGAATCGCACCGCCTTCTGTGCGCACACCGCGACGGTCCGTACGGCGTCAGTCGGTGGGCTAAACAGGCAATGGACTGGGTGGGTGCTGCCTCCGGAGAATTCCTGAATCCCGAACAGTGGTATCCCGGCCAGCCGCTGTTGGTCACAGCCAACGATTACGAGGTCGGTATCTACAACGGAGATACCGGGGTGATCGTCGATGGTGGCGACGGAGTGCTCATGGCAGCATTTCAGCGCGGAGACAACACCTTCCAGTTGCACCCGAGTTCATTGTCTTCAGTGCAAACGGTCTATGCGATGACGATCCATCGGAGCCAGGGCAGTCAATACGACACTGTCTCCGTCATGTTGCCGGCGGAGGCGTCGTCGCTGCTGACTCGGGAGTTGTTGTATACCGCGATCACTCGCGCGCGGACTCATGTTCGGGTGATCGGAACAGAGGAGTCCGTGCGCGCCGGCGTCGACCGCCAAGTGCTCCGGGCCAGCGGCTTGCGTCGTGACATCCGTCCCTATGACGGTTGACCAGACTGTCATTCGCGGTGTGAGTAGTCTGCTTCGACGCCGTCCAGGAACACCCGCAGCATCTCCGCGAAGAGCTTCGCGTCCGACCAATTTCCCTGTTGCATAGACTCGTTCAGTTTATCGTCGAACTGGTCGGGATTGGCAAATGGGGCCATTGCCGGGCGGCCGGTGGCGACACACATTGCAGCCCCGATGGTCATCCGATGGGTCGATTCGAGAATGAACATCTGGTAGTTGGTGGGCACGTCCGCAGCGGCCAGGACTCGGCAATGTTCGGCGTACAGCTTTTCGAGCAAACCGCGTGGAAAGTACTCGACGACGAGTGGAGCGGCCCGTGAGTGCTTCAGCAGTGTCTCCCGGAATCGGACGGAGGCCTCGATCAGCCATTGTTTCCACTCGCCTCCGGCCGGAGCGGGTGCTCGCGGAGTTTCCATGACGATGGATCGTGCAACTCCGGCGAGAATGTCAGCTTTGTCGGAGAAGTGATTGTAGAGGGATGGAGCCTTCACTCCGAGTGCTGCTGCGATCCGTTCGAGGCTCAGCGACCCCGGCCCGTCCGTGTCGGCAATCTCGATTGCCGTACGAATCACAGTTTCGCGCTGTATCAATGGTTTCCGGCCCATACCGACCCTTACTCCGTTCATGCCGTCACCCACGCGCGCGGCAAGTGTTCACATCATTATGGCGTGGGTGACGCGGCTACCGGCAGCCTGCCCGGTACGAATGCTCCCGCTCAGGAAACTCGGTCGGAGCTTTCCAGGTGCCTCGGCGAAATCGGCACCGCCCGTTGGGGCAGGTCACCGAACTGCACACGGAGAGGAGCCTTGTTGATCTTCATTCCCGCGGTCCGAGGTAGCGGATCAGTAAGGAACTCCACGTACCGCGGGCTCTTGTACCGCGCGAGTCGGGCACGACAGTGCTCGACGACGGATTCTGCGGTCAGTGGTCCAGCGGTTCGAAGGAGCACTGCCGGTGTCTCCCCGAAACTGTCGTCGGGCACGCCGATGACGGCTACTTCGAGGATTCCCGGGATCTCCATGATTACTCGTTCGATTTCCGCGGCGTAGATATTCATGCCGCCGGAGATGATGACGTCCTTGATCCGGCCGACAATGCGAATAGCACCGTCGCCGTCTCGCGTGCCGATGTCACCGGTATGCAACCAACCGCCCTCGAAATTTGCCTTGGTGAGTTCGTCGTTGCGCCAGTATCCTGCGGCAATACCGGGACCGGAGATCAGGATTTCTCCTGGAACGTCGGGGGCACAGGGGGTTCCATTCGAATCGGCAATCATGAACTCGTTGAGGACGCCTCCGAGCCCAACACTGTCGGGCTGATTGATTGCCATGTCCACCGAGGGAATCGTTGCGTTGGACTGTGATTCGGTCAGCCCGTATACCTGTCGCAGTCCGACGCCCTTGTCCGACCATGCCCGGAGTAGTTCCACCGTCACGGGATTTCCCCCGGTGAAAGCGACTGTCAGCGACGAGAGGTCCGCGCCGGCAAACTCCGGGATAGCGGCCATTTGTTCGTAGAAGATCGTGGTGGCGCCCAAATGCGTTATTTTGCAGTCGCGGATCAGTGCCAGGGCGACGCTGGGATTCCAGTCGGGGAGGAAGACTGCACTGCCGCCGAGCGTCAAAGGTCCGAGGAAGCCGTTGAGGAGTCCCGCAGCAAACGACATCGAACTGACGTTCAGTGACCGGGCCCGCATGAACGACGGTTCCTGCAGGCACCACTCGAAGAAGGCGCTCAGTAGTGATTCATGGGTGTAAACAACCCCTTTGGGGTGTCCGGTCGACCCCGACGTGGACAGAATGCACACTGGATCGCTGCCGCCGACCTGCAGCGTCGGCAGCGGCGTGATCGCAGCGGAGGAAGCGCCGATCTGATCGAGATCGAGGATGGGGAGCCCTGCGGAAATCTCGGCAAGAGCGGTTTCCACTGCCGCTCTGGCGTGAGCTGCTGAGATCACCACCCGAGGTTCGAGTTGTTCAACCGCCGGACCGATCTCGGCGGGACCATTTCGTTCGTTGAGTGGACAGATGATCGCCCCGAGTTTGAGTACCCCGAGTGCGGTCACCGCCCACGTGGTGGAACTGCGGCCGATGATCGCAACCCGATCACCGCGTGAGACGCCGTGCGCCATGAGTTCGGCTGCTGCGTGTGCGGCGGCGCTGTCGAGTTCTTGCCAGGACAGTCGTGCATCGCCGCACTCGATTGCCGCAGCGTCGGGCTGGCGTGTGGCCCACGCATTGAGTGGTCGGAGAATGTTACTGGGCATCTAAGACATCCTTAGCTGTGAGCAGGAGTGTGATCCAGATCTCCCAATAGACTAATGACATTAGGCGAGAAGTCAACAGTAAGTATGAACTCCGTAAAGAGCCGTCTCAGCGAGAGGTGAAGGTCTACTTCGGTTGACTTTCAATGCAATTCGATGATCGAGAGAACAGAAGGTCGGTTCGGTCATGTTGGAATGCTGCCGATCGGAACGCGCCGAATAGCTCGTCGTCTGATGTGTCGACAGTGGTTTCGATGGATTCGGCACCGAGTTCCCAGAGGAAATCCACCGCAGCGCGGACTGCGGCAATCAAGGCCGAACCTGTTGGCGTGGAACGTGGTTCCGTCATCGTCAGCTTCTGGATCGTTCCCACCCCGCTGTGCACGTCCACATCGACCGTCGCGGTGTTGCTGACGATCCGTGTGGCCGGACGAGTTCGCTTGTCCCTGAGTTGGTCCCAGACGGTTGCGGCAACCTGCTCTTCGCGGCGTTCATCGATGTGCACGGCGGCAGTGCGGGCTGAATTCGATACCGCCCGGGAATGGCGGTAGTCGCGGTGGGAGGGAAGCAGAAGGTGATGTCGTTCGCCAATCACGACCGCATCGAAGCGCATTCCGAGGCGCAGGGCGGCTGGATGCGAACCGTACGCACAACCGAGGAACGCTGTGATGCCGCTGCCGATCCATTGTCTGGATTCCGATTCTTCATTGCCGAGTTCTTCGAACACAGCAGTAGCGACCCCGGTCGAACGAAAATCCGGATCGACTGTGAAGTCGATCGTGGCGATCTGTTCCGGTGTCGTGATCACGGTCAGTACTGCTGCCAACTGGGGTTCGCTCGATACGGGCGCATTCCAACGATGCAGGAGCGTGCGAACTTCGGCGGTGACGTAGTGCGCGGATGCCGGCGTGGATTGCCGGTGGGGGGCGGAGAAGTCCATCTCGGCGTCGGCGGCTCGGGCGCGATCCAGCAAGCCGACGGCGGCGCCGGTGGGGAGGCCCCGGTACCAGTTCAGCGAGATGACGGAGGGCTCCTCGAGGCTGGATGTCTCCGGCATGGTCAGGCCTCCGACGCCCCGTAGATGAGCCTGTCTACTTCGCGTCGAAAGAGATGACTGGACAATTCGTTTCGGCCGAGCAACATGGTTCCGGCGTCCATGCTCGACAGCACTCGTTGTGAACCGTCGAGGATGGGGAAGTCTTCATCGTGGAGGATCGAGACCAGAAAGTTCCAGTTCTTCTTCCAGCGTTTCTTCCAGTGTTCCTGGGCCAACCCGCTGTCCTGGACAGTAGGGGCGAGTATCCGCATCTGCATGATCGATTCGTTGGGATTTGCCTCTACCGGACGGAACGTCAGGATCTCGATGTGAGTGGCGTGTTTGAGCAGCATGGTATTCGGTGCGAGGTAACAACTTTCGATCGTATGCTTCTCCATTGACTCGTCCCACGTGACGTCGTGACCGATAAACTGGTCGACACTCTTTCGTCCGGTGAGGAACCAGAAGTGTCGACCGTAGTCCTGCAGCGTTACGGCATTGGTGTGCAACATCTTTCCGGCAGTGTTGGGATGCGCGTACTTCACGTGGTAATTGTCGAGAAAACCGTCTTGCAGAATCTTCCAGTTCGTGGGACGGCGATAGGTATGGGGATCGATGCTGACGAGTTTCTCGACGTTGAAGTCGGCGAGAATCGCGTCCATTTCTGCTCCCAGCCAGGCTGCTACGTCGATTTCTCGTTGAGCATTGTCGATCACCCAGATGAATCCGTGACGTTCTTCGACCGGTATCTCGACCAGTCCGAACTTCGAGCGGTCGAAGTCGCCGAATGTCTTGTCCAGCGTGACCGTGCGAAGTTCGCCGTTGGGATCGTATGACCACCGATGGTAGACACATGAGAAGATGCGGCACTTCCCGGATTCTTCCGACACGAGCTGAGCGCCACGGTGTCGGCACGCGTTGACGAACGCCTTGACGCTACCGTCCTTCTGCCTGACAACCACCACCTTGTTGCGTGGGAGTTCGGCCGATATGAAGTCGTTTTTTCCCGCGAGTTCCGAGGTGTGCGCCACGATGAACGGAGTTTCGCCGAAGATCTTGTCCCGTTCCAGTTCGGCCCGCGCGGGATCCGTGTAGTCGACGGCCTCGAACGGGGCGATCTCGTTCCACTGGTCGGTGACGGAGTCGTTCAGATGGTTGAGCAAGTTCCGAAGGGCTTGATCACGGATGCCTTGCAAATCGAGGTCGACGCTCATGATGGGGATCTCCTTCTTCGTCCATGCTGAGTTCTCGGGGTGCATGCCGTCGAATGTGCTGTATTGCATCCGGTTTCGAAATCGCGGTGCACCGTAGTGCGCCGCTCGTCGGCGACCCTCTCGATCAATAAACTATCGCCATTAGTCTTGGTGCGTCAAGCATCGGTTTGGCGAAGGTGTCTCGGGAGCATCCGCTGAGGTACCGATTGCGTGACCGAATGCGGCGGGGCGCTTCTCGCGGAAGGCTTGTACTCCCTCGCTGAAGTCGGGTTCGCTGATCAATTCGAGCTGTCCTGACCGCTCTCGTCGTAGTGCGTTGTGTATTTCGGTGAGAGTCGCCGCATTGATCGCGGACTTCGTGGCGCTGAGTGCGTGAGCGGGTCCTTCGGCAACCTGCCGAGTCAATGCCTCGACGGATTCGGCGAAGCTGTCGTCCGGATAGGTTGCGGCAATCAACCCGATGTCGGCGGCACTGACCGCGGGGAGGCGTTCTGCGAGTAGAGCCATCCGCATGGCTCTGGCGCGCCCGATCGATGCCGCGACGAGTGCAGTGGCGCCGCCGTCGGGCATCAGCCCGATCTTGGTGAATGCGAGCAAAAGATAGCTGGATTCGGTTGCGACGGTGAGGTCGCATGCGAGTGCCAGAGACACGCCGACGCCTGCCGCCGGTCCATTGATCGCGGCGATGACCGGATGGGGAAACCCGACAATTTCGGTGATGGAGCGGTTCGCTGCATCGATGGTGTCGGGGGACGGTGGGTCGGAGATCTCCTCGATGCTCGACAGATCGGCACCCGTGCAGAATGTCCGTCCCGTTCCTGTCAGTACTGCAACCTTGATTGCAGGGTCGTTGCGATAGTGGTTCAGTGTCGATGCGATGACGTCGAGTGATTCGGTGATGACGGCGTTCATTCGAGACGGGCGGTTGACGGTGATGCGAAGGACGTTGCCGTCGACGGTGACGTCGATGCCGGTGAGAGCGTTATTCATGTGGTTCCGATCGGGTGTCGAATTGGCACTGCTGTTGATCGATCTTATCTAACTGTTGTAGGTTTGAATGAACTGCAGTTTTCGACAATTACGGAGGGCACGCATGGCCGACCAGTCGACCGTGATCGAGTCGGAGGCGCTGTATGAGCGCCGCGGCGGAATCGCAATCATCACACTCAATCGCCCACGGGCATTGAATGCTGTTAATCAGGCACTGTCGACGGCGGTCGGTTCTTTTCTGGAACAGGCGGATTCCGATCCGCGGGTACGGGTCGTCGTGATCACGGGTGCGGGTCGGGCGTTCTGCGCCGGCGCAGATCTGAAGGCGCTCGGTGGGGGTGAGGATCTATCTGCCCGAGGACATCGCGAGTGGGGTTTTGCCGGATTCGTCGAGCATTGGATCAGTAAGCCGACTATTGCCGCGGTGAATGGGTTTGCCCTCGGAGGCGGCACCGAGTTGGTACTCGCCAGCGACCTCGCAGTTGTCGACGAGACGGCGTCGTTGGGTCTTCCCGAGGTGAAGAGGGGGTTGTTCGCCGCAGCCGGTGGAGTGATCCGGTTGGCGCAACAGATCCCGCGGAAAGTGGCCCTGGAAATGGCGTTGACAGGTGAACCGATCACCGCTGCGCAGGGTAAGGAATTGGGTTTGGTCAATCGTGTTGCGCCCGTGGGTACAGCTCTCGAGGTTGCCCTCGAATTGGCTGAGCAGATCGCCGCGAATGCTCCACTGGCGGTACGTGAATCGAAGTCGGTGATCCATCGGACTGCGTCGGGTGCGGATTGGGAACCGGATGTGTGGGCGGTCAATGCGAAGGCGATGAAAATTGTTTTCACCAGTGCCGATGCAGCCGAGGGACCGGCGGCATTTGCGCAGAAACGAGCACCCGTGTGGCAAGGGCGCTGACACCGCGCTGACCTGCACCACCGACATTCTTCGATCAAAGGAAACAACATGACCAACGCAGTAATCGTCGACGTGGTTCGTCTGGCTTCGGGCAAGGGAAAACCAGGAGGTGCGCTGTCGGGAATGCATCCTGTTGAACTCCTGGCACATGTGTTGCGGAGCATCGTCGAACGCAACGGGATCGATCCGGCGCAGGTCGACGACGTGATCGGTGGGTGCGTGCAGCAGGTAGGTGAACAGTCACTCAACATCACTCGCACGGCGTTGCTTTCGGCCGGATTCCCGGATTCGGTGCCGGCAACGACGATCGACCGTCAGTGTGGTTCGAGTCAGCAAGCCGCTCATTTTGCTGCGCAGGGTGTGATCGCGGGCGCCTACGACATGGTGATCGCGGCCGGTGTCGAGTCGATGAGCAGGGTTCCGATGGGCACGGCGTCGATGGGGCAGGACTCGTCTGGACCTGGGATCGCCGCACGTTACCCGGAAGGCTTGGTAAATCAGGGCATTTCGGCAGAGCTGATCTCAGCGAAGTGGAAGCTTGACCGCGAGACTCTCGATGCTTTTTCTGCCCAGTCGCATCAGCGCGCTGTTACTGCCGCGGCGAGCGGATACTTCGACAGGGAAATTCTGCCTATCGAGGTGACCAACGCCGCCGGCGAAACAGTGGTGCACACAGTCGACGAGACAGTCCGCGCCTCGACTACTGCCGATGGCCTGGCGGGACTACGGCCGTCCTTCTACACGGAGGAGTACGCGACTCGTTTTCCCGAGGCGCCCTGGCAGATCACGCCGGGTAACTCCTCACCGTTGACGGACGGCGCATCTGCAGTGCTGATCATGAGCGAGGAGATGGCAGCCAAGCTCGGACTGACTCCGAGGGCGCGGTTCCGAGCGTTTTCGGTGGCCGGCGACGATCCGGTATTCATGCTTACTGCGCCGATCCCGGCAACCCACAAGGTGCTTGCCCGGTCAGGTCTGAGCATCGACGACCTCGACGCCTACGAAGTCAACGAGGCGTTTGCGCCGGTGCCGTTGGCCTGGGCTCACGAGTTCGGTGCCGATCCGGCCAAGCTCAACCCCTGGGGTGGCGCGATCGCACTCGGACATGCCTTGGGATCGTCGGGTACTCGCTTGCTGAGCACTCTGGTGTGCCATCTGGAGGCTACCGGTGGTCGGTACGGATTGCAGACGATGTGTGAGGGCGCCGGAATGGCAAACGCGACCATCATCGAACGTATCTGATTCTCCACCAACACATCTGATCTGACTGACAATCACCTGATTCGCAAGGAGCCGTTCTGTGCTGACCACTGCTTTCACCAAGACCTTCGGAGTTCGTCATCCCATCGTGCAGGGCGGCATGCAGTGGGTCGGGAGAGCCGAATTGGTGGCGGCCGTCGCGAACTCCGGGGCGCTGGGGATGATCACTGCGCTGACTCAGCCGACTCCGGAAGATCTTGCCGAGGAAATTGCACGAACCCGTGAGCTCACCGATCAGCCCTTCGGTGTCAATCTCACTATTCTCCCTGCGATCACACCCCCGCCGTACGACGAATATCGCCACGTCATCATCGATTCCGGGATCAAGATCGTCGAGACTGCCGGCTCGAATCCCGGACCGCATCTGTCTCAATTCCACGCGGCCGGGGTGAAGGTTCTCCACAAGTGCACCAGCGTCCGACATGCGGTAAAGGCTCAGACCCTCGGCGTCGACGGCATCAGTATCGACGGGTTCGAATGTGCCGGTCACCCAGGAGAAGACGACGTACCAGGCTTGGTGCTCATTGCCGCAGCGGCTGAACAGATCAGCATTCCGATGATCGCTTCCGGCGGATTTGCCGATGCGAGAGGGTTGGTCGCCGCCTTGGCGCTTGGAGCCGACGGCATCAATATGGGCACACGGTTCATGTGTACCGAAGAATCGCCGATTCACCGCAACATCAAGGAGGCGATCGTGGCCGCCACCGAGGTCGACACCGAACTGATTTTCCGGTCATTGCGTAATACCGCCCGTGTAGCGCGCAACAGCGTGAGCCGCGAAGTGGTCGAGATTCTCTCCAACGGTGGTCAATTCGAGGATGTTCGAGATCTGGTTGCGGGTGCGCGGGGCAGAACCGTGTACGAGAACGGTGATCCCGAGGCCGGCATCTGGACCGTCGGAACTGCGCAGGGATTGATCCACGATATCCCCACTGTCGGTGACTTGGTTGATCGCATGATTGCCGAGTCCGAAGCTCTGATCGCTGAGCGACTTGTCGGTGTCCTCGATCCGATAAACGCCTGACCCTCAGCAGATCAACGTTTAGGAGAATAACCATGCAACGCAGGCTCTTCGAGGCGGACCACGACGCGTACCGGGACACGGTTCGCGAGTTCCTGGCTCGTGAGGTCGAACCGTATTACGAACAGTGGGAAGCCGATCGGCTCATCGACCGATCCGCGTGGCTCGGGGCCGGTAAGTCCGGCATAATCGGTCTCTCGGTACCTGAGGAGTTCGGGGGTTCCGGAGTTACGGACTATCGCTTCCGGTGTGTGGTCTCCGAGGAAATTGCGCGTACGGCAACCACGTCGTTCGGACAGAGTGTCACTCTGCAGGACGACATTGCGATCCCGTACATCAAGGACCTTGGCACCGAGGAACAGAAGCGACGATGGTTGCCGGGCATGGCGGTCGGTGAACTGATCGGCGCGATTGCCATGACGGAGCCTGGCGCGGGAAGCGATCTGCAAGGTGTCAAGAGTAGTGCAGTTCGCGATGGCGATCACTGGATCCTGAACGGCCAGAAAACGTTTATCACCAACGGTATTCATGCCGATCTGGTGATCGTCGTGGCGCGGACCGACCCCAGCGCGGGATCGCGAGGATTCTCGTTGCTCGTAGTCGAGCGAGGGATGGAGGGATTCAGTCGTGGGCGGAAATTACATAAGGTCGGCCTTGCCGCTCAGGACACTGCGGAGCTGGTTTTCGAGAACGTCCGGGTACCTGCAACCAATCTGCTCGGCACCGAAGGGCGTGGGTTTGTGCACCTGATGGAGCGCCTGCCCCTCGAGCGACTGTCCATTGCGGTCAACGCGATTGCTGCAGCTCGATCGGCTTACGACTGGACGAGCAGGTATGTGTTCGACCGCAAGGCGTTCGGAAAGCGGATCGGGGACTTGCAGAACACTCGGTTCGCGCTCGCGGAGATGTCGACCGAGATCGAGGTCACCGAATCTCATGTCGACCGATGCGTCCTGGCACTCAACGCCGGGGAATTGACTGCTGTCGATGCGTCGAAGGCGAAGTGGTGGGCCACGGAGTTGCAGAAGCGAGTGGTCGATCGATGTGTGCAGTTGCACGGTGGATACGGTTACATGATGGAGTATCCGATCGGACGTTCCTACGTGGATACGCGCATTCAGACCATCTACGGCGGCACAACCGAAATCATGAAGGAGATCATCGGCCGCGACATCGCGGCCGGGTTCACCTCGTGATCGCACTACGTAAGTGTGAGGGCGAACGACCATTGGTCGTTCGCCCTCAGTTCGTCAACGCCCGTATGAAGTGATCCGGATCAGTGGGGGAGAAGCGCCGGCACGAAGAAGTGGCGCATCTTGTACTTGAATCGATCCAAGGCGGCGTCGTCGTCGGTGAGTGCGCTGATGTACATGATTTCGATCTCGGAGATCCACTCGCACAGCAGGCGCAGATCGAGGTCGGCGCGTATCTTGCCGTTATCCTGGGCGTCGGAAAAAATCGGTCCCCACAACTCGTAGGTCAGTTCGATTGCCTTTCCCGATTCGTTGAGGAGTTTGGTCGACAACTCCATCTCCTCCGGTGAGACCAGCATATTGACGACAGGGTCCTGGCGACCGCTCTGTACGTCTCTACAGATGCCCTCGACTATCTGCTCCTCGATCGTGGGCAAGCTTGCAATGAACGCACGTGCTGGTCCCATGTTCACCTGCGCGCGTCGCACGATCGACGCCGTGATCAGAGCTTCGCGATCGGTGAAATACCGATACACCGTTGCCCGTGAGATCTTTGCGGCTCTGGCCACGTCGGCCATGGTCGTTTTTGTCATGCCGAATCGTTCGAAGCACGACTCTGCCGCATTCAGGATTGCGATCGTCACGTCGGTCGACGCATCGGGTTCCGTCTTTGAGGTCATCGGTGAACAATACCGCTACACATCCCAGTGAGGCACTAGACAATCATTGTCTCATGTGTCAGGCTGCATGCATGGAGCGTGAAGACAAGATCGAACTCACCAGGCGCCTTATCTCCCATGTGGACAACAACACGACTGACTATGCGGAAGATATGATGCGCGTTCCGTTTTCGGCGTTCGACGACCCCGAGCTCGCAGCGCGCGAACGGGAAGTGGTTCGACGCTTCCCGCACATCGTCGCCCACGTGGACGAGTTGAAGAAGACGGGTGACTTTGTCACTACGGATCTCATCGGAACCCCGCTGCTGGTGGTCAAGCAGTCAGACGGAAGCGTCAAGGCGTTCTCGAACGTGTGCCGCCACCGTGGTGCCAAGGTCGAGTTCGCCGAATCCGGATGTAAGCGAATCTTCAGTTGCCCGTACCACAATTGGGCGTACGGACGCGGCGGTGACCTACGTGGAATGCCGCACGCGGAGGGTTTCGAGGGAATGGACCGCCAGCAGTACGGGCTGGTCGAGTTCCCGTGCGAGGTGCGCCACGGCCTCGTGTGGGTGGTGCCGACGGTTGGTGCCGACCTGAACATCGAGCACACCCTGGGCTCCAAGCACGACGCCGAGGTGATCGCGACCGGTATGGCCGACTCGTTCCAGGTTCGGAAGGAAACGTGGAAACTCGGCATGAACTGGAAGATCGCCGTGGACGGCGTGCAGGACTCGTACCACCTGTGCCAACTTCACACCAAGACGGTGTGCAACTATCTCGAAGGCAACATCACCGCATTCGATCTCGTCGATCGGTCGTGGCGAATCGTCGTGGCACGCAAGTCGATTACCGAGGTTCGCGATGCAGACCCGGATTCGTTCGACGTTCGCGACTACTCGCTCGCGAATTACACGATCTACCCCGGGACCATGCTCGTCACGGAACCCAATCACTTCGAGGTGTGGACCATCGTCCCCGATACCGAAGATCCGAACGTCTCGTACTGCACGATTCGTCTTCTTTCTCCCAAAGAACCGGAAACCCCGCGTGAGAAGCGGGTGCTCGAGAAGAACTGGGAACTGCTCATGGAGACTCTGCACGACGAGGACTGGTTCGTCACGAAAACGATCACGGACAATGCGGCGCACGGTCAGGTGGACGAATTGATCTACGGCCGTAACGAATTGCCGGGTCAGGTATTTCACAAGATGATCACACGTGATGCGCAGGAGCTGCTCGCACAACCTTGAGGAGACACATGGATGCCATACCGGATTTAGCTGAGCAGTCCGATCTCTGGAATCCGAGTTGGATCGACCCGTTCGAGCCGACGGTTGAGCGCGCGGACGATTTCTCCGAATTGATCGACGCGTTGCGAGCGGTTCAAGAATCGGTTGCTCGTAGTAGGCCGACCCCCGCCGGAGCGGCTGATGCTGCCCGGATGCTGCGTGATATCGCACTGCAGATGGCCGAATTCGAAGTCTCCGAAGACGAGCAGATTGCCGGCCGGCGCTGGGAACTTGCCGGCCGAGCGCAGTCCATGGCTCCGGCGCTGCATATCGACGAAGTTACCGATACCACTGCTCGGGGTCATGTGAGAGTCGGCCGATTCCATTCCGGACGGTATGCGATGAACGGCGGTGTCACGCCGCTGATCTTCGACGAGATTCTGGCGAGGCTCGCCAACAGCGCTGGGCGGCCTTGGGGCCGCACCGCCTATCTCAACGTGAACTATCGCGCGTTGGCTCCACTCGACGCGGTGCTGCGAGTGGAGGCAGAGTTTGTCGGTCAGGACGGGCGGAAACGGTTCATGCGGGGCGCGATGTACGACGGAGACATCCTTGTCGCTGATGTTGAAGGCTTGTGGGTAGAGCTGAAACCAGAACAGAGATAACGCTTTCAGAAGTTTTACGCGCGAATAGATGAAGGAGAAGCCATGAGTGGATACTCGTTGCTCAGTGGTGTGCGGATACTCGAGGTCGCCCAGCTCGCCCCGTCCTCGCTCGGCGGACATCTGGCCGACCTGGGCGCCGAAGTCATCAAGGTCGAGTCCGGGCCACTCGGCGATCCGGTGCGAGTCGGGGGCAGTCGGGCGATCGGGGACGAGGACGGCCCGGCGTTCATGCACCTACGTTGGAATCGCGGCAAGAAGAGTGTGGCGCTGGACTTGCGAAGTCCGGCCGGACAGCAGGCGTTCCTCGACTTGGCGAGTTCGTGCGACGCCGTGATCGAGGGTATGCGCGGGGGCTATCTGGATTGGCTGGGGATCGGTTACGACGAACTGCGGCAGGTGAATCCGAGTATCGTCTTCTGCTCGGTATCCGGGATGGGATCGGACGGCCCTTACCGGCACATGGGAACCGGCGGGCCGGTTTTCGACGCGTACGCAGGTCTTCGGGAAGTGGCGACACCAACCGACCCGCCTACCGTCGGTATGGCGGGATCGACAACACCACCCATCGCGATGTACGCGCTCGGCGCGTATGGAGCGATGGGGTTGTTGGCCGCGCTGCATCGCGCGCGTACTACCGGTGAAGCGGTACAACTCGAGGTAGCCGGTATCGACATTGCCGCGGCTTGGGTGCCGGACATGATCGACGCGGAACTCAATCGGGAGCGGTCGATTCCCCGACCGTCATGGATGCAGGACGGTAGATTGCCGGACTGGCCACGACTGGAGGCGTACCGGACGAGTGACGGTGAGGCGATGCTCTTTGGTTCTCACGTGGATAAATTCTGGTGCAACTTCTGTGTTGCGGTAGGTCGGGAGGATCTACTGTCCATCGACTTGAGCAGTGCCGATGAGGGTGCACCGGCTCGTGCGGATCTGGTGTGGCGCGCGCTGCGCGAGATATTTCTGCAACGTACCAGGGCCGAATGGGTTGCTCTGTTCCTCGAACACGAGATTGCCGGTGGCCCGGTGAACAGCGTTGCCGACATGATCGCCGATCCCCATTTTCGGGCTCGCGCCAATACGTACACGGTCGACTACGACGGCGTCGGCGCACTCGAGTTCGTGACCAGTCCTGTCCGGATTGCGGGCGAGAGATTTGCTCCGGATCTTCCGCCTCGGCTGGGTGTGGACACGATCGACGTCTTGTGTGAGGTCGCCGGTTACTCACCGGAGCGTGCACGATCGGTGGTCGATCCTGCTTCCGCCCCGTCTGCTGCGCCGATCGGAACTGGATCGTAGGCAGTCTGCGTGTCCGACAACTTCATAGCTACCCGCCGGCATAGCCGCGCCACTCGTGCATGAAATCCTATGCACGAGTGGCTTTTTCATGTTCTCGATCGAAGTCGATCCAACCGCAGAATAGTTTCGAAATGCCTGGCAATTGATATCTATTGATGTTAGGTTTACTCGGAGGCCGTGAGCGCGATCACATCCGCGTTGGTGTGGCCGACGCAGCCGAATCGATAACGAGGAGAGCTCATGAATTTGGCGGACCTGACCCGGTACTGGGGGAAAACGCGGCCGCAGCAGCAGGCCATTGTTTTTGGTGACACGTCGCAGACGTGGGCGCAGGTGGATGCGATCACCGACGCGTTGGCGCGGGGTTTGGCAGCCCGTGGTGTGGGCAAGGGGGATCGGGTTGGGGTCATGATGCTCAATCGGCCTGAGTTGGCCCATGTCATTTTGGCGACGCTCAAGTTGGGTGCGATCAGTGTCCCGCTGAATTTCCGGTTGATCGGCAAGGAGCTTGCGCCGATGCTGGTCGATTCGGCGCCGCGGGTGGTGATCGTGGAGGACGAGTTGGCTTCTCTTCTTGAAGAGGGCTCTGCGGCAGTAGATTTCGAGATCTTTGCCATCGGTGGTAGTGCTCATGGCCGGTACGAGTCGTTGTTGGATGTGGGTACGGCTCCGGTTGTGGACATCTCGGCTGACGATCCCGCCTTCATTTGCTACACGTCGGGGACGACGGGAGCGCAGAAGGGTGCTGTCATCACACATCGCAGCGCAATCGCACCTGGCCTGGCACAGGTTGTGGCACATGGTATTTCGGGACGTGATCGAGCGATGTGTTCGGCGCCCCTGGTCTATACCGGTTCCGTGCTGTCGATCTTCATGCAGTTGGTGGTGGTACCGGGCGCAACGATGGTGCTTTTGCGCGAGTTCGATCCGGAGATCGCCCTCGACACATTCGAACGCGAACAGGTCACGGCGACGACCACGGTGCCCGTGATCTGGGAGCGCATGACGATGCTCCCCGATTTCGGCGTTCGGAAGCTTGCAAAGTTCACTTTCGCCGGTGCCGGTGGTGCTCCGGTCAGTCTCGATCTGCTCGATTTCTACAACGATCGGGGTGTTCCACTCACTCAGGTCTACGGGCTGACGGAATCGTCCGGCATGGCGTCGTCCTTGACGTACGCCGATGCCCGCACTCGCCCGGGATTCGCAGGGCTGCCGCTGGCAGGAACCAGGATACGGATCGGTGACGGTTCGGTCGCTCCCGGCGAGGTTGGTGAAATTCTGGTGCGCGGTGAGCACGTCATGCGTGAGTACTGGAACAAGCCTGAAGCTACGACGGCCACGCTGGTCGACGGTTGGCTACACACGGGCGATCTGGGCACGCAGGACGAGGGTGGGTTCCTCAAGGTGGTGGACCGCAGTAAGGACATGGTGATTTCCGGGGGTCTCAACGTCTATCCGGCGGAGATCGAGAAAGCCTTGCACGGTATCGACGGGTTGGTCGATCTTGCGGTGATCGGGGTGGTGGACGATCGCTGGGGTGAAGTTCCGATGGTCGTGTTCCACAGCGACCGTGCCGCTGCCGACGTCGTCGCGGACATTACCGACGTGGCCGGCCGAAACCTCTCGAAATACAAATGGCCACGTCACGCACTTGCCTTGGATGAACCATTGCCGCGCACGTTCTCCGGCAAACTTGCTAAAGCTGTTCTCCGGGAGCGCTTTCCCATGGCTCCGACGGCGGCTGTTCCAGTAGTTCGGGCATCGGCAGTTACAGCTGCCGACTGACTTCCAGGTCCGATTGCTTGTGCCGGCTCCTCCTGCCTTGAAAACCCTGTGGCGGGACGAGCTTTCGCATTTCCGGCAACTTCGTGAATCTGTGAGTTTGGGTCGAAACGCGTTGCGTAACTTACCTGTTGGTGCTATGTTCTCTACGGTGCCTGTGATGACCATCACACGATCGTGTTGTCGCCGTCGGTCGCATAACTCTTCAGCTCACCAAATTTCGAATCGGACGTGTCGCGCCGGCGGCTGTTGGGAATTGTTCGGATTGCATTGCAACCAGGTCGATAACGAGGAGAGCTCATGAATTTGGCGGACCTGACCCGGTACTGGGGGAAAACTCGGCCGCAGCAGCAGGCCATTGTTTTTGGTGACACGTCGCAGACGTGGGCGCAGGTGGACGCGATCACCGATGCGTTGGCGCGTGGTTTGGCAGCCCGTGGTGTGGGCAAGGGGGATCGGGTTGGGGTCATGATGCTCAATCGGCCTGAGTTGGCCCATGTCATTTTGGCGACGCTCAAGTTGGGTGCGATCAGTGTCCCGCTGAATTTCCGGTTGATCGGCAAGGAGCTTGCGCCGATGCTGGTCGATTCGGCGCCGCGGGTGGTGATCGTGGAGGACGAGTTGGCTTCTCTTCTCGAAGAGGGTTCTGCGGCAGTAGATTTCGAGATCTTTGCCATCGGTGGTAGTGCTCATCGCCGGTACGAGTCGTTGTTGGATGTGGGTACGGCTCCGGTTGTGGACATCTCGGCTGACGATCCCGCCTTTATTTGTTACACGTCGGGGACGACGGGTGTGCAGAAGGGCGCGACGCTGACCCATCGCAATGCACTGTCTTCCGGTCTGTCCTTGGTGATCGGTGCCGGGCTGTCGGCGCGTGATCGTGTCATGTGTTCGGCACCTCTCGTCTATACCGGTTCGGTTATCTCGATTTTTGTCCAGATGGTCTTGGTACCTGGCTCGACCATGGTGCTTCTGCGTGAATTCGACCCGGAGATTGCACTCGATACCTTTGCGAGGGAACAGGTGACGGCTGCGCAAACGGTGCCGGTGATTTGGGAGCGTATGACTGCTCTTCCGGATTTCGGCGTTCGCAAGCTGGCCAAGTTCACCTTTGCTACCGCCGGTGGAGCGCCGGTCAGTCTCGACCTCCTCGATTTCTACAACGACCGCGGCGTTCCACTTACGCAGGCCTACGGCTTGACCGAAGCCTCCGGACTGGTATCGACTCTCGAGTACGAAGACGCCAGGACGCGGCCGGGTTTTGCCGGTCTTGCATTGGTAGGCACCGAGATCCGGATCGGCGCTGCGGACGGCGGGTTTGCTGCGCCGAACGAGATCGGAGAGATCCTGGTCCGCGGTGAGCACGTCATGGCGGGGTACTGGAACAAACCTGACGCTACTGCCGGCGCCCTGGTCGGTGGCTGGCTGCGGACCGGTGATCTCGGCCTTCAAGACGAGCTGGGGTTTCTCAAGGTGGTGGACCGCAGTAAGGACATGGTGATTTCCGGGGGTCTCAACGTCTACCCGGCGGAAATCGAGAAAGCCCTGCACGTCATCGACGGGTTGGTCGATCTTGCGGTGATCGGGGTTGCGGACGACCGCTGGGGTGAAGTTCCGATGGTCGTGTTCCACAGCGACCGTTCTGCGGCCGATGTCGTCGCAGATATCAGCGTTGTTGCGGGTGCGAGCCTCGCAAGTTTCAAACGGCCGCGCCACGCCGTCGCTCTGGATGAGCCGCTACCTCGCACGTTCTCCGGAAAGTTGGCAAAAGCAGTTCTGCGGACCAAGTTCCCGCAAGCGCCGGAATCTGCGCTTGCAGTGGGCGGGATGCATCGAATCTCTGAAAGGAACGCATGACATGACAACGACTAGAGACGTGGATATCTCGGATTTGATCGACAAGGCGCCGTTGTCTCTCTTGCAGAAGAGAACAATCGCGGTGTGTTTGATCCTGGCAATTCTTGATGGGCTCGATGCGCAGTTGATTGGTTTCGCAATTCCAGCCCTGTCCGAAGCCTGGGGAGTTTCGAAGGCTTCGTTCGGTTTGCTTCTTGCGTTGAGCGCCGGCGCTATGGTTGTCGGCAGCATGGTGTTCGGGCCGTTGTCCGACCGCTACGGACGGCGGAGAGTCATCCTTGTCTGTACGGTGATCTTCGCGGTCTTCACGCTGGCGTCTGCGCTGGCGACATCGATGTCGATGCTCATCGTGCTGCGCATCCTGGCCGGCCTGGGTTTGGGTGGTGTCACCCCGAATCTTGTTGCTCTGACCAGTGAATACAGCCCCACGAGAATCCGTGCAACGGCAGTAACCGTGGTTATCGCAGGTATGTCACTGGGTGGGTTTGTCGGAGGTTTTGCCGCAGCCTTTCTGATTCCGTCGTTCGGGTGGCAATCGATCTTCGTCATCGGTGGTGTACTTCCGTTGGTCGCAGCCGCGGTGGCATGGTTCTGGCTGCCGGAGTCCGGTCGATTCTTGGCTGCTCGCGGTGACCATGCAGGAGCTTCGAAGATCTTTGCGTCGATTGCGCCTACGGCAAACATCACCGCCACGGACCGGTTCGTGCAGGATATTCCGGTTCACACGAAATCGCCTGTACGGGAGCTATTCTCGGGTAATCGGGCCGTCGACACCGTGCTGCTGTGGGTAGTATTCGTCATCAACTTCCTGGTGATCTATTTCCTGCTGAGTTGGATGCCCTCGCTGTTCAGTAACGCCGGTCAGAGTGCGTCGACCGCGCTACTTGCGGCCGCCCTGTTCAATCTTGGTGGTATGACCGGTGCTTTGACGTTCGGCCGGATCACAGACCGCATCGGCAATGGATTTGCCGTAGTCATGGCCGGATACACTCTTGGTGCCATCTTCATCGGGGCAGTGGCAATGTTGCTCGGCAATTCGCTTCTGCTCCTGGTGACGATTTTCGTGGTGGGTTTCGGTATGTCCGGCAGCTCAGCCGGCATCATTGCGATTGCATCATCGATCTACCCGGTCTCGTCACGAGCAACAGGTGTTGGTTGGGCCTTGGGCGTCGGGCGAATCGGATCGATCGTCGGCCCGAGTCTGGGCGCAGTGCTCATCGCCGCCGGCATGGATGCCCGCACGATCTTCATGTTGATGATCGTGCCGACGATGGTCGCGGTACTGACCCTGGCAGTGTTGCAACTACGGAGCCGTCGTGCGCTTCGGGTGGAACAATCGTCCACCACCTCAGTGTTTACTCCGGTCGAGAGCTAGCTGAGAGTTCGTAATCGTGAAGACTTCTCGATCACGCAAGACGTCCTACTGCCGCCTGTGTCCCGCATCGTGTGGTGTCCTGCTCGATCTCGAGGACAACCAGATCGTTCGGGTGCTCGGTGATGCCCACCATCCGATTTCTGGCGGGTATACGTGCGCGAAGGGGCGCCGAGGCGCTGATCTCGCGCGCGGTCCGGATAGGTTGACGTCTTCGCTTCGGCGCACCGATACCGGCACACACGTGCCGGTATCGGTGCCGGAAGCGGTAACCGACATCGCGGCGCGCTTGAAGGCCGTCGTCGACGAACACGGACCGGAGTCGGTTGCCATGTTCATGGGGACACAACAGAACTTTGCGGCGTTGACCCCGCCGATGGCGCGTGCCTGGTTCCGTGGGACGGGTTCGCACAAGCTGTTCTCGACCATGACGATCGATCAATCCGCCAAATGGGTGGTCCAAGAGCGGATGGGAACCTATCTCGGCGGACGTCAGCGCTTCGAGACTGCCGATGTGTGGTTGCTTGCGGGGACAAATACTCTCGTCTCCGCGAATGGCGGAGACGGCGACGGTGCGGTCGTCCAGAATCCGTCCGTGACACTGCGAGAAGCGCGTGAGCGCGGGTTGCGGTTGATCGTTGTGGATCCTCGTCGGACGGAGACGGCAGCGCGAGCAGATCTGCACCTCGCGCCGCGTCCTGGCACAGATGCTGTGCTGTTTGCAGGCATGTTGAATCTTGTTCTCTCCGAAGAATTGTACGACCACGATTTCTGTCGACAGTATGCTGGCGACTTGCCCGAGCTTGCCGCCGCGGTTGCTGGTGCGACCCCGCAGATGGTGGAACGGGTCTGCAGCGTTCCGGAGGATCACGTGCGCACAGCCGCACGAATGTTTGCGTCCGCGTCTCGCGGGATGGCAACAACGGGCACGGGAGTGTGCATGGGTCCGCACTCCAACCTGGCCGAACATCTTGTGGCGGCGCTCAACGTCGTGTGCGGCCGATACCTTCGTGAGGGAGAGCCTGTCGACGATCGTTCGGCTCTCGGCCGATCCGTGCCGGCCCGGGCCGAAGTCTCACCTCCGGAAAGGGGATTCGAGACCGGATTCCGCAGTCGCATCGGTGGTATCCGCGCTATGCGAGGAGAATTACCGTCGGGAATTCTTGCCGACGAGATACTCGAAGACGGGCCGGATCGAATTCGAGCGCTTGTCGTCTCGGGTGGCAATCCGGCTGCGGCACTTCCGGACCGGGCCAAGGCGGTACACGCACTCGAATCGCTGGATCTGCTGGTCTGCGTCGACCCGTTGATGTCGGATACGGCAAGGCTTGCCGACTACGTCATTGCGCCGACCATGATGTACGAACGTGATGATCACACCATGCTGATGGAGGCATTCTTTCCGATACCGTTTGCACAGTACACATCTGCGGTTGTCGAGGCGCCGAGTGGTGCCGTCGACGACTGGCGGTTCTTCTTCGATCTCGCTGCCGCTTCCGGGCAGTCCGTGAAGTTTGCCGGGCGAGTTCTCGATCCGGACAACCCGCCGACGTCGCTCGATGCGCTCGCGATGCTGGCCGAGCGCGGTCGGGTGCCGTTCGACGATCTTCGTGTCGCGCAGCACGGTTATGTAGCGGGGCACAGTGGTTCGGTGGTAGGGCCGGCAAGTCCGGAAGGTTCCGGACACAGGTTGCGGCTACTGCCCGATGACGTTAGTGCAGAGCTGGTTTCACTACTGTCGGAATCGGTTGTCGCGGCTGAAGACCGACGATTCCCGATGCGTCTGACTGTGCGGCGTATCCGTGAGGCGATGAACTCGGTTGGTACGGCGCTGGACGGACTTGTACCCGGTGGACACAATCCCGCTCATCTGAATCCTGAAGACCTGGCTCGTCTGGGTGTGAACGACGGTGATCTTGTCATGGTGCGCTCGAAGTCGGGACAGCTGAAAGCGGTCGCACGTTCCGACCGCACCGTTCCATCCGGTGTGGTGTCGATGACCCATTGTTTCGGCGACTTGGATCCTGATGCCGACCCTCGTAGTAGTGGCAGCAATGTCAATCTTCTCACCGGCCGGTCCGAGGGCGCCCAGGCGATCAACGCGATGCCGACGATGACGGCGGTACCCGTGGCCGTGTATCCACTGTCGTCGGCACTTGCCAAGTAAAACTTCGGCCATTAGGTTTATGAATCAGGTCATCCCGACTGCCGGGAGAGAGGATCACCCATGACGTCGACTGTCACCGACCATTCGAGCGGTACGCACGTCGGGGCTCGGATCTGCCCGCTGTGTGAAGCTACGTGCGGACTCCTCTTCGAACTCGACGGTCGCACAGTTGTCGGGGTGTCACCAAACGTCGACGATGTCTTCAGTGCTGGTCACAGTTGCGCGAAGGGTCTCGGTTTGGGGCGGCTGGAGAATGATCCCGACCGCTTGCGGACCCCACTGATCCGCGATGGCGCCAGGGGTGAGTTCCGGGAGGCAACGTGGGACGAAGCGTTTGCCGAGATCGGTCGACGCCTACCCGCGTACGTGAGCAACGATCCCGGTAGCTGCGCCGTGTACACCGGCAACCCCGCTGCCCATCATCTGGATCCGTCGCTCTATCTCGGGACGATGATCACGGCCCTGCGCACCCGAAACCTGTACTCGCCCGCGAGTGTCGACACGTTGCCGAAGAACCTCGCACACATGCTGCTCTACGGCACTGGTCTCGGCTTGTCGATTCCGGACATCGACCGCACCGACTATCTTTTGCTCCTCGGGAGCAATCCACTGGTCTCCAACGGAAGCACGATTACCGCGCCCGGTATCGCTCGCCGACTGAGTGCGCTGCGCGAGCGCGGTGGCACACTCGTTGTGGTCGATCCGGCGCGTACTCGAACCGCAGAGGTCAGTGATCTGCACGTGGCGATCAGGCCCGGCACCGATGCGCTGTTCCTGCTCGGCCTGCTCTCGGTCATTGCCGCAGAGGGACTCGCGAGTCTCGGTGATGCTGCTCCGCACGTGGACGGTCTCGATGACGCGCTATCGATCGCGGCGCAATTTCCCCCCGCTGTGGTGGCGCCGGTGTGCGGTATCGATCCGGCTGTCATCTTCACTGTTGCACGTGGTTTTGCCGGCGCACCGCGGGCAGTGGCAAACTCTCGGATCGGTTCCTGTATGCAGGAATTCGGGACGCTGGCCAATTGGCTCGTCGAGGTACTCACGATCGCGACCGGTAATCTCGACCGTCCGGGTGGTGCAATGTTCCCGATGCCGCCTGCCGGTGGGCAGAACACCTGGCCGGTGACCAAGACTCCACCGTTTACCTTCGCTCGCTGGCATTCTCGCGTGCGGTCTCTACCCGAGGCAATGGGGGAACTGCCGGCAGTGTGTTTTGCCGAGGAGATTCTGACTCCCGGTCCTGGCCGCACTCGAGCGCTGGTCACCATCGCCGGCAACCCCGCGCGCTCGCTACCCAACAGCACCGCGATCGAAAAGGCCCTGGGGCAACTCGAATTCATGGTCAGTATCGACTGCTACGTCAACGAGACAACTCGATATGCCGATGTCATCCTGCCCCCACCTCCGCTTGCCACGCGCGGCCACTACGACATCGCCCTCACACACTTTCAAGTCCGCAACGTTGCGCGCTACACGCCGCCATTGCTCGATACCTCGACTGACGAGATGTCGGAATGGCACATCCTCCTACGCCTTGCTGCGATCGCGAGTGGCACCCCGAACCGTGCTGTCGGCGAGATCGACGAGGAGGTAGCGGCCGTGGCGATGCGCCGCGCAGCAAAGCTTGCCGGTTGCGGCGTCGAGGACGTCGAACGCGAGAGTGCCGGGCGCACAGGACCCGTCAGACTGCTGGACCTTCGGCTGCGCAGTGGCCCGTTCGGTGACCGGTTCGGGAGCAATCCCGGAGGACTTACGTTGGCAATGCTCGAGTCGACTCCGAACGGCATCGACTTCGGGCCGCTGCAGCCCCGATTGCCTGAGGTGCTGCGAACGCCGAACGGGCGCGTAAATGTGGTACCGAAGATGATCGTCGACGATATTCCGCGCTTGAGGGCAAGTATGGAACGCTCGACCGACGGGCTGTTGCTGATCAACCGAAGGCAGCGGCGGGGAATGAACTCGTGGCTGCACAATGCATTGCCGCAACCGGACGACGGACAATGCGCACTCTTCGTGAATCCGGATGATGCAGCAGTTTTGTCCGTACACACCGGGGATCGAGTCGACGTGACCTCGGCGGTGTCGAGCGTTGTTGCCGAAGTTCGGGTGACCGCCGAGATGCGACCTGGTGTGGTGAGTCTGCCGCACGGCTGGGGTCACGACGGTAGTGGATTGCGTACGTCTGCTTCGGCGGCCGCGCCAGGCGCCAACGTCAATGCTCTCGTAGGCGACGTGATTGTAGAACCACTCACTGCTTCCCCCATCTTCAACGGCGTGCCTGTCACTGTGACGCGCACGCGTTAGGAATTGCCGACATGGCCTATGTTGTCACTCAGAACTGTTGCAACGATGCGACCTGCGTTGCGGTGTGCCCCGTCAATTGCATCCATCCGACGCCGGAGGAACGCGAGTACCAGAGCACCGAGATGCTGTACATCGATGCGGGCTCCTGTATCGACTGCGGTGCGTGCGCCGATGTGTGCCCCGTCGACGCGATAGTCCCGGAGGACGCGTTGACCGAGCGCACGGCACGCTACCTCGAGATCAATGCCGAGTACTTTGCCGCGCATCCGCGAAACGAACCGCCGGGTGCGCACGTGCAACCTGGCCCACGAGGGACGCGTGATGATGAAACCCCGCTTGCGCCACTGCGTGTGGCGATAGTCGGCTCCGGACCCTCCGCCTTTTATGCGGCCGAAGAATTGTTCACCACGTCCGGACTCGACGTGGAGGTGACGATGTTCGAGAGACTGCCGGTTGCCGGTGGGCTGGTCCGATTCGGAGTCGCACCGGACCACGCGAGCACCAAGTCCGTCACGAAGGTGTTCGACCGGACCGCACGGCGCGATGGTTTTACATTCCTTCTCGACGTTGAGGTAGGTCGGGATGTGACGACCGAGGAACTGCTCAACCACCATCACGCGGTCCTGTATGCGTCAGGTGCATCCGACGACCGCCGACTCGGGATTGAGGGAGAGGACCTCCCGGGAAGCTACGCAGCGCGTGAATTCGTGGCCTGGTACAACGGGCACCCGGATCACGCGGATGCGACGTTCGATCTATCGTCTCCGCGTGCAGTGGTGATCGGTAACGGTAACGTCGCTCTCGACGTGGCCCGAATTCTTGTCTCCGATCCGGACATACTGCGACGCACCGACATCGCCGACCACGCATTGGCGGCGTTCGAGGGTAGTGACATCGAGGAGGTTGTGGTTCTCGGACGCCGTGGTCCGGAGTTCACGGCCGCCACGACGCCGGAGTTGCTCGCGCTCGATTCCTTGCCGGGTATCGACGTTGTGGTGGAAGGGCCCGTGAACGTCGACGCGTCGTCTACGACCAAAACTCGCCTTCTTGCCGAATATGCTGCCCGACCAACTGATCCGGAGAAAAAGCGCATCATCCTTCGGTTCGACACGACACCCCTCGGGTTGCTTGGATCGCGTCGAGTGGAGAAGGTACGGGTTGCGGCAACAAGTACGGGGGAGGTTTCGGAGTTCGACGCCGGCTTCGTGCTGCGCTCGATCGGATATCGGGGGCGCCCGGTTGACGGACTGCCGTATGACATGAGGTCCGGGACAGTGCCGAACTCGGCAGGGCGAGTGCAGGATCCAGACGCCGGTACTGTAAGCCGCGGCCTGTATGTTGCGGGGTGGATCAAGCGGGGGCCAACCGGTGTGATCGGCACCAATCGATACTGCGCCGGTGAAACGGTGAGGTCGATCGTCGAAGACCACCGCGCCGGGCGACTGGGAACGCCGATGGCTGATGTGCGCGCTCTGCATGCGTTGATCCTGCAGCGACGCCCGAGCCTGATCGATGGCAACGGTTGGCGGGCGATCGACCGTCATGAGCTCGAGAGTGGGCGCCGCCAGGAACGTCCCAGGGTGAAGTTGGTAGATCGGCGAGAGGCTGCGGCCATTGCACGCGCCGTCATGGAAAGTTCACCGTCCCAGGGCTTGCTCAATTAACCGATGACCTTTAGATTAAGTTTACTGTGATGTGAACCACTGATGATTCTGTTTGTCGTGCGCACATCATCTTTCGGACCTATCGGTCGCATTCGTGCGGCCCAGTGAGAACGCGGGAGGCCCTTCATGAGCGGCACTGTTATCGATGCACTGACCTATTGGTCACGCACCAAACCCGATCTACCCGCGATCAACTTCGACGGCGATGTCATCACGTATGCGGAACTGGCTAGATGGGCTGACGGGGTCGCGCACGATTTGGCGGCCCGCGGAGTGAAGCCTGGCGACCGCGTCGGCTTGGTGGGTGCCAATACGCTCGAATGGTGTGCCGCCGCCCTCGGCGCGCTGAAAGTCGGCGCGATAGTGGCACCGTTCAATCAGCGCATGCTTGCCGGTGAATTGACGGCCCTTGTCGAAGACTGCGAACCGACCGTCGTGTACTGCGATGAAGACCTGCGGTCCAGGCTCGAAGAGGTCCGAACCGCTCGCGAAGGATTCTCGCTGGCAGTGTTCGAGCAGGATGTGCGGCCGTTGCGTACCGCCGCGCACGCTGGGTACCGCACGCCTGTTGTCGATCTGAAAGATCCGACCGCCATCGTGTTCACCTCCGGCACAACGGGCCGACCGAAGGGCGTGATCTTCACGCACGCATCGATTTCCGGTGAAATGCACGAGTGGTCGTTGATGGAACCGATTCTGCCGAACGGCCTGCGTCCGCTCTTGGTGCTACCTCTGTTCAGTGCTGCCGGAATCATCTGGGGTATCTCTCGGGTGACGCTGCAGGGCGGAACACTTTTCCTGCAGCCCAAATTCGATCCGGAGAAAGCACTTCGGGTGTTGTCCGAGGACAAGGCAACCACGCTCACGGGGCCGCCGATCCTCTTCGATCAGATATCCAAGGTCCCGGGGTTCACGGACGCGGACCTGAGTCACCTGACTACGGCCCACGTCGGCGGCGCTAGAGTTCCGGTCGATCTGTTGCATGCCTGGCAGGCACAGGGGGTACAGCTTCGGCAGATTTACGGGCAGACGGAGATCGGTGGATCCGCAACAGCCATGCCGCGTGAGGAAGCCGCGCAATACCCCGACAAGTGTGGTTGGGGTGGAATCTTCACCAAGATCCGTGTCGTCGATGCAGAGGGCAACGACTGTGCACCGCACGAGACGGGCCAGATTCTGCTTCGCGGACCCGGCATGATGCCGGGCTACTGGCGCAACGAGGATGCCACCAAGGCGACCATTATCGATGGTTGGCTGCAGACCGGCGATCTCGGCAAACTCGACGAGAACGGCTACCTCACCTACGTCGATCGACTCAAGGACATGATCATCTCCGGCGGTTTGAACATCTCGCCCGCCGAAATCGAGACGGTTGTCAACCGAATTCCGGGTGTCGAGGAGGTTGCTGTCATCAGTGTGCCCGACGCGAAGTTCGGCGAGACGCCCGCCGCGATCGTCAAAACTGCAGTACCCCTGACAGAGTCGGACATCATTGACTTCTGCAATCAGAACCTGGCGGACTACAAGGTTCCGCGCTACGTGGTTTTCGTGGATGAACCGCTTCCCCGGATGGCCAGTGGGAAGATCGCCAAACGAGATCTGCGCGATTCCTATGCGGACGTCCCAGACACCTACGCGAAGGTTCGGTGACAATCATGTCGAGTGAACGTCGAGTCGCCGTTGTCACCGGTGGTGGCCGGGGCATCGGTGCCGCTATCTGTGAACGACTTGCAGCCGAGGGAATGGCTGTTGCAGTTAACTATTCGCGCAGTGCGCAGGGCGCGAACGGCGTAGTTGCGAAAATCGTCGCAGCAGGTGGTGTGGCAGCATCGATTCGCGCCGACATCTCTGATCCGGAGCAAGCCGCACAACTGATTTCGCAGACGACCGCGCAGTTGGGAGCGCCTACGGTACTCGTGAACAACGCGGGCATGAATCTGGCCGGCTCGGCCCGCAAGCAGAGTCCGGCCGACTGGGATCGTGTGATCGGCGTCAACCTCTCCGGCCCTTTCTACTGCACCCATGCCGCGCTACCGGCTATGTACGAACAGAATTGGGGGAGGGTCATCTTCCTGGGGTCGGCGTCGGGTGGGCGTCGTCCGTCACCGGGGATGAGTGCCTATTCGGCGGCGAAGGCCGGCCTCGTCGGAATGACTCGTACCTTGGCTCAGGAGGTTGCCCGGCGCGGCATCACGGTGAACACAGTGATTCCAGGGTTCGTCGAAACCGACATCATTGCCTCCGGTGGAGATAATGCTGCGGAAACGCTTGCCTCGCAATGGCCTAAGATTCCTGCCGAGTCCATTGCGTCGACTATTGCATTCCTTGTCAGTGCGGACGGACGCCATGTTTCCGGTGAGGAGATCGGGGTGTGGAAGGGCGGACCCGTCGGGTTCTGACCGTAGATTCGAGAAGGGCACCGTTGCGCGCTTGCGTGACGGTGCCCTTTGTTTTGCAAAAGAAGTAGATTGGCCGAGACATATTGTGTAGAAATATCTTTCGAGTGTTAGGTGATTGCGAGAATCCGGACACGTCCGGGTCCTGATGTGACATATGACACCTAATGCGTGTAGGTTACGGGGTGCCGCTGGATGCACCCGAGATACCGTCGTACGCATTGGGCCCAGTACGGCACCCCTGCGTTCAGTTCACTGACTTCCGAACTCGAAAGTGAGCCTTCGATGGCCAAATCCACACGGACACTTGCATCTCTATCGATCCTTGCCGCTGCCGCAGTGCTGGCAACCGCCTGCGGTAGCTCCAGTAGCGCCGACGACGGACCCGGTTCGAACCCGGCCAGCGGTGATCCGATCAAGGTCGGCTACATCAACCAGGAGCAGGCGCCGTCGGGTTCATTCCCCGATCTTCGGATTGCAGCTGAGGCTGCGGTCAAATACGTCAATCGCGACGGTGGGGGTGTCAACGGCCGACCGATCGAACTCCACACCTGTATCACCAATGGATCGCCCGAAGCATCCCAGGGCTGTGCAAACGAGTTGGTCCGTGCCGGAGTGGTCGTCGCGATGACGGGTCTCGACTTCTCGGGGCCGGCCGCGTACGAGGTACTCAATGCCGCCGGAATTCCCTACGTCGCTTCCAACCCGATTCAGGGCACCGATTACAACGGGGAGAACGTCTTTGCCTTTGTCGGTTCTTCGGCGGGGCAGTACGCGGCACAGGCCGCTTTCCTGGCGCGGGACGGCGTGAAGTCGGTATCTGTTGTCGTGAACGACACGCCGTCGGGACAACAGGGTGCAAATCTGTTCAAGGCCGCGCTGACGAAGAACGGAATCACCGACGTCACAGTAGTTCCGGAGTCGCCGACGGCCACCGATTTCACCAGTGTGGTCACCGCTGCAACGCGTAACAATCCTGATGCTCTTTCAGTGCTGTTCGTCGCTCCGACGTGTGGACAGATCATGCAGGCGGCTCGGTCGCTCGGTTACGAGGGCAAGCTGGCGTTCAGTTCGGGATGCCTTGACCCCAATGTTCTTGCCAGCGCCGGTAATGCTGCCGAAGGAGCCTACTTCGCGCAGGAATTGTTGACCCCGGCGGTGCATGGTGATGACCCGCAGGTGCAGCTCTACCTCGATGCGTTGGATCGTTACGCGGGGATCAGTTCCGATCAGGCCGGTGGTCGTTCTCCGGTCGGCTTCAGCTCGGTCATGACCTTGGCCGCGTTCCTGGCAAAAGCCGGTGATAACCCGACAACCGCGACGGTCAGTTCGGCACTGCGGTCCGCGGACGGAGTCGAAGGCTTCATGGACTCCCCGGTCGTGTGCGACGGTACGGCGCTGGCAGGCTTCTCCACGATCTGCAACGCGACGGTGCGCATGGTGACCGTTGACAATGGCAAGCAGGTTGAAGCCTCCGACGGTTGGATCGTCCCCTAATCCGGAAACAACCTGTGCGGCGGGGTATCTCGATCTGATCCTCGCCGCGCGTTGTCTCCTTCGAATGTCCCTTTGCCACAAAGGAGGTGTGCTGTGGAATTGTTCTCCTTCGGTTTGCTCGGTCTCGGTACCGGCGCTATCTATGCGATCTTCGCTCTCGGTCTCATCTTGACGTACCGCGCGTCCGGAATCATCAATTTCGGATACGGCGCAATGATCTTGTTCGGTGTCTATCAGTTCGCCGACCTTCGCACCACGGGAGTGTTGGTGCTACCGATCGGTTCGATCGATTTTGGCAGCAGGCCTTCAGTTCTGGTGGCTTTTGCCGTCGTTCTTCTCCATTCGGCGCTGCTGACGCTGGTGATCTACGCCCTGTGCTTCCGTCCGGTTCATGCGGCGCCTCCGCTGGCCCGCGTCGTCGTCTCGGTTGGTGTGATGCTCGCGGTCCAGGCGTTGGTACTGGTGCGGTTCGGGTCGGTTCCTCGGTCCGTTGCTCCGATCCTGCCCAATGACGCCGTGACGGTCCTTGGTGCAAAGATGCCGGCAGATCGGCTCTATCTCGCGGGGATCGTGATTGTTCTCGCGGTGATACTCGGTTTTGTCATCAGCAGAACACGTTTCGGTATGGCATCGAGAGGTGCGGCGGAGAATGAGAAGGCTGCTGTGCTGCTCGGCTATCGCCCGCAGCGTTTGGCTGCGATCAACTGGTTGATCGCCGGCGTCGGCGGTACCGCGATGGGAATCCTCATTGCCCCGACAACCTCACTCGAGGCTGGTACCTACACGATGCTGATCGTTCCGGCTCTCGGCGCGGCGCTTATCGGGCGTCTGTCCTCCGTGCCGTGGGCGGTCGCAGGTGGTTTCATTCTCGGTGCCACTCAGTCGATGTTGCTCTACATCACCCAGACCGTGCCGTGGTTGCCGCAGAACGGCCTCAAACAAGGCCTGCCCTTCCTCGTGATCATCATCGCTTTGATCGTGATGGGCAACAAACTGCCCGGTCGCGGCGCCGCTGAGGAGAAGCTTCCTCCCGCACCGGCCGGGCCGATGAGGCCGTGGCTCATTGCAGTGGGGATCGTTGTGCTCGCGGTGGCCATACCGCTCCTGAGTTCTCAATGGAGGCTTGGACTCATCACGACGATGACGGCCTCGATTCTGTGTCTGTCGCTCGTAGTGCTCACCGGATACGTCGGGCAGATATCACTGGCCCAGATGTCGCTGGCAGGAGTCGCCGGATTCACCCTCGCGAAGATCGGGGGCAACAGTTGGATGCCGTTCCCCGTCGCGATGATTCTGTCGGCTGGTGTTGCGACGATTCTTGGTGTGATCGTGTCCATTCCGGCGTTGCGGGTTCGCGGCTTGCACCTCGCAGTCGTGACAATTGCCGCGGCGGTTGCCATCGAGGAGTTGATCTTCAAGAATCCGAAATTCACCGGCGGCCTCACTGGGTCTCCGGTGGCGCAGCCTTCCTTGTTCGGCATTGAATTGGGTATCCGCGGGGGTGGGGAGTTCCCGCAACCGGTGTTCGGGTATCTCGTTCTGGCTGTTGCATCGGTTGTTGCGATCGGGGTCGCGTTGCTGCGTCGTAGTTCGCTCGGCCGTCAGATGCTCGCTGTCCGCAGTAGTGAACGCGCCGCTGCCGCTTCGGGTATCGATGCTGCGCGCATCAAGTTGATCGGCGCGACGATTGCGTCGTTCCTCGCGGGAATCGGTGGATCTCTGATGGCGTACCAGCAGGGACAGTTGTCATTCGAGACTTTCAGTGTGATGACGTCATTGCTGCTCGTGGCGGTCGTCTACATCGGTGGAATCTCCAGCGTGTCCGGTGGACTGGTTGCGGCACTGATGTTCTCCGGTGGATTGGTGTCGATAGCACTCGACGAGTGGTTGGGTCTCGGTGATTACGAATCGCTGATCCTTGCCATTGCTCTCGTAGCGGGTGCAGTGATGAATCCCGAGGGTGTGGCAGGCATGGTGCATCGACTCAAACTGCATCGAACCAGCGGTACCAAGACTGGCGCCGAGCATGATTCGGAACTCGAGGGCATATCCGACCAGGCTCCCGTGCTCGCCGGAATGAAGGAGGCGTGATGTTGCTCGAGACGGAAGAACTGTCGGTAGCCTTCGGCGGTGTCAAAGCCCTCGACGGTGCACATCTGTCGGTGGCGGGCGGTGAGGTTGTCGGTTTGATCGGGCCGAACGGTGCGGGCAAGACGACGTTCATCGACGCTGTGACCGGATTTGTTCCGTCCACAGGGCGAGTCATGTTCGACGGCAACGATATTGCACATCTTGCTCCGCACCGACGGGCCAGGACCGGAGTGGTGCGAACCTTCCAGCAACTCGAGCTCTACCAGGATCTGTCGGTGGCCGACAACATCAGTGTGGCGGCAAAATCCACAGCGCCAGACCCGAGTGTTGCTCTGCTGGAACGATTCGGGCTCGAAGGTCTCGCCCAGGCGTATCCCGAGGATCTCTCGCACGGCCATCAGCGACTCGTGGGAATCGCGCGAGCGCTGGCTTCGGAGCCACGTCTGCTTCTTCTCGACGAACCGGCGGCCGGACTCGATTCGTCCGAGTCGATCGGCTTGGTGGAGCCGATCCGAGCGCTTGCGGACGAAGGCATCGGGATTCTGCTCATCGACCACGACGTCGATCTGGTCTTTGCGGTCTGCGATCGCGTGTACGTCCTCGATTTCGGGAAGGTCATCGGTTCCGGAACGCCTGCTGAGGTGGGGTCCTCCGAAGTTGTCCGCACTGCATACCTGGGAGCAAGCGCATGAGCACTGTGTTGTCGGTCGACAATCTGTCCGCAGGCTACGGGCGGGCCCTCGCGGTGCGAGACGTTTCCTTCGAGGTCGAGGAAGGCGAAGTGGTTGCGCTACTGGGACGCAACGGTGCGGGAAAAACGTCCACGTTGCTCACACTCTCCGGGATTCTCAAAGCGCGTGGTGGAACGGTGAGCGTCGGCGGGCGAGTTGTTACGCCGGGGCGTCCGTACGCGGCGACCAAGGCCGGAATCGCTCATGTGCCTGAGGAACGAGCGTTGTTCTCGGGGTTGACTGTTCGTGAGAATTTGATCATCGCCGGTGCGCGCGGAAAGTCGGAACTGGCGCAGGTCTACGAGCTCTTTCCGGAACTGGAGCGATTGATCGACCGACGGGCCGGTCTTCTCTCGGGCGGCGAACAGCAGATGTTGGCGCTGGCCCGCGCACTGCGCCAACGCCCGAAGGTACTCATGGTCGACGAGATGAGCCTGGGTCTTGCACCGATGATCTGTGCTCGACTGGTGAGCATCCTTCGGGGACTTGCCGACACAACCGGCATCGCAGTCGTGTTGGTCGAGCAGCACCTGGAGCTTGCGCTCGAGGCGGCAGATCGTGGCTATGTGCTGCGGCACGGGTCCGTCGTGATGTCCGGAACTCGGGACGATTTGCTGTTGCGTCGAGCCGAGCTCGAATCGTCGTACCTGGGCGGCGCGGTCGAGCAACGCTCTGCCTGAGCATCCGCCGAACTGAACGCCCGCCGCCTCCGGTTTCGCTGCGTGAACACTCACGTAGCGAAACCGGACCGCGTTGCGGGTCAGGCCTCGAAAACCCGGGTTGAGGCGGCACGCGCCTCTTCGAGGTAGTTGGCCGGCCACTTCTTGCCGAGCATGAGACCGCCGTCGACGGCGATGTGTTGTCCGGTTACGAAGGACGCGCCGTCGGAGGCCAGGTATGCCACTGCT
This sequence comes from Rhodococcus sp. KBS0724, assembly GCF_005938745.2. Taxonomy (NCBI): domain Bacteria; kingdom Bacillati; phylum Actinomycetota; class Actinomycetes; order Mycobacteriales; family Nocardiaceae; genus Rhodococcus; species Rhodococcus sp. KBS0724. Next base: position 863,281 of record NZ_VCBX02000001.1, read on the forward strand.
TGCGCGAGGTCTTCGGGCTCGCCGGCGCGCGGGATCGGTTGGAATTTGTGAAGGCCACGGCGGACGGATTCGACACTGTTGTCGAGTGCGTCCGCTTCCAGGCCGGAGCCGTGCCCGACGATCCTGGTCGCGACGCCGCCGGGGATCAGAGCGTTGACGCGGATGCGAAAGGGTGCGAGTTCCATGGCGGCGGTGTTGGTCAACTGCAGTACTGCCGCTTTTGCGGCGCTGTAGGGATGCGGGCCGAAGCCCGTTCGGACTCCGGCGACGGAGGAGACATTGACGATGCTGCCGCTGCCCTGATCACGCATGACCCGGGAGGCATGCTTGCAGCCCAAGAACACACTGCGAGCCAGCACGGCAAATGAGTTGTCCCATTCATCTGCCGACGTGTCTTCGAGGAACGTCCACGATCCGACGCGTCCGGCGTTGTTGACCATGCAATCAAGGCGTCCGAATCGGTCGACTGCAATGGAAACCGCTGCGGCGATGTCGGTTTCGCTTGTCACATCGGTGTGGAGGTAGATTGCCGAATCGCCGAGTGAGGAGGCAACGGATGCGCCGCGGACATCGTCGATATCGGCGATCAGAACCTTGGCTCCGCGCGCCACCAACTCTCTGGCAGTGGCAGCTCCGATGCCACTTGCGGCTCCGGTGACGATGGCGGATTTTCCGGCGAGATCAGTCATGGTGGCAGAACCCCTTCGATTGTTTCTGTATCTAACGTCTTGAGGTTTTAATCTAATGTCTTTAGTCTGTGGATGTCGAGACTTCACAGTCACTTCCGTCGTACGACGGTTCCATGCCCCGGTCGCCGGGCCGAGTAGACGGAGAACACAATGTCCGACCTGATCCTTACCGAGCAGCCTCGTCCCGGCGTTCTGGTGATCCGACTGAACAGCCCGGAAACTCTCAACTCGATGAACGCCGACCTCGTAGAGGCTCTGTATCAGACGTTGGACGAGGTTCGCCGCGATTCCACGGTCCGCGCGATCGTCCTCACCGGAGTTGGACGGGCATTCTGCGCAGGTCTGGATCTGCGTGGCTATGGAACACCGCCTGGTGCGGCTGAAGGGGAGGGGCGGGCGCAAGCCGGGTTGCGGGTTCAGCAGCACATCGCGAGCCTTGTCGACCTGTGCCGCAGTGTTCGGGCACCGATCATTGCAGCGGTCAACGGTGCCGCAGCGGGCGGGGGACTCTCGCTTGCGCTCATGGCGGACATCCGGATTTTGTCAGAGGATGCGGTGCTGCACGCCGCATTCATTCGCCGGGGTCTGTCCAACTGCGATATCGGCATGAGCTACTTGCTTCCCCGCATGATCGGATTTTCCCGGGCGGCGCAGATCATGCTCACCGGCCGTTCCATCGATGCGCTCGAAGCCGAGCGGATCGGCCTCGCCTCGTCGGTCGAACCCGCGGACAAGCTCGTCGATGTTGCGCTCGATACCGCCGAGGCCATCGCCAGGAACAGTCCGTTCGGGGTGTGGATGACCAAGGAGGTCATGTGGTCGAACCTCGAAGCGCCGTCGCTGCGGGCCGCAATCGATTTGGAGAATCGCACGCAGATTCTCAGTGCCCTGACAAAAGATCACCGAGAAGCCGTTCAATCTTTCCTCGAGAAGCGGCCAGCTGAGTACCGGAACAACTAGTACCTGACCCCCTGACGATTGAAGTAGGCACACATGAAGGTTGGAATTGCCGCAGGCTACTGGGGCTCGGGTCCGCCGCGTCACGTCGAGCGGATGGTGGACGAGGCAGAAGCGCTTGGCGTCGACAGTTTCTGGACAGCGGAGACGTACGGGTCCGATGCGCTGACGCCCCTTGCGTGGTGGGGCGCGCGGACAACGTCGATCAAACTGGGCACTGCGGTGTGCCAGATGTCCGCCCGCACTCCGACCTCACTCGCGATGGCGGCACAGACCGTTGATCATCTGTCCGGTGGACGGATGATTGTCGGGATCGGTGCATCCGGACCACAGGTCGTCGAGGGTTGGTACGGCCAGCCGTATCCCAGGCCGCTCGAGCGCACCCGCGAATACGTCGAGATCATGCGTGCGGTGTGGGCCCGTGAGAAGCCCGTCGCGTACAAGGGCCGGCACTACCAACTGCCGTTCGACGGCGGAACCGGGCTCGGTAAGCCGCTCAAGTCGATCGTCCACCCCCTGCGTAGCGACATTCCGGTTTACCTTGGCGCTGAGGGGCCCAAGAACGTCGCGTTGGCCGCGGAGATCGCCGACGGATGGACACCGCTGTGGTTCTCGCCCAAGAGCGACGAGTTCTACCGCGCGGCGCTGGCCGAGGGATTTGCCCGTGATGGTGCCCGCCGGAGCGAATCGGATTTCGAAATCGCCAACACGTGCTGGCTCGTCGAGCACGACGACGTCGAAAAGGCAGCCGCAAGGCTCAAACCGACTGTTGCTCTGTACGCCGGCGGGATGGGTGCAAAGGGTGCGAACTTCCACAACGACGTCTTTACCCGAATGGGTTGGGGCGAGGTGTGTTCCGAGATTCAGGAGCTGTACCTCAGCGGCCGTCCGGAGCTCGCGGCGCAGGCAGTGCCCACTGAGATGGTGGAAGATGTCGCTCTGGTCGGACCCGCTGACAAGATCATCGACGAAATTGTCGGCAAATGGAAGAAGACCTGTCTGACGACGTTGATTCTGGGCGGCTGGCCGAAACCGGAGAACCGCGAACGGATCCTCGACGCGGTGATGTCATGACGCTTGACCCGAGAACCCCGATTCTGGTCGGCGGCGGACAGATCAACGAGCGCTCCGGAGGCATCGAACCGGTAGATCTGATTGTCTCGGCAGCTCGCGAGGCTGCAGCAGAAGCGGGCTCGGCAAGGCTGCTCGAGCTCGTGGACTCCGTGCGCATCGTCGGCATGTTGTCGTGGAAGTATCGCGATCCTGGCGCCCTTGTCGGGGAGCGAATCGGTGCGGTGCCGCGCACAACCGGATACACCGGTAGCGGTGGTAGTTCGCCACAGGTTCTGGTCAACGGCGCAGCCCTGGACATCGCAGCCGGACGCGCTGATGTCGTGTTGATCGGTGGTGCGGAGTCGTGGCGTACCCGAATGAAGTTGCGCGCCAAGGGGGAGCGCCCGGAGTGGACGGTGCAAGGCGATTCGGTCCCGTCGGCGCCGATCCTCGTTCCCGAGGTGCCGATGACAGCGGAGAGTGAACGACGCATCGGGCTCGATCGCCCGGCGTATCTGTACCCGTTGTTCGAGCAGGCGCTGCGAATCTCCTCGGGCCGTATGGATTCCGACCATCGCGATCACATCGGCTCGCTGTGGTCCGGATTTTCTCGAGTTGCTGCCACTAATCCGCACGCCTGGACGCAACGTGAGTACTCACCTTCCGAGATTACGACGCCGTCGCCGGAGAATCGTCCGATCGCCTGGCCGTATACAAAGCTTCTCAACTCCAACAATATGGTGGAACAGGCTGCAGCCCTGTTGATGTGCTCTGTCGGGACCGCTCAGCAGCTGGGTATTCCGCGCGAGAACTGGGTGTTTCCGCAGTCCGGAACCGAAGCGCACGACACCTATGCTGTCGCGGAACGCGCAGCGCTCGATCGTTCGCCCGCGATTCGGATCGCCGGTGCTCGCGCGCTCGAACTGGCCGGGATCGGCATCGCCGACGTTTCCCTGGTGGACGTGTATTCGTGCTTCCCGTCTGCGGTGCAGGTTGCGGCAAAAGAGTTGGGGTTGGCGCTGGGCGATCCGTCTCGGCCGCTGACGCAGACCGGTGGACTCACATTTGCCGGCGGACCCTGGAACAACTACAGCACTCACGCGATCGCGACACTGACCACGAAACTGCGAGCCGATCCGGGGGCGTGGGGGCTGCTGACCGCGAACAGTGGGTACTTGAGCAAGCATGCGTTCGGCGTTTACCGTACCGAGCCGGCGGCGACGGGATTCCGCTGTGAAGACGTGCAGGCGCGAGTTGATTCCGAACCGACAACAACAGCGTTGACGTCGTACGAAGGTGCCGCGAGCATCGAGTCCTTCACCGTTGTGCATGACCGGGAGGGCAAGCCCGAGAAGGGTTTTGTTGCCGCCCGCATTGCTACTGGTGAACGCACGCTTGCGGTGACCGACGAGGCTGACGAGCTTGCCCGCATGACGGAGTCGGATGTGGCTGAGGCAAAGGTTTCGGTATCCGCGGACGGATCCTTTCGGTTTCGGTAGATTGACCACATTTATCTAAAGGCTTAAGGTAAAAATATTGCGGGATTCGGTGCAGGAGCACACGGATCCGATAATCGGAGAAAGGTTCGGCAATGTCGATCGAAGACTTCCGCGCACTGTACGAGCGCCATGTGGGCTACGTGGTGTCCGGCGACATGAAATCCGCGATCGCGGACATGGTCGCCGAGAACCTCCCAACCGTATTCGACGGTGTTGTCGTGCCACGTGGCGCCGTGGACAGCCACGAGATCAAGGATGTGCGTGCCGAGGGCGATCTGCGCATCGGGGAGACCGTGTACAACACCCCGACGGGTGTTATCGGATTGCGCTCGATCTGGGAGCTACACGACGGATCCTGGAAGGCCGCCAGGCTCGAGAACTTCGCCGCAGCAGGTGAATCGAAGTGAGCGGCGAAGAGCCGTGGGGACCGACCGCGGACGGACTCGATCAGCCGTACTGGGACGGACTGCGCGCGGGTGAGCTGCGATTGCAGCGGTGCACACAATGCCGGACCTGGATCTGGGGCCCACAATGGATGTGCGGTTCATGCCACACTTTCGATCCCGACTGGGAGGCGGTCGAACCGGTTGGCACCGTGTACTCGTGGTCCCGAAGTTGGTACCCGTTCGTGACAGAACTAGCTGCCAAGGTTCCGTACCTGACGGTTCTCGTGGAACTTCCCGATGCCGGAAATCGCAGGGTCCTCGGCATTCTCACGGGTGCCGACGCGGATGCCGTCCAGATCGGCGACACGGTTGTCGGACACTTCGAAACTGATCAGGGCGCGACGTGGCCGATGCTGCGTTGGAGCCGTAAGGAAGGACGGGTATGAGCTCGATTGCATTGCGCGGAGCTGCTGCCGTCGTCGGAGTCGCCGAACACCATTACCGCCGGGGCGAAGGCCCGCACGGTGAGCAGCGGATGACGCTGGAAGCAATAGTCGCGGCCTGCGCCGACGCCGGCATCTCGCCGCGTGAGATCGACGGATTCGTCTCCTACGCAGGCGGTTCGAACGACGGTGCGGTCATTGGCGGCGCGCTCATGGTGAACGACGTGAAATGGTCGAACATGATGTGGGGCGGCGGCGGCGGGACCGTCGCTGCGGCCGTCAACAATGCCGTCGTCGCGATCGCGTCGGGGCAAGCTGACGTCGTCGCGGTCTATCGCGCGATGTCGCAGGAGGACACCGGGCGCCTCGGCTACGCCAAGTACCACTACGGCCCACACTTTCTCGCTCACGGAGTCGGCTCACCGGCTCAGGTCTGCGCCCTGCGCACGCAACGACTGCTCGAACATGACGGAGTGCCGCGCGAGGCGATGCGATCACTCGTGCTCGCCGCGTACCAGCACGCCCAGAACAACCCCACCGCACAGGGATACGGCCAACCGCTCGATATCGACACCTACGAGAACTCGCGCCTCATCACCGAGCCGTTCCATCTGTTCGACTGCTCGCGTGAGAGCGACGGGGCAGTTGCCTTGATTCTCGTGTCCGCGGAACGTGCCCGCGATCTTCGACAGACCCCGGCCTACGTTCTGGCCGGCGCGCAGGGTGCGCCTGGCGGATACTCATCGATCATCGACAACGACAACCAGTACACGAGTGCAGGTTTCGCTGGGGTAGACGGCCGGCCCGGCGTCGCAGATCGACTGTGGGCGGCAGCCGGGATCGGCCCGTCCGACGTCGACGTCGTCCAGGTCTACGAGAACTTCTCCGGGCCGGCGGTCTCGGCACTGATCGATCACGGGCTGGCGCCGTCCGGCCCCGCGGCCGGCGACGTGCTGACCGTCGAAAACCTGACGGCACCGACTGGCAAGCTGCCGATCAACACCAGCGGCGGCAACATCGCCGATTCCTTTGTCAACGGCATGGGACTTGCAGTCGAGGCCGTGCGGCAGCTTCGTGGCACATCCACCAATCAAGTTGCAGATGCAAAGACGTCGTTGTTCATCGGTGGTCCGATGGCTCCGATCGTCAGCTCGACGCTGTTTGCGCACGCCGACGCGCTCTGAGCTCATCGAACCACCCGAAAGGACCGGCATGGGAAACGCGGACAACACGAGCGTGAACAGGGAATCGCTGTTCATCGGCGGCCGATGGGTCGCGCCGCTGCAGGGCGCAAGCTTCGACGTCGTGGAGGCCGCGACGGAGAAGGTTCTCGGCACCGCTGCGATGGCCGGCGTCGGTGACATCGACGCCGCGGTGGCAGCGGCGCGGGAAGCATTGCGAGGCCCGTGGGCAGCGCTCGACAACTCCGAGCGCGCCGACCTGCTGGACCGGTTCGCGGCGGCTCTCAAGTCCCGAGGCCGCGAGACCGCGGCACTGGTGAGCCGTGAGAACGGTATGCCTATTGCGTTGTCCGGCAGCGTCAACGGCTTCGGTCCGTCGGTCATGGTCAGCTACTACGCGTCGTTGATTCGGAATGCGCCCGCCGAGGACGTGCGGCCCAGTGCGTTCGGCGGTCGGACCGTGGTTCGAAACGAGCCAGTCGGTGTGGTTGCCGCGATCACCCCGTGGAACTATCCACAACCGTTGGCTGCCATGAAGATTGCTCCGGCACTGGCTGCGGGCTGCACCGTCGTACTCAAGCCCGCACCGGAGACAGCGCTCGACGCGTATGCGTTTGCCGAGGCGGCAGAGGAAGCCGGTTTGCCGGCCGGCGTCCTCAATGTTGTACCGGCAGGGCGGGAAGCGGGTGCTTATCTCGTGGAGCATCCCGATGTCGACAAGGTCGCGTTCACCGGTTCCACTGTGGCCGGGCGTGCAATCGGCGAGGTGTGCGGTCGATTGTTGCGACCGGTCACACTCGAGCTCGGTGGAAAATCCGCTGCAATCGTGGCAGATGATGCAGATCTCTCCGTTTTCGCCGCGGGTCTGCTGGGAGTCTCGCTGGTCAACAACGGCCAGACCTGCCACGCCAGCACCAGGATCCTTGCGCCGCGATCACGCTACGACGCAGTGGTCGAGGCGGTGACCGAGACCGTTCGCGCTCTGCGGGTCGGTGATCCACTCGAAAAGTCGACTCAGATAGGACCTTTGGTCAGCGCGGCACAACGCGATCGTGTTCTCGGGTTCGTCGAGGACGGGCGGAGCGCCGGCTACCGCATCACGACCGGCGGCGCGGTGCCTTCCGATCAGCCGATCGGGTGGTTCGTCGAGCCGACGGTATTCGAGGGTGTCGACAACGCAGCGCGTATCGCCCAGGAAGAAATCTTCGGTCCCGTCCTGACGATCACTCCGTATGGCGACGAGGCGGAGGCCGTTGCCATCGCCAACGATTCCGAATACGGCCTCGGCGGCACGGTGTGGACCTCCGACGAAGAGCACGGTTTGGCCCTGGCGTCGCAAATCCACAGTGGCACTGTCGGAGTCAATCACTACGAATTGGATCTGGCAGCCCCGTTCGGTGGCGTCAAAGCATCCGGACTCGGCCGTGAACTCGGGCCGGAAGGACTCCGGCCCTATTACAGCGCGAAGTCGATCTATCTCGCGACTCGCTGACCTGCCAGAAGGGTCCCAGCCGCGCGCGCGGCGAGACGATTGGAGCAATTCGATGACAACACCGACGACACCACTGACCGGGATACGCGTACTGGACATCACCGACGGATTGGGTGAGTCCACCAGCCGGTATCTCGCCGATCTCGGTGCCGAGGTGATCCGCATCGAGTTGCCCGGCGGATCTGCATCACGAACGGCCGAGCCGATTCGCGGCGGTGTCAGCATTCCGTTTGCTCTCCGCAATGCCAACAAACTTGGCATCGTGCTCGACTTGGAATCGGAGTCCGGCCGCGGCGAGCTCCGCGCTCTCGCTGCCGGGGCCGATATTTTGATCGAATCACTGCGACCGGGTTGGTTGGACGAACGGGGCATCGGCGCAGCCGAATTGACGGTGCACAACCCCGAACTCGTGTGGATGTCCATCTCGCCGTTCGGGCGCACCGGCCCGTACCGTGATTGGGCGGTTACCGAGCCGGTCCTGTATGCGATGAGCGGTGTGCTGTCGCGATCCGGGGCGCCGGGCAGAGAGCCGCTGCTACCGCCGGCGGGGTTGGCCGAGGGAACGGTGAGCGTGCACGCCGCTTGGGCGGCGCTGCTGGCCTACTACAACAGGTTGACCACTGGCCGGGGCGACATCATCGACGTCTCCGCCTACGAAGTTGTCGTCCACGGGTTCGACCCGGGGTTCGGGACGCAGGGATCTGCCGCTGCGGGCCGAACCGAGGACTTTCCTCGCGGACGGCCCAACGCCTCCAACTTCTACCCGGTCTTCGCGTGCGCCGACGGACAGGTGCGGATCTGCCTCCTGGCCAAGCGGCAGTGGCGATCGATGTTCGAATGGCTTGGTAGTCCAGAAGAATTCGCCGATCCGAAATACGACACGATTCCGGCTCGTTTTGCGGCGGCCGATCGGCTGCATCCGCTGATCGCCGAGTTGTTTGCCGGCGAGACCAGGGACGAACTTGTTGCCCAGGGCGCAGCGCGGGGTATCCCGGTCGGCGGCGTCCTGGCACCGAGCGAAGTACTTGCGGCTGAGCACTTCCAGGCGTCCGGCGCGCTGATCGACGCTGAAATCGCACCGAATCTGCATGCCCGGGTGCCGTCGGGTTACGGTTCGATCGGTGGGAACCGCATCGGTTTCCGCACGCGTGCACCACAACTCGGTGAGCATCAGGGGGCCGTCGCGGCCCGATCGAGGCCCTCGTCCGTTCCCGCCGCGGATCGCGCATCCGGCGAACGCCCTCTCGCGGGGCTGCGTGTCCTGGATCTGGGCGTTGTCGTGTTCGGCGCTGAACTCGGCAGACAGTTCGCGGACTTCGGGGCCGACGTCGTCAAGATCGAAAACGCTAATTTCCCGGACGGTCTTCGTCAGTCGAAGCGCGGATCGGCGCTCGCTGCCTCCGTGGCCTGGGGGCATCGCAACAAGCGCAGCTTTGGCGTCGACCTGCGACGTCCGGAGGGACTGGCGCTGTTCCGCCAACTGGCTGCCGACGCTGATCTGGTTCTGGCCAATTTCAAGCCGGGCACACTGAAGTCGATGGGGCTCTCGTACGACGAACTTGCCGAGATCAATCCGCGCATCATCGTTCACGAGTCCAGTGCCTTCGGGAGTACCGGACCGTGGAGCAAACGCATGGGTTACGGACCGCTGGTACGAGCGTCCGGAGGAGTGTCGGCGCTGTGGCGATATCCGGATGACGCAGAAGTGCTGTGCGACGGGTCGACGGTCTACCCGGACCATATCGCTGCACAAGCGGGGGCCGTGGCAGTACTTGCCACGCTGATCCAGCGTGCGCACACCGGAACCGGAAATATCGTGGAAGTGGTGCAGTCCGATACCGCGCTTGTTCATCTGGGTAGTTTGCTGACCGCGGAGTCGCTGGCTCCGGGATCGATTGTCGCGTCGGGTAATTCGGATCCGTATGCTGCACCGTCCGGTGTCTTCGCGTGTGCCGGCGACGACGAGTGGTGTGTTGTCACCGTTCGTGATGACGAGGACTGGGCCAGATTGTGCGCAGTGATCGGTCGTGAAGACCTTGTCGAGGATGTCGACTGCGCAACGTCGGCAGCTCGGGTGCTCAATCGGGACAAGGTTGATCATGTTCTTTCCCAGTGGCTTTCGAATTGGTCACCGGCTGAGGCCATGAACCAGTTGCAGGCTGCGGGAATCCCGGCCGGTGCGATGGTACGGCTTCCCGAACTGCTCACCGATCCTCAGTTGACGGCGCGCAATGCCTATACCGAGATCGAACATAGTCTGCTCCCAGCGAAACTACCGGCCGCAACTCGGCTGGTTCGCTTCGGCACCATCGCGGATCCGGAACTTCGGCAGGCCCCGATCGCCGGCGAACAGACCCGCGAGATCGCGGAATCCCTCCTCGGACTCAGTTCCGCCGAGGTCGACCACCTGGTCCGCACTTCTGTGCTGCAGCCGCCTGCCGACGACCGAGCGCATGAATCACGAAGATCAGCAGAGGAATTGGTCTGATCCGTTGAACCCTCTGCGCGGTCGTCCCTGGTATCAGGGGCGGCCGCGCAGTCGGTTCACTGAGAAGTGATCGGAGTCAGGTAGTGCGTCACACGCGGCGGACCTGCGAGAAAAGGTTGTAATATGCGGCCGCATTCACGGGCCTGCTCGGTCCGCGGGAAGGTTCGAGTGTGTGATTCGAGCGTTTCCCACCGAACCCGCAACAGGTATGTGTGCTTCCGGTCGACGCTGGGCATCAGATCGGCGCGCAGACATCCTGGCGCAGACTCCATCACCGGCTTCGCGAGATGGAACGCCGCTTCGAAGTCGGTTTCGCTGCCGGCGCTGACGGTCAGCATCGCGTGTTCTTCTATCATCGTGTCCCCGCTTTCCGGATACGACTGTGGGGTGGACCGGTCCGGTCCACCCCACAGTCATGAGAGTGCTACGCCTTCAGTAGATCTCGGTGAATGATTTCCTTCATGATTTCATTCGTGCCACCGTAGATACGTTGGATGCGCGCGTCGATGTATGCCTTTGCGACGGGGTACTCCATCATGTAGCCGTACCCGCCGTGGAACTGAACGCCGGCGTCGTTGACTCGTCCCTGCAACTCTGTGGCCCACAGCTTTGCCTTCGCGGCGTCGACCGCCGTGAGCGTTCCGGCGTTGTGCGCACGGACGCAACGGTCGATGTATGCCCGGGAGACCTCGATCGCCGTCTGCAATTCCGCCAACGTGAAACCCAGGCCTTGGAACTCGCCGATCTTCTTGCCGAAGGCGGTGCGCTCCTTGACGTAGTCGAGCGTCCATCCGAACACCGCTTCCGCGGAGACCTGGGCGGCGATACCGATGCCCAGGCGCTCGAGAGGCAAACTCTGCATCAGATAGGCGAAGCCGGATCCGAGTTCGCCGAGGAGGTTCTCCTGGGGAACTCGTACGTCCTCGAAGAAGAGTTCCGCAGTGTCCTGCGCGTGCAGGCCCATCTTGTCGAGTTTGCGTCCTCGACTGAACCCCGGCATTCCTTCCTCGACGACAAACAGGCTGAATCCACGGGAGCCTGCGTCGGGATCCGTCTTGGCAAACACGATCACCAGGTCGGCCAGAATGCCACTGGTGATGAACGTCTTCGAACCGTTGATCACCCAGTCCGTTCCATCCGCCACGGCGGTAGTCCCGATGGCGCGCAGGTCACTACCCGCAACGGGCTCGCTCATCGCGATGGCGCCGATGGTCTCTCCGGTGACGAAGCCGGGGAGCCAGCGTCTGCGCTGTTCCTCGTTTGCGTGGCGGAGCAGGTAGTTGAGCACGATGTCGTCGTTGGTCGAGAAGCCCGACTGAAGGGCTGACGCTCCGACCCGCGCGATTTCAGCCTGGACGACCACGCGGAAGCGGTAGTCCACCTCGCCTGGTCCACCGTATTCTTCGGGGACGGACAACCCCAGGAGCCCTTGTTTGCCTGCGGCCAGCCAGGTTTCGCGGTCGATCAGACGATCGGCGTCCCACTTTTCGAGGTTGGGTACAACGTGCTTCTCGACGTACGAGCGCACGGAGTCGCGGAACAACAGATGATCGCTCTCGAACAGATCACTTTCCACTTGCGTTATCTCCAATTCAGTTCTGGTCGAGCAGCTTCTGCGTTTCGCGACGGAATACCTGGTTTGCGACCTCGTTCTGGCCAAGCACCATGCGGCCGGCACTTGCACTGGTCAGACCGACCTGGGAGTCGCGCAACAGTGGGAAATCCTCGGCATGCAGGACGGCCAGGAGAATTTCCCAGTTCTTGTTCCAGCGGCGCTCCCACTTCTCTTGCGAAAACTCCGTCTTTTCGACGGGCGGAACCATCACACGCATTTCCATTCGGCAACGCTGCGGATCTGTGGGGTGCGGCCGGAATGTCAGGAGCTGGAAGTGGTCGGGTTGACGAAGCAGCGTGCTGTTCGGGCCGACGAGATGGCTCTCGGTCACGTCGTTCGCGAGGCTCCGGCTTCCGGGATCCTCCTCGATCCAGCGATCGATGGACTTACGTGGGGTGACGAAGCGGCAGTGGCGACCGAAATCTTCGAATGCCATGACGTTTGTATGGATGTGCTTGGCGGCACTGTTCGGATGCGCGTACTGAATATGGTAGCCGTCGAGGAAGGCATCCTGCATGAGCTTCCAGTTGACCGGCTCGTCGAAACCTTCTGCGCGGAAGCAGGTAAGCGATTCGATGTCGTAGCCAGACATGATCGCATCCATGTCCGGACCCAGCCAGTCGGCGACGTCGATGGTGGCGTCGGCGTCGTCCACCACCCAGATGAAACCGTGGCGTTCCTCGGTGGGCAACGAGATCAAACCCATGTCCGACTGATCGGTCTCGCCGAACGTGTTCTCGCGGGTTATGGTGCGCAGGCTGCCGTCGGTGTCGTACGACCAGCGATGGTACGGGCACGAGAAGAGCCGGCAGCGACCCTTCTCTTCCTTCTCGACCATGGCGCCGCGGTGTCGGCACACATTCACGAGGGTCTTGACGCTGCCGTCACGCTGGCGAACGACGATGACGTTGTTGCGCGGCATCTGCAGGGTGAAGAAGTCGCCGGCCTTCGGGATCTCGGATCCGTGAGCGACGATCGACGGGACGCGTCCGAAGATGCGGTCGCGTTCGAGTTTGGCGATGTCGGTGTCCCGGAATTCCTCGGGGCGGAACCACGTGAGGTGTCCGAAATCGTCCGTGGTGTCGTTGCGCAAGTGATCCAAGGTCCGGCGAATGCGTTCCTCGCGGGGTGCTCCGACTTCAGTCATGGCTCGTCCTTACGTTGGTGTGCGTCTTGATTGCCGTAAATCTAACTCATATAGGTTTAGGTGTAAACCCTCGGTCATCTCGATTTCGTTGCGAAGTTTACCGATAGTCATTAGATTTAGGGCACAAGATGGGCAGATAAGGAGCGATGGACGATGATTTCCTACCGATGGTGCGAACAGCTCGTCGACGACGATCGGGCCGAGGTTCTGGAGCTCGTGCGCACGGCCGCCGACTACGATCACGAGGCGGGTTTCACGGCAATACCGGCCGCTGACGTCGAGGCTGTTTCGCGGGCGGGCGTGGTGGTCTGGCATCTGCCGATCAAGGCTCGCCGGGACCTGAGTGCCCGTGACGATGCACCGATGCTTGTTGTTGCCTACCTGCATTTGTCGATCGACGACAGTGGTCAGGGATCGGTGGCGTACGTCGTCCATCCGGACTACCGCTCACGTGGTGTCACCACGATGCTTGTCGAAGAACTCGGAATCGACGTCACCCAACCTGGGGGGTGGGTGGGTACCGGCGCCACGGCATTGCGAGCGTGGGCATATGGCAGCCATCCCGCTTCCGAGCGCTTGACCGGACGGTTCGGTATCGAGGCCGTACGGCGGTTGTGGACGCTCTCCCGAAATCTGACCGGCCCATTCGCGGTGGATCTCGCACCGGCATCGGTGCCGGCGGGGTATGCCGTCAACGGGGCGAGGGACATGGTCGCAGTCACTGAGATTGTTGGTGTGGCAGGGTTGCCGACGCGTCAAGCGGCCGAGGTTTCGGACGGGATCGCGTCGGGAACCGGGTCGGTGTTGATCGCGTCGGATCAGGGCGGTCAACCGGTTGGATTTGTGTGGTTCGACCCCGAGTTGCATGAACATCTCGAACTTCGGGCTGCCTGGGTGCGGGCGCTGGTGCTTACTCCGCAATCGCGGGGCAGCGGTCTGGGGACCGCGCTGCTCACTCGTGCGCTCGAGGAACTCGAGGCGGTTGGAGCCCAAACTTCGCTGATCCGAATAGATCCCGAAGACGAGGGTGCGGTGCGCATGCTCAGGCTGCTGTCGTACGAGCAGGAGGATGCGCATGCGTGCTTCCAGGTCGGTGTATGGAAGGAGGGTGTCGAATCGTGAAACAGCGAGACGAATGACGATTTATGTCATTTGTTGACGATTGCCCCCGGTGTCGGTAGTCTTCTGTGACACGCTTCACAACATCTTGTGGAGAGAGTGCAATCCAACCGTGTGTAAAAGAATAATCGACAGTAGCCGTGTGAATCGGTAATCAGACCCGTATGTTGTTCTGCCCCATGCAAATCAGGCATGTCTGGGCGCTCGCGGGTTGGCCGATCAGAGAGAGGACACATCATGGGCCGCGTAGAAGGCAAGGTCGCATTCATTACCGGTGCGGCGCGTGGGCAAGGCCGTTCACATGCAATTCGTCTGGCGGAGGAGGGCGCGTCGATCATTGCGATGGACATCTGCGATCAGATTCCGACGGTGTTCTATCCGATGGCGACCACGGACGACCTCGCTGAAACCGAGCGTCTGGTCAAGGAAGCCGGTGGATCGATCGTCACGTCCGTCGGCGACGTCCGCAAGATCGAGGACGTCCAGCGTGCGTACGACGCCGGCATCGAGCAGTTCGGCAAGGTCGACATCGTGCTTCCCAACGCCGGAATCATGCCGGTTATCGGCCCGGGTGAGCAGCGGCAAGCCTGGCACGACGCGCTCGACACGATGCTGACCGGCGTGTGGCACGTGCTCGAAGTAACTGTGCCCGACCTCATTTCGCGTGGTGAGGGTGGCTCGATCGTCATCACCAGTTCGGCGGCCGGGCTGACGAGTATCGGCCTCAACACCTTGCCAGGTCAGGCTGCTTACAGCGCGGCAAAGCACGGCGTTGTCGGCCTGATGCGGTTGTATGCGAAACAGCTTGCTCCGCACAGCATTCGCGTGAACACGGTGCATCCGACCGGTGTCAACACTCCGATGGTCGCAAACGCGGAGTACGGCGAGTTCATCAATACCCACCCGGATGTCGCAGCGGACGAATCGTTCAAGAACCCGATGCCTGTCGAACTCGTGGAGTCGGTCGACATCAGCAATGCCATCCTCTACCTCGCCTCCGACGAGGGGCGATACGTCACCGGTGTGACGTTCCCGGTAGACGCCGGCTACAACATCCGTTGAGTGAAGGAGCCTTTCAACCATGACCACGACAGAAACCTCGGCAGCGCCTACTCCGGTGATCGCCGATCGCGAGCAGGTATTCATCGGCGGACGATGGGTCGATTCGACCGGTGACGAGTGGATCGACCTGGTCGATTCTTTCTCCGAGCAGAAGGTCGCGCGAATCCGCAGCGCCACAACCGAAGACGTCGCCCGTGCAGTTGCGGCCGCACGCGAGTCCTTCGACAAGGGGGAGTGGGCATCGCGCACGATGGCGCAGCGTGCCGACGTGCTCGACATGATCGCGGACCGTCTGGCGCAGCGAGTCGACGAGCTCACCCCGATCGGCGTTGTCGAGGTCGGCGTTCCCATCTCGGTGAGCCGCCCCACGCAGGAAATGACGGGCGGGCTGTTTCGCGCGACCGCGGCGTTCGCTCGTGACTTCGAGACTCGTGAGGATCGAACTCGCGCCGACGGCGGCATCACTCGCATCCTCAAGGAGCCGACCGGCGTTGTCGCGGCGATCATCCCGTGGAACGGGCCGATCGGCACCATTGCATTCAAGGTTGCCCCGGCTCTTGCTGCGGGCTGTTCCGTCGTGCTCAAAACTGCTCCGGAGGCACCGGTCTCACCTTCGGTTTTTGCCGACATCATCGGTGAACTTGTCGAGGAAGGGCACATTCCCGAGGGCGTCGTCAGCGTCCTCTGCGCTGACCGCGAAGTTTCGGAAACCCTTGTCACGAACCCCGACGTCGACCACATCACGTTTACCGGTAGTACCGCCGCAGGTCGACGGATCATGTCGCTGGCAGGCGAGCGCATCGCTCGCGTGTCTCTCGAACTGGGTGGCAAGTCCGCCGCCATCATCCTCGACGACGCGGACATCAACCACGTTCTGCAGAGCCTGCCTATGGGTGGGTGCCTGCAGTCCGGCCAGGCCTGCATCGCGCTCACCCGCGTCCTGGTTTCGCGTAGGCGCCACGACGAGGTGCTCGAGGCGCTGAAGGTCGCGTACGGCTCACTGCCGATGGGCGATCCGTGGGATCCCAGCAACTTCCTCGGCCCGCTTGCCATGGAGCGTCAGCGTGAACGCGTCGAAAGCTACATCGAGATCGCGAAGGAAGAGGGCGCAACCATCGCGCTCGGTGGTGGTCGCCCGGCCGGCTACGACCACGGTTTCTTTGTCGAGCAGACTCTCATCGACGGTGTGCGGCCAGACATGCGCATCGCTCAGGAAGAGGTCTTCGGACCGGTCATCTCGATCATCACCTTCGAGGACGAAGACGACGCTGTCGCGATCGCGAACAACTCCGTTTACGGTCTGTCCGGAGCCGTCTACACCGAGGATCTTGATCACGGCTTCGAGGTTGCGCAGCGCATCCGGACCGGAACGATCAGCGTCAACACCTCGACGATGGACTTCACCTTGCCGTTCGGCGGGTACAAGCAGTCCGGACTCGGCCGCGAGGGTGGGCTCGAAGGGCTGGAGGAGTTCTTCGAGACCAAGGCCGTACACATGCCGGCAACCGCACAGTAGGTAGTTGCGTCCCGGATTCCCGGGTGATCACACACAAACGCTCGGCCGGAATGTTCCGGCCGAGCGTTTGTGTGTCCGTTCAGTTTTCGTTGCGCATGACGCCGTACAGGAAACTGCGGATCATTTCCTCGAACAGTTGTTTCTGCGTGAACTCGTTCGCCGCCATAGCTTTCGACAGCATGGGCTGCGACTCGGGATCGATGTTCGGGAAGATCGAGGAGCGCGTGCTGGGTTTGCTCATCGCCTCCGTGAGTACGGCACCGAGGGTAATTCGCTCCATGCCGTCGAGAATCTGAACATGCAACCGCGTCGGGATCCCCGATTCTTCGAGGAAGTGGGCGGTCTCCTCGTATGGTCCGATGAGAAGGTCGCGCGGCAGGTACTGAAGCAGAATGGGGGCGGCGTTGCGGTGTCGCAGTATCGATCGCCGCAGATTGAGACTCAGCGTGACGAAGTACTCCGGCCAGTCGGGTCCGGGCTTTCGACGCGGAATCGTGCCGGCGCCGGCGATCTGGCGAGCAACGGCCGACAGGATCGCGGACTTGTCCTCGAAATGGTGATAGAGCGAGGGCGCACGCACGCCGAGATGCTTGGCCAGACGCGGCAGGCTGAACGCGTCGAGGCCCTCGGTATCGATGATGTCGATGGAGGCCGCGACGGCAGAGGCGCGGGAGATGAGGGGCTTGGACGGTCTGGGCATGTGCGGCTTTCGGCTGGGCGGTCGGGTCTGATGCCGTTGCTCGGCATCTGGGAAGCCTAGCGGTTCGGTAATTGAGGGATGACGGTCAGGAATTCGAGAAGACCCTCGCTGAGAAGGTCGTTGTCGTCGCCGCTCACCATGTGACCAGCGCCGCCGACATCGACATGGCGGGCTCCAGGGATGAGTTCGAGCAGGTCACGGGCACCTTCGTGGCTTACCACGTCGGACTGTGCGCCTCGAATCAGCATGGTGGGGACGGTAATCGCCTGCGCTGCCGTGCGGGCGCGCGACTCGCGCGCATCGGACTGCTCGGGCGAGTTCTCGCGGTCGGAGAGCATCCTCGGATCCCAGTGCCAGTACCAACGCCCGTCTCGTCGGCGCAGGTTCTTTCGCAGTCCCTCGGCGTTGGGTGGGCGTCGACGATGCGGGTTGTAGGTGACAACGGCTGCGACGGCGTCGTCGAGCGTGTCGAATCCACCCAGACCGCTCTCCATGAAAGAGGTGATCTTGGCGATGCCCGTTGCCTCTGCTCGCGGAGTGATGTCGACGAGCACGAGGCCGCGCCCGAGGTTCGGATCAGCGCCCTGGGCCAGTAGTGCCGCCATTCCGCCCATCGAGGCGCCTACGAGCACCGGTGGTTCACCAAGGTGCTGAACCAGGCACGCGATGTCCCGAGCATGTGCCCGTGGGCTGTAGTCGCCGTCTGCGCTCCACTCGCTGTCGCCATGGCCGCGGGCATCGATTGCATAGGCTCGCCAACCGTTGGCGGCGAGCCGATGGCCCGTGCGCTGCCACGAATGCCGAGTTTGGCCGCCGCCGTGCAGGAGCAACACCGTGCCGGTCGATGTGCCGGACGTTGGCGTCCAGCAGTCGGCCGTCAGAGTGAGCCCGTCGCCCTGCATTCTGACCAGTGTGGTTTCTACCGTCATGATGTTCAACAGCTTTCGTGTCTCAGTGCCCGGAGGTTCCGCCGTCGACAGCGAGCGTCGAGCCGGTGATGTAGCTTGCTGCGGGGCTGGCGAGGAAGATTACAGCGGCATCGATTTCGCGTTGCGTCGCGGTGCGTCCGAGCGTGGATCCGGTCAGGAATTCTTCGAGAGTATCCGAAGGCATCTCGCCGATCATGTCCGTTTCGACAAACCCCGGCGCAATGGTGTTGACACGAATGCCTTTTCGCTTGGACCACTGATGCGACAGGTCACGCGTGAGCCCGATCATCGCGGCTTTACTGGAGGCGTACGCGGCTTGGGGGAGCACGGATTTGACGAGGCCGAGGACGCTGGACACATTGACGATACTCGAACCAGGCTCCATGACGCGGGCGCACGACTGGGAAGCCCAGTACGCACCGAAGAGATTGACGTCGAAGACGGCGCGAAAGTCTTCCGGACGCTCGCGCGTGGCCGGTGCGGAATGCGTGACGCCGGCATTGTTTACCAGGATGTCGAGCTTGCCGAACTCGCTGATCGTTCTTTCCGCCAACGCGTCGCACTGCTGCGGATCCGTCACGTCGGTCGGCACGACAATAGCGCGTCGGCCGAGTTCGATCACGGTTCGTGCAACCGGTTCGAGAGCTTCCCTACGGCGTCCGGCCAGAACGACGTCGGCGCCGGCTTCGGCCAGCGCGCGGGCGAAGCCGGCGCCTAGACCACCGCCTGCGCCGGTGACTACTGCGACGGAGTCTGTCAGGCGGAACAGATCCAGGATCGGTGTCCGGGTGTGTTGGTTCATGCGTGTCTACCTGCTTTCGCGTGGGGGCCTTGCCTAGATTAAATCTAATTGCATAAGATTTAAACGCAAGCGCATCCCGACAGTGGAACGAGTATCGATGAACAGCACCAGCAGTCCCGGACAGCAATCGATGCGCGTGATCGCCAAGGATCCGCTCGCCGACGGTGTGGTGGCTCTACGTCTGGCCGACGCGGCCGGGGGACGTGTGCCGACGTGGGAGCCCGGATCACACATCGACCTCGTTCTGGATACATTGATGACACGGCAGTATTCGCTGTGCGGCGATCCTGCCGATCTTTCGAGCCTGACTGTGGCCGTGCTGCGTGAGGCGAGTGGACGTGGCGGTTCGATTCATGTGCACGACAAACTCGAGATCGGTGACGTCATCGAGATCGGCGGACCGCGGAACCATTTTTCCTTGGTTGAAGTTGAATCGTATCTGTTCGTCGCTGGTGGAATCGGCATAACACCGCTGCTGCCGATGCTTCGGGCTGCCCAAGCGCGCGGCTCGAACTGGAAGTTGCTTTACGGTGGGCGGACCCGTGCTTCGATGGCGTTTGCCGACGAACTGGTAGAAGAGTTCGAGGAGAACGTGTCCTTGCGCCCACAGGACGAGTACGGGTTCCTCGATCTTGCCTCAGCCTTGGACGCTGCGGCCCCCGGTGCCGCGGTCTACTGCTGTGGACCGGAGCCGCTGTTGCAGGCCATCGAAGGTGCATGCCGCGAACGCGATCACGTGAATTTGCATATCGAGCGTTTTGCGCCGAAGCAAATCGAGGAGGGCGCGGTCGACGGCGCTTTCGACGTCGAGCTCGCCCGTAGCGGACGAACAATTGGCGTCGGCGCGGAGGAATCGATGATCGACGCACTGCAACGGAACGGCGTGATCGTCGACTTCTCGTGCCGAGAGGGCACCTGCGGCACGTGTGAAGTTGCGGTGCTCGGTGGAAAACCCGACCATCGTGATTCGATCCTGACCGAAGACGAGCAGGAAGCGGGAGACGCGATGATGATCTGTGTTTCACGTAGTCGCACACCAAAACTCGTCATCGATCTCTAGGCGAAACACTCGAAGGGGAGAGATGCTGATCGACGTAGTTCCCGGGACACCTGGTTGTCTATGGTGACAACTGTTTCCACCGCTCCCAGGGTAAGCCGGGCGCTGGTACCTTCGTTGTGTTTTATCGTCATGACAACCGCAGTTGTGCAGACGTCGGTGGTTCCGCTTCTACCTGCCATGGCCGAGCAACTTGATGTCGGACCATCCGCCGTCGCGTGGGCACTGACTGCGAATCTACTTGCCGCCGCGGTGTGTACGCCGGTGCTTGGCCGATTGGCCGACCGGCGGGGTGCGCGCGGGGTGCTGGTGACGATCCTGATTCTGGTGCTCGCCGGATCCGTGCTGTGTTTTGCCTGGAAGAGCCTCGTTCCACTGGTTATCGGCCGGACGCTGCAAGGACTTTCGTTTGCACTGTTCCCGATCGGTGTTGCGGTGCTAAGAGGTGTGCTGAGCCCGCCCCGATTGTCCGGTGCCATCGGGCTGATGTCTGGGCTCCTCGGCGTCGGAGGTGGAGTCGGCATGGTGGCTGCCGGACTGCTGCACACAGGCGACGCAGACTATCGCCGCGTGTTCTGGCTGCTTCTGGTGCTCGGTGCCGTAGCGCTCGGGCTGGCATGGTTCGTTGTCCCGGCTAGTTCGGGGCCGCCGCAATCCGGTGGGCTGGACCCGGTAGGCACGGTTGCGCTCGCGATCGGGCTGTCTGCGCTCTTGTTGGCGTTGGCGGAGGGAGGACGGTGGGGCTGGGGTTCGGTACCGACGCTTGCGCTCGCATTCGGTGGTGTACTTGTGTTGTGTGGCTGGTATTTACACGAACGACGCATCGCGTTGCCTCTGGTACCGCCAGGCCTGCTCACCGGGCGCGCTGTGGGCCCCACGCACCTCGCTGCGCTGCTCGTCGGTGCGGCGATGTACGTGCAATTCCTCGGGGCAGCGCAGTTCGTTCAAGCCGATCCCGCTGTCGCAGGGTACGGATTCGGCGCATCTGTGCTGGCGGCAAGCGTTGTGTATCTGCTTCCCGGATCGATCGCCGGTGTCATTGCGGCCTCACTCAGTGGAAAACTGATCGGAAAGTTCGGTGCCGCTCGGGTTCTGATCGTTTCCTGTGTCATCGGTGTCGCGGGCTTCACCCTGCTTGTATTCGCTCACGATCATGCGTGGCAGCTGATCTGTGCCTTGATCGTTGTCAACATCTTCGTCAGCGCCTCCTATGCGGCGTTGCCGGCATTGCTGGTGGAGCGGGTGAGTGAGTCGGACACCGGGGTGGTGAATGCGATCAATGCAATCGCTCGTACCTTCGGCAGTTCGGTGGCGAGTGCGTTCGTTGCTGCGGTACTTGCGTCGATCACGTTGGCGGGTACCCACATTGCCGCGGAACAGGCGTACCTCGTTGCGTTCTGTGTCGGTGGTGTGGCTGCCGGAATGGCGGGTCTCGTGGCGATATGGGCGAGTTGTGTATCAAATGACAAAATTTGATTGACGTCTCATCAACTGCATAGTAACGTCAGTCACACAGCAGTGCGGCGGTCCCGTAGCTTGAGCGAATCATCGCTGACCGCAACCTCGAATTCTTTGTAAATAAACCTGATTCGACCTTTCGGTCCAGTCGCATCCGAGTCCCCGAAATCGGTGAATCCGTAGTTCCCGGACTCTCACACACAACTCGAACAAGAGGAGCTCACATGAAGCTTGACGGCAAAGTCGCACTCATCACCGGTGGCGGATCCGGGCTCGGTCGGCAGTCTGCGCAACTCTTCGCCTCCGAGGGCGCGACGATCGCGGTCGTCGACATCGATCCTGAGCGCGCGGCCGGAACAGTAGATCTCGTGGAACAGCAGGGCGGCAAGGCGATTGCGATCACCGCAGACGTTTCTGTCGAGCAGCAAATTGTTGACGCGGTTGCCGCAACCGTGGATGCATTCGGCAAACTCGACATCGCATTTGCGAACGCCGGTGTGATCTCACGCGGCGGCGTACCGTCCGTTGCCGGCGGAGAGGTAGTCGAGTTTCAGGATCTCACGGACGCCGACTGGCAGGCAGTGCTGGGCGTAAACCTCAGCGGCGTCTTCTATACGGCAAAGGCGGCAGTTCCGGCTTTGCGTGCCAACGGCGGTGGAGTCATCCTCGCCACGTCGTCTGCCGCATCGCTTCAGGCGTACCACGGTATCGCGATGTACTCCGCCACGAAGGCCGGTGTCAACGGACTCGTTCGTGGCCTCAGCCTGGACTTGGGTCGATACGGTATTCGAGTCAATGCCATTGCGCCCACTCACGGAATGTCGCCCAACTTCCTGATGCCCGCCGGCTCTCCCGTCGTCGGCCAGTCCTACGAAGAGACTGCAGGACCGTGGGATTCGGGTATCTCCCCGATTTCGCTCAAGCTCAACCGCCCCCCGTCACTGCGCGACAATGCACATGCGGCACTGTTTCTCGTGTCCGACGACTCCGCCTACATCTCCGGCGTCACTCTGCCGACCACCGATGGTGGCACCCTGTCGCGCGTCGGCATGTGGTTCCCCGAGGATCAAGGAACGCCGACGCTCACCGCTGGTGCCTGATGTGCGTCTTGTAGCTGATCGGTTGGCCTGCGCGCCGCCGCAATAGTGTGCCCCGAGCGTGTGTTGACCGTCGAACATCTTTGATTTCGTCAACTTTTCGAGGAGTGGCTCCATGACTACCACTGAACACATACCCGCGAACCTTGTAGTCGATTTCGATATCTACGACCAGTCGCTCGCACAACCCGTTGATACGGTCCAGGCGCGGGTGGCGGAGTTGGCGGGTAAGGGCCCGGTTGTCTACTCGCCAACGCATGGCGGACACTGGATTGTGACGCGTTACAAAGAGATTCACGAAGTGCTTCGCGACACCGAGACGTTCTCCAGTTACCCGAACAACCTGGTGACCGGGCCGGGAGGCATGGGTAAGTTCATTCCGATCGAACTCGATCCGCCGGAACACACCGGCTACCGCGTTGCACTGCAACCGCTGTTCAGTCCCAATCGGATGAAGGCGCTGACCGGAGAGATCCGCGAGGTGATCAACGAGTTGCTCGACGGGTTTGCGGGCAAGGGCGAGGCCGAGTTCATTTCTGAGTTCGCCCATGAGCTTCCCACGCGGGTTTTCCTTACTCTCATGGACTGGCCCGCCGAGGACGCGCCGATGTTCACCGAGATGACGGATACCGTGTTGATGGGCAAACCTGGTGCAAGTGAGGAGGAGTCGAGTCAGGCCACGGTTGCGGCAGGGCTCGAAATGATCGGGTACTTCCAGAAGATCGTCGACGAACGGCGGGCCAACCCGGGCGACGACATCACCTCGACCCTGATTCACACCGAGGTCGAACTCGAAGACGGAAAGCGACTGCTGACCGACGAAGAGCTCAATCGGATGTTCTTTCTTCTTCTCATCGCGGGTCTGCATACGGTGCAGGGATCGTTGGCGTGGAGCATAATTCACCTGTTCAATAATCCGGATCAGCGTGACGCCCTCATCGACGACGAGACATTGATTCCGAGCGCGGTTGAAGAGATCCTTCGAATCGAAGCTGCGGTGATACCGGGGCGGGCGGCAACTCGTGATGTGGAACTCGGTGGGGTGCAGATCAGGAAGGGCGATCAGCTCATCCTCATGTTGTGCTCGGCAAACCGGGACGATGACGAGTTCGAAGATCCGGAAGAGTTGAACCTGGAACGACATCCCAATCGGCACTTGTCATTTGGATCCGGTGCGCATCGTTGTATAGGCTCACACCTGGCGCGGATCGAGTTGTCGTTGGCGCTCGAAGAGCTGCACCGGCGAATCCCGGACTACGAATTGATCGAATCCGATCCGCCGATCCTCCATGCCGGGCAGGTGCGCGGTTGTGCGCGTCTGCCGATCAGGTTCACTCCGGAAGCATGATGTGCCGCCCATGTCGTGTCATGACACGACATGGGCGTCTCTCTAGGCGATTCCCCGATTCCTGATCCCGGCTGAATATTTCCGGATATGTTGAACAACAAAGTAATCAGAGAGATTGAGGAATACATGGCTGCGACAATTGGCTCTGCCCTGCACTGGTGGGCGCGGACCAAAGGTGATCAGAATGTGATTGTCGTAGACGGCGGGGTGTTGACTTATCGACAGTTGCAGGACTGGTCGAGCCGTGTAGCTCGGCAACTTTCGGAATCCGGTGTTTCGCCGGGGGACCGCGTGGGGCTTCTCGGTCCGAATTCACTCGAGTGGCCGGTGCTTGCACTCGGTGTGATCAAGGCCGGAGCGGTCTTGGTGCCACTCAATCCTCGTCTCAAGCCCGCAGAGTTGCGGAAGGTCGTCGATGATTCCGGCTCGACTCTGGTGATCACGCCGCAGGAGTACGCCGACGGTGTGGCGGAGGCAGTTGCGCTCGGCAACGGGTTCGATGTTCGGATGTTCGGCGAATTCACTTCTCTGCGTGAGGGATCAGCGGACGACTTCCGGATAGACATCGATCCGGACGAGCCGACGGCGCTGATCTTCACGTCCGGTTCGACTGGTTTGTCGAAGGGCGTCATCTGCACCAATCGAACGCTGTTGAGTATCGTCTTCGAAGCCAGCCTGACCGAAGAGGGTCTGCGTCCGGGTACAACAACTCTGCTGGTGCTTCCGCTCGTGTTCACTCCTGGGCTTGTCTGGGGCTTGTTGATGACAACCGTCCTCGGTGGCACGATCATCATCGAGAAAGACCTGAATCCCGGCCGGGCAGCAAAGTTATTGGGCGAAAACGATGTTCAGGCAATATTCGGTGTCCCCCTGGTCTTCGACGCCATCTCACGCGCAGTGGAATTCGAGGAAGCAGATCTGTCGTCGTTGCGCACTGCGATTGTCGGCGGCGCTGCAGTGGCGCCGGCGTTGCTCGAGCGGTGGGCTGCCAAAGGCGTGGCGCTCCGTCAGATCTACGGTATGACCGAGGCGGGCGGTGTTGCCACTGCGACTCCTGTGGCCGAAGCTTTCGATCATCCGGACACTTGTGGAAACGGATCCATCTTCACCTCCGTGAAGGTGGTACGGCCTGACGGAACGGAAGCCGAACCAGGTGAAGAGGGCGAGATTCTGCTGAGCGGTCCCGGCGTCACTCCCGGGTACTGGAACGATGCCGACTCGACCGCGGCTGCACTGCGAGACGGATGGCTGCACAGCGGAGACCTCGGTACGCGAGATGCCGAGGGACGTGTCAAGTTCGTCGACCGTCTGAAAGATCTCATCATTACCGGTGGGATCAATATTTCTCCGGTCGAGATCGAGCGGGTGATCGGCGAGATGGACGGAATCGAGGAGGTTGCGGTCATTGCCGCAGCCGATCCACGATTCGGCGAGACTCCGGCAGCGATCGTGACGGTCACCGGATCGGTGGACGAGGCTGCGATCATCGAGCACTGTGATCGGTTGATGACCGACTACAAAGTGCCGCGCTACATCGTGATCCGAAACGAACCGTTGCCGCGTCTGCCAAGCGGCAAACTGTCGAAGACGGCCATCAGGTCCGAGTACGCGGATGTGGCGGACCGATTCGAGAAGATGCGCTGACCGTGCGGTCGGACGACAAAGACAGGAAAATGCAGTGACTGGTGCCGGTAGCGAGTCCGTCGTCGTACTCGAGCGGGATCGCGAGATCGCGATCGTGCGGCTCAATCGTCCTGAACGGCTCAACGCGTTCACTCTCGAGATGAGGGATCGGATCCTCGAAATTTTCGACGAGTGCGACGCCGACGATTCGGTGCGGGCAATCGTCATCACCGGTACCGGTCGCGCATTCTGCGCCGGCGCGGATCTTGCTGCGGGCGGCGATACCTTTGTGTTGAAGAAGGATCCGAACGAGTCCGGTGCGCCGGCAGATTCGGGTGGGGAGGTGGCCCTGCGTATTTACCGGTCGTCCAAACCTGTGATTGCGGCGATCAACGGTCCCGCCGCCGGCGTCGGCGTCACCATGACGTTGCCCGCGGACATCCGGATCGCCTCGGACACTGCTCGGTTCGGGTTTGTCTTCACCCGGCGCGGTCTTGTACCGGAGGCGTGCTCGACGTGGTTCCTGCCCCGCGTAGTCGGTATCTCGACTGCCCTGGAGTGGACATTGGGCGGAGCGATGGTTCCTGTATCCGACGCACTCGAACGGGGTCTCGTTCGTGAGGTGGTTCCTGCCGAACAGGTATTGCCCCGAGCCGTCGAGATCGCGCGCCAACTTACCTCGGGAACGGCTCCGGTCTCTGTTGCGCTGACCAGGGCCTTGATGTGGCAGATGCTGGGTGCGGCGGGGCCAGAGGTGGCGCACGGCGCTGAGTCGATCGGCATCTATGTCCGAGGCACGTCGGACGACGTGAAGGAGGGGGTTGACGCTTTCCTCACCAAGCGCACGCCGGAATTCCCCGACACCGTCTCCAGTGGGTTGCCGAACTTATTCGAATAGGGTTCTGCGTCGGTCGATGACGCCGATTGAGCGTGTTCGTATCTGGGTATGTACCTCTGTGCACACTCCGCTGTCGAGGCTTCATCGAGAGATACGAGAAACTAGATGGACTCCGCTGATGCCGAACCGCTCAGTAAATCGGAGCGCGCCGAACTCGAGAAATTGCGTGCCGAATTTGCGGCCAGGCAGCCGAGCGAGAGACGACGAGGCGAGCATTCGGGTCTTCGCTGGGTCGGCGTCTGGATCTTGCTCGTCTTAATCCTGTTGCTGTCGTTCGCCGGTGTTCTCGCACGTTATGCGCGCAGTGAACTGCTCGATTCCGAACGCTATGTGCAGACGGTAGCTCCGCTGGGGTCGAATCCCGTCATCCAGGGTGAGATCACCAACCGGATTACCGATGAGATCGATTCCCAGTTGGATATCGAGAAAGTGACAGCGGACGCTCTCGCGACGCTCACCGAGAATGCGGAACGGGTGCCGCAAGTGGTGGTCGGCCTTGCGCCGGTCATTGCTGATCAGGCGAAATCGTTCATCCACCAGACAGTCGGGTCGGTAGTGTCCTCGGACGCGTTCGAGAATCTGTGGGTGGAGGCGAATCGTGAAGCCCACCAGTCATTGACGGCGGTATTGACCGGCGACACCCGGGCAGCAGTCGATATCAGTGACAAGGGTGAGGTCAGTATCTCGTTGGCTCCGATGATCGAGAAGGCGCGCAGCGCACTCGTCGATCGGGGGTTCGCTTTTGCCGACAGAATTCCCGATATCGACAAGTCGTTCGTGATCTTCGAATCCCCGAAGTTGGTCAAGGCTCAGCGTCTGGTGTCCGCGTTGGACAAAGCGTCTGCTGTGCTTCCGTGGGTAATCCTGATCCTTGCCGCCGGGGCGATCTGGTGCGCACCCCGGGGATCGCGTCTTCGGACTTTGTCTCTGGTCGGTATCACCGTTGCCGTGGCGATGGCACTGCTGGCGGTATCGCTCAGCATCGGGCGCGCGGTGTATTTGGACGACATTCCCTCGGATGTTCTGTCGCAGCAAGCTGCCGGGGTTATCGTCGACACCCTGCTCCTGCCGCTCAAGACCAGTTTGCGTGCCGTATTCGTTCTCGGAGTTGTGGTCGCGATCGTCGGCTATCTCACGGGTGGATCGTCATCGGCGCTGGCCGTCCGCCGCGGATTCAGCAAGGCAGTTGACTCGGTCAGATCGCCGAGCGCCGATCGTGAACCACGGGCCATCGAGACTGTGTGCGCAAAATATATTGTGGCGCTTCGGGTTTTGATTGTCGTCATCGCTGTGGCTGTGCTGGTTTTCTGGCGCTATCCGTCGGGAGTTGTCGTAGCGGTGACGGTGTTGGTGACAGTGCTCGCGTTGGTTGCCCTGGAAGTAATTGCGCGGCCGGCCCGGGTGCGATAGGGCCACCGTGCGCCTTTCTGGTGGTGAGCGCCACCAGAAAGGCGCACCGGGTTCGAGGGGGCTTAGACGTACGGCGAGTACGCGGGCAGATCCAGCTGACCGTTGCCGGACAGACCGATCACGATCACCTCAGGTTCGGTGACGGAACGCGCATGAGCGATCGCACCCGCAACTGCGTGGGTGGATTCCGGAGCCGGGATGATGCCCTCAGCGCGAGCGAAGATCAGACCGGCATTCAGCGCGTCGTCCTGATCGATGGCAATGGCATCCATCAGTCCCAGGTTGACGGCATGGGAGACCATCGGCGACATGCCGTGGTACCGCAGTCCACCCGCATGGATAGCCGGCGGCACGAAGTCTTTGCCCAGTGTGTGCATCTTGAGCAGCGGGGTCAGGCCGGCAACGTCACCGAAGTCGTAGCGGTACTCGCCCTCGGTGAGTGACGGGCAGGCCGACGGTTCGCAGGCAACAAGACGAGTCTTGGTGCCCTCACGCAGATTCCGTCCCAGGAACGGGAACGTCAAGCCTGCCAGGTTGGAACCGCCGCCGGCGCAACCGAATACGGTGTCGGGGATGGCGTCGCCGGCTTCTTCGAGCTGAACCATGGCTTCCTGACCGATGACGGTCTGGTGCAGCATGACGTGGTTCAGGACGCTGCCGAGTGAGTAGTGCGTGTTCGGATCCTGCGCGGCGACCTCAACTGCCTCACTGATGGCCATACCCAGCGAGCCGGTGGTGTCGGGATGCGACTTCAGCAATGCGCGTCCGGCTTCCGTCAGATCCGACGGCGACGGGTGACAGATTCCGCCGTAGGCCTCCATCTGGATGCGGCGGTACGGCTTGGAGTCGAAGGACGAGCGAACCTGCCACACCTCGACGTCGAGTCCGAGCAGAGCGCCGGCGAAGGACAGCGATGCACCCCACTGACCGGCACCGGTTTCGGTGGTGAGCTTGGTGGTGCCCTCGATGGCGTTGTAGTACGCCTGAGCCACAGCGGTATTCGGCTTGTGTGAACCGACGGGGCTCACGCCTTCGTACTTGTAGTAAATGCGGGCAGGAGTTCCCAGTGCGCGCTCGAGGCGGTGTGCGCGGAAGAGGGGGGAAGGCCTCCACATGCCGTAGATCTCGCGGACGGTCTCGGGGATCTCGATGTACCGTTCCGTCGACACTTCCTGCGCGATGAGGTTCATCGGAAACAGCGGTGCCAGGTCCTCGGGGCCGAGCGGCTCGCGGGTACCCGGGTGCAGGTGCGGGGGAACAGGTTCGGGGAGGTCAGCCGCCAGGTTGTACCAGTGCGTCGGAACCTTCGACGGGATGGAAACGCCCAATGGTTCGAGCGAACGGTTGAGTGGGGTGGTGGTCAACTAACTCTCCTTCGTGGATTTCGGTACCTGGTTCGCGGTATCGGGTGATCCAATGCTGGAGCGTTGCGGACCACCCGATCTCGTCTGGGCAGCACACAGTTGCGGCTGACCGTCAGCGGTCAGGCCACCAGCTGTGTGGAGCGGGGAAGGTCACGAGCCGATGGTACATCGCGTGCTTGCCCGGTTGCTGAGCTGTCTCGGTCTGTGGACTGGGCGGGGATCGAGAGAACATGGTCTGTCTCGAGTGATCATGAACTTCAGCTGGCTGGAAACCGTGTTCACTGTGCAGAAAGGGTGCTGGCACCGGCACGTAGCATTGCGGGAAAGGCGGAGAAAGAGGAACGGAGGCGCTGTGCGATGGCAGACCTGAGCTCGCGTGAGCGAATGATCCGCAGCGCCGTCGAGTTGATCAGCCGTAACGGCGTCGACGCGACCTCGTTCAACGACGTGATCAAGCACAGCAGCGCGCCGCGTGGGTCCATCTACCACCACTTTCCGGGCGGCAAGACCCAGCTGATGGTCGAGGCGGTGCAAGCTGCGGGTGCCGTCATCACGCGTCGGATCAGTGCGGCATCGGCCACGGGATCGCCGGCCGACGTCATCGATGCCGTCGGCGATATCTGGCGACGCAACCTCGCGAACTCCGATTTTGCGATCGGCTGCCCGATCATTGCCGGCGGGCTCGCCCGGGCGAGCGAACCCGAGGTTGCGGAGGCTGCTGCCGAGGTTCTGGCCGGTTGGCAGACACTCGTCGAGGCCGCTCTTGCCGAGGCAGGCTCACCGCCGGATCAGGCGCGGTCGATGGCAAATCTGACCATCGCTTCGATCGAGGGGGCCGTTGCGCTCTGTCAGACGACGCGCAGCATCGAACCCCTCGAACGAGTGATGGAAACTCTGCAGGACTTGTCGAAAATTACTGTGGCGCACCGATATTAAGTTCGTCCGGATGTGCGCCGACGCGGGTGCCGTCGTCGAGGGTGGCGATTTCGCTGAGGTCGAGTTCGGTGAGTTCGAAGTCGAAGACGTCGATGTTCTCTGCGATGCGGGCATCGTGCACGGACTTGGGAATGACGATGAGACCATTCTGCAGGTGCCAGCGGATCAGTACCTGCGCGGCTGACTTGCTGTGCCGATCACCGATGCGGGTGATGATCGGGTCCGTCAGGAGTGTGTTCGGTTTGGATGCCGGACCCCATCCCGCGTTGCTGGTTCCGCCGAGTGGGCTCCACGATTCGACCGCGATTCCGTGCTCGGCCGCCTTCTCACGAATCGCGTGCTGAGGAAGATGGGGATGCAGTTCCACCTGGTCCACCGCGGGGAGCAGTCCACCTCGGTCAACCAGAAGTTGCAGGTGGTGGGGCTCGAAGTTGCAGACGCCGACAGCCTTCGCGCGGCCTGATTCGGCGATCTTCTCCATTGCGTCCCAGGTGCGGAGCAGTCGTTCCTTGTCCTGGAGCGGCCAGTGGACGAGGTACAGGTCGACGTAGTCGACGCCCAGTTTCTCGATGCTGGTGTCGAATGCCGTCAACGCCGGCTCGTAGCCCTGATCGGAGTTCCACAGCTTTGTGGTCAGGAAGACGTCCTCACGGTCAACGGATGACGCGGCGATCCCGCGTCCGACGCCCTCTTCGTTGCCGTAGGCGGCAGCGGTGTCGATGTGGCGGTAACCGGCGTCGTCGAGTGCAAAGCGCACAGCATGTTCGGTTTCGTCGTTGGTTGCCTGCCAGACTCCGAGGCCGAGTTGCGGGATCGTGATTCCGGAATTCAGCGTGATGTCAGGAATGCTCATGGATCAAGGCTAGCGATTTCGGTCGATCCGCGCCGGGTATATCCGCGACGCGGTATTCGTTCTCACCGGACTTCCGGCCGCCGACCGGACCAGGCGTTCTCGAGGAGTTCGGTCAGACCGGCAGCAGTGATCTCCCGCGGGTTCGGGTACGCGGCGGAAATCGCGAGTTCGACGGCACGGCCGATCTGATCGTGGCTCATTCCAAGTTCTCTCAAAGATGTCGGTCCACCGCACGAAGCAACGAGATCGAAAACTCCGGTGGCAGCGTCGGCTACACCCAGCGCTGTTGCTATTCGAGCCATGACGTCCGGAACGTCGGGCGCGTTGTATGCCATCGCGTGGGGGAGGACGACGGTGTGGGTGGGGGCATGCGGCAAACCGAAGCTGCCACCGAGGGTGTGACACAACTTGTGATGGAGCCCCATGCCGACTGTGCCCAAACAGGTTCCGGCCAACCAAGCCGATTTCAGCAGCTCGGCCCTTCCTTCCACATTTCTCGGATCGCCGACAATTGTCGGCAAAGCGCGCGCGATCCCGGAGATAGCCTCGATTGCCATCGAGTCGGTGATGGGATTGGAGTCAGTCGAATACAACGCTTCAACCGCGTGCGCCAGCGCGTTGACGGCACTGGTGACGGTAGTTTCCAGCGGCAGATCGAGGGTGAGATCGACGTCGTACACGACAGTTTCGGGTCTGATGTGCGGTGATGAGCGAGTTACCTTGCGCCCGTTGGCTGTTTCACCCAGAACCGGAGTGACTTCTGATCCCGCGTACGTCGTCGGAACGATGATCTGATCGAATCCCGCCCGCAGTGCCAAGGCCTTGGACAGCCCGGTCGCCGAACCGCCGCCGATCGCGACGACGGCATCGACGTGATGCTGTTCGGCCAGAGCAAGCGCCGTGTCGGTAACGTCCACCGGAGTGTGCATTACGGCGCCGTCGAAGCGGACGGCCGCCATGTCGCCGAGAGATTCGGTGACGGCGGCGGCAACTGCGTCCAGTCGACGGCTTGCCAGCACCATCACTCGGCTACGGCCGAGCCGCCTCACTTCGTCTGCGATTGTGTCGATCGTCCCTTGGCCGAAGACGATTCGAGCAGGTGAAGCGGTGTACGAGAATGGCTTCACCGTCACCCCTGCGACACCGTGGCATGCATTTCCCAGACGATGACCTCGGCGCCGGTGTCGGAGCTGACCTGCTGGCCTCCGCCGCCGGATACGCGTACCGCGTCACCTTGTTCGAGCACGCCGACTCCTTCCATGGCAGCCTGACCGTCGGCGACGAAGACGTGGAGGAACGGTGCGTCCGGCAGTGTTGCGGGCGCTCCGGGTTGCAGACGCGCGACGTGCATCGCGGCGTACTTGTTCTTGATCCGGATCGCCGAGTGATCGGCGTACGCATCCATGCCCGAGGCGACGGGAACCAGTCCACCGGCGAGCAATTCGGCGTCGATCTCCAACTGCTCGTAACCGGGAGTGATTCCGGCTTCGTCGGGAACGACCCACATCTGGATGAAGTGAACCGGGTCGCTGTGCTTGTCGGAATGCGCTCCGGCCACGTCACCGAGTCGCCACGAGTCGTTCTTCTCGGAGTGCAGGATGCCCGTTCCGGCGCTCATCCGCTGGGCGAGACCGGGATAGATGACGCCTGAGTGGCCCATCGAATCCTGATGCACGAGAGACCCTCTCAGTACCCAGGTGACGATCTCCATGTCCTGGTGCGGGTGGGTGTCGAATCCCATTCCCGGCGTGACGATGTCGTCGTTGTTGACCAGGAGAAGGCCGTGGTGAGTGTTCTTCGGGTCGTAGTGATTACTGAACGAGAAGGAGTGCTTCGAGTCCAGCCAACCGGCATTGGACTTGAAGCGATCGCCCGATCGGCGGACGTCGAAGTTCGGTTGCGACAAGGTGGATGTCATGGGGTGCCTTCCGAATGGTGTGGGGGAGAGCAAGTTTTCAGAGGACGTGATTGCCGTACATCTCGCCGAGGGGATCGGCGATCAGTTCGAGTCGAGCGCCGTCGGGATCGCGGAAGTACAACGAAACTTCGCTGTGCTCGATCAGTTCGACGCCGGCCTCGGTCAGCCTGGTGCGCAACGTTGCCCAGTTGGCAGGTTCGACGCTGATCGCGATGTGGTGGAGGCCGCCGAGAACTTCTTGGTACGGGCCGACATCGAGACCGGGGAAGTCGAAGAAGGCCAGGAGATTGCCGTTGCCGATGTCGAAGAAGAAGTGCGAAGACCCGGGGTAGTCACGGTTCTCGATCAATTCGGTCAGGGGGAAGCCGAGGATATCCTGGTAGAACTTCACGGTTCGCTCGACGTCACTGCTGATCAGGGCGGTGTGGTGCAGGCCGCGCGCCATCGATGCCGGCCGTTTGTCGGCGGGGATCAGATGTCGATCCCTGATCTCGGCACGGCGTTCCTCGAACTGCACTGCGTTGTCGTCGCTCATGGCGCCCGCCTTTCGGTTGAAACTTCGTTCCGAACAAGTAGTTGACTGATCAACTAAATGAAGAATAGCTCATTTGATTTCGTTGTCAACTACTTCGGATATGCTGATGTCATGGAATCGACGCGATGGTTGACCGACTCGGAGCAAACGGCCTGGCGGGCTTACCTGGACTCGACCCGACTGCTTCAGCGCGTCCTCGATCAACAGTTGGTGCACGACTCCGATATTTCCTTCACGGATTTCGAACTGCTGGTCGCGCTGGCCGAGGCGCCCGGGCGACAACTGCGCATGAGTGAGCTCGCCGACGCTGTGATGGCAACCCGTAGTGGCGTGACCAGAGCGGTCAATCGACTGGTCGGCGTCGGTTGGGTGCGTAGGGTCGAGTGTGTCGACGACAAGCGTGGCGCCAATGCGGAGCTGACCGACCAGGGTGCCGAGAAATTGGCGTCGGCAAGCCCGGCCCACGTCGCCGCAGTCCGAAAGAACATGTTCGATCTGCTGAGCCCGCGAGATGTCGAGCGTCTCGGTGTGGTGTTCGGTGAGATGCGCCGTCACCTTCTCGATGGCTAGTCGGGTAATTGACAGAGCAACGGTTCGGGTCACGTAGTTGGTGAGGACTGAGAACGGACTGCCATCATTGTGTGGTGACCCGCATTCGAATGTTCGCAACCGACCTCGACGGCACATTGCTGCGCTCCGACCGAACTATCTCGGCGCGTACCGCGCAAGCTATGGAGAACGCGCGGCTGGCGGGAATCGAAGTTGTGTGGGCGACGGCCCGCGCCCGACATTCGGTACATACGTTGGCGAGTTCGTGCGGATTTCGCGGCAAGGCTGTGTGTGCCAATGGTGCTGTCATACTCGACCTCGCCGACGGGACTCCGCGGATCGTCGACACCGTCTCGATCGAAACATCCTTGGCCGCAACGGCTATGGAGCAAGTTCGCGCCCTGGTTCCGGGCGTCGTGTTCGCGAACGTCGGACCCACGCAATTCTTTGCCGAGCCCGAATACGCTGCGCTGTGCGAGTTTGCGGACCATCACCGGCACTTGCACGAGATGGTGCTGGCCGACGCCTTGCCGCTCGACGTAGAACCGATGGTGAAGATTGTCGCCCGGCACGCGGAAGTTCCCAGCGCTGACCTGTACCGAACAGCGGTCGCTGCCGGCATCGAAGGTGTGGAGTTAACCCATTCCGGGGCCCCGTACATGGAGATGGCTGCAGCGGGCGTCTCGAAGGCAAGCGCTCTCGCGCAGTTGTGCGCGATCGACGGCATCGACGCGTCGGAAGTTGCGGCAGCGGGTGACGCGTTCAATGACGTTGCCATGCTGACCTGGGCCGGAACAGCATTGGCGCCTGCCAACGCCCGAGCTGAGGTCATCGAGCTCGCCGACCGAATTCTGCCCATGAACGACGAGGACGGAGTGGCAAGCTACCTCGAAGAGCTGGTCGCGGGTCGCTAGTTCAGCTACTGACGGCCTTGGGGCCGGTGCCTATGCCGACACCGCAGTCCGTCATGAATTCCGCGAATACCCGGTCGAAGCGGTCCGGGTAGTCCAGGTGCGGGAAATGTCCGGCGCGGGGGAAGATTTCGACGCGACCCCGGGGGAGTTCGGCGCGGGCGTTCTCGGTGTGCGCGTTGGGGATGATGGTGTCTTCGGCGCCCCAAACCAAGAGTGCCTGCAGATCCTGGAAACTTGCGAAATGCGGTGTTGCGGCGACTGTTTGGCCTTGGTAATTGATCACCGAACGGGCCGTCGCAAGAAAAGCCTGCCGGGTTGCGGCGTCGGATACCGTCGCAAGGCTCTTGCGTGCCTCATTTGCGCTGGCACCCAATTTGAACAGCCCGACCTTGTTGAACAGTTCGAGAACTTTGTCAGTGACGTCGGTGAGCGTCTTGGACGCGAGCACAGGAAGAACCAGCTCACTGCCAGGCAAGGTTGCAGCCCGCAGAAGTGGGCTGACTTCGGGGCCGAGGCCACCGCTGGCTACCAGACACAGGCGTTCGACGCGGTCGGGGAACAAGTACATCGCTTGCATGGCGACGCCGCCGCCGAGGGAGTGGCCGACCCACGTAGCGGAGGGGATGTCGAGTGCTTGCAGGAGGTCGCGGACCGTCGCGGCATGGGCACTGAGGGAGTAGTCGCCGGCGGGCTTGTCGGAGGCGCCGTGCCCGAACAGATCGGGTGCGATGACGCGGTAGCGCCGCGACAGCGTCTCGATCTGCGGTTCCCAATTGGTGTGTGCGCCGAGAAGGCCATGAATCAAGACGACAACGGGACCTTCGCCTTGATCGACGTATTTCAGCTGGTCACCGTGCAGTACAACGGTCTGCAATTGATCGGTTGCCATGGTTGAGCCTTTCGGAGCTACCGGTTTGTCCAGCACTCGCGTGTTGTGAGGGCCGCATCTCCGCCCCGACGCGGATTCACGGTATTTGTGACCGGGAGTTACCCCAGTTCCCTCAGTATGCCCATCGCAGGTCGTCCTGTCGTGGTCATACCGGGTGTTGTGACGAACCGCGATAGTCGCGGCGAGGGGAGACGTAGAACTCATTTGGGTGCGGATCAGGCAAAATCCTCGAGCTTTCCGAAGGTCAGAGCAACATCCCACGGATGGACGTTCCACGTCTGAATGGCTGTTGTCGCGAAGATGCCTGCGGCTTCGATGGTCTCCTGCGACGCCGGCGCCGCGACAGAAACTCCCGGTTGATCACTGGGAACTTCAGGCCAGACGCCGGTGTCGGTGGGCGCGGGTGCCGCTTCCATGACGGCGTTGGCTGCGCCGTCCTCGCTGATCACGGCGAACAGGCAATGTGGCTGGGCGGGAGCGTCCCAACCGCCCTGTTCCACAAGCCAGAACTCACTGCGTCCGGCAGCGGCGAGAGCAACGTGTGCGAGTGCCAGTTCGAGTTCTTCCCACGGATCTCCGTCGACGGGGATGGGATCGCCGAGTTTGAACGATCCGGCGGCTTCGGCGTTGTCGGAAGTAGCGAAACGCGGTTGCACCGACAGGGTGCCTGACTCCGCGTCCAGGAAGGCGATCTCCCGAGATCTGTTGTCCGGCATCATGGTGCGGGCGATACGTCCGCGACCGGTTAGCTCGGCAAGGCCTTCGGGGTTGTCGATACTCCACAGGCGGGTTTCGTCCTCGGACCACGTGCGGATCATTCCACTGACGACGGGACTGATCAGTACAGGTTCGAGATTCGTCGTATCTGTCGCTTCACTCATCGCGCGCTCCCACCGAAGTTCGTACCGCCGGACCGGTTCCAGGGGACTGGGGACAAGTATGCCGCCTGATGCTGTGCGCCTTTGTCAACCGCGGGCGGTTAACAAAGTCGCACAGTAGGCGATCACATATGCGTGCCACCATCGATGCGGATTTCGGTTCCGGTCACGAAGGATCCGTCTTCGGATGCGAGCATCGCGATCACGCCGGCCACCGCGGACGGCGGAGCAAAACCGTCACCGATAGCCGGGAGTAGTTTGCCGAGCAGGGTGTAGTCGACGTCGGCGGGGAACCCGGGGTCGGAGGTCATTCCCGACGCGATGCTTCCCGGCGCGACGGCAACAGCACGCAGTCCCTGCTTGCTGTATTCGAGAGCGAGTGCATGCGTGAAGGATTGGATTCCGCCCTTGGACGCCGCATAGGCCGCCATGTACGGGTGGGCAAACGTCGCGGAGGTGGAACTGAAGTTGACGACAACACCGTTGCCGCTGTCCAGCAGAGCCGGAAGCGCTTCACGTGTCATGAGGAAGGTGCCGGTGAGGTTGACGCCGATGACGGTGTTCCAGAAGTCGAGCGTCATATCGAGGGTGCGTTCGGAGCGCAGGATCCCGGCGGCATTGACGAGGACGTCGAGACCGCCGAGCGCTGCAATCGCAGAACCGATCTGTTGCCGAACGGAGTCCTCTTTCGAGATGTCGACGGTGACGACGGTGAGGCGGTCGCCGTGACCAGCGGCAGCTGCCGCGGTTTGGGTGAGTTCTAGCCCGGCCTCGGAAATATCCGCGGCAACGACGGTGCCGCCCTCGTCCAGGATTCGAGCCACAGTGGCTTGCCCGATGCCGGATCCCGCACCGCTGATGAGGACGCGCTTGTTGTCGAATCGGTTCATGAAAACTCTCCGGTCTGTGGAAGAAACGATGCTGCTACTTTCGATTCTCCGGGGAAGAAAGCCCGAAACCAGGGGTTATCCCATTGAGCGAACACGTGACAGCTCATGCTGAGCGAACATGTGACAGCTAAACCGGAATTGCGTACAGCACAAGGCTGCACATAGCGCGGCGCTGGTCGGGTCACCGCGAGATGAAAGGAGGAATCCTGCTCACCGACCATGCATTCTCCAACCGCCATGAGCAACGGGTGGAGTGAGTTTGACGCCAAAGCAATTTCGACCGTATTCCCACTGCGAGGTTTTAGGCGAGCGTTCGGGTGAAAGATGCACATTTGTAACTCGATTGTGCTGAACACACAGAAGCCCCCTCAGTCCGTTTCCAGACTGAGGGGGCTTCGAATGCGGTTTGTTACAGCCCTGCGGCAGTTGCCAACTCAGGCAGGTATGCACTCGGCTGGCCGAACAACTGCGCGCTACTGTGCGCACGCTTGAAGTACAGCTGAGCGTCGTGCTCCCAGGTGATGGCGATTCCGCCGTGCAACTGAACGGCTTCGGACGTGATCTGCTGGAATGCCTCCGAGCAGTACACCTTGGCGACAGCTGCGTCACCGGCGGACTGCGTCGCAACCGCCGCGTAGGTCATCGACCGCGCGGTCTCGACCAACGTGTACATGTCGGCCATCCGGTGCTTGAGGGCCTGGAAGGACCCGATTGCGCGACCGAACTGCTTGCGGGACTTGGTGTATTCCACGGTCTGTTCGACGATGGCTGCGGCTGCACCCACCTGCTCGGCGGACAGTGCGATCAGCGCCACCGTTCGGATGCGATCGACCAAGTCCGCGGACCATGCAAGAGGGCGCCCGCGAACACCGGAGAACGTGACCTCCGAAAGCGTGCGCGTCGGGTCCATGGTGGGGACGCGTCGGCGGGATACACCCTCGGCTGCGGGATCGACTTCGTAGAAACCGTCTGCCGTCAGCACCAGCAACGTGTCGGCGACGTGTCCGTCGAGGACGTAGGCAGCGGTGCCGTTCAAGGCGTCCTCGGTTGCCTCGACGCCAAAGGTGTTCCAGCCGCCCGTGCCCGCCCAGCACAGTGCAAGAGTGCTTTCGCCGGCCGCAACGCCGGGGAGTAGACGCGAGCAGGCGTCGGTATCACCCGAGAGCAACAGAGCCTGCGCGGCGAGAATCGCGGAACCCAGCATCGGCGACGGCGTCAACGTGCGTCCCAGTTCTTCCTGGACCACGTGAACTTCAGCCAGGCTCGCTCCGACGCCGTCGAACTCTTCGGGAATCGCCAGTGCGGCGACGCCGATCTGCTCACACAGCTTGCTCCACAGTGCAGCGTCGTAGCCGTTGTCCGTGGTGATGGCGGCGCGGACGGCAGCGGAGTCGGAATGCTTGCTCAGGAGGTCGCGTACCGACGCGCGTAGTGCTGCCTGGTCCTCGGTGTCGATGCTCATGACGCCGAGACCAGGGAATCGACGACGCGGGAGCGGTGCATTGCCGGAGTGCCCCACGCGGTGAGCAGTGCTCGTACCTTGGTGAGCCACAGTGAGAGATCGTGTTCCATCGTGTATCCGATGGCGCCGTGAACCTGGAGTCCGACGCGTGCGGCCTTGTACGCGGCGTCACCGCAGGCAACCTTGGCTGCGGAGATGTCACGCGAAGCGTCTGCGGACTGATCGCGCACCGACAGTGCAGCACCGTGCAGGAGCGGGCGAGCCATCTCGAGGGCCACTGCAACCTCGGCGAGGTGATGCTTCATGGCCTGGAACTGTCCGATGACCTTGCCGAATTGCTTGCGCTGCTTCGCGTATTCGGTCGTCACCTCGAGCAGTGTCTGGCCGAGACCCTGAAGCTGAGCAGCAGTGGCGAGGGCACCCATGTCGAAGGCTGCCGAGAAGTCGGCGGAGCCGAGCGACTCGCCGGCGGAAACCTCGAAGAGCTTGCGTGAGAGATCCACCGACGCCTTGGCTTCGCCGGGAATGCCGAGGCTGACTGCGCCGCCCTGTGCAAGTAGCACAAGGTCGACCGAGTTGGCGTCGAGCGCAAACGGCGTGTGCGGGGGAGCGGCGACGGTTGCCAGTGAACCCTCGGCGAGAGCGGAGAGGCGTTCCGGTGCAACAGAAGCCAGCAGTGTCGGTGCCACCGCGATGGTCTCGGCGACCGGGCCAGGAACCGCATGGCGGCCGAGCTGCTCGAGGGCGACAACCAGGTCGACGGCGTCGGCGCCCAGACCGTCGTGCTCTTCGGCGATGACAAGTCCGTTGACGCCGGTCTCGGCGAGCCGCTGCCACAGCTTCTTGCCTGGCGCGGTGTCACCGTCGTTCCAGGAACGGATGACGGCGGGCATGTCGGACTTGGTGAGCAACGCATCGATGCTCGCAGCGAAGTCCTGGTGGGAGGAGTCGAGCGCGAATCTCATCGGTCCGCCTTAGGTAGGCCGAGCAGACGCTCAGCGATGACATTTTTCTGAATCTCGTTGGTGCCTGCGTAGATCGGGCCGGACAGGGAGAACAGGTATCCGTCCATCCAGTTGTCGGCCAGTTCGGCTTCGGGGCCCTGCAGTTCGAGGGCTGTCTCGTGGGTAGCGATGTCCCACTCGGACCAGAAGACCTTGTTGATCGAGGACTCGGCTCCGAGTTGGCCGCCATCGGCGAGACGGGTGACGGTGCCGAACGTGTTGAGCTGGTAGGCGCGAGCGCCGATCCAAGCGTCGGCGACCTGGTTGCGCAGAGCGCTGTCGTCCGTGCGTCCGCTGGCCCTGTACAGCTCGAGGAGGCGGTCGACGGTGGCGAGGAAGCGGCCGGGGCTGCGCAGCGAGAGACCGCGCTCGTTGCTGGCAGTGCTCATCGCGACGCGCCATCCCTCGTTGACGCTGCCGATCACGCCGGACTCACCCGGGTTGGCCGGGTCGTCGGGAACAAAGACGTCCTCGAGGAAGATTTCGGCGAAGCCGGGCTCTCCGTCGAGCTGATCGATCGGACGCACGGTGACGCCCTTCGATCGGAGGTCGAACATGAAGTAGGTAATGCCCTTGTGGCGCTGCGCATCCGGATCGGAGCGGAACAGGCCGAAGCCCCAGTCGGCGTAGCTGGCGCGTGAGCTCCACGTCTTCTGGCCGTTGAGCAGCCAGCCGCCGTCGACCTTCTTGGCGCTCGAACGCAGGCTGGCGAGGTCAGAACCGGACTCGGGCTCGGACCAGGCCTGTGCCCAGATGTCGTCGGCGCGGGCCATGCGCGGCATGATTCGTGCCAACTGCTCGGGATTGGCGTGCTCGAAAAGCGTGGGAGCCAGCAGGAAGATGCCGTTCTGGCTTACGCGTCCGGGTGCGCCCGAGCGGTAGTACTCCTCCTCGAAGATGACCCACTCGAGCAGCGACGCGTCGCGTCCGCCGAGTTCCTTGGGCCACGAGACAACGGCGTAGCCGGCGTCGGCGAGAGTGTGCTCCCACTGGCGATGTTCTTCGAAGCCCTCGGCGGTGTCCATCGACTTCAGGGGAGTGGCGGGCACATTCGCCTCCAGGAACGAGCGGACCTCGTCACGGAATGCGGTTGTGGCGTCGTCGAATACGAGATCCACTAGTTTGTTCCTTCCTGCGGTGTGCGAGCACTGGCAGCCATAGCTTTGGCGTCGAGACCACCAAGCGAGTCCTTGCCTACCTCGGCGTTGTGAGCGTGAGCGAAGTGATGCAGACCGAAGACGGAATCGATGCCGTTGCGCATCCCCATCTGATCCTCACACTGATTGACGGCCTTCTTCGTGAGTGCCAGTCCGAAGCGCGGCATCTCGGAGATACGTTCGGCAAGTGCAAACGTCTCCTTCTCGAGATCGTCGCGGGAAACAACACGATTGACCATGCCGATTTCGTAGGCACGTTGCGCGGTGAAGCGGTCGCCGGTGAAGAGCATTTCCTTGGCGAATCTCGAGCCCACCATCCACGGGTGGGCAAAGTACTCCACGCCGGGGATACCCATGCGGACAACGGGATCGGAGAAGAATGCGTCGTCGGCGGCGACGATCATGTCGCAGACCCACGCAAGCATGAGACCGCCGGCGATGCAGGCACCCTGCACCATGGCGATGGTGGGCTTGGGGATCTCCCGCCAACGGCGGCACATTCCCAGGTACACCTCCATCTCGCGAGCGAAACGTTGGTCACCACCGGGCTTGTCGACGTGATCCCACCACATGGCGGCCTTGTTCTCGTACTCGACGTGATGGTCGCGGCCCGGTGTTCCCAAATCGTGTCCAGCACTGAAATGAGGTCCGTTGCCCGCCAGGACAATGACTTTGACGTCGTCGTCGTCGACGGCGCGCTGGAAAGCGGCGTCAAGTGCGTACGTCACCACTGAGTTCTGAGCATTGCGGTAATCGGGACGGTTGAGCGTAACGACGGCCACGGTGCCACGGACCTCGTAGGTCACGACATCGGCTTCGAAAGGAACGGTCATGACTTTTCCTCACGCAGAACAGTTTTGAGAATCTTGCCCGAAGGGTTGCGGGGGAGGTGATCGACGAAGTGAACTTCGCGCGGCACCTTGAATCCGGCGATCTTTTCCTTGAGGAAAGCGATGACGGATTCTTCGGTCAGTCCGGCACCGTCGAGTTGAGCGATGTAGACGCGGCCGACCTCGCCCATCCGGTGATCGGGAATGCCGATTACAGCCGCTTCGTGGACGCCGGGCAGGCGAGCCAGCATTCCTTCGATCTCGGCGGGGTAGACGTTGAATCCGCCGCTGACGTACATGTCCTTGAGACGGTCGGTGATGTCGAGATATCCACGCTCGTCGAGGGTTCCGACATCACCGGTGTGCAGCCAACCGTCGGCGTCGATGGCCTTGGCGGTGGACTCAGGATCGTCGAGGTATCCGAGCATGACATTCGGTCCGCGTAGCAGGATCTCGCCCTGATCGCCGATCTTGACCTCGAAATCAGCTGTCGCGCGGCCCGAACTCGTGGACACCGTGACCGGGTCGTCGTCGGTGCGGCACATGGTGGCCACCACGGCCTCGGTCAGGCCGTAGGCGGTGAGAACCGCGTCGAACAGTTCGCTTTGCATACGCTCGACCAACGCGACGGGGACCGGAGCGGCGCCCGTGATGGCGATGCGCAGCGACGACAGGTCGTACTCACCGCGGCGGGGATGATCGAGGATCGTCTGGTAGATCGTCGGAGCGCCTGGAAGGATGCTGATCTTCTCACGGTTGATCAGCGACAGGGTCTCGTCGATGTTGAAGACGGACACCGGCACGATGGTGGCACCGTTCAGGAGGCAGACCAGGATTCCGGCCTTGTACCCGAAGGTGTGGAAGAAGGGGCTGATGATC
The DNA here is from genome assembly GCF_005938745.2 of Rhodococcus sp. KBS0724. Lineage (NCBI taxonomy): Bacteria > Bacillati > Actinomycetota > Actinomycetes > Mycobacteriales > Nocardiaceae > Rhodococcus > Rhodococcus sp. KBS0724. The sequence continues at coordinate 906,308 of NZ_VCBX02000001.1, forward strand.
AGGAAGTTGTCATCCGCGGTGACCTCGGCATTATCTCCCCAGGACTGGGCGACGCCGATCGACTGACGGTGGGCGCTGATCGCGCCCTTGCTGCGTCCCGTCGTGCCCGAGGTGAAGAGGATGTCGCTGACATCGTCGGGCGTCACTGCTTCTGCCCTGGCGTCGGCTTCGGCGCGGGTGGCGTCGGTTGCGAGGGCGAGGAAGTCCTCGAACTCGATGACGCCCTCGCGTGCGTCGTCGCCGTCTGCCGGCACGCGGATCACGGTCGGAATCGACAGGTCGGGATTTGCGTCGAGTAGCTGCTGGTATCGATCGGCCTTGAGGAACTTGCCGACGATTACCAGGGCGGCCGCGTCGACGCGCTCGACGATATCGAGTGCCTCGGTGCCCGTATATCTGGTGTTGATCGGGATGATCGCTGCTCCGGCGTACTGAGCGCCGAGGAGTGCGATCACCCAGTGGTGGGTGTTGGGTGCCCAGATGACAACACGGTCGCCTGCCTTCACTCCACGCGCGATCAGAGCGCCCGCAAAATCGCGTACACGCTGGTGCAACTGTGCAAAGGTCAGTCGGGTGTCGCCATCGGCAATTGCCGCGAGCTCACCGAACTCCTCGGCGGCCCGGATGAGGGCTGATGGGATGGTTCTCGGTTGATCGGTCACTGGACTCCTACCTGACACGCTACCTAGCAAGTGCTTGGTAGGTTATCTTACATATGTGGACCAGAGCGAGAGCCCGGACGGGCAGATGACGGACGACGAGTTTGCGGCAGAAGTTTCGCAGTGGCTGGCAGAGAACCTGACCGGCAAGTTTGCCCAGCTCAAGGGTAAGGGCGGACCGGGCAGCGAGCATGAGTTCTTCGAGCAACGCCTCGAATGGGACAAGCATCTCGCAGCCTCCGGCTGGACGTGCCTGGGATGGCCCAAGGAGTTCGGTGGCCGCGGAGCCACCATCTCCCAGCAAGTTGTCTTTCATCAGGAATACGCGAAGTCGGGTGCCCCCGCACGCGTCAGCCACATCGGCGAAGAACTTCTCGGTCCGACCCTGATCGCCTACGGAACGGACGAGCAGAAGCGTCGCTTCCTGCCGGGCATCAACACGGTCAGTGAATTGTGGGCGCAGGGATACTCCGAGCCCGGTGCCGGCTCCGACCTGGCCAACGTCTCGACGACGGCCCGTCTCGAAGACGGCAAGTGGATCATCAACGGCCAGAAAGTGTGGACGTCGCTCGCGCACGTCGCACAGTGGTGCTTTGTCGTGTGCCGCACCGAGGTCGGATCCAAGCGTCATCAGGGCCTGAGCTTCCTCCTGGTACCCCTGGACCAGCCCGGTGTGACCGTGCGTCCCATCCAGCAGCTCACCGGCACCTCCGAATTCAACGAGGTCTTCTTCGACGATGCTGTCACCGACGCGGACCTCGTGGTCGGCGAACCGGGTGAAGGCTGGAAGATCGCCATGGGCCTGCTCACCTTCGAGCGTGGCGTGTCCACGCTAGGTCAGCAGATCGGGTTCGCCCGCGAACTGCAAGGCGTCGTCAACCTGGCGAAGGCCAACGGCAGCGATCAGGATCCGCACATCCGCGAGAAGATCGCGCGGGCCTGGGTGGGCCTACGCGTCATGCGTGCCCACGCCATGCGTACCCTCGACGCGGTCGACGCCGGAACAGGTGGCGGCGAAGCATCCGTCGCAAAACTGTTGTGGGCCAACTGGCATCGTGACCTCGGCCAGCTCGCGATGGACGTGCAAGGTGCGTCGTCGCTGGTTGCACCTTGGGAGAACTCCGAAGGCCAGCCCTCGGACATCACCGATCCCGAGCACCTCGAACTGGACGAGTGGCAGCGACTGTTCCTCTTCACTCGCGCCGACACGATCTACGGCGGCTCCAACGAAATTCAGCGCAACATCATTTCCGAGCGCGTGCTCGGTCTTCCCCGAGAGGCTCGTTAATGTCTGACTCCACAGTGGTTTCGCCCTTGTCCGTCGCACCGGAGGAAACTCCGGGCCACGGATTGCTGAAGGGCAAGAAGGCCATCGTCACCGCAGCCGCCGGTACGGGCATCGGTTTCTCGACCGCGCGTCGTGTCCTGATGGAAGGCGGCGACGTCCTCGTCTCCGACTTCCACGAGCGTCGTCTCGGCGAGACCGTCGAGAAGCTGAAGGCCGAATTCCCCGGCCAGCAGGTCGAATCGATCATCTGCGACGTTTCCAGCACGGCACAGGTCGACGCACTCTTCGACGGCGGCGCCGAGAAGCTGGGTCGAATCGACATCGTGGTCAACAACGCGGGCCTCGGCGGCGAAACTCCCGTCGTCGACATGACGGACGATCAGTGGGATCGCGTTATCGACATCACCCTCAACAGCACCTTCCGCGCGACGCGCGCAGCACTGCGGTATTTCAAGAGCGTCGAACATGGCGGCGTTCTCGTCAACAACGCATCGGTCCTCGGCTGGCGCGCACAGCACTCGCAGGCGCACTACGCAGCGGCCAAGGCCGGCGTGATGGCACTGACGCGCTGCAGCGCGATCGAGGCCGCCGAGTACGGCGTCCGCATCAACGCCGTCTCCCCGTCCATCGCCCGCCATGCCTTCCTGGCAAAGGTCACCAGCGAAGAACTGCTCGACCAGCTGGCGTCCGGTGAGGCCTACGGCCGCGCAGCCGAGGTGTGGGAAATCGCTTCGGTCATCGCGATGCTGGCGAGCGACTACACGACGTACATGACCGGCGAGATTGTTTCTGTTTCTTCGCAGAGGGCGTAGGCCTACTGTGCGCCTTTGTTAACCGCGGGCGGTTAACAAAGGCGCACAGTGAAGCCCTGGATAGGATTGAAATCATGACGCCATCCCGAAATTCCGACGACACTGCAGGAAAATCCGGTCGCCGCGACGAACTTCTCGCGATCGCAGCCGGCCTGTTTGCCGACCGCGGAGTACGGGCGACGACGGTTCGCGACATTGCCGATGCGGCCGGGATACTGTCCGGCAGTCTCTACCACCATTTCGATTCCAAGGAGTCGATGGTCGACGAGATCCTTCACCAGTTCCTCGACGACCTGTTCGGCAAATACCGCGAGATCGTGGCTGCAGGTCTTGGCAGCCGGGCAACGCTCGAAGCGCTGATCGTCACTTCGTACGAAGCGATCGACGCGTCGCATTCGGCCGTCGCCATCTACCAGGACGAGGTCAAGCACCTGGTCGCGAACGAGCGATTCTCGTACTTGGTCGAACGCAACACCGAGTTCCGGGATCTGTGGGTGAGTGTGCTCGAGGCTGGGGTCGCCGACGGAAGTTTCCGTTCCGACCTCAATATCGAACTGGTTTTCCGCTTCATGCGCGACACCGTCTGGGTTGCCGTGCGCTGGTACCGGCCGGGTGGCACGTTGACCGCTCACACCGTCGCAGCTCAGTACCTCGCAATTGTTCTCGACGGACTCTCTGATCCGTCTGCGGCAGCTGCCGCATCCAAAACTACTGCTGCACTATCGAACTAGGAGTAAAGATCATGTCCGAGGTTTACATCGTCGATGCCATCCGCACCCCGATCGGTAAGCGCGGCGGCGCACTGTCGGGTGTGCACCCCATCGACTTGGGCGCGCACGTCATCAAGGCCGTTGTCGAGCGCACCGGTATCGATGCCGGCGAGGTCGACGACGTCATCTTCGGTTGCGTCGACGCCATCGGTGGCCAGGCCGGCAACATTGCCCGCATGTCCTGGCTCGCAGCAGGATTTCCCCAGCACGTTCCCGGCGTGACAGTGGACCGTCAGTGTGGTTCCAGCCAGCAGGCAGTGCACTTCGGTGCGCAGGCAATCCTGTCCGGCACCGCGGATCTGATCATCGCCGGTGGCGTGCAGAACATGAGCCAGATTCCGATCTCGGCAGCCATGATCGTCGGCCAGCAGTACGGATTCGACACTCCCACTTCCGGTTCCGTCGGCTGGGCCGAGCGGTACGGTGATCAGGAAGTCTCGCAGTTCAAGGGCGCGGAAATGATCGCCGAGAAGTGGGACGTCAGCCGCGAAGAGCTCGAGAAGTGGGCTCTGCAGAGCCATGAGCGCGCCAAGGCTGCCATCGCAGCCGGCCGTTTCGACAACGAGATCGTCACCATGGGCGACGCGACCGTCGACGAAGGCCCCCGTGAGACAAGCCTCGAGAAGATGGCGTCGCTCAACGTCCTCGTCGAAGACGGCCGGATGACAGCTGCTGTCGCAAGCCAGATCTCGGACGGTGCGAGCGCACTGCTCCTGGCGTCGGAAGAAGCGGTCAAGAAGCACGGCCTCAAGCCCCGCGCCCGGATTCATCACCTCAGCGCCCGCGGCGACGACCCCATCTTCATGCTCAGCGCACCCATCCCGGCAACGCAGTACGCGCTGGAGAAGACGGGCCTGACCATCGAGGACATCGACATCGTCGAGATCAATGAGGCATTTGCTCCCGTTGTTCTCGCGTGGATCAAGGAAATCGGTGCGGATCCGGCCAAGGTCAACGTCAACGGTGGCGCAATTGCGCTCGGTCACCCGCTCGGCGCTACCGGCACCAAGCTGATGGCAACGCTTCTCAACGAGCTCGAGCGCACCGGCGGACGCTACGGACTGCTCACCATCTGCGAGGGTGGCGGCACCGCAAACGTGACGATTATCGAGCGTCTCTGACAAATCTGCTGTGCGCCTTTGTTAACCGCGCGAGGTTGACAAAGGCGCACGGCAGTTAGTTCGCTGTATCCGCTACCTGCACGTCGAATTTGACGTTGTCACCGTCGACGCTGGTCACCGTTCCTGTCACGTCGTACTCGGTACCCTGGTCGGTCAGTGTGCAGACGACGGTTGCACCGACCTCCGCGTCGAGGCCCTCCGGACAGGTGACGTCGTCGGGTGCCCTGCCGACAGTCGCTGCGAGCTGGCTGGACATCTGGGCCGCGACCTTGTCGGCGGGTACCTGCTTGTCGCCGATGCTGACGGAGGCCGAGCACGCGCCGGTAGCCAGTGCGGCAGCTACGCAGATTGCCGCGGCAAGGTGATTTCTCTTCATAAGGTCTCCCGGGTGAGCACGGTTCCAGCTTCGGACCGGCCGGTCCTCGATGATGGTAGACCCCGAATCGACTTTTCGGATGATTCGGGCAGACGAGGTCAGCGTCGTCGAACCGACAGTGTGAACCCCTCCGGCATCAAGGTCAGACGCTCGACAACTTTCAGTCGATAGTCCGGATCGGGTTCGACGGTGTACTTCTGCAAGATCGTTCCCAGAACGAGAACTGCCTCGTGGATGGCGAATTGCCTTCCGATGCAAGCACGTTCACCGGTCCCGAAGGGCTTGTAGGTGTGAGCGGGACGGGCCTTGACATTCGCCGGCAGGAATCTGTCCGGATCGAAGGCTTCGGGATTGTTGCCCCACAACGGATCTCGGTGCAGCGACGGGATGAGGACAAGCATCCAGTCGCCCTTCTTCATCGGGTATTTGCCGATCAAGGTGGTGTCCTGCCGGGCGGCGCGGGCGTAGGCCGGGGCGGTCGGCCACAGCCGCAGTGATTCGTCGAGGACGCGTCGGACGTACCGGAGTTTTGCGATCTTCTCGAACGGCGGCTCTTCGCTGCCCCACACGGCATCAACTTCTGCTTGCGCCTTGGCCAAGACCTCCGGATTCTGTGACAGATAGTAGAGCGCGAACGACAAAGCGCCGGAGGTTGTTTCATGTCCGGCAACCAGGAATGTGACTACCTGGTGCCGAATGTTCAGCTCGTCGATCCGGTTCGGATCATTCTCTTTCGCGGCACGCAGCATCAGTTCCAGAAGATCTTCGTGTGCACCGCCGGGGTTCTCGCGCCGAGTGCGGATCACCTCGTCGACAACGTCGGCCATGTATGCCTTGCGAATGTCGTCGCGTGCGTCCGAGCGTCGTGCGAGAAAACGTCCGACTGCGGTCGACTTGATGAACGTGGTCCGCTGCGAATGGGACAGAGTGCCGATCATGGCTTTGACAAACGGATGCTGTTCTTCGCGTTCGAACGAGTCGAAGGAGTAGCTGAACCCCGTTCGGCCGATTGTCTCGAGGGTCAATTTGGTCATGTCGGCCGAGACGTCGATGGGGGAGCCGGTGCCATGACGGTCCCAGTACGCAACCAGTTCGCCGGCCACGTCGAGCATCGTGCGGTGGTACGAGCGCATGGCTGTCTGGCTGAACGCCGGAGCGAGGAGGTTGTGGGCCTTGGCCCAATTGGGTTCGCTGTTGTAGGCGGTGAACAGTCCGTCACCTCCAATCCCTCGTAGTGCTTTGACTCCTGGTGCCAGGTGTTTTGCAAAGCGGGACTCATCGGCGAGGTCGGCAACCATGTCTGCGCCGGATACGAAGACAAAGCGATTTCCGAGTACGTTGCGTTCGAAGATCGGGCCGAGTTCGCGGCCGATGCTGACGGAGTTCTGCAGCGGTGTCCGGACGTTGACGCCCAGAATGTCGCCGAGGACAGGGAGGCGGCGGGCCGGATGCGGAATGGTTGGCGCGCCTGCGTTCGGCGTTGCGTCGACGCTCATCGTTGTCCCCCGAGAAGAGTTCGCTTACTGAATTGGTGTCTAGTACGCAAAGTACGCCTTACTGAATCGGTGTCAAGTAGTAATCTGGGTTCGCCATGGTCACCCCACGTAAGCGTCTCGATCGCGAGCAGCGACGCACGCAACTCCTCGACATCGGTGCGCAACTCTTTGCCGACCGGTCGTACGAGGATGTCTGGATCGAAGAAGTCGCTGAGATAGCGGGCGTCTCGCGCGGGCTGATGTACCACTACTTTCCGACCAAGCGGGATTTCTTTGCGGCCATAGTCGAACGAGAGTCCCAGCATCTACTCGAAGTAACGGCGCCGGATTCGACATTGCCCATCCAGGAACAGATCGCGGCTGGGCTCGATGCCTACTTTGCGTACGTGAAGTCGCACAGTAAGGGAGTGCGCGCAATCAACGTCGGGACGTTGTCGGCCGAAGCCGGTATCCGGGCGATAGTCGAGCGCGAGTTGGAACAGCAGCAGATTCGGATCCTCGACGCTCTCGGATTCGACGACGAGCGCAGGCAGATTGCCGCCGTCGCGGTGCGTGGGTGGATTGCCTTCGTTCGTGCAGTGTGTCTGAACTGGCTCGATCAACCGTCGATACCGCAGGAGGAATTGCGCGTGATCTGTCTGCGCACTCTTGCCGGGGCGCTCGGAACGGATCTAGGCAGTACGCAAGACGACTAGCGAAAAAGAGCTGATCTCAGTCGATCTCGGCCATGTTGCGAGATTTTCGCGTGATGACGGCACCGAACGCCGCTGCCAACGGGAACATGACGACGCCGTAGACCGCAGCTGGAACGGCCAACCGCACGTTGTCCATCAAGCTGACAGCGATGGTGATCGCCAAAGTGCTGTTGTGGATCCCGATTTCCATCGAACTGGCGATGGCTTGACGGTCCTCGATGCCGAAGACCCTGGGAACGACGTATCCGATCGACAGGCTCAGCAGACAGAACAATGCGGCGACAACTCCGATGTCGACCAGGTAGTCCGCAATGTTCTCGCGCTCCGATATGACGGTGCCGACAATGACCAGCGCCAGCACGACGGCCGATCCGATGCGCACCGGCTTGTCCATTCGCTGGGCAAAAGCGCTACTGCGCAGGCGAACCCACATCCCGATTGCGACTGGGATCAGGACGACGGCAAAAACTTGCACAACCTTCGTGAACTGGAGGCCGAGGGTGCCGTCGGCGTCAGTAGGCTCGAAATAACCGAGGGCGAAGTTGGTGATCAACGGCAGGGTAATCACGGCGATCACTGAATTTACCGCTGTGAGTGTCACATTGAGCGCAACGTCGCCGCGAAAGAGGTGACTGAACAAGTTGGCTGTGGTGCCGCCCGGCGATGCGGCCAGGAGCATCATGCCGACAGCGAGTAGGGGATCGAGATCGAAGGCGGTAACCAGCCCGAACGCAACGGCCGGTAGCAGTATCAACTGGCAGACGAGGGCGATCGAGACCGCTTTGGGTGCTTTTGCGACGCGGGCAAAGTCCTCGACGGTCAGTGAGAGTCCGAGACCGAACATGATGATCGCGAGTGCAATCGGCAGACCGACCGATGTGAGAGCTGAGTCCATGTGGCCACTTCCAGTCACTTGGGGAGAATTTTACTGAAACTACCGTGATGCTTGGGTTTGCGTGGCCATTTGGATGCATTCGTGTATCGGTCCGTGACGAGGTGGCTGAGCGCGGTTATCGTCGAACTATGTGCCGAAACATCACCGAACTCCGTGGACTCGAACCAGCCGCAACAGCGGAGGAGATCGAGGCAGCCTCTCGCCAATACATACGTAAGGTGAGTGGAATTGCCAAGGTGTCCGATGCCAACCGTGATGCCTTTGAACAGGCAGTTCGGGAGGTCACCGAAACTACGACGCGTTTGCTCAGCGCGCTGCCGCCGCGCAAACAGCCTCCCCAAACTGTCCCGCCGTTGCGTCGACCCGAAGTTCAGGCCCGAATCGCCGCTCGTTCGTCCTGACCCGAGTGGACCTCACCGACATCGACGCGTGGGACGTCGAACCCCTCGAACAACTTGCCGGAGGACTCGAGGGCGTGCTGGTTGCGCACCGCGTCCGGGACATGCGCCGACGCCTGGACGTGTTGCGCAGGGAGGCAGCCTCCGACGAACTACAGATCCGTGAAGACGGTTCGGTGTCAGCGGTCGCTCCCATCGTCGAAGGGCATCCCCTTCACGTGCATGCCGAACTGCTCTCGGCTGCCGCGCGTGAGCTGATCGGGGAAGCACTGCTGGTATCCGCGGATCTGCACCATGCGCTGTCCGTCCGGTCACAGGTGGGTACGGATCTGCGGGACAAGGCTTTTCGTGTCAACGAGGAGTGGCGTGGTTTCAGTCCGGCGCGCCGACGAGAGATTGTGCAGCGTGCTCCGGATCTGATCGCGAATCTCGACGGTATCCCGACAAGCATGCGCAGTCCGGTCAATCTGCGACGCGTGCAGGCCGAACGGGCACGGCTACAGGATGATTCGGTGCGCATCTCTCAAGAACTCCATCGCGAGTACTTCGGCGGACGATTGAGTAACACCGGTGCCGGACTCTGGTATGCGCAGCGCAAACTCGAGGATCTGAATTCGCTGGACGAGCTCCTCCACGAACAACCCGACCGCAAGTTGATCCTGATGGATATGCGCTCCGGTGAGCGCGGGTTTGGCGCGATAGCAATCGGTGATCCGGATACGGCAGATCACATCGCCGTGACCGTCCCTGGTCTCAACACCAACGTCAAGGACTCGTTGCGCGGAATGGTCGGGGAGGCAACACGATTGCGCGACGAGGCGCAGCGTCAGCTCCACAGTGCCGGACGTGAGGAAACCGTGGCCGCGATCGCCTGGATCGGATACGACGCCCCTCAAGTCATCGGCCCGGGAAAATTCGACCTCGGTCGGGCCAGCTTCGACGTGAGCCGTTCCGCCAAAGCGGGTATCGCGGCCGATGCGCTGGGGAGCTTCTTCCACGGACTACGAGCGGCAGCTGCGAAGCCGGACGTGCACATCACCGCACTCGGCCATTCCTACGGATCCCTTGCGACTTCGCTTGCACTGCAACGGGGTGCAAGTGCGTCGGTCGACGATGTGGTGTTCTACGGGTCTCCCGGTGTCCGGGCAAAAGTGGAGGCGGATCTCGGTATCGCGGATCGGCACGTCTACGTCATGAAGGCCGAAGGAGACAGCATCGCGGGCTTCGGACGCTTCGGCGGGGACCCGACACGAACGGAGTTCCAGCGGTTGTCCACAGCGGAGGGGATCACGCCGGACGGCGTGAAACACGAACGGGCCTTCGGTCATGCCGAGTACGCGAGAACCGGAGACAACGGTGAACTGAGGATGACAGGTTACAACCTCGCCGTGGTGGTGGCGGGATTGCCGGAGCTTGCAGTGCTCGCCTGAATGCGCCGTCGGCAGTTTCGGTACACACTGTGAGGGTTGTTCTTTTATCTGATCTCGAGGAGTGTTCATGCCTGTTTCCACCGTCACCCTGGCCGAAGGTCTCACCGTCAGCGCACAGGGCTACGGCGCTATGTCGGTGGCCCCCGTGTACGGGCCGGTGGATCCGGCAGAAGCGCTCGCGACGCTGCATCATGCGGTGGATATCGGGATCACCTTCATCGACACCGCAAACATCTACGGCGACGGTGCGAGCGAGCTGGCCGTGGGTAAATTGCTCGAAGGTCGGCGCGACGAGGTTCAGTTGGCCACCAAATTCGGACTGGTGGGTGGCTTGTCAGCTGGTCAGCGGGGGATCAACGGCGATCCGGCTTACGTGGCGAAAGCCCTCGACGAATCGCTCGGACGTCTCGGCGTCGACCATGTCGATCTGTACTACCTCCATCGTGTTGACCCGACGGTTCCGATCGAGGACACGGTGGGCGCGATGGCAGAGCAGGTAAAGGCCGGCAAGATCCGGCACATCGGACTCTCGGAAGCAACGGGAGACGAACTGCGTCGCGCGTATGCGGTCCACCCCATCTCCGCGATCCAGTCCGAGTGGAATATCTCGAGTCGCGACGTGGAGAACAAAGTGGTGCCCGCCGCCGCTGAACTCGGCGTGGGATTTGTTCCGTTCTCTCCGGTGGGACGAGGGTTCCTCGCGGGCTCGTTCGATCCCAGCGAGTGGGGCGAGAACGATCTGCGTCGACGCTTCCCGCGTTTCACGGATGCAGCACTTGCCACCAACCAGAAGGTGCTCGACGTCGTGCGCGAAGTGGGCGCCGAATCAGGAGCGACTCCGGCGCAGGTGTCACTGGCGTGGCTCGACGCGAAGGGACGGCATTACGGCCTGCCGTCGGTCTCGATTCCGGGCACCCGTTTTGCGGCGCGTGTGAGCGAGAATGCCGGCGCGTTGGACATCGATCTGACCGACGATCAGATCGCCCGACTCGACGCGCTTGCGGCTATCACCGAGGGGGAGCGCTCGGCAGATCTGAACTGGATCTCGCAAGGACGCGAGTAGTCACGTCGTGAGCCTGGCGAACTACTAGGAGTAACATAACTGCGCGATGAAAAAAGTGTGGCTGGTCTGGGGTGTCGGTGTATTTGCGTATGTGATCGCCGTGCTTCACCGCACTTCATTTGGTGTCTCGGGTCTGGCTGCAGCAGAACGTTTCTCGATTACCCCCAGTGTGCTGTCGAGTTTTGTGGTCCTGCAGATCGTGGTGTACGCGGGCATGCAGATCCCGGCGGGTGTGCTGCTCGATCGATACGGCTCGCGCATCATGATCGGCGTCGGCGCATTCATCCTGACGTGCGCGCAGTTGACGTTGGCGTTCACGGAATCGCTGCCCGTCGCGATTGGCGCACGCATCGCCGTGGGAGCCGGCGACGCACTCACCTTTATTTCCGTGCTGCGACTGGTTCCGCAGTGGTTCCCGCCGAGGCAGGTGCCACTCGTGTCGCAGTTCACGGGCATTCTCGGTCAACTGGGACAAGTACTTTCGGCTTTGCCGTTCATGTTGCTGCTGACCGGGACCGGTTGGACGCTCGCCTACGGCAGCGCCGCCGGCTTGGGCCTCCTCGCTTTTGTATTGGCACTCAGCCTGATTCGCGATTCACCGCCGGGCACCGAAATAGTGGCGGTTCCTGCCGGGGCAAGAGAGATCGGCCGCCAGATCAAGACGGTGTGGATGCGTCCGGGTACACGCCTCGGGTTCTTCAGCCACATGGGTACGCAGTTCTCGATCACGACATTCGCGTTGTTGTGGGGAGTCCCGTACCTGTCGTCGGCGCAAGGACTCGACGCCGCAACGGTCGGTTCTCTACTCACACTGTCGGTGATCTCTGCCATCGTCGCGGGCCCCATACTCGGCATTCTCACCGGCCGGTATCCGATGCGCCGATCTTGGCTCGTTCTTTCCATCATGGTGAGCAGTGCGGTGATGTGGACGATCGTGTTGGCCCGCAGCGAACCGTCACCGCTGTGGTTGCTGACGATATTGATCATCGTGATTTCAATCGGCGGTCCGGGTTCGGTGATCGGCTTCGACTATGCCCGCACATTCAACCCGAGCTCGGCGATGGGCACGGCTCAGGGAATGGTCAATATCGGTGGATTCCTGGCCTCGCTGATCGTGATCCAGGTGATGGGTGTGATTCTCGGCCATATGGGCGGCTATACCTTCGACGGTTTCCGGGTGGCCTGGTTGGTTCAGTACCCGGTGTGGATTCTCGGCATCATCGGTGTGCTCGTCACCCGGGGCAAAGCGCGACGCCAACTTGCGGAAGATGGAGTTCGGGTACGTCCGATGCGAGAGGTTCTGCGAGGTCGTAGGCAGTAAATCATCCGCGACGGGTGAAGCGAGCGCACCTGCGTTCGTACCACGCTTGATGGATGAGCGATCCATTGAATATCGGCCCGGTCGAATTGGTGGTGCTGGGGTTCCCAGGTTCGAGAGTGGACCCGGATACCGTCGCCGCACTGCAGAACATCGTCGAGCGTGGGTTCGTTACCCTGCTCGATCTCGTGTACATCGCCAAAGATCTCGACGGCAACATCAGGCAGGTCGACGTCGACGAGGACCTCACCGACATCGGCCTGGCAATCCTGTCGATCGAGGCAAAAGCATTGATCAGCGACGAGGACCTCGACGTGGTTCGCGAGTCTCTGGAACCAGGTACCTCCGCGGCAGTCATCGTCTACGAGCAGACGTGGGCGCGGGACTTCACCACCAAGGCCCGCGCGGGCGGTGGCGAGGTAGTTCTCCATGTTCAGATCCCACACGACGTCGTAGTGGCCGCAGTCGCTGCGGCGCTCTGAGTAGTTCAGGCATCGCCCACACAAGGCAGAGGAGATCAGCATGGTTTTTCGAGGTGGACGCAGAGGACGACCAGGATTGCTCGGCACCGTCGCGCGCACAGCAGTTGTGGCTGGAACAGCAAAGGCGACGTCCAACGCCATGGATCGGCGCAGCCAACGGAAGGCGAGCGAGCAGCAGGCGCAGTATGAGCAGTACGAGCAACAACAGGCGCCGCCGCAGCAGCAACAGGTTGCCCCGGCAGCACCTCCGGCCGGTGACGACCTGGTCTCGAAGCTTCAGGAGTTAGGACGGTTGCATCAATCGGGAGTGTTGTCCGACGAAGAATTTGCGGCGGCAAAAGCTCGGTTGCTCAGCTAGCTTTCACGCCATCGTGATGTCGGCAATCAGACCGTGATGGTCGGATCCTTTGACATCGATACGCTCGAGTGACGTCGCCACCGCGCCTCTGGTGAGGATGTGGTCGATACCGACAATCGCGGGGTAGGGCTTGTCGGTCGGGTAGGTCGGGATCAGGCCCGCACCGACCTGATCGGCTGCGCTGGCGTACCCGTCCGTGAGGAGATCGCGAAACTCCTTGTGTGAGTGAGTTGCATTGAAATCCCCACTAGCGATCACGTTGTCGCGACCGTCGACATCGGCGAGGTAGCCGCCGAGCTTCCGTTGTTCCGCTGCCCAAACCGAGGCGGGGGAGATATACGGCGGTGCCGTGTGGACGGCAAACAGCGTGACCGGTTGTGCCAGGCCGACGTTCAACTCGGCAGCCAAGGTTTCGGGGGAGAAACCGTCCAAACTTCGTGTGTCAGTGAGGGGGAACCGGCTGTAGATTCCTGCTCCACCGCCGCCGCCGGCATAGGGAACCACGAACGAGTGGGGCAGAATAGCCTCGAGCCCAGCGTTTTTCAGCGCGTCGGCGGCGCCTGACGTCAACTCCTGCACTGTCAGCACATCCACGTCTCGATCGCGGACAGTCGCGACAAGTGATTCCGGATCTGCTTCCCCGACCATGAGGTTGGCCTGCATGAGACGGATCGACGGACCGTGTGCGGTGCCGGTCGGACCACCTACGTACAGTGGCCCCACCGACCACACGAACATGCCCAGGACCACAGCCGATCCGGCGCACAGGATCCAGCGTCGGCCGAAGGCGGCGATCACCCCACCGACCAGGGCAGCGATCATTGCTACCGGTGCGAAGGACGCCAGGACGATCACCACATTGCGCTCCACGGCAAGCCGCGTTGCGATCAAGGCAATCAACCCGACGACGATTCCCGTCACGCCGATAACCGTCGCGAGTCGACGCAGAGCTAGTCGTCGGGTTGTTGTCATCGCTGTCTGCATGTTCTCTATAGAAGCAGAACGGCACTATGAGAGCCCGTGTCAGACGGTATTTCTTGCCCCACTGCTTCGATTACGGTCGTCGAACATGGCCTCGATCCGAGCTTTGATCTCAGCGGTACTGATCGTTCCACTGCGTGGGGCGGCGTAGGTGGCGGCTACCGGGGATGTCGGGGATTGCGGAATCTGGATGCCCATGGTGAAGTCCCTGTCCTGGTTACGGATGTGACGATCGTTGCAGGAGTAGTGAATTACAGGCCGGCGCCGGCTTCCAAGAGGTCGAGTTCGGTGCCGAGGTGATCGAGCAGAGGATTGAGGTCCGGGACGGTCCTCCGGCAGCTGGTAAGGCCGAATGAGATCTGATCGTCGCTGCTGGTGCAGGTGATGTTGAGTGCTTGACCGGTTGTCGGGATCGACAGTGGGTGGAGGGTATCGAGTCGGAATCCGTTCCAGTACAACGGTGTACGTGGCCCGGCGATGTTGGAGATGATGATGTTGAACGGTGGCCGCTGCGGTCCGCGCTGCCCGACAAGCATTTCCATCCCGAGGGGAGCGATGCCGAGGGCGCTCATTGCGAGTACCTGGGCGGGAGTCATCGCGCGCAGTGCGTCTTTTCCTTCATTCATGCAATTGCGTATCACTTCGAGTCGGAGTGTGGGGTCGTCGAGGTGAGTTGCCAAGTTGCACATGAGCAGTCCCACCCGGTTGCCGCCTGGGGTGCGATCGTCGGCGTTGTCGTTGGCGCGCAATGACACCGGCACCATGGCAACCAAGGGGGCGGACGGAAGTGCGTCCCGCTCGTGCAGGTAGTGGCGTAGGGTCCCGGCGGACATTGCCAGGATGACGTCGTTGATGGTGGCATCGGAGTGCTTGGCCAGCAATCGGATCCGTTCGACGGGGAAGGACCGGGCGGCGACGTGGCGGCTTCCACCGATCGGGACGTTGAACAACGTGTGCGGTGCGGTCACCGAGACGGCGCTGCCTTTGCCGCGTACGGCCCGGTCCATGGTGCGGACCGTCGTCGGTATCAATCCGGCCACTTCGCTGACCGCGGCGCGAGATACTCCCCATAGAGTGCCGGTCAGGGACGTTCGATCGGATTCCTGCGCGCTGGACTGTGCCGCGACGGGTGTCGGTACCGACCTCAGTGAGTGCGGAACTTGCCAGGGAGCGGACATGTTTCGACGATGGGGATCTTCACTCATGCTCTCGCGGAGCAGTCTCATCGCGCTGGCTCCGTCGGCGAGGGCGTGGTGAATCTTGGTGTACACGGCGTAGCGGCCGTCGGCGAGGCCTTCGATCAGGTGCATTTCCCAGAGTGGGCGGCTGCGGTCGAGCAGAGTGCCGTGCAACCTCGACACCAATGCGGTGAGCTCGGTCATGCCGCCCGGGGTAGGAAGTGCGTCGCGGCGAACATGGTGTTCGATGTCGATCTCGTTGTCGGCGAGGGTTTCCCATCCCCACTGTCCGAGCGAGGTGAGGGAGCGGCGCGCCCGTTTACGGAAGACTTCGGCGACTTTGCCGCCGGTGAGGGCGATATCGAACATCGCGCGCATATCGGTTGCGGACGCTCCGTCTGGTGGGGTGAAGATCGCCAGGCCACCGACGTGCATCGGATTCTCGCGGGACTCGCCGAGCAGAAACAGTGAATCGGTGGGTGCCATCGGTAACAGCATGCATGTCCTTCACTCATGAAGTCGGGGTTGGTGCGTGTGGTTCTTCCCGAGAACTGGTGTTCGAGTGGGTGTGATCGATCGGTCGTAACCTTCGGGGTGGTCGAAGTCACATGGAAGCATCTCGCTATCGGTTTTACAGCCACGGAACGGTCGGCGCTATTCGATAGGTCAGGGCACTGACCTGGACGTTTGGATAGGTGGCAGGTAGGGCATTGTGGACTGAAATTAATCATCAAAACGAAGTGATATGTATCACATTTTGAGTGTTGTGAGTACCTGTGTCAGTTTCGGAGTGCACAACGTAATTCCGGAGCATCTGCGCGCGGGCCGAGGACGTGCGCTGCGTTGACGGCCATACCCGAGTGGGAACATTATCGAGAGGTAACGCGACGGTGCATCATCGATGATGCCGCGGAATCGAAGTAGACGATGACCGAGAACGATCCACTCCAGACGCGCCGTGACATGCTTCCGTTCATTGCGGATGAGTTGCGAGCGGCAGGATTCGACGATGCCCGCGAGATCGGACGCGGAGGTTTCGGTGTGGTGTACCGCTGCACCCAGATCGGGCTGGATCGCACGGTGGCGGTGAAAGTCCTCACCGCCCACCTCGACGAGGAGAATCGGGCTCGCTTCTTTCGGGAACAGCGGGCCATGGGGCGCCTGACCGGACACCCGAATATCGTGGGCATCCTGCAGGTCGGAACCACCGATACCGGTCGCCCCTACCTGGTGATGCCCTACCACCGGCAGGGGTCCGTCGACACCAAAATTCGCGAGAACGGGCCGCTCGACCTGGAGGAAGTCCTGCGACTCGGGGTCAAGATGGCAGGCGCGCTCGAGACCGCGCATCGGCTCGGCATTCTGCATCGTGACGTCAAACCGGCCAATATTCTGCTCACCGACTACGGTGAACCGGCCCTGGCAGACTTCGGGATCGCACACATCGCAGACGGGTTCAAGACCGCGACCGGCACTGTCACAGGTTCGCCCGCCTTCACTGCTCCGGAGGTGCTCGGCGGTGAACCGCCCAGTCCGGCGTCCGACGTGTACGGGCTCGGGGCCACGCTGTTCAGCGCGCTCACCGGTCACGCGGCTTTCGAGCGCCGCAGCGGCGAGCAGGTTGTTGCTCAGTTCCTGCGGATCACCGCACAACCGCTGCCGGACATGCGCGAGCACGGCTTCCCTGACGACGTGTGTGGCGTCATAGAGAAGGCAATGTCCCGCGATCCGCTCGACCGTCCTTCCACATCGGTGCTGGGCGACGAACTACGGGAGTTGCAGGTCCGCCACGGATTGGTGGCCGACAGCATGGCGCTACGCGCGGAGCATGGGGCCGACCCGCGAGATCCGCGGCCGCAGCCGACGCGATGGCGTCCACCCGCATCGCCGGTGGTTCGGAGGGCCGACAAACATCTGCCGCTGGAGCTGACCAGCTTCGTCGGTCGACGCACCGAGTTGGCGGAGGTGAAGAATCTGTTATCGGTGTCGCGTCTGGTGACGTTGACGGGAATCGGTGGTGTCGGCAAGACACGTCTCGCGTTACGTGTCGCGTCGAATGTCCAGAAGGACTTCGTCGACGGTGTGTGGTTGGTCGAGCTGGGCGAGTTGCACGACGAATCGCTGGTGGTCGGCGCGGTGGCTGCAGCCCTCGGCGTACGTGACCAGTCATCACAGCCGCTGCAGGATATTTTGGTGGAGTTCCTGGCCACTCGGACGTTGCTACTGGTTCTCGACAATTGCGAGCAGGTGATCGATGCGGTGGCAGGGTTGGTCGAAGTGCTCCTGCGCGCGTGCCCGGAGTTGCGGATCCTGACAACCTCGCGCGAACCTCTCGGTATCGGTGGGGAATCGGTATTGCGCGTGTCTCCGCTGGCAGTCCCGGACCCGGATCGGGAGCCGTCACTGCGGGGGCTTCCCAGGTATGACGCGTTGACGTTGTTCGCTGAACGGGCAGCTGCTGCGGTCCGTGGTTTCGAAATCACGGAGGAGAACAAGGCAACGGTGGCCCGGATCTGCCAGCGTCTGGAAGGTCTGCCGCTGGCGATCGAGTTGGCGGCTGCCAGGCTTCGGGCGATGGCGCCCGAGCAGATCCTGGCGCGGTTGGACGATCGCTACGCGCTCTTGACCCGCGGCAGCCGGGGCGCTCCGACACGGCAGCAAACCTTGAGGTGGAGCATCGACTGGAGCTACGACCTGTGCACTCCCCGAGAGCAGGTGCTGTGGGGCAGGCTGTCGGTCTTCGCCGGAAGTTTCGAACTCGATGCGGCCGAGGCGATATGCGGTGGTGATCTGACACCGGAGGAACTACTCGACACGCTGGGGTCACTGGTGGACAAGTCGATCCTGATCCGGGAGGAATCGGACACAGTGGTCCACTTCCGGCTACTCGAGACACTTCTGGACTACGGCCGGGAGAAGATCCAGGAGGCGGGCGACTACGATGCGTTACGTCGCCGGCTCCGGGACTGGTACCAGCAATTGACGCTCGACGCGGAAGCCGAATGGATCAGTCCTCGGCAACTCGAGTGGATCGATCGACTCGATCGGGAGCGGCCGAACATACGGGAAGCGCTGGAGTATTGCCTCTCCGGCGACGACGAGGGTGTTGCCGCCGGACTACGCATGGCTACCGCGCTGTACCAGTTCTCGCTGACCCGCGGTCTGTACGGTGAATCTCGGCATTGGCTCGACCATTTTCTCGCCCGCGACGCCGGAAAGCCTACGGCGGAACGTATCCGGGCGATATACGCGGACAGCTTACTAGCGGCGGTACAGGGCGATCTGCTGGCGGCGACTGCACTGATAGAAGAGGGGCGCGCCCTTGCCGAGCAGTTCACCGATCCCCTTATTCACGCTCTTCTCGACAATGCAGATGGGATGCTTGCGCTGTACCGCGATGATCTTCCCCGTGCCGCCGTACGCCTCGAAGATGCACTCGAAGTGTTCGACGTACACGGCGACCTCGTTCTGGAAGTCGGTGTGCTGCAGACACTCGGGTTGGTGTACGAGATGCTCGACGAATCGAGGCGGTCGATCGGCTGTTACGAAAAAGCGCTCACAATCACCGAATCTCACGGCGAATCGGTGTATCGCTCATACACGTTGTGGGCCATGGGGGTCGCGGTGTGGAGGCAAGGTGACCAAGATCGAGCGGTGGTGTTTCTCGGGCAGGCGTTGCAGCTCACCGAACAGGTGAACTCCCCGCTCACCTGCGCAGCCTGTCTGGAGGTATTGGCCTGGATTGCGGCCGAAGAACCGAATCCTCGACGCGCCGCCGTGCTCATGGGAGCCGCCGAGGAATTGGGTCACTCCGTAGGCAGTGTCACGATCGTGTTCCCCACCTTGCAGCCCTACCACGATGAATGTGAGACGACGACGCGACGTGCATTGGGGGAGAAGGCATTCAAGGCTGCGCACCGGCAGGGTCGACTCATGACCATGGATGGAGCAGTCGCATTTGCGCTCGGCCGGCAGCCACTGGACGCGACGCAAACGGGGCCGTCGGTGGTGCTGACCAAGCGTGAGCGTGAGGTTGCCGACCTGGTCGCCCAGGGACTCACGAACAAACAGATCGCTGCCAAATTGGTGATCTCGCTCCGCACCGCGCAGGGCCATGTGGAGCACATACTTACCAAGCTCGGATTCACTTCGCGTACGCAGATCGCAGCCTGGGTGGTCGAGAAGTCCAGCAACGGGGAGGCGTGATTCTGCTGTGCGCCTTTATTAACCGCGGGCGGTTGACAAAGGCGCACAGCAAGCGCCCGGATCCCCGCATTCGAGGTCAAGTAAAATCCCTGTGACCAGTAACGAGAAGAGAAGGGGATCGAAGTGACCGCGCATACCGAGCAGCTCGAGTTCCAAGCAGAAACACGTCAGCTGCTGGATTTGATGGTTCATTCAATCTATTCGAACAAGGACAGTTTCCTTCGTGAGTTGATCTCCAACGCTTCGGACGCGCTGGACAAACTCCGTCTCGAGGCATACCAGGACAAAGACCTCAATGTCGACGTCTCCGATCTTCACATCGAGATCGACATCGACAAGGACGCACGCACGCTCACGATCCGCGACAACGGCATTGGTATGTCGCGTGACGAGGTCATCGACCTGATCGGCACGCTCGCCAAGTCCGGCACCGCCGAGGTGCGTCGCAAGCTCAAGGAAGCAAAGGACGCTGCGGCTTCCGAGGAGCTGATCGGTCAGTTCGGCATCGGTTTCTACTCCACGTTCATGGTCGCGGACAAGGTCACGTTGCTGACCCGCCGCGCCGGTGAAGATCATGCGACGCGCTGGGAGTCCACCGGCGCGGGCACGTACACGCTCGAGCATGTGAACGAGGCGCCGCAGGGCAGCTCTGTGACACTGCACCTGATGCCCGAAGATTCCGAGAACGGCCTGCACGATTACACGTCGGAATGGAAGATCAAGGAACTGGTCAAGAAGTACTCCGACTTCATCGCGTGGCCCATCCGCATGGATGTCGCTCGCACGTCGACGCCGGCCGAGGGTGACGAGCCCGAGGTCACGATCGAGACCGAGACAATCAACTCGATGAAGGCGTTGTGGACTCGCTCCAAGGACGAAGTGTCCGAGGAGGAGTATAAGGAGTTCTACAAGCATGTGAGCCACGCCTGGGACGAGCCGCTCGAGGTTATCCCGATGAAGGCCGAAGGTACTTTCGAATACCAAGCGCTGCTGTTTATTCCGTCGACGGCACCGTTCGATCTCTTCATGCGTGAGCGCAAGGCCGGCATCCACCTGTACGTCAAGCGCGTCTTCATCATGGACGACTGCGAAGAGTTGGTGCCCGACTACCTGCGTTTCGTCAAGGGTGTAGTTGACGCACAGGACCTCTCGCTCAATGTTTCTCGTGAAATTCTGCAGCAGGATCGTCAGATTTCGGCGATCCGTCGTCGACTGACCAAGAAGGTCCTCTCGACCATCAAGGACATGAAGGCAAACGAGCCCGAAAAGTACTCGACCTTCTGGACCGAGTTCGGCCGCGCGCTCAAGGAAGGCCTGATGGCCGATGCCGACAACCGTAAGACGTTGCTCGACATCTCATCCTTCGCCTCGACCAACAGTGAAGATGGCGTGACCACGCTCGCCGAGTACGTCGAGCGTATGAAGGACGGTCAGGAACAGATCTACTTCATGACCGGCGAATCTCGCCACCTCATCGAAAGCTCCCCGCACATGGAGGCTTTCAAGGCCAAGGGCCTCGAGGTTCTGATTCTCACCGATCCTGTCGACGAGATGTGGGTCGACGCGGTTTCGGACTTCGACGGCAAGACCTTCCAGTCGATCGCGAAGGGTGAGGTCGACCTCGACACCGAGGACGAGAAGAAGGCTGCCGAAGCCGAGCGTGAAGAGAAAGAAAAGGAATTCGGTGCGCTCCTGACGTGGCTGACCGAAACCCTGTCGGACGACATCAAGGAGACGCGACTCTCGACGCGACTCACCACGTCGGCTGCCTGCATCGTCGGCGACGCATTCAGCATGTCGCCGACGCTCGAGAAGATGTACCGGGCATCGGGACAGCCGGTTCCGCACAGCAAGCGGATCCTCGAGCTCAACCCGTCGCATCCTCTCGTGACGGGTCTGCGCGATGCGCAGGCGGCAGACGGCGATGCTGAAAACCTCACGGAGACAGCACAGTTGTTGTACGGGATGGCGTTGCTCGCCGAGGGCGGCGAGTTGAGCGATCCGGCGCACTTCACGCGCCTGCTGGCCGACCGTTTGGCTCGCACCGTCTGATCTTCGTTCCAGTTCGGTCGACACTCCCGGCATCCGCCAATCAGGTGGATGCCGGGAGTTTTTTGTGGCGAAAATTTTTAATGAGGACCGTTTCTGTCCGCAATAGGTTTTAACGTAGTTCTCACAGAGCTTGAACCCACTACCGAAGGAAACATCATGAACGCACCGACCCTCACCGTCACCGGCGAACGTGCAGATCTCCTCCAGAGCCTGCGTCAGCATCGCGAATTCCTTCTCTTCACCGTCAAGAACCTCACCGACGAACAGGCGGCATCGAGGCCGACCGTGAGCGAACTGTGCCTCGGTGGATTGATCAAGCACGTGGGTCAGTCGGAGCGGGGTTGGGTCGACTTCATCCTGGAGGGACCGTCCGGCCTGGGCGGAGATTTCGATCCCACCGAGTGGTCGGAGGAGATGCAACAGGAGCGCGCGAAGGAGTTCGCGATGGTGGCGGGCGAAACATTGGCCGGCATTGTGGCTGAATATGAGCAGATTGCTGCCAGGACGGACGAGGTGGTGGCATCCTTGGACAGCCTCGACCTCTCGCATCCGTTGCCGTCTGCGCCGTGGTTCGAGCCTGGTGCACGCTGGTCGGCGCGTCGAGCGCTGTTGCACATCATTGCCGAGACGGCCCAGCATGCGGGCCACGCGGACATGCTTCGCGAAGCGATCGACGGTTCCAAGACAATGGGATGATCGACCCGCGTATGTTTACACATTGCATCAATGTGTAACACTAGTATCTATGAGCACCGAGAGATCTGCCTTGCAACCGCCGATGCAATGGGACGCGTGGGGCGATCCGGCAAAGAAGCGTGAGCTGTCGGACGCGGTCATAGCTCTGCTGACCGGATTTCTTGGTGTATCGGCCCCGAAGCAATCCCGACAAGCCATTGAGGACGCGCGAGTGACGCCGTCCGCTCTTTCTCCGGCGCACGTCGAAGCGCTGGCCGATGTTGTCGGTGCGGAGTACGTGACGACCGAGGATTCGGATCGAATTCTTCGGGCGGGAGGCAAGAGCACGCCGGACCTGCTGCGTCGTCGCAGCACGGACCCCCAGGACGCGCCGGATGCCGTTGTCACACCGGGAACAGGCGCGGAGGTCGAGCAAGTTCTGCGGTACTGCTCGACCAACAGGATTGCCGTAGTCCCGTTCGGCGGCGGCACGAGCGTCGTCGGCGGACTTGATCCCATCAAGAACGGGTTCGACACGGTTCTTTCTCTCGATCTTCGACGGTTCGATCAGCTCGTTTCACTGGACGAGGAATCAGGCATCGCTACCTTCGGTGGCGGAACTACCGGGCCCCGCGCCGAGGAGTTACTGCACGAGCACGGATTCTCCGTCGGACACTTCCCGCAGAGCTTTCTCTTTGCCACGCTCGGCGGGTTCGCGGCGACGCGTTCCTCGGGCCAGGCGTCGGCTGGTTACGGACGTTTCGAAGACATGGTCCAGGGCCTCACCGTGGTCACCCCGAGTGGAACGCTCGAGACGGGGCGGGCACCGGCATCTGCGGCCGGTCCGGATCTCGGCGAGCTGTTCGTGGGCTCCGAGGGGACCTTCGGTGTCATCACGCACGTCCGGGTGCGTGTTCACCGACTGCCCGAGACGACAGTACGAGAGGGATGGAGCTTCCCCGACTTCGCGACCGGCGCAGCGGCATTACGTGAGCTTGTCCAGGAAGGTTCGGCTCCGACCGTACTGAGGTTGTCCGACGAAGCGGAAAGCGGCGTGAACCTGGCGACCACCGACAAGATCGGCGAAAACGCTTTCACCGGCGGCTGCCTTGGCATCACCACCTACGAAGGAACGGCTTCGCACACCGCAGAGCGGATGGCGGAAGCCCGCGCAATTCTCACGGCGCACGGCGGAACATCGCTCGGGGAGGAGCCGGGAAACAGTTGGGAACACGGACGATTCGATGCGCCGTATCTGCGCGACGCTCTGCTCGACGTCGGCGCCCTGTGCGAAACCCTCGAGACAGCAACAACGTGGGGCAACCTTGCGAACCTGCGCTCTGCGGTCACGGAGGCGTTGACCACGGCATTGGTGGAGCAGGGCACTCAGCCGCTAGTGATGTGCCACATTTCGCACACCTACAAGACCGGTGCGTCCCTGTACTTCACCGTCGTGTGCGCTCAGACCGAAGATCCGATCGCTCAGTGGCACAAGGCGAAGACCGCTGCCGGTGACGCCATCATCGCTGCCGGTGGCACGATTACCCATCATCATGCGGTCGGTGCGGACCATCGGCCGTGGATGAAAGACGAAATCGGCGAATTGGGCGCTGATATTCTTCGCGCAGTAAAGAATGCAGTGGACCCCGCCGGCATCCTCAATCCTGGAAAGCTGATTCCTTGAGCCAAACCCGCAGTCAGATCGAGAAGGTAACCGTCCTGATCAATCCGATGGCGGGACACGGGCATGCGCCCACTGCCGGCCGCAAAGGTGTTGCGCGACTGCGTGAACGTGGAGTTGCGGTAACCGAGATCATCGGCACCGACGCGGACGACGCCAAGAAGCTGGCATGCCGGGCAATCGCGGAAGGTACCGACGCTCTCGTGGTGGTCGGCGGGGACGGCGCCATCAGTATCGGACTGCAAGCGGCAGCGCTGACGGACACGCCGATCGGACTCATTCCTGCGGGCACGGGAAATGATCACGCCCGCGAATTCGGCATTCCCACAGGTGATCCCGAAGCTGCAGCCGACGTGATCGCGAACGGCATCGTGCAGCAGTCCGATCTCGCGAAGATCACGCTGGACGACGGGTCGGTGGTGTGGTCCGGCACGATCATCGCCAGTGGATTCGACTCGTTGGTCAGTGAACGGGCGAACAAGATGTCCTGGCCGAAGGGGCGGATGCGCTACAACCTCGCGATGCTCGCCGAGTTGGCAAAGATGCGGCCGCTGCCGTACCGGATCGAACTCGACGACGAGGTGATCACCATGGACGCGACGCTCGTCGCGGTGGGTAACGGGCGCTCGTACGGCGGCGGCATGCTTATTACGCCAGGGGCGTCGAAGACGGACGGTCTGCTGGATCTGACTGTCGTCGGTCATGGTTCGCGCTTTCGTCTGGTGCGACTCTTTCCGCGGGTCTACAAGGGAACGCACATCCATTTGGATGCAGTGCAGACGTACCGATCCAAGAAGGTCCGGCTTGTTTCCGAGGGCATCATCGCGTACGCCGACGGCGACCGAGTGGGGCCGTTGCCGATCACCATCGAAGCGGTGCCTGAGGCGTTGAATATTCTGAGCGCTCAACCTGTGTAGTCCGAGGGGTTTGCCGTCCAGACGCAGGTGCTGGCGCAGCCGACGGGATTTCTCCTCCGTCTGAACGAGTGGATCATGTGGGCGGCGTGGGCTGCTTTTGCAGTCGACTACGGCGTGCGGTTGTGGTTGGCACCGAACCGCAGCCATTGGTTCGTTCGGCACTTGCTGGACTTGGCGATGGTGGTGGTTCCGATGCTGCGTCCGCTTCGTTTGCTTCGACTGGTCACCCTTCTCGCAATAATTCATCGCTCGAGCGGGCAGAGTCTGCGCGGTCGTGTGGTTGTCTATGCCACCGGTGCGAGCGCGCTGTTGATCTGCGTTGCCGCCTTGGCGATGCTCGACGCAGAGCGTCATGCACCAGGGGCGGCGATCACGTCGTACGGACAAGCGTTGTGGTGGGCGATGGAGACTGTCACGACCGTCGGATACGGAGACATGGCTCCGATCACCACTACCGGGCGACTGATCGCCGGCGGATTGATGATCGGCGGAATTGCGTTGTTGGGCATCGTCACTGCGACGCTCGCTTCCTGGTTGGTCGAGCGAGTGGCGGAACAGGACGAGACCGCGCAGGCTGCGACGCGGAAGCAGGTGGCAGATCTGGCCGAGGAGGTTCGGGCATTGACTACTCGTCCGCGCGGTGCCGATCTCGCATCCGTTGACACCGATGTGCTGCGCCGTGAATTGGCGTCGAGAGGTGCTCTGCCGCTGGGCTCGCCGTCGGAGAACTGATTCGCGGGGCAGGTAACAATAGACTGGTGGTCTGATATTCTGTCCGGATGGTGGCGACTCACGGATTCCAGCGCGCGCGCAGACCGGAGCAGATCGAGGCGCGGCGATGCGCCATTCTCGATACCGCCCGCGCTTTGCTCGGATCCAGGCCTGTTGCCGACATCAGTCTGCGCGAACTCAGTGAAACCGTTGGACTGGCAAAGTCGAATGTGCTGCGGTACTTCGACAGTCGTGAGGCCATCTTTCTCGAAGTTCTGGACGAGAACTGGGTGGCGTGGCTCGACGGGCTGGAAGCGTCACTGATCCCCACTGACGACGAATCGCCGTTTGCCGCCGAAATTCATGTGGCCTCGACGATTGCGGAATCACTTGTCACTCAACGGTTGTTGTGTGAATTGTTGAGTGTCATGGGGAGTGTTCTCGAGAAGAACATTTCGGAAGAATTTGCGCGTGACTTCAAAAAGCGTGCAACGGTCAACATGACTCGACTTGCATCGCTGGTGCATTCGCAACTGCCTGACCTCGGGGACAGCGATGTGGCACATTTTGCCAAGGCGACCGTGGTAATCGTCGCCGGGATGTGGCCGTACGCGGAACCCTCGAAATCCGTCGCTGTTGTTCTCGATGAGATGCAGACACCGCCTGCCGCTGCAATGTTTGCCGAAGGACTCCGGGAGGGTCTGGTCAATCAGCTCGTCGGGTTGTCGGCACTAGCGGCGACCCGAACGAGCTGACGGACAGTTCAGGAGCTGTGCAAGGTCAGTACGGTGATCTCGCTCGGCGCGAAGACCCGGAACGGTGGGCCCCAGAATCCTGTGCCGCGGCTCGTGTACAGCTGCGTGCGTTCGCCATGACGGCTGAGTCCGGACACTGACGGTTGATCGAGTTTGACCAGTAAGTTGAAAGGCCAGATCTGACCGCCGTGCGTGTGCCCGGCCAGCTGCAGATCCACTCCAGCAGCAGCGGATTGGGGAACCTGTTTGGGCTGATGGGCGAGCATCAGGATAGGGAGGTCGGGATCGGCTCCGGTCAACGCCTCCTCGAAGTTTGCGCCATGCCCTTCCAGTCCTGACCCCAACGCGGTGGCGTCGTCGACACCGGCGATCACGAGGCGGTCGCCGCCCTTGGTGACAACGATGTGACGGTTGTGGAGCGAGTCCCAGCCGATCGACGTCATGTAGTCGAGCCATTCCTGTGCCTCGTGGAAGTACTCGTGATTTCCGGTCACGTAGACGCGGGCGAGCGAGGCGTCTACCGAAGCGAGCGGAGACGATTGGTTGCGTCGCTGCTCGACTGTTCCGTCGGCGATGTCTCCGACATGGGCCACGATGTCGGCGTCGAGTTCGTTGACGGCGGCAACAACGCTGGCGGACCACTTCGCCCGGTTGATCGGACCGAAATGGGTGTCGGTGATTGCGACGACGCGAAGCTTGTCCATCCCGGCGCCGAGGCGGGGAATCGTGACGTCCACGTGCTTGATCCGCGGCAATCGCATCGCTTCTCGATAACCCCAGATCAGTAGAACTACCGAGATGATCAGTGCTGCAACGGCAACGATGCGTGCGCGAAGTGGGTTCTCCACACCGCCGGCAAGTAGGCCGAGGCGTAAGACCTCACCGAGCAGTGTCCAGACGAACACCACCCAGATGATTCCGAGGAGTGCATCGCCGACCAGTCGAAGTCGATCACGATCGGTGTGTCCATTGCTGAGCACAATGGTCGCCGGCAGGGCGATCAGGAGGGCGGCAAATACAACGGTGCCGATTATGGTCACGGCGGTCGGCCAGTCCGGCCGAATGACCAAACTCCACCAGGGATAGCCGAACAGCAACGCCAAGATCGACGCAACGGTCGCGCTGATGGCGACGATTCGTAGTGGCTTGCGTCGCTGAACGTGGGCGACGTCGGTCGCCGGTGGTGTAGTCACCCCGTCCAGAGTAAAGGTCCACTGGTCTATTAACAAGGGGACGGCGGTCCGCTATTTGGACGTCGGTACCTTCGGATAGGTTTCGAGATGTTGGAGCTTGATCCGAGACCAGGTGGTGGCACATGGAAAAGTTCGACGTCAAAAAGGCGTACAAGGAACTGTATGCGCCCAGCCGGCGCGATTTTTCGCTGGTGACTGTGCCGCGTTTCGGCTACTTTGCCGTCGACGGTCACGGTGATCCCAATACTGCCACCGAATATTCCGAGGCGCTCGAAGCCCTGTATGCGCTCTCTTATGCGACCAAATTCGCGAGCAAGAAGGAAATGGACCGGGACTTTGTGGTGGGACCGCTCGAGGGTTTGTGGCGGGCCGACGATCCCGAGGTGTTCGTGACGCGAGACAAGGCGTCGTGGGACTGGACGATGATGATCGCGCAGCCCGAGTGGATCACGTCAGCTGAACTGTCGGCTTCGATTGCCTCGGTGGGTGCAAAGAAGAACCTCGCAGCTCTCGACAAGGTGCGATTCCTCGAACTGGAGGAGGGCTTGTCTGTCCAGATTCTCCATATCGGGTCGTACGACGACGAAGCTCCGACGTTGGATCGCCTGCACAACAACTTCATTCCGGCGAACGGTCTGAGTTTCAATGGAGATCATCACGAGATCTACCTCAGTGATGCACGTCGGACGCAGCCCGAGAAGCTCAAGACAGTTCTGCGTCAGCCTGTTTCGAGGCCGTGATTGCGGATCCCGGCATACGCGCGTGGTGCATATCGCGCACGTAGTGGCAGAAGATGCCAGAAACGATCCGACAGCGTCAGAAAACGTGCGAACCAGACGTAGAGGCGCTCATCTCGCGCAGTCCATTCCCATTCGAGGGTCGCGCGCGCCTTGTCAGGCATCAGTGCCTTGGAGATCCAGTTCGAGGCAGCAACCGTTGGGCGCGAGATGATCGTCCACGCCCAACGTGGCACCTTGGGCGGTGGTGCGATTCGGTGTTCGGCGACGCCTGTCGACCACTTGGTGGTGTGGGTATTGATCAAGTGATTATCTAGCATGTCTTCCCAGTAGTCGCGGAAGCTCGCGTAGTTGTCGAAAGCCGGCCGGTCGGTGAGGCCGTAACAGCGCCACCACGTTACGGCTTCGCGGACAAGCTGGTCCTTTTGTTTTTCGGTGAATTTCTTGTAGGCAAACCGTTCGTTGAAATCGAGGATTACCTCGAAGAACGTGACGTGTGTCCACCAGAAAGTGTCCGGAGCCAGTGCGTGATATCGCCGGCCGTTCTCATCGGTTCCCTTGAGTTCGGTGTGAAAGTTGCGTACCAGCGTCCCTGTGCCGTGATCGTTGCGGTCGTACACAACGCCGTAAATGGGGGGAAGCGAGCGGAACAGCCGATCGAGGGGATCGTTGAAGAAGTTCGAATGATCTTGCAGCGCACCGCTGACCGCTGGATGCATGTTCTGCAGGGTTCCCGCGCGTGCGAGGTACAGCAAGCCGCGATTGTCGCCGAAGTGACGCCATGTCAAGGAGCCTGGGCCGATGGGAGCAGCGCGAAGGGTACGCGACTCAGGATTGTCGACCGACTTCTCGGAAACCGTATCTGCATCGTTGGTCATTGCGGTGACCTCTGCCTCTCGCACGGAGATGACAACGCGTGTTGTCATATTTCGACTTTCGCGTCACCGAGCAAAAATGTCAATGGTTATCCGGAAATTGGCGCCATCGAAGTTCAGAGATCGATTCCCCGTAGTTTCTCGAGATCGCGTCGTTCGCGCTTGGTGGGGCGGCCCGCTCCGCGATCGCGCATCGGTATCGACGCCAACAGTTCCGGCGGTGGCGGCGGCGGCGAAATGTCCTTCAAGCAGTCGTCGACAAGGACTGCGCCAACCCGTTTGGTGATGGGTTTGACCACGACGACGATGCGCTCGACACCTGAAACGCGTACCCGAACTTCATCGCCGGCTTTCACTTGCTGAGCAGCTTTTGC
The DNA here is from genome assembly GCF_005938745.2 of Rhodococcus sp. KBS0724. Lineage (NCBI taxonomy): Bacteria > Bacillati > Actinomycetota > Actinomycetes > Mycobacteriales > Nocardiaceae > Rhodococcus > Rhodococcus sp. KBS0724. The sequence continues at coordinate 935,804 of NZ_VCBX02000001.1, forward strand.
CGATGTTCCGTTCACCCGCACATGGCCGGATCGGCACGATGCCGCAGCTTGGGACCGGGTCTTGAACAGGCGGACAGCCCACGTCCAACTGTCCACGCGGACACTGATCGCGTCGGGAGGTAGTTGGGCCATGGCCACGACGATACCGGCCGCGCGACTGCTGATGCGTCACGCACCTTATGTCGACGCGACTAAGGAACCTTGACGGCAGGCGATGCGTCCGCTGGCTCCTTTTGCTCGATGTCGGCCAGTTGCTCGATACCGGTTTTGGTGCCGAGAACGGCATTCGGGAGAAAGATGACGCAGATCAGGGCGATGACGGCAAACGGAATCGAAATGAGGAATACCTCCCCAATGCCCTGCCCGTACGCCGATTCGACGACGTTTCGTACCGGATCTGACAACGTGTCGATGTTCGGGAGCGAACCCTGCGTCAGGCCACTTGCCGATCGGGGAATGCCGGATTCTTGTAGTCCGTTCTCGATTTCGGTATCGACCCGCGTAGAGAGTGCTGCTCCGAGCATGGTCACGCCGAGGACGCCGCCCAGGCTGCGGAAGAATGCGGCGGCGGAGCTGGCCGCGCCGATCTCGCGAACGTCCGTGGCATTTTGTACAACAAGGACAAGGTTTTGCAGCAGCATGCCGAGGCTGAGACCGACGAGCGGAAGAGCAAGAAAGAGCACGGCGATATTGGTGTCGACTCGCAAGGTCGAGAGCAGGATGCTGGCGACGGTGAGTAGCGAGGCTCCCGTGATCAGCCACGGCTTCCAGTGTCCGGTGCGAGAGATGAGCCCACCCACGACGGTGGATGCGATGAGGTTTCCGGCGACCTGCGGGAGTGTGATCAGACCGGCGCCGGTGGCCGATGCGCCGCGGCTGAGCTGCATGTACTGGCTGATGAAAATGGAGACGCTGTAGAGGACTATGCCAACGCACATGCTGGCCACGATCGACAGGGTGAAGGTCCTTCCCCGGAACATGTGCAGGGGGAGGACCGGGTCCTTGACCTTGCTCTCGACGCCCAACGTCACGGCGATCAGCACCGCTGTGCTGACGCCCATGCACCAGGACACCGCAGAGCTCCATTCGAAGACCTTGCCGCCGAGTGAGAGCCAGATGAGGAGTGTCGAGATCGCGGCGGTGAGAAGGACGGATCCGATGTAGTCGATCCTTCCGGTTCCTTTTCGTCTAGGCAGGATGAGCTTGAACTGGATGACGATCATCGCGACTACTGCAAAAGGAATGACAATGTAGAAGTTCCAACGCCAGCCGATGGTGTCAGTGACGAGTCCACCCACGAGAGGTCCGCCGGCGGTGCCGGCCACGACGATGGCCCCGAGGACGCCCATGTACTTGCCACGTTCGCGAGGGCTGATGATGTCCGAGATGGCGATCTGGGAGAGGGTGATGAGCCCGCCGGTTCCGATTCCCTGAATCAACCGCGCTGCGATCATCATTGGCGGCGCGCTCGCGAAACCGGCAGCAAGGGAGCCGGTTATGAAGATCAGGAGCGCGATGTGCAGAAGAAGTCGCCTACTGACAAGGTCGGCAAGCTTGCCCCAGATCGGAGTGCACACCGTCACCGCGAGCAGTGACCCGGTGACGATCCAGGTGAGGGTTGTCTGGTCTCCGTTGAGATCGGTGACGATACGAGGAAGTGATGTGTTGATCACCGACGTCGACAACACGGCGACAAGCATTCCGATGAGGATTCCGCCGAACGCTTCGTTCACTTGGCGTCGAGACATTGTCGGCGCTGGTCCGTTTTCGGCGGTCGATTCCATCATTCGGTTTCCTCGCGTAGCTGTCAGACCCGGCAAAGTATGTGACTGAAGTCAATCATCTTTAGTTGATTGACGCAACTATTCCATGAGTAGGCCGACAGGGGAGGTTCTATGCTGACCAAGTGAGGTCGACACAACCTGAAGCTGATATTCACGCGATTCAATGGGCAATCCGGCGGCTCGTGCAAGGTTCCCGCAAGACACTGATTGCCGACGCGGGTGCGGTAGCGCCGGAGATGACGCCGGCTGCGTTTGTCATCATGACCCGCATCGTCGACATGTTCCCCGTGTCGCCCGCGGCCATCATCGGGGTCACAGGTTTGGATCGAAGTGTGGTGAGTCGTAATCTGACCGCCCTCACCAGAGAGGGCTACGTGGTGTCCGAATCCGATCCACATGACGGACGGGTTTCGCTGTTCTCCCCGACGCCGGATGCTGCGGCAAAGTTCGGCGACGTGAGACAGATGAATCACGACCGAATTGCCGACGTGCTCGGTGACTGGACGCACGAGGATGTGTCGACGTTCATCACGTTGTTGGAGCGATTCACCAAATCTGCCTACGAGAGTTGAAGGCGCGCTCTACTGAAAGACTTTCGGCCCCACACCTTCGAAAAGGTATGGGGCCGAAAGTAAGAGCTGAAACGGCTAGGCGTAGTCGTAGAAGCCGCGGCCGGTCTTCTTGCCGAGGCGTCCGGCGTCGACCATGCGGCGCAGCAGCGCCGGCGGAGCGTAGTGCGGCTCGGCGAACTCTGCGTACAGCGACTCTGCCGCTGCGAGAGCAACATCGAGGCCGACGGTGTCGAGGAGCGTCAGCGGGCCCATCGGGTAGCCGCAGCCGCCCTTCATGGCTTCGTCGATATCTTCTGCGGTGGCGTAGCCGGAATCGAGCATCCGGATCGCCTGGCACAGGTAGGGGATGAGCAGTGCGTTGACGATGAAGCCCGAACGGTCGCCCGCACGAACTGTCTTCTTGCGCAACGTGTTCTTCGCGTAGTCGGTGACCGCGAGGACGGTCTCTTCGGACGTGGTCAGGCTGACCACAATCTCGACGAGCGGCATGACCGGCACCGGGTTGAAGAAGTGAACGCCGACAACCTGGCCGGGGCGCGAGGTGGCCTTGGCGATCTTGATGACGGGGATCGACGACGTGTTGGTCGCCAGAATGCCGGCAGGCTTGACGATTTTGTCGAGCTTGCCGAAGATCTCGTACTTGAGGGCTTCGATCTCGGGAGCTGCCTCGATCACCAGATCGCGATCGGCGAACTCTTCCATGTCCAGGGTGACGCGGACGCGAGCGATGGCGGCGTCTGCTTCTTCCTGGGTGATCTTGCCCTTGGCTACGCCGCGGTTGATCGACTTGGCGATCCGCTCGCGTGCGGAAGCGGCAAATTCTTCCTTGGTTTCGAGCACCAGTACCGAGCTACCGGCCTTTGCACATACCTCGGCGATGCCGGCACCCATGGTGCCGCCGCCGATTACGCCTACAAGTTCCACAATTCTCCTCAAAAATTAGGGGCAAGCCCCTGTGCGCCGTTCCAGTAGTCAGAACTACCAGAAAGGCGCACAGGGGCGCGAAGTGCCTTACTTCAACAGCGCACGCGACATCACGACGCGCTGGATCTGATTCGTGCCTTCGTAGATCTGCGTGATCTTGGCGTCGCGCATCATGCGCTCGACGGGGAAGTCGGTGGTGTAGCCGGCGCCGCCGAACAGCTGAACCGCGTCGGTGGTGACCTCCATGGCAACGTCGGATGCAAAGCACTTGGCTGCAGCGGAGATGAAGCCGAGGTTCTTCTCGCCGCGCTCTGCGCGAGCAGCGGAGGTGTAGACCATCAGGCGTGCGGCTTCGACCTTCATCGCCATGTCGGCGAGCATGAACTGCACAGCCTGGAAGTCGCTGATGGACTTGCCGAACTGCTTGCGGTCCTTGGTGTATGCCAGCGCTGCGTCGAGTGCGCCCTGAGCAAGGCCGACGGCCTGGGCGCCGATGGTGGGACGCGTGTGGTCGAGGGTTTCGAGTGCCGTCTTGAATCCGGTGCCCGGTGCGCCGATGATGCGGTCGCCGGGGATGCGGCAGTTCTCGAAGTACAGCTCAGCGGTGGGGGAGCCCTTGATGCCGAGCTTCTTTTCCTTCGGGCCGACGACAAAGCCCTCGTCGTCCTTGTGGACCATGAAGGACGAGATGCCGTTTGCGCCCTTGTCTGGATCGGTGACAGCCATGACGGTGTACCACGTGGACTTGCCGCCGTTGGTGATCCAGCACTTGGAGCCGTTGAGGATCCAGTCGTCGCCGTCAGCCTTCGCGCGGGTGCGCATGGCGGCAGCGTCGGATCCGGCTTCGCGCTCGGACAGTGCGTACGACGCCATTCCGCCGTTCACGAGGTCCGGGAGAACCTTGGCCTTGAGCTCTTCGGAGCCCTTGAGGATCAGGCCCATGGTGCCGAGCTTGTTCACGGCGGGGATCAGCGAGGAGGAGCCACAGACGCGGGCAACTTCCTCGATGACGATGCAAGTGGCGACGGAGTCGGCGCCCTGGCCGTCGTACGCCTCGGGGACGTGGATGGCGTTGAAGCCCGACGCGTTGAGCGCGGTGAGTGCTTCCTCGGGGAACCGTGCGTTCTCGTCGACGTCCTTGGCGTGCGGCGCGATTTCCTTCTCGGAGAGTCCGCGGATGGCTGCCCGCAGTTCGTCGTGCTCTTCGTTCAGTGCGAAGAGATTGAAGTCCGGGTTTCCGGCCATGAGGACACTCCTTAGTAGAAGGTGGGTCGTGCGGCGCCGACAAGACCAGCATGGCTTGTCGGCGGACTGGTGCCAATGACGTCAGTCAAACACGGCACTCAGTGCCACGTCAAGGGAATGGAGTGTGACGTTGCGGTGTACGACGAGTATCAGCCGAGTTGTTCGTGAATCTTTTTGCTGATCTCTTCAGTCGAAGTCCCCGGAGGAAATGCCACTACCAGCACAGACTTCTCTTCTCGCGGACTGGACTTTGAACCAGGGGCAACGCCGTACGTGCGACGCACATTCAGCAGTGCTTGGCGCAGTGCGTCGGCTGTGGCGTCGGAATCGCCCTTGATCATGCTGCGCAAGAGGTAGTTGTGGCACGCGGTGACAGCGGCGGCGAATCCGACAACCTCTAGCACCGGTTCGCGCGGGACAGCGCTGCGCAGATAGTCGACAAAGAGTCGCTCGTACCGGAACCCTGTCACCAGTTCGCGGTCGCGCAAAGCAGGAACGTGCTGCACGACGCGGTATCGCCGCATCGACAGATCACGATTCTGCTGGAAGAAGTCGAAGACCAGACCGGCTGCTTCACAGACCGACGCCCACGGATCTGGCGACTCGGTGGACAGGAACTGCGCGACATGCGCGAGAAGCGACTCGTGATCGGCGAAGATCACGTCTTCCTTGGAACGGAACTGCCGAAAGAACGTGCGACGCGACACCCCGGCGGCGGCGGCGATCTGTTCGACAGTGGTGGCTTCGTAGCCGTTTTCCGAGAACAACCGAATGGCTTGGGACGCGACATGGACGCGGAACTCTGTCGGATCGGTTCCGGGAATGTCTGCGCGTTCACTCATACGGACAAGTATTGCGCCTGCGGTCATTCACGTGGTGTGACGGGCAGGTTGAGGTGCAGGACAGTTCTATCTCAACGGTGTGCGGTGGATGTGAATTGGTAGGTTGCCGCCTCGACGATCTCCTCGGGGGAGATAGCGATCTCCTCGTTCAACCATGCGGTGACCAACTCGGCGAGGCCGCCCACAAAGAGCAGTCCGTTGATCTGACCTTGACGAGGTGGCCAAGCTCGGTCGCCGTACATTCGCGTGGCTTCGTCCGCGACCATCTGGGCGAAGCCGTGCAGTACTGCGCGTCGGTGTGTACGAAGGGGTTCGTATGCAGCGGATTCGATCATTGCTACACGGCCCTTACGGGGATCGTCGGTGAGGATGGTGACAAACGACGCGATGGCATCTCGTACGCGCTGCTCGAGCGTCCCGTCGCTCGCTCGTAGTGCGGCCAGACCGGCGTCGCGGACCTCGTCGGCAATCCTGTCCAGGATCTTTTCCAGCAATTCGTCTCTGCTGGAGAAACTTTCGTAAAAGTAGCGTTCCGTCAACTTGGCCTGTGCGCAGATAGCGGTCATCGTGGCGCCGCGATTGCCTGCGGCCGCGAATAGTTCCATCCCTGCCTCGAGCAAGCTCTCGCGCCGCAGCGCTGAGCGTTGGTCGCCGCTCAGGCCGGCATATCGACGCGCCGTAGGGGGAGTCATAGGTCGATATTGACAGACGCATCAGTGTGACGCAGACTACAGTCAATCTGACAGGAGTCACTGTCAGATTGAGCGAGAGTAGAGGTCACAGTGCCCAAGATCCTGGCTCGACCCCCGATGAACTCGCCGTTGCACCCGATTTCGGGTCGTTCCGGGCTGCCCCTGGTCGGGCATGCGCTGGCATACATTCGCGATCCACTCGCTCTGATGCAAGAGAACTGGGATCGATTCGGCGAGGTGTCCTGGTTCTCCATGGTCGGTCGGCGATGGATCGCTGTACTCGGACCTGACGCGTGTCAGGAGGTGCTGCAGAACAAAGATCGGGCTTTCGTCAACAGCGACGGCTGGTCGGTGCTGATCGGTCCCTTCTTTCACGGTGGGCTGATGTTGCTCGATTCCGAAGAACATCTACGACACCGTCGAATCATGCAGCAGGCGTTCACTCGATCACGACTCGAGAAGTCTGTCGACGTTCTCAACCCGGCAATCGACTCGGCACTCGACGCATGGTCTCCCGCTGACGGATTCCGTGCCTACACGGCGCTGAAGACACTGACCCTCGATCTCGCCACCGACATTTTCATGGGCGGGGCGGAAGGAAGCACCGAGAGCGAAATATCTTCGGTGAAGAAGGCTTTCGTCGATTGTGTCCAGGCAGCGACGTCTCTGATCCGCTACCCAGTGCCGGGGACGCGATGGAAGCGAGGGCTCGACGGCCGCCGGGTCCTGGAAGACTTCTTTCGTCGTTACCTGCCGGCGCGTCGAAATCGCGAAACCGATGACCTGTTCTCCGTGCTGTGTCACATCGAATCCGAAGCAGGACAACGCTTCAGTGACGACGAAGTGATCGACCACATGATCTTCCTCCTGATGGCCGCACACGATACCTCGACCATCACCCTTTCCACGATGATGCAATACCTGGGTCAGCACCCAACGTGGCAGGACAAGTGCCGGACAGAATCGCTTGCTCTGGGGACCTCGATGCCGAGTTATGCAGATCTCGACGGGCTGAGCAGTCTTGATCTGGTGATGAAGGAATGCCTCCGACTCGTCTCTCCCGTACCGGTCATGGCGCGGCGAGCGGTCCGCGACACCCAAGTGCGGGGTCGCTTCGTACCGGCGGGAACGTATGCCGCCGTCGCCCCTCATTTCACACACCACATGTCGCAGTACTGGCCTGATCCCGAGCGTTTCGATCCCGAGCGTTTCGCCGAGAATCGACGCGAAGACAAGGTTCATCGATATGCGTGGGAGCCGTTCGGCGGTGGAGTGCACAAATGTCTCGGAATGCACTTCGCCGGCGCCGAGATCAAGGCAATCATGCATCACCTCCTCCTGCGCTTCGACTGGAACGTCGACGCCGATTACGTCGCCCCGCTCGACTTCACGTCCTTACCGTTCCCTTCCGACGGTCAACCTGTCGATCTGCGTCGGCGTTCCACTCCGGTGCGCTGAGCCCCTACGGCCGAGCTACTTCGACGCTCGCAGTTCGAACTTGAGGACCTTGCCGGTCGGGGTGCGAGGAAGGTCGAGGGGGAAGACGATGTCGCGGGGAACCTTGTACCCGGCCAGCAAGGTGCGGGTGTGCTCCACGATGTCTTCTGCGGAAGCCTGTAACCCCTTGCCCAGCACCACGAATGCTTTCGGACGCTCGCCCCACTTCTCGTCCGGAACGCCGACGACTGCCACGTCGATCACGGCAGGGTGGCTCATGATCGCCTGCTCCACCTCGACGGTGGAGATGTTCTCGCCGCCCGAGATGATGATGTCCTTCGCGCGGTCCTTGAGCTGGATGTAACCGTCGGAATGCATGACGCCGAGATCCCCGGAATGGAACCAGCCACCGGCAAACGCTTCGGCAGTCGCGGCCTCGTCGCGGTAGTACCCGAGCATCACGTTGTTGCCGCGGAGCACGATCTCACCCATCGTCTGACCGTCGGCGGGAACGTCGTTCATCTCGGCATCGACAACGCGAGCATTCTCGGCCTGCACCATGCCGACTCCCTGGCGGGAGAGAAGTGCGGCGCGCTCGGACTGAGGCTTGTCGTCCCAGGCTTCCTGGTACTCGCAGATCGTGTACGGCCCGTACACCTCGGTGAGTCCGTACACGTGGACGACGGTGACGCCGATGTCCTCGAGCTTTCCGATGATCGTCGGAGACGGGGGAGCACCTGCGGTGGTGATACGCAAGGTGTCGACCTTGTGGGCCTGTTCCGCGTCGGCAATGGTGGAGCAGACGGTGGGAGCGCCGCACAGATGCGTCACACCCAAGTTGTCGATCGCGTCCCAGATCGAGTCGGCACGGACGGCGCGCAGGCAGATATGGGTTCCGGCTGCCTGGGTCACGGCCCAGGGTGTGCACCAGCCGTTGCAATGGAACATCGGGAGCGTCCACAGGTACTTGGTGGACCCGGTGAACCCGTTGTGGAAGGTTTCGCCGAGAGAGTTCAGGTATGCGCCGCGGTGCGAGTACATGACGCCTTTAGGCTTTCCGGTGGTGCCGGAGGTGTAGTTGATGGCGATGCACTGCTGTTCGTCGTCGACACCCCAGTGCAGCGGCTGATCGGCGAGTGCTTCGCCTTCGGCCAGCAGATCGGCGTACTGCCCGGTGACGATTCCGGCGGGAACCTCCGGGTACGGCACGGTGGAGTCCGGAATCTCGATGATCTCGCGCAGGCTCGGAACGTTGGTCTTTGACGAGGAGACGGAACCGACGAATTCCGAGTCGACGAACAGGATGGTGGTTCCCGAGTGATCGAGAATGTACTCGAGTTCGGGACCGGCGAGGCGCGAGTTGAGAGCGATCAGGATTCCGCCGGCCAGAGGAACCGCAAAATGCGCGAACAGCATCTCGGGGATGTTCGGCGCCAGGTAGGCGACGCGATCACCGGGCTGGATGCGCTCGCGCAGAACTCGTGCCAGGGCGGCCACCTCGTCGCCGAACTCGCGGTAGGTGTACGTCCGGTCGCCGTGGATGACGGCAGTGCGATCAGGGAACACCGAAGCGCTGCGTTCGAGAAAGCGCAACGGGCTGAGCGGGGTGTTGTTGGCTGTGAGTGCGGCGGGTGCAGACACGGGTTCCTCCGAGGTTCGCGTAGGTCGGACGTTGCAGCTCACCCGTCATCGTGAATGTGATCGGCGCTACAAACGCTCGTGTTGGACGATATTGGGACGGCGCGCCGGCCGCTACCCTACGAGGTGGGTATCTAGTTTTTCCCCGACCATGGAGTGCACGTGAACAGGGTTTTGAGGCCGAGTGACGACGACGCGTTGCGTGCGGCGTTGCGACAGTTGCAGCCGCAGACTGAACTGCCGGTTCTGTTCGGCGGAGGCGTGAGTGGCAACTCGTTGACCATCACCAGTTACGTCGGCACGCACAGCACTCTGCTGCGCAACCTCGAGATCAACGCCGAATGTGGACTCGGTGGGCGGGCTATCGCCGAGCAGCGCCCGGGCGCTGTGCAGGACTACGCGAATTCGTCGCAGATCACCCACGACTACGACTACGAGGTCGGCACCGAGCGCATCGAATCGTTGATGGCGGTTCCCGTCGTCGTGCGAGGAAAGACCCGCGGCGCGCTCTACGGCGGACTGCGCGCCAACCTGCCGATCGGGGACGTCGTTGCAGACAAGATGATGCGCGCGTCGTACTCGTTGGCCCGCGAAATCGAGATCCGCGACGAGGTGGACCGCCGCGTCGCGATGATCGACGTTGCTGCCGTGGAACAGGTTTCGACCCGCGAGGCAAAAATCTCGGAGACGTTGACGGAGAGTTTCCTTGCGCTGGGCGAGATCGCGGCAGGCTTGCAGGACGAGACACTCAGTGCGCAGGTTCAAGCCGTCGAGGCAAAGCTGCGAGCCTTGACGGCGCCTGCCAAGATCGCGAGTGCAGTAGTTCTGTCACCGCGGGAAACCGATGTGATGAGGTACGTCGCGCTGGGTCTGCGCAACGCGGAGATCGCCGAGCGGCTCTCCTTGAGCGTCGAGACGATCAAGACCTACATGCGCAATCTCATGGCCAAACTGGACGTGCGGAGTCGTCATGAAGCTGTGGTGGAGGCTCGCCGTCACGGGCTGATTGTGTGAGTGAGTCCCGGTAAGCGGAATCCCGGCTACCTCCACAGGTTGTGGTTGATATGACGGACCTCACAATCGCACACGCAGCACACGAGTGATGAGGGCATCGATGCAGGATTTGTTCGACAACAGTGACATGACGGGCCTGGCCGGGGCGATTCGCGAGGGAGATGTTTCCGCCAAGGAGGTCTTGGAGTTCAGCCTTGACCGGCTCGACGAGCGCAACCCGGCCGTCAATGCGGTGATCAGTGAGCGCCGCGACGAAGCTCGGGACGAGGTCGCTGCCGGTCTTCCCGACGGTCCACTGCACGGAGTCCCGTTCGTGATCAAGGACCTCGGACTGGACGTCGCGGGCTTGCCGAGCACCAACGGATCTCGCTTGTTCGCGGACACTGTGGCACAGGAGGATTCGACGCTCGTCGAGCGATACCGTCGTGCCGGCCTGGTGATTGTCGGTAAGACCAACACCCCGGAGTTCGGCAAGAACGCGAGCACTGAACCTGCGCTGTTCGGCCCCACCCGCAACCCTTATGCGCTCGATCGTTCCCCTGGTGGATCGTCGGGTGGCACGGCCGTAGCTGTTGCCGTGGGAATCGTGCCCGCCGGCCATGCCAGTGACGGCGGCGGCTCGATCCGCATCCCTGCATCTGCTTGCGGCCTGGTTGGACTCAAGCCCAGTCGTGGTCGCACGCCGACGGCACCGGCGCGAACACTCTTCGCGTCGCCGATGGGTGTTCACCACGCGCTCACTCGAAGTGTGCGTGACACTGCGCTGCTCCTCGATCTTTCCGCCGGGCCCACGGTGGGCGATCCTTACGTGATCCTGGCGCCGAAGCGGCCGTACGTCGAGGAGGTGGGCGCGGATCCCGGACGGTTGCGGATTGCTCTGAGTAACGCGCTGCCCGACGGTACCCCGGTGGACCCGGAGTGCGCGGCAGTCACAACCGGTGTTGCCGGCCTGCTCGAAGAGCTCGGTCACGATGTCACCGAGGGTGCGCCGAATTTTCCGCTCGATGCGCTCACTGCCGGGCTTTCCGTGTTGATGGGCATTCCGATGACGATCGAGGTCGATGAACGACTCGAGACCCTGAACCGTGCAATCCGCGACGACGACCTGGAGCCGATGGCTCGGATGATCTACGACCGCGCGAAGTCCGAAAGTGCGACGAACGTCGTCAAGGCAATGCAGGAACTCGAGCGGGCAGCCCAGGTGATCGGTGCGTTCTTTGTCGATCATGACCTCTTGCTGACCCCGACGATGGCTCGGCCGGCAGCTCCCCTGGGTCTGCTCGATACGGCAAATCCCATGTCGATCTGGGAGCACTCGGCCGGATACAGCGGTTTGACCAGTCCGTTCAACAGCTCCGGTCAGCCTGCGATTTCCTTGCCTATGGGTCATGACTCGGCCGGTGTGCCCATCGGCGTGCAGTTGGTCGGCGCGTTCGGGCGTGAAGATGTGCTGATTCAGGTTGCGTCGCAACTCGAAACGGCACGTCCGTGGTCCATCGCTCCCGTGTGGCCGCCGACCCAGGGATAACAGCGCGACAACAGCGGTCCGGCGGTGATTCTTGTATGCCGCCGGGCCGCTTTGTCGTGCGCTGAGGTGGGTGATCTGGCCTCGCGAAACTCAAAAAGTATTTCTAATCGAAATATCGCATATCGAACGACTCTTCTGCGTAGTATCCACAATGAGCGGTGGTGAGTAGTCGCGCCGGTGTGGAGCGAACAGGCTCCGATCCACACCGGCGGGCCGCCCAGCGCGATCGAACTGCGTTGTCACAGAAATGGATCAAGGATGGTCGTTCAACCGGACATGGCATACCGGCGCTCTCTGGCTGTGGCAGAACTGACAAGCCAGGGGCAGTTGTTCGAGGTGGCTGATGAATCCGTGCGCGGGCACATCATGCCGGTGTTCAAGAATCGGGCGCACACGCTTCGTGAGATTCTGGCGGCATCGGTCAAGTACGGCGATACCGAGTATCTGGTGTGTGACGAACAGCGGATCACGTTCACCGACCACTTCGCGCGCGTGGCGTCACTGGCGGAGGAGTTGCGACGCACGTACTCGATCGGTAAGGGCGATCGCGTTGCGATTCTGTCGGCGAACAACGCCCAGTGGATCATCACGTTCTGGGCAGCGACGTCACTCGGGGCGATAGTGGTCGGGATGAACTCGATGTGGTCCGCTCCCGAGATCGACTACGGCCTGAAACATTCCACTCCGAAACTTGTTGTCGCCGACGCCAAAAGACGAGAACTGCTCGGTGACGTCGACGTGCCGGTGCTGTCCACCGAAGCCGACGTACCGCGGTTGTCCACACTGCACGACGGCGCAGAACTGTCGACTGTCGCCATTGACGAGGACGACCCCGCCGCCATCCTGTACACCAGTGGCACAACCGGGAGGCCGAAAGGTGCGACGCACTCGCACCGGAACATCATCACGGCAAACGACTTTCACCGATTCAACGACGCGTTGGCAACGCACTTCGGTAGCCCGCCCGCGAACCGGCGGTTTCTCCTGTCGAATCCGCTGTTTCACATCGCGTCGCTGCACAATCTCGCCGTGCCCCGGTTGTCGATCGGCGACACCGCAATCATCTACAGCGGCCGATTCGAGATCGAACGTGTGCTGCGATTGATCGAACGTGAGCAGGTCACCAATTGGGGAGCCGTGCCGACCATGGCGAATCGCCTTGTTTCACATGGTGATCTGTCCCGATATGATCTGTCCTCACTCAAGACGATGTCACTGGGATCGGCGCCGTCGTCAACCGCTCTGAAGGAGAAGGTTCGCGAACTGCTGCCGGTGGCAGGGCGTTCGTTGGGAACGACGTACGGGCTCACCGAGTCGTCCACGGGAGCGACCTTGGCAACAGCCGCCGATCTGGAGGAGTATCCCGATTCCGTGGGCCGCCCCGTCGTCACCATGAGTGTCGAGATCCGGGACGACAACGGGCATCGACTCCCGGACGGTTACGAGGGTGAGATCTGCCTGCGCGGACCACACGTGATGGTGGGTTACTGGAACAACGTCGAGGCGACAGCCGCTGCACTCGACGAGGAAGGCTGGCTGCGCACAGGCGATCTGGGGTTCATCGCCGACGGTCATCTCCGCGTCAGCAGCCGTCGTTCGGACTTGATTCTGCGCGGTGGGGAGAACATCTACCCGATCGAGGTCGAGAATGTCCTGAGCGAACACCCAGCGGTACAGGAATGTGCGGTGATCGGAATTCCCCACGCGGACTACGGCGAAGAAGTGGCCGCCATTGTTGTGGTCGAAGAGCCGGGATCCGTGACGGAGGCGGAGCTTCTCGGGTACCTGCGTGAGCGTCTCGCGAAGTACAAGGTTCCGTCGCGATGGCGACTGACAATAGAACCGTTGCCGCGCAACGCAACCGGCAAAGTTGTGCGCAAACAACTCGATGTCGATGCCGAACCGGAAATGGTCTCGGAGAATCGTCACGCGTGGACATCGCTACTGACGGCACTTGACGAGCGTCGCCGCGCGGCACGGGAGATGGGTGGCCCCGACAAACTACTGCGGTACCGGCGGTTCGGGCGCGTTGATGCGCGCGATCGAGTAGCAAAGTTCCTGGACCAGGATACATTTCAGGAGATCGGCCTGCTGGCCGGTGACGCGTCGATTCCGTCCGACGCCTTCGTTGCAGGGTCAGGGCTTGTCAACGGCCGGCCGGTTCTGGTCGGTTCGGAAGATTTCACGGTTGCCGGCGGATCCATCGGCACGGCAGCCGCCACTAAGCGCGCCCGGATTGCGGAACTCGCCAAGCGCGAACGGACTCCGCTGGTCATGATGCTCGAAGGCGCCGGGCATCGGGCAACAAATGCACTGCATCCACACCGGCCGGCACCCAACGATCTCCAGGCGATGGCTGAGCTTGCCGGGTTGGTCCCGACGGTCTCGATTGTGTGTGGACCCTCTGCCGGCCACGGAGCACTTGCCGCACCCATGTCGGATTTTGTCATCATGGTCAAAGGCCACGGCGCGATGTTCACGGCCGGCCCGCCGCTGGTGGAGGCGTCGCTTGCCGAGAAGGTGACAAAGGAAGACCTGGGTGGATCGACTGTTCACGCGGTGCAGAGTGGCATCGCCGACAACATTGCTGTGGATGTGGATTCGGCGCTCGACTTGACGCGTCGATACCTGTCCTATTTCCCGTCGAATGCATGGAACCGCGCGCCGATATCGGATCCTGACGCTCCGGTTGCCGCGCCGCGCTCCCTCGACGCCCTTCTCGACATAGTTCCGCCGAATCCTCGTGTCCCGTACGACATGCACGATGTGTTGTCCGTGATGGTGGACGAGGGCACACTCTTCGAACTGCAACCGCAGCACGGTTCTTCCGTCATCACAGCGCTGGCAAGGATGGGTGGCAGGGTTGTCGCCGTTGTCGCCAACCAGCCACTGGTTCTTGCTGGTGCATTGGATGTTGCTGCGGCGGAGAAGGCGTGCCGGTTCATCGAGATGACAGGCGCTTTCCATATCCCGTTGATCTTCCTGGCCGACAACCCGGGAGTTCTTGCAGGCAGTAAATCCGAACGGGACGGGATTCTTCGGGCGAGCGCCAGGATGTTTGCGGCGCAACATCGGTCCACAGTGCCGAAAATGCATGTGACAGTGCGCAAGGCTTTCGGATTCGGAGGCTCGGTCATGGGGCAGAATGCGTTCGACAACCAGACCGTGTCGTTGTCGTTCCCGGGTGGAATGCTGGGAGGAATTCCGGCTGCCGTGGGTGGGAGCACCTCGAAGGCAGACGAGCGAACACAGCGCGCCTTGATCGAGAACGAGGCTGCAGGTCCGTGGCGTCTGGCAAGTTCGGTGACCTACGACGATGTGATCGACCCCCGCGAGCTGCGTAACGCATTGCTCGGCGCGCTGAGGCTCTCCGGTGTGCGGGATTCGGAACCGGTTGCTCCGGTGGTGCACACCGGATACCTGCCCTGATGAAACCCGAAGTGGCACCGGGATTTCGGAGTAGATTTGGCGCCCGCTTGCGGATACCGCTTATCGCGGCCCCCATGTTGAGGGTGAGCGGGCCGGACCTCGTCGCGGCGGCGTGCGCTGCGGGCGTCGTCGGTGCCTTTCCGACGGCAAATGCGCGTACACCCGAAGAGCTCGATTCGTGGCTGGAGGCATTCGATCATGCTCACGAGGAGAGCGGCGGAGCACTGGCTCCGTACTGCCCCAATCTGATCATGAGAGCGCCGCGACTCGCAGACGACGTTGCGTGCTTGGTGCGCCGCCGAGTGGAAATGGTGATCGCGAGCGTCGGCTCGCCGGCCCCGGTCATCGGACCGCTCCACGACATAGGCGCTGCGGTCTTTGCCGACGTCGGCACGCTTCGTCATGCCGAAAAGGCAGTTGAAGCGGGAGCGGACGGACTCGTGTTGCTCTCGGCCGGTGCCGGCGGACAGACGGGGTGGATGAACCCGTTTGCGTTCATACGTGGTGTCCGTGAATTCTTCGACGGGACAGTAATTCTCGCGGGTGGAATCTCGGACGGGCACGCATTGTGGGCAGCTGAGGTGGCCGGATTCGACGCGGCCTACATGGGCACGCGCTTCATTGCCACAGACGAGAGTCTGGCGTCGACGCGGTACCAGGACATGTTGGTCGAAGCGACGATGGACGACGTGGTGTTGACCAGCGCCTTCACTGGACTGCGAACGAACATGCTTGCTCCGTCCATCAGAGCTCAGGGGCTCGATCCCGAGAAACTGAACGAGCAGATCTCCGTGAAGGAATCGGCGGAACTGTTCGGACCGACGTCGTCAGCGCCGGGGCCGAGAAGATGGACCGATGTCTGGAGTGCAGGGCATTCGGTGTCCGGGGTGAAACGGCGCGGTCCAATTTCGGACATAGTGCACGAAACCGTCGGAGAGTACGAGGACGCCCGAGCGAGGACGCTGTCGTTGCTGGCCGATCAACCATGAGCGGTTGTTGAAATCTGTTTTCGCTAGTCACCTTCCCAGTGATCGGGACATTTATGGAGAAGGTCTGTGCCGGTAGCGATCGTCAAAACCAGTTCCGAAAAAACGTATACCTAATAGACATATCCGGGTTAGTCTGCCTGTGAGCCGAAGAGACCGTGTGCGTGGGGGTTTCTCGCCGACTTTGATCTACTTCGAGAGGAATTCGATGAGCGGAAAATGGAACGGCAAAGGCAAGGTTGCCGCGGTGTCGTTGGTGGCCGCCTTGGCGGTCGCCGGCTGCGGCGGGGGCGGCGGCACCAGCACTGCCGGCGGCTCGACTGCATCGGCCGCGGATATCGACCGTGCGGCTGTACTTCGTGTCACCGCGTCGGCGCCGACCCGAAACCTCGATCCGTACCTCCAGACCAGCTACGGCGGTTGGGGATACCTGACTCCGATGTTCGATCGCTTGACCATGGTGGACAAGGACGGAAATCTTGTTCCGGGACTTGCAGAATCGTGGGAGTTTTCCTCTGACGGTGGCTATCTCGAGCTGAAGCTGCGCGACGATGTCTCCTTCCATGACGGCACCAAGTTCGACGCGGCCGCCCTCGCGGCGAATGTCCAGCGAGGAAAGACGTTGGCAGGCAGCACAGTTGTCGCTGCGCTCGACGATATTACGTCCGTCGATGTTGTCGACCCGACGACTGCCCGGCTGAACCTGACCAAGGGCTCCGGTGTGGAGCTACCGGGGTTGTTCAGCACCAACGTCGGCATGATGGTCAGCCCCAAGACCATCGAAGCCGGAACCGACATCCGAAACGATCCGGGCCAGAGCGGATCCGGACCGTACACCGTCACCAAATACGTACCGGAGGAATCTCTCGAAGTTACTCGCGCAGCGGGCGACTACTGGGATTCGGCAGCGGGTCTGCTCGGCGGAATCAGCTTCAAGACCATGCCCGACGCGACGACGCGTTTGAACGGAATGCAGACCGACGCCACCGATATCAGTTGGGTCAGCTCGGCCAACGAGATCGTTCAGGCCCAGTCGCTCGCGGACCGCAACGTCATGGGTATCGACAAGGTGAAGTTCCGCAACGTACTCGGTGTCTTCATGCGAGCCCGTGATGACCTCGCGAAACCTGAAGTGCGTCAGGCTGTTGCACACGCTATCGATCCTGAGGCCATCAGCGCGCTCTTCTCGGGAACCTGCACCCCGTACCGTCAGATGTATCCCGAATCGAGCTGGGCGGCCGACCCGTCGTACCAGTACCCGTACACCTTCGACGTGGACAAGGCCAAGAGTCTGGTCGCCGGTGCCGGTGGAGCCAAGATCACGCTGACCTTCGGTGCCGGAACAAATACGGAGAAGCCGGCTAACGTTATTCAGTCCTCCTTGGCGGCAGCAGGATTCGACGCCGAGCTCAACCCCGTTCCCAACACCCAGAATGAGCCCGGCTACATCGCCGGCACGTTCCAGTCGATGGTGTCGAACAGCTTCAGCCCCAAGGTAGATCCCGCCGAGACCGTCAATACGTTTGTTGTGGGACCCTACGACTTCGGCAATGGCAATCCCGAGATCGCCGCACTGGCGACAAAGGCTGCCAACCCGACGTTGTCGCAGGACGAGCGGGCCGAGATGTACCACGAGATCTGGTCGAAGACTCTGGCCGAGGCGATGTTCGTGCCGATCTGCAACCAGACGAACGCAACGATTTTCAGTGACAAGGTAGTCAATGCCGACAACATCCCGTGGGTTGACACCGGAATCTTCGATCTGCGCTACGTAGGAATGACCAAGTAGCAATCTCTTGCTGAATGACCGATCCGCTTCACGGGTGATGCGACAGAAGGATTCACGTAGTCGCATCATCCGTGAGGGAACCGCCGACAAGACCGGCTGTAAGCGCCGGTGAGGGGTGCTTATGTTGCGTTACGCCGGGCGACGGCTGCTGGCGGCGGTGCCGCTGCTGTTGATCGTGCCCTTGATGATCTTCTTGCTGATCGATCTCGCGCCGGGGGATCCGGCTGCGATTCTTGCCGGCGATGATCCGACTCCGGAGCGGTTGGCGGAGATCCGGTCCACACTTCACCTGGACGACAACATCTTTGTGCGATACGTCCGGTGGGTGGGCGGTGTTCTGCACGGTGATCTGGGTACGTCGTTTCTGTCGAATCAATCTGTGACGGAACTGATTTTCCGCCGGATGGCGACGACGTTGTCGTTGGTGATTTTCGCGATGGTGCTCGCGGTGACGATCGGCCTGATCCTCGGTGTCGTGGCCTCGCTTCGTCCCGGCGGAATTGTCGATCGCCTGGTGAATGTGGTGGCGTCGATCGCAATTGCGATTCCCGCATTCTGGTTCGGTCTGGTGTTGGTGTCGGTGTTCGCGGTGACCAATCAGATTTTCCCGGCTTTCGGCTATGCACCGCTGTCCGACGGTTTTGTGCCGTGGATTCAGCACCTCATCTTGCCTGGCACAGCGTTGGCGTTGTTGCCCGCGGCGGAGGTGACCTTGCAGCTTCGGTCGTCGCTGGGGCAGGTACTCAAGAGCGACTACATTCTCAATGCGGAAGCAAAGGGCCTGGGACGCGGGACGGTTGTGTTCAAACACGGGCTCAAGAATGCGTGTATCCCGGTGGTCACGGTGCTCGGCTTCCGTGTTGCCGAGGTCTTGGGCGGGGCGGTGACTATCGAAATCATCTACAGCATGCCGGGGTTGGGCAGCTTGGCTGTCAACAGCGTCCAGAACCATGACATTCCGGTGTTGCTCGGGTTTGTCCTTTTCACCACCGTGGTGGTGGTGCTGGTGAATCTGATTGTCGACATTTCCTACGGCTACTTCAACCCTAAGGTTCGCGCATGACAGATCCGAAGGTAGTGACCACCAAATCCGAGACGGCGGAGCGGCCTGCGAGGGGACAAGGCTTGAAAGCTGTTCTGCGTAAGCCGGTGACGATGGTGGCAGGTATTTTCATCCTGCTCCTGGTGATCATGGCTGTGTTCGCCCCCATCCTGGCGCCGCACGATCCGTACGTGCAGGACCTGGTCAACCGGTTGCAGCCGCCCAGTGCGGATCATCTGCTCGGTACCGACGACTACGGCCGAGATGTGCTGAGCCGGTTGATCTACGGTGCGCGGATCTCGCTGACGGCGTCGTTGCAGGCGGTGAGCGTCGCGCTGATTCTCGGCCTTCCTCTCGGCGTCATCGCGGGGTATCGCGGCGGCTGGGTCGATTCGGTGATTACCCGGGTGATGGATGCGCTGATGTCGGCTCCGTCGCTGGTGCTGGCAATCACGATCGTCGCGGTCCTCGGTTCGGGAATCACCAACGCAATGTTGGCCATCGGTTTGGTCATGGCGCCCAGGTTTTTCCGTGTTGCTCGCGCATCGACGATGGATGTGCGACACGAGACGTACATCGAAGCTGCGATCGCGTTGGGGTGCCGGCCGGTGCGAACGATTGTCAGGCATATTCTTCCGAACGTGATGCCGCCGGTGGTGCTGGTCATCTCGGTCTCTCTCGGTGCTGCGGTCGCGGCGGAGGCGAGTTTGAGCTTCCTCGGTCTCGGGGCGAAGGCTCCGGCGGCGAGTTGGGGTTCGATGCTCAGCACGGCGGCGTCGAATATGCAGCTCGCACCGTACTTGGTGTGGCCTCCCGGTGTGATGATCTTTTTGACCGTCCTGTCCTTCACCTATCTGGGCGACGGTGTTCGCCGATCCTTGCTACGGAGTCGTAATGGTGACAATGACTGATCTGATGCGAAAAGAAGAGCTCGGTGCGAGTGCTGAACCGCTGTTGCGAGTTCGGGATCTGACTATCGAATTCCCGGGCAGCGGGGGGTGGCAGACGACGGTCGAGGGTGTCTCCTTCGATGTCGGTGCCGGCGAGTCGGTGGCGTTGGTCGGTGAGTCCGGATCAGGCAAGACGGTGTCCTCGCTTGCGGTGATGGGTTTGACGCAGGCTACCGGCGGCCGGATTTCGCGGGGTTCCATCGAATTCGACGGTCGTGATCTGACGAAGGTTCCGGAGCGGGAGTGGCGCAAGCTCCGCGGCACCGGGATGGGCATGATTTTTCAGCAGCCTATTCGCAGTCTCAATCCGGCCTACACGGTCGGTGATCAGATCGCTGAATCCGTGCGCAAGCACTTGGGTTTGAGTCGTAAGGAAGCAATGGCTCGGGCGGTGGAGATGCTCGAGTTGGTGCAGATTCCCCGGGCGAAGGAGAGGGTAGGCGATTATCCGCACGCGTTCAGTGGTGGCATGTGTCAGCGTGTGATGATTGCGATGGTGATGGCGTGTAATCCGCGGTTGCTGATCGCGGACGAGCCGACCACTGCGCTCGATGTGACGGTGCAGGAGAAGATCCTCGATCTGTTGCGGGATTTGCAGGAGCAGACCGGTGTGGCGTTGCTGTTCGTCAGTCACGATCTTGCGGTGGTGGCGGAATTGTGTCAGCGGGTGGTGGTGATGTATGCCGGTGAGATCGCGGAAAACGCTGCGGCAGAAGAAGTGTTCTTCCGTCCTCAGCATCCGTACACGTCGGGGCTGCTTGCCTCGATCCCGCAGCCGGGGCTCAATACCGATCGTCGGCTGCATGCGATCCCGGGGGGAATCCCGGCGGCGGCCGACTGGCCGACAGGTTGCCGGTTCTCGCCGCGTTGCCCTCATGCCACACCGGGAGTATGCGATGTGGAGCATCCTTCGATGGCGAGTGTTCCCACCGGAGAAGCGCGATGCCTGCGCGTGCAGGACCTCGATCTGCAGGGAGTGAGTGTGCGATGAGTCTTCTCGAAGTGAAGAACGTGTCGAAGTCGTTTGCGTCGGGACGCGACTTTCTCGGCCGCCGCACCAAGTGGTCGCATGCGGTCAAGGATGTCAGCTTCAGCCTCGAGGCCGGTGAATGTCTTGCCGTGGTGGGGGAGTCGGGTGCGGGTAAGTCGACGGTGGGCCGGATTGCGCTGCGGTTGATCGAGCCGGATACGGGTTCCATTACGTTCGACGGTGTTGATGTGCGGGCTGCAAAACCAGCCGAATTGCGTTCGATGCGCCGCGGTATGCAAATGATCTTCCAGGATCCGCACAGCTCCCTCAATCCGCGGATGACCGTCGTCGACGCCGTAGTAGAACCGCTGATGGTTCACACCGACATGGGTCGCGGTGAACGTGAGAAGTTGGCGACGGCAATGTTGGACAAGGTGGGGATCGGCTCCCGCTATTTCGGCCGATATCCGGCGGAGCTCTCGGGTGGTCAGCTTCAGCGAGTGGCGATCGCTCGCGCGTTGACTCTCAATCCGAAGATGATCGTGTGTGACGAACCCGTGGCTGCGCTCGATGTTTCGGTTCGCGCTCAAGTCCTCAATCTGTTGCGAGATCTCCAGGAGGAGTTGGGTCTTGCGTATCTGTTCGTGTGCCATGACTTGGCGTTGATCGAAGTGATCGCGGATCGCGTACTGGTGATGGCGCGCGGTGAGGTAGTGGAAAGCGGGTCGGTCGCGGACATCTTCCAAAGCCCGCAGCAGGAGTACACCCGAACATTGCTCGACGCCATACCGGTGCCCGTTCCACGTTCAGTCCGTGGGCAAGCTCGCGAGGTCGTCCGAGCCGAACCTGTCAGTTGAGGAGAATTCGATGACATCGCTACCAGCAGCAGTAACACCCGCGCAGTCACGAACCATACTGCGTACCACGGAGTCCGGAGACTTCCTGATGAGTGACTATCTGGGTGAGCATTCGGACGGGTCGGCAACCGAGGGCTTTCAGGCTTACCTTGTCGGTCAGAAGGCGCCGAAGCTTCGGCCGCATTATCACGAGGTAGATCAGTTTCAGGTAGTTCTCGACGGCAGTGGACGGTTGGGTAGGCACGCCATCGGTTCGGGCACTGTGCATTACAGCGATGCGTACACGGTGTACGGCCCGATCTTTGCCGACGCACCGGAGGGGCTGTCGTACTTCACACTTCGGCTCGACCCCGCCGCTGGATTGAACTACATGCCGGAATCGCGCGTGAAAGGTGAGACGCGTGCCGGAGAACATTTCACCTGTGCGATCGACGACGCCGCAGAAGTGAAAGGAAAGCTGGATCTGCTGGCGCGTACCAGACGCGGCGCCGCGGCATTCGGTGTTGCGCTCGAGCCCGGTGCAGCATTGACTGCCGATGCGCTGGCCGAATGTGTGGGCCAGGGGTATGCGGTGGTGTTGTCCGGCAGTGCCTCGTTCGGCGGCCGTACATTGCCGCCGGGAAGTCTCATTCCGTTCGAGTCCGCTAGTGCACTGGAGGGGCTTTCGGGACAGTCTGATCGCACGAACCTGGCCCTGGTCGTCTTTGCCGCACTGAGCAAGTGAATCCGCTCAGCGGGAGCCGCCGAGTTGATCCGCTGCTTCTCGGAGAAGCTCGCCGTACTGCGTGAAGTGCTCCTCGGTCAGCCGCATCGCGGGCCCGCTGATCACGATTGCGGCGAGTGGCGATCCCGACGCATCCAGTATCGCTGCGGCGAGGCTGGTCGATCCTTGTTGGACGGCTTCCGCGCTGGCAGCCCATCCGCGGCCGCGAATCTCCCGGTACTCCTCCTCCCCGAGAAGGAGATCGGGCTGACCCGAACTGTTCACGCGTTCTTCTTGCGACAGATACGCGTGGATGACCCGGCCCGCGGCACTTGCTTCGGGTACGTGTACCTGTCCGATCTTCAGACCGGTCCGAACCATGTGGGTACCTTCGACAACCCCGAGAACGATCATGTGTTCGTCCTCGGTGACCGCGAGATGCACTGTCTCGCCGGTGGTATCCCGGAGCCTCGTCATGACGGGTTGTGCTCGGGCTGCCAGGGACGAGCCGTTGTAGACCTGTCCGGCAACGACAACGCAACGGGTGGAGAGCTCCCATCGTGGCGGCGCCTCGCCGACGGGGTGGATCCATTGCGCTTCATGGAGAGTCGCCAGGGTGCGTTGCATGGCGCTTTTGTCGACGTCGAGTAGGCGTGAGAGCGCGGTCAGGCCGATCGGCTGGTGGGCGGCAACGGCTTCGATGACGCGAAGTCCACGCGTGAGTCCGCTGATTGTCTTGACTGCGATCTGAATCACCCCTAATGTAGAACACGAATTGATACATAGTATCACATAGCGATACATGCTGCGTTAGAGATACACACTGCGCGATGGTCTTTCCGAAGTTCTCCCTTTCTTTCCTGCTGGCGGTCCAGTGCACTACCGAGAGGTTGCTGTGAAGAAGTTCAAACCCACTGTTGATCAATTGATCCCGAACCTGACGCCGGCGGAGGAGATAGTCCTGCTCGCGCGCGCCTTGTGGACCGAGGGGTATCAGGATCATCTTGCCGGGCACATCACGTACAACCTCGGCGACGGCACCATGCTGTGCAATCCCTGGTTGCTCACCTGGGAGGAGATCCTCCCCGCCGACATCATTCGCATCGATATGGACGGCAATGTTCTAGACGGCGATTGGCCTGTCCCGCTGGGAATTCCCCTGCACCTCGCGCTTCACCGCGCTCGTCCCGATGTCGGCATCGCGCTGCACAATCATTCGGAGTTCGGAACGGTCTGGGCCGATCTGGGTGAGGTTCCACCTGCCTACGATCAGAGTTCGAGCCTCGGCGGCGGGGAGGTAGTGCTTGTCGACGAATAC
The DNA here is from genome assembly GCF_005938745.2 of Rhodococcus sp. KBS0724. NCBI lineage: Bacteria > Bacillati > Actinomycetota > Actinomycetes > Mycobacteriales > Nocardiaceae > Rhodococcus > Rhodococcus sp. KBS0724. The sequence goes on from NZ_VCBX02000001.1 coordinate 959,524, forward strand.
GACGGTGGCGTCGACAACATGGAGGCGGCCGAGGCGGCGATTCGGTCGATCGGGCCCGCTGATCGAGCGCTGCTCGCCGGGCATGGTGTCTTTGTCACGGGTGGCACTGCTGCCGCCGTCTACCTGCGGGCGGTCGCACTCGAACAACGTTGTAAGAATGCCTGGATGGTCCGAGTGGCCGGTGGACCGGAGAAGACAGCACTGCCCGACTGGTGGCTCGATCGAATGGCCGGTAGTGACGGAAACAGTTACCACGGCTTCTGGGAGGCTGCGGTGCGCGCTGCGTTGCGCTCGGATCCCGAACTGTTCGAGAGCCTGCAGGCCTCCCAATGAACGACCAAGGCTTTCAAGCTATCAGCTGCTCCGGAACGGATACTCATGGATTTTGAACTCGACGCAGATCAGCGAGCGTGGCGCGAGGAGATACGTGCGTTTCTTCGCGAAAATGTGACGCCGGAATTGCGTGCGGAAATGGCCGAACACGACCTGGAGTTCATAGGCGGGGAGCTCACTGCATTTCGGCGAAAGATCGGGGCAAAAGGATGGTTCGGGCTCAATTGGCCCACAGAGTTCGGTGGGCTTGGCCTCGGGGCGGTGTATCAGCATCTCCTGGTCAGTGAATTCGAGTACTGGGGCGTTCCGGGACCGGACTTGACGGTCACGTCGGTGGCACCGATGATCATGCGCCACGGCACGCAGCAGAACCGGGAGGAGTTCCTGCCGCCGATCGCCCGCGGTGAACTGACCTGCGCCGTGGGCTATTCCGAACCCAATGCCGGAACCGACCTTGCGAGTTTGAAGACCAAGGCGGTACGCGAGGGCGACGAGTGGGTGATCAACGGTTCCAAGATCTGGAACAGTATGGCGCAGCGCGTCACTCACGAATGGTTGTGTGTTCGCACCAACACCGAGGTACCCAAACACAAGGGAATCTCGGTGATCATCGTGCCGATCGACGCTCCCGGCGTCGTGATTCGCCCGATCACCGCGTGGTCCGGGTATCGAACCAATGAAACGTTCTTCGACAACGTCCGTGTCCCCGTGACCAACCTGATCGGTGAGGTCGACAAGGGATGGAAGTACATCACCGGCGCACTGGACCTCGAACGTGGTGCGCTCACGAATGCCGGCGACCTTCGTAGAGCTGTCGACGATCTTGTGATTCTTGCGCGCGAGATCCGCGAAGACGGAACAAGGCCGCTCGACAACGCAGATGTACGACGAAAGCTTGCTCAGTTGGACGCGGATGTCGAACTCGCGCAACTCATGGGTTTCGAAGCGTCGTCGCTGCTCGAGAGCGGAACCATTCCGTCCGTGCTCGTCAGCGTCGAAAAGGTCTTCTCCAGTGAACTCAGACAACGGATTGCCGACGTCGGAACGTCGATGCTCGGTCCGGCAGGTTTGATCGCGGGTACAGATTCACATGCAGTGATGGCGGGAAAGTTCGAGCGACTGTACCGCGCCGCGCCGTTGCTGCGATTCGGTGCCGGAGCCAACGAAGTTCTGCGAGATGTCATCGCACAGCGCGGGCACTCTTTGCCGAGTTACGGGCGCTGACATGATTTCGACAATCCTTGACGGCGTAGGAGTTCGCTGATGAAACTTGTTGCTACCCAAGACCAACTCGATCTGCAGGCGATGTCGGCTGCCGTCCTGGCCAAACAATGTCCGATCAGTCTGGTGCGTGAACTGGCAGAACCGATGTCCGAGAGCCATCCGGACAAGCTGATGACGGCGCTGGCCGAGGTTGGTGTTCTGGGATTGGCGATCGACGAAGAATACGGCGGCGGTGGAGCGAGCCTGTACGAACTCGGTGTGTTCTTTCGAGAGGCCGGACGGGTACTGTGCCCCTCGATCGTCTACAGCACAGTGCAATTCGGTATCGCTGTCGGGCGACTGGCCACGCCGGCGCAACGCAGCAGGTATCTGCCCGCATTGGCCGAAGGTCGACTCCGGGCCGGCGTTGCCGCCTGGAATCCCGGTGACGCCGGTGATATCCGACCGACGGTGACGGCAACCCCAGTTCAGGGTGGGTGGTTGCTCAACGGAACCCTGTCATTTGTCGTGAACGCTTCGGCGTCCGATGTGGTCCTCGTGACTGCTCGCACCGCGGTGTTCGCTGAACCGGAACGATTGATCTGCGCCTTCGTCGAGCCGACAGCCACCGGGTGGAATGCCGTCGCGTTGTCGAACATGTCCGGAGAGAGACTCTCTCGGGTCGACCTTGTCGACATCTTCGTCTCGGACGAGTCGGTATCGCTCGGGGTGAGCGGGAACGGGTTGGGCGTCGACGATCTTCGATGGGTCGCCAATGCGGCAGTGGCGCTCCAGTGTATGGAGATGGCCGGTGGTGGCGCCGCAGTTCTGGATCGCACCGTCGACTACATTGCCCAGCGCGAGCAATTCGGTCGATCGATCGGCAGTTTCCAAGCCGCGCAACACATTGTCGCCGATATGCACATCGCACTCGAAGGTGCCCGCTTGGCTGCCGCACAAGCGGTGTGGTGGGTGGCTCGCGGCGAATCCGCCACTCGTGCGGTCGCGATTGCAAAAATGCAGTGCAACGAAGCTTACAAGCGCGCGACGCTCGACGCACATCAATTGCACGGTGGCATGGGATACGTCCTCGAAACCGATCTGCATCTGTGGTCGGAGCGGGCAAAGGTCACCGAAATCCGCTACGGCACAGCAGATGTTGCTGCGGGCTGGCTGCAGAAGGAGCTGAATCTTGCCTAGCGAGGCGAAGCCGGAACCGCGGCAGGCACTTCAGGATCTCCGGATCGTGGATTTGTCGAGATGGGTGGCAGGCGAATACGCAACGAAGATGTTCGCAGATTTTGGTGCGGACGTTGTCAAGGTCGAAAAGCCGGAGACCGGCAGTCTGACGCGGTCATGGGGGCCGTTTCCCGACGATGTTCCGAACGTCGAGCGTAGTGCTCTGTTCCTGCATCTGAACACCAACAAGAAATCGCTTGTCCTCGACCTGAGCTCGGATTCCGGGCGTGAGGCTCTCCTGAACCTCGTGGACACGGCGGACGCGGTGGTGGAGTCTTTCCGGCCCGGGCAGCTGGAGAAATTGGGCCTGGGGCCGGACGTGCTCCAGGCGCGCAACCCCTCGCTGGTGATCACGCGAATCAGTGCGTTCGGCCAGACCGGACCGTACCGGGATCGTGAAGCGAGCGGCCTGGTCCTGCAGGCTGCCGGTGGTCCGATGAATGCAACCGGCGCGGCTGATCGCGCGCCGTTGCGCAAACCGGGACTGCTCGAGCACTACACGATCGGCCGTACGGCCGGCGAAGCAACGATGGCCGGAATTTTCAGCGCGAAGCGCACGGGAAAAGGTTCGGTGATCGACGTGTCCGGGCAGGAGGTTCTGCTTTCCGGCGCCGATCGGCGAGCGTCGTATCTGGTCTCGGCAGCGTATTCCGGCATGAATGCTCCACGCGGAGTTCGAAGCCCGCATCGGCACGGCGTGACGTTCACCGGGCCGTTCCGGGCGAAGGACGGATTCGTGATGCTGTACGTGACCAATCAAGCGTTCTGGAATCGATTGGTCGACATCGTCGGTGAGCACGACAGCGAATTCCATGCGCGGTATCACGGGCGCGAGACGATCATGGGAACCGACCGTGACGAGTTCATGGGCTATGTCACCAAGTGGTTCGCGCAGCGACCGAAAGTCGCGATCATGGAACAGTGCGAGGCGGCCCGTATTCCCGTCACGGCGTATCTCGACGTCTCGGAATTGTTGAGTCACGATCACTTTCGTAGCCGAGGCGCGTTTGTCCGTGGTTCGCACCCGGTCGCGGGAACATTGGAGTACACCGGTGCCCCGTGGCGGATGGCCAACGGGTACCGGTTACGTCATACCGCACCGACTCTCGACCAGCACGGTCCACAGATCCGTGAGTCGCTGGCACAGACAGAGTCGCTGGCACAGACAGGGGAGCGATCGTGAGTTATCCGCTCGAAGGAATTCGTGTTGTCGACTTGACGGTTGTCTGGTCCGGACCCGGTGGGACAGCGATGCTGGGGGACTTGGGTGCCGAAGTGATTCGGGTGGAAGGGAACAACCGCGTCAGCCGGCAAGTATCGGCAAAGACCACGAAGGAATCGATCGCGCAGACCGGCTATCACGGCGGGACCTATCCGGAGAAGGATCCCGGCGAGCGGCCGTACGACCGCACAGCTCTGTTCAATTGGCATTCCCGGAACAAACTTTCGGCGTGCATGAATCTCGATACCGAAGCGGGACACGCAGCGGTGATCGAACTGATCAAGGTCAGTGATGTTCTGGTGGAGAACAATTCCAACGGCACTCTGGAAAAGTTGGGTCTCGGACATGAGCGTTTGCTCGAACTCAACCCTCGTTTGATCGTCGCTCGTATGCCTCCCCTCGGGATGACCGGACCGATGAGTGACTATCTCGGTTACGGGCCCAATTTCAATTCGCTCGTGGGGATCGCCGCAATGGACGGATACGAGGGTGAGGAAGCCGACTCGGCCGGCGAGAATTACCACATGGATGAGGCAGCGCCGGCGGGATTGGCCTTTGCTGTGATGGCCGCGTTATGGGACCGCGAGCACACCGGCGCCGGGGGACTTGTGGAGTTTGCGCAGGCGGAGAACGTCATGGCGGAGATCGGGGAATTTGTACTCGACGCTCAGGTAAACGGCAGAGTTCCGGAGATCCTCGGCAACTCCGATCCTCATGTGCTGCAGGATGTTTTCCTCAGTGCCGATGAGGACCGTTGGGTCGCAATATCTGTACGCAGCGATCGCGAGTGGACGGCATTGGCCGCAGTGATCGGCGGGGACGAACTTGCCGAACTTGGCGCCGATGCGGTCGCAAGACGGACCAACTCCGCGTCGATCAGGGATCGAATCGCGAATTGGGCACGGTCCAGGTCGGCCGCCGAGATCGTTTCGGTGTTGCAGGATTGCGCCGTTCCCGCGGGTGAGGTGATGAGAGAAACCGGATTGCTCGAGGACGACCACCTACGCGAGCGTGGCTGGTTCCAGGAGCGAACACACCCGTCCGTGGGAACCTATCGATATCCCGGACATCCCTGGCGGGTGGAGGGATTCGATCTGGCATTCGGGCGAGTGCTCCCGGGGTTCGGTGAGGACAACGAGTACGTCTACAAGAAGATTCTCGGCTATTCCGATGAGAAGTACGCAGAACTCGAGAATTCCGGACTGGTCACAGACCATCAAATAGCATGAGAGAGAAAGAATATGACTGAAAACGTAGCCGTGGTTCCGGATTCGGAATCTCTGATCCCCTCCGCTGTTGCCGATCGGGTCGGGGAAGTGGTCTCGAGGGCGACAGGAGCTGTCGTTGCGCGAGATTGGCAACGGTGGGCGGTGTCTGTCGGCGAGACCAACCCGCTGTACTTCGATAGTGCCTATGCCCGTGAGCACGGCTATCGCGATGTTGTTGCCCCACCGCTGTATTTGCAGTACGCGATTCTCGGGGTGACGCCGATACCGGAACTGCGGGTAGACGGGTCATCCGGGGCTGCCTCCGGGAATCTGGTTTTCCCCTTGTGTCCCAAGCGGATGGCCGGCGGCGAGAACACCACTTTCCTTCGGTCAGCCTACGACGGCGACGTGATCACCAGTGTGCGCGTCGTGGATTCGGTGGTCGAGAAGCGCGGTCGGTCCGGCCGGTTCGTGCTGGTGACGTGGAAAACCACGTACACCAATCAGAATGACGAGGTTGTGGCCGAAGCGACGACCTCGATGATCGCCCGTCCGTAGCTCGCCCTGCCGTATCCCGCAGAAAGATGAAAGTTATGTCACCGCAAGTGTATTTCGACGACATCGAGACCGGCGACACGATTCCGGTGTTGGCTGTCAGTGTCACTCAACTGCAGATGTTCCTCTTCAGTGCAGCGACGTACAACGGGCACCGCATCCACTACGACCGGAGTTGGGCCGTCGACGTCGAGGGCTATCAGGACGTCGTAGTGCAGGGGCCGCTCCAGGCGGCGCTTCTGGCGCGCGTTGTCACCGACTGGATCGGTGGCGCTGGATCATTGGTGAACTTCTCGGCCTCGAACCGCGCCGTAGCCTTTCCCGGCGAGCCGTTGGAATTCACGGGAACAGTGACCGGCAAGCGCGACGAGAACGGCAGAGCGTTGGTCGATCTGGACCTTGCGGGAGTGCGTGGCGGTGAGGTGCTGATGCCGGGAACTGCGACAGTACTGCTGCCGCGTCGGGGCACTGCCACCTCGGCCGGAGTGTCCTGATGGCGGGACTGCGCGGCGAGGCTGCCATCGTCGGATTCTGTGAACTGCCGGCCCAGCGTAAGCAGACCCGACCGGAGTTGTTCACCATCGAGCAGTGGGCAATGCTCTCGAAGCTGGCAATTGAGGACGCGGGGCTGGAGGCGTCACAGATCAATGGTCTTGTCACGCATGGTATTGCGGAATCCGATATGTTTGCTCCGGCCACACTGTCCGAATATCTCGGGATTCCCCTGAACTTCGGTGAGCGAGTCGACCTCGGCGGTGCAACGGCAGCGGGGATGGTGTGGCGAGCTGCCGCAGCCGTCGAACTCGGTATCTGCGACGCGGTGTTGGTTATTGTTCCTGGGTCGTACATGACACCGAAATCTCGGATTCAGCCCGCGGCGGATCCGGGGTATCTCGGTGCCTCGAGTGGCAAGTTCGGTTCTCCTCAAGCCGAATTCGAGATTCCGTTCGGTAATCTCGGGCAGAACGCGCCGTATGCTCAGATTGCTCGGCGGTACGCGGCGGAATTCGGGTACGACGAGCGCGCCACTGCAAAGATCGCGGTGGACCAGCGAACCAACGCCTGTAGTACTCCGGGAGCGGTGTTCCACGGAAAGCCGATCACCATCGACGATGTCCTGGCGAGTCCGATGATCGCCGATCCCATTCGGATGCTCGAGGTCGTGATGCGGGTTCAGGGTGGCGCGGGCATTGTCGTGGCGAACGCTGATATCGCCCGTCGCGGCCGTAACCGTCCGGTCTGGGTCAAGGGGTTTGGCGAGCACCTGTCGTTCAAGACGCCGACCTATGCAGACGACATGGTGCGCACGCCGATCGCGAAGGCTGCGGACACGGCATTCGACATGGCTGGAATCTCGCGATCAGCGGTGGATGTGGCTTCGATTTACGACTGCTACACGATCACGGTGGTAATGAGCCTCGAAGATGCAGGCTTCTGCGAGAAGGGGAAAGGCATGGAGTTCGTGTCGTCGAGAGACCTGACCTTCCGCGGCGACTTCCCGGTGAATACCGCGGGCGGCCAATTGTCCTACGGGCAAGCGGGAATGGCGGGCGGAATGCATCACGTGTGTGACGGTGTGCGTCAGGTGATGGGCCGATCCGGAGCGGCGCAGGTCGAGGACTGCAATACCGCGTTCGTGACGGGGAACGGCGGCATCATGAGTGAGCAAGTTGCACTGATACTCCAGGGAGACTAGGCATGTCGAACGAAAAGCCGTTTCCGGAACCGACGCCGGTGTCCGCACCGTTCTGGAATGCTCTGCGAGAGCGCAAGATAAAGATCCAGTACTCACCCTCGTCGGACGATTTTGTCTTCTATCCGCGTTTGCTGGCGCCGCGCACGTTGGCTGACGACCTCGAGTGGCGTGAGATCAGTGGATTGGGCACGCTCTACACCTATACGGTGGCTGACCGTCCGACGGCACCGCCGTGGTCGGATGCGTTGCCGCAGTTGTTGGCAGTGGTGCAGTGGGACGAGGGGCCGCGGTTCAGTACCGAACTGGTCGAGGTGGGCGATCGCGAGCTCAGCGTCGGTATGCGGGTGGAACCCGTGTTCTGTGACTATCCGGATCGTGACATCACTCTGCTGAGATACCGGCCTGTATCGCTCTGACACATTCGGTGCCAGAGCGATCCGAGCATTAGTCTTCGTGTTTGCGGAGCTCGTCCGGAGTGCGGGGTTCAGGCTTTTTCCGGCGTGCTTTTCCGGCGCTGGTTTTGTCAGATCCGAGTCGAGAGATGTTCTCCAACATCCAGTTTGCTCGGTCACGCTCTGATTCGTAGTACATCTCCGACCAACGCAGCACCAGTTCGGGATATGCCCATCCAGCTTCCTCGGATGCGCCTTCGGCATCGGCAATTGCGCGGATGCGCATCTTCTCGGACTGGTCGCGGTGTTCGGTAAGTACCGATTGCAGTTTGTCGGGGTCGGCTAGATGGCCGAGCCACATCCTGAGCATCACGCCGTGTTTGAGCACTGCGGGTTCGACCGGCGATTCGTTTGCCCACGTCGCTACCGCGTCGGTTCCGGCTGGAGTGATCGCGTACAGGCGCTTGCTCTTGACGTCGTTTGTGCTCACCACGCGGGAGGTGGCGTAGCCGTGCGCCTCGAGATTGCGTAGTTCACTGTAGATCTGGCTGTACGACGGTGCCCAGTAGAAGAACCGCAGGCTCCAGTCCGCCCATTTCTTGAGGTCGTAACCGGAGAGTTCGGATCCGAATGACAGGAGGCCAAGGACGGCCCAGCTTGTCGGTCGCAGAGTGGGCGCGTCTGCGGATGTTTTGTCCTTTGCCATGGTCGAAAGGTTACCTGCCGGTAGACCACAAGAGAGTATTTCGGTTAGAAATATGCTGAAAAGTAGTGCGGGAAGGTACGTATGAACGGCTCTCTGCGCCCCGGTCCCGGGGAACCACTCAGCGGGAGAGGTGCCAAGCCTACGTCGGCCGAATGTTTCAATGCAGACATGCCGCGTGATCTTTTGGTACCGACGCTCGACGCGCTCTGCCTGGACTTGGCGCAGCGGTGCGGAGACCGAGTGGCATTGCTCGACGGCAGCCAGGAGATCACGTACGGCGAACTGACGGACCACGCGCTGAGGGTGGCGACTGTTCTTGCGGATGCGGGCGTGCGACCGGGCTCGCGGGTGGTCCTCAGCGGCCGCAACACCACCGACTGGGTCTGTATCGCCCTCGGGATCCTGTGCGCTGGGGCGACTGTTGTTCCGGTGGGCCATGGCGTCAGCGACATCGAGTATTCACGAATTCTCGATGTCACAGAACCAGCCCTCGTAGTCGACGAACCACGGATCACCGGGATCATGGCAGCCGCCGGAGTCGCCACCCCTGATCCCGATCGGCCGGCTGCGAGTCCCGACGATGTTGCGGTGATTCTCTCGACCTCCGGTTCGACCGGAGTGTCCAAGCAGGTTCCCATGACCCACGGACAGCTGTCGCGGTTGTACTCGGCAGTGGCGCAGCGACTCGAATTGACCAGTGCGGATCGGGTGATCGGTGCCGTCCCGTTTGCACATTCGTTCGGTTTCAACGGCGTGCTGCTGACCGCGATGTGCGCCGGAGCCTCGGTGCGCGTCGTCGAACAGTACGACAGAGCCGACCTGGCCGACGTGATAGTCCGTGACCGCGTCACCGTGGTGATGGGGCCACCGACAATTCTCTTCGACCTGGTCGGCAGCGGCCGCGACGACATCGGGTTGGTATGCAGGATGGCGGTGAGCGGCGGTTCCGAAGTGCCGCTCGACCGTATGCGCGGAGCGTGCCGCGAACTCGGAATCGTGAACATGGTTGTCGGCTACGGACTTACCGAAGCGTGCGGGACCGTCGCCATGGGCAGTATCACCGAGGGCGAATCAGGTTCGCTCGCGATGTTGACCCCCGTCGACGGACTCGAGATCCGGATTGTCGACGACTACGGCTATCCGCTTCCCCCCGACGAGGACGGCCACGTGCTCTGTTCCGGGTACAACATCATGCACGGATACCTCCGAGCCGGAGACGATCCGGAATCAACGCTCGACGACGCGGTAGACGGTGACGGTTGGTTGCGAACCGGCGACATCGGTTGGTCGGACGACGAAGGACACCTGTACATCGTCTCGCGGTCAAAGGACACGGTGATTGTCAGCGGATTCAACGTGTACCCCCAAGAAGTCGAGACGGTGTTGATGGAGCACCCGTTGATCCTCGAAGTCGCAGTGATCGGTGTGGCCGACGAACGGCAAGGTCAGCGGCTGGTTGCCTGCATCATCCCGGTCCACGGACACTCCGTCGATTCGCAGGATCTGATCGAATTCTGCAAAGAACGGTTGAGCGCCTACAAGGTGCCGCGCATCTTTGTCGAGTTGGAGATGTTCCCGACAACGCACACCGGAAAACGATCACGTGAAGAACTACGCAAGCAGATTTCGCAGCGATTATGACCCGCGTGTACGGGCATCACGCAATGAAATGAATAGGCCACTGGCCGTTTACATCTGACACGTCTTTCCCCTGGCTGCTCAGGAATTCGGCAAAATCACGTTGCCGTTCGGCGTGCCACTGTGCCTGATCGACCATGAGATCAAGATCGTTGATCTCCGGAAAACGCACCGCCAGTTCTTGTGCGAGAGCGGCAGCGGCCATCGCATCTGCCTCTGCCTCGTGTGCGGATTCGAGGGTAATTCCGTAGAACTCGCAGACCGCAGACAGTGTTCGCTTCCCCTTGCGGAACTTGTCCATCGCGCGATCGATGACGTACGGGTCCACAACCATCCCGGGAACCAGCGCGGGCTTACCGATTCGTAGACCTTCGGAGTGCATGACCGTGAGGTCGTAGGACGCGTTGAACGCAACAACCGAATGATCACGGGCCCACGAATTGTGGAGAGCCTCACGGATCTCCTCGTACCCCTCGGCGTAGTCCTGGCCGTGCTCGGCCGCATGCTCGGTGGTGATGCCGTGGATGGCGATGGCACCGGCCGGAATATCGACGCCCGGGTTGAGTAACCAGGTGCGGGTCTCCACACTCGAACCGTCCACGACGGCAACACACGCGCTGACGATCCGGGCAGTGGATGGATCGCGCCCCGTGGTCTCGAGGTCGAACGCGCAGATCGGGCGATCGGACCAGTTGTTCATCGGGGGCCTTTCGGTGTGCAAGTTCATGTCCGGTTCACTATGCACGCAGGCACCGACAAACAACTGGCCCGCCGACAATCGGAGTAGCGGCCTCGTCGATGTCGTTCAGGCGGAAGGTTGCTCGGCTACTGCCTTCTCCACGAATCGGCGCGTCTGATCGAATGCCGCGGCAACCTGGACCGAGTTGGTCATGTCACTGATTTCGGCCCAGCGTTCGGCGACAACCTCGGGCGAGAGCGCATCCCGCGGGATGTAGACACCCTGTGACTCCTCCATGCGGGCAATCGCGAACACACCGGCGCCCGCGCTGAGGATCGTCTTGGTGGGGGCGTCGTCGGAGACCATGAACAGCGCGCCGGGTGAAATCGACTCGGGAGCAAGGAGTGCAAGGGTTTTCTCGTCGAGGAGGTCCTCGGTCATGCGAGTAGCCGCAGTGGGGGCAAGGGAGTTCACGCGAATGCCCTTGCGCTCGCCTTCGATGGACAACACGTTCATCAAACCGACGACGCCAGACTTGGCGGCACCGTAGTTGGCCTGGCCGAAGTTGCCGTAGATACCCGACGCGGACGTGGTCATGAGAATGCGGCCGTAGTTCTGCTCGACCATGTGCGGCCAGACGGCTTTGGACACGATGACGGAACCCATGAGGTGAACGTCGATGACCTTGCGGAAATCGTCCAGTTCAGCCTTCACGAACGACTTGTCGCGCAGGATGCCGGCGTTGTTGATGAGAATATCGACGCGGCCCCACTTCTCGATCGCAGCGGCGACCATGGCGGCAACTGCGTCGGCGTCGGTGATGTCGCAGTGGTCCGCAAGTGCTTCACCGCCGAGAGCCTCGATCTCGGCGACTACCTTTGCGGCTGCGGTATCGGCGCCGCCACTGCCGTTGACGGATCCGCCCATGTCATTGACAACAACGCGTGCGCCGCGCGCGGCAAGCGCCATGGCGTGTGCTCGGCCGAGGCCACCGCCTGCGCCTGTGATGATCGCGACCTTGCCTGAGAAATCCAGTGACATGGGAAAAACCTCTCTGATCTGGGATACTACTGAGTATTACTATGTCAAAGTGTGGAAACAAGTCAAGGCAGTGAAGGGTGAACGATGAGTGCTGACGCACCGGATATGCGCTCGGTGATCATCGAGACGGCCGCAGACGCATTTGCGGCGGACGGATATGCCGCCACGACCATCGACGACCTCGCCGATCGCGTCGGCGCTACCAAAGGTCTTGTCTACTACCATTTTCGGTCGAAGTTCGATATCTACCTGGCTATTTTCGAGCAGGGCATGAACAGGCTCCGCGCGGAAGTCGACCGAGAAGTGGCGGCGGGCGGCACCGGATTGGTCAAGCTGACGGCGATGTCGCGGGCCCATCTGATCAATCTGATGACGCACCTCGGACATCACCATGCAATTCACCAGGGCGTGCGGGGGCAGATGAATTCGGCACTCAAACTTCGCCAACAGCAGGCGCTCGTCGAACTCAACGACCTCCGGTTGGGCTACGAGAAACTCTTCGAACAGGTGATGATCGACGGAGTCGCCGACGGGTCGATCCGCGCGACGTCACCGCGGATGGCGGCAAAAGTGCTGCTCAGCAGCCTTAACGGTATCGATCTCTGGTATCGCCGTCGCGAAGGCCAGTCGCTCGCGGAAACCGAGGCGTTGGCCGACGAGATCGTCGAACTCTTGATCGGCGGGTTGCGCGCGCCGCACTAGCGCGCCGCCAGACTGTCCGTAGAACCGGCTGCGGTGGCGGACAGTCTGTCGGTTGTCGCAGCTCTCCCCGCACCCCAAGGTTCTCTTATGGCAATTACCGAGGGTGTAACCGGCGAGCAGACCGGGGCGGATCGCGAGTACGGAGACCGCGTACTTGCCGTCGAACCTGGCGGAAACGAGTTCATTCCCGACGAGGATCGCCACGGCACGCCCGGCCAGTTGTTCTGGACGTGGATGTCCCCGAACCTCGAATTCGCCACGATCTTCATCGGGGTTCTCTCCGTATCCGTGTTCGGCATGACGTTCTGGCAGGCAACCCTCGGGCTGGTCATCGGAACAGCTCTCGGTGCGGCCGCGCATTTCGTGCTGTCGGCACGCGGACCCCTGCACGGTGTACCTCAAATGGTGCTCGGCCGATTGGGATTCGGATACCGAGGCAATGCTCTGCCGTCGGCGTTCATGTCGATCATGTGCGGCGTCGGATGGTTTGCGACCAACAGTGTCAGTGGCGCTTTTGCGCTCAACACACTGACTGGATTGCCGCCGGTACCTTCACTGTTGGTGATCGTGGTCATCCAGACCGTGTTTGCCTTCTTCGGGCACAACCTCGTTCAGGCTTTCGAGCGATACGCGTTTCCCGTCCTCGCCGTCATCTTTGCGATCACTGCGATTGTCATTCTGACCAAAGCCAATCCAGGTGCACCGGCGATCGAGGGTGGCGTCGGTGGCCTTGGCGGGTTCCTTCTCACGGTGGGTACCGCGTTCGGGTACGCGGCCGGGTGGACGCCCTATGCCGCTGACTACACGCGCTACCTCCCATCGTCGGTCTCGACGTTCCGAACGGGCCTGTTCGCGTCGTCCGGGCTGTTTGTCTCCTGCGTGGCACTGTCGGTTGTCGGTGCAGCATCGGTCACGATCGGTGCAGCATCGTCGGATAACCCCGCCGACGCCTTCACTTCCAATCTGCCCTCGGCACTTGCCAATCTGACGCTACTGGCCATCGCGCTCGGAGCCGTTGCCGCGAATGCGCTCAATGTCTATTCCGGCTCGATGGCTTTTGTGACCATCGGCTTGAAACTCCCGGTGAAAACGCAACGCGCCATGGTCGCAATGGTCTTCGGAGTTGTCGGATTCCTCGTTGCATGGTGGGCGCTTGCCGACGCAGCAGCAAGCTACGAAGCTTTCCTTCTTGTTGTCGCCTACTGGATCGGGCCGTGGCTCGGCATCATGTTCGCCGACCAGTATCTGCGCCGCGGGCAGCGCATCGACAATCTCCTCTACGATCCCGAGCACACCAACTGGGGTGGATTCTCAGCCTTCGTGATCGCACTCCTCACCTCGGTTCTGCTGTTCTCCAATCAGGAGAAGTTTGTCGGCTACGTCGTACGGTCAGTCCCCGAACTCGGCGACATCACGTTCTTCGTGGGATTTGTCATCGCGGGCGGGCTTTATCTCCTCGTCAACGGTTCGAAAATCTCTCGCGGCAAGTCGGTGAGCACACAGCGCTAGAAGCAGAGTTGCGTACATCGACGGCGTCGACGGGTCGTATCCGAGTAGCGCCCGGATGCGATCGAGTCGTTGATAGAGCGACTGCCTCCCCAGATGTAATGCGGCCGCTGAACGTGTTGCGCTGCAACCGTGTCGGAGATGAACTTCGAGTGTTCCGGTGAGATTACTCGAATGGGTGTCGTCCCAGGAAACCAAAGGAGCGACGACGGAGACCATTCGCTCCCGGACGTCCACGGGCAACTGGTCCACCGCAAGTTCCGGTGCCAGTTCGCGCGTAGTTGTCACCACGCGTCCGGCGAGCCAGGTCCGACGAGCCGACGTCGCAAGGCGAAGCCCTGATCTGGCAGCGTGTAGTGCCGCACTTACCTCCGACGGCGTCAACGCACACGGGTCTCCGATCACCACCGTGACACCGTCGGTAATGTTGGACGACAAGGATGTTCCGAATGCCGCACTCACGGCTCCGACAGCATCGATTGTCTTGGCAGGCACCGCGACAAGACCGAAAGTGCTGGCATGAACTTCGGCTGCCAGATTGGGTTGACCGAGCAGTTTGGCTGCAGAATCAAGCAGACGTATCGCGATTCGTGAGCCAGGGGAGTCGATAGCGATCGCAACGACGCGGTGCCCGGGAGTGGGATGGAACCCGGCGGCCGCGGATCTGACGCGAAGGTCGATCTGCCGTACGTCGCCCCGCTCCAGCAGATCCGACACGAGGGTAGCGGCCGCTCGCTGGGGGCGGCCGGTCAGGCTTCCCGAATAGGTCAGTGCCAACCCCAACGAACCGGCAGCGCGTTGCAACAGCCCATGCAACGTCGCCGGATTCAGTGTCGAACCTGGTCCCGCCGTCAGGGTTCCCCAGATTCCGTCTCTGGAATGGATAGCGGCAGTGGCAGTTCCGGCGTCAGCGGCACGCCACGCAGATCGATCATCGTCGACGCCATGTGCCGCGACGAGGGCGCCGCTGCCGCTTGTCACGATCAACGGGCAGCCGGTTACGTCGCTGATGCGCTCGAGCAGAGTGGCGACACCGCTGCCTGCCATCAATTCGATTTCGAGCACCCGCGCAAGATCGTTTCCCAGGCGCAGGACCGAGACTTCACGCGAAATGATCTCCGTGTTCGCGTTCTGGCACAGTTCGATGAAAGGGACAACAGTTCGGAGTGCGATCAGCGGCATCCCCATGATCGATGCCTCCTCGATCATGTCCGGCGGAATCATGTCGAAGGTTCGCCCGAGTTCTACGGCAACCCCGGCGACGTTTCGATTCCCGACTTCTCGCAGATAATGCCGCCTTGTCCCCGGATCGACTCCGGACAGCCCCAAGCCGGTGGTGAGCAACAGTTCATCCCCGGACAGCAACGGACTGATCTCGTAGATCTCGCTCGAATGGACCCAACGGACCACCCGTCCCAACTGGCTGCCACCTGCTAGAACCTGCGGATCGGCCCCACGAAACTGGTTGTCGAGTAGCTCGCGCACGGTGAGAGTCATCGGTTCGGCTTTCCTCACTCTGGGCGACAGTATGTCCACACTAGGGGCGGCTCGTTACAACAATGTGTCAGTTGTGGATGTAGCCGGAACCGCAGAAGGTAGAGGTATGTCGACGACTGTGACGAGCGCTTCTCGCGCTCTCGACCCCCAGACAATGTTGCAGGCAGCGATAACCGAGGCTGAACTCGGCCGCAGTGAGGGTGGAATCCCCATCGGCGCGGCACTCTTCGCATCCGACGGCACCCTTCTCGGGAGTGGCAGAAACCGTCGAGTCCAGCATGACGATCCCTCGGTGCACGGTGAAACCGACGCCTTCCGTGCCGCCGGCCGGCAACGCGACTATCGGCAGACCATTATGGTCACCACTCTCTCGCCGTGTTGGTACTGCAGCGGACTCGTGCGTCAGTTCAACATCGGATCCGTGATCGTCGGTGAAAGCGTCACATTTACCGGCGGGCACGAGTGGCTCCGAGAGAACGGGGTGTCTGTCACCGTTCTGCGGGATCAGCACTGCATCGATCTGATGACCGAGTTCATCGAAACAAATCCGGCACTGTGGAACGAAGACATCGGAGTAGCAGAATGAAAGCTGTATCGACCGTGGATATTTCCCTGTGGCGAGCCGGCGGCCTCGGTGCCGAAGCTGTCGCGCGTGAGGTGGACGAAGGGCTGCAACGGGCGGGCTTCCTCCTCGTCCGTGGGCATGGGATCACGCGGGAACTTGCCGCCGACGTGCGCGCCGCGGCGCGGAAGTTCTTTGCACTACCGGAGTCGACCAAAGCCAGGTATGCCGCAGCAGTCGGCGAACGCGGATGGATCGGTCCGGGAATGGAGGCAAACGGCTACTCCGAGGGAACCGAAACTCCGCCGGATCTCAAGGAAACCTTTGCGATCGGAGCGGAAACTCGGACGGGAGATCCACTGGTCGACGACGTCTGGTTCCTCTCCAACGTCTGGCCGAGCGAGGTCGCCGAACTTCACGAACTCTTGACCGTCTACACCGCGCAGATGCGTCGACTGTCGGACGATTTGCTGGAGATGTTCGCCGCAGCACTAGGTTTGGCGAATAACCCGTTCGACGGGCTTGCCGACCTCCCCACCTGGACGTGCAACATCAACCACTACCCACCGATGAGCGTGGTGGGTGAGCCTGAGCCGGGACAGTTCCGCATCGGTCCGCACACAGATTTCGGAACGGTGACAGTTCTCGATCGTGAGCTCGGATCCGGCGGACTGCAGGTGTACACGGACGAGGGCGGCTGGGAAGACGCTCCGTACGACGCCGAAGCGCTAACGGTCAACATCGGGGACCTCCTCGAGTACTGGAGTGGCAAACGCTGGCCGTCGGGCCGGCACCGCGTGCTTCCTCCCCAGACGGACGCTCCGGAGGAAGATCTGGTCTCGCTCATCTACTTCTACGAACTCAATCACGACGCAGTGGTTACCCCGTTGGAGTTGCCGATCGGGCGGGTTTCCGGCCTGGAACCCGTCGTGTCGGCCGACTTCATCAAACTTCGGCTGGACGCGATCACTCTCTAGTTGGCGGAATCCTGGGTTTGTCCAGTTCCAGGAAGAGGGGTAGTGTGTGGGCGTCGTGCGCCGTCCGAGTGCATGATGATCGAGTAGGAATTCAGGGAAGAGGAGGTGTGGCTTGTAATGCGTGGCCAACCTCCGAGTACCAACTGAAGCTGTAGACCACCCGGATTGGCGGGTATTTTGCTGCAGCTTCATCGTGTGTTCATCGGCCTGACGATTCGCTGTGAAGCGAACCCGGCCGTTCACTCTTCCTTGAAAGCTGTTGCAGCATGTCTGAATTCAAGTCCCGCAGGTCGCCATTTCCACGTCGTTCGGCAGGTTTCGGTGACAGCCGAACCGGCCATGTGCGTGCCCGTACCGTCGTGAAGGCCGCACCGGCCGATGCGATTGCGCCGGTGGAAGCCACGGTGGTGAACAGTGGCGTGTACCGCGACGGAGCTCGTATCGCGTCGCCGTCCACGCTGGCCGAAGCGTTGTCGTGCCTGCCGGATTCGCAGTCGATGGCATGGATCGGGCTGTACCGTCCTGATGACGCTCAATTGTATGCTGCAGCACAACATTTCGATCTGCACGAGTTGGCTGTCGAAGACGCGATCGTCGCCCATCAGCGGCCCAAGCTCGAGCGCTACGGTGAGACCCTTTTTGTCGTGCTGCGCGCTGCGCGCTACCGCGACGAGACCGAACGCGTCGAATTCGGCGAACTGCACGTGTTCTGCGGCCCCAATTTCGTTCTCACTGTCCGTCACAGCGAATCGCCGGACCTCACCGCCGTGCGAACCAGAATGGAAAACGATCCCGATCTCCTCCGTCTGGGGACGGAAGCGGTTCTCTACGCGATCCTCGACGCGGTCGTCGACGGCTATGCGCCGGTTGTCGCCGGCCTGCAGAACGACATCGACGAGATCGAGACCGAGGTATTCAGCGGTGATCCCGGAGTGTCGCGTCGTATCTACGAATTGACCCGTGAAGTCATCGAATTCCAGAGGGCCACAAGGCCGTTGCTCGGTATGCTCCGTGGACTGTCCGCCGGATTCGACAAATACCACACCGACGAAGAATTGCAGCGGTATCTCCGCGATGTCACCGACCACGCGACAACGGTGGTCGAGCAGGCCGACGGGTTCCGGCAGCTGTTGGGAAACATCCTGACCGTCAATGCAACTCTGGTGTCGCAGAATCAGAACGAGGAAATGCGAAACCTCACGCACGCAAGTTATGCGCAGAACGAGGAAATCAAGAAAGTGTCGGCGTGGGCAGCAATTCTCTTTGCCCCGACACTGATCGGAACCGTGTACGGCATGAACTTCGACGACATCCCGGAACTGCACTGGCAGTTGGGGTATCCGTTTGCACTCTCGATGATGGTGCTGACATGTGGAAGTCTCTACACGATTTTCAAGCGGCGAGGCTGGCTCTGACTGTGCGCCTTTGTCAACCGCCCGCGGTTGACAAAGGCGCACAGCGATTACATGGTTGCCGTGCAGACGGTGAACTTGCGTTCGGCGTGCTCGAATCCCGAATCTGCGTCGGAACCACAATCGTCGATGGACGTCGAGCCCTGCAGGATTTCGATTACCTGGACAACGTCGCTTCCCGAATCGCCGCAGTCGATACGGGCCGGCTCGTCGTCGAGGCCGCCAGGTCCGAGATCCATGCATCCGCCGACGACCCAGTCGATGTCGAGGCAGACAGCGCCCTGTTCCTGACCGAGGAGAGTCTCGTAATAGGTCTGATCGATGTCGGACGCGCACTGATCCGACGTGGGGGCTTTGGAGACAACCTTGTAGTTGGATTCATCGCTGCCGCACACGGCGTGGTCGATTTCGGCGTCGTTCGCGGTGCCGCCGATCTTGACGCAGTCTCCGATGCTCACGTCGATATCGACGTCACCGCCCGCGTCGGTGCCCTCTTGACCGTCGATTTTCGAGGTCGTGGGACTCGCTGACGTGGTGGTCGAATCTGCCACGGATGATGATGATTCCGCGATGGCTTTGGGTTCGATGTCAGATCCGCACCCGACGGTGAAAATGGCGATCGCAGATGTCGCGATTACCGCTGTACACAGGCGTCCGAAGATTCCGGACATGAAGCCCCCTTTGCTAGATCTTGAACTGTTCGGGATCTATTCCACTTGACCGCTAGTCGAATTGCGAATTGGACTGTCAGTATGAGTGGGTGGACCTCCCTCAGATGCCGCCGCTCGCCCCGATGTTGGCGAAGGCCGCTACGACAGTGCCGGTACAACCCGAATCCGATGAGCCGATGTGGTCGTACGAACCGAAATGGGATGGCTTTCGGTCGATTGTCTTCCGCGACGGGGACGAGGTGGTCCTCGGTTCTCGAGGCGGAAAGGACCTGGCACGGTACTTTCCCGAAATCGTCGAAGCAGTGAAAGCGGAACTGCCTGACAGATGCGTGGTGGACGGCGAGCTCGTCGTTCCTCGGGAAGTGAACGGTGTGACGCGGCTGAGTTGGGAAGCGCTGTCCGAACGTATCCATCCGGCGGCCAGCCGGGTGAAATTGCTCGCCGAGCAGACACCAGCGCAATTTGTCGGATTCGACCTGCTGGCGCTTGGAGATCGCGACGTAGCGGCCGAAGATTTCACGCTACGACGCGCATTGTTGGTCGACACGATCGGCGGCGGTCTCAGCTGCCATGTCACGGCTGCCACTTTCGACAGCGGTGAGGCGATGCGGTGGTTCGAGATGTTCGAAGGCGCTGGTCTGGACGGTGTGATCGCCAAGAAGCTGGTCGGCCCCTACCTGCCGAACAAGCGCGAAATGATCAAGGTCAAGCACGCTCGAACGGCAGATGTCGTACTGCTCGGATATCGTCCGCACAAGAGCCAACCGGGGATCGGGTCGATGCTGCTGGGTTTGTTCGACGGCTCCGAATTGAAGATGGTCGGTGGCGCTTCGGCATTCACCGCGGCGCGGCGCATCGAGTTGCTGGAAGAACTCGAACCGCTCCGCGTCGGCGACGACGTGGTGGCCGAAGGGGAGGCAAGCCGATGGAAGTCGGCGGCCGACCGCTCGTGGGTTCCGCTCCGCCCGGAGCGGGTGTTGGAAGTGGCATACGACCAAATGGAAGGGGAACGCTTCCGGCACGCAGCGCGTTTTCTGCGGTGGCGTCCGGATCGGGTTCCCGACGAGTGCACGTTCGATCAGTTGGAGGTTCCGGTGCGGTACGACTTCGCGGATGTCCTTGCAGGTGGTGTGTGATGGCCAGTCCGGCAGTGGAACTGGATGTCGACGGAATCGCGGTTCGTCTCTCCAGCCCCGACAAGATCTACTATCCGCAATTGGGCGCAGACGGCGGGACCAAGCGTCATCTTGTGGAGTACTACCGCACAGTCGCGTTACAGGGCGCCGCGGTGGCCGCACTGAAGGATCGACCGACTCACCTTCAACGTTTCCCCGACGGTATCGAAGGCGAAGAGGTCTACCAGAAACGGTTGCCGGCAAAACGACCTGAACACGTCCAATCCTGTGAGGTCATGTTTCCGTCCGGGCGCAAGGCCGATGTCCTGCGAGTACAGAACGCTGCCAACATCGTGTGGGCAGCGAACCTCGGGACCATCACGTTCCATCCTTGGGCAGTGCGCTGCCCGGATACCGATCACCCGGACGAATTGCGGATCGACCTCGATCCGCAGCCCGGTACCGGCTTTGCGGAGGCCGTTGCGATCGCTGACGATGTACTGCGTCCACTCCTGTCGGAATTGGGTTTGGAAGGGTTCCCCAAGACGTCCGGCGGACGGGGCCTGCACGTGTACATTCCGATCGCGCCGCGCTGGGATTTCATCGAGGTTCGCCACGCGGGAATTGCACTTGCCCGTGAAGTCGAACGACGCAGCGGCGATCGAGCGACAACGGCGTGGTGGAAGGAAGAACGTGGTGAGCGGATCTTCATCGACTTCAACCAAAATGCCAGGGACAGAACGATTGCCGCGGCCTATTCTGCGCGCAAGACGCCGATAGCAACCGTGTCGACGCCGGTGACGTGGGACGAACTGCGCGACGTACACCCCGATGACTGCACTATCGCGACGGTCCCGAGTCTGCTCGCCGACCGCGGTGATCCGATGGCAGCGATGCACGAGAAAGCCTTCGAACTCGATGTTCTTCTGGAAATGTTCGACAAGGACACCGCGGCTGGATTGGGAGACCTCCCTTATCCGCCCAACTACCCCAAAATGCCGGGTGAGCCGAAACGGGTGCAACCGAGTCGCGATCGAGATCGGAAGGAGCCGGAAACCGAGTAGCGTCTGAATCGGACAAATCCGAGACTCGCGAGTGCATTGTGAGGTTGAAATGGATCACCGGGGCGCACGGGTAACCGGATTATTGATGGGTGGCGGGATAATTGCTGCTCTGAGCATTGTCGGCGCAACTTCACACGCGTCGGCCGCAACGTTGGACTGCTCTGCGAGAGGGCTCGACCAGACTCTGGTGGACGGCTCGTCGGCCTGCCGGGCGGTGGCCGATGCCGGCAGTTCCGCTATCTCGCATGTCGAAGGTGACGGAGTGGGGGCCGCGGACTCGCGTGACGGCGGCACGTCTGCTGGGCTTGCGATGTTCGGTGGTGTCGCGGCGGCGGAAACACGCGGTGGCATGCTTGCTGCCGTTGCTTTCGGGCGGGATTCGTTAGCTCTCGGCCGCACCGCGTCACCCTTTGCACTCGTGTTGGCGGGTCCAGGCGGTCGCGCCGCCGTCGGCGACGCCGACGTTGGCGCAATCTGCGGCGGGGGCCCTGCGCTGGTTTTCAATATCGCGACTGCTCAGGGGTGTTTCAGCGATGGAATATCGACCTGGACGCTGCCGTGACGGTACCTCGCACTACAGTTCACATCGTGACACCGGTCACAAGGATGTAAAGCTGTGGTGGGTCGATCAGGGCAGTTGGCCGTGATCAAACGGGGATCGGAGGACGCGATGACTGCAAACGCACGGCGCGGTTCACTCGCATACACAGAGTCGCCGGCGCGGACCGAGTTGTATGTGGATCGTCGATTCCTGCCACTGGCAGACCGGTTCTTTGCGATGTACCGGCAACCGCAGCAAGGCGGCGGCGCTTTGGTCGCGTATCAGGGCGGCGAGAAAGTACTCGACATCTGGGCCGGATATGCCGACCGTGACCGCCGTTGGGACCACGACACGATCTCGCTCTCCTTCTCCACCGGCAAAGGCGTGGCCAGTACCGTCGTACATCGTTTGGCTGAGCGCGGATTGATCGATTACGACGCACCCGTTGCGCAGTACTGGCCTGAGTTCGGCGCCGCAGGCAAAGACAAGATCACCGTTCGTGAATTGATGACGCATCGCGCCGGCCTGCACAAGGTGCGTGGGTTGATGCGCAATCCGCTCGATCTCATGGACTACGACGCCGTAGTCGCCGCGCTGGCTGAGAGCAAGCCGGATCCGCGCCGGCTCAAGGGACCCGGATACCACGCGGTGACCTACGGATGGTTGGTAGCCGAGTTGGTTGCGCGGGTGACCGGACTTCCCTTCACAGACGTCGTCGAGGCGGAGATCGCGAAGCCTCTCGGTGTCGACGAATTCTGGTTCCGGGTACCCATCTCCGAGCGGACGCGTATCGCGAAACTGTTTCCGCACATCAACCCGGCAGGCCTCAACTGGGCGTTTGCCTCCACGGTTCTCTCTCATGTCGGACCTACTCGAGGTCTGGCCGAGGCGGCGATGCCCGACGGGTTCGACGTGATGGTTCGTAATCCCGCGGTGCACGATACGGTGATGCCGGGTTGGAACGGGGTCTTCAGCGCGCGGGCGCTGGCGAGAATGTATGCGGCAATTGCCAACGGCGGCATGCTCGACGGAAAGCGGTTCCTGAAAGAGTCCACCATCGAACAGATGGCGACCATTCAAACGCGAGAGCGTGACTACGTGCTTGCCGTTCGGCCCAATTGGGCTCTCGGCTATCACCCGCCGATCATCGCGGCACGCCGTCAACCGCGCAACGCCATCGGCCATTACGGGGTCGGTGGTTCGGGTGCGTACGCCGACCTCGACAGTGGTCTGTCCTTGGGTTTCACGACCAACCGATTGGGTAGTGCCGTAACAGCGCTCGGCGACCTTCGTCTTGCCAGGCTGGGAGCCGAGGCACAGGAGTTGGCGCGTCGAACATAGGCGGGTGAGGGGAAAATGGTCGTCGATCTTGCGGCAGCAACACGATTTCTGGCGGGCAACGGCCGGATACTCGACCGTCACCGGTTGAATTTGGTTCTGGGACAAGGTGATCGCGATGGTGCCTTGGCGTCCGTCGACGGCTACCGAAATCCCGACGGTGGGTACGGCTGGGGTCTCGAGCCGGACCTGCGCTCGTCAAGCAGTCAACCAGGTGGCGCACTGCATGCGTTCGAGGTTTTTGCCGATGCCGGTACGGCGACCCCGCGGGCCCTGGAATTGTGTGACTGGTTGCAGTCGATATCGCTCGTCGACGGCGGTTTGCCCTTTGCCCTTCCGATTTCCGAGCCGGCGGGGTGCGCGCCGTTCTGGGTCGACGCGGATCCGACCGTGTCGTCATTGCAGATCACGACCATCGTGTGCGCTACGGCGTTGCGGGTGGCCGAATTCGATTCCGCAGTGGCCCAGCACCCCTGGCTCGACTCGGCGGTTCGGTTCTGCCTGGGTGCAATCGAGCGTGCCGGGACGTTCAGCGCTCTCGAATTGGCGTTTGCGTTGCAGTTCCTCGACGCGGCGAACGAGGTTCGGTTGGTGGCAAAGCTCGGTGCGCTGATTCCTCCCGACGGAGTGGTGCACGTGGACGGGGGTGCCGACGACGAGTACATGCGCCCGCTTGATTTCTCGCCGTATCCGGGAGGACCAACCCGCACGCTGTTTCGTGG
The DNA here is from genome assembly GCF_005938745.2 of Rhodococcus sp. KBS0724. Classification (NCBI taxonomy): domain Bacteria; kingdom Bacillati; phylum Actinomycetota; class Actinomycetes; order Mycobacteriales; family Nocardiaceae; genus Rhodococcus; species Rhodococcus sp. KBS0724. The sequence continues at coordinate 983,543 of NZ_VCBX02000001.1, forward strand.
GGACGTGATCGAGGAGGAACTGTCCGCGTTGGCGTCGCGGCAGTGCGACGACGGCGGATGGACGGTAAATTTCGACAGTTATTCACCCGCTGCTGCACTTGAATGGCGTGGTCATGCCACCGTTTCTGCAGTTGACTTGTTGAAACGCAACGGCGTGATCTGAAAAGCGTTCTCGCACCAAATTGGAACACGTTATAGTCTGGAAAGTAGACGTGCTTTGTGGTTCAGGGATAGGGGAGAGCAATGGCGTATGTGATCACGCAGCCGTGCTGTAACGACGCCTCGTGCGTGGACGTGTGCCCGGTCAACTGCATTCATCCGACGCCTGACGAAGCCCAGTTCGCCACCACCGAAATGCTCTACATCGACCCGGACACCTGCATCGACTGCGGTGCCTGTGTGGACGAGTGCCCGGTCGAGGCCATCTACGCCGACAACGAACTTGCCGAAGCTGACGCGCCTTACCTCGAGATGAACGCGTCGTACTTCGAGAAGCATCCGATGGGGCCGGACTGGCCGGAGCCGATAACCATGGCCAAGATCCCTCCCGAGTTGGGGATACTTCGGGTCGCGATAGTCGGTTCGGGGCCGGCTGCGTGTTACGCGGCGATGGAACTGACCGGCAAGCCGCGAGTCGAGGTCGACATTTTCGATCGCCTGCCGACGCCGTACGGGTTGGTCCGAGCGGGCGTGGCTCCCGATCACCCGGGTACCAAGGGCGTCACCGACCAGTTCCGGGCCGTGGTGTCGAAGAAGACGGTGCACTGCCATTTCAATGTCGAGGTAGGTAAGCATATTTCGCATACCGAACTGCTCGAGCACCATCACGCGGTGGTCTACGCGGTAGGCGCGGCGGGTGACCGCAAGCTCGATATTCCGGGTGAAGATCTTCCGGGAAGTCACGCCGCTACCGAATTCGTAGCCTGGTACAACGGTCATCCGAGTTACGCCGACCGTAGTTTCGATCTGTCGGGGGAGCGGGCCGTCATCGTCGGCAATGGCAACGTGGCACTCGACGTCGCGCGCATACTTGTCACGGACCCCGAGGTTCTGGCCAAGACGGACCTTGCGGATCATGCCCTCGCAGCGTTGCGTAACAGCAATATTCGTGAAGTGGTGATCCTCGGTCGCCGGGGTCCGGCCCAGGCTGCCTACACCAACCCCGAATTGCTGGCGCTGGGCCAGATGGCTGATGTGGACGTCGTCGTGGATCCGGCAGAGGCGGAACTCGACGATTCGAGTCGAGCTTTTGTCGAGAGCGACGCAGCAGAGCCGTCGGTGCTTCTCAAGGTGAAGCAGGCCCAGGAATTTGCCTCGCACACAGCCGATCCCACGCGTAAGCGCATTGTTCTTCGATTCCTCACCTCGCCGGTGGAAATCCTCGGCGACGGCAGTGTGGAGCAGATTCGCATCGTGAAAAACGAACTGATCGCAACACCCACCGGTCAATTGTCCGCGCGGCCCACGGAGGAAACCGAGACCCTCGACACCGGACTGGTATTGCGCTCCGTCGGGTATCGAGGAACGCCCGTCGCGGACCTCCCGTTCGACGACGCACGGGGTGTGATCCCGAACGAGAACGGCCGCGTGATCGATCCGGAATCAGGGATGCCCATGCCGGGTGTTTACGCGGCGGGGTGGATCAAGCGTGGACCAACCGGTGTGATCGGCACGAACAAGTACTGCTCGGCCGAAACCGTTTCGATGATTTTCGACGACTTCGCCGCTGGGCGTCTTGCAACGCCGAGCGCCGAAGCGGAGAAGTTGACGGTACTTCTCGCTGACAGGTCACCGGATCAGGTGGACTACCAAGGCTGGCAACGAATCGACAAGGCCGAGCGCGCATCCGGGTCGGCAGTCGGCCGTCCGCGAACCAAGCTTATTTCGATCGAATCGATGCTCGCGGCCGCTCGCGAGGAAGGCTAGCGGAGATTGTTTTCAACCCACGTGCTCGGTGAGTGACCATTGTCCCGAACCCTGCAGTTCGAGTTGCCGATTGTGAAAGACGTTGAGGGTGCTGCGATGCCCCACGCTGACCATGATGCTGTCGGGCAGTTCGCTGCGAAGCATGCGGTAGAGCGAGTATTCGAGGCCTTCGTCGATCGCGGATGTCGCTTCGTCGAGGAACACGGTGCGGGGATTGGCCAGAACGACCCGGGCAAACGAGAGTCGCTGCTGTTCGCCCGGAGACAGGATTCGCGTCCAATCGGCTACCTCGTCGAGGCGGTCGGTCAGATGCGCCAGATGTACTTGGCCGAGTACCTCGTGGAGTCTGCCGTCGGGGGCGATCGATTGATCCGGATACGCCAGTCCGGTGCGCAGCGACCCCAGTGGCAGGTACGGGCGCTGGGAAAGGAAGAGGGACTTACCGGCCGGCCGGGTTACCGACCCGTCCGCGTACGGCCACAATTGTGCGAGGCTCCGAAGCAACGTGGTCTTACCGCTGCCGGACGCACCCTTGACCAGCAGGGCGTCGCCGTGATCGAGCGTCAGATTCAGCTCGGAGATCAGAGTCTCGCCGGACGGCTTGCGTACGTGGAGTTTTCGGATGACGAGTTGATCTCCACCGTCCGAAACATCGAGCGTCGGTAGCGCCCGAGCTTGTTTGTTGGCGTCGGCGAGGCCGGTCAAGCGAATGAGGGTGGCGCGAAAACTCGCGAAATCGGCGTACGACTCGCGGAAGAACGACAGCGAGTCGTGGACTTGGCCGAACGCCTGCGCCGTTTGCATGACGTCGCCGAAAGTGACCTGCCCCTTGAACAACCGATCGCCCTGCACCAAGAACGGGAAGATGACCGCGGTCTGGTTCACGGCGAGATTGAAGCCGCTGAACTTCAGCGTCCGGAATACGATGGCCCACATGTTGCGGATCACGGCAGCGAAGCGTGTTGCGAGAGTTCGACGCTCGACGTCCTCCCCGCGATAGAACGCAATGCTCTCGCCGTACTCCCGCAATCGCACCAGCGCATAGCGAAAGGTTGCCCCAAATTTCTCATTCAGAAAGTTCAACATGATCAGCGGTCGGCCGATCCAGAATGCCAACGCGGTGGTCACCAGCACATAGATGTAGACCAGGAAGATCATCGCCCGCGGAATCTCGGTACCGAAAATGGTCAACGGTCCGGAGAGATTCCACAGGATTGCGGTGAAGCTCACAATCGACACCATCGCGGTGACGGCACCCATCGACAACGTATTGGCTGATGTGACAAATGCGGTGATGTCCGCCTGGATACGTTGATCCGGATTGTCGATCGGGTCGTGCAGGAATTCTCCGCGGTAGTACGCAAGACCGTCGAGCCAGTCGTCGGTCAAGTTGTTGTTGAGCCAGATGCGCCAATTGATGACGAGGGCCTGCCCGACAAAGTATGTGAGGAGCGAGCTCACGACGTGGATGACAGCCAAGATGGCGAACACTCCGAGGTAGTGCCAGAATCCGGCTTCGTCGAGGTTTTGAATCGTGTCGTAGAAATCCTTGTACCAGTACGAGAACAACACCGTCACGCGCACAGCCCACACTGTGAGCAGCAGGAGTACCGCAAGGATCAGCAACGGGACGGGGCTGCGACGGGGGTTGAAATACGGCCAGGCCATCCGTCGAAACTGACTACCCCAATGGGTGAAGCGAGCCAGCAGAATTGCCGTGATCGCGAAGGCGGCGGCGGTGATCGTATATGCCTTTGCCAGCCACAACGCACTGTCCGGAACTGCGGTGCTCCAGTTCACGTGCACCTCCGTCGCAGAACGGAAAAGGCGATCCCGTCGGATACGGAAGCTGAAAAACGGATTCACCGAAGTGAGCGCCGCCAAACCTGGAAAGTCGAGCTGCATGACCGTTGACAGCTACGGTTCAGCGAACCTTCGTATTGCTGGATTTCTCGTTTTATGTGTTAATTACAAGGGAATTGTGCGGTTTGCTCCGAATGGCGCGTTGACGTCGATGCCAGGCGGGTATCGACGTCAGCCACGCATGACCAGCAAATGCACGTTGTCGAAGGAAAGTAGTGAGATGGTCAGCAAGCGAGTGCGTCGGACGTCCCGGATAGCTGTGGCAGTTGTCGGAGTAGTGGCTGCAGGCCTCACCTTTGCCGGACCGGCCGCGGCTTTCCCTCTCTTTCCCGGTGGTCCGGAGATTCCCGTACCCGTCGTCGCAGGTGTTGCCGGCCTCGACCCGGCGCTCCCCGGTTTCATGGGCACAGCGGATCAGATCCCCGCCCCGGTTCCCAACTTCTCGGCGCCGTCGGTGAACCCGTCCAACGGTGAGCGAGTCGGCATCGCCCAGCCTGTCATCATCCGCTTCAACGAATCGATCGATGACCGTGCCACCGCGGAACGTGCTATTCGCGTCACCACCAATCCGCCGGTCGAGGGCAACTTCTACTGGATCAACAACAGCCAGGTGCGGTGGAAGCCGACGCAGTTCTGGCCCGCGAACATCTCCGTGACCGTCGACGCCGGTGATTCGCACTCCACGTTCAACATCGGTGACGCGCTCGTCACCGTCGCGGACGACAACACGAAGCAGGTCACCGTTACCCGCAACGGCGAGGTGGTGCGCACCATGCCGACGTCGTTCGGCAAGCCGGGACACGAAACACCGAACGGTACGTACATCGTCGGCGAGCAGCTGCGCGACATGTACATGGATTCGTCCACGTACGGCGTTCCGATCGATTCTCCGGAGGGCTACCGCACCTACGTCGAGTACGCGACACGAATCTCCTACAGCGGCATCTTCGTCCACGCCGCTCCGTGGTCGGTTGCGCAACAAGGTTTCACCAACGTCAGCCACGGCTGCCTCAATGTCAGCACCGAGAATGCCAAGTGGTTCTTCGAGAACGCAGGCAAGGGGGACCCGGTGATCGTGCAGAACACCGCCGGTGGAGTCCTCAGCGGCGCCGACGGATTGGGTGACTGGAACCGCTAGAGCTCGTCGACGAAGGCCCTGCGCGAGAAGTATTCGCGCAGGGCCTTTTTCGTGTCTCGTTCAGCTCGAGTGTCTTGTGCGTTCACCATTCATTCTTTGCGGGCGGTCAGACTGCCTCAGTGAGATCGAGTCCGGAAAGAACGCTGCCCACATCAGGCAAGCCAGGTCTGTGGGGCAGACCATGGCGTGACTACGCGCTCTTTGCGCTCTTGGTAGGTCCCAATCTCGCGTTGCTGATCTTGTTCACCTATCGTCCGTTGGTCGACAACATCCGACTTTCGTTCTTCGACTGGAACATTGCGGATCCGAAGGCGACGTTCATCGGTCTGAGTAACTACCGCGAGTGGTTCGGACGAAGCGACACCTGGCAGATCGTGACCAACACAGTGGTATTCACGTTGGTCACCGTGGTGGGTTCGATGGTCATCGGTTTGGCGTTGGCCATGCTGCTCGATCGCAAGCTGGTCGGGCGAAACCTGGTCCGTTCGGCCATCTTCGCGCCGTTCGTGATCTCCGGAGCAGCGATCGGTGTCGCGTTTCAGTTCGTCTTCGACCCCAACTTCGGGTTGATCCAGGATCTCCTGCACCGGGTCGGTCTCCAATCGCCGGACTTTTATCAGGATCCCCACTGGGCGCTGTTCATGGTGACCGTGACGTACATGTGGAAGAACCTCGGCTACACGTTTGTCATCTATCTCGCTGCGCTGCAGGGAGTTCGGCAAGAGTTGAACGAAGCGGCCGAAATCGACGGCGCCAAACCGTGGACCAAGTTCCGCCGAGTGCTCCTGCCTCAGTTACGACCGACCACGTTCTTTCTTTCCATCACTGTCATGCTCAACTCGCTCCAGGTCTTCGACATCATCAACGTCATGACCCGTGGTGGTCCACTGGGGACGGGGACGACGACCATGGTCTACCAGGTTTACAACGAGACCTTCCGAAACTTCCGGGCGGGCTACGGCGCGACGGTTGCCACCATCATGTTCCTGATCCTGCTGATCATCACCGTCTACCAGGTTCGTGCCATGGATCGGGGAGAAGAAAAATGACAGCAGTAGAGGAAAAGAAAAGCGCTGCTACGACTTCCGTCGTCAGGGTGGGGCCGGATCGCAAGAACGTGGATCGGCGTGAGGTCGGCGTCAAGATCCTCGGCTACGCGGCAATGGTGATCGCCTTGGTCATCATCGTCCTGCCGCTGTACTGGATCGTGATGACCTCGTTGAAGGAGCGGCCGGAGATCTACACCCAGCCGGCAACGTGGTTGCCGTCGTCGCTGCATCCCGAAAACTATTCCGAAGCAACAACATCGGTCCCGTTCTGGATGTTTCTTCGGAACTCGATTGTGATCACGACGATTCTGTCCGTGGCGAAGTTCGTTCTGGGGACTCTCAGTGCCTACGGGTTGGTGTTCCTACGCTTCCCGGGGAAGAATTTCGTCTTCCTCGGAATTATCGCAGCGTTGATGGTGCCGAACCAGATCACCGTTATCTCGAACTACGCGCTCGTGGCAGAGTGGGGTTGGCGTAACACGTTCCAGGGCATCATAGTTCCGCTCGCGGGTGTAGCCTTCGGTACGTTCCTCATGCGTAACCACTTCCTTTCGATTCCTTCGGAGATCATCGAGGCGGCGCGAATGGACGGCGCCGGCCACTGGCGACTGCTCTGGCGCGTGGTGCTTCCGGTGTCCGGACCGACGATGGTGGCGTTCGGGATCATCACGGTGGTGAACGAATGGAACGAGTACCTGTGGCCGTTCCTCATGTCCGACGATTCCTCGGTGGCGCCACTACCGATTGGATTGACCCAACTGCAGAACAACGACGGGCTCACCAACTGGGGTCCGGTCATGGCAGGAACGGTGCTGACGATGTTACCGATTCTGGTGATTTTCCTTCTGCTGCAACGACACATGATCAAGGGCCTCACCTCCGGTGCGGTCAAGGGCTGACAGCTTTCCCGTCACATTTCTTTCTCGAGGAGCAGCAATGGCAAACATGAACAGGCGCGGATTTCTGAGCCTCGGCGGTGCAATCGCCGCCGGCGCCGCACTGACCGCGTGCGCGGGTTCCGGCGGATCCAGCGCTGATGCTGCGGAAACATCCGGTGCTTCGGGTGATTCCAACACCATCACCTTCTGGTCGAACCACCCGGGCAAGTCCACCGACGTAGAGAAGGAACTGATCAACCGGTTCCAGACCAAGTACCCGGACCTGAAGGTCAACCTGGTGGACGGTGGCAAGAACTACGAAGAGGTGGCGCAGAAGTTCAACGCTGCACTCTCCGGCGGAGACGTTCCCGATGTGGTTGTGCTCTCCGATGTCTGGTGGTTCAACTATGCACTGGCCGGAGCGATCGAGCCGCTCGACGGGCTCTTCTCCGAGGTGGGCGTCGACTCGGGTGACTACGTCGACTCGCTGCTCGCCGACTACCTGTTCCAGGGCAAGCACTATGCGCTTCCCTACGCGCGGTCGACGCCGTTGTTCTACTACAACAAGGCGGTCTGGTCGCAGGCAGGTCTTCCCGACCGTGGGCCGGCGACATGGCAGGAGTTCGACGAGTGGGGACCCGAGCTGCAGAAGGTCGTGGGCAACGGCAAGTTGGCACACGGGTGGGGCAACGCGAAGGATTACCTCGGCTGGACCTACGAAGGCCCAATCTGGACGTTCGGCGGCTCGTACTCCGACCAGTGGAATCTGCAGCTCGACAACGAGAAGACCATTGCCGCAGGGCAGTTCCTCTCCAGCATGATTCACGACAAGAAGTACGCCGCGGTCTCCACTGACATCGCGAACGAATTCGGTACCGGCATTCTGGCGTCGACCATCGCGTCGACGGGCGATCTGTCCGGCATCAAGAAGACTGCCAACTTCGACTTCGGCACCGCTTTCCTCCCGGCAGTGGACGGAACTCCCGGTTGCCCCACCGGCGGTGCCGGGCTTGCCATCCCGTCCAAGATCTCCGATCAGCGTAAGAAGAACGCGCTCAAGTTCATCGACTTCATCACCAATGGTGAGAACACGGCGTACTTCTCGCAGAACGTCGGCTACATGCCGGTCCGCAAGTCGGCAACCTCGGAGCCGAGCATGAAGGCGTTCCTCGACGCGAACCCCAACTCCCGTACCGCTGTGGATCAGCTCTCGCGTACGCGCTCGCAGGACTACGCACGCGTGTTCGTCCCGGGTGGGGATCAGATCATCGGCACCGGACTCGAGCAGATCGCTCTCCAGAAGGCCGACGTCGCATCGACATTCGCCGGCGTTGCCACGCAGTTGCAGCAGATCATCGACCGGCAGATCACCCCCAAGCTGCCGAAGTAGTAGGAGAGAACACTCATGGCCAACGTGCAATTCGCGGGAGTCACGCACCGCTACGAAGGAACCGATCGACCGGCAGTCGACCGTCTCGACCTCGACATCGCCGATGGTGAGTTCCTGGTACTCGTAGGACCTTCCGGTTGCGGTAAGTCCACCAGCCTGCGAATGCTCGCCGGTCTCGAGTCCGCGTCGGACGGCCGGATCGAGATCGGCGGCACGGACGTCACGCACCTCGCTCCGCGAGCACGTGACGTCGCCATGGTGTTTCAGAGTTACGCGCTGTACCCGAACATGACCGTCGAACAGAACATGGGCTTCGCGCTGCAGAATGCCGGAGTAGGAAAGACCGAACGCCGGGAGCGGGTACTCGAGGCGGCGCGGATGCTCGAACTCGAACCGTTGCTCGGACGTAAACCGGCAAAGCTGTCCGGCGGGCAACGTCAACGAGTTGCCATGGGTAGAGCCATTGTTCGCCATCCCAAGGTGTTCTGCATGGACGAACCACTCAGCAATCTCGACGCCAAACTGCGCGTCAGTACGCGGTCGCAGATCGCCGCTCTGCAGCGTCGTCTCGGTACCACTACGGTCTACGTCACCCACGATCAAGTGGAAGCGATGACGATGGGTGACCGGGTGGCGGTGATGCTCGACGGTAGGTTGCAGCAGGTGGCGAAGCCGCGCGAGCTTTACGACAACCCTGTCAACACTTTTGTGGCCGCCTTCATCGGGTCACCGGGCATGAACCTGATCGAAGCGCCGGTCGAGGGCACCGTCGCAGTGCTCGGTGATCTGCGGATACCGATTCCGACTGGTGCATCTGATCGGGACAGAATTGTGGTGGGCGTCAGGCCGGAATCGTGGAGTTTGGCGGGGGCGTGGCGTGAAGGCTCGCTCGCCGTCGACGCCGATTTGCTCGAAGAGTTGGGCGCCGAATCATTCGTCTACGCAAAGGGGGAGCCCGCCGCGAAGTGGAAGAGCCGATCGGGAAGAGTAGTGGTTCGGCTCGACCGGAAGACATCGATTCTCCCGGGAGAGAGGATTCACCTGTTGCCGAATCAGGACGAGGTGTACTTCTTCTCGGCGGAGACCGGTGCCCGTTTGTAAACGCTAGTCTGTGCCCCATGACCGTCGCCCGCTCGCTTTTGCTGTTCGTTCTTGCCGCCGTACTCGAAATCGGTGGAGCCTGGCTGGTGTGGCAGGGAATTCGCGAGAACAAGGGCTGGATCTGGGTCGGCCTCGGCGTGATCTCGCTCGGCCTCTACGGACTGGTCGCGACGATGCAGCCCGATGCCAACTTCGGTCGCATCCTCGCCGCGTACGGCGGCATCTTTGTCGCCGGATCCTTGCTGTGGGCGGTAGCGATGGACGGTTTCCGCCCCGATCGATTCGACATCACCGGTGCGCTGATCTGCCTCGTCGGAGTTGGCGTGATTATGTATGCGCGCTAATACTGCTGTGCGCCTTTGTTAACCGCGGGCGGTTAACAAAGGCGCACAGCACATGCTCACGCCTTCGCCCGAACCACCAGAACAGTGCCGGGGAATTCGGCGGCAAGTTCGCGGCGAGCGTGCTTGATGCACGCCGTGCCGTAGCCCTTCTTCCTGGCCTGCGGTGCGATCCAGATCGCAACGTTCACTTCCTGATCGGTGAGCTCACCGAATACCAGGCCGACGCTCGTCGGAGTGTCGGACGAAAGATCCTCGGCGACAAACCAAGCCGCGCTTTCGTCGTCGATACGACCCAGGCCGGCAGTGCGCTCCGACTCGACGCGATCCGACGCCCACGGAGTGCCGCTGTCGTCGAGCTGCTCTGTGGAGCGCTCGGCGAACAGTGCTGCATCGTCGGCGCTGTCGGTGAACGGGCGCAGGTTGAAGTTCACGCCGCTGCTTGCCGGGCGGTCTACGGCGGTCCATTCCAAGGTGGCGTCGAGGTTTTCGAGTTCGCCCTGAATGCGGTCGCGTGCTGCTTTGGTCAGTGCGCTGAACTTGAGGCCCAACACTGCTTCCGCGTTGGACTCGGACGTTCCGAGTAGTTCTGCAACCGTTGCCACTGCTGCCTGATGGTCTGCGCTGTCGACAACGGCGTCCAGTACCTCGTGTCGGCGTTCCAAGGCGCGAACAAGTGCGGCGGTGAGCTCGCGACGGTCCAGGATCTGATCTTGAATGTGCGTCGTCATAAATGCGACTCCTTGCTGTTCGAGGCTACAAGCGCTTGCCGTGCGGACCGTACTGGTCAATAGTGCTCCAACTTGCACGTTATGGCACGTGTTCAGCCTGTGGTGCGCCGGACGAGTCGTTCGTAGCGCTGACGTGCAGCCTGTGTGCTGCCGAGACCGAGTCCGAATGCGATGTCCTGCCACGTCATCCCGCGTTTGCGTGCGACCGCGAGGAAGAGTGCTTCGTCCTGGTCCATTTCGGCGCGGGCCTTGGGGATCAGACTCAAGGCGGCCATGACATCGGCGTCGTCGACGTCCGGTTCGCCGGGTTCGAGTGTGCTGCTACCCGCGGCGAGACCGCCGACGACGCGGATCGCGCCGTACGGTTCGAGCATGTGGGGGAGGGATTGCCTGGCGCGTTGGCTCTCGGTTGCTCCGTGTCGTTCGTTGATCCGAAAGAGCCCGGCGTACTCGCGGTGTGCGCGCTCTCGGCCGGGCTCGATCGGTCGGAATTGGTCATCGGTCATGCATGTCAGGTTTGCATGAACCGCTGGCAATGTAAACACTTTGTTGTAAACAAATTGTTCATTTGGTGATGAGTGGCTCGCACACGATCACGGGGATAACCCGATCGGTCCAGGCTTGGTAGTTGTCGAAGTCGGCATACATCGCAACCAATTTGGGCCACAACCGAGCGCGCTCGTCGTCGGTGGCGACACGAGCTTTCATCGACCGCACGCGCGACTTGATCTGGACGGTCACCACGGGATCGGCCTTGATGTTGAGATACCACATCGGGTTTTTCGGCAGACCACCTTGCGACGCCACCAGAATCACGTTGTCGTCGTCCTCGAGAAACAGCAACGGATTGATCCGTTCTTCGCCGGACTTACGCCCGGTCGTGGTGAGCAGGCAGATCGGCAGCCCGCGTGGAAACGCGCTGCCGACCCGCCACTTGCTGCCCAGCATTCCGTCGGTCGCCCGATACATCGCGACGTTGGCTTTCGACATCCACTTGATGATCGTGACTGTCGCCGGAGCGTCGAGTCCCTTGGGTTTAGCTGGGGGAGTGCTCATGTCAGATGCGCTCGATGATCGTGCCGGTGGCCAGTGCGCCGCCGGCGCACATCGTGATCAACGCAGTCGAACCGTCGCGGCGCTCGAGTTCGTGCAGAGCCGTCGTGATCAGTCGCGAGCCGGTGCTGCCGACCGGATGGCCGAGAGCCAGAGCGCCGCCGTTGACGTTGACGTTGTCGAAATCCGGCTCGTGAACCTGAGCCCAGGACAGGGCGACAGAGGCAAACGCTTCGTTGACCTCGAAGAGATCGAGGTCGCCGATCTTCATGCCGCTCTTCTCGAGAACGCGGGTCGTGGCCTGGACCGGACCGTCGAGGTGGAACTCGGGCTCGGACCCGACGAGAGCCTGAGCGACGATGCGGGCGCGCGGCTTCAAACCGAGAGCGCGGGCCTTGTCCTCGTCCATGAGCAGGACAGCCGCTGCGCCGTCGGAGATCTGCGAAGACGTTCCGGCAGTGTGGATTGCGCCCTCCATAACCGGCTTCAAACGAGCCAGGGCCTCGGCCGTCGTGTCACGCAGGCCTTGGTCGCGATTGACCAGCTTGGTCTCGCCCGTCAGGTTGCCTTCCTTGTCGATCTGAGGCGCCGACAGCTCGAGTACCTCGCGATCGAAGCGACCTTCTTCCCAGGCCTGCTTGGCGAGGGCCTGGGAGCGGACGCCGAGAGCTTCGAGGTCCTCTCGGGTCAATCCGCGACGACGCGCGATGCGCTCGGCCGCGCCGAACTGATCGGGCAGGTCGATGTCCCAGGTGGCGGGGCGACGCGGTCCGGCGAGAGTTCCGACGTTGGCTCCGAGTGGGACCTGGCTCATCGCTTCGATGCCGCAGGCGATGCCGGCGTCGATCGCACCGGTGGCGATCAATCCGGCGATCAGGTGATTGGCCTGCTGCGCGGATCCGCACTGGCAGTCGACGGTGGTGGCGCCGGTCTGCCAGGGCAGTCCGGCGTGCAGCCATGCTGTACGGGTGATGTTGTTGGACTGTGCGCCGGCTTGGGTGACGCAGCCGCCGATCACTTGCTCGATCAACATCGGGTCGATTCCCGAGCGATCGAGAAGACCCTTCTGAGCAGCCCCGAGAATTTCGGCAGCGTGCAGGCCGGCGAGCCAGCCTCCACGCTTACCGATCGGTGTGCGGACGGCCTCGACGATTACTGGTGTGCCCACTGTGGGTTCCTTTCCTTGTATTGAAAAAGTAGAACAAGTTCTTAGGTAGAAGCAAGAGCTGTCTACTGTTTCCTTTCCTAGTAAGCGTGCTTGTGTTTCAATGTAAGTAGAACGTGTTCCACATTACGGATGGTCATCACCGCGGTGGTGAAAAGGCTCATGGCAGGAGACATCAGTGGCACAGCCCGCAATCCCCCAGGGGATCGACTTCACGGACCCCGACATCTACGCAGAGCGGATGCCTTTCGAGGAATTTGCGCAGCTGCGTAAGACTGCTCCCGTGTGGTGGAATCCGCAGCCGCCGGAGATCGGCGGGTTCCAGGACGAGGGCTACTGGGTGGTCACTCGACATGAAGAGGTCAAGGAAGTCTCGCAGCGCAGCGACATCTTCTCGACCCACGAGAACACTGCGATCCCGCGTTTCGCCGACGACATCCCGCGTGAGAACGTCGAAATGCAGCGGTTCATCCTCATCAACAAGGACGCTCCCGAGCACACCAAACTCCGCAAGCTGATCTCGCGTGGGTTCACACCGCGAGCTATCAACAGCCTGCGCGACGAACTGACCGAGCGGGCCGAGCAGATCGTGAAGACCGCCGCCGAAAGCGGTGCCGGAGACTTCGTCACGCAGGTGGCGTCGGAACTTCCGTTGCAGGCGATTGCCGAGCTTCTTGGCGTGCCGCAGGAAGATCGTATGAAGCTCTTCGACTGGTCCAACCAGATGACGTCGTATGACGACCCCGAATTCGACATCGACCCGCAGGCTGCGTCGATGGAGATCCTCGGGTACGCGTACCAGATGGCGGATCAGCGCAAGAAGTGTCCCGCCGATGACATCGTCACCAAGCTCATCGAAGCTGACATCGACGGAAATGAGCTCTCCCCTGAGGAATTCGGCTTTTTCGTGATTCTTCTTGCGGTCGCCGGAAACGAGACCACTCGCAATGCGATCACACATGGCATGGTGGCGTTCCTGGACAATCCCGACCAGTGGGAGCTGTACAAGAAGGAACGCCCCAAGACTGCTGCCGACGAAATCGTTCGCTGGGCCACCCCGGTGACGTCTTTTCAGCGCACCGCTCTCGAGGACACCGAGCTCGGTGGACAGAAGATCAAGAAGGGCGATCGCGTCGTCATGATGTACGCGTCGGCCAACTTCGATGAAGAGGTCTTCGAGAACCCCACGAAGTTCGACATCATGCGCGACCCCAACCCGCATCTCGGGTTCGGCGGCACCGGTGCGCACTACTGCGTCGGCGCGAATCTGGCTCGCCTCGAAATCGACCTGATCTTCAATGCGATCGCCGATCATCTCCCGGACATCACCCGGCTCGGAGATCCTCGTCGTCTGCGTTCAGGCTGGCTGAACGGCATCAAAGAGTTTCAGGTTGATTACAAGACCGGCGGCTGTCCGGTCAAACACTGAACCAGCCCTATACTGAGCTGGTAACCGGCAAGTAGGTATGTGCCAAGTAGGCAAGTAGGTATGTGTATGGAATCGAAGGTTGGCACTGCGCTTTCGACTGCACAGAACTACAGTTGACGTTCTGAGGAGCCACTAGCTGGCTACTTGGAACTGCGGCGGCGTCTGTGGGATCCCTCATCTCCCGCAGGCGCCGCCGTTTGTAGTTCGCGAGAGTTAGCCGCCGTATGGTTTGGTGATCGCTTCGAGGAAGTGTCCCGACGGGTCGAGGAAGTAGACGCCGCGCCCACCGTCATTGGTGTTGAAGCCGGTGCTCGATTTTCGCGGATCAGCCCAATGTTCGAGTCTGAGGGCGAGTATCCGCTGGTAGATTCCGTCGAAGTCATTCTCGGAGACCAGGAATGCGTAGTGCTGTGGTGAAATCTCAGCGCCCTGCTCCACTTGTGCATAGTCCAGCATCACTCCGTGCTCGAGTTCGACGGAGAGGAAATGCCCGGCCGGAGTGGGATCCGGAAGACCGAAAATGTGGGTGAAAAACCACGCAGACTCTTGTCTGTCGTGCGCTGCGATGATGGTGTGATTGAACGAAATGGTCATTGGAGAACCCTTGGTGTACGACGCCTCCATGCCTGGCGCAGTCCGCCATCGACACGCGACGATAAAGACCAGGAAACCATTCTCGTGAACCTTGCGCAACAGTGAGGGCTCCGGTCGTGTGACCGGAGCCCTCAATTGTTTGTTTGTACGATCAGGCCTTGCGAGCTGTTTTCATGGCGCGTTCCACTTCCCAGAATGCGCGAAGCGACTGGATTTTTCCCTCGTCGTTGACGCGGTAGACGAATACGCCTTCGGCGTCGATGACGGATCCGGCGATTGTCGTCCGTATCTTGCCGATGTTGACGTTCTCGTTACCGCACACCAAGGAATCGTCGATGAGGAACTCGAGTTTGTCCGTGTTCGCGATCGTCATATCGTAGAACTTGGAAATGGCCTCGCGGCCATGATGGCCTTTGCCCTCGGGGTCGAAGCCTGAAGGACCGACGGGATCTTCGACCCAGCCGTCCTCGGCAAAGAGATCCAGCCAGGCTTCCTTGTTCTTTCCGCTTGCTGCTGTCCGCGATGCGTTGCCCGCTACGCGGGCGGGATGTTCGGTGGTCATCGATTTTCCCTCACTGGATGTATTTCTCGGCGAACCTGCGCATGGAATCCTGCTTTGCCTCGAGCGGTGCGTCGAACCCGATACCGTCGAAAACCCAAGGAACGGTGATGATGTCGGTGACACCGGCGTCCTCGAGCTCGGCGTAGCCATCTTTGCCGAATCGGTCGACGCACACAGTCTGGATCTCGTACGGTTCGTTCTCCTTGCCGTACTCGGCACGAAGTTCGCGCAATCTGGCGATGACACCGACCAGATCGTCGAACTTGATCATCGCCGACGTCCAGCCGTCGCCGACCCGTGCTGCGCGCTTGAGAGCAACCTCGGTGTGGCCACCGACGTAGAACGGAACCGGTTTGGTGGGAGTCGGACTCATCTGCAGACGATCGAAATCGAAAAACTCGCCGTGGTACTCGACCATACCGCCGCCGAGGATCAGCTTGATGACGTCGATCATCTCGTCCACCCGGGCGCCGCGACGCTGGTAGGGAGCTCCGCACCACTCGAATTCTTCCGGAGCCCAGCCGATTCCGACACCGAATCCGAAACGGT
Organism: Rhodococcus sp. KBS0724; assembly: GCF_005938745.2. Classification (NCBI taxonomy): domain Bacteria; kingdom Bacillati; phylum Actinomycetota; class Actinomycetes; order Mycobacteriales; family Nocardiaceae; genus Rhodococcus; species Rhodococcus sp. KBS0724. Next base: position 999,312 of record NZ_VCBX02000001.1, read on the forward strand.
TGTTCGTCAACGCGGCGACCGACCCGACTTGGCGGGCGAGAAGCACCGGATTGCGGCTACCCAGTTTCAGTACCTGCGTGTAGAACTCGATTTTCTCGGTGACAGCGCCCATCGCGGCCGCGGCGATCAGCGGATCGACCCAGGGGGTCTCGGCAGTCCACATCCGAGACCCGTCCGGCGTATACGGGTAGTCCGCCGTCTGGGTTTCCATGAAGAACAGTGAATCCGGCAACGCAATGGACGTAAAGCCGCACTCTTCAGCGGTTTTGGCGATACCGGGCAGCTGATCCAAGGGGTTCATCGCAACCCCGACGGTGTACTTCATCTTCGACTTCTCCCTGATCGACGGTTGGCGTGCTTACGTGGTGGGGCGTTCGGAGCCGACAACCCACATCGAGAAATACTGTGAGCCACCGCCGTACGCGTGACCGAGAGCCTTACGTGCACCGGCTACTTGGTGGTCGCCGGCGCGGTGCATCACCTGCATCGCGGATTCGGCAAACCGGATCATGCCGGACGCACCGATCGGGTTGGACGAGAGAACGCCACCCGACGCGTTGACGGGAAGCTTGCCACCGATGGCTGTTTCGCCGGCTTCGGTGAGCTTCCATCCCTGGCCTTCCTCGGCAAATCCGAGGTTCTCGAGCCACATCGGTTCGAACCAGGAGAACGGCACGTAAATTTCGGCGCAGTCGATCTCGTTGAGCGGATCCGTGATTCCGGCCGCCTTCCACAGGGCTGCCGCAGCATCGCGTCCGGCCTGCGGGTTGACCTGGTCGCGACCCGCGTAGGTCGTCGGTTCGGTGCGCATCGCCGTTGCATGAATCCATGCGACGGTACGGCCCTGTGCCTCGATCTCGGCGGCAGCCTCTTCGTTGCCGATCACCAGCGCGCACGCGCCGTCGGAAGACGGGCACGTCTCGTCGTAGCGGATGGGATCCCACAGCATCTGTGACGCTTGAACGGATTCGACCGTGATATCGGGTTGCTTGAGGTGTGCGTAGGGGTTGATGCTGCCGTTGAGGCGGTCTTTTGCGGCAACAATGGCACCGATGTGCGAGGGCGCCCCAGATCGGCGGATGTACGAACGGACGTGCGGCGCAAAGTAACCGCCGGCTCCGGCCCCCACCGGCATGTTGAAGGGGATCGGCGTGGACAGTGCCCACATCGCATTCGACTCGGACTGCTTCTCCCAGGAAACCGTCAAAACCCGTTTGTGAACTCCGGATTTGACGAGGGTCGATGCCACGATCGCTGTCGAACCACCGACAGACCCGGCGGTGTGGACGCGAAGCAACGGTTTCCCGTTGGCGCCGAGAGCATCCGACATGGCCAGTTCCGGCATCATCGATCCCTCGAACAGGTCGGGGGCCTTGCCGATCACGACGGCGTCGATGTCGTCCCAGCCGACCTGTGCGTCGAGCATCGCGGCGTCGATCGCTTCACGGACCAATCCGGCCATCGACACGTCGTGACGCTTTGCGACGTAATGAGTCTGGCCGGTGCCGAGCACGGCCGCGAGTTGTGGCGTTCCGGCCATCAGTTCCGTCCCTCCAAGACTGCTACCAGGTTCTGTTGCAGCACTGGGCCGCTGGTTGCATGGGCCAGTGCGCGATTCGCCTGGCCTCCCCAAATTGCCTGTGCTGCGTAACCGATACGTTCGAGACCACCCGCGAACATCGGGTTGCCACTCAGCGGGCCACCCGACGGGTTGATCGTGGTGGCATCCGTGAGACCGATTGCCTCCTTGAGGATCAGTTCCTGATGGCTGAACGGTGCGTGGAGTTCGGCGATGTCGATGTTGCTGACATCACCGCCCGTCGCAGCCTTCGCAGCGGATGCCGTCGACGGTGATGTCGTGAGATCACGCGCCCCTAGGTTGGGAGAGTCGATGCGGTGTTCGATGCCGGAAATCCAGGCGGGGCGCTCGCACAGGTCACGAGCGCGGGTGCCGGATGCCAGCACGATGGCGGACGCGCCGTCGGTGATGGGCGCACAATCATGGGCGCGTAACGGATCTGCCAGGAAGGGGCTGGCCAGCAAAGCCTCGATGTCGACCTCGCCGGCGAGCTGCGCATTGGGGTTGCTCATTGCGTGACGACGGCTGCGAGCGGTCACTTCGGCCATGTCCTCGTGCGTCCACTTGCCTGCGTCGAGACCGAGCCGCGCTTGCAGCCCGGCGAGGGATACCGAGTCGGGCCACAGGGGCGCAACAAGATACGGATCGAGCTGCATGGTCAGGATCTTGCGCAGGTGCCCTGCGGACGATTTGCCGAAGCCGTACACGAGTGCGGTATCGACCTCACCCGTCAAGATTTTGATCCAGGCTTCGTAGAACGCCCAGGCCGCGTCCATCTCGACGTGTGACTCGTTGATGGGCGGAACGGCACCGATGGAATCGATAGCCGAGATGAAGGAAAACGATCGTCCGGCAAGGTAATCGGAAGAACCTGAGCACCAGAATCCGATATCGGACTTGGTGATCCCCAGGTCCTTGTACAGCTGCTGGAAACAGGGGACCAGCATTTCGACGCCATTGGTGGTGCCGTGGGTCTCGCGTACGTGCGGGGCTTGTGCAAAGCCCACCACTGCGATGTCTGCAGAAGTCATGTCAGAAGCCCTCACAGGTGGTGTTGGAAGGTGGAGTACTCGGCGTCGGGTTCACCGGTCGGCCTGAAGTATTCGATGTTCTCGAGCGTGTAACCCCACTCCTCGCGTGGCTTCCACTTGGCCTCGACGCGCATCCCCATCCGCACGTCGGCCGCGTCGCATTCCAGGATCAGATGCAGGAACGGAATGTCTGCGCCGTCGAGCAGCACATACGCCGCGACGTATGGCGGCTTGATCCGCTGACCGAGGAACGGAACGTTGACGATGCAAAACGTCGTGACAGTGCCTTTGTCCGGTAGTTCGATCTGTTCGTTTGTCGGAAAACCGTTGGTGGGGTTAGCGCCGCGCGGCGGGATGTAGACCTTGTCGCCCGGGCCGCTCCGTCCGCCGATGAGCTTGCCCTCGGCGAGCCCGCGGAGGTAGAAGCTCTCTTCAGCCGACGCGGAGTGCATGAAGTTCAAGTCGATGGGCGTCGTGATCATGGTGACTGGATCCGCGCTCGAATCGACTGAGGCGATGCCATTTTCGCTCTCACCAGGCTCGAAGCACTCGATGTCCTTGATCTGTCCGACTCGCTCCGACGCCCACCGAGCGCGCACCCGCATACCGGTGCTGATTGCGCTGGGGGAGTCGACGTCGACCGCGTGAAGCATCGCGGTGTCTGCGCCGTCGAGTCTGATGAGGGCCCATGCGAATGGTTTCGTGAGTGGTTGGCCGTCGATCGGTTCCGGCATCCACGACCAACTCACGACGGTTCCGCCGTCGGACACTCCGACGAAGTCGGTGAGTGGTTCGGCGGTGTCGGGATCGAATTCGGGAGGCGGCACAAAAACTCGACCGTTCGACCCGCGCGCCCCGATCACCTTGCGATCACGCAAGGCAGTTACGAATGCGCCGATGGTCGGCCCCGTCGATCTGGTGTAGTCGAAATGAAGATTCAATGGTGCGCTCAGCGGCTTTTCGGCCACCCCGCTCTTTCCGATGGTCACAAGATCGAGTAGAACAGGTTCTAGAGATTGTGGCAAGGGTCACTTCTGATCACCGGAGACGTGGAGGCGCAAGATGAAGCTTGGGTTGCAACTCGGATACTGGGGCGCACAGCCCCCCACGGCCGCTCCGGAACTGATCGAAGCGGCCGAGAACGCGGGCTTCGACTCGGTCTTCGCCGCGGAGTCCTGGGGGTCCGACGCTTTCACACCACTCGCGTGGTGGGGATCGCGGACCGAGAACATTCGGCTGGGCACGTCCGTCGTCCAAATTTCAGCCCGCACGCCCACCAGTTGCGCCATGCATGCGCTCACACTCGATCACCTCAGCGGCGGTCGGACCATCCTGGGACTCGGCGTATCCGGACCGCAGGTTGTCGAAGGGTGGTACGGGCAACCGTTCGAAAAGCCGCTCGCGCGGACCCGCGAATACGTGGACATCATCCGCCAGGTCCTGGCTCGTGAAAAACCTGTCACCAGCCTCGGACCGCACTACCCGCTGCCGTACAACGGGCCAGGTAATTCCGGTCTTGGCAAGCCGCTCAAGGCGATTACACATCCGCTGCGCGCCGATATTCCGATCTGGCTCGGCGCCGAAGGACCCAAAAATGTTGCCCTTGCCGGAGAAATCGCCGACGGTTGGCTAGCGATCTACTACACCCCGCGGCTCGCCCCGATGTACAACAAATGGCTCGACGAAGGATTCGCTCGCACCGGAGCACGTCGCAGCCGTGAAGACTTCGAGGTAGCCGCGACCTGTCAGGTCATCGTCACGGACGATCGCGCGGCAGCCATCGCGAAGCTCAAACCGATGACAGCCCTCTACGTCGGCGGAATGGGCGCACCGGAGTTGAACTTTCACGCCCAGGTCTACAAGCGCATGGGTTACGAGAAGGAGGTCGACGAGATCGGCCGTCTCTTCATGTCGGGGCGCAAGGAAGAAGCTGCGGCCATCGTCCCCGACGAGATGGTCACCGAGACCATGATCATCGGCAACGTCGACGAGGTGCGCGCGGACGTGAAGCGCTGGGAAGACGCCGGCGTCACGATGCTGTTGGTGACCTGCCGCGACGCCGATCATGTGCGGGAATTGGCGGCCGCGGTGCGGGGCTGACATTTTTTGAGCGAACGTACCTTTCAGCGCCCCATCGACCGCGTGAACGTATCGCTGCCCTTGTCAGACAGGGGGAGCGATACGTTCACGCGCCGAAATGTTATCCACAGCCCTGTGAATAACCCCGAATTTTGAGACAGTTCACCCTCAGCGATGACCCATGCTGTTTCCATGCGAAGAGGACAGTGGGGCGACGATCCGAGGTTGTTGTACGCAGCGAGCGCCGACGGAGTGATTCGGGTGGCAGAACTGACGCGGTTGGGAGTTTCAGACACTGCAATCGCGGGGCGATGTAAGCCGGGAGGTGCGTGGCAGCGATTGTTGCCCGGGATCGTGATGCTGAGCAACGGCCATCCGAGTCCGCGCCAACGCACCATTGCAGCACTCATGTTCTGTGGTCGCGGGTCGATGGTCACGGGACGGGCGGCAATGACTCAATATGGGTACCGCGCGCATTCGGGGGACGTTCAGTTGTTGATGCCCATGCACCGTCGCGTACAGTCGACGGGTTTTGTCGTCGTCGAGCGCACCGTCAGATTGCCGGACCCATTGACCCGTAACGGAATCGACTGCGCACCATTGGTTCGTTCGGTACTCGACGTTGCCCGGCGATGCAAGACGCTGGATGCTGCTCGCGCGGTCATTGCAGAAGTCGTTCAGCGTGGCGATGTTTCAGTTCGTGACCTGTCGAAGGAACTCGAAGCTGGAAGCATCCGAGGAAGCGCGTTGCCGCGCGAAGTCCTGCGTGAGGTCGACGCCAATGTCCACTCGGTACCCGAGGCGCAGGCTCGCAGGCTGTGGAAACGGAGTGGGCTGCCCGAGATGGTCTTCAACCGCGAAATCTGCGACGTAGATGGGAGATTCATCGCTATGCCGGACGGGTGGATCGATTCTGTCGCGTTTGCCTGGGATATCGATTCACTGGACTGGCATCTTTCACCCGATGATTACCGTGCGACAGTTGAGCGTCGGACGAGGATGCAGAACGCGGGAATCATCGTCCTGCCGACGGTGCCCAGCGCCTTGCGCGTTGAGCCTGAGCGCGTGATCGCAGATCTGCGCGCGCATTATGCGTTGGCGGCGTCACGGCCACGCCCAAGGGTGTCCATCAGCGCCAGACCCGGAGGGTGAACGTATCGCTCCCCCTGTTGGACAGGGGGAGCGATACGTTCACGCGATCGACGGGAGCGGGCGGGGTCGGGGCAGGGAACGAGGGCTAGCCTCAGACTCCCTTGAACTTGGGCGCCCGCTTCTCGCCGAAGGCTCGGGGGCCTTCCTTGGCGTCCGCGCTCATGAAGACCTTCATGCCCAGTTCCGCATCGATGCGGAAGGCTTCTTCCTCGTGCATGCCCTCGGTGTCGCGGATGGTCTTGAGGATCGCCTGGACTGCGAGAGGTCCGTTGGCGCTGATCAGTTCGGCAAGTTCGAGTGCCTTGTCGAGGGCTTGACCGTCCGGGACTACGTGGCCGATGAGTCCGATTTCCTTGGCTTCCGGCGCTTTGATGTGGCGTCCGGTGAGCAGAATATCCGCGGCGATGGTGTACGGAATCTGCCTGACCAGGCGCACTGCTGAACCGCCGAGCGGGAAGAGCCCCCACTTGGCCTCGGACACTCCGAATTTGGCGCTTTCACCGGCGACGCGGATGTCGGTGCCTTGCAGGATTTCGGTTCCGCCGGCGATGGCGGCGCCTTCGACGGCTGCGATCAAGGGCTTGGTGAGCCGTCGGCCTTTGAGGAGACCTTCGATTTTGGACATGTCGACACCGCCGCCCGCAAAGGCGTCTCCCGGGGGTTTGGCGGACATGTTCTTGAGGTCGGCGCCGGCGCAGAAGTCGCCGCCGGCTCCGGTGAGGACGGCGACGCGGATGTCCGGGTCGTTGTCGACCTGATCCCACGCGTCGACCATGATCGCCATCATGTCGCCGGTGATGGCGTTCTTCCGCTCGGGGCGGTTCATGGTGATGATCAGGACGTGACCGCGTTTCTCCACGAGGCAGTGCGGTGCGGTTTCCGAAGTGTCGGATTTCTCGGTCGTCGTAGCGGACACTGATGGCTCCTGGTGAGTCTGTGAGCTGGCTCTCAAATTGGGTCTTGCCAGAAAAGGTAACACGTTCTACTTTGAAGGGCGTGGCCCTTAACATCGCAGACTTCGTAGAGCACTCGATCGACCTCGTTCCGGACCGGGTTGCACTGGTCTCCGATGATCGGGAGGTGACGTACGCGCAACTCGAGGACCGCGCCAACCGGCTTGGTCATTACCTGCGCGAACATGGCGTGAAGCCGGGTGACAAAGTCGGCATCTACTGCCGCAATGTCATCGAGGCGATCGAGGCTATGGTCGCGATCTTCAAGATCCGGGCGGTGATGGTCAACATCAACTACCGCTATGTCGAGAACGAGTTGCAATACATCTTCGACAATTCGGACATGGTTGCGCTGGTCGCTGAGCGCCGTTATGCCGACAAGATCAAGAACGTTCTCCCGAACGCGCCCCTCGTCAAGTCGGTTGTCATCATCGACGACGGCACCGATGCCGACTACTCGTCGTTCGGTATCGAGTACGAAGCCGCACTCGCGCAGAGTTCGGGCGAGCGCGATTTCGAGGATCGCAGCAACGACGACATCTTCATGCTCTACACCGGCGGCACGACGGGTAGCCCGAAGGGCGTCATGTGGCGTCACGAGGACTGGTGGCGCGTGCTCGGTGGTGGCATCAACTTCGTCACCGGAGTTGCGGTCGAGGACGAGTACGAGATGGCGAAGGTCGGTGCTGCCAATCCGAGCATGGTTCGCTACCCGATTCCCCCGATGATCCACGGTGGCTCGCAGTCGGCAGTGTTCCACAGCCTCTTCGGTGGCGGCACCTGCTTGATGCACCCCGAGTTCGACGCCCACGAGGTGTGGCAGAACATCGACAATCACAAGGTCAACCTCATCTTCATCACCGGCGATGCCATGGCCAGGCCGATGCTCGACGCTTTGATCGCCGGAAACCCGAAAACGGGTGAACCTTACGACCTTTCGTCGCTGTACGTCATGGCCAGCAGTGCGGCGCTCTTCTCGCCGAGCATTCAGGAGCAGTTCCTGGAACTGCTGCCCAACCGTCTGCTCACGGACTCCATCGGAGCGTCGGAAACCGGTTTCGGTGGCCTCGCGGTTCTCTCCAAGGGGCAGAAGCACACTGGCGGCCCGACGGTCAAGATCGACGCCTCCACAACGGTTCTCGACGACGACGGCAACGAGGTCGAACCGGGATCAGGTCAGCGCGGCATGCTTGCGCGCAAGGGCAACATCCCGCTCGGGTACTACAAGGACGAGGTCAAGACGGCGGAGACGTTCCGCACCATCAACGGTGTTCGCTACTCGATCCCCGGTGACTATGCGCAGGTCGAGGCCGACGGTACGGTCACGATGCTCGGACGCGGTTCGGTGTCCATCAACAGCGGCGGCGAGAAGGTGTACCCGGAAGAGGTCGAAGGTGCGTTGAAGGCGCACCCGGATATCTTCGACGTGCTGGTGGTCGGTATCCCCGACGAGCGTTTCGGGCAGCGAGTTGCCGCAGTGGTTCAGGTCCGCGAAGGCACATCTCCGACGCTGCACGACATCGCTACGGCGGCACGCAAAGAGATTGCCGGATACAAGGTTCCGCGCAGCGTGTGGTTTGTCGACCAGATCAAACGCAACCCAGCAGGTAAGCCGGATTACCGATGGGCCAAGGCCGAAACGGAATCCCGTGAAGCCGACGACCACAACGGGAACAGTGCTCCCGAGGCAAACAGTGCAGAGAGTGTGGAAGCCTGATGCGATCCGATCTTGCCGACAAGTTCGGCATCGAATACCCGATCTTCGGATTCACTCCGTCGGAGCATGTCGCGGCTGCGATTTCTCGCGCCGGTGGACTCGGAGTCCTGGGTTGCGTGCGATTCAACGATCCCGAAGAACTCGAAGCGGCGCTTACCTGGATGGACGAGAACACCGACGGTAAGCCGTACGGCGTCGACATCGTCATGCCCGCAAAGGTTCCCACCGAGGGCGGCGCGATTGATCTCGACAAGCTGATCCCGGCCGAGCACCGCGCGTTTGTCAACCGCACCCTCGACGAACTCGGTGTACCGCCCTTGTCCGACGACGTCGAACATGCCACCGGTGTGTTGGGCTGGTTGCATTCCGTGGCCCGCTCGCACGTCGATGTAGCTCTGGGGCATCGAATTGCCTTGATCGCCAATGCTCTTGGTTCACCGCCGAAAGATGTCATCGATCAGGCGCACGCAAAGGGTGTGCCGGTCGCGGCGTTGGCCGGTGCGGTCGAGCATGCCCGTCGTCATGTGGAGAACGGCGTCGACATAGTGATCGCCCAGGGCTACGAAGCCGGCGGGCACACCGGTGAGATCGCCTCCATGGTGCTGGTTCCCGAGATCGTCGACGCACTCGGTGACAGTGCGGCCGTGTTGGCTGCCGGCGGAATCGGAAGCGGCCGACAGGTCGCCGCAGCCCTCGCGCTCGGTGCATCCGGAGTGTGGATGGGTTCGTACTGGCTCACCACGTCGGAATACAAACTGGGCAGCGCGTCGGGGGATGACCCGTCAGCCATTCAACGGGCGCTGCTGAAGGCGACGTCGGCGGACACCGTTCGGTCCCGGATCTACTCGGGCAAGCCCGCCCGACTGCTCAAGACGAAGTGGACTGAAGCCTGGTCGAAGCCCGGAGCGCCGGACGCTTTGCCGATGCCGCTGCAGAATCTTCTGGTGAGTGATGCGCACCAACGTATTTCGGCGTCGGAAAATCCTGACGTCGTGGCAATGCCGGTCGGTCAGATCGTAGGACGGATGAACGAGATCCGTCCGGTCGCCGAGGTTATGGCGGAGTTGGTTTCCGGATTCGAGGATGCACGTGCGCGCCTGGACTCCATGAAATAGAACGCCGTGAAATAAGCAGGCAGGGCAAAAGGCTCTCGACCACAAGAGTGGTCGAGAGCCTTTTGTTTGTTTCAGCCCGCGAGGTCGTCCGGTCCGACGCTGTCGGCCAGCCATTCTCCGCGACTGAGCACGCCGCCGTCATCTCGACGACGGGCGATCACGAAAATGACCAGGGCAGCGGCGGCGACCAGCGCGAGGATGCGCGACGGCGTCAGGTTCGGATTCTTCATGCCTGCAATTTTGCCGCAAGATCCGTCGACATGGGGGATCGCGTGTCCAAAATCAACGCCTGGCGTGAGCGCTAGTTCGAACTCTCCGCGTGCAGACTTCCGATCCGCTCCCGGAGGCCACCGAAATGCACGTCGAGACTATGTGCGGCTTCGATGGCGTCACCGGTACGAATAGCGTCGAGAATTGCGCGGTGCTTCGACGCTATATCGACGAGCGGTGTATCCGAATGACCGATTGCCTGCTGGATTTCGCTGTACACCTGCCAGAAGACATCCATCAACTGCGCAAGCACCTGATTGTCGAGCGGTGAATACAACCGGCTGTGGAAAGTCGCATCGATATCGGAGAAGTTCTTTCCGGCAGCTGCGCGGACTTCCATTCCGGTGACGAGTTCGTCGAGAGCGTCGTGATCTGCGGTGGTCATTTCGGCCATTGCGGCGCCGATCAGACCGGTTTCGAGAGCCTGACGGATATCGACCAATTCCATTGCTTCGTGGCCGGTGCCCTGGAGCGACAATCGGCCGCGGAACGTCAGACCGTCGGCCAGAGCGTCGAAGTTACTCGGGGCGACAAACATTCCGAACCCGTGCCGGATTTCGACGACGCCTAAGGCCTGCAGAACCTTGAGAGCCTCGCGCAGTGTGTTCCTGCCGATTCCCAGTTCTTCGGAAAGTTCGGCTTCCGTCGGCATGGGATCACCGGGGCAGAGTCGACGATCCAGGATCAAGTTCATGATGTCGGATTGAAGCGCACGCATACGGTTTTGCGCGCTGAAACGAGCACGCGGTGTGCCATTCCGAACAGACATCGATTCCCCTTTTCCGAATTGAACGTCCTTCATCCTATGTCCGCTTGTCGACTCCATCGGTTATCACGCATCCACGGTGCGTTGAAGCAGGCTCGGTGCCGCGCCGAGCAGCTTTGCGGTATAGGCGTCTGACGGGTTGTCGAACACTTCGCGAGCTGTTCCCTGTTCGACGATCCGGCCGGCATTCATGACGACAATGCTGTCGGAGACGTAGCGGACGGTCTGGATATCGTGCGAGATGAAGACCATGCCGAGCCCGAGTCGTGCCTTGATGTCGCTGAGCAGATTCAGGATCTGCGCGCGCACCGACACGTCAAGCGCGGATGTCGGCTCGTCGGCCACGATCACGTCCGGTTCGAGTGCCAGCGCACGAGCGATCGCAACTCGCTGACGCTGTCCGCCCGAGATCTGACTCGGGAGGACTTCGAGCGCTGACGGGGGAAGCCCGACCAGTCCGACAAGTTCGCGGACCCGAGCGGTGCGGGTCGAACGATTGCCGATCCCGTGAACGTCGAGCGGATCGGTGAGGATGTCGGCCACCGTCATTCGCGCATTGAGCGCGGTGGCCGGATCCTGGAACACGATGGAGATCGCGCGCCCGAATTCCTTGCGCACCGACGCCGATCGGGTCAAAGCGCTCTGTCCACGGAAGATGACGTCGCCCGACGTCGGCTTCTGCAGCCCGACCATGACCTTTGCGAGCGTCGACTTACCGCAACCGGACTCGCCCACGATGCCGATCGTCGCCCCTCGTCGAACGGCGATACTGACATCGTTGACGGCGTGCACGGTTCCGGGTTTGAACAGCGATCCCGAACGAGTCTTGTGGACGACGTGAATGTTCTTCAGTTCCAGGATGGGTGTTTCAGCTGTGGTCATCGCACGCTCTCCAATTCCGATTCTGCGGACAACGGTGCCGCGGACTGGTTGGCGAACCAGTGCTCGGTTCCGTCGATCCGAACCATCTCGGGCTTTCGGTGGGGATCGGAATCCGGACGCAGGGAACGTTCGGCAAAGCGGTCGCCGGTGGCGAAGCTGCCGGGCGACGGCACGGTTCCCTGGATCTGGTGGAGCCTCGGAGCCTCGTCCTCGATGGAGAGAACAGCGCCGAGAAGACCCTGGGTGTATTCGTGGCGGGGATCGACGAGCAGATCGCGGGTAGGCGCCGACTCGACGACCTGACCGGCGTACATCACCGTGATCTTGTGAGCGAGTGAAGCAACCAGAGCAAGATCGTGGCTCACGAAAACCATGGCAAAGCCGAGCTTTTCCCGCAGATCGTTGAGCAGATCCACCACCTGAGCCTGGACGGTGACGTCGAGAGCAGTGGTGGGTTCGTCGGCGACGATCAGGCGCGGGCTACGCGTGAGGGACATGGCGATGAGGACACGCTGGCGCTGGCCACCGGACAACTCGTGCGGGTAGCTGGCGAGCGTGCGAACCGGGTCGAGTCCGACGAGTTCGAGCAGTTCGTCGGCGGTACGCGTTCCGCCTCGTTTGGTGAGCTGCTTGAACTGGGCGCGGATCAACATTGCCGGGTTCAGGGAGCTGAGTGCGTCCTGGTAGATCATGGCCATGTCGTGTCCGCGCAGCTTGTTTCGCTCCCGGTTGTTCAGCTCGAGGACGTTGACCCCGTCGAACAGGATTTCGCCGGTCACCACTGCGGTCTTGGGGAGTAGGCCCATGATCGCCAGCGACGTCAACGACTTGCCACAGCCCGATTCGCCGACAAGAGCCATCGTTTCGTTCGGGCGGACGGTGAAGCTCACGTTGTCGACGATTGCCGTGTCGCCATAGCGTTCCGGGAACCGGATCGTGAGATTGCGCACCTCGAGCAGCGGAGCGGCATCACCTTCGTACACAAGACGATCGGTGCGTGTCCGTTCGGTTTCCGCCAGGATCTTCAGGTGCGTTTCGAGTGGCGTCGGTGCGGCAACCGGTTTGAGCGCCTTGCTGACGATGACACTCGAGTCGGCGAAGTCGTCGTCGATGACCGTCAACTTGGCATCCGATGCGGCTTCCGCTTCGAGAATGAGCTCGTTGGACGTTTCCTCGGCAGCGGCGGTGCGGGCGGCTTCGAGAGCCGTCTTCTTGGTCTTCTTGAGGCTCGGATCAGCCATCGCGTCGGTGAGACCCTCGGCAAGCACGTTGAGGGAGAGCACCGTCAGCAGAATCAGCAGACCGGGGAACACCGTTGCCCACCAACCGCCGAGCAGGACCATGTTCTTACCGTCGGCGATCACCGATCCCCATGACGGGTCCGGCGGGCGCACACCCGCGCCGATGAACGACAGGCTGGCTTCGAGCACGATCGCGTCGGCGACCATGACCGTGCAGAACACGAGGACCGGTGCGGCGCAGTTGGAGATGACGTGTTTGACGACGATGTGGAAAGTGCTTGCTCCGATGACCTTTTCGGCTGCAACGTAGTCCTCGCCGTACTGAGCGAGCACGTTGGCGCGAACGACACGGGCAACCATCGGGGTGTAGAGGAAGGCGATGGTCACGATCAGGGTCGGGATCGAACCACCGAATGCCGCGACGAGGACGGCTGCGAGTGCAATACCCGGGAATGCCATGACGACGTCGAGAACACGCATGATGGTCTCGTCGACGGCTTTACGGCTGGTAGCCGCCACCGAACCGATGAGAGCACCGACGCACAGGGCCAGGAATGTGGAGCCAAGGCCGATGGCGAGTGACCAGCGCCCGCCGTACAGCAAGCGGCTGAACAGATCTCGTCCGAGACTGTCCTGACCGAACCAGTGGTCAGCGCTGGGTCCGGCCGTACCGACGGCCTGCTCGAGCGGGCTGTACTGCGTGACCAGTGGCGCGAACAGACACGCGAGAACGATGATCGCGAGGACTGCCATGGACAGCCAGGCGGAGAGGGGAAAGCGTGAAAAGGTGATACCGGGACGCGAAAGCTTCTCGGTGAGTTTTCTTCTCATCATGCTGCGCTCCGAAGTCGTGGATTGACAAGCAGGTAGAGGATGTCGACCACGAGGTTGACGACAACGAAGCCAACTGCGATGACGATGACAACACCCTGGACAACCGCGGGGTCACCGTTGGTGACGCCGTTGATCATGAGCTGGCCCATGCCGGGAAGGCCGAAGATCTGCTCGATGACCACGGCGCCGCCCAGGAGGTAACCGACGCGCAGGCCCAGAACGGTGAGCGGGTTGATCAGGGCGTTACGCAACACGTTTCGCCCGATCACCACGGGGTAGGGCAGGCCGCTTCCGATTGCCGTGCGGACGTAGTCCTTGTCCAATTCCTCGACCATGGACGTGCGGATGATGCGAGTGAGTTGGGCTGCGACGGGGAGCGACAGAGACAGTGCCGGCAGCGCCATGTACCAGAGCCAGTCCGTGATGGAGTCGGCCGGATTGACGTAGCCGCCGGTGGGGAACCAGCCGAGTTGGACGGCTAGGTACTGAATCATCAACAGTGCCAACCAGAATGACGGCGCGGCCACGCCGCCGAGTGAAATCACTCGAATGACCTGATCAGGCCAGCGATCACGGAACAGTGCACTGGTGACACCGAAGATCAGCGAAAGCACGATGGCGATCACGAGTCCGAGCACCGTGAGCTGGATGGTCAGCGGCAGCGCCGTGGAGATCGAATCCAGTACCGGGGTACCGGAAATCAGGCTGTCACCCATGTTGCCACTGACAAGATCGGTCACGAAGTGGACGTACTGCAGCGGCAGTGGGTCGAGCAGTCCGTTCTCTTCCTTGAACTGCTGCAACTGTTCTGCCGTCGGGTTGCCACCGTTGAACGCCGCAGTCGCGGGATCGGTGGGCGCGAACTGCATCACGATGAAAACGAACGCGATGATGCCGAGGATCAGGGGGATCAGTATCAGTAATCGCCTGATCAGCATGGGGAGGACTCTTGCCATCGGGGGATCTCTCAGTCGATAGGAATGGCCGCGCGCAGCGTCAGGCGGGCTTTGTCTGAAGCAGGTTGACACCGGGGTACGGCAGGGGCGTGACGTCGGCGACCTTCTGCGGATCCCAGGCGGTCAGCAGTTCCTGATGCAGAACCGGGTAGTAGACAGCGTTTTCCGCGATCTGGTTCAGGTACGACTGCACGAGGGTGCTCCGCTTGGCGGGGTCCGTCTCACGGGTTGCCTCGTCCATCGTGGCGTAGATCTTCTGTGCTTCCGGGGTGTCGTCCCACTTGGCGTAGGTCTTGGTCCACAGGCCGCCCTTGCTGTACGTGTAGCGGACGAGCAGGTCGACGTCGGATCCGAAAGCCTGCGGGTTGGACGTGCCGGCCGCGATCTGGAACTTCTGGCCGCTGTTGAGCTTGCTGACCATTGCGCTGGTGTCCTGCGGTTCGAGCGTCGTCTTGAATCCGACTGCGTCCCATGACTCTTTGATGGTCGGCAAGCAGTCAGACAGCCAGCTGACGTTGGTGGAGAGCAGTGTCAGATCGAGACCACTGACGCCGGCAGCGGAGAGCAGCGAGCGGGCCTTGTCCGGATCGTAGGAGTACACGGTCGACGCCCGCACGTAGTCGGGGTTGCGCTCGTACAGGTAGCTCGTGGCCGGTGCGGCCTTGCCGCCGAGGGCGATCTCGATCATCTTCGGAGTGTTGATCGCGTAGAACATCGCCTGACGAACGCGAACATCGTCGAACGGTGCCTGCGTCGTGTCGAAGAGCAGGTACATCAGGTTCATGCCCGGATTACCCTCGACGGTACGTCCGCCGGACGTCAGCGTCGGGACGTTGGCGACGGGGATGTTGTCGGCGAGCTGAGCGCCGGCATTGTTGCCGGACACTCGCGCGATACGCGACGACGTGTCGACGATGGACAGCCAGTTCATGGTCGTGAAGTTGGCCGGACGCGGTCCGTTGTACGCGGGGAAAGCCTCGAATGCCGTGTTGCTCTTGGGGGTATGGCTGGTCACCTTGTACGGACCGGAACCCACCACGAGCGTGCCGGACTTGGCTTCGTCCCAGTGACCGTCGAAGACATGCTTTGGCATGATCTTGGCAATCGACAGGCGTTGAGCAGCAGCGCTGAACGGGTAGTTGAAGTTGAGCGTCACGGTCTGATCGTCGACCTTGGTGACGGACTGCAACCAGGAAGAGAAGAAGGAGCGGATCAGCACGTTCTGCTGGGGATCGAGAATGCGCTCGAAGCTGAAGACGACGTCGTCCGAGGTGACCGGAGTGCCGTCGTGCCAGGTGGCGCCGTCGCGGATCTGCATGGTCCAACTCGACGCGGTGGCGTCGGTGGGAACCGTCTTCGCCAGTGCGGCATACGTCTCGCCGGTGGCCGGATCGTTTTCGAGCAGACCTTCGTACACGTGGTTGACCGCAGCCATCAGGAAGCCCGACGCGGTCTGCATCGGATCGAAGCTCTGGTCGTTTCCGTATCCGATGGCGGTGGTGAGATCGCCCGTGGACGAGGAGCCGCCCACGACCGAGGTCGACGACGGGCCGCCGCCGCACGCTGCGAGGGTTGCGGTGATACCTGCAGCGGCTCCGATGAGGCCGGTGTACCGGAACAGGTCCCGGCGGCTAATGGCGGAGCTCAGCGGTCGTTGGTTCTTCAAGGCGGCCTCCAAGGCGGGGAGCGGGACATCTCGGGTGGGATAGGGGATGTCCTATGTTCGACGTCCGATGTTGCGTAACCTACATTGTGGATCAGAAAGCGTCTAGAGACTCTTTGGAACTTGTTGCCCGAAAATTCATCTTTCAGCGGGTTTCGCGAACCTTTTGATGCCTCTACCTGCATAGATGAAGACTGTGTTACCGACCTCGAATTGACGGTCGATCACACTGGCCGTATAACATAGGACATCCCTTATCCAATCTTTGGAGACTTCATGACCCGATACAAAGTCGGCGTGGTCGGTTGCGGATTCTTCGGTAGTTCACTCGCACGCGAGTTTGCTGCCCATCCACGTTTCGAACTCACGATGCTCTGCGACCGAGATCTAGAACGGGCAACGGAAGCCGCCGGAGAATTCGGCGCGACCCCCACCAACGATCACGATGATGTGGCGGCTGACGCGACGATCGACCTTGTTGTAGTCGCGACCCCCAATCACACGCATGCAGAACCGGCACTCGCCGCACTGACACACGGCAAGGCAGTGTTCGTCGAGAAGCCACTGGCAGTCGAGCTCTCCGACGCTCGCGGCATGATCGAGTGCGCCGAGACCAACGGTTCGACGCTCATGGTCGGACACATCATGCGGATGATGCCGGGTGTGCGACGTCTGGCCGCGTCGGTCCGGTCCGGAGAGATCGGTGACGTCAATGCCATCGAGACGTCGCGGTCGCGCTGGATCGACACCGCCGGAGCGGACCCGCAGTGGTGGAAGCTCGACAAGAGCCAGACCGGCGGCGAACTCACCCACGAAATCCATGAACTCGACCTACTGTGCTGGCTCGGTGGCGACGTCAGCGCCGTGTCGAGCATCGCGACGCCGGACGACGGATTCCGTACAACTGTTGTGAAGTTCTCGAACGGCGCGGTCGGCACGCACACCATCTCGACCCGCTCGCACACGTCGTCGTGGGATCTGACGGTCAATGGATCGAACGGCGCGCTGCGGGCAGATTTCCGTACCGGACTGGTGGAGAAGTCCACGGATGGTCAGGTTGTCGAATCCTGGCCCATCTTCGACGATGCGGACGAGAATCAGTCCTTGATCGACTCGGCGACCAAGACGCAGAAGTACAACTCCGGCGGCGGGGCGTCGTCGGTGTGGATGCAGGCCGCAATCCGTCACGAAATCGACGAGATCGCACGGGTTCTCGATTCCGGTGACGAATCGCCTCTCACGGCGGCTACCGATCGAGCTCTGCTCGTGGCGCAGCAGGTACGAGTTGGACAGGCGGAGCCCGCAGACCTTCGAGTTGCGCGATGACCGTCCGCGTTGCCGTGATCGGCAGCGGCGGAATCGCCCGGGACCACGTACGTTCGCTCGGCAGTCTGCCAACGGTGGAGGTCGCGTACGTCGTCGGTAGTGACTTGGGCCGGGCCGCCTCGGTTGCGGCTCTCGCACCGGGAGCGCAGGCGAGCACCGATCTGGACCGAGTTCTGGCGGATCCGTCGATCACGGCCGTCAACGTCGTCGGGGCAACTCCCGATCATGCGCCGGTGACGATTGCAGCCGGCCTGGCGGGAAAGCATGTTCATGTCGAGAAGCCGGCGGCACTGACCGTCGCAGACTTCGACGCCATGGTTGCCGCCACCGAAGGTAACGGCACGTCGTTGATGGTCGGCCAGACCGTACGGTTCCAGCCGTCGATCACCTCGATCGGCGCTTCCGTTGCGCAGGGCGCTATCGGTGATCCCCGCTTGATCCATCTGAGTTGGTACACCGGCCACGTCTGGCCCGGCGGCTGGCGCGGGTGGCAACACGACAAGGAACGATCCGGCGGCCACCCCGTTCACAATGGAACTCACGCACTCGATCTGGTGACCTGGCTGATCGACCGCAAGCCGATTCGGGTGTTTGCCCGCAGCTTCCCGACCTTTGCCGCCGGCATGCCCGTTCACGACAGTTTCCACCTGACCGTCCGATTCGAGGACGGTTCCCTGGCGTTGATCGAACTGGCGTACGCGTTGCCACAATCGGGAAAGATGGTGCGACGCATCGTAGTCTCCGGCACGCGAGGAACTCTCGCGCACGACACGGGTGACGATCCGGGACTCATGTCCGACACCACCAACGCTCCGCCGTCGTCGATCGAAGACGCCATGACACATCAGATGCGCCACTGGATCGGCACTCTCGACGGTTCCGTGACACCGCTGGTCCAGAACTGGCAGGTGCGCGCGGCGCTGGCGACCGCGGTGGCCGCCCAACAGTCCCTCGAAACCGGGCGCGCAGTTGCAATCGGAGGACAGCAATGACCGGCACCGGCTCGATCCGTATCGGATTCATCAGCGGCGTAAGGCATGCCGGTTCGTACGCGGACCTGTTGCGAGCCGACCCTCGCGTGCAGTTGGTCGGTGTCGCCGACGAAACATCGGTGCCGGACTGGATCCGCGACGACGGAATGAAGATGGCTGCTTCCGCTGACATCCCGTGGATCGACGATCTCGGCGAGCTTCTCGATCCCGACCGCATCGATCTGGCGGTCATCTGCAGCGAACCGACTCGGCACGCCCGGCTCGCCATCGCCGCCTTGAACGCGGGACTTGATGTGCTCGTGGACAAGCCGGTGGGAATCGACGAGGCAGAAGCCGCTGCCGTTCAGGAAGCAGCAGAGGCAAACGGACGCATCTGCACCGTCGTCAATCGCACGCATTCACCTGCACTGCGGAGATTGCGCCGCTGGATCGACGCGGGAAACCTCGGACTTCCACGCCACGTCGATATCGAGTTCCTGGCCAGCGGAACACATTTTGCGACGTCCGTGGAGCGGCCGGAGTTGGTTGTCGACCCAGCGCTGTCCGGTGGCGGAGAAGTTGTGAACTTCCTCGGATACGCCGCCGACTATCTCCGTTACCTCACCGGCCTCGACGTCACCGAGGTGTACGCGGAGACAAGCACGTTGTACGGCGGCGCACACGAGAAGTTCGGTGTGGAAGACACCGCCCTTGTTTCGCTGGCTCTTGCACACGGCGTGACCGCGACCGTCACAGTCGGAAGAATCCCGGCTGCACCGGGTTTCGGTGCAAACATCGCAACGGTTCGGGTCCTCGGATCGCACGGCTACGCCAGTTCGGACGACGACAAACCTGCTGTCATGCAGTTCGGTGGTTCCGGTGATGTCACCGCACTACCCATCGGGGGATTCGGATCCGACAACGCGGTTTCGAGCTTCCTCTCGCACCTCCTCGATCGTTTTCCGAAGCGCATCGAACCTGATTACTCCGTAGCCGACGCTCGTGCGTCGATGCGTGTGATCGACGCCGCGTACCGGTCCGCCGCGTGCGGGCAGCCGGTTTCCGTAGCTTGACCACCCTGTAAATGTTTTGCCCCGCAATTTAATCCGATAATCAAAGTACGGAGACCCCATGAGTACCGACACCACGACCTTCAGCGGAATTGTTCCCCCGATCGTCACACCCCTGACCATCGACGGTGACGTTGACACGAAGTCGCTCGAGCGCCTCCTGTCGATGCAGATCGAAGCCGGCGTCGACGGACTGTTCATCCTCGGTTCCTCGGGCGAGGTCGGTTACCTCACCGACGCTCAGCGCGCCCAGGTCGTGCAGACCGCCATCGGCCATGTCGGCGGCCAGTTGCCGGTGCTGGTCGGCGTCAACGACATGACCACGAACCGCGTCATCGCCGTTGCCGAGCAGGCACGCGACGCCGGTGCCGACGCCATCGTCGCGACAGCTCCGTTCTACGCGATCACCAACGCCGAAGAGACAGCCACGCACTTCCGCTCCATCCATGCCGCAGTGGATCTTCCGCTGTTCGCCTACGATGTTCCGGTTCGCGTGCACAGCAAGCTTCCCGTCGCAATGCTGGTCGAACTCGGCCGTGAAGGTGTCATCGCCGGTGTGAAGGACTCGAGCGGCGACGACGTCAGCTTCCGCATGCTGCTGCGTCAGTCTGTCGACCTCGAGAACTTCGCGGTCTTCACCGGCCACGAGGTTGTTGTCGACGGCTGCTTGCTCATGGGTGCATCGGGTGCAGTGCCCGGCCTGGCCAACGTCGATCCCCACGGCTACGTGCGCCTGTGGCGCGCCGCGCAGGCCGGCGACTGGGCCGCAGCCAAGACCGAGCAGGACCGTCTCACGGACCTCTTCTCCATCGTCGAGGCTCCGGCACCGGGTCGAGTCAGCGCCGGCGCCGCCGGTCTGGGCGCCTTCAAAACCGCCTTGGCTCTGCGAGGCGTCATTTCGAGCAACACGATGTGCGCACCGATGCTCTCGCTCGACGAGTCCGAGGCTGCAGCGATCAAGGTCATTCTCGAACGCGCCGGACTGCTCTGACATGACGCACGGGCAGGAGCGTTGGATCGGTGTCGACATCGGCGGCACCAAAGTGGCTGCAGCGGTGGTCACCTCCGCAGGTGAAGTGATCGAATCCGTCCGCGCGGCTACACCTGCGGCCGGCAAAGCCGCAGTGCTGGACACGACTGTCGCGCTGATCGACCAGTTGCGCGCCGAACACACCGTCGACGGAATTGGTGTGGGTGCACCGGGAATCATCGACCGGGCAGCTGGACGAGTGCTGTTCGCTTCCGACATCCTGCCCGGATGGATGGGCGCCGAGGTGCGCGGCGAACTCGAGGCTCGCACGTCACTGCCGGTGACCGTGGACAACGATGTACGTGCCATGGCACACGGCGAGAACATGATCGGTGTCGGCTACGGCCGCAGTTCGGTGCTGTTCGTCTCGATCGGCACCGGCATCGGTGGTGCACTGTCCGTCAACGGTGAACTGCGGCACGGCGCGCACGGAACCGCCGGCGAACTTGCGCATCTACTCGTTCCCGCCTCCGGTGCCATCGGTTGCGGCTGCGGTCGCACCGATCATCTCGAAGCTGTGGCGTCGGGCCCGGCGATGGCAGCCGAGTACGCCTCCCGCGCAGGCGTACCTGTGCAGCCGCTGCAGAAGGTGGTATCCCTGATGCACTCGGGCGACCCGATCGCCCGGGCCGTGATCACCGATGCCGGTGAACTGCTCGGGCGAGTTCTCTCCGGTGTCGCCACGGCCTTCGATCCCGAGGTGATCGTGATCGGGGGAGGCGCAGCCCAGATCGGACCCGATCTGCTTTCCCCGCTGGTGGCCGCGTTCCGCCTCGAAGCCATGCGCCCGATCGCTGACACCGCCATTCTCCCCGCACATCTGGGGACCGACGCGCCACTGGTGGGCGCCGCACTACTCGCCGCCGCAACACGAACAGAGGTATCACGATGACGCTCGACCAGTTACTGAAGATCATCAGCGGGAAGCTGGTCGTCTCGTGCCAGGCGGGACACGGACACGCGCTGCGCGACACGGCGACAATCGAGCGGATGGCCAGGGCAGCCGTCGACGGCGGTGCCGCCGCGATTCGTTGTGGTGGAGTGGGTGGAACACCCGACGTCGCGGCTGTTGCCGCTGCGGTGACGGTGCCGGTGATCGGCCTGACGAAGATCGGATCCTCCGGGGTGTTCATCACTCCGACACGAGAATCCGCGTTGGAGGTTGTCGATGCCGGCGCGCAGATCGTGGCAGCCGATGCGACGTTGCGGCCACGTCCGGACGGATTGTCGTTCGCGGATACCGTAACGGCAGTGCACGCGCGAGGCGCTCTCGTGATGGCTGACTGCGGAACTCTCGAAGATGGCATTGCCGCCGCAGAGGCGGGTGCCGACATCATCTCGAGTACTCTCGCGGGCTACACCGAGAACAGCCGACGCCTGAGCGGTCCCGATCTGGAGCTCATTTCGGAACTGCGGGCTGCGCTTCCCTCCGCCGTGATCATCGCCGAGGGCCGTTACCACAGCCCGGAAGCAGCCGCGCAAGCAATTTCGCTCGGCGCGGATTCGGTTGTGGTGGGTACCGCAATCACGGATCCGGCATTCATCACCTCGAAGTTCGCTGCCGCAGTATCAGACGCAGGGAGTGGTAGACGATGACTGCGGAACGCCGCAGAATCGAAGCGTTGCTGAAAGATTCGGCAACACCGATCCGGTGGGTGTTCACCGGAGACAGCATCACACAGGGCCTCGCACATACAAACGGATACCGCAGCTACGTCGAGCACTATGCAGAACGCATCCGCGGTGAGATGTCGTTGTTCAATCACATTGTGATCAACACCGGTGTGAGTGGTAACCGCTCAATCGATGTCCGTGACGGATTTGCGCACCGTATCGAGGTTTTCGAACCGTCGGTGGTCCTGATCATGCTCGGTACCAATGACGCTCTCGACGGTGCCGACGGCCTAGAACGCTTCCGGGCGGACCTGTCCGACATCATCTTCCGCTCTCGTGCTCTCGGTGCCGTACCGATCCTGCAGACACCGCCGCCCATCGACGTCCCGAACGCACCGACGCGAGCTGCTTTGATCGACTACGTCGAGGTGACGCGTCAGGTTGCCGCATCGACGCGCGCGATCCTCATCGATCACTACGAGCAGTGGTATGCGGATTCACCCGAAGGCCCGCCGGCGTCGCTCTTGGCTGATGCGTTCCATCCGAACGAGAACGGGCACTATGTGCTGGCGGACGCGATTCTGCGCGAATTGGGGATCGCTGACATGGACAGTTCTGTTGCAACACAGGTGATGTCGTGATCCTGCGTGGGAAGCTGATCACCGGAGGCCGACTGCTGGCCGACGGAGTTGTCGAAACGGCCGGTGATCGAGTGGTGTGGGCCGGCCCCGCATCGGAGCGAACGGATCCTGTCCCGGAACCCGCAGCTCCGGGCACTACGATCATTCCCGGTCTTGTGGACGTGCACTGCCACGGCGCCGGCGGATTCGGTTTCCCGGAAGCTGATCGGATAGGTTCCACCGCAGCGGCGGATCACCACCGGCACAACGGAACTACCTCGGTAATCGGGTCGCTGGTGTCGGCGCCGCCGCAGGTCCTGCATAGTCGCATCGACCTGCTGGCATCGCTGGTGGAGCGCGGCACACTTGCCGGAATTCACCTCGAGGGGCCATTCCTTTCGGTACTGCGTTGTGGTGCACAGGATCCTGCCAGCATTCTCGATGGCGACCCGGCTCTGCTCGAGTCGCTGCTGGCTACCGGACGGGGCCACATCCGCTCGATGACGATCGCGCCCGAGACTGCATATTTTACCGAACTGTCGACCATGCTGGCCGAGAACGGCGTAGTGGTCAGCGTCGGACATACCGACGCGTCGAATCCCATCGCGACTCGATCGATCGCACATTCCGCGCACGCACCGCTCAGTGCCACACACCTTTTCAACGGCATGGCGCCCATGCACCACCGCGCGCCGGGCACGGTGGCCGCATGCCTCGCTGCCGCAGCCCGTGGTCAGATGGTGGTCGAGTTGGTCGGTGACGGTGTTCATCTGGCCGACGAAACCGTCTCCACCGTATTCGATCTGGTCGGCCCGCATCAGATTGCTCTGGTCTCCGATGCCATGGCGGCAGCGGGTATGCCGGACGGACGATACCCGCTCGGTCCACTCGACGTGGATGTTGTCGACGGAGTGGCCCGATTGGCCGGACAGGGCGACACTGCAATTGCCGGCGGCACCAGCAGGCTGATGGACATCGTTCGGCGAACGGTGCTTGATGCCGGCGTTGACCTGCTGTCGGCAGTCACCGCCGCAACTGCAACTCCCGCTGCGTTGTTGGGATTGACCGGGATCGTCGGCGACCTCGTCCCAGGATGCCGCGCCGATCTTGTCGTGACCGATGAAAAACTTTTGCCCCGAGCAGTCATGGCTTCGGGAAACTGGCTTACGAACACCATGGAAAGCTGAGGGGAAGAACTCCGATGGAAATTGTCATCGTCAAGGACGCGGATACCGCCGGTACGGTTGTCGCCGACATCTTCGATCACGCAGTGCGCTCCGGCGCAAGAACGTTGGGCTTGGCTACCGGATCGTCACCGCTGTCCGTGTACCGCGAGCTTGCGCGGCGCCACCGCGAGGAAGATCTGAGTTTTGCCGGCCTGCAGGCGTTCCTGCTCGACGAGTACGTCGGCCTCCCGGATGGGCACCCCGAGTCCTATGCGCAGGTGATCCGGACCGAGTTGGTCAATCACCTCGACCTCGACAGTGCTCGCGTATTCAGCCCGAACGGCACTACGGGAGACCCGTTCGGCGCCGCCGCGGCCTACGATCGCGCGATCGCCGCCAACGGACCGGTGGATGTGCAACTCCTCGGCATCGGAGCCAACGGCCACATCGGATTCAACGAACCGACATCGTCGCTGACCTCACGCACACGGGTGAAGACGTTGACCGAACAGACCAGGATCGACAACGCACGCTTCTTCGAGAGCATCGACGACGTCCCGCGCCACGTCATCACCCAGGGCCTCGGAACGATCTGCGACGCACGGCATCTTGTGATGATCGCGACCGGAGAACACAAGGCCGACGCGATCGCCGCAGCAGTCGAAGGCCCCCTCGCGGCGGTCTGCCCCGCATCGGTTCTCCAACTGCACCCGCACGCAACAGTTGTCGTCGACGAAGCCGCAGCCTCCAAACTTCAACTCACCGAGTTCTACAAGACGGTGTCAGCGCACAAGCCGGTCGCGCAACACTACTGAGCTGCCGCACCCTCACGAACGACCGCAACCTTTTCGAGTGTGAGCGCCCGCTCCGGAGTGAGCAACTGGAAGTGGGCCTCGCCGCGTTGACGGATCCAGACCGGATCGCTGGTGTTCCAGCGTTCCGCGCTCTGGGTGCGGGTGACAACTTTGAAGGTTGCGGTCCGGGGGAATTCGCTACAGACCCGAATGAGGGTGGGCTTCTGCTTCGGGCCCAGTTCGGGACGTGAGTCTATGTAGGCGGCAACCGCTTCGGGATCGAAGTTGGTGACATCACCGACCGGGATGACCGACGCCATCACTCGATCGCCGACATCGCTGTCCGGGACGGCGTAGACGGATACCTGCGCAAAGCCGGGGTATGCAGTCAGCGCACGTTCGATGGGGGCAGCGCCGATGTTCTCGCCGTCGACGCGCAGCCACCCGGAACTGCGCCCCGCGAAGTAGACGTAACCGTCGGCGTCGGCGTACGCGAGGTCACCGGTCCAGTACTGCCCGTTCCGCATACGTTCGGCGTCGGCTTCGGGATTCTTGTAGTACCCGGCGAAGGCTCCCGGGCCGGTCACGTTGACCATTTCACCCGTTGCCTCGTCTGCGTTGGTGATCCGGCCGTCTGCGTCGAATTCTGCAGGTGGGCAGGGAACTCCGGTCTCGGGATGAAGAATCTTCACGCCGTCGGGAAGCAGTCCGAGAGTGCCGGCGCGGGGGACAGGAGCGGCGCCGATGGACACTCCGCCTTCGGTGGAACCGAATCCGTCGATGACGCGTGCGCCGAACCGACGGATGAAGGTGGCGACCGCCGGAGCGGCGCCCTCGTTGCCGTACATGATCTTCAGGGTGTTGTCATGATCGTCGGGTTGCTCGGGTGTCGCGGCGATGAAGGAGAGCGGTTTGCCGACGTAGTTGGAGTATGTAATGCCGAACTTGCGGACGTCGGGGAGGAATCCCGAGGCAGAGAACTTGCGACGCATGCCAATTGCGCACTTGCGATGCAGCGCGATCGCCCACGCTGCCATGATCGCGTTGGAATGGAACATCGGCATTGCCATGTAGATGACATCCTGCGGACCGAGTTCGAATCGATCACCGAGCATGATCGCGGGATCGGCGATCTTGAAGTGCGTGCAGCGAACCGCCTTGGGATCACCGCTGGTCCCTGAGGTGAAGATGAGCATCATCAGGTCGTCGGGAGACACCGCGTGCGGCTTGTGCGGGGAATTGGCGAAGGGCGCCAACAAGTCCGCCCACTCCGGCGAGTCGACGTTGATCACCCGAACGTCGCCGAGGTCGACTCCGTCGAGGAGATGCGCCTGACTGTTCTCGGTGAAGATGATCTGGCAGTCGGCGAGCGCGACATCGCGGGCCAGCGCCGGACCACGCCGGGTGGTGTTGAGGCCGGCCAGAACCGTGCCGGAGAATGCCGCGGCGCCCAGCAGCAGTGAGAACTCCGGAATGTTCTCCATCAGCAACCCGAAATGTCGTGGACGCTCGTTGTCGAGCAGCGCGTCGAGCAGCGCGGCCCGGTCGAACGACGCCTGGACATGCTCGCGCCAGGTGATGGCCTGGTCCTCGAATCGAATGCCGTACGAGTCGATCTCGCTGACTCCGAGGAGCAGATCTGAAACGGTGGGGCTCTCACTCATAGCTGCATCATTACCGATTCGTCGAGGACCAGGTTCGAACATTCCGCTTGGTGGGACCGTGGCAAATGTGGGACAGGGTCAATGTGGGACAGGATCAAGCAGGCACGTCAGCGAGCTCCTTACCCAAACTGCGCAGCAGATCGGTGGTGTTGCCGAGCAGGAATTCGTGCCGCTTGGCGGCGAGGAAATACCGGTGAATCGGGTGATCCTCGTCCAATCCGACGCCGCCGTGGACGTGGACAGCGGTGTGTGCGACGCGATGGCCGGCGTCGGCAGCCCAGAATTTTGCGGTCTTGACGGCCTCGGTGGCAGGGAGACCTTCGCTCAGTTTCCAGGCCGCTGCCCAGAGTGTCAGACGCACTCCCTTGACGTCGATGTATCCGTCGGCCAGTCGCTGAGCCACGGCCTGGAAACTGCCGATCGGGCGTCCGAATTGGACGCGCTCGCGCGCGTACTCCGCTGTCAGTTTCAGGGCCTGATCGAGTACGCCGTATTGGTATGCGCTGGAACCGAGTCTGGCGCGTTCGACGATCCATTCGCTGATCTCGGAGCCCCGAGCCACCGAGCCGAGCACCCGGTCAGCAGGCAGCTGGACCGCATCGAGATCGACCTGACCCGCGCTGCCGAAGTCGACTATCGACTGCCGTGCGACACTGACACCGACATCGCCTGGCTGCACCAGGAATACGACAACACCGTCGTCGGTGCTTGCGGGAACCAGGAAGAGATCGGCTATCGGTGCGCTGTCGACCACGATCTTCGTTCCGGTCAGCTCCCAACCGCTTTCCGTCCGGTGTGCATGCGTGAACGGGAGAGCCGGGTTGTCGCTCCATTCTTCGGACAGCGCTGCCGTCAGGATCTTTTCGCCGCGCGCTGCGGGCGCCGCCCAGTCGGCGCGCTGGGTGTCATTGCCGAATTCTGCGATCGCGGCAGCGGAAGACACGATGGACGTCAGATACGGTACCGGTGCGACAGCTCGACCCAATTCGACAAGAATGCTGCACTGCTCGAGCACACCAAATCCGTCGCCGCCCACCGATTCCGGCAAGGCTGCGCTGAGAACACCGGACGATGCGAGAGCCGCCCACAGCGTACGGTCGGTGCGGTCCTGCGCTGCGTCGAGTTCACGGAGACGGTCGTTGGTGACCAGTTCGGTGACAATTCCGCGGGTGAGGCCGGCCAGATCGTTCTGGGCCTCGGTGAAGGTGAAATCCATGTCGCGAGGTGTCCTTATCGCTTTGAGGGCGGCAAGCCCAGGGCCGTCATACCGATGATGTCGCGCTGCACTTCGTTGGTGCCGCCGCCGAACGTCAGGATCAACGAGGATCGGTGCATCCGTTCGATTCGTCCACGCAGAACCGCACCGGGGGAGTTCTGCCGGATTACCGCCGACGGGCCCAGGATTTCCATCAGCAACCGGTAAGCCTCGGTGGCGAATTCGGTGCCGAACACCTTATTGGCCGATGCCGCCTCCGGACCGGGAGAGTGGTCGGTGGTAGACGCGATTTCCCAGTTCATCAGCTTGAGGTACTCGGCCTTGGCGTGCACCCGAGCCAGGTTGATCTGCACCCACTCCTGATCGATCATGCGTCGGCCGTCGGGAAGTTTGGTGTTCTGGGCCCACTCGCGGACTTCGCGCTGCGCCGTCAGAATAGGGCCTGCCGAGGTGAGCGCTACCCGTTCGTGATTGAGCTGATTGGTGATCAGGCCCCAGCCGCCGTGTTCCTCGCCGACGATCGACGACGCCGGAACCCGCACATCCTGGTAGTAGGTAGCGCTCGTGTCGGGTCCGGCCATGGTGTGCACCGGTGTGTAGGAGAATCCTTCGGCGGTGGTGGGGACGATCAGCATGCTGATTCCCTTGTGCTTCTTGGCTTCCGGATCGGTACGGCAGGCGAGCCAGATGTAGTCCGCGTACTGGATGAGGCTTGTCCACATCTTCTGACCGTTGATGATGTAGTCGTCGCCGTCCTTGACGGCGGATGTGCGCAGCGACGCCAGGTCGGTTCCGGCTCCTGGTTCGGAGTATCCGATGGCAAAATGCAGTTCGCCGCGCGAGATCTTCGGCAGGAAGAACGCCTTCTGCTCGTCGGAGCCGAAATGCATGATTGTCGGGGCGACGGAGTTGATGGTCAGGAAGGGCACCGGTGCCCCGGCGATCGCGGCCTCGTCTGTGAAGATCAGCTGGTCCATCGCGGATCGTTCCTGCCCGCCGTACTCCTTGGGCCAGCCGAGCGTGAGCCAGCCGTCCTGGCCCATCTGTGCCACAACTTCGCGGTACACGTTTCCTTCGCCGTACTCACCGGTGGTGGCTGCGAGGGCTTCGCGGCGAGCCGGGGTCATCAGTTGAGCAAAGTATGCGCGCAACTCCTCCTGAAGCGCTTGTTGCTCAGGTGTGTAGGTGATGTGCATGGTTGCCTCTCGAAGTAGAGATACAAATCGACTAGCTGGCACAGGTTCTATAGGCAGATTTTCCGGGCGCGGCACGCAGGTGGGCGAATCCCGGCACTCGTTTCTGCTACTTTTCCGAATCATTGCACACGACTGGAACAGGTTCTAGTGTTATGGCAGGAACGGTGCCGCGCACAGCCCTGCGATGCCCGTTTCTCCACCTGTCTGTGACACCCGAATGCGTGAGTAGAGAAGAGGAATACCCATGGAGGTCAGGGTTGATTTGGACCGTTGCGAGGCCAATGGAGTCTGCGTCGGTATCGCCCCCGATATTTTCGACCTCGACGACAACGAGGAGTTGGTGATCAGTTCGGCGCGTCCGCCCGCGGATCGGTGGGACGATGTTCGCTCCGCGATCGCCCAGTGCCCGCGCGCCGCGTTGACGGAACATCCGTAAGGACTATTGCTCAAAACAGGAACACGTTCTAAAGTTGCGAAGTCGTGAGGCTCGACAGGCTCTGCCGAGACGGTCGGGTTCACGATCGCACAGAACTGGGAGAACGCGTCGATGAATGCTGTGAAGAGCGGGAACACCAGTCTCGAAGGCAAAGTTGCCATCGTGACCGGTGCCGGATCGGGACTCGGAAAGTTCGAGGCCATCGCCCTGGCACAATCCGGAGCGTCGGTGGTTGTCAACGATCTGGCGCCGAACGAGGCCGTCGAATCAACTCTCGAAGAGATTCGTGGACTAGGCGCCAAGGTTGAGTTCGTTGCCGGCAATGTCGGCGAACGGTCCACCGCGGACGCGCTCATGGAGAAGGCTCAGGGCCAGTTCGGCAGCGTCGACATCGTGGTCAACAACGCCGGCGTCGTCCGCGATCGGATGCTGTTCAACATGTCGGACGAGGACTGGGATCTGGTACTCGAAGTCCATTTGCGTGGCCATTTTCTGTTGTGCCGCAACGCTGCTGCGTATTGGCGCGCAAAGTCGAAGGAAGCCGGCGCGCCGGTGTACGGGCGCATCGTCAATACGTCGTCGGAAGCGGGATTGCTTGGGCCGGAAGGCCAGCCGAATTACGGCGCCGCCAAAGCCGGCATCACTGCGCTGACACTCTCCGCCGCTCGCGGGTTGTCTCGCTACGGAGTGCGCGCCAACGCCATCTGCCCACGGGCGCGCACGTCGATGACCGAGGGCGTTTTCGGTGACGCACCGGAAGAGGGTATCGACCCGCTCTCGCCCGAGCATGTGGCGTCGCTGGTGTCCTATCTGGCTTCGCCGGCGGCGGACGCAATCAACGGTCAGGTTTTTGTCGTCTACGGTCCGATGGTTGCGCTGATGGCGGCGCCCGTGGTGGAGCGGCGGTTCGATGCCGACGGGACGGCCTGGTCACCTGAGTCGTTGTCCGTTGCGATCGGTGATTACTTTGCCGACCGGGATCCCGCCGCGATGTTCTCGGCCTCCGCTGCGCTTCGGGAGCTGGGCTGACGCACGTTGCTGCCGGCTTGCTCACGACACGAAACCCAAATTCACAGATATCGCAGTAGTTGTCGTCATTTTTGGTAGAAAGAGCATGGTCGCACGTC
Source organism: Rhodococcus sp. KBS0724 (assembly GCF_005938745.2). Lineage (NCBI taxonomy): Bacteria > Bacillati > Actinomycetota > Actinomycetes > Mycobacteriales > Nocardiaceae > Rhodococcus > Rhodococcus sp. KBS0724. The sequence continues at coordinate 1,029,780 of NZ_VCBX02000001.1, forward strand.
CGAATGACTGATTTGTCCCGTTATGAGACTGTTGGTCTTCAAAAAACTGGACTGTGTTCCAATTTCGCACGTCGTTGGCAGGGTGGTAGAACCGTCAACCAGGGCGCATCTTCCGGTTGTCCGCGACTTCCTGAAAACATCCAGCATCCGCCAAAAGTATTAATTTGCACGATAATTCGATCATTTTTCCACAAATGGCGGACAATGTAGGACGTGTTCGATTGACGGTTTCCCAGCCGCCATATTGGGATATCCACGGTGATATGTACCCGTTTTTGACAGGTGAACACGTTCTAGTTAATATGACCTGAGTCACAAGCTGCCGGGGGCTGGACCATGCAAACAGACAGTGCTGCGGCAACAACAGACGAGGAGGACGGATGGTAGACCTCGTCGAGGTGCCATTACGGGCGGTCGGTGGCTTCTTTCAGATGTCAGCGGAAACCTTGCGGGCAGTCTTTTCTCGTCCCTTCCAGCGTCAGGAATTCATCGATCAGGCCTGGTTCGTAGCCAGGGTCTCGATGGTCCCCACCGTGCTGGTCGCCATCCCGTTCACCGTGCTCGTCAGCTTCACCATCAACATCCTGCTTCGGGAAATCGGCGCCGCCGATCTCAGCGGCGCGGGAGCCGCGCTCGGTACCGTCACGCAGGTCGGACCCATCGTTACCGTCCTGATCGTGGCCGGTGCCGGCGCCACCGCAATCTGTGCAGACCTCTCCGCCCGCACCATTCGCGAAGAAATCGACGCCATGCGAGTGCTCGGCATCAACCCGATCCAGCGGCTGGTTGTTCCCCGAGTACTCGCGTCCACCGGAGTGGCTCTGCTGCTCAACGGCTTGGTTGTCACCATCGGCATCCTCGGCGGGTTTGTGTTCTCGGTCTTCATCCAGGACGTCAACCCCGGCGCATTTGTCAACGGCATCACCCTGCTGACCGGATTCGGCGAGCTGATGATCTCGATGGTCAAAGCCGGACTCTTCGGCATGATCGCGGGACTTGTCGCCTCGTATCTCGGGCTCAACGTCAAGGGCGGGGCGAAGAGCGTCGGCGACGCCGTCAACCAGACCGTTGTTTTCTCGTTCATGGCGTTGTTTGTCGTCAACGTCCTCATCACCACCATCGGCATCAAGTTGACGGCCGGATGAGGCACACGGCAAGCACGGGCACTGTGACACACCACGACGGGACACACCACGACGGACGGGAGGCGTACTGATGGCACTGGCAGCAGCAGGCCGTTTCCCGCGAACTCGTCGGCGCATCCGATCGGTCTCTCGCGGCGTAGACAGCATCGGCGACCAGGCACTGTTCTTCGCGAAAGCGATCGGACATGCGCCAAAAGCCTTGATGCGCTATCCGCGTGAGACGCTTCGGCTGATCGCCGAGATCAGCATGGGAACGGGCGCGCTCGCCGTTATCGGCGGCACCGTCGTGATCGTCGGCTTTCTGACCCTCTTCACCGGCGGCACCATCGCAGTGCAGGGCTACAGCTCACTCGGCAACATCGGCGTCGAAGCACTGACGGGATTCTTCGCGGCCTTCATCAACGTTCGTATCGCAGCGCCTGTCATTGCGGGAATCGGGTTGGCCGCCACCATCGGTGCCGGCTCCACCGCCCAACTGGGAGCAATGCGCGTCTCGGAGGAGATCGACGCCCTCGAGACCATGGCCATCCCATCCATCCCGTATCTGGTCAGTACCCGTGTCATGGCGGGCATGATCGCCATCATCCCGCTGTACTCACTGGCGGTGATTGCGTCGTTCATTGCCAGCCGGTTCGCCACGGTGTTCCTCTACGACCAGTCCGGTGGTGTGTACGACCACTACTTCACAACCTTCCTGATACCCACGGACATACTGTGGTCGTTTGCCCAAGCAATAGTCATGGCCCTGGCCGTCATGTTGATCCACACCTACTACGGCTTCAATGCAACTGGCGGCCCGGTCGGCGTCGGCGTAGCTGTCGGTAATGCCGTGCGCGCCTCGCTGATTGCGGTAGTCACCGTCACGCTGCTCATCTCACTCGCCATTTACGGTGGGTCCGGCAACTTCAACCTGTCGGGATAAGGGGGCGAGGAAGAATGACAGTTCCCAGTTGGCACAAGAAGCTTGCCGCGGCCGGTTTGATCCTCGGACTGGCGGCCATCGTGGCCGTTGCGCTCACCATGTTCTCGGGCGGATTCACCAAAAGCACCCCCATCACGGTGACGTCGTCGCGCGCCGGCCTGGTCATGGAACCCGACGCCAAGGTGAAATTGCGCGGCGTGCAGGTGGGAAGCGTCGAATCCATTTCACTCGACGGTGACCAAGCCAGTCTGCAGTTGGCGATGTTCCCCGATCAGATGTCGAAGATTCCGTCCAACGCCGGCGTGGAGATCAAGTCCACCACCGTGTTCGGCGCAAAATACGTCAACATCGTGATCCCGGACAATCCGTCGAGTCAGCCGATTCAAGAAGGTGCGGTCATTGCCTCCGACAGCGTGACCGTCGAGTTCAACAGCGTCTTCGAACATCTTTCGGAGGTGCTGGCCAAGGTCGAGCCTGAAAAGCTGAATGCCACACTCGGAGCCATCTCGACGGCACTCAACGGACGCGGCGAATCACTCGGCGAGGTCCTCGAATTGGGCGATACCTACTTGAAGAAGATGAATCCCACGTTGCCGCAACTGCAGGAGGATCTGGCCAGCGCGTCCACGGTTACCAACCTGTATGCGGACGTGGCGCCGGATCTCCTTCGCGTCCTCGACAATGCAACCACCACAAGCGGTTCGATCGTGGCCGAGCAGGCCAATCTGGATCTGCTGTTGCTCAACATCACGGGCCTCGCCAATACCGGTAACGCCTTGCTGACCGACAACGAGCAGGCCCTCACCACGTCCCTGGACACCCTGACGGCAACCACGACGCTGCTCGAGGAATACTCGCCCGGGCTGACCTGCTTCCTCGTCGGATTGAACGACGGCCGTATCAAGTTCGAGCCGATGGCCGGCACGGGCGACAAGGCCGCCCTGATGCTCAGTGCGAGCTTTATGTGGGGTTCAAAGGCGTACACAAATCCGGAATCGCTCCCCAAAGTTGCAGCATCGGGCGGACCGAATTGTTACGGCTTCCCCACTTTTGATCCGAAGATCGACGGTAAAGCTCCGTTTGCCGTCACCAACACCGGAAATGTGCCGTTCGTGCCCAACACGGAATTCGAAGTCACAGTTCCGACGATCTTCCAGTTCCTCTTCGGGGACTCCTACGAACAGGACCGGGAGTGATGAGACCGACAACGGTAAAACTCTTGATCTTCACACTCGTCATGTCGGTGATCTTTGCCGGTCTGGCCATCGTGTTCAGTCAGGTGCGATTCAGCAGTAGCAACGGATTTCACGCCACATTTGCCGATGTCTCGGGACTGAAATCCGGAGACAAGGTACGGATCGCCGGTGTCCCGGTCGGATCAGTGACAGGCGTGTCCATCGATGACTCCAACCAGGCCGAGGTCAGCTTCGACGTCGATACTCAGTACTCGTTGATGAAGAGCACCAAGGCAACAGTTCGCTACGAGAACCTGGTCGGCGATCGCTACATGGAGCTACTCGAGGGCACCGGGTCGACCGAGACCTTGTCGTCCGGTGGTTCGATTCCGGTCGACCAGACATCGCCGGCACTGGACCTGGATTTACTGCTCGGCGGCTTCAAGCCGCTCCTGCGTGCGCTTGACCCTCAGCAGGTCAACGATCTTTCCGGAGCGCTGCTTCAGGTACTGCAAGGACAGGGGGGAACTCTGGTTTCGCTTCTCGGAAACACCAATTCGTTCACCAACACCCTGGCGGATCGTGATCAGTTGATCGGCGACGTGATCACCAACCTCAACGACGTCCTCGGCACGATCAACGACAAAGGCGATCAGTTCTCCACCACGATCGACCAACTCCAGCAGTTGGTCAGCGGGCTGGCGCAGGACAGCGGCCCGATCGCCAACTCGATCACCGAGATCGCCGGTGCAACAGGGGACCTCGCATCGCTGCTGGGAGCCACTCGCCCCGACATTCAGACGCTGATCGGTGAAACCAACCGCACCATGACACAACTCGATCTTGGCAAGGAAGACATCAACACAGCTCTCGCGCGTCTGCCCTCGGACTACCAGAAACTCATCCGAGTCGGAACCTACGGTTCTTTCTTCCAGTTCTATCTGTGCGCCAACACCTTCAAATTCTCCGGCCCGGACGGAACCACGATTATCCTGCCCACGGCAGTACAGACCACGGGAAGGTGCGCGAAGGCAGAATGAGTCCTACCCGTGAACGAAATCCCGTACAGATCGGCATCGTCGGTCTGGTCCTGGCTGTCGCGACGGTCGGCGCCGCACTGCAATACGATCAGCTGCAGTTCCTGTCCGGGGGAATCCGGCACTCCGCCTATTTTGCCGACGCCGGCGGTTTGGTTGCCGGTGACAACGTGACATTGGCGGGTGTGAATGTCGGCAAGGTCAGCGAGGTCGAACTCGATGATCAAAGCGTGTTGGTCACCTTCACCGTCCAGGACGGCATTGCGCTCGGCGAACAGACGTCCGCCGACATCAAGACCAATACCGTGCTGGGCCGCAAGTCGCTCGCAGTTCGGTCCGAGGGGCCAGGCCTTCTGCGGACCGGTACGCCGATTCCCTTGGAACGCACCAACTCTCCGTACTCGCTCAACGACGCTCTCGGGGACCTGGGCACTACCGTGTCGGAACTCGACACAGCGCAGATCAACGACTCTCTCAATGCGATCTCGGATACGTTGGCCGACACCCCGCCTGAATTGCGGGGAGCGCTCGACGGCATGACTCGCCTCTCACAGAGCATCAACGCGCGGGACGAGAGTTTGCTCCAATTGCTCTCTCGCGCCGAGGACGTCACCAAGATTCTTGCGGACCGTAGCGGACAGATCGACTCGCTACTGGTGGACGGAAACAAGCTGTTCGGTGAACTGAGCTTGCGCCGCGATGCGATCAGTGAGCTGATCGTCAATACTTCGGCGGTGTCGCGTCAGCTCTCGGCGTTGGTGTTGGAGAATGAGGCTCAAATGGGCCCCACCCTGGAGAAGCTGAATTCTGTAGCCGAGGTTCTCCAGAACAACAAGGACAATATCTCCGGCGCGCTCGACGGTCTCGGTCCGTACATCACGGCACTCGGTGAGACCGTGGCAAGCGGACCGTTCTTCGACGCTTTCATCATCAACATTCTTCCCAGCAACTGGTGGAAAACACTGGTGGACAGCAGTGTTGATCCCGAACAACTTCCGTCGGATCTCGAGGACTTCTTTCCCGGGATTCCGCCGACGACCAGGGGGCCAGGAGAATGACCGACACAACAGCCTCCACCGGTTCGCGTAAGAAGTGGGTACTGATCGGCGCCGCGGCACTGGTGCTCCTGCTCGTCGCCGCTGCGGCCTACCTTCTGATTCCTGGCCTGGGCAAGACCAAGGTCTCCGCCCACTTCGTCTCCACGACGGGACTGTACGAAGGCGACGTCGTCCGAGTTCTGGGCGTCAACGTCGGCAAGGTCACGAAGATCGAGCCTCGAGATCAGGACACCTACGTCGAGATGAAGATCGACTCCGGCGTTGATATTCCCGCAGACGCAAAGGCGCTCATAATCGCCCAGAGCCTCGTGTCCGCACGATTCGTTCAGTTGACCCCGGTGTACTCCGGTGGTGACCAGATGCCCAACGGCGGCGTGATTCCGATCGAACGCACCGCGGTCCCGGTCGAATGGGACGAGATCAAAACCGAGCTAGCCAAACTGTCGGAGGCACTGGGCCCGGAAGGCGTGGACGACGAAGGCTCATTGGGGCGCTTCATCAATACGCTCGGTGACAACCTCGAAGGCAACGGAGATTCCATCCGAAAGACGTTGCGTGAGTTGTCCGACACGATGCATACGCTCTCGGAGGGACGGACGGATCTTTTCTCGACTATCCGGAACCTGCAGGCGTTTGTCACCGCGCTGTCCTCGAGTAACGAGCAGATCGTGCAGTTCAGCGGCAACCTCGCGTCAGTCAGTAGTGTGCTCGCCAGCAGTTCCGACGAATTGGGTACCGCCCTGAGCGATCTCGATCTCGCGGTGGGAGATGTCCAGCGGTTTGTCAACGACAATCAGGCAGGACTGAGTGAATCGGTGGCGCGTCTGGCGGACGCAACGCAGGTGCTGACCGACAAGCGTCCGGAGATCGAACAGGTACTCCACTCCGGCCCGACGTCGCTGGCCAACTTCTACCAGATCTACAAGCCCGCACAGGGGAGCATGACCGGTGCAATCGCACTCAGCAACGTCAAGAATCCGATTCAGTGGATTTGCGGTTCCATCGAAGCCATCGACACCGGGGACGCCCAGAGAAGCGCCGACCTCTGCAAGGAGTACCTCGGCCCAGTACTCAGCACGCTGATCGCGAACTATCCGGGATTCTTGTTCAACCCGGTCTCCGGAGTTCAAGCCTTCCCGGACCAGATCGTCTACACCGAACCAGGTTTGGAAGCAGCGGCAAATCAGGGCAAAGCCGCGTCCAGCCCGCAGGCTGCAGCCGGTCCGCTCGATGGTGTACCGATGCCCTCTGTACCCAAGGACCTCACCGAGCTCTTCAACATGGGGGGAGGCAACTGATGCGCGCCAGAGGTAAAGCGGTAGTGGTGGCACTGACCGTCGGCGTTGCTCTCGGCGCCAGCGGTTGCGAATGGAACGGGCTGAACTCCGTGCCCATGCCAGGCACCCAAGGGCGAGGCGAGGGCTCGTACGAGGTTCAGATCGAAATGCCCAATGTGACGACGCTGTCGCAGAACTCACCCGTTCGGGTGGACGACGTGGCCGTGGGGAGCGTCTCCAACATCGAGGTCCAGGGCTGGCATGCTCTGGTGACGGTCTCGCTCAACCCCGAGGTTCAGTTGCCCGCCAACGCCACCGCGAAGATCGGGCAGACCAGCCTGCTCGGATCTCAGCACATCGAGTTGGCGCCGCCGGTGGAAGAGGAACCGGAAGGGCGCCTCGAAGCCGGGGACGTCATTCCCCTCGAACGAGCGGGTGCCTACCCGACCACGGAACAGACACTGTCTTCGCTGTCCGTTGTGTTGAACGGTGGCGGACTCGCCCAGATACAGGACATCACCACGGAATTGAATGCGGCACTTGTCGGGCGAGAGGATGCTGTCCGCGATCTGCTCCCGCAACTCGATCAGCTCGTCGGAAGCCTGGACAAGCAACGCGGAGACATCATTTCGGCGATGGAAGGAATCGACCGGCTGTCGTACACCGTCGAGGCGCAACGCGACACGCTGAACAAAGCGCTTGACGAAATTCCGCCGGCACTGGACATCCTGGTGGCACAACGCCAGGACATCACCAACGCGTTGACGTCCCTGGGTGGTCTCAGTGAGGTGGCGAGCCGCGTCATCAACGAAAGCGGTGACGATTTTGCCACCAACGTCCGGTCGCTGTCCCCAACTCTGAAAGCACTTGCCGATTCCGGCAACGCGCTGACCCAGGTGCTCGGCGTCCTGCTCACATTCCCGTTCCCGCAGAACGGAATCAACAACGTCATCCGAGGCGATTACGCCAACCTGGCAATGACCATCGACGTGACACTGCCGCGACTCGACGCGAACTTCCTCACCGGTACACCGCTTGCCGGATCCTTGGCCGGCCCGGAAGGTGTTCTCGGCACGCAAGCCGGACTGGGCGGGCAGGCAGGCAACCCGTTGAGTGATCCACTGCGACCGGCCGCCGCTCCGGCTCCGGCGGCAGAGGCGCCCGCTCCAGACCCGAACACCATAACGATCCCGGGACTTCCGCCGATCACCATTCCAGGACTTCCTCAGGGGGCACCAGCACCATGATGCTCACAAAGTTCGTCCGCATCCAGTTGGTCATCTTTGCGGTACTCACCGTCATCGGTCTGGTCGTGATGGCAACGCAGTACGTGCGGGTTCCGGCGATGATCGGGATCGGACGCTACGCCATCACCGTCGAATTACCTTCCACCGGTGGGCTGTACAAGAACTCCAACGTGACCTACCGCGGCCAGAGTGTCGGCGTCGTCAAGGCCGTCGAGTTGTCGCAAACCGGTGTGAACGCCCAGTTGTCCATGGACAGCAGTGTCGAGATTCCGGCTGACGTCGACGCGGTAGTCAAGAGTGTGTCCGCGATCGGCGAGCAGTTTGTCGATCTGATTCCGCACACCGACTCCTCCGGTGCGATCGTCGCATCCGGGCACTTGGAGGACGGCTCCGTCATTCCGGTTGATCGGAGTTCCGTTCCACAAGACGTCGGAGCGCTACTGGATCAGGCAGATTTGTTGCTGCAGAGTATCTCCGACACGAAGCTCAAGACTGTCATCGACGAATCGTTCAAAGCCTTCAACGGTGCGGGACCGGATTTGCAGAAGTTGATCGACTCCGCTCGGCTGTTCGTAGAAGAAGCGAACAACAACTCCGATGCCACCAAGACGCTGATCGAGCAGGCCGGACCGCTCCTCGACACCCAGATCGTCAGCAGCGACGCCATCCGTTCGTGGACAAGCGATCTGGTGACCTTCACGGATCAGCTGCGGGCAAGTGACCCGGATCTGAGGGCAATCATCCAGAAGGGCCCGGCAGCGGCGTCCGAGGCCAATGCGCTTCTCCAGGATCTTCAGCCGACACTGCCGATCCTGCTGGCGAACCTGGTGTCCGTCGGTGAGGTCGGAGTGTTGTACAACAACGCAATCGAGCAGATCCTGGTGATCTACCCACCGTTGTCGGCAGCGCTCGTCACGGTCGCCGGCTCCGGTAACCCGGCGGACGGCGCCCTGGTCGACTTCCATCTCGAAGTCAACGATCCGCCGCCGTGCACCACGGGCTTCCTTCCGGCCGAGGAGTGGCGCAGTCCCGCAGACGAATCGCTGATCGCAACTCCGTCCGACCTGTTCTGCCGCATCGCCCAGGACTCGCCGATCGCCGTGCGCGGAGCACGCAATCTGCCGTGCGCCGAATTCCCGGGCCGACGCGCAGCGACGGTGGAGCAGTGCCGGACCGGCTATGTGCCCCTTGGTACCAATCCGCAATCCGGACCGCCGGAACCGATCACAGCGACCCCCAGTTCCTATGCGTCGGAACCGGGCGTCACCGCGCGTCGGTACGATCCGATCACAGGCACGTACATAGGACCCGATGGAAGGACGTACTCGCAGCCGAAACTCGGTACCGGCGGAGACATCAGTCTCGAAGAGTTCATGAAGGGTCAGCAAGGTTGATGAACGAAGAAGAACCCAAGACGGGGCAGCGTGTGCGTCGTCGGGCGTCTCGCAGCGCCGGACCGACCGGCGCAGATACAGACGCAGCGTCGACGGTAGTGCCCAGTGAAACGGCAGTGCCCAGTGAAACGGTAGTGCCCAGTGAAACGGCAGTGCCCAGTGAAACGGCAGTGCCCAGTGAGAAACCGGCTGAACAACTTGTCGCACTGAACAAATCCGAACCGAGTGTCAGTGAGCCGAAGCAGCCTGCTGAAGAACCGCAAGCACCTGCGGCGGTGACACCGGATTCCGAGTCTTCAACTCCGACGGCACAGCGACCGGCGTCTTGGAAGGTGATCGGCGGGATAGTTCTTGCATCCATTGTCGCGCTGGCGTTTGCAGCGGTGTCGGTACTGCTGTTGGTGGATCGCAGCAAGGCCTCCAGCGCTGACGAAGAGCGGGCTGCATACATCGCCGGTGCTCGGACCACAGCGCTCAACCTGACCACTCTGCACTCGGAGACGGCAGGCGCCGATCTCGACAAGTTCCTGGCCGGCACCACCGAGGAATTTCAATCACAACTCGACGGGCGTAAGGATTCGTTTGTCGACGTTCTCGGGCAGGTAGGTGTCCAGACCGACGGCGAGATTCTCGAAGCCGGACTCGAAAAGATCGACGGTGACTGTGGAACGTCGCTCGTCGCGGTGCGTGCAATGCAGAAGAACGCGGAGCAACCCGAGCCGGAGGAACGCAACTATCGCCTGCGAATCACCATGTGCGATACCGACGGGCAACTCCTTGCCTCGAATGTGGAGTTTGTGCCATGACCCAGCAAACAACTACTACGTCCGCACGGGTGTCACCACTGGTCATAGTCCTCTGTGTGATCAGTGCGCTCGCCATTGCGCTGGCAGGACTCTCGGCGTATCTCTACTTCGGTCCGGACGGAACCAGGGATCTGGCCGCAACGGACAACACCAGGGACGAAGTGGTGCAAGTGTCCTCGGACCAGGCAGTCGCGATGTTCCAGTACGACTACAACAACGTCGATCAGCAATTGCACTCGGCAACAGAAGGATTGACCGGTGATTTCGAGAATCAGTTCACTGAGTTGATCGAGTCGGTGATCATTCCCGGTGCACAGGAGAAGGCGCTGACCGTCCAGGTTGTTGTCCAAGGTGCCGCGATTCTCGATGCCGCACCGGATACCGCGACCACAATGCTCTTCCTCAATCAGATCACGACGTCGAAGGATTCACCCGAGGCGGTCGCCAGTGGCAGTCGAGTCAAGATGGGACTCGAGAAGCAGGATGGTCGCTGGCTGGTGAGTAGCGTTCAACCGTTCTGATCGACACCTGCTCGACATAAAACAACCCGGCCGAGGGAGTCCCCTCGGCCGGGTTGTTTTATGCCGGCGTACTCAGTTGTTGTTGTTGTCGTCGATTTCGTGGTTCTCGCCCGGTGCGATCAGTGCCGGCCCCGCAGCGCCGCCGTGTGCAAGAGCGTCGAGGAACGAGCGAGCCCAACGGTCTACGTCGTGAGTGAGCACCTGACGGCGCAGGGCGCGCATGTGGCGTCGTCCGTCTTCCTTCGGCTGGTTCAGCGCTTCCACCATGGAATCCTTGACGTCGTCGAGGTCATGGGGGTTGCACAGGAATGCCTGACGCAATTCTGCTGCCGCGCCGGTGAATTCGCTGAGGAGTAGAGCACCGCCCAGGTCGCTGCGGCACGCTACGTATTCCTTGGCAACCAGGTTCATGCCGTCGCGAAGTGGGGTGACCAACATGAGGTCGGCGGCAACAAAAAATGCAATGAGTTCGTCGCGGTCGACCGGTCGGTGGATGTAGTGGACAACAGGGCGGCCGACTTCACTGAACTCGCCGTTGATGCGGGAGACCATCTGCTCGATGTCACCGCGCATCTGGACGTAGCTTTCGACGCGCTCGCGGCTGGGAGTTGCCAACTGGATCATGACGGTATCGGCGGGATCTATCCGTCCGTCGATGAGTAGTTCGTGCAGTGCGTTCAACCGAACGTCGATGCCCTTGGTGTAATCGAGGCGGTCGACGCCGAGCATGATTTTCTTGGGGTTGCCGATCTCTTTGCGAATCTGCTTGGCGCGGTCGCGAATTGCCTTGGAGCGTGACCGTTCGTCGAGCTTGCCGGAGTCGATGGAGATGGGGAAGGCGCCGACACGGACGGTGCGGAAACCCACTTGCACAACACCGAGTTTGGAACGGACCCCGACGTTGCCGCGTGAAGTTTGTTGTCCCGCAAGCCGCCTGGCGAGGAAGAGGAAGTTCTGTGCGCCGCCGGGCAGGTGGAAACCGATGAGGTCGGCGCCGAGGAGGCCTTCGATGATCTCGGTTCGCCACGGCATCTGCATGAACAGTTCGACCGGGGGGAACGGAATGTGCAGGAAGAATCCGATGGTGAGGTCGGGGCGCAGCATGCGCAGCATCTTCGGTACGAGCTGGAGTTGGTAGTCCTGGATCCAGACCGTCGCGCCGTGGGCCGCGGCCTTGGCGGTGGCTTCGGCGAAGCGGCGGTTGACCTCGACGTACGCGTTCCACCATTCGCGGTGGTACTCGGGCTTGACGATGACGTCGTGATAGAGCGGCCACAGCGTCGCGTTGGAGAAACCTTCGTAGTACTCGTTGATCTCGGTGGCGCTGAGCGGTACCGGGTACAGCTCTAGTCCGTCTTCGACGATGGGGTCCATGTCGGCGTCGGCAACACCGGCCCAGCCGACCCACGCGCCTTGCTTGCTGCGCAGGATCGGTTCGAGAGCGGTGACCAAACCACCGGGACTGCGCTTCCACCTGGTGGTGCCGTCTGGCAGTCGCTCGAGGTCGACGGGCAGGCGGTTCGCTACTACGACGAACTCGGCCTGCCCGGACACAGTTTCCTGCGGGGAAGGGGCACCTGCGTCGTCAGAGGGGATTGAGCTGGCCGATTCCGGACTGACAGACACGTGGTTCCTTCTCGTTGGGGAATAGTGAAAGACTCGATCGAGATTCAGTCGACTTTGCTGACGGGGCTGATACCGAGCATCGAGAGCAGCATCCTGCACTCGTCGGCGTCTTCCGCGTAGGCAGCGACAACGCGCTGAGCCATGCGGGCGGTTTCCTCGGCTACGGTTTCGATTTCCTCGTCCGGGATCTCGACTTCGGCTTCGACGGTCGTCTTCTCAGACATCATGTTCCTCTCGTGCTTGCCTGCACGGCGCAAGCAATGGTTCTTACAGCGACTCTATGAGAACTGGGCACGTCAACGCTAGTTGCTCATGTATTAGGGTCGACTTACTTCTGTGTGTGCCCGACGTTCCTGTTCCTATCAATGCTTGGAGTTCCATGAGTTCGACCTCCGCGAGTGACATCGTAGATTCAGGTGAATCAGACACAGGTAAACACAGCGGTGCAGCGATCTTGCGACGGGTTCTGGTGCGAAACCGGGGACCGCTGGCCATCGGTACCGTCCTGGTGTGCCTGCATCAGCTCGCCGAAACCGCGGTGCCGATTTCGATCGGTGTGATTATCGATCGAGCAATCGAGACTTCGGACACCACCGCGATCGTTGTGTCGATCTGTGTGCTCGGAGCGCTGTTTCTCGTCCTCACCGCTGCCTGGAGACTAGGCGCGCGGTTCATCGTGACAGCGATGCAGCAGGAGGCGCACCGATTGCGCCTCGAGGTGGCGCACCGCGTTCTCGACCCGAGGGGCGTGCGCACGGACCTCCGATCCGGCGAACTGCTCACAGTGTCGACGTCCGACGCGGAACAGGCGTCGTGGATAGCCGACGTCGTGCCGCGGGCAGCAGCAGCGCTGACTGCCGCGGTGGCGTCGGCCATCGCGTTGCTGTGGATCGACCTCACGTTGGGGCTGGCGGTGTTGATCGGCACCCCGGTCATTCTCGGACTACTGCAACTGTCCGCGCCGCTCATCACGTCCCGCGCGACCGGGAAGCAGGCGTCGATCGCCCGTGCGTCGGCAATGGCGACGGACTTGGTGAGTGGACTGCGGCCGCTCCGGGGTATCGGCGCGGAGAAGGCGGCGTCCGATCGCTATCGCGGTGCAAGCCGCGAAGCCCTCACATCTGCGGTACACACGGCAAAGGCCACCGCGATCTACACCGGTGTGTCGGCGACGGTCAGCGCGTTGCTTGCCGTGGGGATCGCCGGTTGCGCCGGCTACTTCGCATTGCAGGGCCGAATCACGGTGGGAGAGTTGATCACCGTGGTCGGCCTGGCGCAGTTCTTTCTCGAACCCCTCGGTCTCCTTGCCTCTCTCCCCGGATATTTTGCGGTTGCTCGCGCGTCGTCCGATCGGCTGGCCTTGGTGCTCGACGCCGATCCGATCCTGACACCGGGGTCGGTTACCGAGACACCGAGCTACGATCTGACTCTCGAAGGGCTGCAATTCCGTTCGTTGAATGGCGTCGATCTGCACTGCGACGCGGGCGAACTGTTGGGCGTCGTGGCGTATCAACCGCAGGACGCCGAGGCGCTTGCCACGGTTTTGTCTGGGCAACCGGGTGCACACGAGTACGGAGGTTCTGTTCGGATCGGCGGAATCTCGCTGCAGGACATGGACTTGGCGCTGGCGCGGCGCACCGTGCTCGTGGAACCGCACCTGACCGATCTGTTCGGGGGGTCGCTGGGCTCCAATCTCGAGGCGGGCGTGGGCGATACACAGTCCGCGGATCTGGGGCAGGCGCTGGCTGCCTCTGCCGCCGCCGACGTCGTCGACTCCCATCCCGACGGACTCGACCTCGAGGTCACCGACCGCGGAGCCAGCCTGTCCGGCGGTCAACGGCAGCGGGTCGCGCTGGCACGCGCGTTGCTGACGAAGGCGCCCGTGCTGGTGCTGCACGATCCGACAACCGCGGTGGACGCCGTGACGGAGGCGTCGATCGCGGCGGGCATCGCGGAATTGCGACACAGCGGAACAGGTCTGCACACCACCGTCCTGATCACGAGCAGTCCGGCATTGCTGGCGGCAACGGATCGTGTGGTCGTTCTGGATCAGGGAGTAGTAACGGCGCAGGGGACTCACGCCGAACTCGCACACCACGACACCGACTATCGAGGGGCGGTTCTGCGATGACCGAGACAGAGACTCGCGAACTGTTGCCGATCGCGGGCGGCCGCGAAACCTGGCAGTGGTTGAAGTCGGAGCTGGCACAGCGAAAGCTGCACAGTTTTCTTGTTGTTGCCGTGTCCGCCGCAGCGGCCGCAATGGCGTTGGTACCGATCTACGTCTTCGGTGTCCTGGTCGACCGGGTTCGTGAGGGTGCCCCCACGTCGACAATTCTGACGGTGGTGGCGATCATCGCGTCGGCGGCCGTTATCGGCGGTGTGTTCACGGGATTCGCGTCGTATCTGGTCAAGAAGCTGGGTGAGACGATCCTCGCGGATCTACGCGAGCGAACCGTCGATCGAGCGTTGCGGTTGCCAGTCCCGACGCTGGAGAAGGTCGGCAAGGGCGATCTGCTTTCTCGCGTCGGCGATGACGTCGCCGTCATCGCCAAGGCCGTCTCCGAGGTGATTCCGAACCTGATCGGGGCCGTTCTTCTGGTCGCGCTCAGCATGGTGACCATGCTCGGACTGGACTGGCGCCTGGGTCTGGCCGGTTTGGTGGCGCTGCCGATGTACGCGATGGCGCTGAAGTGGTATCTGCCGCGATCGGCGCCGATCTATGCGGCTGAGCGCGTGGCGATGGGTGCACGGTCGCAGGCATTGATCAGCAGTGTTCAAGGTGTGCGGACAGTGCGGGCTTACAGCCTGGAGAAAGAGCATCTGAGACGGATCGACGACGCGTCGGCGAAGGCCCGCGATCTGGCGGTGGGAGTGTTCGGCCTGTTCACCAGGTTCGCCGGGCGCGGGAACCGGGCAGAGTTCGTGGGCCTGTCCATGATCCTTGTTGTCGGGTTCCTGCTCGTGCGCGACGACATCGTGACCGTCGGCCAGACCACAACAGCAGCACTGCTGTTCCACCGGTTGTTCAATCCGATCGGTTCGCTTCTCTACACCTTCGACGAAGTGCAGTCGGCGGGCGCGAGCCTGGCACGACTGGTCGGTGTTGTGGACATTCCGGAACCCCACCGCACCACAATCGAGGTGGCTGAACCCCAGGATCGATCACTGACATTGCGGGACATCCGGCACAGCTACGACGGCCGCGAGGTTCTCCACGGCGTCAGCCTCACGCTGGCCGCGGGGGAGCGGGTGGCACTGGTCGGCTCGACCGGAGCCGGTAAGTCGACGGTCGCGGCGATCGCTGCCGGATCGTGGGCACCGACGTCGGGAAGCGTGCTGATCGGTGGTGTTGCGTTGGCCGGCCTCGCCGATCTACGACGCCACATCGGCATTGTCAGTCAGGAAGTGCACGTATTTGCCGGCCCCCTGATCGAGGACCTGCGCCTCGCCGCACCCGAGGCGTCCGACGAAGTTGTGATGTCGGCGCTCAAGACCGTCGGAGCGTCGCCGTGGGTGGCGGCCTTGAGCGACGGTCTTGCAACCGTTGTCGGCGAAGGTGGCCACGAGATGACGGCGTCGCAGGCACAACAATTGGCATTGGCCCGGCTGGTTTTGGCAGACCCGGCGCTCGCGGTACTGGACGAGGCGACGGCGGAGGCCGGGAGTGCTGGTGCCCGCGAACTGGAGGCAGCTGCCGATGCGGCGACGGCCGGGCGAACCACTCTTGTTGTCGCCCATAGGCTTACCCAAGCGGCGGCAGCGGACCGGGTGATCGTTCTCGAGCACGGACGGATCGTGGAGGAGGGGCCGCACCTCGATCTGGTGGCTGCCGGCGGGCGGTACGCGCACCTGTGGGCAGCATGGGAAGGTCGTGAGACGCGATAGTGTTGCCGCAAGCGGGGGAGCTTCGGTCAACCCGAAATCAGGCTGAGAAGCACTGCGGCAGAACACGAGGAGGAAGGCAGCTATGACGGTCGCCACTATCAACGGAATCCCGATCAATTACCAGGTCAAAGGTGATGGGGATCTGGTGGTGCTCATCATGGGAACCGGAAGTCCTGGACGAGTGTGGGATCTGCACCAGACCCCGGCACTGGTTGCGGCCGGGTACCGCGTCTGCACGTTCGACAACCGTGGAATCGCGCCGTCCGGTGAGAGCGTCAGCGGTATCACGATGCCCGACATGGTCGCCGACACCGCAGGATTGATCGAACATCTCGGTGGCGGCCCCGCGTACGTGATCGGAACGTCGATGGGTGCCCGAGTGGCTCAGGAACTCACATTGGCCCGTCCGGACCTGGTCCGCAAGGCAGTCTTCCTCGCCGGCCATGCCCGGATGGATCACTTCCAGCAGACGCTGTCCGAGGGGGAGCGTGAGTTGGTCGACAGTGGCGTGGAATTGCCCGCAAAGTATCGAGCAGCAGTGACAGCGGTGATGAACCTGTCGCCCACTACCTTGGCGGACGAACGCGGAGCCCGGGACTGGCTGGACATATTCGAATTCTCAGGTGGCACAACAGCACCCGGTGTGCGGGCTCAGTTGAACATGGACCGTTCGTTCGATCGCCGCAGCGAGTACCGGGGGATCATGCGTCCCTGCCTGTCCGTTGCCTTCGCCGATGACCGGATGATTCCGCCCTTCCTTTCCCGCGAGGTTGCGGACTGCATCGCTACGGCGACGTACGAAGAGATTCCGGATACCGGCCACTACGGCTACCTCGAACGGCCGGACGCCGTGAACAAGGTGCTGATCGACTTCCTGGCCGGATAATCCGCTCAGGCCAGGGCGAGGAACAGTTTCTCGAGTTCGGCTTCGGTAAGAGGGTCCTTACCTTCGGCGCCGGTCATGCATTCACGCAGGCCGGAGGCGACGATCTTGAAGCCGGCCCGGTCGAGTGCCTTTGAGACAGCGGCAAGTTGGGTGACCACGTCCTTGCAGTCACGGCCGCTCTCGATCATCGTGATCACTCCGGCGAGTTGGCCATGAGCGCGGCGCAGTCTGTTCAGTACGAGCGCAATGCTCTCTTCGTCGCCGGTCATCGTGGCCCTTTCTCGAATGGTTGTACTGGCATGGTGGCCGATCGTGAAGGATTATGCTCGCTCAGCGAACAGAATCCTTCACGATCGAAGCCTCAGAGTGCGCTGATGGCGGCCCTTAGTTTGGCAGCCGCCTCGGTCGCGACCGCTTCGAGTCCGCTTTCGTCGGAAACCTGCACCATCACATCCGGATTCATGGCCTCGACGTAAAACGAATCTTCGGCTGACGTGTCTTCGCGAACCACGACATTGCACGGCAGCAGTAGACCGATTTGGCGATCGACCCCAACGGCGCGGTGCGCGAGCTGCGGGTTGCAGGCACCCAGGATCAGGTACTTCTCCATGTCTTCGCCGAGTTTGGCCTTGAGGGTTGCCTGCATGTCGATTTCGGTGAGGATGCCGAAACCTTGTGTCGAGAGGGCCTCGCGAGTGCGGGCCACGACGTCGTCGAATGTTCCGCTGACCTTGGTGCCAAGGGCGATATCCATGGGAGTTCTCCTTTGTCGTCTACAGCTCAGCATACCCCTAGGGGTATCTGGTAAACAGTGATGTCGGGTACATGAATCGTGTTGCCGGCGGAAGAGTAGGAGAAGCGCATGGACGCATCGGATTGGGACGAGCGATACCGAGCAGTGACGCAGCCGTGGGGGATCGACCCGGCCGGGACGGTGGCTACGCGTGTGGCTGACCTGGAACCCGGGACTGCCGTCGACTTGGCGTGCGGCGACGGACGTCATGCCCGCTGGTTGGCGGAGCAGGGCTGGTCGGTGACCGGGGTCGATTACTCGTCGGTGGCAATCGACCGTGCGCGGGCCGCTGACGTGGGCAATGTCGTCAATTGGCAGGTCGGTGATGCGACGTCGTGGAATGCAGAAACTCAGGTCGACCTGGTTCTGGTGAGCTTCCTGCATCTACCGCTCGGTCAGCTTGTCGATACTCTGCGCCGCGCCGCCGAGTGGGTCTCGCCGGGTGGGCGAGTGATGTATCTCGGGCATTCGATCGAGAACTATCACCGCGGAGTCGGCGGCCCGCCCGAGCCGGAAATTTTGCCGGGTATTTCCGATCTTGCACGAGCTGCCGAAAGCTTCCGCGTGTATGCGCTCGAGCATGTGGTGCGCGCCCAAGGTGACGGCCTTGCGATAGATATCCTGCTCGAATTCGGTCCGTGGGAACAGCGCTGAGCAGGTGATTCGCGTCTTGGCCGGCAAACTATGACGTGCGTCGCACCGCGGTAGGGGAGCAAGCGCTATGCGATGGGTCTCCATGTTGATACCCTCACCTAATTAAGGATAGCCTTTGCTTCTGACTTGGGATCGATGATCGGCCGCCTGGTCGTGATGTCGGGGATGGACGACCTGTATGAGCGAATCACCGAGTGACGTCAGTGCTGCACCTCGCACTGTCGATATTGTCGGAATCGGGTTCGGCCCCGCCAACCTCGCTTTGGCAATTGCGATCGAGGAACACAACGCAAACTGTGCAGCCGTTGATCGTGTCACTGCACAATTCTTCGAGAAGCAGGACGAGTTCGCCTGGCATCCGGGAATGCTGCTCGACGGAGCCACGATGCAGATTGCGTTTCCCAAGGATCTGGTGACGTTCCGCAATCCTCAGAGCGGATACAGCTTCTTCTCCTACCTTCACGAGCACGGGCGTCTCGTCGATTTTGTCAATCACCAGACCTTCTTCCCGACGCGCCACGAGTTCAACGATTACCTGTGCTGGGCCGCGCGCCGGGTTGACGCAGACGTGAGTTTCGGAACCACGGTCGAGGCGGTCGACGGAAATCGAAACGCCGACGGCATTGTCGACCGATTCGACGTTCGGTTAGCCGACGGGAGCGTGGTCAGCGCTCGAAACGTCGTGGTCGCTGCCGGCCTGGTGGAGCGGATACCGGACTGGGCTCAGCGGTCCTCCCGTTGCTTCCACAACCATCAATTCCTGTTTCATCTCGACGCGATGCCGGAACCCGTCCACAACCGGTTTGCTGTTCTCGGCGCGGGTCAGAGTGCTGCCGAGATCGTCGACTACCTGCATTCCCACTATCCCAACGCAGAAGTACACAGTGTCTTCTCGCGCTACGGATACAGTCCGGCCGACGACAGCCCGTATGCCAACCGCATCTTCGATCCGGACGCCGTCGACGCTCTGCATGGTGCAACTGCCACCGAGCGGGAGCGGATTCTGGCTCTGCACCGCAGCACCAATTACTCGGTTGTCGACATCGAATTGATCAACAGCCTCTATGCCACCGAGTACCAGGAAATGGTTCGCGGGCCGCGCCGATTGTTCATGCACAAGGCGTCGGAGATCACGAGTGCCACCGAATCCGAATCCGGCATCGAACTGACTGTCCGAAGCAATCTCGACGGATTCACCGAGACGCTCGAGTGTGACGCGCTGGTCCTCGCTACCGGCTTCACCCCGGCACCGTTGGATACGTTGTTGGGCGAACTCGTGTCTGATTCGTCTGTTCCGCGTAGCGTGAGTCGGGACTATCGTATGGCTGTAACGGATGACGTGACGGGCGGTATCTACCTCCAGGGGGGTACGGAACGGACACACGGACTGACGTCGTCGCTGTTGTCGAACGTCGCGGTACGTGCCGGCGAGATTTTGGCGTCCGTTCTGAGCAACCAGAAGACAACCGGAGCGCTTGCTAGTCTGAGCGCACAAGAAACGTACGTAACAAGTGAGGCGAGATGAGCACTAATCCTTTCGATGACGAAGACGGACGCTTCTACGTGTTGGTGAACGACGAGGACCAGCATTCGCTGTGGCCCACGTTCTCCGAGGTCCCTGCGGGCTGGCGTGTTGTGTTCGGCGAAGAGAGCCGAGCAGCGTGCCTCGAATACGTGGAGAAGAACTGGACCGACATGCGTCCCAAGAGTCTGCGCGAGGCGATGGAAGCAGATCAGGCTGCAGCAGGACGCAGCTCCGAGAGCTGATTCGTTCCTGAAAACATCGACAAAGCTGGGCACCGACTTAGGTGCCCAGCTTTTCGTGTTTCTATCTACTCGCTGCCGGTGTGCGGCGTTTCCGCTTTCGGACCAAGGGACGACGTAGTGAGTCCACGCGCATGAGAATCCTGGGGCGTCGTAGCGTCCGGGCTACCCACTCGCCGAGGGTGACACCCGCGGCCAACGCGCAGCCGATACCGAACGCCGACAACAGTGCCGTCAGCCCGACCAGAACCTGATCGTTGAGCAGCGAATAGAGCCCCTTGTACAGCGAGAGACCGGGAAGCAGCGGCGTAATGCCGGCGACCGCTACGACAAGCGGCGGAGTCAGCGCCCGGCGCGCCATCAAACCACCGGCGAGGCCGACGACCGTCGCCGCGATTGCCGCCGCGATGACAGGCCCGACGTCGAGCGACTGCACGTAGATCGAGACGCCGCTGCCCGCCGCGCCGCCGAGGAACGCGGCTGTCAACGCTCGCCGTTCCGCATAGCAGGCAAGTGCGTAGAACACCGAGGCGAATGCACCGGAGAGCATCAGTACGGGAAGCTGGGTGATCGGGGAGGCTTCGACGTTGATCGGCGGCAAGGTAGAGCCCAACATGCCGGTGACGCGCAGCGAGATCGCGACGCCGGCGATGATGCCGCCCGTCATCATCACGACTTCGAAGAAACGCGCCACTGCGGTGATAGGCGCGCCCATGATGGCGTCCTGCACCGAGCCGACCAACGACAGCCCCGAGAGCAGAACCACCACCCCGGCCGCGATGATCAGCGACGGTCTGATGCTGATCCCCAACTGTTCCTGAAAGGTGTACAGCGTCGCGGCGGGGGCAGCGGCGATCAAGCCGCCCATCACCTGCTGGAAGAAGAACGGCAATCCGAAGCGGTTGAGTACCCGGTTGACTCGGTCGATCACCATCGTCGTCAGGAACGACACCGTAGCAACCAGGAGTCCGCCGCCGAGGAGTACGGACACCGACGCGGCCATCGCGGACCACGCCAATGTTGCGGTCCAGCGGCTGTAGGGATGGGGCGCGGTCGTGATCGCCGTCAGTGCGTCGTGGGCCTGATTCGGGGTGATGGCTTCGCGTCTGATGCGTCGCGTCAGACGGTCCACCGCGGCGAGGCGGGTGAAGTCCATCGAGCGGTAGTGAACGATGCGCATCGTGCTGGCCGGCGGGCGGGTCGGTCCTCGATACGCGGACAGAACAATCGAGTTGTACGTGACATCGACATCGCACTGAGCCAAACCGTAGGTTGCTGCGATGAACTGAACCTGTTCGGCGGTGTCCATCGCCGCGGTCCCCGACGCGAGGAGGACCTCGCCGACCCGAACTGCCAGGTCGAGGACTTCGGCGACCACTGCGTCGTCGGTCAGGTCGATAGGTTGTAGAGGCGCAGGTGCTGACGTGACCGTGTCCAGCGTTGCCTGGCGGTGGCCGGTCAGCCGGTCGATGGCCTCGGCGAGTTTCGACATCAAGGGCAGCGGATCGGTCGTCGACTCAGCGGGGTGCTCATGGGGCCCACGGTATCTAATGTGACCCGCGCGCGGCCACCGTGACGGCTTGGATATGATGGCTCCGCAAAGTTCGTTCGCGGCGACGCGTGTGACTTCGCCTCCTTAGCTCAGTGGTAGAGCACTCGCCTTGTAAGCGAAAGGTCGTCGGTTCAATCCCGACAGGAGGCTCCACGACAGAGGGCGTCCATCCGGCAATCAGCCGAGTGGACGCCCTTTTTCGGTCCTGGTTCTAGTTGGTGGACGGCCTGGCCTCGTGGCTGCTCACCTCGGTCTCGCGCGGACGGACCGCAGCGGCGATGTGTTGCTGCGCGACAATGCGAAGTTTGATGTTGCTCGTCTGGGATTCCTGAATGAGGAGCGAGAAGGCGTCGTCAGCGGTGACGTGTCTCGTGCCCATGATGATGCCTTTTGCCTGTTCGATCACACCTCGGGATTCGAGGGCGAGTTCGAGATCCCTGGTGCGTGCTCTGGCAAGCTCGAGTTGATGCGAACTACGCAACGCGAAGTACGCGGTGAGGGCAAAGAGTTCGATGACAGCAGCGTCGGCGTCGGTGAATCCATGCTGGTCGCGGCTGTACAGATTCAGAGTTCCGAGAGTTTGTCCCTGCCCGGGGAGCGGCGCTGAGAGAAAGCTCGACACTCCGGCATGGTGGGCCTCGCCCGCGAATTGCGGCCAGCGACGGTTGGCTTCGGCGGAGTGGGCGTGTACGACGCACGATGTGTCAGCGGATTCCACTGCCGGGCCGGCTCCGAGCCGAAATTGCAGCTCGTCGACTGCGTGGACGACGTCATCGGTCGCGGCGACGGTGCGGTGCGTCGAATCGGATTCGGCAACGGTGATGCCGGCCATGTGGGCGCTGTCGACGATGTCCACGGCATGGCTGCAGATTTGTCGGAGGAAGTGCTCGTCATCTGTGTGCTGATCGGGTTGCGAATAGAGTGATCGCAGGGCCTCGGCGGTTGCCTTCAATCGTGTTGGAAGTACGAAAGTGCCTGCACCGTCACCGGTTCCATGGCAAAAATCGGCGTGTGGCGGCGTCATAACGTGCACACCCTTCTCCCAGGCCCGGCTAATTTCGGGTGATTTGTCCCATCCTCGCACCTGGATACCTGGTATGCAGTCTGTTTAGTCGCGGAACGCGGGGATTGTCGTCGGATTCGTTACCTTTGTCACGAATCGGACATAGCCTGTTTCAACTGGTGATGTTTGACGGCGAGTCGAAATGGGTATGCACCCGCTCGGCCTAAAGCTGTTGTGCTGCAATGGATATACTAGCAAATGAGACTGCGGTACAAGATTTCTCGTCAGGTCCCCGAATGCCTCCGGCATGGCCTATTCTCAGCGCCAGCGCACAATCTTGTACGTGTAACCCGAAGACAGTGAAGGGGATACGACAATGAATGGACTTATTGCCGCATTGAACAGCGGATTCACCCTCGGCCTGGCAAACACGATCCTGACGTTCGGCGGAATTATCGTCAATCTCAATATCGTGATCAATAACTGACTCCGCGCAACTGGCCTGTTATGCAGGTATGACGCCGTTATGTGGGTGCGGCTACGTGGGTTCGATACCGACATCGGATATCGGCCGCTCGGGCTTGCCCTTGAGCCACCGGTTGGGGAGCTTTCCGGCCAATTCCCCTAATGGGCCCACTGCGGCACTGAGTACTTCGACGGTGTCCTGAAGTATTTCGATGCTGGCACTCATGCGTTCGAGGTTGGGGGCCAACGACGTCAAGGTGTCGGAAAGGGCAACGATCTGGTCGAGTGGACCACCCTCGGCGATAAGTCTTTCGAATGCGCCGTTCTCCGCGAGCAAAGTTTCGAGGATTCCGTTTTCTGCCAGTGCGCGGTCGATGACGCCGTTCTTTGCGGTGAGGCGTTCCACCGCGCCGTCCTGCGCCGTCAATCTTTCCAATGGGCCGTCTTCGGCCGTCATCCGGTCGAGTAGTCCGCCGGGTGCAAGCAGTCGCTCCAACGCGCCGTCCTCGGCGAGCACTCGGTCCAGGGGACCTCCCGGAGCAAGTACGCGCTCGAGCGGGCCGCCTGGGGCAAGAAGGCGTTCGAGGGTTCCGTCCGGTGCCGTCAATTTGTCGACGGGACCGCCGGGGGCCAATAGTCGATCGAGTGGCCCGCCGGCGGCGAGAGCCTGTCCGATGGGACGGTCGTCCGCTGTCAGAGACGACAACTGTTGAATCATCTGCAACGGCCCGCGTGGATTTGCCAGAGATGCGGCGCCGACCGTCGCGGCGCTCGGGTTCGCGATGACAACTCGAACGGTCGTTATCGTCAGCTCGGCAATACTCAGGCTAATTTCTGCGGCGGCCAGGCCCGCGCGCACCGGGAGCGTGAGTGTCTCGACCAGTTTCATTGAATAACTGTAACCGGTCACACACAAATACTCGCGGATGATGCGAGCGTCAGTGCAGAACCTTCAGGCCGACCACTGCTGCGATGATGACCAAGATCAGCAGGACTTTGACGATCGAGGAAGACTCGGTGCCCGTGATCATGGCGTATCCGACCGTCAGCGCGGCGCCGATGCCAACCCAGACTGCGTATGCAGTGCCGATCGGTAGTGTGCGCATTGCATACGCAAGGCCCGCCATACTGACGATCAGGCCGACGACAAACACGATGCTGGGTGCCAGCTTGGTGAATCCAACGGATTTGCCCAACGCCGTGGCCCACACAGCTTCGAAAACTCCGGAAATAACAAGCACGATCCATGCCATGACGAACACTCCTAACACCGTCTTGTCGCTGGCCGGGTACGGTGTGCTCGTCCGGATGTCGTTGCTGACCACATCACGATAGCAACGGAATGCAGGTAGAAGGCTGATTCGGGTGGTCAGACCAGTCACATCCGTTACCGTTCACAGGAACTTCCCAGGGAACGCGCAGCGTGAATCCAGTGGGAGGGGAGAAGATGGTTTTTGTGACCGACAAGCCAACTGAAGCCCGCATCCTCGTTGTCGACGACGAGCCCACCATCGTGGAGTTGCTCTCCGTGAGCCTCCGTTTTCAAGGTTTCGAAGTTGCCACCGCATCCAGTGGCGCCGAAGGCCTCGACGTGGCGCGAACCTTTCGTCCCGACGCCATCATCTTGGACGTCATGATGCCCGGGATGGACGGCTTCGGACTGCTGCGACGGTTGCGCGCGGACGGCGTCGACGCGCCGGTGCTCTTTCTGACAGCCAAGGATGCACTCGACGACAAGATCACCGGGCTCACCTTGGGCGCTGACGATTACGTGACCAAGCCGTTCAGCCTCGAGGAAGTGGTGACGCGGCTGCGCGTCATCCTGCGCCGAGCCGGGCGCGGAGTCGCGCAGGAGCAGTCTCCTCGGGTCACGTTCGCGGACATCGAACTTGACGACGACACACGTGAAGTGTGGAAGAACGGCGAGCTGGTATCGCTGTCACCGACAGAGTTCACTCTGCTGCGGTACTTCATGGTCAATGCCGGCACTGTACTGAGCAAGCCGCGCATCCTCGATCACGTCTGGAACTACGACTTCGGCGGTGAGGTGGGTGTGGTCGAGTCCTATGTTTCCTACCTCCGGCGCAAAGTCGACACGGGTGAGACTCCGTTGATCCACACGTTGCGTGGCGTCGGGTACGTGATGCGCGAACCGCGGCGATGACTGCGGAGTTGCAGACCGAAAAGCCTTCCGCCGGAGGGCGATTCCGTGTGCATGCGCTCCCGCTCCGGTTCACGCTTGTGGCCGCTCTGCTCATTCTGGCTGGAATCGGTTTGCTCGCATCAGGAGTGGCGGTGACGTCCGCGCTCGCGAACTCTCTGACGCAACGCACTGACCGGACTCTGTACGAGGCCATCGACGGCTGGGCAAAGCCGCGTTCGCGAGATGTCCAGCCGCCCAGTCAGGTAGGCCCGAATACCCGTCCACCGAGCCCGTTCTTCGTGCGCACGGTGACCGCGGACGGGCGAACCATAGTCCTGAACGACGAATCGTCGTCGACGACGGAACCGGATCTGTCTGTCGACGCCACGAACGGGCCGGTCACGACAGGCTCGAATGACGGCTCGGATGTGAAGTGGCGGGTGCTCACCACTGTTCGAGACGGAACGACCACCACCATCGGTGTCCGTATGACGGATATCGAGCAGACTGTCGACGACCTGATCGGTCTCCAATTCGGGATCGGTGTTGTGGTGTTGCTCGTACTCGGCGGCGCAGCCTACTTCGTGGTCCGTCGTAGTCTTCGGCCGTTGGTAGAGGTCGAGGAAACTGCAGCAGCCATTGCCGCCGGTGATCTCCATCGACGCGTCCCGGAACGGGACGATCGTACTGAAATCGGTCGATTGTCGGTGGCGCTCAACGGAATGCTGGCCCAGATCCAACGGGCTTTTGCCGCAACCGAGGCGTCGGAGGAATCGGCACGCCGCTCCGAAGAGCGAATGCGACGCTTTGTCGGCGATGCAAGCCATGAATTGCGGACGCCGCTGACTACCATCCGCGGATTCTCGGAACTGTATCGCCAAGGTGCCATGACGGATACGGCAACGCTGATGAATCGCATCGAGGGGGAGGCGTCGCGGATGGGCTTGCTGGTCGAAGACCTCCTGATGCTGGCGCGTCTCGACGAGCAACGCCCACTCGACAACAAGCCGGTGGATCTCCTTGCAGTTGTGGCAGATTCGATTCAAGCGGCGCGAGCCATCGCGCCCGATCGGCGCGTCACGCTGCAGATGACGGGTGGGCCGGGAACCCCCGAGGTGGTCGGAGATCAGGCCCGTCTGCGCCAAGTTGTCGCGAACCTGGTCGGGAATGCAGTCAAACATACCCCGCCGGACGCTGAGATCGTCATTCGATTGGGGACTACCGAAGATACTGTGGTCATCGAGGTTTCGGATACCGGGCAAGGACTCAGTGAGGAAGACGCGGCACGAATTTTCGAAAGGTTCTATCGCGCGGACACCTCCCGCACGAGGGAAACCGGCGGTGCTGGTCTTGGGTTGTCGATCGTATCCGCATTGGTAGCAGCGCACCACGGGACCGTCTCGGTGACCAGCGCGCCCGGCGAAGGTGCGACCTTCCGGGTGGAACTTCCTCGCGAACCCCACGAGGACTGAGTTGGTCGGAAGAAGATGCGCACCGCGCCGGCAACGCGACAGTCCGAATTCACTTCGGGAGAATCGCCCCGTTGTCGAAAGTGGCGCAGGGATGCGAGATTCCGCAGCATCCACTGCGCAACACCAGGTGAACGTTGTTGGTGCCAGACCAGTCACGAGCTGGTTTCGGGGCGGCAAGATCGTGGAAACTGCTGCCTCGGAAGGCGGCCAACGGCGCGCCTTCGCGAGATAAATGGCAACCGACGTTCGGCGTGTCGCGATGCCGCCCAGTGTCAAAGAACTGCTGTCAACGAGAACTGTGACGTCGGAGAAGGTCAGGCGACGTAGGACTCGATTCGGGTTTTCACCAGAGCGTCGATGTCGCCGCGACGCTTGTCCGACACCACACCGGCAAGGAGCAGTAGGAACAACTCGTCGATGCGCTCCGAGAGGTCGGCACGACGTGTCAGGACGTTCGAGACCATTTGCACGCCTGTGAAGGTCGCCGTGACAACACGACCTACGGATTCGGGCGTGACATCCTGGCGAATATCGCCTTCTTGCTGTGCGATGTCAGCCAGTCGTTGAAGTTCTCGAATCCAGCTGAGATACGGGTCGAATGGGCCGTCGGCAGTATTGAGCTCCAAGGTGAGTCGGATGCCGGCGCGAACGACTGGATCGGAGATCAATTGTCGAGCGATCTCGTTGCAGACCATGATGACCTGCTCCAATGCCGGTGCGCCGGTAGACGCAGCTGCAGAAAACGATGCCAGAGAAATGCGATGCTGCTCGTCGATGACGGCCTGGGCAAGTTCGTCTTTGGAGGAGAAATGAAAGTAGACCGCGCCCTTGGTCATCCGTGACGCGGACACGATGTCATTCATGCTGGTGCTGCCGTACCCAGAGATTTCGAACCGGTCAGCCGCGCCACGAAGAATCTGCTGGCGACTGATTTTGGCACGTTCCTGCATTGCTTCCGTTCCTCCGATGGTCCCAGCTGGTGTGTCCCGTTGGGCGCTGGTCCTGCGACCAGCGCTCAACGGTAGCAGCGAAACTCGGTGTTGTGCGACAACGTAAACGGACTGTTCGGAATGTGGAAGTGCAGGTCACCGTCGATAAACGAGACAAAGTGGACCACCGCGCCGCTGGATCGAACATTGCGGCGACACTCTCAGTTAACCGTCAGCGTGCTGAAACGTTGCTCGAATATCCGATCTCGTGAAGTGCCGTTTTCAGCCGTGCTTGAGCGTCCTCGAGAGACTCGGGCGACGGTGACGTATCGGCGCCACTGATGTCGAAGTTTCCCATCGTGTACGCCGGGAAAACGTGGACGTGCAGATGCGGCACTTCCAAACCGGCGATGAGGAGCCCGGCGCGCGGTGCGTCGAACGCCTTGCGCACGGCCTGGCCCATCGTGCGGGCGACTGCCGTGACTTTGGCAAAAAGTTCGGGATCGACGTCCTGCCACTGATCGACCTCGGCACGAGGAACTACCAGTACATGGCCCTGTGTCACCGGCGCGATAGTAAGGAAGGCAACGACGTCGTCGTCCTCCCACACAAAACGTCCCGGCAGGTCCCCGTTGATGATGGCGCTGAATACTGAAGGCATAGGTCAGAGGTTATCCCGCACAGTGTTTGGCAGGAAACTTCGTTGCCAGGAAACTCCCAGCCTGTGTCCAGAGTGATCACGGTGTAGCAAGTGATTCTGAGACGCATGACAGAAGCCATGCAGACCGTGGGCGCCACGGACGCTGTGGGAGGTTCCACGACGGCGGTAGTGCTGGACGTGGTGGTTCCGGTGTACAACGAGGAAGCCGGCCTCGACACATGCGTTCGGCGGTTGCGTCACCACCTGCACACCCACGTTCCCTTTCCTGCTCGGATAACGATCGCCGACAACGCCAGTGTCGACGGGACGCTGGCAATCGGACGCGCACTCGCCGAGGAATTCGACGACGTCCGAGTTGTGCACCTGGACGAGAAGGGGCGGGGTCGGGCGCTGCGACAGGTGTGGAGTACGTCCGACGCCGACATCGTCGCGTACATGGACGTGGATCTTTCCACCGATCTCAATGCACTGATGCCGCTGATCGCACCGTTGGTGTCCGGGCATTCGGATATCGCGATCGGATCCAGGTTGGCACGTTCGTCGCGGGTGGTTCGCGGCCCCAAACGTGAGTTCATCTCACGCAGTTACAACCTCATTCTGCGTAGTGCGCTGCACGCCCGGTTCTCCGACGCCCAGTGCGGGTTCAAGGCGATGCGCGTCGATGTTGCGCGCCAACTGCTTCCGTTGGTCGAGGACACGGGATGGTTCTTCGACACGGAACTGCTCGTGCTGGCCGAGCGGTCCGGGATGCGGATCCACGAGGTGCCGGTGGACTGGGTTGACGACCCGGACAGTCGAGTCGACATCGTTGCCACCGCCGTCGCGGATATCAAAGGCGTAGTGCGCGTGGGGCGAGCACTGTCGACGGGATCTTTGCCTCTGGCGGAGCTTCGGGCAAGCTTCGGGCGGGAGCCGCTTGTTCCCGGTGTGCCACGCGGCATGGTAGGGCAGCTGGCCCGGTTTGCCGTTGTCGGTGTCGTCTCGACCTTGGCCTACGCGCTCCTGTATCTCGCACTGCATTCGGTGATGGGTGCCCAGTGGGCCAACGCAGTTGCACTGCTGGTGACTGCCGTCTTCAACACCACGGCCAATCGTGCCTTCACCTTCGGTATTCGAGGTTCGGAAGGCTCCGGGCGTCATCAGGCACAAGGTCTGCTGGTATTCGCGTTCGGACTCCTGCTCACCAGTGGGTCGTTGTTCGTATTACATTCCGCGGCCCCCGACGCATCCAAGCACGTCGAGTTGGCCGTCCTGGTCATCGCCAATCTTGTTGCCACAGTGAGTCGATTTGTTGCTCTTCGCTGGGTATTCCGTTCCGCACAACCTGTAGGAGTTACTCGATGACCGCCACTGTCGAACAGGAGACCGTCATCGCGCCTCTTCCCGAACCGCCACGTTCCGTGCGCTGGGAGCCATGGGCTCTTGGTGCGCTTCTGGTGGGTACCGGTGTTGCCTACATCTGGGGTTTGGGAGCGTCCGGCTGGGCCAACTCGTTCTATGCCGCTGCGGTGCAAGCTGGTTCGGTGTCGTGGAAGGCCTTCTTCTTCGGTTCGTCGGATGCGGCGAACTCGATCACCGTCGACAAGCCGCCGATGTCGCTCTGGCTCATGTCGTTGTCGGTGCGTATCTTCGGGCTCAACTCGTGGGCGATGTTGGTGCCGCAGGCGTTGCTCGGCGTTGGATCGGTCGCGTTGCTGTGGGGCACCGTCCGGCGTTACTTCGGCGCCGCCGCGGGTTTGCTCGCCGGTTTGGTCTTGGCTCTCACTCCCGTTGCGGCACTGATGTTCCGGTTCAACAACCCGGACGCAATGTTGGTTCTCATCATGATCGCGGCGGTGTGGGCGATGATGCGCGCGGTTCAGGACGGGCGAACCCGATGGCTCGTGCTGGTCGGTGTGTTCTGCGGCTTCGGATTCCTGACCAAGCAGTTGCAGGTCATGCTTGTCGTGCCGCCGTTGGCGCTGACGTACCTGATCGCGGGCCCACCGAAGCTGGGCAAACGGGTGCTGCAACTCTTTGCGGCACTTGGCGGCATGATCGTCTCTGCCGGTTGGTGGTTGGCGATCGTAGAACTGTGGCCGGCTGATTCGCGCCCCTGGATCGGCGGTTCGCAGAACAACTCCATTCTCGAATTGACCTTCGGTTACAACGGATTGGGTCGTTTGAGCGGCAACGAGACCGGCAGTGTCGGTGGCGGCGGAATGCGCGCCGCCGGTGACGCCGCCGCTGCTGCGGGCGGTGCAACCGGGTTCGGTGATGCCGGCGCCGCGATGGCACCGGGTGGCGGCGGCGGAATGTGGGGAACCACTGGCATCACGCGGCTTTTCGAATCAGCCCAGGGTGGCCAGATCGCCTGGCTCATCCCGGCAGCACTCATTCTTCTGGTTGCCGGAATCGTCGTGCGGGGTAAGGCTCCTCGGGTTGACACACAGCGCGGGTCGTTCATCGTGTGGGGACTCTGGCTGCTGGTAACCGGACTGACCTTCAGCTTCATGGCCGGAATCTTCCACGCCTACTACACAGTCGCGCTGGCTCCGGCGATTGCCGCGTTGATCGGCTCGGGCTCAGTGCTCTTGTGGCGTCACCGCGAAACACTGTGGGTTCGTATCGTCTTGGCTGTTTCTCTGGCGGCAACCGTTGCGATGGCGTGGGTACTGCTGGGACGCACACCGTCGTTTGTCCCGTGGCTGCGGTGGACGATTCTGGTGGTCGGCATAGTTGCCGCGGTAGCGATGCTGATTCCCGCGATCACCCGGGGACGACTAGCTGTAGCGGTGATACTGGCGGCGCTGTTCACCGGACTGGCCGGACCAACTGCCTATGCGATCGACACGATCAACACCCCACATACCGGTTCGATCGTTTCTGCCGGTCCCAGCATTCAGGGCGGCATGGGCGGACCAGGTGGCGGTCGCGGAGGATTCGGTGGAATGGGCGACGGCGGCACCAGGGCTATAGGTGGCGCGGGCGGCGCGGCCGGCGCAATGGGTACCCCGCCTGCCGGGATGGGTCAGATCCCCGGTGCCGGCGCTACGCCGGGAGCTGCGAATACGCCGGGGGCTGCAACCGACGGAGCTCGCGACGGCATGGGTGGTTCTGTGGGCGGACTCCTGCAGGGCAGCACCCCCGGTGCCGCCGTGGTGGAGAAACTCGAGGAGAATTCCGACCAGTTCACCTGGGTGGCAGCGGCAATCGGCTCGAACAGTGCGTCGGGATACCAACTCGCGACGGAGTCCCCGGTCATGGCGATCGGCGGTTTCAACGGTAGTGATCCGTCACCGACACTCGAGCAGTTCCAGCAGTACGTCGCGGACGGGAAGATTCACTTCTTCATCGGCGGGGGCGGAATGGGCGGCGGAATGAACGCCGAAGGAACGGCCACCGCAATCTCGGCATGGGTGACCGAGAACTTCACGGCGACCACTGTGGATGGAGTGACTCTCTACGACCTGACGGTCTGACAGGCATCGTCGGCGGGTCGCGCAGTCCGGTCAACCCGATCGGACTGCGCGACCATGTTCTGTCCTGCGTCCAAGGAACCCCAGGTGACACACGCTGCGAGGCGCATCGGCGCGGGGCCGTAGTCTGTTCACGTGCGCGTACTCGTAATCGGCTCCGGAGCCCGTGAACATGCCCTCCTTCTCTCCCTTGCTCGCGATCCAGGTGTCACGGCCCTGATCTGCGCGCCCGGCAATGCCGGTATCGGCAAGATCGCCGAGCAGCACCCGGTCGACGTCGCGTCGGGCGAGGCTGTCACTGCGTTGGCCAAGAAGGTCGAAGCAGACCTCGTTGTCATCGGACCTGAGGTTCCGCTGGTGCTCGGTGTCGCGGATGCCGTCCGAGCAGCCGGTATCGCGTGCTTCGGACCGTCAGCCGACGCAGCCCGCATCGAAGGGTCCAAGGCATTTGCCAAGGACGTGATGGCTGTTGCCGGTGTCAAAACCGCTCACAGCGAGATCGTCGACAATCCCGCCAAGCTGGACGAGGCTCTCGATCGTTTCGGCCCCAACTGGGTGGTCAAGGACGACGGACTGGCCGCAGGTAAGGGCGTCGTAGTCACGACCGACCGCGGTGCTGCGCGTGACCACGCTGCCGAACTGCTCGAGAGTGGCCACCCGGTCTTGCTCGAATCTTTCCTCGACGGCCCCGAGGTTTCGCTCTTCTGCCTCGTCGACGGCGAGACGGTTGTTCCGTTGCTGCCCGCACAGGATCACAAGCGCGTCGGCGACGGTGACAGCGGACCCAACACCGGCGGCATGGGTGCATACACCCCGTTGCCGTGGTTGCCGGACGAGATGGTCACGCAGATCGTCGACGATGTCGTGAAGCCTGTCGCTGCGGAGTTGGTTGCACGGGGCAGCGGCTTCACCGGACTCCTTTACGCAGGCCTCGCAATGGGTGTCAACGGACCGGCCGTGGTCGAGTTCAACTGCCGATTCGGTGACCCGGAAACTCAGGCCGTCCTGGCGCTGCTCGAGACGCCGCTGGGCGGATTGCTCAACGCCGCGTCCACCGGCACGCTCGATTCCGTTGGTCCGTTGCAGTGGCGCGACGGCAGTGCCGTCACAGTCGTGATTGCCGCGGAGAACTACCCGGCGACGCCGCGGACGGGTGACGTGATCACCGGAGCAGACGCCGAGGGTGTTCTCCATGCGGGCACCAAAAAGCGTGAAGACGGTGCCGTGGTGTCGGCCGGCGGCCGTGTGCTGAGTGTTGTCGGAGTGGGTAAGGATCTTGCCGAAGCACGCGACGATGCCTACGCGAAGATTGCACTCGTGAAGCTTCCCGGTGGGCATTTCCGGACGGATATCGGACTGGGTGCTGTCGAGGGGCGTATCGCTCTACCCTGATCCACATATTCCCTAAGTGACCGGTGAACCGTGTGTTCACCGGTCACTTTTGTTTGAAATGAGCGGCTGCTCGATGTTACTGGCGGGTAATGCTCATCGGAACGGTTCGGGAACGGTATATCTCTGCGCGGGGGCCAACCGAACAAGAAGGAGTCACTTGAGTATTCGAGCTGGATCCAAGGACCGATACGCACGTACCACTTCGGGGCTGACGCGTAGAAACTTCCTTGCCGCAACAGGATTAGCTGTAGGTGCTGCCGCATTGTCTTCGTCGTGGACGACGGCAGCGGCCTCGCCCCGACGGGCACTCGATGACGGTGACCGCGTTCCGGCTCTGGTGATCGGCAGTGGTTACGGCGGAGCAGTGGCAGCGCTCCGATTGACGCAGGCCGGCATCGACACGCATATGGTCGAGATGGGTCGATCCTGGACCACGCCGGGATCCGACGGCAAGATCTTCTGCTCGACGCTCTCGCCGGACGGTCGCTCCTTCTGGCTCAGAGATCGCACAGTACAACCGCTTTCGCACTTCTCGGGTGGTTCGATCGACAAGAACATCAGTCGATACGTCGGTGTTCTCGACGCCGAGGACTTCGGTGGGATCAAGGTCTATCAAGGCCGCGGGGTGGGTGGCGGATCGCTTGTCAACGGCGGAATGGCAGTGACGCCGAAGCGCAACTACTTCGAGGAAATCCTTCCCGGCGTAGATTCGGAAGAGATGTACTCGACCTACTTCCCGAGAGCTAACGCTGCGCTGGGTGTGAACAACATCGATCCCGCCTGGTTCGAGTCGACCGAATACTACGCATTTGCGAGAACCGGCCGGAAGACCGCTGAGAGATCCGGTTTCGCTACGACATTCGTTCCCAATGTCTACGACTTCAACTACATGAAGCAGGAGGCTTCGGGACAGGTTGCCAAATCCGCCCTGGCCGCCGAGGTTATTTTCGGAAACAACGCGGGCAAGAAGTCCCTCGACAAGACGTACCTCGCGGCAGCGTCGGCAACCGGGCGCCTCACGATCTCCGCACTACACGTCGTGACCAGCGTGTCGCCGGCTGCAACCGGTGGTGGGTATCAGGTGGTGATGAACCAGATCAACGAGCAGGGAAACACTGTCGGAACCAAGACGGTTGTTGCCGACAAGGTCTTCTTTGCAGCCGGCAGCGTCGGCACCAGCAAGTTGCTCGTCTCTATGAAAGCACAAGGGCAACTGGCGAACCTGCCGGGAGCCGTCGGCCAGGAATGGGGTCACAACGGCAACGTGATGGTGGCCCGCGCCAACCATATGTGGGATGCAACAGGGGCAAAGCAATCGTCGATACCGGTGATGGGTATCGACAACTGGGCAGACTCCACAGCACCCGTTTTCGCGGAGATTGCACCCTTCCCGGCCGGGACCGAGCTATGGGTGAGCCTGTACCTGGCAATTGCCAAGAATCCCGAACGCGCGCAATTCCAGTTCAACTCGACCACCGGCAAAGTCGGACTGAATTGGCAACGCTCCCAGAATCAACCGTCGATCACCATGGCCAAGAAGGTATTCGACAAGATCAACAAGAAGGAAGGCACAATCTATCGGACCGACCTTTTCGGTCCGGTCCAGACGTGGGGCGATCAACTGACATACCACCCGCTCGGCGGGTGTGTTCTGGGTAAGGCCACCGACAACTACGGTCGGCTTCCCGAGTATCCGGGGCTTTACGTCATGGACGGCTCGCTGGTTCCCGGGAACGTCGGTGTGAATCCGTTTGTCACCATTACCGCTCTGGCAGAACGGAATATCGAGAACATCATCGCGAACGACCTGCACTAGTCGAGCAGCAGCGTGCGCACCGGGGCATGTTTGATCCCCGGTGCGCACGCTGGATTTTCAGGCCGCTGTTGGCGGTGTGTTCCCGGGAACGGGAACTTGATACGGATCTACCGACATCGGTGGATAGAACCGGGTTTTCCGGTCGTTTCCGATGTCGACTCTCCACTCGGTGTGATGCATCATCCGATGGTGGTGACCGCACAGCAAGATCAGATTATCGAGATCCGTGGGGCCGTCGTCGAGCCAGTGAATCAGATGGTGGGCGTCGCACCAGCCTGGTGGGGTTCCGCAACCGGGGAAGGCGCAGCCGCCGTCTCGTACCGTGAGCGCGCGACGCTGTGGGACGGTCGCGAGTCGCGCCTTCATGCCGTGATTGAGGGGTACACCGTTGTCGTCGAGAAGGATTCGGGTGATCTCGCAGTCGCAGGCCAGCATGCGGGCGGTGTCGAGGCTGATGGGGCCGGCCCAGTTGGTGATCGCGTAGCCGAGTTCTTCGGTGGAGGGCAGCAGGTCTTTCAGTGCCTGCAGATCGGTGAGGTCTTTTGCGGTGGCGGTGATCGTCAGGTGCGGTTTGACGCCACCTTCGACGGGTCCGAGACCGGCGGCTTCGTAGCGGCGCAGCAGTTCACAAAATCCATCGGCGCGTCGAAGTGCCGGGGTGCGTTCGTCTTTCACGCCGTCTTTCTCCGGTGTGGGCGCCGACAGGGCGGACAGTAGCGCGATGAGACGGGCACCGTTGACGGCGTCGAGGTCACCTTTGACGCTGACTCGCCCGTACAGCCCGCGGGAGGCGTAGAACTCGTTGAGTTCGGAATTCTCACCGGCGGGTATGCCGTCGGCGCGGTTGCCGTACTGTTTCTGGATCCGCCGGATGGCCGCGCGGACGGCATCGCAGTCGGTGACGTTCTTCGAGGCGAGGGTCAGGAGGATGTCGCGGGCCTTCTCGACGTCGACGAGGCTCATGTTCTTGGGCGGACGCTGGCAGAACTGCGCTACCTGACGCGCCTTCGACGCATCGATATCACCGTCGTGAAAAGATTGCCCGACAACAGGTTCGAGCATGAACAACCGCGCCAGGCCGACCAGCCGACTACATTCGCCGATCTCGAGGTTCGTGGACTGGTGCAGCCACTGCGCGATAGCGCGGAATCCTCGGCCGCCGAGTGTGTCGCGAGTGAACATCTCGGTAATCATCACAATCATGCGGGACTGCATCTCGTGCCGGGCGCGGGCGAGGTCGAGCACCTCTGTCTTGAGGCCTTCGCCGTCGTATTGCCACGCTTCCCGACTGTTCATGCACTAATTTTAGTCGAACAGGATTTCGATTCCTAGGGACGTATCGGACAGGTTTTAGCGTTCCGGAACTCGAGAACTGTTTGTTTGCATTGTTATTCGGTGCTTCGCTGGGAATCGGCGACGGCTGTGACTCTGGGAGCGTGAACCCGTAGCGAGTAGTTGACGCTGTCGAGAATTCGGCTGGCGGCAATGAGTGTGTCCACGTCTTCCGGGGTGAGGTGCGACAGTTCTCCGGCGAGTGCGTGGATGCGCTGTTCGGTTCGTCGATCACGACGGGCACTTCGCTCGTCCTTGACGTACAGAGTGCTGACCCGACCGTCGGAGGGGTCGGGGCGTCGTTCGATCAGATCCTTGTCGGTAAGAATGCGCACGAGCGTGCTGACGGTATTAGGCCGCTTCGCCAACCGTCGAGCGACCGCTCCGATTCGGGTGCCTGGGTGGTGGGCGATGTCGTGGATCACTTCGGATTGTGCTTCGGGAAGTGTCTCGTCGGTGCCCGAAGGGTCCATGTATTCGCGCAGCGCGCGGCGCAATTCGAACGTCGAGGCAATGAGCGATCTCGATGCGTCTTCTGCGATGGGCACCGGATCAGCGTAGCGAGTAGTGAATTGTGATCTGCACCATAAAACTATATCTGAGTCAGATATAGTTTACTGTTTTTCAAAGGGTAGGATCACCTAACCATGAATGACGGTTGAAGGTACAGGCATGGCACAGTCAGAAAAACAGTTGATCTTCGATATTCGTCGATACTGGGAAGCGCAAGACGATTCTCTCGGAGCGACCTTGCCGCTGTCGGATTCGCGCACCACGGATTTTCGCGAGCATCCGGTCTGGGTCGGTGTGATCGACGCGTTGACGCGTCAGCGCTCGGGCGGTCGCGAGATCAAACGTGTCGCGGACATGGGATCGGGCCTGGGCAACGTGTCCGAAATCCTCGTTCGATTGGGGTTCGACGTGATTGCTGTCGACTTCTCGGCCTCGCGCAGTGCAAAGGCGGCGGAGAGGTTGGCTCGATACGGCATGGTGAGTGCCATAGAAAGTACCCATCGCACCGATCGCCACCGCTTCGAGTCGGTTCAACGACGGCTGAGGATGCTCCCGCCGTCGGGTTATTCGAGCGGGCCGACACCGGTGACTCGTCGCCGTGGCACACCGCTCTCCGCGATAGCGGACATGTCGGCGCCGATCGGAGTGTGGGCGGACGCGGGGTTGTCGGATGTCGAAATCGGTGACCTGCGATGGGTGACCGCCGCGCGGACTCGGAACTGGCCGCATCATCGCCGAATCCTTCGCCGCGACAGCTATTTTGCGATCAGCGGAATCAACTGAACTATTCACGACCGATGACGAACTACAGGACGGAATCATGAACCTTCGAAGCTCTACTCGCCGTGCATTTCTTGCCGGTGCTCTTGCTCTGGCCGCTGCACTTGCAGGTTGTTCAAGCGGGACGGATACCACCTCGAACACGACAACGCCGTCGAGTCGGTCGGCCGCAACAGACGGCGAATTTGCTGCCCCACGAACTGTGCCGGAGGGAATGGGGAGCGGCAAGGCCGACGGTGAGTTCCCGCGTACCGTTGCACATTTCAAGGGTGACACCGTCATCGAGTCGCAGCCACAGAAGGTGGTTGTGATTTCGACCGGGCAGGCGGACGCGCTGTTGTCGATCGGGGTTGTCCCGGCCGGTTCGACGCGCGGAGACGGGGCGGATCTGGTGCCGCCGTATCTGATCGACGCGTACCCGCAGTACCGGACTCAACTCGAAGGCATCGTCGATGCCGGCGGCCGCTTCACCCCCAATTTCGAGGCGATAGTCGGACTGGATCCGGATCTGATCCTGATGAATACCGCTGGAAAGGATGCGGATTCGCTGTATTCGCAACTGTCGGCGATTGCGCCGACTGTGGCAACACAGGGCACTGGCGTCTACTGGAAGCAGGACTTCCTTCTTGTTGCGGATGCCGTCGGTAAGGCCGACCAGGCAACGGCTCTGCTGGATACCTTCAATGCCGACGCCGCAGCTCTGGGCGCGTCCCTCTCGGCTCCGCCGACGGTGTCGTTTACCCGTCAGAACGGCAACCGGCTACGGATATTCGGAGTTCCCTCGTTCACCGGAAGTATCGCGCAGGATGCAGGGTTGACTCGACCGTCGTCGCAGCAGTTCGACGACACGTCTCGTGATATCAGTGAAGAGGAACTGAATGTCGCTGATGCTGACTGGATCTTTTACGGTGTGCAGGGTGGAGATCCCGCGACGTTGACCAACGCTCCACTGTGGGCGCAGTTGGGCGCTGTCACGTCGAATCACGCAGTGGCCGTCGACGACGATGTCTTCTATCTGAACACCGGGCCCACTGCGGCCCGCGAGGTACTCGAAGTTCTGGAAAACACCCTGCGGAACTGATGCAACTAGCGCTCGGTGGATTCGACAAGTCGGGCTGACGATTTCCTCAGTGAAAGAAGGTAGTTCACGGCCATCGGAAGGATCGAAATCACTACCACCGCAATGAGAATGATTTCGATGTGCGCGCGGACGAAGTCGATTCCACCGAGCAGGTAACCCAACACCGGCACGATTGTTCCCCAGGCCACGCCGCCGATGATGTTGTAGGTCAGGAAGGTCCGGTACGGCATCCCCGACGCGCCAGCCATGACTGGTGCGATCGTCCGCACGATCGGGACGAATCTCGCCAGTACAACCGTGCGGGGTCCGTAGTTCGCGAAGAAGTCCTCGGCCCGGGCCAGTTGGGCGGGACCGAGCCGTTTGGCTCCGGGGCGTTCGAAGATTGCCGGTCCTGCGGCTCTACCGATGAGATAGCCGCATTGATCGCCGGCAATCGCGACAACAGGGATGGTGACCAGTAGTATCCAGAGCGGGAAAAACGGATGATCCTGCGCCACAAGAACACCGGCTGTGAACAGAAGTGAATCGCCGGGAAGGAAGAACCCGACGAGAAGTCCGGTTTCGATGAAGACAGCGGCGAGTAAGCCGATCAATCCGAAGGTCGACAGCAGAGTGTCTGGATTGAGCATGCCCGTTCCCAGCGCGAGTGTCATACGAGGGCTCCGTCATTCGAAGGTGTGAGAGCGTCGTGCCTCGGGTGTGATCGGCTGTCGAGGTACCGGAATGCAGCGCCACCGATCGTGACCGCGAGAGTCGCGAGGATTGCGCCGGCAACAACGTCGGTGAACCAGTGCACACCCAGGTACAGCCGCGTGAGCGCGACAACAAGCGTGACAACGACGGCCACGAGCATCAGCAGTCGTTTCACCGTGGCGGTGTGCCCCATGGCGACGAGAAGAACAACGATGCCGATCAATGCCCCAGTTCCGGTGACGTGTCCGGAAGGAAAGGAATGGTTGGTCTCGAGGAGGACCTGAGTAGCTGTGGGAGGCCGCTCGCGAGCGATTATCGCTTTCATAACAGTGCTTGCGACGGCAGCAGAACCGACAGTGCCGACTACAGCGATGCCCGGTATCGCCGACCGTGCCTGCCACGAGAGGTAGGCGCCGGCTCCGATGCCGAGGATTGCTGTCGCAGCGGGACTTCCGAGATCCGTCACGGCCACGGCGATCTGGTTGAGACCGTGGCTTCGATGCGCGACCATCCAATCCGTCACCGGGCCGTCCAATCCAGTCAACCATCCGTTGTCGGCTACGGAGACGGACAGGGTCACCAGCGCGAGGAGTAATCCGATTCCGCGGATGACGCCCCCGCGGAGTGTCGACGATTGATAGATCGAACCGAAGACGAACAGGGCAGCGGCCACGACGACGGCAGTCACCGCGATCTCCGCGCTGGAGCTCTCGGTCAACACTTCGGTGACCGCGGTCCGCGCGGCCGACACAATTTCAGGCATGGCCCGAAGTCTGCCGAGACGATGCTGAAGAAACGCTGAATGCACATTCGGTAACAGTGTGGGATCTGATCTACTGGTTTCGGTATCGACGGAAATGGAGCCTGTGGTGCGAGTGCTGGTGGTCGAGGACGAGGTGCGTCTGGCCGAGACGATTCGTCGGGGCCTGGTCGCCGAGGGCTTTGTGACCACCGTCGAACACAATGGTGACGACGGGTTTGTCACGGCCTGCTGCGACGAGTTCGACGTGATAGTTCTCGACATCATGTTGCCGGGGAAGCACGGCTACGACATCGTGCGTGACCTGCGCGCGCGTGAGGTCTGGACCCCGATTCTCATGCTGTCGGCAAAGGACGGGGAATACGACCTGGCAGACGCGTTCGACCTCGGTGCCGACGACTACCTGGTCAAACCCTTTTCCTTCGTCGTGCTTCTCGCCAGACTCCGCGCCTTGGTGCGGCGCGGCGCCCCGCAACGCCCAACGGTTCTGTCGGTGGGGGACTTGGCGCTCGATCCGGCCAGGCATCAAGTGGTCAGGGGCACAACCGAACTGATTCTCACGCCGCGCGAGTACAGCGTTCTGGAATTCCTGATGCGCAACAGCGGAGTTGTCGTGACGAAACGCGAGATCGTCAGGTCTGTCTGGGACATCAATTACGAAGGTGACGAGAACATCGTCGAGGTCTACATCGGATATCTGCGTAAGAAGATTGATGCGCCGTTCGGGAAGAGCAGCATCGAGACGGTGCGCGGCGTCGGGTACCGATTCGTGAGCGAACCGGTCTGAACATCAGTCTTCGGTTGTCGGGATCACGATCTCGAATCGGGTTCCACCTCCGGATCTTTCGGTTGCCGTGATGGTTCCGCCGTGGGCAGTGGCAATGTCCGACGCGATGGCCAAACCCAGGCCGGTACCGCCGCCTTGCCGTGATCGGGGGGAATCGAGCCTGACAAATCTGTCGAATATTCGCACACGCTCAGCTTCCGGTATGCCCGGTCCGTCGTCCTCGATCACGATGTGCGCGCCGACCCTACTGTGGAAGCAGTGCAGCCATATCCGGGTTTCCGCGTGGCGGACGGCATTGTCGACGAGGTTGCGCACCAACCGGGTCAACGCACGCGGATCGCCGGTGACTCGAACCGGAGCGATCGCTGCTGTCACAGTGACGTCCGAGATCCCGGCGACCCGCGTTTTCTCCGCAAGGAGGATGTCGTCGATGTCGACGTCCGTAGCGGTCCGATGATGATCGTGTGCGTTTTCGTCCGAGCGGGCAAGTGTCAGAAGGTCGTCGATGAGTTGGCACATTCGGCGGGCTTCGGGCAGCAACGCGTCCTCGATCAATGCGTCGTCGAGTAGCTCGGGGCGTCGGTGTGCAAGTTCGAGCGCAGTTGTGATGGTGGACAACGGACTTCGAAGCTCATGGGATGCATCGCTGACAAACCGTTGCTGCGCTTGCGCCCCTTCGTCGAGGCGGGCCAGCATGTCGTTCATCGTCCGAGCGAGGCGCGCTATTTCGTCGTTGCCTGACGGAACCGGCACCCGCTCGCCGTGGCTTCCGCTCGATATCGACGCCACCCGTGCCCGGATGCGTTCGACGGGAGCAAGTGCAGAACCCACGAGCCGATACGTCGCGAAGGCAGCCAGGCCGAGAACGAAGGGACCAACGATCGCCAAAAGTGCTGCGACAGCGGTCACTACGGATTCGACCGGTTCACGGTCCGCCCCGACAAAAACGGTGACTGGCCCGGTCGGGGTCGTGACGCCGCGACCGATAAGCCAGTAATCGCCGTCGTCGCTCGGTTCGACGCGGCCGAATGACGCGGACTGGCCAGGGTCCACGGTTTGCCCCGAGAGCAGCCCACTGTCCGTTCCCGGTGACTGCGCCAGGACCTGGTGATCCGGACTCACGATTTGAACGATCCCGATCTGGCTGTCCGTCGACAGCAGGGACGGATCGAGTTCAGTCGCGCTACGTTCGGCGAGTTGCTGGGTGATCTGGGTGGCGCGGGCATCCGAGGTGTCCTGCGCCGACAATTGAAGTGAGTGCGCGAGAAGCAGCACGAGCGCGGCACCGGCGATGATGAGACAGAACGCGATGACCAGTGTCGACGCCACCGTCGAGCGAATGCGCACACTCCACTGCGACGGGTGCAGAATCGACGACGCGAAGTTCATGACGTCCAGTCTCTCCCAACGAGGAACGCACGCGGGATTCTTCTCAGCATCCTTTCAGTTGCTACTGACCGAGAACCCACTGACGCCTGATCGCCCCCACCGACTACCGTCGAGGTGTGCGCTCAGAATCTCGTCGATCGAACATCCAGACCTTCCACGTCATGGACGTGTGGAAAGCCGCCACCGAACGTCAGCGGACTCATGGTGACGTCCTGACGTTGGCGGCCGGTCAGCCGTCGACGCCGGCACCCGCCCCGGTGCTGGCTGCGACGCGCGAGATTCTCGGCACCGAACTGCTGGGATACACCGAGACGTTCGGCATTCTCCCGCTCCGCGAAGCCATCGCCGGTTACCACTCGGAGAGTTCGGGGATTACCGTCGACGCCGATGACGTGGTCGTCACCACTGGATCTTCGGGCGCATTCACCTTGCTGTTCCTGGCCGCATTCGACGAAGGCGATACCGTCGTCGTTGCGCGTCCGGGTTACCCGGCCTACCGCAATACGCTTGCGGCGCTGGGATGCAACGTCGTAGAACTCGATTGTGGACCGGCCACGAGA
Organism: Rhodococcus sp. KBS0724; assembly: GCF_005938745.2. Classification (NCBI taxonomy): domain Bacteria; kingdom Bacillati; phylum Actinomycetota; class Actinomycetes; order Mycobacteriales; family Nocardiaceae; genus Rhodococcus; species Rhodococcus sp. KBS0724. Next base: position 1,072,759 of record NZ_VCBX02000001.1, read on the forward strand.
TATCAGCCGACCGTCGAGATGCTCGACGCGCTGCCGACGCCGCCGGCCGGACTGATCGTTGCCAGCCCCGCCAACCCGACGGGAACCGTCATCGCACCGGAAGAGCTTGCCGCGCTGGCGAAGTGGTGCGACAAGAACGGAACACTGCTGATTTCCGATGAGATCTATCACGGCATCGGCTACGGCGATCAGCACACGTCGAGTGCCTGGGAAACGTCCCGCGAATCCGTGGTCATCGGCTCCGTGTCCAAGTACTTCTCCATGACGGGGTGGCGCCTCGGCTGGATGCTGGTTCCCACGTACCTGCGTCGCCCGCTGCAGAGACTCGCGTCGAATATGACCGTGTGCCCACCCGCAATCTCGCAGTACGCCGCAATCGAAGCGTTCTCGGCGGAAGCGAAGATCGAACTGGACGGCCACGTCGAGAGGTATGCGCTCAATCGTGAACTTCTGCTGACCGGTCTGCCGAAGCTCGGCATCACCGAACTGGCTCCCGCAGACGGCGCCTTTTACGTGTACGCCGATATCGGGCATCTGTGCGGCGACGAGGGCGCCACTGCCTGGTGTTCGCGGTTGCTGACAGATACCGGAGTCGCGCTCGCGCCGGGAATCGACTTCGACACGGTGCACGGAAATCGGATGGTTCGCCTCTCGTTCGCCGGTGCCACCGCTGATATCGAAGAGGCGCTGCGACGCCTCGAAACGTGGCTCACGTAACAATCAACAGGACGTTCGGGCTGTTTTCCGGTCCCGATGCTGCAGAAACTGGCACGATGGAAATGTGTCGGGAGCAGCAACACCCAAGGGAGCGAAACGTCGCCAAGCGTTGGTGGCGTCTGCTGCTGAACTTTTGCTGGAGGGTGGATTCGACGCGGTTCGTCACCGCGCGGTCGCTGCCCGAGCCGGTCTTCCGCTGGCCTCGACTACCTATTACTTCGACTCACTCGACGATCTGATTGCGTGCGCCGTCGAGTTGAACGGCAATGCGGACATGGATGCCGTGCGGGCCCGCGTTGCCGCGGTGACTCAGCGTCGCCGGGGATCGGAATCCACCGTCGACCTCCTGGTGGAGGTTCTACTCGGCGAGGACGAGAAGCGGCCGGAGAGTCGGGAACGGTTGATCGCGCGATACGAGAGGTTTGTGGCGTGCGCCCGCCACCCGGCACTGCGTGAGGTGCAATTGCGACTGCGCGCGCAACTGGACGAGGCGCTCACCGAGGCATTGGCACGGTCAGGTCGCACCAGTTCCGAAGGGCAGTTGCGTCGCCTGGTCGCGATGGTCGACGGCGCCATGATCTCGGCACTGGGGGAGTACGACCCCGACCCGCGTGGGTTGGCGCGCGGAATGCTTCTCGAATCCATCGACGTGATGGCCCCACCTGCGTAGGGGTAACAGCACTGTTCACGCACCGTTAGACTGAGGCCTCGTGAGCCGCATCCCGAATGTCCTTGCCAACCGTTACGCCAGCCCGGAGCTTGCAGCTCTGTGGTCTCCCGAGCACAAGATCGTGCTGGAACGACAGCTGTGGGTGGCGGTGTTGCGGGCACAGGCAGAGCTGGGCATCGACATTCCGGCCGACGCTATCGCCGACTACGAGCGGGTCATCGACAATGTCGACCTGGCTTCGATCGCGGATCGTGAGCGCGTCACCCGCCACGACGTGAAGGCTCGCATCGAGGAGTTCAACGCTCTCGCCGGTCACGAGCAGGTTCACAAGGGCATGACCAGCCGCGACCTCACCGAGAACGTCGAGCAGTTGCAGATCGTCCGCTCGCTCGAGCACGTCTACAGCCACGGCATCGCGGTCGCTGCCCGTCTGGGTGAGCGCGCTGCCGAGTACTCGTCCATCGTGATGGCCGGACGCTCACACAACGTCGCAGCTCAGGCGACCACGCTGGGTAAGCGTTTTGCTTCCGCGGCCGACGAACTGCTGGTCGGGTTGACCCGCCTGCGTGAGCTGATCGATCGTTACCCGCTGCGCGGAATCAAGGGTCCGATGGGCACGGCTCAGGACATGCTCGACCTCCTCGACGGTGATGCCGCGAAGCTCGAGCAGCTCGAGACGAAGGTTGCCGAGCACCTCGGATTCACCAAGGTTCTCACCAGCGTCGGTCAGATCTACCCGCGCTCGCTCGACCACGACGTCATCTCCGCACTCGTTCAGGTTGGCGCCGCACCGTCGTCGTTCGCCCACACCATCCGTCTGATGGCAGGCCACGAACTGGTTACAGAAGGCTTCCAGCCTGGCCAGGTCGGCAGCTCCGCGATGCCGCACAAGATGAACACCCGCTCGTGCGAGCGCGTCAACGGCCTGCAGGTCATCCTGCGCGGCTACGGCTCGATGGCTGCCGAGATGGCGGGCGCTCAGTGGAACGAAGGCGACGTCTTCTGCTCCGTAATCCGTCGTGTTGCGCTGCCTGACGCGTTCTTCGCGATCGACGGCATGTTCGAAACCTTCCTGACCGTGCTTGCAGAAATGGGCGCGTACCCAGCCGTCATCGAAAAGGAACTGACGCGTTACCTGCCGTTCCTCGCGACGACGCGCGTCCTCATGGCAGCAGTTCGCGCCGGTGTCGGACGCGAGACCGCGCACGAAGCCATCAAGGAGAACGCCGTCGCCGTGGCACTCGCGATGCGCGAAGAGGGCAAGGAACCCGATCTGCTCGACCGTCTCGCTGCGGACGACCGCCTTCCGCTGGACCGCGCCGCACTCGACGAGGCACTCGCGGACAAGGCGGCCTTCATCGGTGCCGCGTCGGCTCAGGTCGATGCCGTAGTGGCCGAGGTGCAGAAACTTGTCGACGCCAATCCGGAAGCTGCGGCATACGCGCCGTCGCCGATTCTGTAGGGACTCTGCTGTGCGCCTTTGTTAACCGCCCGCGGTTAACAAAGGCGCACAGCAGGTTCATCCGGCTCGGGTGATTCGCAGCGGGATTTGCCGCTGGACCATCTGAGGTATGGCCGACATCGAACTGACGTACTCCAGTGGCAAAGTCCGTCGCGACGGAGAATTGCCTGCCCGCGCCGATGTCGGGGCGGTTTTCGACGAACTCGACTTCCAGACCGCAGTGCAAGCGTATCTCTGGTCCCTTCCGATCGTGTCGTGGGCACAGTGGATGGACGTCCACAGCACCATCTTCGGAGCTACGGCGTCGGACTTGGTTGTCTATCGCTCGTACCGTGATCGGTGAAATGGGCCCGGACGCAGGCAACGGTGGGAAGACTCTGGTAGTCGGTCCAGGCCAAAGTGTGGACGACACAGGTGAATACACGGTTGTGCACTCGCCGATGATGCACATCATGTTCGGCTTCCGCACACTCGATCCGGACCCGGTGCGTTCAGGTGCACTGGTCGACGCGGTTCGCGTGTTCCCGCATCGCGAGCGTGCGAACCCGACGCCGACGCGATTGGTCTCTCCGGATGGCAAGCCGTGGACGGGAATTCAACCTCGAGATCTGAAGTACTGGGAACTGCTGCACGCGATTCTGCAAGACGAACCTGTCGAAGAGCGTGACCGTTTCCCGATGGCCTGGCTCCGGCAGTTGGGGATCGAGAAAGGGAAACCGTTCGCTCCCGATGAGCGAGTAAGGAAGATCCTGGAGCGCGCCATCGATGTCGGGGAGGTGTTTGCTCAGGCCAATGCGTTTGTCAAACGGTTCCCCGGTTCGCGTTACTGGCCGGATCGGCAGTGGGACTTGGCAATTGTCCTCGACAATTCGGCTCAACGCGGGGACGGCTACGACGAGTTCTTCGAGCGCGCGTCGTGGTTCTACGAGGCGGTCAGTTTCTCCGAGGCGATGAAAAGTACGACGCCCGGGGTCGGCCAGGCGTACCTCGGCAGCTATTCCGATGCCGATGGTCAGTGGTTGGACGGCGGACAAAACTACACACTCCGCGTCCCCGCCGACGTTCCTGCGAAACTGTTCTGGTCGGCAACGGTGTACACAGTCGACACGCGTTGCCTGATCGACAACGAGCAGGGGCGAGGCGATCGAGGTTCGCGGGCTCCCGATCTCGTTTTCAACGACGACGGTTCGGTGGACCTCTATTACGGACCGAGCGCGCCGAGCGGGAAGGAATCCAATTGGGTTCAGACAATTCCCGGGCAGCACTGGTTTTCGTATTTCCGCTTGTACGGTCCGCTGGAACCCTATTTCGATCGAAGTTGGAAACTGGGAGATATCACAATGGTCCGATGAGGCGTGGTCCGGTGAGGCGGACAATATACTGTGGCAATCGAACGTAGATGGGTAATCCGACAAATCGGTGCAATTGTGCGTCTGCCATCATCGAGATCGATAACGTGGATTAATGCCGCGCCGAGCTGGAGGATAATCGCGTGATCACAGTACTCATCGCAGACGATCAGCAAGTTGTCCGTCAAGGGTTCGAACTTTTCCTTACTGACCACCCTCGGATCGAGGTGGTGGGGCACGCGGCATCAGGAACGGAAGCACTTCAACAAGTTCGATTGCTTCAGCCGGACGTCGTTCTCATGGATATTCGGATGCCGCATGGTGACGGTCTGACTGCAACTCGTGAGGTTCTGACCGAATTCCCGAAGACTCGCGTCATCGTCGTGACGACGTTCGACCTCGACGAGTACGTTTTTGGTGCGCTCGACCTCGGTGCGGTCGGGTTCTTGCTCAAAGACACCAACCCCGACGATTTGGTGGACGCGGTTATTGCCGCCGCAGACGGCGGCTCGGTCTTGTCGCCGAAGCTCACTCGCAGAATGGTCGCGGAATTCGCGCGTCGTAAACCGCCCGCTGCCGAGGTTCCCGACCACGGATTGAGTGTTCGGGAAATGGAAGTGGTCCAGCTTCTTTCAAGTGGGTTGGGTAACGGTGAAGTGGCCGATGCGATGAAACTCGAACTGAGTACGGTGAAATCGCATATCGGCAATATCTGCAGAAAACTCAGTGTCCGCACGCGGGTGCAGATTGTCATCTGGGCGTATCGGAACAATATGGTGAGAGATTTACGGGTTCGATAAGAACACGTGGTGTTCGCCTCCGTAGAGCGGCGACGAACACCACGTGCGCCGGCGCTTATGCGAGCAGCTTTGCCTTCAGAGTCGCGATAGTCGAGGGGCTGAGACCGAGGCCGTCGGTCAGGTAGCGGTCGATGGTTCCGTACGAGGATTCCAGTTGATCGAGTCCGGCTTCGATGTAGCTGGCTTCGACTCCGAGGAGTGGTTCCATATTGGTTGCCACTGCCGGACCGGCCACGCTGGAGATGTACGCGAGCGTTGCTTTGATGCTTTCGGTCGAGTACTCGTTGGTCAGCAGGTAGTCATTCATGATCGTGGCGCGGTCGACGCCGGCGATGCTCAGGAGCAACATCGACGCCCACCCGGTGCGATCCTTGCCGGCGGTGCAGTGAAACACCTGTGGCCCATCACTTTCCGCGAGCGACGTGAGAAGTCGGGTGAACCCGGCCCGTTCCTCGGTGCCGGTGACAAACGCGCGGTTTGCGTCCTGTAGCAACGTGCGAGCTTCATCGGGCGATTTGATCTGGAATGCCATCTCGTAGATGTCTCCGGCCAGGATCGGGATGTTCTCGTAGGCGACCCCGGCGGGCAGAACATCCGGCTTGTCGGCGATTTCGGCGGCCGTGCGCAGGTCGTAGACCTTGGTCAATCCGAGTGACTCCAAGGCGGCCATGTCGGCGCCCTTCGGTGTGATGGCATTGGCGCGGTAGAAGACACCCTTGTTGACGTGTCGACCGAAGGAGTCCGAGTATCCGGGTCCAGTGCCGGCGACGTCGCGGAAATTGTCGATGCCCACCAGGCGCGGAGCGTCGGAAACCTGCTGTGAGCTGCCGAGATCCACCGAGCCGAAGTCGAGCGAGCCGACGGGTGACAGGGGAGCGGCCTGGGCGAGTGCGGCGCCGCTGATCAGAAGGCTGCCCGAGATCGCCAAGGCAGCGACGGCGCGGACACCTGTGTTGCGTGAAGTTCGTGACATGTGAAAGTCCTTCGTGGAGAGGGAATCTGATTGCGTGAGAGGCTCGCAATGGAGTGTGGACCCGCGAAACTTGCGAATTCGGGGTGCCTCCCGCCCAATGGGAGATTGTTTCGGTACAGCTCGACGGAGTCGGATTGCCGGGCAGGTGAAGCCGGACGATGGCCTGTCGGAATTGCCTGCAAACCGGTAGTTCACCGACTGTGACGGAGGACTCTCGGGTGCGGCGGACGGGTTACCTGCATATCCGGATGAGCAGGGCGAACGACTCCCCGAGTGGGGAGTCTGTCCACCTGTCTCGGCTACCAGGGTTCTGTACGAAGTGCGAACGCCCGATAGGGTGATAACTGTGCGTCCTACACTTGATTCCTACACTCATCTGGCCGGTGGCAAGGTCCGCGACCTTTACACGATCGACGACGAGCATTTGCTGCTGGTCGCGAGTGACCGGATCTCGGCCTACGATCACGTGCTCAGCACGCCGATTCCGGACAAAGGCCGCGTCCTCACCGCGATGAGCGTGTTCTTCTTCAATGTTCTCGGCGGCAACAATCACCTCGCCGGCGAGCCGGACGACGACCGTATCCCCGAAGAGGTTCTCGGGCGTGCGCTGGTTGTCCGTTCCCTCGAGATGATTCCCGTCGAATGCGTGGTTCGCGGTTTCCTGACCGGTTCCGGATTGGTCGACTACCAGAAGACCGGCGCGGTGTGCGGCGTCACGCTGCCTGAGGGCCTTGTGGAGGCTTCGCGGCTACCCGACCCGATCTTCACCCCGGCGTCCAAGGCAGCTCTCGGTGATCACGACGAGAACATCAGCTTTGATCAGGTAGTGGAGAAGGTCGGCCAGACTCTCGCGATTCAGCTTCGCGAAGACACTCTCGATGTGTATGCGCGTGCATTCAACTTTGCGGCTGATCGCGGAATCATCCTCGCTGACACCAAACTGGAGTTCGGTCTCGACTCTGCCGGGAACCTGGTCCTGGCCGACGAGGTCCTGACGCCTGATTCCTCGCGCTACTGGCCCGTCGAAGGCTACGAGCCGGGCAAGATTCAGCCGAGCTTCGACAAGCAGTTTGTCCGCGACTGGCTGACCGGTCCCGAATCCGGGTGGGATCGGGCATCCGATACCCCGCCGCCGGCATTGCCGCAGGAGATTGTGGACGCGACCCGCGCGCGTTACATCGAAGCGTACGAACGTATTTCCGGATTGTCCTTCGCAGATTGGGTCGGTCCCAGCGCATGAGCCTCGTCCCGCCGGTCGCGAAGAAGGTTCCCACCGAACGCACCCATCACGGACACACGTTCGTCGACGAGTACGAGTGGCTGCGGGACAAGGACAATGCCGAGGTAGTGGCGTATCTCGAAGCCGAGAACGCCTACACCGAAGAGCAGACGGCGCATCTGGAGCCGTTACGCGAGAAGATCTTCCAGGAGATCAAATCGCGTACCCAGGAAACCGATATGTCGGTACCCACCAGGATGGGTAAGTGGTGGTACTACGCCCGTAGCGTCGAAGGTAAGTCGTACAACGTTCACTGCCGCTGCCCTATCGCCGATGACGGTGACTGGACGCCGCCCAACTTGACCCCCGGGGTCGAACTGGACGGCGAACAGATTCTCATGGACGGCAACCTCGAGGCAGAGGGGCACGACTTCTTTTCTCTCGGTGCGTTTTCCATCAGCGAGGACGGCACTCTGCTGGCGTACTCCGTGGATGTCGTCGGCGACGAGCGGTACACGCTGCGGTTCAAGAACCTCGAGACTGGGGAAATCCTCGGTGACGAGATTCCCGATACCGCTCCCGGCGCCACGTGGGCACTTGATCACAGCCATGTCTTCTACATGACCGTCGACGATTCCTGGCGCCCGGACACAGTGTGGCGTCACAAGCTGGGAACGCCGCAGAGCCAAGATGTTTCGGTGTTCCACGAACCCGATGAGCGGTACTGGGTATCGGTCGGTTCGACGCGCAGTGAGAAGTACCTGGTGATCTGGGTCGGTTCCAAGGTGACCAGTGAGGGCTGGATCCTCGAATCAGCCAACCCTGAGGGCGACTTCCGGGTGATCATTCCGCGTCGGGAGGGCGTCGAGTACGGCGCCGAACATGCCGTGATCGGGGGAGAGGATCGCTTCCTCATCCTCCACAACGACGTCGTCGACGGTGTGAAGGCCGAGAACTTCGTGCTGGTAGAGGCTCCGGTGTCGGATCCGACGAACATGACCACGTTGATCGCGCACAGCGACGACGTGCGACTGGAAGAAGCCGAGGCTTTTGCCGGTCACATCGTGTTGAGCTACCGCCGCGAGGCGTTGACCCGAGTTGCCGTGTGGCCGTTGACAGCAGACGGCTACGGCGAGCGTCACGAGATCGACTTCGACGAAGAACTCTTCAGCATCGGAATGGGGTCGAATCCGGAATGGGCGCAGCCCACCATCCGATTGGGCTTCACCTCTTTCATCACTCCCGGTCAGGTGTACGACTACTACGTGGCCAGCGGCGAACTGGCGCTGCGGAAGTCGCAGCCCGTGCTCGGCGACTTCGACGCGAAGAACTACGTGCAGCGACGCGATTGGGCGGTGGCCGAGGACGGTACTCGCATTCCGCTCTCGATCGTTCGGCGGGCTGGAGCACCTGAAGGTCCGGCGCCGTTGTTGTTGTACGGCTACGGTTCCTACGAGGCCAGCATCGACCCGTCGTTCTCGGTAGCGCGATTGTCGCTACTCGATCGCGGTGTGGTGTTTGTCGTCGCGCACGTCCGAGGCGGCGGCGAGATGGGCCGGCATTGGTACGAGAACGGCAAGACCCTCACCAAGAAGAACACGTTCACCGACTTCGTCTCCTGTGCAAAGCATTTGATCGATACCGGCGTCACCGCTGCCGACCGTATGGTTGCCGACGGTGGTAGTGCGGGCGGCCTGCTCATGGGTGCTGTAGCCAACCTCGCACCGGAACTCTTTGCCGGCATTCTTGCGAACGTGCCGTTTGTGGATCCGCTGACGTCGATCCTCGACCCGTCACTGCCGCTGACGGTCATCGAGTGGGACGAGTGGGGAAATCCCTTGCACAACAAGGCCGTCTACGAGTACATGCATTCGTACAGTCCGTACGAGAACGTGGAAGCGAAGGACTACCCGGCGATTCTGGCTATCACCAGCATCAACGACACCCGAGTGCTGTACGTCGAACCCGCGAAGTGGGTCGCGAAACTGCGTGCCACCAAGACCGGCGACGCTCCGCTGCTCCTCAAGACCGAGATGAGCGCCGGCCACGGGGGTGTCAGTGGTCGTTACGAGAAGTGGAAGGAAGTTGCCTTCGAGTTCGCGTGGGTTCTCGACACCGTCGGGGCGGCGAACTAGCTTCTGCGGTAACGGACCTGGGGGCGCCCAGCACGTCCGTACTCGGTTTCCCGGGTGAGCAGTCCGTCGTCTGCCAGTTTTTCGAGGTAGCGCCACGCTGTCACCCGGGATACGCCGACGGAAGCGGCGACTTCTGCCGCGGTGAGCGGAGTGTCGGTTTCGCGAACACACGCCGATACGAGTCCGAGGGTCTGGGAAGCGAAGCCTTTTGCCGACGCGGCCCGATCGTCGGAGGTGCGCAGTGCGGCCATCGCGCGATCGATGTCGTACTGACTCGCCGCGGATTCGCCGGCGGGCAGCGCCGCGCGGTACTCCACATACCTTTCGAGCTTGTCGCGGAAGGCCGCAAACGTGAACGGTTTGAGCAGGTAGAGGACAATTCCGCGGGCAACGGCTGTTCGCACCACGTCGAGGTCGCGCGCGGAGGTCACCGCAATGATGTCCGGGCTCGGACGCAACCCACCGAGCGCGGATGCAACATCGAGTCCGCTTGCGTCCGGCAGGCCGATATCGAGGAGCACCAGATCGATGGGCTCACCGGCGGCGTGCGCTTCCGTGACCGCGCGCAGAGTGGCCTGACCGCTGTGAACCACACCGTGCACGACAAACCCCGGCACTCGCTCCACATACGATCGGTGCGCCTGGGCGATCAGTGGTTCGTCGTCTACGACGAGTACCCGGATCATTGCTGTGCCTGCCGCAGCGGGATGCGCACGACCAGCATGGAACCCAACCCAGGCTCGCTCACGAAGGTGCCGCCGTGGCGTTTCACGATCTGCGAGACCAAGGCGAGACCGATGCCGCGGGATCCGGATTTGGTGGAATATCCGCGCTCCTTGGCCTTTTCGAGCGCATCGGGCGTCATGCCTGGCCCACTGTCGGCCACCGCAACCACCATTGTCGAATCCTCTTCCATGACCGTCACTTCTACCCACGGTTGCTCGCTGCTCCGCGAGGCGTCAATGGCATTGTCCACCAGATTGCCGACCAGTGTGACCAACTCTCGCGGCGTGAGCGCCGAGACGGCGCCGAGCGCGGTGTCCTCCGTGACGGTCAATTCCACGCCGCGTTCAGTCGCCTCACTGAGTTTCCCGAGCAACAGCGCGGCCAGCGCCGGCTCCTGGACGGCGTTGACGAGGCGATCGATCAACTGCTGAGACAGTCGTAATTCGTTGGTGGCAAAGGAAACCGCCTCGTCGTATTTGCCCAACTCCACCATCGTGATGATGGTGTGAAGGCGATTGGCGCTCTCGTGAGCCTGCGAACGCAACGATTCTGCAAAATCGCGAACCGAATCGAGTTCACCGAGAACATTCTGCAATTCCGTGTGATCGCGAATAGTGAGAACAGTGCCAATTCGCTTGCCCTCCCATTCAACCGGGTGCTGATTGACCACGAGTATTCGTTGATCGGTGAGATGGACCTCATCAGTGGCCGAACCTGCGTCGGCATCGCGCAACGCGGGCGGAATCGACGACAGTTCGACTCGGCCTTCCGGTAGATCGAGAAGACGCCGCGCTTCGTCGTTCACCATGTCCACCTGAGCGGCCCCGCCCCGCCCCCGACCGATGACCACCAGTCCCTCGCCGATGCTGTGCAGAACGGCGTCGTGATGCTCGTACATCGTGAGCAGTTCGTCGGGTGCCAGCCCCAGGGTCTGACGTCTGATTCGCCGACTCACCAACAACGAACTCAAAACAGCCGCAATCAACCCCGCGGCGGCAATCGCCAGGATGGTCGGAATGCTCTGGGCGAACTGCTTGCTGATCTCCTCACGGGTGACGCCGACAGCCACCAAGCCGACAAGCGTCCCGCTCGCGTCGTACACCGGTGTGACCGCACGAATCGACGGACCCAAGGAACCCGCGTACGTCTCGGTGAACGTCTCGCCTGCCAACGCCCGGTCGATGTTGCCCGTGAACAATTCGCCGATCAGCTCCGTATTGGTGTGGGTGTACCGCGTGCGATCCGGCGCCATCACCACGATGAAGTCGACGCCGGTGGCCAGGCGGATCTTCTCGGTCTGCGGTTGCAGTATCGCGGTCGGATCTGCGCTCGCGAGCGCCTGCGCGGTGGAGTCCGTCAGCGCCAGTGTCTCGGCTATCGAGCTCACCTGCCGTCGAATGGCGTCGTCGCTGTCTCCGCGCTCGTCGAACACGGCCAGTGCCGCTCCCGCGCCGATGACCAGCGACAACAGTGCCAACTGCAGCAGCAGAATCTGCCGGGCGACGCTCATGCGTCGGCGACTGCGTCGTTGGACCATCAGTTACTCCTGAACGTTATGAACACAAACTTCACGCCTTACACATTTCCAACAAGAATTCTCCACGAACTCGAGTGATCCCCATCACTTCACTGATTTCCATCAAAGGACATCCCCATGAGCGTCACCGCAACAGGGACAGTAAACGCTTCACCCCAGCCTGAAGGCACTCCGGCAAAGCGCGACAAGACGCATTGGCTCTACATGAGCGTCATCGTCGCCGTCGTCGGAGGCATTCTCGTCGGTTGGCTCGCGCCCGAATTCGGCAAGTCCGTCGCAGTGTTGGGCACATTGTTCGTCAGCTTGATCAAGATGATGATCAGCCCGGTCATCTTCTGCACCATCGTGCTCGGCATCGGTTCGGTGCGCGCAGCGGCCAAGGTCGGCAAGGTCGGCGGCCTGGCGCTTGCCTACTTCATCGGTATGTCCACTGTTGCCCTGGCGATCGGCTTGGGGGTCGGTAACCTCCTCAACCCGGGCAGCGGCCTGAACATCGAGCCCAACTCGGCGTCCGTCGAGAAGCTCACCACCGCAGCACACAGCGCCGGTGGAACGTGGGACTTCGTCGCGTCGATCATCCCGACGTCGTTGCTGTCGTCCCTGACCGCAGGCAGCGTGCTGCAGACACTGTTCGTCGCACTGCTCGTCGGCTTCGCGATCCAGTCGCTCGGCAAGTCCGGTGAACCGATTCTCAAGGGCATCGGTCACCTGCAGAAGCTGGTCTTCAAAATCCTGACCATGATCCTGTGGCTCGCCCCGATCGGTGCCTTCGGTGCCATCGCCGGCGTCGTCGGCCAGACCGGCCTGAACGCCGTGGTCCAGCTCGGAACCCTCATGATCGGCTTCTACCTGACCTGCTTGATCTTCATCTTCGGTGTCCTCGGCACCTTGCTGCGCGCCGTCACCGGATTCAACATCTTCAAGCTGGTCAAGTACCTGGCCCGCGAATACCTCCTCATCTTCGCGACGTCGTCCTCCGAGTCGGCACTCCCGCGTCTGATCGCCAAGATGGAGCACGTGGGCGTCGAACGCTCCACAGTCGGCATCGTCGTCCCGACCGGTTACTCCTTCAACCTCGACGGCACCGCGATCTACCTGACCATGGCCTCCATCTTCATCGCCGACGCGATGGGTCAGCCGCTCGCCTTCGGTGAGCAGCTCTCGCTGCTGGTGTTCATGATCATCGCGTCGAAGGGCGCAGCCGGAGTCAGTGGCGCCGGACTCGCGACCCTCGCCGGCGGCCTGCAAAGTCACCGTCCCGAACTGCTCGACGGTGTCGGCTTGATCGTCGGTATCGACCGCTTCATGTCCGAGGCTCGCGCTCTCACCAACTTCTCGGGCAACGCCGTCGCCACCCTGCTCGTCGGCTCCTGGACGAAGACCATCGACAAGGAACGCGTCGTCGATGTTCTGGACGGCAAGATTCCGTTCAACGAGTCGACCATGCTCGACGACGAGGACGAAGCGGAGCAGCACAAACTCGAAACCGCACCGGCCGGCACCCAGCAGTCCTTCGTGAGCCACCACTAGAGGTTTGACCTCTCCACTGGAGCGGAACCCGTACTTCAGATCAGCGATCCTGGTCGGAGTTGGACGAACGAGACCGTCGCACTCACCGTGCGGCGGTCTCGTTCCGCAGTAAAGTCGCTAAGTTGGAGATCATGACAACTCCAGTACAGAACATCGTGATCAACACCCTCGGCGGCGTACCCACCTCGCTGGGCGAATACGACGGCCGGGCAGTGCTCGTTGTCAACGTCGCATCCAAGTGCGGACTCACTCCGCAGTACGCCACGCTCGAGAAGCTGGCCAGTGAGTATGCAGATCGCGGCCTGACCGTGATCGGTATCCCGTGCAACCAGTTCATGGGCCAGGAACCGGGCACCGCCGAAGAGATCGAGACCTTCTGCTCCACCACCTACGGCGTCACGTTCCCGATGATGGAGAAGATCGAGGTCAACGGCGAAAACCGTCACCCACTGTACGCAGAACTCACCAAGACTCCCGATGCCGACGGTGAGGCCGGAGACATCCAGTGGAACTTCGAGAAGTTCCTCATCGCGCCAGATGGAACCGTCGTCAATCGTTTCCGTCCGCGCACCGAGCCGGACGCTCCCGAGGTTATCGCAGCCATCGAAGCTGTTCTGCCGCACAACTGACCACCACCTGCCGCCGGATGATCATCCGGCGGCAGTGTGCTGTTCACCGAGCGCTGCCATCATCAGAGGCATGTCTGCTGAGCTGATCGTGTCAGTGTCCGGTATCAGAGACGAGACATGTTATCTCGCTGCGGGATTCGCAGACGAGATGGATGCCAGGGGAGTGCGACTTTCCCTCCTCGTGGCGCCGAGGCTCAAGGACAAATACCGACTCGCCGACGACGCCGTCACAGCGGCCTGGCTGCGTGAACGCCGCGAGCACGGGGATGCCGTCGTATTGCACGGCTACGATCAGGCGGCGACCAAGCGTCGACGCGCGGAGTTCGCCACGTTGTCCAAACATGAAGCAAAGCTGCGTCTGCTGGCCGCAGATCGAGTGCTCGAGCAGGCAGGACTGCGCACGAGAGTGTTCGCTCCACCCCGCTGGGTGGCGTCCCCCGGAGCGATGTCGGTGCTGCCCGAGGCAGGATTTCGCTCGATGGCCGGCCTCGGCGCTGTGCACGACCTTGCACGGGGAACGTCTCAGCGAGGTCGGGTGCTCGGAATCGGTGAGGGTTTCAAGGTCGAACCGTGGTGGTGCCGGGCTCTCATTCTCGGGGCCGGCCGTACCGCAAAGCGCGGCGGTCTTGTCCGACTGTCGATTTCGGCCAAGCAGTTGGGGAACGAAGGGCCGCGTCGGGCAATGCTCGACGCGATCGACCTTGCGCTCTTCCATGAGGCGACATCGCAGGTGTACCGGTGGAACTCGCCGGCATCGGAACTGGGCGCAGCCTAAAAGTCGCGTCTGGCAACTATTGAGTAGCTGGATTGTCCACCTGCGCCCTCGCTCGAGCACTGGAATGTGTGTTCGCTGGCTTTTCGGTGATCAGTCACGGTATTTCTCGGAAATCCGGCCGTTTGTGGGCAAACCGGACAATCGTCCTCGGAGGTGTGGTCGACGCCTCAGTTCGATGCTACGGTGCTTCCAGTTAATTCACCGCTAGTAGATCGGGCTGGGATACAACCATGCGCGCACGAGTGTTCTCGAAGTCGGCCAATCGACGTCTCACCGCGGCGGTGGGCGCGCTCGCCTGCGCTGCACTGGTACCCACGGTGGCAACCGCGGCACCCCTCGACCTGGGTTCGCTGTCCACCGGCAGCCTGGACGGCGGTTCGAGCGAATCGGGCAAGGGAGCCCTCGTTGCCACCGTCGACGACCAGGGTTCGCCTTTGACCTTGCGGTTGGACAAGGTAGATCTACGTGGCAAGGATTTCCGGATGTCCGTGCAGAAATCCGGTGGTGCTCTTGTTGATTCGGAATTACCGGCACCGCGTTCGTATCTCGGAAGTGTCGACGGTCATCCCGACGCCGTTGTTGCTGCCATCGTCGATTCCACCGGAACCCTTCGCGGACAGGTGATCTTCGACCGAGGCGCCTCCATCGACTTTGTCGGTTCGAGTGTTGTTGCCCGCAGTTCCGCGCCCACCGATGCGGCGCCCACGTGGCCGACCACTCCCATCGCGACCAGTTCGGCGGCCGGTGTCGGAAAGAGTGTGAAGCAGTTCGAGATCGGATTGGATCTGAGCGGGCAGTGGTATTCCGCCCACGCCGCCGGCAGTCCAGCGGTTGCACTGGATCGCGTCGAGGAATCGATTGCGCGAACTGCGGTGATCTGGATGAGGGATGTCGGAGTTCGGCCGGTCGTCGGCCAAGTTATCCTTCGGGCCGACTCTGCCAGCGATCCGTACAAGACCACGTGCGAAAACTTCGATGCGCTCGAGAGCGAGTGGTCAGACAAGGTCGGCACCACCGTCGACCAGGCAACCGTGGTGTGCAAGTCCGGTGGCGGAAACGCCTACTACTCCCAGTTTCTGACCGACCACAGCTACGCGCACGTCGGCGCGGAAGGTGACGGCAACTTCGCTCGCGTGCTCCGCCACGAACTTGGCCACAACTTTTATGCCGACGACTACCAGGGCGGTGGTGCGGAGGGGCGCACCATCATGAACGGCAATGATCTGTCCAGATTCGACGGCACCGAATTTGCTTCCATCGTCGACACTGCAGAGGTCGCCGCCGCTCGACTCGACGACGTCGGACGCTACACCGCGACGGCATTGCCGCCCTACGCTGCACTCGATACCGCGGAGGTCAAATCAGGGGCAACCGCCACGATCGACGCAGTCGCGAATGATCATGACAGCAACGGAGATTCGATCTCGGTGACCGGCGCCCCGGCAACCTCTCTGCTCGGTGGCACCGTGAAACTCGACAACGGCAAGGTGGTGTTCAAAGCCGGATCGAAGACGGGCACCGACAAGATTCTCTACACCCTCACCGACACGAACGGTGGGACAAGCACCGGCTGGATCATCGTCAAGGTGAAGGCGTAAAGAACTCTTAACTACGCAATCTCGATATCGGATTCCTCGTCGAGCACCCGGAACTCGGTGCCGGCGGGGGCCATATCGGTGTAACGACCGTAGAAGATGCCTGACGCCTCCTCGCGGAGAATGCCCTGATGAATAGGCACCGCGACACGAGGAGCTACTGCTCGGAGATAGTCGACGGCTTCCCAGATCTTCAACCACGGCGCCGCGGCAGGCAAAGCAAGAACATCGACGGTCTGCTCCGGCACGACCAACGAATCACCCGGGTGCATGAACAGGGCCGGATTGACGGCATCGCCCAGTAGGAAAGCGGTGTTGTCGATCATCGGCAAATCCGGATGAATGATCGCGTGCTCGCCGCCGGCGCCGGTCACCTCGACCTCCCCGATGCTGAAGCGCTCGCCCGCCCGGACGGCATTCCATCGGCCACCGAGCTTGGCCGCCGTCTGCGGATCGCTGTACAAAGCCGCATCGGGATTGGCGTCGACGAGAGCGGGCAGGCGCGCCGGATCCGCATGATCCGGATGCTGATGTGTCACGAGAATGGCGTCGAGGCCGGTTATGCCCTCGAAACCGTGTGAGAAATTGCCGGGATCGAAGAGGATTTTCGAACCGTTCAATTCGACAAGTACACAGGAATGGCCAAAATGTGTCAGTCGCATGATTTCGAGTATGCCTTTTACGGGTGGTGGGCGTCACCCCAGCTCTCACTCGATGCGAAGGTTCCAGACTGCGCCCGGTAAACTCGTCGGTACCCGGTGTTTCACTCTGGGTTCGCGCACTAGTACCGAGGAGCAGCACGTGGCCCGTGTCGTCGTCGAAGTCATGCCCAAGGCCGAGATTCTCGACCCCCAGGGACAGGCCATTGTCGGGGCACTGTCTCGCCTGGGCTTTGCAGGAGTATCCGATGTCCGTCAGGGCAAGCGGTTCGAGTTGGAAATCGACGGCAGCGTCGAAGATGCCGAACTCGAGAAGATCGCCGAAGGCCTCCTGGCCAACACGGTGATCGAAGATTGGACCGTCAGGCGCGTCGAGGCATGAGCGCACGTATTGGAGTTATCACCTTTCCGGGCACACTCGACGACGTCGACGCAGCTCGCGCGGTGAACCTGGCAGGCGGTGAAGCTGTGGCACTGTGGCACGGCGATGCCGACCTCAAGGGCGTCGACGCAGTCATCGTCCCCGGTGGATTCTCCTACGGCGATTACCTTCGCTGTGGCGCGATCGCACGGTTCGCCCCAGCCATGGGCAAGGTCGTCGAAGCAGCGAAGGGCGGCATGCCCGTCCTCGGAATCTGCAACGGCTTCCAGATTCTCTGCGAAGCAGGTTTGCTCCCCGGAGCCCTCACCCGCAACCAGGGCCTGCACTTCATCTGCCGCGACGAGTGGCTGACCGTCGAAGCCACCAACACGGCTTGGTCTTCACGTTACGAGGCCGGCGCTCAGATCCTCATCCCCCTCAAGTCGGGTGAAGGTCGTTTCCAGGCGTCGGAGAACGTTCTCGACGAACTCGAAGGCGAAGGCCGCGTCGTATTCCGTTACTCGGAAGAGAACCCCAACGGCTCACAGCGTCGTATCGCGGGTATTTCCTCCGCCAACGGCCGCGTCGTCGGACTCATGCCGCACCCCGAGCACGCCACCGAGGCTCTTACGGGCCCCAGCGACGACGGACTCGGCTTGTTCTACTCGGCATTGGATTCCATCGTCAACGCCTGATACATCTTTCCCGGCAGCGCCCGCCCACCAGTTCGTCTGATTGGCGGGCGCTGTTGTTTGTTGTGGCGCCCGAGTTGCCCGGTTTCATGCCACCCCCATTTCGAGCGAACGTACCTTTCGACGCCTTCACGGCGACGGACGTACCTTTCGCTCCGTGGGGAGGGCAGGCAGCACAAGCTCGAGAATGGTGCCGCCGAGCGGATTCGGCCGAGCCGTCAAAGTGCCGCCGTGGGCGCGCGCGAGACTCCGCGCAATAGTCAGCCCCAATCCGGAACCGTCGGAACTCTCACCGCGATGAAACCTGTCGAACACAGACTCCAGTTGATCCTCCGGAATGCCCTCGCCGGTGTCGGCTACAGCGACAAAAACGTGGTCGGGCGATTCTGTCACGGTCACGGTGACACTGCCCCCGCCTGGTGTGTGCCGCAACGCATTCTCGAGAAGATTGGACAGAATTTGTTCGATCCGCTGGCGATCGACCCGAACTCTCGCCGGGTGCGCCGGTGTCGCCGCAGACAGTGTCACGGCACGTTCCTCGAACCGTGGTGCGACGGCAGTTGTTGTGCTGCACACGATATCGCTGAGGTCTTCGACAGCGAGAATGAGATCGAGGGCATGCTCGTCGGCCGCGGAAACGTCGGAGAGATCGTGGGCGAGCCGTCGCAGTCGTTCCAGTTGATCGCGCATCACTGCCCACGACGTGCCGTCGGCCTCGAGTACACCATCCTCGAGGCCGTCCACGTAGGCCGCCAAAGTTGATACCGGAGTGCGTAATTCGTGGGCCAGATCCGCCAGCAGGCGCTTGCGGACGCGATCGGAGTGATCGAGTCGCTCGGCCATGTCGGAAAATGCGCCTTCCAGGCGGGTGAAATCCGAGTCGACCTCCGACTTCTCGATGTGGACGTCGTACCTGCCTTCGGCGACGCTCTGCGCCGCGACCGCGAGTCGCCCGATGGGGGCGGTAATCCGTCGAACGACATACACCGCAGCGATACTCGCGCCGACGAGTGCAACCGCTATGCCGCTCAGCAATGCCACGAAGATTGTTTGGCCGAAGGCTTCTTCGGTGTGCAGGCGGACGTTGTCGTCTTCGATTCCCGCCATCGCGAGGTGATTGTGGAACAGTGGCGCCGCGATCGCGACGGCGACCGCAGCGATCGTCACGCAGCATGCCAGTAGGACGACAATCTGCGCGACCAGCAACCTGCCGCGCAAGCCGAGGCGATTCATGACGACCTCAGTGCGTAACCCATGCCGCGGACGGTCCGGATGAATCGGGGATCTGCTGCGTCGTCGCCGAGTTTGCGTCGGAGTGCGCGGATGTGGACGTCGACGATGTGCTGATCACCGAACCACGATGAACCCCAGACCGCCGTGATGATGTCGCTTCGGCTCAGCGCGGCGTCGGGCCTGGCAGCGAGGGCGGCGAGAAGTTCGAACTCGGTGGGGGTCAGGTCGACTGGCGTTTCGTCGACGCGCACGGTCCGTGCGATCACGTCGATGTCGAGGCCGTCCGGCGTCGGCAACGGCTCGGACATCAGACTGGACGCACGAGGTCTACGCAGAAGCGCTTTGACGCGCGCGACAAGTTCGCGAGGTCCGAAGGGTTTCACAACGTAGTCGTCGGCACCGGCTGCTAGTCCCGCGACCTTGTCTGACTCGTCGCCGCGGGCCGAGAGCATCAGGATGTAGGCGTCGGAGAAGCTGCGGATTCGTCGGCAGACTTCCATGCCGTCGAATCCTGGGAGCATCAGATCCAGAACGACGAGGGAAGGCCCGAAATCATGGGCTGCCGCAACTGCGGTCGGACCGTCGTGAGCGATGCGGACGTGAAAACCTTCGCGCGCAAGGTAATTGGCTACCACCTTGGCGAGTGCCGGCTCGTCCTCGACTACCAGGACACGGTCAGCTCCCTCGGTGCGTGAGTGTCCGGATTCGGAGTTCATGATGTCAGGTTAGCCGAGCGGCGAGGTGATATCGGCGCCTTCCGGCGGACTGTGAAGATTCGATGAAGGTACACCGTTTCGAGGGATTATCACGGGATTCGGCGCGCTCTCGTCGGTATCGTGGTGAACGCACGCTTCGAAAGATCGGATCTCGGAAGTTGTTGCACAGTAATAAGTTTAGTGTGAAGTCTGATTCTCAGGAGTGTTGTCGTGGTGTTCTCTCTCAAGAGTGGTTTGGTGAAGTTCGTTCCCGTCTTGGCGGCGGGCACGTTGGTGATCGCCGGTTGTTCGGACGGAGGTAATTCGGCGCAAACGACCCCAGCTGAGATATCGATATCGGCCTCCCAGTCCGCTATCCCGCAGGGAGTCAACGCAGCGGACATCGAGTTCTTGGAGGGCATGTACCCACACCACGCCCAGGCGCTCGACATGGCAAAAATGGTTGACGGGCGGACGGATAACGCTGAACTGATCGCACTGGCAGCGCAGATCGAAGCTGCTCAGGGTCCGGAAATGCAGCAGATGTCGGAGATGCTGACACAGTGGGGGCGTCCGGACCCGGCATCCAACCCGATGGCCGGGATGGACCATGGCGGCCACGGGGTCGGGATGGCGGACATGCCCGGGATGATGTCGGATGACGACATGGCCGCGATGATGGATGCCCAGGGTGTCGAGTTTGACAAGATGTGGCTGACCATGATGATCGAACATCACACCGGCGCGATCACGATGTCACAGACCGAACTCGATTCGGGACTGGATTCGACGACCGAGAAGCTGGCAGAAGAGATCATCGCCGCTCAGCAGGCCGAGATCGTCCAGATGCAGACGATGCTGGCGGCCCTGTAGTTGTGCATGCGCTTGTAGAGGTGCTGGATCGGGCATACCTTCAGTTCTGACGGCAGGGGAGATGACCGCATGGATCACAGCCGCATGGACAACAACATGGACCATAGCCACACGGGACATGGCGACCACGTCGCACAGTTCCGGAAATTGTTCGTGATCATGCTTGTCATCGCCCTCCCGGTAGTTGCCGCAGACGCGATGTTCGCCGATCTGATCGGATACACACTGCCGGACAACATCGCGGTGCAGTGGATATCGCCGGTCCTCGGCACGGTGATGTATTTCTGGGGTGGCAAGCCGTTCCTCACCGGCGGAGTGTCCGAAATTCGTGCCAGGCAACCAGGAATGATGCTGCTGATCGCATTGGCGATCACGGTGGCGTTCTTCGCGTCGTGGGCGGCAAGTCTGCATTGGGTCGACCACACCCTCGACTTCTGGTGGGAGCTGGCACTCCTCATCGTCATCATGTTGCTGGGGCACTGGATCGAGATGCGTTCGCTGAGCCAGACGTCCAGCGCATTGGACTCGCTCGCCGCGCTACTGCCGGACGAGGCGGAGCGACTGGTCGGGGACGAGGTCGAAACTGTGGCGACCAGTGCCCTGGAAACCGGTGACCTCGTGATTGTCAGACCCGGCGCACGTGTCCCCTCGGACGGAACCGTCGTCGAGGGCGGCGCGG
Source organism: Rhodococcus sp. KBS0724 (assembly GCF_005938745.2). Taxonomy (NCBI): domain Bacteria; kingdom Bacillati; phylum Actinomycetota; class Actinomycetes; order Mycobacteriales; family Nocardiaceae; genus Rhodococcus; species Rhodococcus sp. KBS0724. The sequence continues at coordinate 1,094,068 of NZ_VCBX02000001.1, forward strand.
ACATGGACGAGTCCATGATCACCGGTGAGTCGAAAACGGTGCGGCGCACGATCGGCGACCGAGTGGTTGCGGGCACAGTGGCGACGGATTCCGCTCTGCGAGTGCGAGTCACGGCCGTTGGTGAAGACACTGCTCTCGCCGGGATCAGGCGTCTCGTGGAGCAGGCGCAGAATTCGTCGAGCCGGGCGCAGGTGGTGGCAGACAAGGCTGCGGCACTTCTGTTCTGGTACGCGCTGGGTGCTGCGGTGCTGACGGCTGCCGCCTGGATAGCCTGGGGAACTCCCGAGGACGCGGTGACCCGCACTATCACCGTCCTGGTGATTGCCTGTCCACACGCGCTGGGACTGGCAATCCCGTTGGTGGTGTCGATCGCGACGGAACGTGCTGCGCGAGCCGGGATTCTGGTTACCGACCGCATGGCACTCGAGAACATGCGCAACGTCGACACAGTTCTCTTCGACAAAACCGGAACTCTCACAAAGGGAGAACCAGCGGTCGTCGGAGTGCTTGCGGCGCAGGGATACACCGAGGATCAGGTTGTGCGCGACGCTGCATCGGTGGAGTTCGACAGTGAACATCCGTTGGGCCGTGCGATAGTCGCCGCCGCACGCGCGAGAAACCTGTCTCTCACTTCCGGTTCGAAGTTCCAGGCGCACAACGGAATCGGCGTTACCGCGAAGGTCGACGGGGCGAGCATCGGCGTCGGCGGGCCGGGAATGTTGAGAGCTGCAGGTGCTGAGGCGATTCCCGGAACCGAAGGTTGGTTGCGGGAAGGTTCGACGGTTCTGCATGTGGTGAGGAATAACGTCGTGATCGGCGCGTTGGCGCTGGCCGACGAGATCCGGCCGGAGTCCGCTCTGGCTGTCGACGCGCTTCATGCTCGTGGTGTCAGCGTAGCGATGGTGACCGGCGATGCCAGTGCAGTTGCACATTCGGTGGCCGGAACACTGGGTATCGACGCTGTGTTCGCGGAGGTTCTGCCGCAGGACAAGGGTGCTGAGGTGTCGCAGCTGCAGGCAGCCGGTCGTCGGGTAGCGATGGTCGGAGACGGAGTGAACGATGCTCCCGCATTGGCGCAGGCTGATGTCGGTATTGCCATCGGGGCCGGTACTGACGTCGCAATCGCGTCGGCGGGAGTTGTTCTGGCAAGCGATGATCCGCGAGCGGTGGCGTCGGTGATCGAGCTGTCGCACGCAACGTACCGGAAAATGGTCCAGAACTTATGGTGGGCAGCGGGTTACAACGCGATTTCGGTTCCCTTGGCCGCTGGCGTGCTGGCGCCTGTCGGTTTTGTGCTGCCCATGGAAGTGGGCGCGATCTTGATGTCGGTGTCGACCGTGGTGGTTGCCGTCAACGCTCAATTGCTACGACGGTTGGATCTGCGGCAACCACCGGTCACTGCGGGGCAGTCGAAAGTGCTCACGCCGCAGCTTTGAATGGATCGTGCTCCGCGATCAGCTTGTCGAGTCGGGCTTCGTCGACACGAACGCGGACGGTGGAGGCCTCCTGCTGATCACGAATCACCTTTGCCAGGGTGAATGTGCTCGTCACCAGAAACAGCAGCGACATTCCGAGGAATCCGCGCTGCCAGGCGTCGATGGGCAGGTAGGCGATGCCCACGAGTGTGCCTACGAAGCTGACGGCAAACGCTATTCCGGCCTGGGCAAAAAATGCCGCTGTGCTCTTCGAGGGTGCTGTCGGTGTGCTCATGGCATGAAGTGTGCAGGTCAAAGCATCTGGAGTGGATGCGTAGTCCTACTCGAGTCCGCACAGTACTTACCCCGCAGGTACTGGTCGCTCTTGTATACATACCTACCGGTACTTTGTTTGTGATGGATAGTTCACTACAAAAGAAGTTTTCGGGCGAATGTAACAAAACACTTGCCGTTTCTTTACAGATCTGGGTAACCTGTAACGGTCAACCTGGTGAACAGGCCAAATGTGAACGGCATCCACGGCGTACGGATGGCCGTTACGACATACGACCGTTATTTACGAAACCGGTAGAGGTAGCAACATGGAAGGCGTACCTATGTCTCGTCAGGCAATCAGTCTCGACAGCTCGAATGAGTTGTCCGACATGGACAGTCGACAAGCCGGCAGCGGAGGTTTGGCAGAGCGTCTCGGCGTCGTGTTCCAGTCTGCGGCAGAATCGGGAACGGTGCTCACTCGTCGGCACCTTGCGGCGGTGTTGTCATGCTCGGATGCGCAGTGGGACATGGCCGGTGGGGTGTTGACGGATGGTCAGGCATTCCTGGGGCAAGATCCCCGGAAGATCGTCCTTGACTGGTTGGCCGAGGTCGGTCGCAACGACGACGTCGAGGTGTCGGACCTGTGGGTACTCCGGTTCATGCGTGTCGCGGAGGGGTTGTCCGATGAGTCACTTGCACTGTTGGTGCAGGCGTGCGCGCACTTGACGCAGTCGGAACGCAGCGAAAACCACACTGCAGATTAGGTAGCAGTAGCTAGACCGGTGAGGCTGTGAGTTCGTCGACAAGTGCCTGTACCTGGGCCTTGATCTTGTCCCGGATAGGTCGGACGGCGTCGATACCCGCTCCGGCCGGATCATCGAGAACCCAGTCTCGGTAGCTTGTACCCGGGAAGACCGGGCATGTATCACCGCAACCCATCGTGATGACAACATCCGAATTCTGCACTGCATCGGCGGTGAGAATCTTCGGAGTTTGGTCGGAGATATCGATACCCAACTCTGCCATTGCCTCGACCGCAGCGGAATTGATGCTCTCGGCAGGAGCGGATCCGGCTGAGCGAACCTCGATGGAACCAGCGGCGAGATGATTCAGGAAACCGGCCGCCATCTGTGACCGGCCGGCATTGTGGACGCACACAAACAGAACGCTGGGCTTGTCGGACATGAGTTTTGGGTTCCTTTCACAAAAGAGCTCTCAAGATGCGGGTGAAATGGATTGGACGGCAAAGCGTTTACGTAGGGCAAGCGAGACGTAAACCAAGCCGACCAGCACCGGTACCTCGATCAGCGGGCCGACGACACCGGCGAGTGCTTGGCCGGACGTGGCGCCGTACGTGGCGATGGCAACGGCGATCGCCAATTCGAAATTGTTTCCCGCTGCGGTGAATGCGAGTGTGGTAGTGCGTTCGTATCCCAATCCCATTGTGGCACCGAGGATGTAGCCGCCGCCCCACATCAGGGCGAAGTACGCCAGTAGGGGAAGCGCTATGCGGACAACGTCCCACGGCTGCGACGTGATCTGCTCGCCTTGCAGCGAGAACAGGACAACGATAGTGAACAGCAGGCCGTAGAGCGCCCACGGGCTGATCCTGGGAATGAACGTGTTGTCGTACCAGTCTCGACCCTTTGACCGCTCGCCGAAAAAGCGGGACAGGAAGCCGGCGAGCAACGGGATGCCGAGAAAGATCAGCACGGACTTGGCGATCTGCCACGGGGATGTGTCGATCGTTGTCTGCTCGAGGCCGAGCCACCCGGGGAGAACGGATAGGTAGAACCAGCCGAGCACCGTGAACATGATCACCTGGAACACCGAGTTGATGGCAACCAGGACCGCAGCAGCTTCACGGTCTCCGCAGGCCAGGTCGTTCCAGATGATGACCATTGCGATACATCGGGCAAGGCCGACGATGATCAGGCCGGTTCGGTATTCAGGAAGGTCGGGCAGCATCAGCCAGGCAAGGGCGAACATCAACGCAGGCCCGAGGATCCAGTTCAGGAACAGCGATCCGGCAAGGAGTTTCTTGTCGCCGGTGACCGTGTCGAGGCGGTCGTAGCGGACCTTCGCGAGTACCGGGTACATCATGATCAGCAAGCCCAACGCGATCGGCAACGAGATGCCGTCGATCTGCACCTTCTCGATGGCACTGTTCAAGCCGGGAATCCAGCGACCCAGTAGCAGTCCCGCGACCATGGCAACACCGATCCACACCGGTAGAAATCGGTCGAGTGTGGAGAGCTTTCCCACAACTGGGGGATTCTCGGTTGTGGCGGCGGTGCTCATGCGGTGACCTCGACGCATCCGTCTGCGGGGGATCCTTCGACCAGGAGGACCGCTGAAAGCTGTTGTAATGCAGCGGGAACAACCCAGTAGTACACCCATGTGCCACGTCGCTCGCAGTCGAGCAGCCCGGCCTGGCGCAGGACCTTGAGGTGATGCGAGATGGTCGGCTGAGACAGGTCGAAGGTGTCGGAGATGTCGCAGACGCAGGCTTCTCCACCCTTGTGGCTGGCCACCAGGCTCAGCAGGCGTAGTCGCACGGGGTCGCCGAGTGCCTTGAACATCCGGGCCAGGTCGCCGGCCCAGTCTTCGGTCAAGGGTTCGCGGACGAGCGGGGTGCAGCACGCGTCGGATTCCGGCACGTCTTGATTCGACATTCGTCAATATTGACAGATATCGAAATAGGGCGCAATTCGGCAAAGTCCGAACCGTCCGGCCAGGCTAGGCGGGCTCGGTCGCTGATCGGCGTTCGAGGAGGACGGTGTCACGCCAGACGCCGTCGAGTTGGGCGATCTTCTCGCGGATGCCGATCGTCCGGAAACCTGCGGAGTGGTGTAGCGAGATGGACGCACGGTTCTCGGGGAAGATCGAGGTCTGCAAGGTCCAGAGGCCGTCGTCGTCGGCGGACATAACCTGCTTGCGTAGCAACGCTTTTCCGGCACCTCGGCCACGCATCCCGTCGGCGACATAGACGGAATTCTCGGCAACCCCGCGGTAGCAGTCCCGCTCGGAGACCCGGCTCAGGGTCGCCCATCCCACGACGACATCCTCGATGATCGCTACCCATCGATGTTTCGGTAGCCACTGCGCATCGAGTTGTGCACGACTGGGGACCTCGGTGGCGAAGGTGGCGTTACGGGTGTCGATACCTTCGCCGTAAATCCGCAGTACTGCGTCCCAGTCGTTGTCGGTCATCACCCGCACGGTGACGTCGTCGGGTAAGTCGGTCGGGCAGCAAGGTCGCGGTGCAAGAACCCCCATGAGGATGTCGGCCGGCTGCGGCAAGGCGACGCAGCAGGTCGGACTCATTGCCACGACAGTGCTGGTTCCATCCTTTCGCAGGTCTACGAACCCCACGTCCGCGAGCTTGCGCAGGTGGTGAGAGACCGTCGGTTGTCCGATCCCCAGAGCTTCGGCGAGAGCACCGACGGTAATCCCGCCGGTAGCGCTCGCAACGCGGTGCAGGAGTCGGACCCGCATCGGTTCGGCCAGGCAGGCGAACCACTGCGCATACGTGTCGGCGTCAGTCTGTTCGAGGAGATTCGAACCGATCTGACCCGGAGCCGAATTGCCGACGCGCACCGTCGGGGTCTGCAGTGAAGTCATATCCACACTCTATCGACATCCGTCGATGGTTGCATTCATCGACGTTCGTCAATATAGTTGGCCGAAAGATTGATGGTTGTCGATGAAGGGGTGTTTGTGATGGATGAGCTACCTGTTGTCGTGATCGGAGCCGGGCCGATAGGTCTCGCTGCGGCCGCGCAGCTGCGCGAGCGTGGATTGACGCCGCTGCTGTTCGAACGCGGCGATGTAGCGGGCGCGGCGATATCCGAATGGAATCACGTGCGGCTGTTTTCGCGTTGGTCCGAACTTGTCGACCCCGCGGCTCGGCGTCTGCTCGAGCAGGAGGGGTGGAACTCGCCCGACGCCGATACTTACCCGACCGGGCAACAGTGGCGTCGGCTCTACCTCGAGCCGCTCGCTACTGCGCTCGGCGATGCGGTTCAATTCGGCACCGAGGTGATCGGGATCGCCCGACGTGGCCGCGACCTGGTAGTCGACGACGGCCGAGACTCCGAACCCCTCTCGATTCACATCCGTCGCACTGACGGGTTCGAGGATCGCATTTTCGCTCGCGGCGTCGTCGATGCTTCGGGGACCTGGGGAACGCCCAATCCTCTTGGCGGGGAGGGTTTGCCGGCGCTCGGTGAGAAGGCGGCCGGGGATGCGATCACGTATCGCGTTCCCGATCTCGACGAAAAGTCGGCCCGCGCACGGTTTGCGGGAAAGCACACCGTCATCGCGGGTAGTGGTCATTCGGCGCTGACGGCGATCGTCGCGTTGGCCGGGCTCGGGGTGGAAGGCACCCGAATCACGTGGGTGGTCCGGCGGGGGAGTGTCGGTTCCGCGTTCGGTGGTGGCGAATCTGACGAACTGCCAGCTCGCGGCGCACTCGGACTACGTGCAAAGAAGGCTGTCGACGACGGACTCCTCACTGTGGTCACCGGATTCCGCACCGCGAGTGTGGAATCCGCGCGGAACGGTCAGATAACGGTGATCTCCGATGCCGGTACCCGGATCGAGAACGTCGACAATGTCGTTGCACTGACCGGCTTCCGTCCAGACCTGTCCTGGCTCTCGGAAATTCGCCTCGGCCTCGACCCTGTACTGCAGGCGCCGACACAGCTTGCGCCGCTCATCGACCCGAACGTCCACTCCTGCGGCACCGTGTATCCCCATGGTGCGAAGGAACTTCGGCATCCCGAACCGGGCGTGTACCTGGCCGGGATGAAGAGCTACGGTCGCGCGCCGACGTTCCTGGCCATGACCGGTTACGAGCAGGTTCGCAGCATCGCCGCGGAACTTGCCGGTGATCACGCCGCCGCCGCTCGGGTGGAGTTGATCCTCCCGGAAACCGGAGTCTGCGGTGGTGCAGGCGTTTTCGACGAACCCGATACTGCGGAAACCGAAGGCGGTTGCTGCGGCGCCCCCGCTCCGCAGCTGATCTCGCTCTCCGGCCGCGCCGGTAGCGCCAATTCCTGCGGATAGCACCCAGCCGATGACCACTGTCGAGGATCCGCCTGCCGGCCTGGCCCCTTCCGGGCTGCGGCGGGTCCTGGTGGCGCTGTGCCTGACCGAGATCACCAGCTGGGGAATTCTGTACTACGCGTTTCCCGTTCTGTCGGTATCGATTTCGCGTGACACCGGATGGTCGACGACCGTGATCGTCGCGGCATTCTCCGTCAGTCAGCTCGTCGCCGCGGTGGTCGGTATCCCGGTCGGACGGGTCCTCGATCGCCGTGGCCCGAGATGGGTGATGACTGCGGGTTCCGTGCTCGCGGTGCCCGCATTGGTTGTCGTCGCGACCGCTGAGACCGTGCCAGTGTTTTTCGTTGGGTGGGTAATCGCAGGTGTTTCGATGGGTGCGGTGCTTTACCCACCGGCGTTCGCCGCGCTGACCCGCTGGTACGGCGACGGTTATGTCAAAGCGCTGATGATTCTGACCCTTGCCGCCGGTCTGGCCAGCACCGTTTTTGCGCCCATTGCTGCCACCCTGGTGGAACGGTTCGATTGGCGCACAACCTACTTGGTTCTCGCGCTGGTTCTGGCCGTCATCACCGTCCCCGGGCATGTCTGGGGTTTGCGGGGTGGGTGGCCCGACCCGATTCGTCAAGTCGGGGCGCAACCTGATGGTTATCGCAAGGCCACCGGCAGTCCCGCCTTCCTTGCGCTCGCCCTTGCCCTCGCTGCCGGTTCGTTCGCCGCGTCCGCCGCGGTGTTCAATCTCGTGCCGTTGTTGGTCGAACGAGGTTTCAGTTCTGCTCTCGCCGCGCTCACGCTCGGATTGGGCGGCGCCGGTCAGGTCATCGGTCGCATCTTCTACCTGCCGCTCGCTGCAAAGACCAGTGTCCGCGTGCGGACCGTATCCGTCATCGCCGCCACCGGATTGAGCGCCGCCTGGCTGGGACTCGCAAGCTCGATGATCGCTTTGATCGGCATCACGATCGGCGCTGGACTGGTCCGCGGTATCTTCACCCTGATCCAGGCCACCGCCGTCACCGACCGATGGGGAGGCGAGCACTACGGTCGGTTGAGCGGAATTGTGTCCGCGCCGATCGTCATTGTCATGGCGTTGGGTCCGTGGGCCGGCACCGTGCTTTCCACGTGGTCCGGGAGTTACGCCAACGCCTACCTGATTCTCGGAGCGGTCGGCGTTGTTGCTGCCGCGATCGGTGTCGCAAGCATTCCGGTAGCCGGTGGGGCGGCTGCGGTCGCTCCTGATTGAGAGAATCCGCCTCGATTGTCGGTGCCCTCCTTTAATGTCGGCCCATGACACTGACTCTGGGAATGATCACATTCGACAGCCTTGATCCGGGTCCACTCGCGCGCTGGTGGGCCGAGCAGTTGGGCGGCACCGTCGCACAGGAGAACGACGGATGGTTCTACATCGTCGAGGTTCCCGGCGCGTCCACCAATTTTGCATTCCAGAAAGTCCCGGATCCCACGGCCGGAAAGAACCGAATCCACCTCGATCTGGGCAGCGAGGACCTCGACGCCGAAGTGTCGCGGCTGATAGCTGCCGGCGCATCGGAGCACCACCGCGAGAACATGGACGGATTCCGCTGGGTCACACTGACGGATCCCGACGGCAATCAGTTCTGTGTGTCCGGCGCCCACAGCTGAGTCTCTGGGTAGTCGGGCATGATGAAGGACATGACTTCCCACCCTTCTCTGACCGGGGCCGACGCTACGGGTCTGTGCAGTTTCGTCGATTCGTCGCCGTCGCCGTTCCACGTGTGTGCAACTGTGGCGTCGCAGCTCGCAGCCAACGGATTTGTGGAACTCCAGGAGACTCAGGCGTGGCCGTCGGAGCCGGGACGGTATTTCCTGGTACGCGGCGGTTCGCTGATCGCGTGGAGCACCGACGCAGTCGGTGATTCCGCGCCGTTCCGCATCGTCGGCGGTCATACCGACAGCCCGAACTTGCGGGTGAAGCAGCATCCGGATCTCACATCGGCGGGCTGGCAGATGGTGGGCCTCGAGCCGTACGGCGGAGCTTTACTGAACTCGTGGCTCGACCGCGATCTCGGTATTTCCGGTCGGTTGAGTGTCCGGGTGGGAAACACCGTGGAGCAAAAGCTGGTTCGCATCGACGATCCGATTCTTCGTGTCCCACAGTTGGCGATCCATCTGTCCGAGGATCGCAAGGGCGTCACTCTGGACCCGCAGCGCCATGTCAACGGAATCTGGGGTGTGGGTACAAAGCCCAAGTCCTTCATCGGATTTGTCGCCGATCGGGCCGGAGTTGCCGAATCATCCGTTCTGGGTTGGGAGTTGATGACTCACGACCTGGCCCCTAGCGCTGTGGTGGGCCTGGGCAAAGAGCTCGTCAGCGCGCCGCGCCTCGACAATCAGGGCACGTGCTACGCCGGTACACAAGCACTTCTGGCCGCGGTCGAGTCGCCGTCGGATTTTGTTCCGGTCCTTGCACTCTTCGATCACGAAGAGGTGGGCAGCATGTCAGACCGCGGCGCCTTCTCGGATCTGCTCAACACGGTCCTCGAACGAATTGTGTTGGGCCGCGGTGGTGGTCGCGGTGAATTCCTGCAGGCAATGGCAGGTTCGGTGTGCGCGTCAGGCGACATGGCACATGCGACGCATCCCAACTACCCCGAACGTCACGAACCCGCGCACCGCATCGAGATCAACGGTGGGCCGGTACTCAAGGTGAACCAGAACCTGCGATACGCGACGGATGCTGCCGGCGCCGGTGAGTTCGCGCTCGCCTGCGACCAAGCGGGAGTTCCGTTGCAGCGCTACGTGCATCGGGCCGATCTGCCGTGCGGTTCCACGATCGGACCGATCACCGCATCACGTACCGGGCTGTCCACCGTTGACGTCGGGGCACCTCAACTCGCGATGCACTCGGCACGAGAGTTGATGGGCGCCGCCGACATCACGATGTATGCGGACGCTCTCGGTGCGTTCCTTACACCGAGGAGCTAGCAGGGGCTGGCCGGGAGTTTCTCGAAGAACTCGGTGGTCGGGGTGAAGAACATCGAACCCGTCACCGCTGTCGAGAAATCGAGAAGGCGGTCGTAGTTGCCGCGCGGTGAGCCGAGGAACATGTTCTCCAACATGCGCTCGGTGATGGCGGGAGTGGCGCAGTACCCGATGAAGAATGTGCCGATCTCGTCATCGCCGAGGCGTCCGTACGGCATGTTGGCACGCAAGATTTCGAGAGAGTTGCCGTCCTCGTCCTTGATCGCGTTGAGCGCGACGTGTGAGTTGGCCGGCATGACGTCCTTGGACATCTCGATGTCTTCGAGTTTGGTGCGGCCGATCACCCGTTCCTGTTCGTCGACCGTGATCGCTTCCCACTCGCGCATCTTGTGGATGTATCGCTGGATATGGACGTAGCTACCGCCCGAGAAATCGGGATCTTCGTCGCCGACGGTCACCGCCGCGATCGCAGCGCGACCCGACGGGTTCTCGGTTCCGTCCACGAAGCCGATGAGGTCGCGGTTCTCGAAGTACTGGAAACCGTGAATCTCGTCGACAACTGTGGCCGCGCCGTGCAGGCGTTTCGTGATCTGACGAGCTACCTCGAAGCACGCGTCCATGCTCATCGCGCGAATGTGGAAAAGCAGATCTCCGGGCGTCGACGGCGCGTGATGGACGTCTCCCTGCAGAGCAGTGAACGGGCGCAGCAATGCAGGCCGCGGACCGGCGAACAAACGATCCCAGACGTCCGAACCGATGCTGGTCACCACATCCAAACCGGAACCGGGAACGCGCAGACCCACGGACCGCTGCAGGCCGGCCACGTCGGCGAGCAGCGCGCGCGTTGTGTTCTCCCCACCGGGATTTACCGTCGCCACCAGGAAAATCGCGGCGGGAGTCAGCGGGGTCGTCACCGACTGGGATTGAGCCGCGACGCCGGACTGACGCACATCCTGTGGCATGGGAAACCTTCCGTTCGAGTACCTGGCACTACCGGACGGAAAATAAAAACCGACCGGTTACCGAAACCGTAAACGAGTGTGACCGGGACGACTTCGAGGACCCACCGCTCGCGTCGGTGCCGCCGTCTGCGGAAGTCGTCGGCCCGCCCCGATAGACTGTCTCCCGGCACGTTCTTTCGTTGGGCACATTCGTGGTGTCCCGCTCCGCGCCGGCTCGCTCTTGACTCCCGTAGGGAAGGGACCCCTCTCCAGTGTCTGCTCACCAGGTCGATACCGTCACGCACGCATCGGCTGATCCCGATGCCGCTCAGCCGTTCAAGGAGCTAGGTCTCAAGGACGACGAATATGCTCGCATCAAGGAGATCCTGGGCCGCCGTCCCACGGACGCCGAACTGGCGATGTACTCGGTGATGTGGAGCGAGCACTGCTCGTACAAGTCCTCCAAGGTCCACCTCGGATACTTCGGCAAGACCACCACCGACGAGATGCGCGCCAACATGCTGGCCGGTATCGGTGAGAACGCCGGCGTCGTCGATATCGGTGACGGCTGGGCAGTCACGTTCAAGGTCGAGAGCCACAACCACCCGTCGTACGTCGAGCCATACCAGGGTGCGGCTACCGGCGTCGGCGGCATCGTCCGCGACATCATGGCCATGGGCGCTCGCCCGATTGCCGTCATGGATCAGCTGCGTTTCGGCGCTGCTGACGCCCCCGATACTCGTCGCGTCGTCGACGGTGTTGTGCGCGGTGTCGGTGGATACGGAAACTCCCTCGGCCTCCCCAACATCGGCGGCGAGACGGTCTTCGACGAGTCCTACGCAGGCAACCCGCTGGTCAACGCCCTCGCAGCCGGCGTCATGCGCGTCGAGGATCTGCATCTGGCTTTCGCTTCGGGTGCGGGCAACAAGATCATCCTGTTCGGCGCACGCACCGGTCTCGACGGAATCGGCGGCGTCTCGGTTCTCGCGTCGGCGACGTTCGACGGAGACGGTGGCGGACGTAAGAAGCTGCCCGCGGTTCAGGTGGGCGACCCGTTCACCGAGAAGGTACTCATCGAGTGCTGTCTCGACCTCTACCAGGCCGGCCTCGTTGTCGGTATCCAGGACCTCGGCGGCGCCGGACTGTCCTGCGCCACCTCCGAGCTGGCCGCAGCCGGTGACGGCGGCATGCACATCAACCTCGAAAAGGTTCCGATGCGCGCCACCGGCATGACCCCGGCCGAGGTGCTCTCCAGCGAATCGCAGGAGCGCATGTGCGCCGTGGTCACCCCCGAGAACGTCGACGCGTTCATGGAGGTTTGCAAGAAGTGGGACGTCCTGGCCACCGACATCGGCGAGGTCACCGACGGTGAGCACCTCACCATTTCCTGGCACGGCGAGACCGTCGTCGACGTTCCGCCGCGCACCGTCGCTCACGAGGGCCCGGTCTACCACCGTCCCGTCGAGCGTCCGGCCACCCAGGACGCGTTGATCGCGAACACGACCGCAGGCCTCAAGCGTCCCGAGACGGACGAAGAACTCGAAGCCACCCTGCTGAAGATGATCGCTTCGCCTGCTCTGTGCAGCCGCAAGTGGATCACCGAGCAGTACGACCGCTACGTCCGCGGCAACACCGTTCTGGCCGAGAACGCCGACGGCGGTGTCATCCGCATCGACGAGAAGACCGGCCGCGGAATCGCCCTTTCCACCGACGCTTCCGGCCGGTACACCGCGCTCGACCCGTACACCGGTGCGCAGCTCGCTCTCGCCGAGGCATTCCGCAACGTGGCAGTCACGGGCGCAACGCCCAAGGCCGTCTCCAACTGCCTCAACTTCGGTTCCCCCGAGGATCCGGGCGTCATGTGGCAGTTCCAGCAGGCCGTTCGCGGTCTCGCCGACGGCTGCGCCACACTCGGAATCCCGGTCACCGGCGGCAACGTCAGCTTCTACAACCAGACCGGAACCACGGCGATCCTGCCGACGCCAGTGGTTGCCGTCCTCGGTGTGATCGACGACGTTCATCGCCGCATCCCGACGGGCCTCGGACTCGAGCCCGGCGAGACGCTGATCCTGCTCGGCGACACCCACGACGAGTTCGACGGTTCCATCTGGTCGCAGGTCGAGCACGGCCATCTCGGTGGCGTGCCGCCGAAGGTCGACCTCGCGCGTGAGCAGCTGCTCGCCGACATCCTGCTCGCTTCGTCGCGTGACGGACTCGTCACCGCAGCCCACGACCTCTCCGAGGGTGGACTGGCGCAGGCTGTCGTCGAAGCCGCGCTGGCCGGTGAAACCGGTTGCCGCATCCTGATTCCCGAGGGCGCCGATCCGTTCGTCACGCTGTTCTCGGAATCGTCGGGACGCGTCCTGGTTGCGGTTCCGCGCACCGAAGAGACCCGCTTCACCGGAATGTGCACCGCTCGCGGCTTGCCGTGGACGCGTATCGGCGTCGTCGACGAGGGCAGCGACTCGGTCGAGGTCCAGGGACACTTCTCCGTCACGATGGCCAAGCTCCGCGAGGCCTTCGAGGGAACGCTGCCCGCATTGTTCGGGTGATAGATGGTCGATTCCGGAGAACTGACTTCTTCTGACAGCCAGCCGCAGGAACATCACCTGCGGCTGGCTGTTCCCGCATCTCTCGAGAAGCTGGACAACCGCTTCACCGAGTGGGCGTGGGGGCTCCTCAAACTCGACTTCACCGGCATCGCGTTTGCCGCATTCTTCTTCTGCTGGTCACTGACTCCTTCACTGTTGCCACGTGATTGGCTGTTCCAAGGACTGATCGGCGGTATCAACTCGGCCATCGGTTACGGCGTCGGAACGGCAATCGGTTGGGCTGTGGAGCGGTATCTGCTTCGCGGCCGTCGATGGTGGCCGCTCCCGGAACCAGTGCCGAGCGCGATCAAGATCTTCGTTCCGGTCGCGTCGATCGTGGCAGCCGTCATCATGCTCGTCTACGCCGCGGGATGGCAGCGGGAAATCGCCGCGCTGACCGGCGCGGAAGGCACCACCACCAGCGGATACATCCGCACCCTCGGGCTGAGCGTGCTGATCGGCGGTTCACTCATCGCGTTGTGGCGATTGCTGCACGATCTCGTGAAACTCATTGCGCGCGTCCTGATGCGACGCTTCCGCTGGTCACGGTCGGTAGCCAACGGCGTCGGCATTCTGGTTGTGACAGTTCTGTTCTTCATGCTGGTCGACGGCGTGCTCGTGCGCGGAATCTACGCCGCGACCAACTCGATCTTCAGCCTGCAGAACTCCACCACGAGGGACGGCGTCGTCGAACCACAGGATCCGATGAAGTCTGGCAGTCCCGAATCTGCGGCTCCCTGGGACACATTGGGATTCGAGGGACGGAACTTCGTCTCGCGTGGATTGGACGCGCAGGAACTCGAAGCTGCCAACGGCAAGCCCGCGATGGATCCCATCCGGGTCTATGCGGGCTTGGAAAGTGCCGAAGATCCGGATGAGCGCATGGATCTGGTCATCAAGGAACTGGAGAGGACCGGCGCTTTCCAACGCAAGGTGCTGGTTGTCATTCCGACGACAGGCACCGGTTGGGTGAATCCCACAGCGGCGCAGGCGATCGAGTTGGTCGGAAACGGCGATACGGCGCTCGTCGCCAGCCAGTACTCGTATCTGCCGAGCTGGATTTCGTTCCTCGCAGACCAGGAAAAGGCGCAAGCTGCCGGACGCCTGCTGATCGAGCGGGTCCACGAAAGATGGCTCCAGGAACCGGAAGCCACCAGACCCAAGTTCATGGTCTACGGCGAAAGCCTCGGCGTCATGGCCGGGGCCGGAGCCTTCGACACTCTTCAAGCCGCCCGAGAGACCGCCGACGGAATCCTGTGGGTGGGCCCGCCCAACGCGACGTCGTTGTGGCGTTCGATAGTGCAACGACGCGACCCCGGCACAACCGAAGTGGCTCCCGTCTACGCCGACGGTCTGGCCGGCGTGCGGTTTGCTGATCGCGCCGAAGATATTCCGACTGAGGCAATGGCGTGGCCGGACCCCCATGTGCTGTTCATCCAGCACCCGTCCGATCCGGTGGTGTGGTGGTCGACCGATCTCATGTTCAACCGTCCTCCCTGGTTGAAGGAGATCCCCGGATTCGACCGGTCACCGTCGATGAAGTGGTTCCCGATCGTCACGTTCTGGCAGGTCTCTGCCGATCTCGGTAACGCTGCGGGTGTTCCGGACGGGCACGGCCACAACTACGGAACCTCCGTGCTCGACGGCTGGGTCAGCGTTGTTCAACCAGAAGAGTGGACGGCGGCCGACACCGAGCGGGTGCGAACGTCGTTGGTTGCCGCCTTGAAGTCCCAGGGTCCGGAGAAGTGAGGGGAGTAGCGTCGGTCGCGCTCTCGGTAGCCGCGATCACGTGGAGCAACGTGGTGCTTCCGGCGTTCGGACTTTCACCCCGCGCTCGGGCCGTGGTCAACACCGTCGTGGGGTGCTCGGCCATCGGAGTCCTGCGGGCACGTGGTTACAGCCGTGAGGAATTGGGGTTGGCCCACACCGGCATTCGTGGCGGTGCTCAGTTCGGGGGAGCCGCAGCCGGGGCAGTCCTTACCGGTTACAGCGTTGCCTTGGCGGTTCCGTCGTTGCGCGCGACCCTCGCTGCCGACGAGCGTGCCGACGGCCGCGAAGACTTCCTCGAATGGATCATCCTGCACATCCCGTTCGGCACGGTACTGTCCGAAGAATTGTTGTTCCGCAGCGCTATGTCCGCGGTCTGGAATCGTGAACTGAACCGCCCGAGCGCGCAGGCCGTGCACGCACTCACCTTCGGGTTGTGGCACGTCGCGCCGGCGCGCGGTGCCGGCGACAACGTCCCCGCCGCAGTGGCCTTCACCGGCGCGTCCGCGTTGCTGTTCGAGTGGCTGCACCGCAGAGGTGGCAGCGTCCTCGCGCCGGCGTTGCTGCACCTGGCGACCAATGCCGGTGGAGCACTTGCCGTTCGAATCGCCACCAACGGACAGGGAACGAACTGATGCCACCGCGCCGCGCGGTCGACCCCGCAGAATTTCGTGCCGCGATCCTTGCTGTCGGACCGTGGCTTCGAGATCCGGAGCTTCCGAAACCTTCCCGCGCCGAACTGGGCGCGGCAGTGAAAATGAGTGCGCGCACCCTCGAACAGATTGCTCCCGGATCGAGCGTCGAGGTGCGAGTGCCGCCGTTTGTGGCGGTGCAATGTATCGAGGGTCCACGTCACACTCGAGGCACTCCACCCAACGTCGTCGAGACGGACGCTCGAACGTGGTTGCTGTTGGTCACCGGACTCCTCGAATTCTCCGAGGCCGCAGGTGACGGGCGAGTCGACGCGTCGGGTAGCCGAGCTCCAGAAATTGCGCACTGGCTTCCCCTGCTTCGGCTAGCTGCGTAGCAAAGACTGATCGGTCCGATTCTCGGTCCGATTCAAGGCAAGGTTGCCCTGGGCAAGGCACGAGGAAAATTGGCCGTAGACTGTGTATGCCCCCCAACCCCTGCCCACAAAGGGAGCGCCACGTGACTCGTGCCGATCTGTCGGTCAACAGTCCAAATCTCCTCGCTACGAACCCGTCCGACGAGGACGAGAACGAGCCCCGCGAAGAATGCGGTGTATTCGGCGTCTGGGCGCCGGGAGAGGATGTGGCGAAGCTCACGTATTACGGACTGTACGCGCTGCAGCACCGTGGTCAGGAAGCTGCCGGCATTGCGGTGGCCGACGGCTCCCAGGTGCTGGTGTTCAAGGACCTCGGCCTGGTCAGTCAGGTATTCGACGAGCAAACCCTCGCAGCAATGCCAGGTCACGTCGCCGTCGGACATTGCCGTTACTCCACGACTGGTTCCACGACGTGGGAGAACGCGCAGCCCATCTTCCGCACCACCACGGCGGGTACGGGCATTGCGCTCGGCCACAACGGCAACCTGGTGAACACCGCTGAACTTGCGAGCCGCACCCGTGCAGCCGGCCTGGTCAACGACAAGCGCCCCAATGCCGCGACTTCCGACTCCGACCTCATCGGTGGTCTACTGGCACACGCTGCCGGCGACAGCACCATCGAACAGGCCGCCATGGAACTGCTTCCCACATTGGAAGGCGCGTTCTGCCTCACCTTCATGGACGAGCACACGCTCTACGCAGCGCGTGATCCGCACGGCATCCGTCCGCTCTGCCTGGGTCGACTCGATCGCGGCTGGGTGGTTGCCAGCGAGACCGCCGCCCTCGACATCGTGGGCGCGTCGTTCGTCCGCGACATCGAACCAGGCGAACTGCTCGCGATCGACGCCGACGGCGTCCGCTCCTCCCGTTTCGCGAACCCGACCCCCAAGGGCTGCGTCTTCGAGTACGTCTATCTAGCCCGCCCCGACAGTGTCATCGGTGGCCGTTCGGTCCACTCGACCCGCGTCGAGATCGGCCGCTTGCTCGCCAGTGAGCATCCCGCCGAAGGTGACCTGGTCATCCCCGTTCCCGAGTCCGGCACCCCCGCAGCCGTCGGGTACGCGCAGGGTTCAGGCATCCCCTACGGCCAGGGACTGATGAAGAACGCCTACGTCGGCCGTACCTTCATCCAGCCGTCGCAGACCATTCGTCAGCTCGGTATCAGACTCAAGCTCAACCCGCTCAAGGAAGTTATCCGCGGGAAACGTCTTGTGGTTGTGGATGATTCGATCGTCCGTGGCAACACGCAGCGTGCGCTCATCCGGATGCTCCGCGAAGCCGGTGCCCTCGAAATTCACGTCCGCATCGCCTCACCGCCGGTCAAGTGGCCCTGCTTCTACGGCATCGACTTCGCCTCACCGGCCGAGTTGATCGCCAACGGAGCCGGCGGACAGGACGCCACGTTCGAGGAGATGCTCGACGGTGTGCGTCGTTCCATCGGAGCGGACAGCCTTGGCTACATCTCCACCGAGGGCATGATCGCGGCCACCGAGCAGCCGGCAAGCCGTCTGTGTGCTGCCTGCTTCGACGGCACTTACCCCATTGCGCTCCCGAAGGAGACGTCGATGGGTAAGAACGTCCTCGAAGGAATGCTCGAGAGTGCGGCCGGTTCGGCTGCCACCCGCGACAACGACAACGCGAGCGCGCTCAGCCGCCCGTAGTCCGTAAAACAGACAATCTGCCGCCCTGCTTGTCGGGGCGGCAGATTTTTTGTGTTTCCAGTCACTTCCACTGTCGGAGCTATCTGGCATAGTGCCCTCGTGGCGCAACTGAGAATGGATGGGCATCGAGTCCTGGTCGCGGACCTGATGGGGGACACCATCAAAGCGATCAGCGGATCAATGGTGGCGTACGAGGGTGCTGTCACCTTCAAAAACGCCGGAATGGGCGGCGGGGGCGGAATCCGCGCCGCGCTGAAACAGAAGGCAGCCGGAGAATCGCTGTCCTTGATGGAGGTCAGCGGGCAAGGCACCGTCTACTTCGCCGTGGACGCCCAGGACATCACGATCATCGAACTCAACAACGACGCTCTCCACGTGGAAGCGTCGCAGCTGTTGGTGCTCGTCGGACAGCTACGCACCGACGTGAAATTTGCCGGCCTCCGTGGGGCCGGATCCGGCCAAGGATTGTTCACGACAGTTGTCAGTGGCACCGGTCTGGTTGCGGTGCTGTCGAAAGGCGGGCCGATCATCGCGCTCGAAGTCAGCCCGCAGTATCCGCTCGTTGCCGACCCCGATGCCTTTGTCGCCCACCGCGGACAACTGAATCAGAGCTTTGTCACCGACGTCACCTGGAGGTCCGCGATCGGCGGCGGCAGTGGTGAGGCGTTCTCGTTGCGCTTCGACGGATCCGGTGTCGTCTACATCCAGCCAGAGGAGCGCTGACCCATGCCGTTGGAAAAGGTGAACAGCAAGGTCGTCAAGTCGACCCTCGTTCCGGGGCAGAACGTGCTGGCCCGCACTGGATCGATGCTCTACTACACCGGCGACGTCCGATTCATCCCGCACAGCATGGGTGGCGGTCCTGGTGCGATGCCGAACATGGGCGGCATCGCGGGCATGGCCGGCCGGATGATGTCGGGCGAACATGCACGCATGATGGCGGCAGAAGGGCAGGGCGAGGTCCACTACGGCCACGCCGGGCTGTACGTCGACGTCATCCATCTGGACGGTTCGTCCATGCTCACGGTGGAAGCAGACCGTCTCCTGGCTCATGACGCCTACCTGCAAAGTTCGATCGTGGCGCTGACCTCGCAAGGTGGTGTGCGCGGCGCCGTCCGCGGGGCGATGACCGGGCAAGGACTGTTCACGACACAACTGCACGGTCAGGGAAGCGTCGCGGTGCTCTCGCACGGTGGAGCCATTCCTCTGCAGGTCGGTCCGAACCATCCCCAGGTTGTGGTGGACCCCCAGGCGTACGTGTGCCATCTCGGGCAGATCACCGTCGACATCTCCGCCAATGTCGGCTGGCGTGAAGCCGTCGGCAAGGGCTCGGGGGAGTCCATTCAGCTGAAGATGACCGGTATGGGCACCGTCTGGGTTCAGGCGTCCGAGCAGAAGTTCTGAGGGAGAAATCGAATGAGTATCGAAATTCACACTCCGGCGTCTCTGCCCGCGAACGACAACGTCCCGGGCAATGACTACGCGTTCTGTATCGAACTGACCGGGCAGCCCTGGTTCACGTCCAAAGGCGCGATGATCGCGTACTACGGCATGGTCAATTTCGAGCCGCTGGGACGCACAAGCATGTCGGCGATGGTGGCGGCCAGATTCTCGTCGCCGCTGTACGCCGACGACTGGGTGATTGCCCAGGGCCAGGGCAAGCTGATTCTCGGCGACCGGGGATTCAACATCAATTCCTACGATCTCGACGACGGCAACCTCACGATCCGCGCTGCCAACCTGCTCGCCTTCGAGAACGGTCTCGAACTCAAACAGTCAATCGTGCCAGGCTTTTTGACGTTGCTCGGTACCGGGAAGTTTCTGGCGTCGTCCAATGGTCCGGTCATGTTTGCCGAACCTCCGCTGCGGATCGATCCACAAGCCCTCGTCGGCTGGGCCGACTGCCCGTCGCCGTCCCATCACTTCGACGCCGACTGGATGCAGAGCTTCCTCGGATCGGTGCGGGGAACGGTGTTCGGCGCGAATACGGGTGAAGAGAAACAGTTCGATTTCACCGGCGCCGGAACAGTGCTGATCCAGTCGAGCGAGAAGGTCCTCAACGACGGACACCTCCTGCGACATATCCAGTCGGAGACTGTTGCACTCGGGCAGAACAGTCTGCGGGCGCTGCACACCTCGATCGGTTCGCAGCTCCAGAACTGAGCTCGAACGGTACGCGAGGTCTCGTCAGCTGCCTGTGTCCGGTAGCGTAAGGGCGTAATCGTCGGTATTTGTGTGCGCTGAGGGCTTGTTCGCTCGAGTCGACCGCCTCGGCACGTCGCGAGGATTACACAACACATACCTGTGCACGGAGAAAACGTGCGCGAGAAATACTAGGGCTGGAGTAGTAATCCGATGACCGAGGACAGTCACCGCACAGCAGGCGCCTCCTACGCAGCAGCAGGAGTCGATATCGCCGCCGGCGACCGGGCGGTGGAACTCTTCGCCCCCATGGCCAAGAAGGCCAGCCGCCCCGAGGTCATGGGTGGCCTCGGCGGATTCGCCGGATTGTTCTCGCTCAAGGGTGACTACAAGGAGCCTGTCCTCGCTGCGTCCACCGACGGCGTCGGAACCAAGCTGGCCGTCGCTCAGGCGATGGACAAGCACGACACCGTCGGACTCGACCTCGTCGCGATGGTCGTCGACGACCTCGTCGTCTGTGGCGCCGAGCCGCTGTTCCTTCAGGACTACATCGCAGTCGGACGCGTGATCCCCGAGCGAGTTGCCGAGATCGTGGGCGGCATCGCAGAAGGTTGCATCCAGGCAGGCTGCGCTCTCCTCGGCGGCGAGACCGCCGAGCACCCCGGCATCATGGCCGATGGTGATTACGACCTCTCCGCCACCGGCGTGGGCGTCGTGGAAGCGGAGAAGCTGCTCGGACCGGACCGCGTCCGTCCCGGCGACGTCGTCATCGCCATGGGATCCTCGGGTCTGCACTCCAACGGCTACTCACTGGCCCGCAAGGTGCTTCTCGAGATCGACCGCATGAACCTGAACGCGCACGTCGACGAGTTCGGCCGCACCCTCGGTGAGGAGCTCCTCGAGCCCACCAAGATCTATGCCAAGGACTGCCTGGCCCTCGCTGCCGAGACCGACGTCCGCACCTTCTGCCACGTCACCGGTGGTGGCCTCGCCAATAACCTCGGGCGCGTCATGCCCAAGGGCCTCGTTGCCGAACTCGATCGTGGAACGTGGAGCCCCGCGGCTGTCTTCGCGATGATCGCGCAGCGCGGACGCGTCGAGCGCGCCGAGATGGAGCAGACCTTCAACATGGGTGTCGGCATGGTTGCCGTCGTCGCTCCTGAGGACGTCGATCGTGCATTGGCCGTGCTCACCGCACGCCACATCGACTGCTGGACGCTGGGAAGCATCAAGAAGGCCTCGGACGCCGCAGCAGAGCGTGCGTTCCTGGCTGGAGATCACCCGCGCTTCTAAGGCCGGTAAGACCACCAAAGCTGCCCCGCCGATTCACTTCGGCGGGGCAGCTTTTTTGTTCGGATCAGGGGTGCCCGGAACAAAGCACGCAAAAATGAGGAAGAGCAATCAGCTCTTCCTCATTTCACAGTCTGCGCAGATGGCAGTGCGCGGTCAACGCCGCCAGTCGTCGTAGTCGTCCTCTCGCGAATGCCCTTCCCTATCGGAAGTCTGGTCCGATCGGACACTGCTCCGATGCGAGTTGGTCGATCCACCTGCGAGCTCTCGTTGCAGGCTATCGAAATCCGTGGTCGGTACGCTGTACTTCAATTCGCGTGCAACCTTGGTCTGCTTTGCCTTAGCCCGGCCGCGGCCCATGGCTGACCCCCTCGCGCTTTCGCGGGGCGGCCTGGGGAATTTGGCGGCCCCGTTTGAGTGTGTAAGTTTCCTGACACACACTCTAGCCTGGAAAAGTCGCTTCCGCTTCCACGTAGCCCTCGTCGCCGTGTCTGTTTGCTCTCACTATGGCCGCGAGCTGCCAGGATGCCGACAGAACTGCTCAGAACTTTGTTAGAACTGCGCAAAAGTTTTCCCGGAACTGCTCAGAAGTTCCCCGGAATCGCTCGAATCGTGCCCACCCGAGCATCTCCGCCGAACACTGGAGCCGACGCCAGAGCGGCCAACTCTTCGGTCCATTCGGTGTTCATCCGCCTGAGTAGTGCGGCGGCCAATGGAAGCAGGGCCCGCTCGTGACCGTCGTCGATCTTGAGAGCAAACGCCGAACCGTCGGGGAGGGCGCCCGCGTAGATACCGTCGTATCCGGTCTTGCTGAACAGACCGGGCACCGCGGACATCAGACGCTGATCGTTGCGTCCGGTTCCGGAGACAAGGAACGGGTTGGCTCGCACGGCGTCGGCGACGGCGCGTTCCGGGGAATCAGGCGTCGCCGACGGCAGACGGCCGAAAGCTCGAGCGAGATTCGACAGCGAGAGTGGCACGATCGGCAGGCCGCAGCCGTCGATTCCCAGTTCCTGCTCTTCTTCCCCGCTGAGATCGAAGATCGTCTCCGCGATCGCGAGTTGCAGGGGGTGTGTCGGTTCCATGTACGTCTCGAGAGGCCAGTCGTTCACCACGCACGTGGCGAGCATCGCGGAGTGCTTGCCCGAGCAGGTCATGTAGATGGGGCTGGGGAGCTGGCCCGCGGCAATCAACTCGGCTCGGGCAAGTTCGTTGCCTGGCAGATCGGCCGGGCACTGCAATTGATCGACCCGGAGGTCGTAGCGGTCGAGTAGACCCTCGACGAGTTCGATGTGGTCGGCCTCACCGGCATGCGACGACGCAGCGACGGCCAGTTCCTCCGGGCTACTGGGTTCGAAGCCGTTGCGCAGGGCCGCGACGGCTTGCAACGGCTTGTTGGCGGAGCGGGGATAGATGGGTGTGTGGACTTCGCCCACTCCCACAACCAGGTCGCCGTGGGCGTCGAGGATGACGGCCGATCCGCGGTGTACACACTCGCGGAATCCGGAGCGGACAACTTCGACCAGTTCAATGCTCACGAATGCACCTGTGTTTCCGCTCGTTCGACGAATGTGCTGATCCGTTCTCGGACGTTCGGCGCAAGGTCGTGGTGACTGTTCAGCAGTTGTCGCAAGTGTTCGGGGTCTGCGCCGGCGAATACTTGTCGAACTGTGACGCCGTGGTCCGGGACGTGAACCCGCGTCACGGTATCGCCGGCCGCGAGGGTGCCCGTTCGGTTCACTCGCAGATACGCGCCGACATCGGCTCGATGGGTGAACCGCTTGACCCAGCCTTTCTCGCCCGACCAGAGGCCGAAGGTGCCACACGGCACGCGGGGCCCGGTGACCTCGAGTTCCACCACGTCGGACGAGTCCGCTCCGGTGATGTGCCAGCGTTCGCCGATGACGGCGTCGGTCACGGCGATACCGCTGATGCGAAGGTTCTCACCGAACCAACCGGGGTGGAGGGGTCTGCCCAACTCCGCCGACCAACGCTGAGCTTCGACGTGGTCGTACGCGTAGACGGCTTGATACGCGCCGCCGTGGAATTCGGTGTCGCAGACATAGTCGCCGCCCAGGCCGAGTCGGCCCAAGGGAACCCGGCCGTCGACGGATCGTTTGTCGATTGCGGTTCGAGTCACACGTTTGACGCCGCTGTCGCGTTCGGCATGTACGACGCACACGGCGTCCACGACGCCGGTCACTTCCCGCGCAATCGGTTGACGGCTTCACGTCCGGCCTGAGGTGCGTTGTCGTCGACAATCGAGTCCGGATCGATCGACGCGGCGCTGGGGCCGGCGACCAATTCGGTCCCCGCGGGGACGTTGCGCTTGACCAGTGCGAGCGCGATGGGCCCGAGCTCGTGGTGATTGACGACGGTTCCGACGCGGCCCACTGCGCGGCCACCGGCTGTGATGGGGTCGCCGGGCTCGGGGAGGGCTTCAGCGCTTCCGTCGAGGTGCAGGAGAACGAGGTGGCGCGGCGGCTTGCCGAGGTTGTGCACGCGCGCGACGGTTTCCTGGCCGCGATAGCAGCCCTTCTCGAGGTGAACCGCGCCGTGTTCGGCGGGACCGCCGATCCACCGAACCTCGTGCGGGATGGTCTTCTCGTCGGTGTCGAGTCCGATGCGCGGGCGGACTGCTTCGACGCGGAGGGCCTCGAAGGCCCAGGTTCCGGCCGGTGTGGCGCCGGCTTCGGTGAGTGTGGCCCACCAGGTTGCCAATTGGTCGCGAGGTACGAGGAGGTCGAACGAGTCTTCGGCCGGCCACGGCATCCGACGGACGAAGCCGCCGCCTGGCAGAGCCTGCGCGTCGTACACGTCGACGGGCGCACTCGCGCCGGCCGCGTCGAGGACGGCGGTGGCCTTGGGGCCGAGAAGGCTCAGAACGGCAAGTTCGTTGCCGTCGCGGGGTTCGGCCTTGGACCAGAACACCATCTTCTTCAGGAAGGCGAGGAGTTCGGGCCCACGATCGGCTTCGGTGTCGATCCAGGTGACGCCGCCCAGGTCCGTCTGCACAAAGTGGTGTTCGACGCGGCCGTTGACGTCGAGACTGAGGTTCTCGGCGCTCTTCCCGTCCGGAAGAGCGGCAACGTGTTGGCTCGAAATGGTGTGCAGCCACGTAAGTCGCTCGTCACCGGGAATGGCGATGACAAATCGGTGGCTGCGATCGACGACAACCGCGTCGCGCTGCGCAGTCCGTTGCTCGCCGAGCGGGTCGCCGTGATGCCACGCGACGCCGATGTCGACCGATCCGTCCGGGGCTGCGACCGCACCGGGGGCAGTCATGAGTGGGCTGTTGGGCACAAGAGCGTTGTCGACCACGTCATCAGTCTAGGAGTGTGGTCCGCGCGTTGGTCGAGTGCGGGGCGTGAGCGGTGTTTTCCGTCGCTAGTGTTGAGGGTATGGCTGATCGCGTATTGGTAACTCTCGACCATGAGGTGCTCGATGCTGACGCACCCTTCCTCCATGCTGACGACTTGGCTGTCGTGCGGGGCGACGGAGTGTTCGAGACGTTATTGGTTCGGGGTGGCCGAGCGCGGGTGGTCGAAGGTCATCTGAGCCGACTCGTTCTGAGCGCCGAGGCATTGGGTTTGCCTGCTCCGGTGCTCGACGACTGGCGACTGGCGATCGAGATGGCTGTGGAGGAGTGGGGGAGCGAGAAGGAAGGCGCGTTGCGTCTCGTCCTGACGCGCGGGCGTGAGAGTGGGGACAAGCCGACGGCGTTCGTAATGGTCGGTCCCGTGGCCGATCGGGTGCGGCAGGTGCGTGAAGCGGGTTTGTCCGTGATTACGCTCGAACGCGGGTTCTCGGTGGATTTGTCGGCACGCGCACCGTGGCAGTTGCTGGGCGCGAAGACGTTGTCATACGCAACCAACATGGCTGCACTGCGTTACGCCGGCACTTTGGGGGCCGATGATGTGATCTTCGTCAGTTCCGAGGGCAATGTGTTGGAAGGGCCCCGGTCGACGGTTGTTGTCGTGCGGGACAGGACTTTGATCACACCGCCGCCCGCGCAAGGCATTTTGATGGGTACAACGCAGCGTGCGCTGTTCGACGTCGCCAAGGGTGCGGGCTTCGACAGTCGCTACGAAACCCTGCGACCTGCAGATTTGATCGCCGCGGACGGAGTGTGGATGGTTTCGAGTGTCACGCTGGCTGCCCGCGTCACTACACTGGATGGCTTTGCTTTACCAGAGCCCAAAGTCGCTGCGGAATTCATGAAGTTGGTCGAACGGGCCGTCGACTAGACGGCCTGGGCGTTTCGGGCGAATAGGAATCTTCGACGGTCTCTACTACTTTGAGTAGTAGCAAAGTCCTGCGGTCCAAACCGGACAGCAGTACCGTGTCCGCAGGGGCCGAGCGAACGCCCGCGTCTCGATCCCCGAAGCCTGTCCCAGGGCCCTACTCTCGGAGTAGCCAATGGATACTTTGGACGTCTCCAGGTGGCAGTTCGGTATAACTACCGTCTACCACTTCATCTTTGTTCCGCTGACCATCGGATTGGCTCCGATGATCGCGATCATGCAAACCATGTGGGTCGTGACCAAGAAAGATCACTGGTACCGACTCACCAAGTTCTTCGGCAAGCTGTTCCTCATCAACTTTGCCATCGGCGTAGCTACCGGCATCGTGCAGGAATTCCAGTTCGGTATGAACTGGAGTGAGTACTCACGATTTGTCGGCGACGTCTTCGGTGCACCGCTGGCTCTCGAGGGTCTTGTGGCCTTCTTCATGGAGTCCGTCTTCATCGGACTGTGGATCTTCGGTTGGGGCAGGCTACCCAAACTTGTTCACCTGGCATGTATTTGGCTCGTGGCGATCGGCGTCAACGCGTCGGCGTTCTTCATCATCGCAGCCAACTCGTTCATGCAGCACCCCGTCGGCGCGGTGT
Source organism: Rhodococcus sp. KBS0724 (assembly GCF_005938745.2). Taxonomy (NCBI): domain Bacteria; kingdom Bacillati; phylum Actinomycetota; class Actinomycetes; order Mycobacteriales; family Nocardiaceae; genus Rhodococcus; species Rhodococcus sp. KBS0724. The sequence goes on from NZ_VCBX02000001.1 coordinate 1,120,133, forward strand.
ACAACCCGGAGACGGGTCGCGCCGAACTGACAAGCATCTGGACGCTGCTCACCAATAACACCGCTCTGGCCGCATTCCCGCACGCAGTAGCAGGTGCCTTCCTGACTGCGGGAACCTTCGTCGCCGGCATCTGTGGTTGGTGGATGGTGCGAAACATGCGCCGCACCAAGACCGTCGGCCCCGCGGAGGCGACCAGGCTCGAAACCGATGCCAGGACGATGTACCGACCCGGCGCCCGATTGGCGTTGCTGGTAATCATCATTGCCGGTATCGGCGTCATCTACACCGGCGACGTCCAGGGCAAGCTCATGTTCCAGCAGCAACCCATGAAGATGGCGTCGGCCGAATCCTTGTGCGACACCGAGCTGGATCCCGACTTCTCCATTCTCACGATCGGTACCCACAACGACTGCGCGGGCGTGACCCACGTTCTCAAGGTTCCCTACGTGCTGTCGTGGCTGGCCGAGGGCAAGTTCACCGGTGTCGAACTTCAAGGCGTCAACCAGCTGCAGGAACAGGCTGAGCAAGACTTCGGCCCCGGCAACTACCGCCCGAATCTCTTTGTCACGTACTGGTCTTTCCGCGCGATGATCGGTCTTGCCGCCGGTTCTGCAGCCTTGGCGCTTGCCGGTCTGTGGGTAACTCGTAAGGGTCGGGTACCGGATCAGAAGTGGTTCGGAATCCTGAGCCTTGTCGCGATTCCCATGCCGTTCCTCGCCAACAGCGCGGGCTGGATCTTCACCGAGATGGGCCGCCAGCCCTGGGTGGTGCATCCCAACCCGACCGGCGTGGACATGATCAGACTCACTGTCGACCAAGGTGTTTCGGATCATGCGTCGGCAACGGTGTGGGTCTCGCTGATCACCTTCACCCTCCTGTACGGCGCTTTGGGTGTGGTCTGGTTCAAGCTGATCGTGCGGTACGCCAAGGAAGGCCCGCTGGAGCATGACATGCATCCGCCGGGAGATACCGACCACGAAGAGCCGGAAGATCCGGACAAGCCCAAACAACTGTCGTTCGCGTACTAGGAGGCGATCATGGGACTTCAAGAAGTATGGTTCGTGCTCGTCGCAGTACTGTTCGTCGGCTACTTCGTTCTCGAAGGCTTCGACTTCGGGGTCGGAATGCTCATGCCGATCGTCGGCAGAGGCAGTGGCCTACCGGCCGATACGCGTCGGCGCGTCGCGCTCAACACCATCGGCCCGGTCTGGGACGGTAACGAGGTTTGGCTCATCACGGCGGGTGGCGCGATGTTCGCTGCCTTCCCCGAGTGGTACGCAACGCTGTTCTCCGGCTTCTATCTACCGCTGCTGATCATCCTGGTGGCCTTGATCGTTCGCATCGTCGCCATCGAATGGCGAAGCAAGATCGACGACGACGCCTGGCGTAAGCGTTGCGACTGGGGCATCATCTTCGGCTCCTGGGTTCCCGCAGTTCTCTGGGGCGTGGCATTCGCGAATATCGTTCGGGGCGTTGCGATCAATGCCGACAAGCAGGTCGAGTCAGGGTTCTTCGATCTGCTCAACCCGTACGCACTGCTCGGCGGCCTGACCACCGCGCTGGTGTTCGCTCTCCACGGTGCTGTATTCCTGGCACTCAAGAGCGCGGACGAGGTTCGCGAAGACGCAGTGAAAATTGCTGCCAGACTCGCGATTCCGGCAATCCCGGTGGCCGGTGCGTTCGTGTTGTGGACCCAGCTTGCCTATGGCAAGGGATGGACCTGGATTCTGGTTGCTGCTGCGGCAGCAGCTTTGATCGGCGTTGTCTTCCTGACCCGCGCCGAAATGGAAGGGTGGGCGTTTGTGCTCACCACGGTGGCCGTCATTGCGACCGTCGTGCTGCTGTTCGGTTCGCTGTTCCCGAACGTCATGCCGTCCACGCTGGATCCGGCGTACAGCCTGACCATCGAGAATGCGTCGTCGAGTCCGTACACGCTCAAGGTGATGACCTGGGCGGCGGCATTCATGACGCCGATCGTGATCATCTACCAAGGCTGGACGTACTGGGTATTCCGTCAGCGCATCTCCACCAAGCAGATTCCCCCGTCGATCGGGCTGAAGTTCAAAGCCAAGACGTGGTAGTTCCGGCATCAATGCCTCGAAAGAAGTGACGGTCGAATTCAAGTGACAATCGAGGTAGGTGACGCTCCCACTGCTCGGGAGCGTCGCCGCGGACCGATCGATCCGCGCCTGTGGCGGCATTCCGCCTCTGCGCGTGGATATCTGATTCTGACAGTGGCCCTGTCGATGGTGAACGTCGTGATGGTCATCGTCTCGGCGCTCATGATCGGCCGGGTGCTGGCCGGAGTCATCACCACCCGGACCGTCGATATTTCCTCGTGGACAACCGAACTCGGTGTCCTCGCCGGCGCTGTCGGGATTCGGATACTGGGAACCTGGCTGCAATCGCGCTTCGCTCACCGCGCGTCGACCCGTGTTGTGGCCGAGATCAAGGACGGTGTGCTCGCGTCGGCGACGGCGATGAGTCCCCGCGATCTCGACCCGCGCCGCGATGAGATCGCTACGGTACTCACCCGTGGTGTCGACGGTCTGGCTCCGTATCTGACGGGTTATCTGCCGTCGTTGATCCTGTCGGTGACTCTTACTCCGATCACGCTGATAGTTATTGCCCTGCAAGACATGACGTCGGCGGTGATCATCTTGATCACGTTGCCCTTGATTCCGATCTTCATGATCCTGATCGGATTGCTGACGAAGGGTAAGTCCGAGAAGACCTTGGCTGCGATGACCACCTTGTCGTCGCAACTGCTCGATCTACTCTCCGGTCTCCCCACGTTGCGAGCACTCGGTCGCCAGGACGGTCCGGCCGAGCGGGTTCGGGAACTGGGCGATTCGCATCGCCGCACCACGATGTCCGCGCTCCGAGTCGCATTCCTGTCGTCGATGGTGTTGGAGTTCCTTGCAACGCTGAGTGTTGCCTTGGTTGCAGTCAGTATCGGCTTGCGGCTCGTGTACGGCGACATGTCGCTCGAACCAGGGGTCGTTGCTTTGATTCTTGCGCCCGAGGTGTATTTGCCGCTGCGGATGGTCGGAATGCAGTTTCACGCGGCCGAGGACGGAATGGCGGCTGCAGACAAAGCTTTCAGCGTCATCGAAGCAGAAACCTCCGCACCGGTCGGCGGCGCAGTCGTGGTCGACGCGCGCGGCTCGGACATCGTTGTCGACACCCTGAGTGTGAACTCGCGTGGTGGTGTTGCGCCGTACGAACTCTCGGGCGTGATCAGACCCGGTGCGATCACTGTGCTCACCGGAGCAAACGGTTCCGGCAAGTCGACAGCGGTGCAGGCCTTGCTCGGGTTGATCGAACCCAGCCGTGGTTTAGTGAGCGTCGGTGGCATCGATATTCGACAACTCGACGAGAACACGTGGTGGTCGCAGATTGCGTGGCTGCCACAACATCCGGTCCTGTTGCCGGGAACCATTCGAGAAAACCTTCATCTCACCGGGGTTATCGAGTCCGATGCGCTGGAAAATACATCTGTGGCAACAGGGTTCGACGGAGTGCTTGCCGAACTGTCGTCAGGTCTCGACACTGTGGTGGGGGCAGGCGGTGCCGGTCTGTCACTGGGGCAGCGACAGCGGCTTGCGCTGACACGCGTCCTGGCGTCTGATCGACCTGTCCTCGTCCTGGATGAACCCACCGCTCATCTGGATGCGGATTCGGAACACACGGTCTTGGCTGCTCTGCGAGCGCGAGCGAAGCGCGGCGACACCGTGATAGTCATCGGACATCGCCCCAGTGTGCTTGCCGTCGCAGATCAGATTATCGAGGTGCACGCGCATGAGAACTGACCACCGGGATCCGTTGCTGCGCGCACTGGGTCTCCTCGAACTGCAACCACGACGCGTGCTCATCGCCGTCACGGCCGGTGTGGCGACGCTCGGCAGCGCTCTGGCGTTGGCGGCGCTGTCGGCCTGGTTGATTACCCGGGCCTGGGAAATGCCGCCCGTTCTGGATCTCAGCGTTGCTGTTGTCGCCGTACGGGCTCTGGGTATCTCGCGGGGTGTATTCCGGTATTTGGAGCGTCTCACCACACACGATGTTGCGTTGCGCGGGACGACAGCGGCGCGGGCCCAGATGTACTCGCGCCTCGCATCAGGTGACCCGGCAGCGGCGGCCGGTCTGCGCCGTGGTGACTTGCTTGCACGCACCGGGTCGGACGTCGACGCAGTCGGTGACGTGGTCGTGAAAGCACTTGTCCCTATTGCCGTATCGGCCATCCTTTCCGTGGCAGCCGTGGGCATCCTGATGTTCATCTCCGTGCCCGCCGCAGTGGTCTTGGCGATAGCGCTCGCGGTGTCCGGAATACTCGCGCCGTGGCTGTCGGCCCGAGCTGCTCGAATCGCTGAATCCGACAGCTCTTCTGCCGCTGTGCGATTCAGCGCGTCAGCAGTCACCGCGCTCGATCATTCCGCCGAGCTTCGCGTGGCAGGACGGTTGGACGATGCCGTGTCCGATGCGGCGTCGGCCGAACGGGACGTGGTCGATGCCACCGACCGTGCTGCGATACCGAGCGCATTTGCTTCTGCTGCAACACCTTTTGCAGTGGGAGTCAGCGTCCTGGCGTCGCTGCTCATCGGCATTGTGCTCTACGGGGAAACCGACATGACACCGATGGCACTGGGCATTCTCGTACTGCTCCCGCTCTCGGCGTTCGAGGGAACTGCCGCTCTGCCCAGTGCTGCAGTGGCACTGACCAAAGCGAGGCTCGCGTCAGCGCGAATCATGGCGGTACTCGATCGCGCCGATCAGGAGATTGCAGAAGGCGATCGCCCGTGGCCCGAGGCCGGCGTCCTGACAGTTGACGGAGTGTGCGCCGGGTGGCCTGGAGGCAACGTCACCGCACCGCTCACGTTCGATGTGCGCCCTGGCGCACGGATCGCGATAATCGGAGAAAGCGGATCAGGGAAGACAACGGCCCTGATGACGATGGCAGGGCTCCTCCCGCCGGTATCGGGATCGCTTTCCGTTGGTGGCATTCCGATGTCGGAGATCGAACCAGCAGAACTTCGCCGACACATCGGGTTCTTCGCGGAAGACGCGCATCTCTTCGAGACCTCCGTGCTCGAAAATCTGCGAGTAGCGCGCGGTGATCTCACGGCCACCGCCGCGGAGACAGTTCTTGCAGACGTCGGTCTGGGGGAGTGGCTCGCTCACCTGCCCGATGGACTCGACACCGTTCTCGTCGGCGGCATGCGAGCAGTCTCAGGCGGCGAGCGTCGACGTTTGCTGCTGGCGCGGGCGCTCGTGTCACCCGCGCAGATCCTGCTCCTCGACGAACCAACCGAACACATGGACGCCGAGGCCGGCGCGGAGGTGCTGCGCGAACTCCTCGGCCGAGAAGGCACTTTGCTGACTCCGTCCAGGACCGTAGTCGTCGTCACGCATCAACTTCCGGAACACACCGGAGCTGACCAGGTGATATGCGTCGGAAAATTGTCGGCGGAAAATACGTTGCCGTCGCGGTGAAGTGGGCGTACTTTCTCCTGTACACAAGGAAGGAGGTGGTCTGAAATTGAAGTACAGACGGACGCGTGAGGTGGCTGCCAGCTAGCCGCAATCGCTGACGGAATTCACTTACCGCACGAGCGGCCGGCGAATCCCGGGCAGCCACCCGACCCCCGAGCCCCCGATCAGTCCGACCGGGACCCGCGCGAAAGCGCAGGTATGGCTCGGGGGTCGCTTCGTGTAGCAGTTAGCCGATGTAGCGGGTCAGCCGCGCCGAGTAGTGCGGTTCGAGCGCGCCGTCCGCGAGGATTCGCTCCTCGACGTACGCGAGGTCGCCACCTTCGACGATGCCGTACAGACGCTTTGCGCCGCCGTACAGTGCACCGGACTGGCTGCGGATCACGACGTCGGTCGCGAGTTCCCAGGAGGACTGGGTGAGTGCGGTTCCGTAGTACATTTCGACGACGCCGGAGCTGTGGGTGAGGAGTAGTTCGACTACTTCCTCGTTCACGCTGCCGGGGATGCCGTCGCCGCCCATGCGCCAGTAGCCGCTTTCGCGGGTGTCCGGCTTGGTGTAGTTACCCTCGGCGTCGAGAACCCAGGATCGGGATTCCCAACACAGGTAGGGGCCACCGTCGTGGGAGATGACGATTTGTTGTCCGAATGGGTAGTCGCCCGTTTCCGGGTCATGACCTTCGCCTTCGCCGCGCCAGACGCCGACAAGCGGCAGCAGTGCGAGTAGGGCGGGATTGATATCCGGGCCGAGTCGCAGATTTGCGGTGTCCTCGGGGACCGGGAGATCCGGCAGGGTGGGAATGTTGAGAGAAGCTGTCGACTTGGAACGTTCGACAGCTATCGCGACTGCTTCATCCCCGCTGCCGCGCCTGACGGCACCTGCAGCGGTGGAATCGTCAGCTGTCGCGTCAGACCCTGATTCCGGAGCTTGACTCACGATTCGTCGGTGACCAAACGGTAAACGACGTACACGGAGAACCAAGCGATCATGACGGATGCGAGTGCGAGAAGTACCTCGAAGAAGATGACCACGTGCCTATCTTAGACCGCCTCGACCTACCGGAAAAATCGGGAGGCTGTGACAAATGAAACGACAAGAAAAGGTCCCGCACCCTTGCAGGATGCGGGACCTCTTCTGTGAGCTCGGAAGCTATTTGCTGACCGTGACGTCCACGTTGTGGACGCCCGAGGTTTCGGGGGTCACGGTGGCGGTGCCGTTACCGGAGCTGGACAGTGCACGCACCGTCCAGGATCCGGGGGCGGCGAAGAAACGGAAGTCGCCGGTAGCGGAAGCGACAACCTCGGCGGTGAATTCGTCGGAGCCGTCGAGCAGGCGCACGAATGCGCCGCCGATGGGCTGGCCGTCAGCTGCGAGGACGCGGCCGGTGATGACGGTTTCCTTCTCGACGTCGACGCCGGCAGGCAGGGTCTGACCCTGAGTAGGTGCTCCGCACATGTTCTATGCTCCCAATTCGATCGGTGCGCCGACGAGTGAGCCGTATTCGACCCAGCTGCCGTCGTAGTTCTTGACGTTGCTCTTGCCGAGGATTTCCTGCAGGACGAACCAGGTGTGGCTCGAACGCTCACCGATGCGGCAGTAGGCAATGGTGTTCTTGGTGTCGTCGAAGCCCTTGTCCGCGTAGAGCTTTGCAAGGTCGTCGTCGGACTTGAAGGTGCCGTCTTCGTTGGCGGTGGTGCTCCACGGGATGTTGATCGCGGTGGGGACGTGGCCACGCTGCTGAGCCTGCTCCTGCGGAAGGTGCGCGGGGGCGAGGATCTTGCCGGAGAACTCGTCTGGACTACGGACGTCGACGAGGTTGACGGAGCCGATGGAGGAGATGACCTCGTCGCGGAATGCGCGGATCGAGAAGTCGGGTGCCTCGGCCTTGTACTGCGTTGCGGGACGGGTTACTTCGTCCTTGGACAGCTCGCGTCCGTCGAGTTCCCACTTCTTGCGGCCGCCGTCGATGAGCTTGATGTCCTTGTGGCCGTACAGCTTGAAGTACCAGTAGGCGTAGGCGGCGAACCAGTTGTTGTTGCCACCGTAGAGGACGACGGTGTCGTCGTTGGCGATTCCCTTGGCCGAGAGGAGGTTCGAGAACTGCTCCTGGTTCAGGAAGTCGCGGCGGACGCTGTCCTGGAGGTCCTTGCGCCAGTCGAGCCGGACTGCACCTTCGATGTGGCCGCCGTCGTATGCACTGGTGTCCTCGTCCACCTCGACAAAAACGGTCTTGGGGGTGTTGAGGTTCTGCTGCGCCCAGTCGGCGGAGACTAGGACGTCGGAGCGAGCCATGGTGTTCCTTTCGATGTGGTCGTGCTCGATATGGTCTTGCGGGGGTTTGTGTCCGGTGCGGTTGGCCGGAGGGGCGCTTTCACGCGGTGGTTGCACTTCCGATTGTTCGGAATCGCGTCACGAGTGGGTAGATCTGGCAGCCGAGGCAGATGCCGAAGGCAGCGTTCAGAAGTGCGGCGAACAGGGCAAAGCCTGTGGCCACCGTGCCGACGACGGTGGATCCCGCAAGGAATCCGACGGTTCCGGCAAGTGCGAAGACGAAGCCGACGAACTGTGCGAAGCGCAACGGCGCAACAGGTTCACGTTCGCGCACGGGTGAGGAGCGAGGGGCGACCAGTTTGCCGTAGATCAGTCCGTACGGACTGCGCTTGGGTCCGGCTACGGCGCCGATCGCGAAGACGATTGCCTGCAATGCCAACAAAGTGGTGGCGGCGGGCAGCGAGAATGTCGAAAGAACCAGTGTCAGAACAAGGATCGCGGTGGTAATCCACGCGGCGAACCGCGGACCGCGTACGTCAACCTGCTCGGGTTGCGAAGTGGTGGTGGACATCGGGTGCTCCTGCGTTGGTTGCATGGTGCTTGCCTGGGCTGAGAATTTCAGCCGGAGGCTCGGAGAAATCTGGGCCGAGTGGCCCGTATTCGGCGAGAAAGATCACGTGAGCGAAAGGCTCGGACGTCAGCGAATGCTGAGTGCTGGGGTGATCAGCAACAAGAACAGCAACAACCACCGAGGCGGCACAGGTCTACTGCGCGGCGTCGGGTGAGCATCAGCTCGTGGCGGGTTTGCACGGTTGGGAGTTTACCCTGCAGACGGCGAATTTGGGGTACCGGGTGTTGAGAAGGGTGCGAGGGCACTGGTGAGGTCCGCGGTGGACGGCACTCCGGATACTCGGAATCGTTCGACCAGGTCACGGTCGAGGATGAACGTGGTGGGCAGCGACAAGACGCTCATCTCCCGCGCAAGCGCCGGGTACTTGTCGATGTCGAGCTCTCTGTCGACGGGTGGATGGGGGGCGTTTGCCATCGTGGTCACCACCTGATGGACGACGCGGCGAACTGCGCTGCACGGACCGCACCAGTCCGCGGAGAAATGCAGGACGACTGGTCCGGAGCCGGGCTCTATGCCCGCCGCGGCGAGGAGTTCGTTGCGACTGCCGACGGTCTCCGGGGTGCCGGTGGTGCTGGCCCGAACGGCCCCGCTGCGCGATTTGAGGAACAGCCCGACCGCGACAACTGCGACGAGTGCGATGAGGAGAACTGTGATACCGGTCATTGGTTCTGCAGATCTGCGAGGTTGATGACTGTGTTTTCGGTGCTGCCTTCGATCACGATCCGACCGCCTTCTGCGTAGACGAGGCTCGGCTTCACATTGAAGGGAAGTGACTGTGGGTCGATGGTGTAGCTGAACATACCGAGGACGACAGGCTCGAGTACCGACGGGATCGAGAAGTTCGCTTCGCCTTCGGGGCCGAAGTAGAGATTGCTTGCCACGATCTTGACCTGATCTCCCTCGAGTACGAGGTTTGCCTGAACGCTGACTGCGGTATCGATGGGGCCGACGGGAACCGTTCCGCTCAGAACGATGGCGCCCGCAGTGCTCGCGCCGGTTCCTCCGCTGCCGCCGGTACCGTCGGACTTGTCAGCGGGAGGAGAGGAAACCTGCAGGTCAGGTATGTCGAGGAGCTTGCCGAGGTCGGTGGCGTTGATGCCCATTCTGCCGTCGAGTTTGTCGACGGGAAGTTCTGTCACCCGGCCGTTGACCAGGTCCGAGAACGGGACGGTGACGCCGCGCAGATCTGCTTCGACGGTGACTTCACCGACGATGTTGCTCTGCACTCCCGTCGCCCGGATGTAGACGTCGTCGTACTTGCCTCCCAGCGCTTGGGTGAGGAAAGGGAAGCCGTTGAACGTGACTTCGGGGTCGGCGTCGAGTGACGCGCCGGCTCTTAGCTCGCGGGAAACTCGGTATTCGGCGTACGCGGCGGCACCGAAATCGGCGACCAGTCCGAGGCCGAGGAGGAAGACGATGCCGATGATCAGTTTGCGCACAGCACCATTGTGACGGACTCCGTCGTAGGTTCGGTGCGACGGTCCCCACGGCGCGCACGCTAATGTAGTGACCGACCAAAAGGGTCGAACTACCAGAGCGTCGCCCTGTCCGGGGTGCGCGGGCTACTAGATAGGAGGCCGTGTGGAGCTGCTTCTCCTCACCTCCGACCCCAACCCGGATGCAGTTCTTCCGGCGTTGGCGCTGCTGGCGCACTCGGTTAGGCCTGCTCCCACTGAGGTTTCCTCACTGCTCGAGGCGAGTTCGGCCGACATCGCGTTGGTTGACGCACGCACCGACCTGGCCGCTGCACGTGGGTTGTGCAGATTGCTGGGAAGTACGGGATCCGCCGTGCCGGTCGTGGCTGTCCTGACCGAGGGCGGGCTTGTTGCCGTCAACGCGGACTGGGGGTTGGATGACATCCTCCTGCCCGGTACCGGGCCTGCTGAGGTGGACGCCCGATTGCGGTTGTTGCTCGCCCGCAGTGGCGGCGTTGCCAGTCCCGAAGCGTCAGGAAAGATCACGCTGGGCGAATTGGTTATCGACGAGGGGACGTACACGGCACGACTGCGTGGACGGCCCCTTGATTTGACTTACAAGGAATTCGAACTGCTCAAGTACCTCGCGCAGCATGCGGGGCGGGTCTTCACTCGCGCGCAGTTGTTGCAAGAGGTGTGGGGTTACGACTTCTTCGGCGGCACCAGGACCGTGGATGTTCACGTGCGTCGATTGCGGGCCAAGTTGGGCACCGAGTACGAATCCTTGATCGGTACAGTCCGAAATGTCGGGTACAAGGCGGTTCGGCCGACGCGTTCCAAGAACGGCACTGCCGCGCCGATTCGATTCGAGGACGACGATGTCGATTACGAGGCTGCCGACGGATCGGTGTTGTGACATGAGTTGGAGCGATGGGTTGACGCCGGATCAGGCTCGGCAGGTATCGGAACTTGTCGACCGTGCAACGGAGTTCGACGGCAAGGCGCCCGTCTCCGAGCAGGGCCGGCACGCAATAGCCGGTCGTGGTCAGGCTCGGCACCTCGTGATCCTCGACGGCGACGATGTTGTCGGATACGCCCAACTGCAAGCCGGTTCGGGCGAGCATCCGGACATGGCGGAACTCGTCGTGGATCCTGCCCGCAGGCGGCAGGGGATCGGGACTGCCCTAGCCGCTTCGGTTTTCGACGAAGGTCGTCCGGGCGCTCGCGTGTGGGCGCACGGAAACATCGACGCAGCAAAGGGATTCGCGAGAGCTCTCGATTTGACCGTCGCTCGTGAGCTTCTCCAGCTGAGGCGTCCGCTCGATGTGCCGGTGCTTCCGGAAATCGTTGTGCCGGAGGGTGTAACACTGCGCACCTATCTCGGTCACGAAGACGACGCCGAGATAGTGCGGGTCAACAACGCAGCATTCTCCTGGCATCCCGAGCAGGGCGGCTGGACGCAAGCAGAGATCGACGAGCGAACCGCCGAGGGGTGGTTCGATCCTGCCGGTTTGTTCCTGGCGTTTGCGGATACCGATCCGGATACGCTTTTGGGTTTCCACTGGACCAAGGTTCATCCGCCCGAGGGTGACGACCCGGAGCTCGGCGAGGTTTACGTCGTCGGTATCGATCCGGCGGCGCAGGGGCGCGGCCTTGGGCGGGTTCTGACGCTCGCCGGCATGCACTACCTGCGTGATCGTGGTCTCGCTACGGTTCTCCTGTACGTCGAGGGAGACAACACGGCAGCCCTCAACACGTACGAGAAACTGGGCTTCGGCAGGTTCCACACAGACATGGCGTATGCCCAAAATGCCTGATGTATTGAACCGACTTGCATAAATCTCCGGTCTGTTCATTCTCCGTTCACTTTGTATGGTCCAGCCGGACACCGCGCCCCCCTACTTTTCTCTATGGGCGGCGCCGTGTTGCCTGATGCAGCAAATGCGCTGCATCTCATGTCGCCGCCTCATCGTGGGCCCGGCGGTAGCGATTTCCGGAGGAACAAAGGTGAATCTCAAGCGCAGTGGGGCCCTGCTCGGCGTAATGGCCGTGGGCGCCATGACCTTGGCCGCATGTGGCAGCGACAACAACGCGTCGTCGACGGGTGTGGACACCTCCGCTTCGACAGCTACATGTGAAGGCAAGGAAAAGATCTCTGCGGCTGGTTCCTCGGCTCAGAAGAACGCTATGGACCAGTTCGTCGCTACCTACATCGCTGTCTGCCAGGAAAAGGGCAAGACGGTCAACGTTGCCTACAACCCCAGCGGATCCGGTGACGGCCGCACCCAGTTCATCGCCGGCCAGATCGACTTCGCCGGCTCGGACTCGGCGATCAAGGACGAGCAGGCCGACAAGGCCAAGGAACGCTGCGTCGGCGGCGAAGCCTGGAATCTTCCCCTCGTCTTCGGCCCGATCGCGGTGGCCTTCAACCTCGACGGCGTCGACAATCTCGTGCTCAACGCCGAGGTACTCGCCAAGATCTTCAACGGTGGCATCACCAACTGGAACGATCCGGCCATCGCCGCCCTCAACTCCGGCGTCAAGCTTCCCGATCTGAAGGTCACCCCCGTGATCCGCTCCGATTCCTCGGGAACCACGGACAACTTCCAGAAGTACCTCGAGGCTGCGTCGAACGGTGCCTGGACCTCGGGTGCCGGCTCTGACTTCACCGGTGGCGTCGGTGAGGGCGCCAAGGGGTCGGCCGGAGTCGCTCAGGCCGTTTCGACGGCTCCGGGCTCCATCACCTACGTCGAGAAGTCGTTCGCCGATCAGAACAAGCTGTCGATGGCCGAGATCAACACCGGCACCGAAGCTGTCGCACTGACCAACGACACTGCTGCCGCGTCGATCTCCGGCGCGAAGTTCAAGTCCGACGCCACCGGCGACCTGACGCTTGATCTCGCATCGATCTTCAAGACCAACGAAGCCGGGGCCTACCCGCTGGTTCTCGCGACGTACTCCATCGTCTGCTCCAAGGGCTACGACGCCGATACGTCCGCAGCCGTGAAGTCGTTCCTGACGAGTGCCGCCAACGAGGGACAGGCCAACCTTGCCGAGCAGGGTTACGTTCCGCTGCCGGCAAACGTGCAGGACCGTCTGAACGCGTCGATCTCAGCTATCGGCTGATTCGACCGCGGACTCGTACGGACAAGCCCATGGATCTACATTCAAACGTGAAGGAATGTGAGCGCACATGAGCGACGCGCCCATCACATCAGCATCTCGTTCCTCCGGCTCCGCAACCAGCGGAGCCGGGGTGGGCGGTCCGAACGGCATCACGGAGGACACGATTACTTCCACCAAGGCTTCAGAAGTCGAGCAGCCACCGAAGAGCGACGGTCCGGCCGGGGGCAGCCCCAAGACCGTGACCCGCCCGGGTGACCGCATCTTCAGTTCGCTGGCATCGGGTTCGGCCATCTTCATCACCGTTGTCATCGCGGCGATCGGCGCCTTCCTGATCTGGCGTGCGGTACCTGCCTTGAGTCGCAACCAGGCCAACTTCCTGACCAGCCGTGAATGGGTCACGCAGGACATCAACGCGATGGCGTTCGGTGTTCTCGACCTTTTCCAGGTCACTGTTCTGGTGTCGCTGTTCGCTCTGGTGCTTGCGATGCCGATCGCGCTCGGTATCGCGATCTTCCTGACGTCGTACTCACCGAAGTGGCTGACGCGCCCGCTGTCGTACACGATCGACCTGCTCGCGGCCGTTCCGTCCATCGTCTACGGACTGTGGGGACTGCTCGTGTTCGCACCGGCGATCACGCCGGTTGCCGTGTGGCTCAACGACACTCTCGGATGGTTCCCCCTCTTCGCCGACGGTAGCGGCTCCATCACCGGCGGCGGCACCATCTTCACCGCCGGCATCGTGCTGGCCGTCATGATCCTTCCCGTCATCACCGCGGTGACCCGCGAGGTGTTCATCCAGACCCCGCGATCGCAGATCGAAGCCGCACTCGCGCTCGGTGCGACCCGCTGGGAAGTTGTGCGCACCACGGTCATTCCGTTCGGTAAGTCCGGCTACATCAGCGGATCGATGCTCGGTCTCGGCCGCGCACTCGGTGAGACGATGGCCCTGTACCTGATCCTGCGCACCACCTCGCAGGCATTCGGCTGGTCCCTGTTCGACGGTGGATCGACCATCGCCTCCAAGATTGCCCTCGGTTACGCGGAGTTCAACAACGACATCCAAGCGGGTGCGTACATCGCAGCCGGTCTGGTGCTGTTCGTCCTGACCTTCGTGGTCAACGCTGCTGCCCGCGCCGTGATCGCCGGAAAGAAGGACTGACCCATGAGCACCACTTTGGACCGCCCGGTCAAGGCGCCCACCTTCCAGGGCGTCGGAGCAAAGCGTCGCGCCACGGACGTCACTGCGACGATCCTGGTCAGCCTCGCCGTTCTGGTTGCCCTCATTCCGTTGGTCTGGGTGCTCTACACGGTGATCGCAAAGGGCCTGCCCGCGTTGACGTCTGCGACCTGGTTCACGAACTCGATGAGCGGTCTGACAGCGTCGGCGTCCGGTGGCGGTGTCTATCACGCACTGGTCGGCACCTTGATGCAAGGCGTTGTGTGCGCGGTCTTCTCGATCCCGCTCGGAATCTTTGTCGCCATCTACCTGGTGGAGTACGCAGACCGTAAGTCCAAGCTCGGCAAGCTCACGACCTTCATGGTCGACATCCTCAGTGGTGTTCCGTCCATCGTGGCCGCGCTGTTCATCTACGCACTGTGGATCGCGACGTTCGGATTCCCCAAGTCTGCGTTTGCCGTCTCGCTCGCGCTAGTGCTGCTGATGGTCCCGGTCGTCATCCGATCCACCGAGGAAATGCTACGCATCGTCCCGATGGATCTGCGTGAGGCGTCGTACGCCCTCGGTGTTCCCAAGTGGAAGACCATCTCGAAAATCGTTCTGCCGACGGCACTTCCCGGCATCATCACCGGCGTCATGCTGGCCCTGGCCCGCGTGCTCGGTGAGACCGCGCCGCTGCTGATCCTCGTCGGCTATGCACCGTTCATCAACTTCGACCTGTTCAACGGCGAAATGGGCACGCTGCCTTCGCTTATGGTCGCCGAGATGAACAACCCGACCGACGCCGGCACCAACCGCATCTGGGGTGCCGCGCTGACTCTGATCCTGCTGATCGCGATTCTCAACATCGTCGCCAAGGTGATCGGTCACTTCTCACAGGTCCGCAGCAAGTGATGCGGCCACAGAACATGTTTGTACTCGACAGCATTAACAACTCAGTAGGGAGCCGGTAATGGCCAAGCGTCTGGATCTCAAGGACGTCAACATCTACTACGGCAAGTTCCACGCCGTCGCCGATGTCGGCCTCTCCGTCCCACCCCGGAGCGTGACCGCGTTCATCGGCCCGTCCGGTTGCGGCAAGTCGACAGTGCTCCGATCCCTCAATCGCATGCACGAGGTCATTCCCGGTGCGCGCGTCGAAGGTTCCGTGCTGCTCGACGGTGAGGACATCTACGGCTCCAACGTCGACCCGGTCGGCGTTCGCAAGACCATCGGCATGGTGTTCCAGCGACCCAACCCGTTCCCGACCATGTCCATCAAGGACAACGTCGTGGCAGGGTTGAAGCTGCAGGGTGAGCGCAACAAGAAGCGCCTCGACGAGGTCGCCGAGCGTTCCCTGCGTGGAGCCAACCTGTGGAACGAGGTCAAGGATCGCCTCGACAAGCCCGGTGGAGGCCTTTCAGGCGGCCAGCAGCAGCGTCTGTGCATCGCGCGGGCCATCGCAGTCTCGCCCGACGTCCTGCTCATGGACGAGCCGTGCTCGGCTCTCGACCCCATCTCGACTTTGGCGATCGAAGACCTGATCACCGAACTCAAGAAGGACTTCACCATCGTCATCGTCACGCACAACATGCAGCAGGCTGCTCGTGTGAGTGACCAGACGGCGTTCTTCAACCTCGAGGCAACCGGCAAGCCGGGTCAGCTCGTCGAGATCGACGACACCGAGAAGATCTTCTCGAACCCGACGCAGAAGGCCACCGAGGACTACATCTCGGGCCGCTTCGGATAAACCGCTTCGGATAAACACCGCACGAACATGTTTCGCCCCCGTTTCCAACAGGAGACGGGGGTGAAACTTTTTGGTTGTGGTGATAGTTCCCACTCCGGTACGCAGAGCTGAGCGTCGTTGGGCGCGCGAATAATTCGATGAGCAGCGCAAGTGCGTCCACTGGGCGCCGGAGTGGCTGACGGTGAGAATCTCGTGGATACTGACGACGCTTCGAGCAATGCTAATCTCGGCCCGACAGCACGCTGTCGGATCGATGTCGTTTCACAACCGGAAGGGCTTGTCAGTGCACCTCACCCCTTCAGATACCGAAAAGCTGCTCCTGAGTGTCGCGGGCATGGTCGCCCGCGACCGTCGCGAGCGCGGGGTACTTCTGAATTACCCCGAAGCGATGGCCCTGATCTCATGTTGGATTCTCGAGCGGGCGCGTGACGGTATGACGGTTGCGGAACTGATGAATGCCGGTCGCCAGGTGCTCACTCGCGACGACGTCATGGAAGGGGTACCCGAGATGATTGCAAACATCCAGGTGGAGGCCACTTTTCCGGACGGTCGCAAGCTTGTCACCGTGACGGAGCCCATCCGATGATCCCCGGCGAAGTACGCGTGTCTTCCGAACCGCTCGAGTTCGGCACGGACGCAAACAGAATCACGATGGTTGTCGTCAACGACGGCGATCGTCCGATTCAGATCGGATCGCATCTCCACCTTCCGGCGGCCAACCCGGCACTGACATTCGATCGCGAAGTGGCCGACGGTTTCCGGCTCGATATTCCGTCCGGGACCTCGGTGCGATTCGAGCCAGGAGTCTCTCGCACGGTGACGCTGATCGAACTCGGCGGGCTCAAGCGAGTGCCGGGCTTGCAGATCGCGTCCGGCAACCAACTGCCCACGCACGCACGCGAACCTAAGCCGGTGTTGCCGTTCGGCACACCGGGCGTCGAGGTGGAGGAACCACTTCGGGCGTCGTCGGTGACTGTGCGTATCAGTGATATCGCGGCGACAGACGGTGCAACGACGACGGCCGGTGCACCAGCACAGAGCGACGACACAGACGAGGTGACCGCGTAGTGAGCACGATGGATCGGCGTGGTTACGCGTCGCTGTTCGGACCGACTGCGGGCGATCAGATCCGGTTGGCCGATACCGATCTCTGGATCGAGATCGAGCACGACTACACCGCAACGGGCGACGAAATGGTGTTCGGCGGCGGCAAGAGCATCCGTGAATCCATGGGACAGGGCACGACCACCCGCGATCAGGGCGCACTCGACGTGGTCATCACCAATGCCGTGATTCTCGATCACTGGGGAATTGTCCGGGCAGACGTCGGAATTCGTGACGGTCGCATCGTGGCGATCGGGAAGTCGGGTAACCCCGACATCATGAACGGCGTGCATCCCAAGCTGCTCATCGGGCCGAGCACCGACGTGATCGCCGGAGAGGGAAGGATTCTCACCGCCGGCGCGATCGATACGCACGTGCACATTCTCAGTGAGATCGAGATGCTGGAGGCGCTCGCCACCGGCACGACGACCATCGCCGGCGGCGGAACCGGGCCGACCGAGGCCACCAAGGCCACGACCGTCACCCCTGGCGCCTGGTCGCTCACGATGATGCACCGCGCGCTCGACCACATTCCGCTCAATGTGCTCCTTCTGGGCAAGGGCAGCACCGTGAGTCACGAGGCGCTCCGTCAGGAAGCGCTCGCCGGCGCCGGCGGATTCAAGGTGCACGAGGACTGGGGCTCGACCCCCGCGGCGATCGACGCGGCCTTGCGCGCTGCCGACGAATTCGGTCTCCAGGTCGCTCTGCATGCCGACAGCCTCAACGAAACCGGCTACGTACAGCACACTTTGGACGCTATCGCCGGTCGAGGCATTCACGTATTCCATGCCGAGGGCGCTGGCGGCGGGCATGCTCCCGACATCATCGTGACGGCGGGTGAGCCGAATGTTCTTCCGGCATCAACCAATCCGACGTTGCCGCACACCGTCAACACGGTTGCCGAGCACCTCGACATGCTCATCGTGTGCCACGCGCTGAACCCCCGTGTCCCGGAGGACCTTGCGTTCGCCGAGTCTCGAATCCGCCCGACAACGATTGCGGCAGAAGATTTCCTGCACGATATCGGCGCTATCTCCATCACGTCGTCCGACGCTCAGGCAATGGGCCGGATCGGTGAGGTGACCCTGCGAACCTGGCAGGTAGCGCACGTGATGAAGGCGCAGCACGGCAAGTTGGGCTCGTCCATGCCCGCCGATAACGAGCGTGCTCGCCGATACGTCGCGAAGTACACGATCTGCCCGGCAGTCGCGCACGGCATCGATCATGAAATCGGTTCGGTCGAGGCCGGGAAAATGGCCGACCTCGTCTTGTGGGATCCCGCGTTCTTCGGTGTGCGGCCGGCAGCGGTCATCAAGGGCGGCGCGATAGTCGCTGCGCCCCTGGGCGATCCCAATGCCGCGATTCCGACGCCCCAGCCGGTGTTCGTGCGTCCCGCGATGGCGTCCGCGCCGGGTTCGGCTCCGCACCTGTCCACAACCTTCGTCTCGCCGATGGCGATCGAGGACGGGCTGGCCGGCCGACTCGGGCTCACTCGCACACTCACCGCGATCCGTCCGACGCGTCACCTCACCAAAGCCGACATGCCGAACAACACGGCACTACCGTCCATCGACGTCGACCCGGAGACGTTTGCCATCAAGGTCGACGGTGATCTGATTCAACCCAATCCCGTAGCTGTAGTGCCGATGGCTCAGCGCTATATGTTGTTCTGACTTGGTGTCGGTCGAGATGACGTCCCCCGAGATTGCGTCGATGCTCCTGGCAGACGGGCGTCTGCCAACTGGCGGACACGCGCACTCGTCGGGGCTGGAGCCGGCATTGGCGGCCGGACTGCACCAAAGTCAGGTTCCGGATTTCATCCGGGGGCGACTCGAGACGGTTGGACTGGTCGAAGCTGCTGCAACTGTGATCACTCGGCGCTGGGCAACGGGCGGGGGGAGTGCACGCGAACTCGCGGACATTTCGAACGAACTACTCGCCCGCACACCCAGTGCTCCGCTGCGTGAGGCGTCCGTCCAGCTCGGACGTGGGCTGGCCAGGCTGGCGTCGCGGTTGTGGCCGCAACACCCTGCGGTGCAATTACTGATGGCGTTGCCCGGGCACCCCATGCGTCCGCTGGCATTGGGAGTGTTCACCGCCGTCTCCGGTATGGACGATCTGGCGGCAGCGCGATCGTGCCTGTACGACGACGCGCAAACCGTCGCGTCGGCGGCACTGAAACTACTGCCGGTAGATCCGGCAGAACCGGTCGAATGGCTGCTACGGGCAGCCCCGACCATCGAGGCCGTCGCCGCGGCAGCCGTCGCGGTCGAGAGCGCCTCGGACATACCTGCAACAACAGGACCGTTGGTCGAACAATGGTCACTCGAACACCACGCTCGATCCAGGAGGATTTTCCGTGCTTGACAATCTGAACACCACCACCGACACCGCAACTGCCGCACGAGGTTTGAGGCTCGGTGTTGCCGGTCCGGTCGGCACTGGCAAGAGCACCCTGATCGCCACCATCTGCCGCGAACTCGCGTCGGAATTCGAGATCGCGGTTGTCACCAACGACATCTACACCGACGAGGACGCGAGATTGCTGCGCGCGGCAAACGTCCTGCCGATCGAGCGCATCGTCGCGGTCGAAACCGGCGCGTGCCCCCACACGGCGATCCGTGACGACGTAACGCCCAATCTCATTGCGGTGGAAGACCTCGAGCGCGAGTTCTACCCACTCGACATGGTGATCGTGGAGAGCGGCGGCGACAACCTCACCGCAACGTTCAGCCCCGCACTAGTCGACGCGCAGATCTTCTGCATCGACGTTGCCGGTGGCGGCGACGTCGCGCGTAAGGGTGGTCCCGGAATCGAACGTGCAGATCTGTTGGTGGTCAACAAGATCGACTTGGCTCCGTACGTCGACGTCGATGCTGTGCAAATGGTCGCGGATGCAACGGCAGCGCGCGACGGACTGCCCGTTCTTGCGCTGAGCCAGAAGGATCATGCCACGATCGATCAGCTCAGCGCGTGGCTTCGCCAGGTCATCGCGGCTCACCGCGAGGGCAATCACGTGCCACAGGATCCGGGACCGATGGCGCCGCACTTCCACGCCGATGAAGAAGACCACGACCACGACCACGGACACGGTCACGGGCACAGTCATTCTCACGCTCACTGATGACTGAGGGAGCTACGCGTGTTGTCGTCGAGCGAGTGGGCGACACCGCTGTTGCCAAAGAGTTGATCTCCGGCGCTTTTCTGGCCCCGCGACTGGTGAGTGCTCACGGACTGCACGTGCGCGTTGCCCTGGTAGGGCACAGTGCAACGCTGTTGGCCGGTGACGACTTGCGGATCGAGTTCGACGTGGCTCCTGGCGCGTTTCTCGAGGTGCTCGAACCGTCGGGCACCGTGGCGTACAACGCCCGCGGCGGTCACGCGTCGTGGACGGCCACGGCGACGGTCGGCGCGGGTGGCGCTTTGGTGTGGCGAGCGGCGCCGTTCGTCGTAGCCGGTGGCGCGGATGTCAGTCGGCGCATTGATATTTCGCTGGAGTCCGACGCGGTTGCTCTGCTCGACGAGATGGTGGTGTTCGGCCGAACGGGAGAGATCGGTGGTGCGCTGCGTTCGGATCAGCGCATCACCGTCGACGGGACACCGCTCCTGGTGGAAACACTGGACCTACGCAGTGTTCCCGATCGCTCTCGTCCCGGTGTTCTGGGAGGGCATCGAGTTATCGGCACCACTATGTTGCTGGGGATGAAGACCGCGGACACGACCGAGGGGCATGTGAGCCCCCTGGCCGGTCCGGGCATGCTGGCCCGCGCTGTCGCGGACCAGGCTCACGAGGTTTCCGCGGCCTTGGATCACGTCAGTTCGGATTGGCGTGCACGCGTGGCGAGTCGGTTCACCGAGATCTAGCCTGGCTGTAACTGCAGGCACCTTTCGACCGTGACATAAGACTCCGTGCGACCGGTACACCTGAGGGCTTTTGTCGGCCAGGATGGGGAGAGGCGAAACCTCGAGGAGACATCATGCGGATAGCAGTGCTCGGTGGGACAGGTTTGATGGGCAAGCTCGTGGTTGCGGAAGCCGAGGGCAAGGGCCACGACGTGGTGATCGCAGCCCGCTCGACCGGCGTCGATATCAGCACGGGTGCGGGACTGGCCGGAGCGCTCGAAGGCGTCGATGCAGTAGTCGATGTCAGTGACCACGTCACGAACAGCGCGAAGAAGGCCGTGGCGTTCTTCGAGACTGCGGCGCGGAACATTGCAGCAGCGGAGAGCGCGGCAGGAGTGCGGCACCATGTAGTGCTCTCGATAGTCAACTGCGACGATCCGCGGTTGAAGGCCTTCGGGTACTACCGCGGTAAGGCTGCGCAGGAACAAGCTGTTGGTGCGTCGGGTATCCCGTTCACGATTCTGAGATCGACACAGTGGTTCGAGTTCGGACAGAAGACGGTGTCGCTCATGGGTTTCGGCCCGTTAGCTCTGGTTCCGCGGATGCGATCGAAACCCGTCGCCGCCAAGACCGTCGCGGAGGCGTTAGTGCAGGCGGTGGAGAAGGGACCGTCGGGTCGCGTTGCCGATCTCGCCGGCCCCGAAGTCCTCGAGATCCCGGACATGACGCGGAAAATTTTGCGTCATCACGGGACGAAGAAGTTGTTGATCCCGGTCTCGATGCCAGGGGCCGGCAAGGCCATGCGCTCCGGTGCGCTCCTCCCCGGAGCGGATTCGATCAGTACCGGGCCGAGTTTGGATGAATGGCTGGCAACGAACTGAAACAACAGAAAGGCGGCCACACACATGCGCGGCCGCCTTTCTGCTCGTGACGAGGAGTGGTTACAGATCCGGGTAGGCGGTCAGTTTGTCGACCTTTTCGGTGGATTCGGGCTCTTCGGGCAGCTTGCCGGTAACGAGGAAGATCACTCGGCGTCCGACCTCGACTGCGTGGTCTGCAAATCGCTCGTAGAAGCGACCGAGCAACGTGATGTCGACTGCTGCCGCAACCCCGTACTTCCAGTCACGATCCATCAGGACCGTGAACAGGTGGCGGTGCAGGTCGTCCATCGCTTCGTCCTCTTCGCGCAGACGGGCTGCACGCTCGGGGTCACGAGTCTCGAGGACTTCCTTTGCCGCGGCACCGATACTCACGGCGATGCGGCCCATCTCGGCGAAGTAGCCGTTGACGACCTCGGGGAGGACATGGTTGGGATGGCGACGACGTGCAATCTTGGCGACGTGCAGGGCAAGGGCGCCCATGCGGTCGATGTCGGCGACGATTTGGATTCCGCTGACAACTGAGCGGAGATCGCCGGCAACGGGAGCCTGCAAGGCGAGCAGCGCGAATGCGCGCTCCTCGCAGAGGGTGCTGAGTTCGGTGATCCGGTCGTGTTCGCCGATCACCTGCTCGGCCAGGGTCAGGTCTGCT
Source organism: Rhodococcus sp. KBS0724 (assembly GCF_005938745.2). Lineage (NCBI taxonomy): Bacteria > Bacillati > Actinomycetota > Actinomycetes > Mycobacteriales > Nocardiaceae > Rhodococcus > Rhodococcus sp. KBS0724. The sequence goes on from NZ_VCBX02000001.1 coordinate 1,142,444, forward strand.
TGGAGCAGTGACTGGGTGGCTCGCTCCATAGCGGTGCCTGCCAGTCCTGCCATCTCGCCGAGCAAGTCTGCAAGCTCGGTCATCTGTTCGTTGTAAGCCACGCGCATGAGGTCAGAGCCTACGTGCAGTGAAAGTCCAAGTCACAAGCGACAGGTGAACGCAAGGTGAATGATCGTGCCTGCCCTCAGACGCAGGTTGTGTCTCCGGCGTTGACGGCGGCGATATCGGCGGGCAGCGACGTCGATGCGCTCGTATCCACGGATGACGGTTCTGCGGACAACGAAGTTCCGGGATAGGCCGGCGCGACAACTGTGCCGCCGAAATCGCTGCCGATGACCAGTTCGACCATGTCACCCATGCTCGGAGTGAGGACGAGTAGTGCACCGGGAATCGCGGATGCGACGGTGGCGGCCTCGGCTTCGTTGCCGGCGGCGTACCGCACCACTGTTGCGGAAGCCTGGACGTTGGCAAGTCCCGTCGCGGCACTGAAATTTCCGATGGTGGAGATCTGGAATCCGTACGCCGCAAGTTGGTCGGCGGCAGTCGCGGCCTGGCCGGAAATGCCTGATGCGTTCGAAACATCGATGTAGATGTTGTACGGGCTCATCGCCGACACGAGTGTTGCTTCGGGGACGGGCGTCGTGGCGGTGGACGGTGCTGAGCTGGTCGACGTCTCGTCGCTGTCTTTCGCGCGCTCTTCACCGGGAAGCGGTTCGTCGTCGATGATGGCCTGGAAGAGGGCTTTGATCTCGTCGGTCCGGGGGATCTCGTTGCCCCAGTCATTGGTGCCGTCGGTGGGCACAGTCAGGAACGTGACAGCGCCCGCATCGACGTTCTGCAGTGACCGACCCAGTGTGACCAGGGATTTTGTGTCGATATTCTCGACAAACGTGTCGCTCGTGAAGGCACTGATGAAACCGTTGAGCTTGCCGGGGTTGAGGAGGACGTTGTTGGACAGCGCCGAGCGCAGTAGGGCCGACAGAAACTTCTGCTGCCTGGTGATGCGTCCGTAGTCGCCGTTGCCTTCGGCTTCGACATGGCGAGCGCGGACGTAGTTCAATGCAGTTCGGCCATCGAGCATCTGGTTTCCGCTGGCGGGCAGAACAGTGCCGAGGATGCCGTCTTCGATGGGGACGGGGGAGCAGATATTGACCCCGCCGATGGTATCGACCATGCGCTCGAATCCCGCAAAATCCATACCCACGAAGTGCCCGATCTTGATTCCGGACAACTTCTGGATGACCTTGACCAGACACTTCGGGCCACCGAGTGCGTACGTTGCGTTGAGTTTGTCGCCCGAGGCAGCGGGGAAGGATTCACTGGTGTACGTCCCGGTGTTGTTGTCCCAGCCCTGGCAGACCGGGCGCTCGACATCGAGATCGCGAGGGAACGAGACGGCGACGACGCGGCTGCGGTCGGCGGGGATGTTGACCAGCATGACGGTGTCCGCGCGGGCGCCTTCCGCGTCTTCGACAGTTCCCGCGCCGATCTCACCACTTGCGCCGGCCCGGGTATCGGTGCCGACAATCAGATAGGTTTCGTCGCCGAGCTGACCGAGTGCGTCGACGATGTCGTCGGAATTGGTGTCGAGCGCCGCGATCTGCTCGAATCCGCCTTCGATAGTGCGTAGGTATCCCCAGACGACGCCGGTCAAGGTCAGTGACAAGACGGCAAGAAATGCGACTGCTGATCGGCTGATCGTCTTCACTCGCTGTCGACGCCGAATCTTGTTGAGCGCAAGCCGGCTGCCACCGGTTTCACTGACGACACGGGGAGAAGCGGAGGACGGTGGGTCGCTGCTGATCCATTCAGCGGCCGCCGGCGCGATCGGTGGGGGAGGCAGCGGCTTGTTGGGAGGTTGCGAGTTGGGAGGCTTCGAACCGAGGGGCGGGTTGTCCCGGGGCGGGTCGGCTCTCTTCGGGGCCGGCGGTTCGACTACACGCTGGCCGCCCGTATCGCCTACACGTTGGACAAGTTCCGCGACGGAGATGCTGTCGCTCGGTGGTGCGTCGCGTCGACTGAATCGGCCGAAGCGATCCAGGCCTCGACGCTCTGACGCAGGGGTGTCGGACTGCGGCGCCGCGCTGGGTGCGGGTTTAGACGAACGACGATTGCGGTATCGCTGATCTGCGAGGGGCCGCTCCCACGGGGCGCGGCTTTCGGGCGAAGGTGGGCCCGAGTCGTGATCATCACCCACCGATGCAACCTGTCTCGTCGTTGACTGCCGATACGGACAGTGCGTCTCTTGTCGTCTGCCGGCCAACTGCTGTTGACGAAGCTGGAGCCATATTACTGGTGAATCCTGAGTTATTCACTCAGAAACTTGGCGAATTGCCCGAATTCACAGCAATGACTTATCCGCCCGAGTGCATGATGTCCGCTCCGACAGGCACCAAATCGTCCTCGGGATCGTCGAGCCAGCCCTCGGGCAGGGCGACCTGACCGGGGGAACCCTGTCGGCCGCGGGGGCCCTCTGCGTCCTTCGGAAATGGAACGTCGCGGTCCAGTTGGGCCAGCAGTTCGTCGAGTTCGGTCAGAGTGCTCACCAGTGCCATCGACACACGCAGATCCGATCCGACGGGGAATCCCCGCAGATACCAGGACACGTGCTTGCGAAGTTCGCGCAGTCCCTTCATCTCACCGTGGTGCGCAGCCAGGAGTTGGGCATGGCGGGCGATGATCGTGGTGACCTCGCCGAGGGTCGGAGGCGTCGCAATCGGCTGACCGTTGAGAGCTGCACTGAGCTCTGCAAACAGCCACGGACGGCCGAGGCACCCGCGTCCGACGACGACGCCGTCGCAGCCGGTCTCGTCCATCATGCGGGCAGCATCGGAGGCGTCGAAGATGTCGCCGTTGCCGAGAATCGGAACGTCGGGAACGTGTTCCTTCAGGCGGGCGATTTCGTTCCAGTCCGCAGTCCCGGAGTAGCGCTGCGACGCGGTGCGCGCGTGCAGTGCAATTGCGGCGGCGCCTTCAGCTGCGGCGATGCGTCCGGCGTCGAGGTGCGTGTGATGGTCGGCGTCGATACCGACGCGCATCTTCACGGTGACAGGAATGTCGGTGCCTTCGGTGGCACGAACGGCAGCAGCGACGATCTGTCCGAACAGCCGACGCTTGTATGGAAGCGCGGAGCCGCCGCCTTTTCGAGTGACTTTCGGCACGGGGCAGCCGAAGTTCATGTCGATGTGGTCGGCCATGTTCTCGTCGACGATCATCTTGGCCGCAGCGTAGGTGGTGTCGGGGTCGACGGTGTACAGCTGCAGGGACCGGGGAGTTTCGGTGGGTCCGAAGGTGGTCATGTGCATGGTGCCCGGCTGACGCTCGACGAGCGCGCGGGCGGTGACCATCTCACACACGTAGAGCCCGGAGGTGCTCCCAGCGCGTTCGAGTTCGAGTTCACGACAGAGCGTGCGGAAGGCGACATTGGTGACGCCCGCCATGGGTGCGAGGACCACGGGGCTGTGCAGCTCGAGTGAACCGATGCGAAGGGAAGACATGACTACCTCTGAACAAATATTTCTGACAAGTGAAAGTGCCCGGTACCGAATCCGGTACCGGGCACAGAATAGCTGGTGAAACTAAGAGGCCTGCTGTTCACGCTTGGCGGCTTCGCGGGCGAGCATGCGATCGCGCTGCTCCTCGAACTTTGTCGCCTGGGCGGCAAGTGTCTCGAGGAAGGCTGCCAGTTCTTCGCGTGTGTTCTCACCTTCGGCGCTGAAATCGTTGCGCTCGAAGATGTTCCACTTGCGCAGAACGGGCCAGATGACCTCGTCGAGGTGCTGACGGAGGTCGTAGATTCCGTGCTTGGCCATCAAAACGCCGTTGCGACGGAAGTTGGGCATCCCGGCGCCGGGCATCTGGAAATTCTGGACGATGTTCGATACGGACTTCAGTGTCTGATCTGGTGCGAGATCGAGAGCCGCGCCACAGATGTTGCGGTAGAAGATCATGTGCAGGTTCTCGTCGGCGGCGATGCGCTGGAGCATCTTGTCTGCGATCGGTTCGTCACAGGCCTTGCCGGTGTTGCGGTGGCTGACACGCGTCGCGAGTTCCTGGAAGGTGACGTAGGCGACGGAGTGGAGCACACCGGCGCCGTCGTCCGGGATGGGCGGGTTGTAGCCGGTGATCATGTGTTCCATGCGGAAGCGCTCGAGTTCGACGGGATCGACTGCGCGGGTGACAACCAGATAGTCGCGCATCACGATGCCGTGGCGGTTCTCTTCGGCGGTCCAGCGGCCGACCCAGGTGCCCCATGCCCCGTCCTGGGAGAAGTTTTCGGCGATCTCACGGTGGTACGACGGCAGGTTGTCCTCGGTGAGGAGGTTGGTGATCATCGCGGCTCGGGCGACCTCGCTGAGCCGTGACTGTTCCAGGTCCCAGTCTTCGCCGCCCATGGCTGCGAAGTTGCGACCTTCGTCCCACGGAACGTAGTCGTGCGGGTGCCATTCCTTTGCCATGGAGATGTGTCGGTTGACGTTCTCTTCGGCAACCGGCTGCAGTTCTGTCAGCAGTTCGAGCTGCGTCAGAATCCTCGTCATTATTTGCCTCCGTGTTGAGTGAATGCCCGACTTCGCTCCAGCCTACGGTACCGTAGGTTTGGCATGATCGACATGAGCTGATCCCCCTGTGCGAATGTTACCGAGTCGTAGCCAGCGTACGTGGACGGAAGATGGACACTGTCTGAATTGTCCGATGCGTTCCATTCGCTTGTTGCCGAGATCATACCTGCCGGTTTGGCTGTACGTGTGAGTTTCAGGACCACGTATTTTCGCGGACAAAATCACGGAAATCGCGCGCTGGCCTCGATAATTCCCGATTTTCGGTCCACACGAGCCCGATTTTGCGCGTAGCGCCGGCTAGGGGAACAAACACGATTCCCTCCGCCCAGATGGGTGGATCTTGGATCGGCATGACGGCCACGCCCAGGGACGCGGACACCAGCCCGCCCACAGTTGCCAGCTCACTGCTCTCGAAGATGAACTCCGGTGTGAACCCGGCGGCAGCGCACATCTCGTCGAGAATTCGCCGCATGCCGAAGTCCAACTGCATTCCTATGAACTGCTCACCCGCAGCCTCGGCCAAGTCGAGCTCGGGTAGGTCGGCGAAGCGATGTCCGAGCGGAACGGCAAGGGCAAGTTTCTGCTGCGCTATCTGCGTCCACGAGAGTCGAGGGTCTTTCGGCTCTGGCGAGATGACCGCAAGATCGGTGTCGCCGGCAGTGACGCGGTCACTCAGGAACTGCGCGCGATCCTGATGGAGCTCGAACCGAACCCCCGGATGCTCCGTTCGATATGCCCGAATCATGCGCGGGATCAACCACGTTCCGAACGAATGGAGAAAATCGAGTCGTACCGTCCCGGTGTCGGGACCGGCCAGGGTGTCGATCTGGCGTAGCGCGGAATTGAGTGTGGTCAGCGCGCTGGTTGCGTGTTCGTACAGGATGCGACCGTATCGATTGAGGGTGAGCCGACGGCCGTGTCGGTCGAACAGCGGTACGCCGACGTCTCGCTCGAGTCGTGCGAGTTTGCGGGAGAGCGTGGGCTGCGACAGATGGGTGATATCCGCCGTGGCCGTGACCTGTTGGGTTTCTGCCAGCACGACAAACCACTCGAGGTCGTCCGTCAACATCACAGGTGAACTCTATATGTGAAATGGGAATGTAGAACACAAAAGTTATGCATTTTCTTTTGTTGGCCTTGCGGCGGAAGATTCTTGCCGGAGGTCATTTGATGAGCATGTCGGTAGAAATCAGCGCAGGGACCGAAGTCGGCGCAGCGTCGTACCGTCGGGGAACTGCCGGATACCGCGCGGTGACTCTTGCGCTGTTTGCGGCGGGATTGACGACGTTTGTGTCGATGTACTCGGCGCAAGCACTGCTGCCTGCGTTTTCGCACGCATTCGGAGTTTCACCCGCGGTATCGGCACTGTCCGTGTCGGTGACCACGGGGATGGTGGCATTGGCAATCATTCCGGCGAGCGCATTGTCCGAACGATTCGGGCGGACCCGCGTCATGATCTTCTCGGCAATCACGTCGTGCGTGATCGGTCTTCTGCTGCCACTGAGTCCGACTATCGAGATTCTGTTGGTAGGCCGAGCTTTCCAAGGCGCTGCGCTGGCGGGAATTCCGGCGGTTGCCATGGCGTATCTCGCGGAGGAGATCGACCCCAAGGATTTGGGCGGAGCGATGGGGCGTTACGTCGCGGGCACCACCGTCGGCGGATTGATCGGACGATTGATCCCGGCCGCAGTCGTCGACGTAAGTTCGTGGCACTGGGCACTTTTTGCGGTGGCTCTGCTCTCGACGGTATTCGCGATCGTCATGACCCGGGCCCTGCCGAGGTCGCAATTCTTCCGGCCGCAGCCAGTGTCTGCGCGGCGATTGGTCTCGAATCTGCGTGCCCACCTTGCACACTCGGAGATGCGTACACTCTTCGCTTTGGGATTCATCATGATGGGAGCCTTTGTTTCCGTCTACAACTTCCTCGGGTTTCGTCTTGCTGCAGTGCCTTTCGGGCTTTCCGAAGCGATTGTGGGACTGGTTTTCCTGTTCTATCTCGCGGGAACCGTGACATCGACCGTGGCAGGTGCGCTCGCGGACAGAGTGGGACAACGGTGGGTGTTGCTGGGTTCCGTATCGGTGACAGTGCTCGGTCTTGTGTTGACCGTCCCAGACAACCTTGTGCTGACACTGGTGGGGATATTGCTCTTCACCGGAGGGTTCTTTGCCGCGCATTCCGTAGCCAGCGGCTGGGTCGGCCGGCTTGCCCGAGCCCATCGGGCTGAGGCGTCGGCGCTCTATCTGTTTGCCTACTACGCCGGTTCATCCGTGGCGGGTGTCTTGGCAGGTTCGGCCTATGCGGTAGGCGGTTGGAATGGCGTCAGTGTTTTTGTCGCGTGTTTGCTTGTCGTGGCAATGGGATTGTCGCTGAGAATGTTTCGGGCCACACGAGTTGGCTGACGTCGGTTGCGGCGACTCTTCGGTCGCCGCAACCGGCGCTATCTGCTTACTTCTTGCCGCCGCCGAGGAGTCCGCCGAGCAGATCGCCGATGCCGCCGCCACCGGAGCCGCCGAGGAGCCCACCGAGTGCTCCGCCGATGCCGCCGCCCGAGTTGCCGCCGCCGAGGAGTCCGCCGAGCAGATCTCCGATTCCGCCACCAGCAGCCTGCGTCTGCGCGCCCGAACCCCCGCCGGTGAACTGCTTGGCCAGGTACGCCAACACGATTGGCGCGAGTATCGGGAGAAGCTGCTTCACCAGATCGTTTCCGCCGCCGACACTACCCAGCGTGCTGGCTACCTGATCGGTGTTGTTTCCGAAGATGTTTGCCACGATCTTCTGCCCGTCAGCGGTGTCGACCTTGCTGATGTCGATGCCGTCGTCGAGGATCGTGGTGTTGGCGTGCGACTGTAACGCGCTTTCGAGCGACGCCGCGCCTGCCTCGTTGTCGGCGTTGGCGCCGAGACCGCTGACCAGCGTGGGAAGTGCCGATTTCACAGCAGTTTCCGCGGTTGCCTGATCTACGCCGAGTTGCTGCGCAATCTGGTCGATCGGGATCTGTGAGAGAAGATCGTCAAGCGAAGCCATTCGATGCCCTACTTTTCTGGGGTCCCACTTGTCAGCACCCGGTTGATGCAGACACTAGTGAATGTTCGAGACCGTCGGTAGCTCGGATGTTGCGGAGCGATCAGCGTCGAGCATTTTCTCGGGGGACCAGACACATGAGAAGAGCAAGTGCGAGGCCTCCGACGGTCAGAATGAATCCTGTCTGATTCGTCAGGATCGTGGAGTAGTTTTCCCTGATGATGTTGTCGAATTGGTCATTGGCGCGGTAGTAGAAGGTGCCAAGAGTGGCCAGTCCGACGATCACTCCGGCCCACGCTGCGAGTCGTGAACCGAACACTGCCGCAATCAGGATCGCCACTGCAGATCCGAGAAGGAGAATCATCATGGATCGGTAGAACGGCACCGACTGATCGGCGATCTGCTCGATAACCCAGCCGGCCGGAAACCCATCTCGTAAGTCTTCGAGACGGACATCTCCAGGTTTCACTCCGGCCAGTATCGACATGAACGAGCCGACTGCAACAGCGATGCCGCAGATCAGCAGAACCACATGAACGAACGTGCGCATATCACTCTCCCGAAGGATCGGTGAACGTCTAACGCGGTCGAGATACGAGCCTAGCGACGACGCGCGTGATTTCGACAGGCTTTTCCCGGACGGTCTGAGTTGACCATGCACAATGTCACCATGGCGGACAACATGCGTCGACTCGAAGAGATCTCGCTGAGCCTTCCCGAAGCGCAGCGCGTCGACATGGAGGCGTGGGACGGGCAGCCCACGTTTCGGGTGCGTGGCAAGAACTTCGTCTTCTGCAACGCCGACGCCACGTCGCTGACGATCAAGCTGAGCAAACCGGAAGCCGAGGCGGTGGTCGCGACCGAATCACGCGCAACCGCGGCCGGGTACGGGCTGGGCCGGCACGGGTGGGTCGCCATCGATCTCAGTGGCAGGATCGACGGAGAGTACTGGGATCAACTCGAGGAATGGATCTACACCTCGTACACCTTGGTTGCGCCCAAGAAGCTGGCCCGATTGATGCTCGACGGGGATGCGTCGGGCGGTAACCCGATAGATTCGTGACAACACGTACGCCGCCTAGACGAGGATTTGGTCATGACGACACCGCAAGCACCATCGGCTCCCACAACATCGGGCATGCCGCCATGGGCGAAAAAGGCCATCACCATCGGAGTGGCGGCCGTTGTTCTGGTCATCACCTACTTCATTCTGGCCGCGTACCTTCCACGCTGGTGGTCTCAGCGTATTGCGTCGCTTGCCGACGGCAGTTTCAGTGGCGGCATTGCGTGGGGCGTGATGTTCGGACTCGTGTGTACGTTGGTTCCCCTGCTCTTCTTTCGCGCGATCTGGCAGGTGCGCAAGCGGAAACATGCGCGGCCGATGCAGATCGGCGCTTTGGTACTCGGTGTGATTTTTGCTTTGCCCAACCTGCTGACGCTGAGCATCGTGCTCGGAAACAGTAGTGCTGCGCACGCGGGCGAGCGGGTGCTCGATGTCGACGGCCCTGGCTTTCGCGGAGCCTCGGTACTCGGTGCGATCATCGGTGTGGCGCTGTTCATCGGCATCGTATTTCTGGGCTACATGTACAAGAAGCGTGGCAAGGAAATCGACAAAATGCGCGGCGACCTGAAGCAGCACGAGCCGCAGAGCAAGGGCGAGGCCCCAGCCCCCGAAATGTGAACTACCAGAAGAGAACAGCCGTGGACTGGCGGTGGCCTGCTGCGACGATACGAATCATGCTCGCTCGAGTAGGAAGTAGTAGTGCTGCCCGTTGTCGAGAACCAGCTTCGATTTTCCGTTCATGATGCCCATGAGCGTCGATTCGTCGACCTTCTTGAAATGGTCGAAGATCGGCGAGCCGTCGTAGACCATCGTCGCCGTGACTTCGCCGCGGAACTCGATGTTCCACAGGCTTGCTTCGCCGTTGCCGCCCTTGACGTCCGAGTAGAGGTTTCCGTCGTCGTCTCGGCAGATCAACGGCTTTGCGTCGTCGATGGAGTTGAACGTCTTGCCGTACCAGCGACTCGCCACCAGTTTGTCGTGGAGTCGGTGGCCGGTGGCGAAGTCGTCACCCTTCCATTCGCCGAGGATGTCTTCGGCGGCGACGGTGTCCAGGGCGGCCCACACGTCGTCGAGTTCTGCAGGCGATACACCACTTTCCGCCTCGCGGAGCCGGGTGAATGTTGTGCGTGCCTCGTCAAGATTCATGATTCTCCTTGTGTGGGGCAGAAGTGCGTCGAACAGTTCGCGAACCAAGTTGTTCGCCAACTCTGGACGCTACGCCGAACCGGGTGGTTCGGCAACGGGTCGATTCGTTCTAGGCTGTGCACATGCGCTCAGCCGGGGAAGCCACCAGGGACCGCATTCTCGCGGCCGCGAAGGACGAATTTGCCAGGTACGGACTGGCCGGGGCACGGATCAACCGGATTGCCGTGGATGCTCGGGCAAGCAAGGATCGCCTGTATGCGTACTTCGCCAGCAAGGAAGAACTGTTTGCAGCCGTGACGTCCGAGTGGACCGTCGAGACCACCGCAGAGACGGCGCTGCGCGGAGATGATCTCCCCGGCTACGCAGGTCGACTCTTCGACAACTACGTTGCTCATCCCGAGAACGCCCGGTTGCAGCAGTGGGCAGATCTCGAAGCGCCGGACATCATGAGCGAGAACGACATACGAAGCAAGACGCTGCAGCCTAAGATTGTGGAAATTCGCAAGGGCCAGGCGGACGGGCACATCGATCCCGGCTGGAACCCGTCGGAGTTGTTGTTCGTGATCACCGATCTGGCCAGGACGCTAGCGCTCCCGCGCGGTAACGGCACCACATCCAAGGTTTCGCGGTCGGTGTCTCAACGCCGGGAGGCTGCGGTCGAAGCGGTGCGCCGGTTGATTGCGGTGTAGCTCTGCACAGAAAACCGCCGCAGATGACGGATCCAGTCATCTGCGGCGGTTCTGTTTGTCGGTGGAGGATCAGGCCTTGATCGAAGGCTGACCGCTCCGGATTCGGAGTACTTCGGCTCGAGCGAATTCGACTCGGCCGGTATCAATTCCGTGGGAATCAGCGAGAGCGTCGGCGAGGTCTGCCGCGGCCTCGAGTACGTACTCGCGACGTTTGCGGTCGGCGTGGGTTCCAGCAGCCTTGCGGAAGGCCTTGCGTGCTTTGCGGTCGCCGGACAGCGCGGTCAGTTCGTCGCCCGTGACAACGCCGCGCTCGACCTCCGGTGCCAAGATGTCCCGCAGGAACTGACGTTCACGGGGAACTGTCATGCGAAACACGCGGACCACGATGGTCAAGGCCGCGGCGATCATGACGACGAAGAGCAGAAAGAGAAGCACAGTCTTGCCCTGTGACAAGGCGCCGGCAGAATCCCACAGGCCGTGCAGCACCATCGCGGTAGCCATCAGTATGAGACCGCGTCCGACGCGCCGTGGTTCGGCTGGACGCCCCAAGAAGTAGACCAATCCGGCGCAGAAGATCGCACTGTAGAGAGTGTGCGCTGCGACTCCGAAGATCATGCGGAGCATGATCGTCGACATGGCTGCGCCGACCGGATCGGCTCCGAACTGCGACGCCGCAGAGTTCAATGCGTAGAGAACGTCTTCGAAGATCTGGAAGCCGAGTCCGATGAACGCGCCGAGTATGAAGCCGTCGAATGCGGTGCGTACCAAGCGCGAAGCCAGTGCGATGAGCAGGAGCAATCCGACGCCCTTGGCAATTTCTTCGGTGAACGGGGCCGTCAAACCGGCGCCCCAGTCCGACGCCCATGCCTGTCCGAACGTCTTGGCGTACAAGGCGAGTATTGCGTCGTTGGCGTTTGCTGCCATGACCCACGTAGCAGCGAAACTTCCCCAGAAGAACGCAGTCACGATCAGTTTGACCGGCTGGCGTGCATACCGATCGATGTGGTGGGTGAACCACCAGAAGACCGCTCCGTACACGCCGAAGAGAACGATGGAGAGGGCTATGGCATCGCCGTAGGCCGCTGCGGAGGCCGAGAGCATGGAGAAGAGCTTGAAAGCGCCGCTCACCACCAAGAGTAGGTACACCCAGAAGGCTGCGTTGCGCGGTTGATAGAAGGCGAAAGAGCGTCCCCAACCGGAGCTTTCGATCGCGTCGATACGAGCGGTGATCAGGTCGCCGGTCGTCTGTACTGCGGGAGCGGTCATCACTTGCCCTCTCCGGTTCGGTGACTGATGCTCACGATCATGTGAGCGATGTCGTCGGTAATTGCCGGTGCCACGTCGCTCGGGCCAGTGGACACCACTTCGATGCCCTTGCCGTCGACGACAAAGGCTGCGATCACACCGTCCGTGGTCGAATTCGCGTAGCTGGTCAGAACGCCGCGGATGCCGCTTTCAGTGGTGATTGCGGAGGCGTCGTCGCTCACCCGCAGCGACTTTTCGGTTGCGAGCGCATCCGAAGTCTTCTTGATCTGTTCCAGGAGGGCATTCGCGTCGCCGGAGAAAGGTGCTGTGTACACGGTGAACATCGCGCCCCCGTTCACGAGTGTTGCGCGAGGAGGGAACGAACCAGTTACCGGAGCATCCGTCTCACGGACGCCGTCGGTGATTCCCCAGCCTGTCGCAGGAACGAAGGTGATGCCGTAGTTGAGTTCCATGACATCTCCTGCGACGACCGGGTCGTCGTACGAGACAGCGTCATTGATCGCCGGGATGACGATGCTCATCATGATCGCGATGGCCAACACTATGGCGGCCGGGAGAATGGTCGTGCGATCGAGACCGAACCAGCGTCGGTCAACCGGAACCCAATGGTCATCGGGTTCGTAGTGCAACGGGAGTGGATCTACCAGCGCTTTCGTATCGGTCTCAGACATCTGTGCCCTGGCTTCTGTTTGGTATTTGTGTCGAGTCATTCGTGCACAACAGTTTCCGCCACGTAGTGCTGAACTGAGATGCTGGGTCGAGAGCGAACCTGAGGACTGAACCTCACAGGCCTTAAAGTACCAAAACGGAAGTTTCGGATTGAAAGCTCGGGCGAACAAAAAACAGCCTGACACTCTCCGAAAAGATGTGTCAGGCTGCTGCCTGTGCCCCCAGTAGGACTCGAACCTACGACCTGCGGATTAAAAGTCCGTAGCTCTACCAACTGAGCTATAGGGGCGCGGCGCAGAGTCTAACCAGACCGCGAAGCAGGTGAAAACACCGCCCCCGTCAAAGGGGTGATTCCAGGATCTCGATAACGCCGCCGGATCGGTGTCCGTCGCCCAGGCATCCGAGGGTGCGATGCACGCAAGGGTCGGTGGTTGCGAAGGGGAAATGAGGTGAGTATTTATGCAACAGAAGATATTTGAGTGTTAGGGGCGTTCGCCGGACGACTAGGGGGGTGGATTATTCGAATTTCCGACCCGGCGCAGGATTCGGCCGGCGATCAGGAGGAGGTCACGTTCGGCGTCTGTGCACTCCGCGTGGACGGCTTCGGTGAACCATCTGTTCCTCACGCGGCGATCGTTGTGGAGTGCGGACGCGCCGGCGTCGGTCAGATCGATGAGGTGTGCCCGACCGTCGGATGGATCGGATCGCCGGCTTACCAGACCCCCAGCTTCGAGTGTTGCAACCGTTTTGGCGATCGATTGTGGCGTGACACGCTCGAGTCGCGCGAGGGATTTGGCCGTCATGGGTCCGTGGCGGTCGAGATGTCCGAGGGCATGGACGGCAGTGGCGCCGAGGTGGGGCCCAACCCGTTCGTTATGTAGACGTCGTGCAAACACGCCGAGGTCTTCCGCTAGTGCGTCGATCTCGTCCTGGGTCATTACGGCTCCTCGGCTGCTTTAATATTAGACAGCCTAACTGTGTAGTTGATTGGGAAGTGTCTGATTTTCTTGCACGTATTGTGAACAAATAGTATCTGTGGTTGTTTAATCTTCAGGGCTCGATGGCGAGGTCTCGGTGTCGTGGGTGGTGCTGCACCGGCTCGAAAAAGAAGAAGCTCGGATGCGCACCCCCTGTGCCGCACCCGAGCGGCCAGAACGATACCACCCGGTGTGTTCTGAAGTGTGCTTGCTTTTTCGGTGTCATTTGATCGAATGACACAACTAGTACTTTTGGTGGGTGTTGCGTTAAGTCTTACGCGGCGAATCCGGAGGGGATATTGTGAGCTTCCGGGGGATTGTGGGTGTCGCAGGCGGCACCTTTCGGATATCGACTCGGCGAGAGGCATAACACCGCATATGGCACGTCAACAAGAGCGTGCGCGGCGTACCCGCGCCGCCCTGGTCGAAGCGGCTGCAATTGAGTTCGCCAAGCGCGGTTACGCGGCAGCGTCGGTGAACACGATCCTTGAAGGCTCCCGTGCAACCAAGGGCGCCATGTACTTTCATTTTCAATCGAAAGAAGAGTTGGCAAGAGCGATCTTGACCGGCGCGATGGAGATGTTCACGGACATCACCGATCAATGGTCGAAACGGACGGACCTTGATCCGTTCCAGCTTCTTCATGGTCTTGTGCTCGACATCGCGACACTGTTTCGAACCAATGTGGTCGTGCAGGCGGAATTCAGGCTGATCATCGAACCGGAGTTCTACGCCGACGTGAAGTCGGGTGCAGGTCAGGTGTGGGGGCGCTCGGCATTCGAGTTGGCGACGCGCGCGAAGGCTGAAGGTTTGTTGCGCGAGGGCGTCGAGCCTGAGAAGTTCACGCGAGTCCTAGCGTCAGGCCTGGCGGGACAGCGGTACATGGCAGATCTGACGGCACAGAGTGGCGACCTCGCGCTCTGGTTCGAGGAATCGCTCGAAGTCCTGCTCGAAGCGATGGCGAGTCAGGATTGGCTCGAGAATTTTCATCGTGAGGGATGGACGGCTGTTGAGTCCTACGTGCGGGAATAGTGCCATTTTTGCTCGCTGACCTGGCGATTTGAGTTTTTCCGGTGCTGTGTCCTAAGCTATCCAAGCTCCCAAGGAACGACGCAGGGAGCACTGCTCGGAGTGATCCGGCGCGCCCCCTTCGTCTAGCGGCCTAGGACGCCGCCCTTTCAAGGCGGTAGCGCGGGTTCGAATCCCGTAGGGGGTACGTTTTGCGAAAGCGAAACGATGCAGTATGGTTTGACCCGCACGACACGCTTTGAGTTGCAGAAATGCCCAGCTAGGACAGTGGTTTGGGAGCAGCGAGAAGATGTAGTACGGTTTCACAGCAAGGAAAAAAGCAAGGCCCTGTGGCGCAGTTGGTTAGCGCGCCGCCCTGTCACGGCGGAGGTCGCGGGTTCGAGTCCCGTCAGGGTCGCAAAGCGTTGTTCTCAGTCTCCGGATTGAGAACAACGCAATGCGATAGGCATTCGGTTCGGGTGCCGTCCGGCCAGGTAGCTCAGTTGGTACGAGCGTCCGCCTGAAAAGCGGAAGGTCGCCGGTTCGATCCCGGCCCTGGCCACCATCAAATTGGAAAGTCCTCACCACTGGTGGGGGCTTTTTTCGTTTCGGTTCAATGGCTGTCTGTCGACATCGATCGCTCTTCCATTTTGGATTGTTGGCCGCCGTGTACCGATCGGTCAGTGTGTCAAGCGCGGCGGCAACCCGATCAAGATCGTAGTCGTACAAATCGGCATATGTGTTTGCTGCCACAGTTATTTCGGGTCGGGGCCAGACTCGCGCAGGTATGCCGTAGATCGTGGATTCGCGTGTCTTGGCCTAGGCGGGTCACTTGCTGTCGCCATCTCGCCGCCCGGACCCAGTTTTGCGCCCGAGTCGTGCACCGCGGGGCGAACAAATCGCTGGCTCACCGCGTGGCCTACTGCCAAGCCGGGAGCACCACGTCACCTTGGGGGCCGCAGGCCTCAACCAGCGTGTGAATCTGAGGTGTGGTCAAGTATCCATGGGTGGTGCACGGTAGGGGTGGAGATCGCGTGGAGGCCGCCTGATTTTTGGCAACTTGGCCAGATTCAAGAGCATGATCGATACACATCTTCAGCGCCGAATGGGTCCATCGAACGGTGCGGGACTGGCGGCTGCGGCTATCGAGATTTCGCCGCAATCGGCTGAGTGGATCATTGCCAAGCAGCAAGCGCCCGCGCAAGCTGTGATGCGAACGCGCCCGCCGGTAGCGAGCCTGACCATCCGCCTGTGTACCGCGCTTGACTGGCCGGTGAGCAGTGCATCGAGACCAGTGAGGGATGATGCGACGAGTTCGAATGAAGTCGGTGACGGTCAATTCTGTTGTGACAAAAACTTTTTCAAGGCCGTAGTAGTATCAGAGTCGACCTGACCTTTTCCGGGGGCGCCCCATTCTCCCGGAACTGTGTGCTGATATTCCTTGTCGGGCAATGAATGTGGGGAATTGTATTTGGCTCCTGGAATGCCGCGTGGGGGAGGAACGGGCCATGGGATCTGGCATGGTGCGTCCGACGCGTCCAGGTCGACATTTTTGCGACCTACTCGTCTTGAGGGAACAGGGTTGCCAGCGATGGTGGTCCATCCGAAAAACGGAAGGTCGCCGGTTCGATCCCGGCCCTGGCCACCATGATCATTGAGAAAAGGCTCCAACTTCATGTCAGAGAGCATGATGTTGGAGCCTTTTTGCAGTTCAGTGACTATTTCCGTGCGACGATCTTCCGTTGATCATTCGCCGAACCCCGACTTTCGAGAATACGGAAATAACAATCGAGTGAGTCGTGCCAGTGCACCACGCCGACCCGTGGTGCGGTCCAACTCTGGTGTAAAAACTTGTGGTTCAGCCCCTTTCGGTGAACGTACCTACTCGGCCACGTCTGTCCACATCGAGCACTGAGCACTATCAAGGGACGCCCTCATCGGTCTGCCCGCAATAGCCAGCGAGTTGTGGTGACAGAACAGTGCGAACTGCCGGGAAGCTCGACACTTCGAATCCTGGTGAGGTATCGATCGACCGCATTGAAAAATCGGCGACGTGCACAGAATCTTCGCCGTCTCAGGACAGGGCGCGGCCCGACGTTTTCTGTCCCAAAACCACCACAACAGCGATCGCGGTGGCCAGTAATGCAACGAGGCCGAGGAAGATCTGCGCAAAACTAACCCCAGCCGCGGACAGGTAACCGATCACGATTGGTGTGCCGATGGCACCTATCCGGCCAACCGCGGACGCCGCGCCCATGCCTGTCACGCGGATCGAGGTCGGGTAGAGCTCGGCGGTGTAGGTGTAGTAGACGGCAGCCACTCCGTTCAGGAATGCGGCGAGCAGTGCTGCACCTACAAGCAGCATCGCTTCACTATCGGACAACGCCACCAGCAGGGCAGAGCCGGTTGCACCTAACACATAACCGGCGATCAACCATTTGCGTTCCAGTCGATCGATGAGCAATTGCGCGACGTAGTAGCCGGGGATCTGCGCGATCCCGACCACCAAGGTGAACAGGAACGACTTGGTGATTGTGAATCCTTTGTCCGTCACAAGCAGCGTTGGCAGCCAGGTGGAGAATCCGTAGTGGGCGCCCGTCAGCGCGAACCACAACAGCCACAACATCAGTGTCGTGCGTGCCATTGGCCCGGCCCACAACTTCGTCAACGGCGCAAACATGCCCCCGGCACTGGCGTTGGACCGCGTTGGTGCACTCGTCTGGGTCTGCGCGGTTTCAGTGAGAGCCTCGGGATCGACCTCACATTTTCGTTCGAAATCCTCGATGATCGCGGTGGCTTCGGCGATCCGCCCACGTGAGAGGAGGTATCGGGGTGACTCGGGCATGCTGCGCCGCCACCAGAGAAGCAAGACTACGGGGAGTGCTGCGATCACTGCCGCGATCCGCCAACCGGTTTCGGGGTGGGGTGCGATCACCACAGGCGCCAATATTCCTGCCAAGATGTAGCCGAGCGCAAGGAAACTGATGGTGCGGGCGACGAATCGGCCACGGACTCGTGCCGGCAGAAACTCGGAGATATACGGCGCGATCAAGGTGGCCTCCGCACCGAGTCCGATGCCGGCGAGTATCCGCCAGACAAACAGTTCGGGAACCGTCGTCGATGTCCCTATCAAGAGACTGCAAAAACAGAACACCAGGAGCGCGGTGAGCATCATTCGCCGACGGCCGAAGCGGTCCGCCAAGACACCGGCTAACAGAGCGCCTATCAGGTAGCCGACGAAAATCGACGACAGCAGCCACCCCGCTGTGCTTTTCGGGATGTGCCAAACCACGATCAGTGCTGAAAGCGCATAAGTCATGAGCGCGCCGTCGAACGAATCGAAAGTGTAGCCGAGTCCACCCATCAACATCAGCTTGCGATGAGGGCGTCCGGGCTTGAGTCGATCGAGGCGGAGCAGCAAATCGTCCTCATTCGAGACCGCACGTGTAACGGGCAATTCGGTCAAAATTCCTCCAATCGACGGGAATGTCGTCGGCAACGCTAGCTGCATATAGGGCGTTCTGCAATACTTGTTGCACAAAAATTATGAGTTTGCTCACCACTGAATTGGGGCTTGACCGGCCTCGGTAAGGGTCAGGCTCGAGTGCCTGGATCCGTCCGTTCAGGTGAATGTCCGGTCACCGGGAACGTGCTGTGCGTCACTCCGCCTGGAACTTCACTATTAGCTGGTTGCGGCCGATCCCTGGCCGCGTCTACTGGAAGTGAGGTGGAATCTTCGTGTCGCACTCGAGATCCCGACGTATCGGGAAATTCAGCCGTACCGCAGTTGCATTGATCGGAGCCGGCGTTCTGCTTGCCGGGTGCGCAAGCAATGACGACGGCAACAGCACTGCCGACGGTGATACCGGATCGGCGTCGATCGTCACCGGGATGATCAATGAACAAGGCGATGCCGGCACTCCGGTCGCAGGCGGAACGCTGACGTACGGCGTGCAGGTCCTCGCGTCATCCCTGGACCCGACAAAGGTTGCGGCACGCGGCGGTTCCGGCGGCGAAGCGCTGGCAGCTGTGTACGACGTTCTGGTGAGCTACGACACGGCGACCGGAGAGTTCGAACCGAAGTTGGCCAAGTCCCTCGACACCAACGACGACGGCAAGACCTGGACCCTGAAGCTGCGTGACGGCGTGAAGTTCAGCGACGGAACCGCACTCGACGCCAACGCCGTCATCGCGAGCATCGATCGGTACAACGCGGGCAAGGGCAACGGCGCAGAACTGTGGCTGGCCTCGGTTGCCTCGATGCAAGCCTCGGATGCCGCTACCGTGGTCTTCAATCTGAACAGCCCGTGGATGCGTTTTCCGTCGATGCTTGCCCTCGGCCACGGAATGATCGTCGCTCCCAGCTCACAGCAGGGTGACAAGTTCACCGCTGTTGGTGCCGGACCGTTCACCGAAGGCGTGTTCAGCCCGAGCGTCGAGCGAATCTTCAAGGCCAACCCCGCCTACTACGGTGGTGCTCCCAAGCTCGAGCAGCTTCGGATGGTTGCACTCAACGGCCCGCAGGCCAATCTCGAATCGCTGAACAGCGGTCAGCTGGACGTTGCCTACATTCGTGGTCTGACGTCGGCGATCAACTCCGCCAAGTCCGCCGGCTACCCCGGTTACATCGACGTACTCAACGCCGGCAGTGCGGAGATCATCAACAACCGTGCGGGCCGTCCGGGTTCGGATGTTCGTGTCCGCCAGGCTATTGGTTACGCACTGGATCCGGAGCTGATCGACCAGCGCGCCGAAAACGGTGAAGGACTCCCGGGATCGGAGCTGTTCGGCACGACGTCACAGTGGCACGTCGACACCCCCGGGATCGCATACGACCCCGCCAAGGCCAAGGAACTTCTGAGCCAGGCCAAGGCCGACGGATACAACGGCACGCTCAACTACATCGTGCTCAGCGAGCCGAAGGACCATGCGATCGGTTTGGCTGTGCAGTCCCTGCTTCAGGCCGTCGGGTTCGAGGTGAACCTCATCCTTGCGAACAATGCCGGCGACATCGTTCAGAACGTCTACGTCAAGAATGATTTCGACCTCGCTCACGCCGGTATCGGTCTGTACGAGTCGATTCCCGATCTCGGTCTGTACTCGACCACCAACAGCACCTCGAAGTCCAACACCGCGGGTTACGCCAACCCCGCTATGGATCAGTTGATCGCTGATCTGCAGCAGACGAAGGACAACGCGTCGGCGCTGGCCGTGATCAGCAAGATCCAGACCCTGTGGAACGAAACGGTTCCGTCGGCTCCGGTCGGTGGTTTGGCCTCTTTCTGGGCTTGGCAGAAGAACGTGCACGGTGTGGTTCCGACCGCAACGGGCATCATGTTGTTCGACCAGGCATGGATGGGCGCTAAGTAGCCCTACGCGCAACCCGGGAGCCCCGTCCGACGTGAGTCGGGCGGGGTTTTGTCGTGTCCAGCCCGATAGCGTGAACACGCAACCCTTTCGATCATCGTGATTATTTTGAAATATGTTGCTAGTCAAGGTAATTCGAATGATCGAATTTGACTTGCCTGTCGTGGTCGACATAGATTGCAGTCACCATCCAGAGTGGCCGAGAGACCTGGCTCGACGACGCCGCAGCAACCCCCTTTGTTCGAGTGTGGGTGCTACCGCCAGGACCGATGGAGGACGCATGACTGTATTTGCCGTGGGTATCGAACTGGACGGCGAGGGTACGCACCCCGCTGCCTGGCGTCGGAGCTCGTATCGCCCGGACCAACTGCTCACGGGTAAGACTCTGCGTAACCGTGTCGCGGCCGCCGAGAATGCGGGCTTCACGTTTGCGACGTTCGACGATTCCATCGTGCCGCCGGCCGGTGACGTGGTCGGCCGTATCGACGCCGTCTCGAGGGCGTCGTACGTTGCGGCCACTACCAGCGCGATCGGGCTGGTCCCGGTTGTGGGCACCACGTATGCCGAACCGTTCCACACGTCTTCACAATTGGCGACGCTCGACTATTCCTCGCGTGGACGCGGCGGCTGGCTCCCTGTGCCCGTCGAGGACGAGGCCGCGGCCAGGGCCTGGGGGAGGGTGCCGGTGTCGACTGAATCGGCACGTCGGCAAGAACAACGAGATTCGATCACCGTCGTGACCGATCTCTGGGATTCCTGGGAGGACGACGCCGTCGTTCGCGATTACGCCAGCGGTCGGTTCCTAGAGCGGGATCGTCTGCACTACGTGAACTTCGAGGGTGACACGTTTTCGGTGAAAGGTCCGGCAATCGTTCCGCGGCCACCGCAGGGGCAGTTGGTGGTGTTCGGACGATACGGCGAGATCGATCCGCGTCAGGCGGATGTCGTTCTTGTTTCCGGTGATTCGGTCGAGGCAATCGCACGGTCAGCGGCGAATGCGCGCGATGAGGGCGCGTCATTGGTGATCGCCGAAGTCGATGTGGCCTTCGATACGCCGAATCTGTCTGCGGCGCAGCGACTGGCCGAACTGAATTCGCACGGTAAAGCCGTGGAACGCAGCCGCCTGATTCTGGCAAGCGACCCAGTGGCTTCGACGGCGCAGTTGAAGGAACTGGCCGGGTACCTCGACGGTGTTCACTTCCATCCGCTCGTGATCGACGAGGACCTTCCGGTGCTGGCGAAGTTCGTCCTGCCGGCCTTGTCCAAAGACGGGCTGACGCGGCGTCCGGTCCCGGGTTCGACTCTGAGGGGCAACCTCGGCCTGGAACGGCCCGTCAATCGATTTGCTCATTCCTCCTGACTTGACTTCGCGCTAAGGATATTTCGGCTATGACTGCATCACGCTCCGCCGTTCCTCGACCCGACGCTCATGTTCATTTCGGCGTCTTCTTCCAAGGTGTCAACCACACCACCATCTGGTCCGATTCCGCCAGCGGATCTCAAATCGACTTCGAGACCTTCCGGCGGTTGGTTCTCACCGCCGAGCGCGGGCTGTTCGACGCGTTCTTTCTCGGTGAGGGCCTGCGCCTTCGTGAGCAGAACGGCAAGATTCTCGATCTCGATGTCGCCGGCCGACCCGACGCGATAGCGCAACTGGCCGCCCTGGCCGGTATTACCGACAAGATCGGGCTGGTCGCGACGCAGAACACCACGTACAACGAACCTGCCGATCTCGCGCGCCGACTCTCCGGCCTCGATCTTCTCTCCGACGGCCGGGCGGGGTGGAACGCGGTGACCACCGACAACGCGTGGACCGGCGAGAACTTCCGCCGTGGCGGTTTCCTCGATCACTCTCTGCGTTACGAACGGGCTGGACAGTTCATCGAAACTGCACGGGCACTGTGGGATTCGTGGGCAGATGGCGCGATCTCGAATTCCCGCGCGTCCGAGAACTGGTCGGCGCCGGGTGCGGTGAGCGAAGTGCGCAGGCAGACTTCGCAATTCGACATCTCCGTGACGCCGACGCTTCCCCGGAGTAGGCAGGGGCACCCGGTCATCTTCCAGGCCGGCGATTCGCCGAGCGGGCGAGATTTCGCGGCAACGCATGCCGACGTCATCTTCTCGCGTCATGGAACGCATTTCGATGATGCGCTCGATTTTGCCGAAGACATCCGTGCGAGGTTGCGGGCAGCGGGGCGGCCCGAGGACGATGTCAAAATCCTCCCGGGTACCCAGATTGTGCTCGCGGAGAAGGAGTCCGAGGTCGAGGAGAAGGTCCGGTGGGTTCTCGAAGGTCAGTACACCGGACAAACAGCACTGTCCCTCGTCGGGTTGGTGTGGGGTAAGGACCTATCTGATCGGGATCCGGACGGTCCTCTGCCCGAGGAAGATCCGGTTGCTCGGCCGGTGTCCGAGACGAGGGGAGCGGCCCGCGACGGCAACGACCCCATCGCGATCGCGCGTGAATGGCGGGCTCTCGCCGAGGCGAAGAACCTGTCGTTGCGTCAGGTTGCCATCGAGACATCGCAGCGATCCGGTTTTGCCGGAACCCCCGGTCAGGTCGCCGATCAGTTGGTGCGCTGGGTGCGTCACGGAGCTTCGGACGGATTCAACATCTCGCCGTACCTGGTGCCGACCGGTCTTGACGAAATCGTCGACTGGCTGATTCCGGAGTTGCAGGAGCGCGGGGCCTATCGCACCGAGTACTCCACCTCGACGCTGCGTGGGCACCTCGGTTTGCGACCGCCGCTCACGCGTCGCGCCGCATCTGAAGCTGCGGGGTAACGGGTCCTGTCCCACACGGTCACGGCGGCGCCCGAATCCACTCCGCTCGATTCGGCCGTCCGCCTGGAAATTGCCGTCTGTGTAGCCGCGGGATTCACCACCCTCCTCGATTCGGCGGTGCTCGGAATCGGAGTGCCGTCGATCCGGGCGTCACTGGACGCGTCCACCTCCGAGGTGCAGTGGATCCTCGCGAGCTACTCGCTGACGTTCGGGTTGGCGCTGGTTCCGGCCGGCCGACTCGGTGACGTCGTCGGGCGTCGGCGATTGTTCTTGTTCGGGCTGAGCATCTTCGCGGTCATGGGAATTCTCGGGGCGTGTGCGTCGGATCCGTCGATGATCATCCTTGCTCGACTCGGGCAGGGGATCGGTGCCGGCACCATCAGTTCGCAGGTGCTCGGGATCATCACCGACCGGGTGTCCGGGAAGTCTCGGGCGAAGGCGTTGGGTGCGTACAGCACGGCGGGTGGTCTTGCGGGGGTGTCCGGACCGATCCTGGGTGGTCTGCTGCTGAAGTACTTCGACCCGGACTTCGGGTGGCGATTGCTCCTCGTTCTCAACGTGCCGTTCGCGGTCGTCACATTGGTTCTGGCGTTCCGTTTCCTGCGCCGCGATCGCACTACCCGGTCCGGGGCCTCGATCGATCCCGTCGGGCTCTGCCTGCTGGCGGCTGCAACCGGGCTCCTGTTATTGCCCATCGTTACCCGAACGAGTGTCGTGGTCGCGGGGGTGTCCCTGGTCGGTGCTGTCAGTGCGGCAGTCGCCTTCTGGTTCTGGGAACGTCGGTACGCCGCGGGTGGTGGAACGCCTGTTCTGCTTCCGTCGTTGATCGCCTCGCGGGGTTTTCGGCTGGGGACGACGGTTGCGCTCTTCTGGTTCGGATCGATCCTCGCGATCAATGCGGTGCTCAGCCTGTATCTGATCGAAGGTTTGGGGTTCGCCCCGTTGAGTGCGGCTTTCATCATGACCGGTAGTTCGCTTGCAATGGCGGTTACTTCGGCTTTCGGCTGGCGACTGGTTGCACGATTCGGTAGAAGCGCCGTGGCTTTCGCGATTGTCGGTGAGATTCTTGTGGTGCTCGGCTATACCGCGTCGGTCAATCTGGTTCCCCGGGAGCATCTCATTCCGGTGTTGGTCGTCCTTGCAGTCTTCTCGGGTGTTGCCAGCGGTTTCGTCGACGCGCCCAATCGGGTTCTGACTCTCGAATACGCACCGGCGGGTGCCAATGGAGTTGCGGCGGGGTTCCTTCAGCTGTCACAGCGTTTGTCCGCGACCATTGCGTTGGCGGCTGTGTCCGGCCTCTATCTCGGTGTCCTCGGGTCGTCGACGAGTTACGGAAGCGCCCTCGGAATTGCATTGGCCGTGTGTGTCGCGATGTTGGCGCTCTCACTGGTGGCCGCCGTCGCCGACACCCGTCGGCGACGCGTACGAGTCGAATAGTCCCAGCGATGTGACCGTTGTGTGACGCTCGAGGCCGGTGTTACTCCTGAGTTAGAAGTCGTGGGACGATACTGGAGTGGTGACCGATCGGAGCGACGACAAAGGCAGAGGTCGCGGGAGTAGAGATTCAGCTAACTCGTCCCGCAGCACCTCGGACAAATCTGGCCGCGAGTCGATGAAGTTTCGTGCCCGCGCCGCGACGTGGACCAATCGGCCGTTGTTCGACTTCCATATGATCGTCGGCCTGGTCGTCCTGATCGTGGCTTTCGGTCTGTTGATGGTGCTCTCGTCGTCGAGCGTCGAATCGTATGTTCTCTCCGGTACGTCCTACGCGCGGTTCTGGCCGCAGTGCATGTTTGCCGCCATCGGTCTGGTTCTGTTCGTGGCCGTCGTGCGAATACCGACCGAGGTGATGCGCAAATACTCGCCGTGGCTGCTGATCTTCTGTCTGATACTCCTTGTGCTGGTCCTGATTCCGGGAATCGGCTCGGAACAAATGGGAGCGCGAAGCTGGTTTGTCATCGCTGGAATCTCATTCCAGCCATCGGAACTGGCGAAGCTGGCCCTGGCAATTTGGTCGGCAGCGACGGTGGCGTCGTTCCTCAATGCGCGTCTCGACGTCAATCGCGCTCTGCCGGTTATCGGGGGCACGACGCTTCTCGTCCTCATCCTTGTCGTGTTGGAGAAGGACCTCGGCACCACGATCACGATCGGCATCATCTTCATGTCGGTGCTGTGGTTCGGGCTGTTCCGGTTGCGGACGTTTGTCATGTTGACCGTGGGTTCCGGGGTGGCGTTCCTTGTCCTTGCGCTTACTGCTGGTTACCGCTCGGATCGGATCAAGGCCTATCTCAATCCGGATCTGGATCCACAGGGCCTCAATTTCCAGAGCACTCAGGCAAAGTATGCGTTGGCAAACGGCGGCATCTTCGGTCGTGGACTCGGGCAGTCGGACGCGAAGTGGAGCTATCTTCCGCAGGCGCACAACGACTTCATCTTCGCGGTTATCGGCGAGGAACTCGGCTTGATCGGTGCGCTCATCGTGGTGGCACTCTTTGCTGCCGTCCTCGTTGTCGGGCTGAGGATCGCCAAACGATCCACCGATCCCTTCCTCAAGGTCATGACGGCAACTGCGACAACGCTGATCGTGATGCAGGCATTCATCAACATCGCGTACGTGGTCGGACTGATTCCCGTCACCGGTTTGCAGTTGCCACTCATTTCGGCCGGCGGCACGTCGATGATCACGACACTGTTGATGTTCGGGCTGATCGCGCATGCGGCGTTCCGTGAGCCGGAAGCTGTCGCGTCACTCGAAAGCTCCAGTCGCGGCTGGGTACCGTTCGTGTTCGGCAAACCTCGTTTCGGCGACGCCAAGAAACCGAAGAAGGCGCCGCAGCGCCGGGTCCGTGAGCGCCCGCAGCAGCCGCAACAACGCCGAGGAGAACCTGGTCGACGGGCCCCTGCGCAGGCACGGAAGCGGGAACCGCAGCCGGATCCACGCCGGCGCGCTCAGCCCGATCGGCGACGTTCGGTCAGAGGTGACGGTGGCGACGATCGTCAGTATCGCGGTGGCCGTACCCGTCCGCGCCGTGCTTCCTGATACCCGCCAGGCGTCGTGATCACCGGTAGGCGACTACATTGGAACTGAAATCGGCGTCGGAGAAGGTTGTGGGCATGGCAGGTGGCGATAAGCCGGATCAGTCTGTGGTGGAACGAAGCTCGGTGATCGGGCGTCGTACGACGCCGTCACAGCGGGCGCGTTTTCATCGGATCGTCGACGCTGCAATGGAATCCGCGTCCGAGGGCGGGTACGACGCGGTCCAGATGAGGTCGGTAGCCGAGCGGGCGGGCGTGGCGATCGGGACGGTGTACCGGTACTTTCCGTCCAAGAATCACATGCTGGTCGTCGCGTTGGTGTGGATGTTCGAGGGTTTGCGCGACAGGTTCCACGACTACGAGATTCCGGGCGACACTCCGTCGGATCGAATTCTGTTCGTGTTGAGGAAGAACACCGAAATCCTCGAAACCGATCATCCTCGCTACGAGGCCCTGGTTCGCGCGTACATGTTTGCGGACGCGTCGGCGACCCCGGAACTCAACGCGCTGGGTGACGTCGTGACGGAGATGTTCGCGAAGTCGATCGGTGTCGAGGAGATTTCAGAGCAGCAGATGGATGCTGTGAAGGTCATCAACGACGTCTGGATGTCTTCTCTCGTGTCGTGGGTGGCCGGCCGCATGACGAGCGATCAGGTGATGGCGCACTTGGAACTTGCCGTGCGCTTGGTGTTCCGTAAGTTGGGCGGATAGCGCGTCAGACGGAGTATCCGCCGTCGACGTTGAGTTTCTGACCGCTGATGAAGCCGGCGGCATCGCTCGCGAGGAAATGTACAGCTTCGGCGATGTCGGTTGCAGATCCGAATTTCTTCAGCGGGATTCGGCTCATGGTGATGTCGAGAGCGGCCGGATCGAGATCGGCTGATGCGATAAGTCTTTCGGCCATGCCATCGGTGAGCATGCCGGGGCCGACGGCGTTGAAGCGCACGCCGTAGCGCCCTTCCTCGGCGGCAAAGCCGCGGACCAGTTGTTCCACAGCACCTTTGGTACCGGCAGAAAGTCCGTCGCGGACGGGGAAGCGGTCAGTGGCCGCGGTGGTGACTGCCACGACGGATCCCGACGATGCGCGTAGCGCCGGTAGTGCTGCGTGTACCAGGGTAAAGAACGCTGCGGCTTCCTGATTCAGCTGTTCGGCAAACGCGCTTGGGGAAACTCGCGACAGGTGGGTCATCGGAACATGTGGTCCCGCTGCGTGCACAAGAGTTGTCAATGACCCGAGATCGTCGATCGCGGACTGGACCGCGGCGGTGATAGAGGATTCGCCATCGAGATCCATCGGATAGGAATGCGCGCGGACTCCGAACGCGCGAATTTCTGCACTCAATTCTTCCGCGGCATCCGCGTTGCTTCGGTAGGTGAAGGCGACGTCGTGTCCGCGTGCGGCGAGTGTGCGGGCGATGGCAGAGCCGATACCGCCGGTTCCGCCGCTGATCAAAACGGTGCGCACTGCATTCATGGTTTTCTCCCGGGTTGTGCGGTTGTTGTGGCCCTCACAATCAACCTAGCAACTGCAACCTAGCAAGTGCTTGGTTGGGCTTGGTAGGGCAGGCTCAGATTGCTATCGCAGACGGGGCCGGAACCCTAATCTCAGTGATATGTCCGATAGCGTGCAGGTCGCCGGAGAAGTACCGAGTGACGGGTCCGAACCCCAGATCCCCAGTCTCAACAACCGATTGAACTGGCTTCGCGCCGGCGTTCTGGGAGCGAACGACGGCATCGTGTCCACAGCGGGATTGGTGATCGGTGTTGCCGCCGCGACAACCGAACGTTCCGCGATCTTCACCGCGGGATTCGCGGGGTTGGTCGCCGGAGCGGTGTCCATGGCGCTCGGTGAGTACGTCTCGGTCAGTGCGCAACGCGATACCGAGCGTGCGCTGCTGAAGAAGGAGAAGCAAGAACTGCAGGAAATGCCCGAGCAGGAGTTCGCGGAACTTGTTTCGAACTACGAGGCAAAGGGTCTGAGCACCGAGACCGCCACGAAGGTGGCCGAGGAACTCACCGAACACGATGCATTCGCGGCGCACGTCGAAGTCGAGCTGAAGATCGACCCGAACGATCTGACGAACCCGTGGCACGCGGCGATCTCCTCGGCAGTGTCCTTCACCATCGGGGCGGCCATCCCGTTGATCGCAATTCTCCTGCCGTCAACGGGAACCCGGGTTCCCATAGCGTTCTTCGCGGTTCTTGTCGCGCTGGCGTTGACCGGCACGATCAGCGCAACGCTGGGCGGCGCCCGCAAGACGCGAGCGATCTTGCGTGTGGTTCTCGGCGGCGCCTTGGCGATGGCCGTGACGTACGGCGTCGGCCAGTTGGTGGGTACCGGGCTCGATTGAACTGTGCGCCTTTGTTAACCGCGGGCGGTTGACAAAGGCGCACAGCAAGTCAGGCGCGAGCGATCATCACCGGGCACGGAGCATGGTGCAGCAGGTTCTGGCTCGTCGATCCCATCACTGCGCCGGCCATAGCGCTTCGGCCGTGGCTGCCGACGACCAGAAGTTGGGCGTCGTCGGCGTATTTCAGCATGACCGGGGCGGCCGCGCCGGGTTCGCTGATGCGAGTGACCGGCACGTCGGGATACTGCTCGGACATGCCCGCAAGGTTTTCGGCCAACAATGCGGACTCTTCTTGTTCGACAGCTTCCCAGTCGATGAGTATCCCGGCGCCACCTTCACGGAAAGTCGACGCACCTTGCCAGGTGTGCACCGCGATGAGGGGTGCCTCGAATTCGTCGGCAAACCAGAAAGCATGCTCGACGGCCTTCTTGCTCAACGGACTTCCGTCGATTCCGACGACGACAGGTCGCTGATCGGGCCCCGGGTGCTCGGCGGTACCTCGCCAGACGGTGACCGGAGACGTTGCATGGTTGGCGACTTTGAGGGCGGTGGATCCGAGCAGACGCGAGCGCAGTGCACCGGCTCCGGTGGAACCCATGACGATCAACCGAGCAGTGGCGGCCGATTCGAGGATATGTGTCGTCGGCGGACCTGGAGCGATATTGGACTCGATGTCGAGGGAAGGGAATTTCTCTGCCACTGCGGTGGTCGCCGCGGCGATGATCGCTTCGCCGTCCTCGCGGATCTGATTGAGGAACTGCGACTGCAACATCACAGCGGCGGGACTGTAGATCGGACCCTCCTGCGGCAGTGCATGCGCCAGGATCAGCCGTGCATTGACCACCTGAGCAACGGCGGCGGCCCATGTCGCGGCACCGACCGATGCTTCGGAACCGTCGACGCCGACAATGATGTCCTGATGTCCGGCAAGTGTGTCCATGCTTACTCCCTCACGCGGTTGGAGATTCGTCAGCTGTTCCGATGATGTCTCATCGCCACAGCGTTGCTGATGATTTTGCTGCTTCCTTCCATGTCTTCTCGAGCAAGGCGGCTTGCTCGTCTGCGATGTCGAGTTCGCGTCGGTACACCATTCCCAGGCTGAAACTGGTGAGTGACGTGTGTTCGTGCTCCGACGCCATTTCCAGAAGGTGGTGACCGGCGACCACGGAATCCTGGTGCTCGCCGAGTACATCCTGGAAGTGGTTGAAATGCTTGAGCGCTCGTTTGGCGCGATGTTTGTTCGACGGTTTCATCACTTCGATGGCGTACTTCATTCGCTTGGCGCCCTTGCGCGCTCGATGGATTCTCTCGTCGCGGTCCGCGCGTGACGTCGCCTTGGCGACTCTGTCGACTCGTTTGCCGACCTTGTGCGAGAGATGCCGCAAGGTGTTGGCCAATTCCTTGGACGAGATCTTCTTGTCGGCGCGCCGACCGACGGCGTCGAATTCCAGATCGACGACGTACGCGTCGAGATGATCGAGCAGTGTCAGGTAGCGCTCGGAGTTCAGTGTGTCGAGTGCAACTCCCTCGGCGGTTTCTGCTCGCGCAGAGAAGTATTCGTCGATCCGGGCCCGCACTGCCTCTTGTTCGGGCATGTCGATTTCGCTGAGGCGGTCGACGAGTCGCTGCCACTGCACCTCGACGTCGCGAGCATCACCGAACTTGCCGCCCAACCACCGAAGGTCGTCGATAAGTGCGTCCGTCCGTGGCGACTGTCCCGCGTACGACTGCAGTGCGCTGCGAATCCGGCGTGCGGCGACGCGAAAGTCGTGAACGGCTTCCTCGCTGCGCCTGCGGGTTCCGAGATCCGCGTCGATGAGTGCGCGGATCTGCTCGATCAGGTAGTTGCGCAGCAGTATGCGAGGAGTTGGTGACTTCGTGCTGGTGGATTCGGGCGCGGAGTACGGCGTGACGGAGGTGCCAAGCGCACGTTTGAGTTTGGACGGGCTTTCCGACCGCTCGAGGCCGGCGTCGAACAGCAGTGTTTCGATGGCATCTGCCAGTGGTTGCCCACCCGCCCCTTGCTCGACCTCGACTTCTTGCCACGTGGACTCTCCGGATCCGTCTGCCTTGCAGGCAATTACGGTGTCGGAAACAACCTCGGCGAGGAGCGTGCCGTCGGCGTCGTTGAGCCTGGTGCGTTCGCGGTCGGTGATGATCAGGGCGACGGGCACCAGGTCGTTACCACGAATGATCGCTCGGACCAGCGTTGACAACGCGTCGGGTACGGCCGTTTCGTCGTCGAATGGCAGTTGGATTTCAGTTCGGGCATCACCGGTGCCGGGGAGTTTCATGTGCCAGCCGGCGTCGTCGCCGCCCTCACGTTTGCGCAGCGTGATCTTCTCGGCGAGCAACCGGTAATCGGCGGTGTCGAAGTAGGTTGCGGAGAGTTGAATCGAATCGTGGACCGGTGCACCGGCTACCCCGGGTAGGTTGTTCAGCGCCGGAACTTCCTGCTCTGCAGGTGCTTCGTACTTGCGCTCGACTTCCTGGACGGCTCCGGGTACTGCATCGGTCTTGCTCATCTGATCTCCTAGTGCGGTGCGGTGTGTCTGCGTCCATCCTTCCGGGTCCATCCTTCCGGTAACTGCGGCGCAGGGGAAGGGTGAGCGCTCTCAGGTGGGCCAGGCGAGCCTCATGCAGCTTTCGAATCGGCGGGTTTCGCCGCTGACGGGGTCGTCGAACTCGAGCACTCGCGACAGCAAGCGGAGTGGGTTCGAATAGTCTTCTGCAGCAACGTCGTAAAAATCGGGGTAGAAGTTGTCGCCGTGAATGGGAAGTCCCACCGACGCCATGTGCAGGCGAAGTTGGTGTGTCTTTCCGGTATGCGGGATCAGCCGATAGCGCGCGAACTCGCCGTGCGTCTCGATCAGTTCGATGCGGGATTCGCTATTGGCGTCGCCGTCGATCTCGCGGGCTTTCAGGACTCCGCGTTCCTTGACGATCCGGCTTCGTACGACGGCGGGCGTCACGACGTCGGCGTCGTAGCGGGCGATTGCCTCGTATTCCTTGGAAACGAGGCGATCGGCGAACATCGTCTGGTAGCCGCGCCTGGCCTGCTGGTGCACGGTGAACAAGAGCAGTCCGGCAGTGACGCGGTCGAGTCGATGCGCCGGGCTGAGTTCAGGGAGGTCGAGGTCTCGGCGAAGACGAACCAGAGCGGATTCCGCGATGTAGCGTCCGCGCGGGGTGCTGGCCAGAAAATGGGGCTTGTCGACCACGAGGATGTTGTCGTCACGGTGCAGGATGTCGATCTCGAACGGAACTCGTGTCTCGACAGGCGGGTCGCGGTACAGATAGATGAAGCGGCGAGGAGCAAACGCTGTGTTCTCGTCGATTCCGATGCCCTTCTCGTCGACGACCTCGCGGGCGGCAACTTTCTCCCGCAGGCGCACAGCGTCCTGGGGGAACCGCTCGAGCAGATAGTCGAGCGTGGTTTCCCACGTTCCCGCGTCGGGTTGACGGATGCGGCTGGGGTTGAGGCCGTCGCGGACGGGGAGCGGAGATCGAGACACATCTTCGACGGTAGCGCTCTGGCCGGGTATTCGAGCCATCCGCGGCAGATAAGGCATGGACAATCGGGAATCGAGCTTGTGACGTCGAACACCGCACAGTGCTGACCAGCACGTTCGGCCGTTCGTGTTACGCGTCTGAGTGCCGCCGTAACCTGAACGAAACTGCGAGCTAACCGAAGGTCTGCGACTATTGGTCGATGACCGAGGCTCACCTTCCCGCAACTGTTCACGACAGATTGGCACAGTTGCTCGACCCCGTCGATTCGAGACTCGAAAGCCAGTACCCCGGCACCCGCGACGAGATTCAGCCGGTGCACACCGTGTACGTCAGCGCTGCCGACGCCGGCGTCGACACTCCGCGGTTGTGGGGTGAACAGGCAATCGAACTACTTGATGCCCACGTTGATGTTTTTGCCGATCTCGACACCGAGAATGCACTCGATGATGTTCGTGTTCTGTTGGGTGACAAACCTGTCCAGGACTTGCGCATCGATTTCGAAGACGGGTACGGGCGACGCGAGGACCAGGAAGAAGATGCCGCAGCGCGGAACGCGGGTCGGACCCTGGCAGCGATCGGTCAGGATCCACACGGCCCGAGTTGGTGTGGCATCAGGTTCAAAGGGATGCCGGCGAGTGAGCGTCGGCGATCCATTCGCACTCTCGAACTAGTTCTGGACGCAGCCGGGGGAGTGCCGGCGGGGTTCGTCTTCACCGTTCCCAAACTTCGTGCGGTAGAGCAGGTTACCGCGACCGTTCTGTTGTGCGAGGAGCTGGAGAAGGCTCACGGGTTGGCAACGGGATCACTGCGGTTCGAGCTGCAGATCGAAAGCCCGCAGGCCGTGATCGCCGCGGACGGAACCATTGCGGTCGCGCCGGCCATTCATCGCAGCGAAGGTCGGCTGACCGGGTTGCACTACGGTACTTACGATTACAGTGCGGCTTGCGGAATTGCGTCACGTTTTCAATCTCTCGAACACCCCGTTGCCGATCATGCCAAAGCAGTGATGCTCGCCGCTGCCGCGCAGACCGGAGTGTGGGTGTGTGACGGTTCCACCCAGATTGCCCCGGTGGGAACGCCGGAGATGATTCACGACGCCATCACTCGGCACCACCGACTTGTCATGCGATCGCTGGAGCGAGGCTACTACCAGGGTTGGGACATGCACCCGGGGCACCTGGTGACGCGATGGCTCGCGACGACGAACTTCTACCGCAGCGCTTTGACTGCCGCGGCGCCGCGAATTCAGGCCTACCTCGATCGCCAGGGTGGGAGCGTGATGGACGAGCCGGCAACAGCGCAGGCCTTGGCCGCCGTTGTCCTGCGCGGGTTGGACGCGGGAGCCTTTGCCGAGGCCGGCGTTCTTGCTCTCGCGCCCTCTGCCGACACAGCCTCGCTACGAAGCTTGGTGGGACGTACCACTGTCAACACAGGAGTGAACTGAATCTATGACTATCACTGATTTCACCGCTTATCCAGATCTGGCGTTGCGGACGCTTGGCGGCGCTGTGATCTGGGCCAATGACGAAGCCTTCGCTGAGCGCGAAGCGCTGATCCGACCGGGAAAGGCCGGATATCAGCCCGCGACATTCGGCCACAAAGGGCAGGTCTACGACGGTTGGGAAACCCGTCGACGTCGAGTCGCCGGCCATGACGAGGCGATTGTTCGACTCGGTGTTCCGGGCGTCGTTCACGGCGTCGTGGTGGATACTGCCTGGTTCAAGGGCAATTACCCGCCCGAGATTTCGGTGGAAGCGATCAGCGTCGACGGGTATCCGGATCCGGCAGAGTTGGCGGACTCGGCCGAGTGGCAGACGATTGTCGAGCGTTCCGCAGTCTCCGGTGACTCGGAGAATCCGTTCGACGTGAGCTCGGATCAGCGTTGGACTCACGTCAAGCTCACCATTTACCCGGATGGTGGGGTAGCACGATTCCGCGTGCACGGTGAAGCGCGTCCGGATCCGCGCTTCCTCGATGCCGGGCCGCTCGACCTTGCGGCGCTCGAGAACGGTGGACGAGTCACGGACTGTTCCAACATGTTCTACAGTTCGCCGCAGAACATTCTGTTTCCCGGTAGGGCAGCGTCGATGGGTGACGGCTGGGAGACCGCGCGCCGCCGCGACGACGGAAACGATTGGGTACAGGTGCAACTCGCGGGAGAAGGCTCGTTGAGTTTTGTCGAGATCGATACGTCGTACTTCCTGGGCAACGCTCCCGGCGCCGGTGCACTGACCGGACGCACGTCCCGCGGCGACTGGATCGAACTGTTGCCGCGCACCACGTTCCGCCCGGATACACGTCATCGCTTCCTGATCGACAGCGACGTCCCGGTTACCGATGTGCGCTTGGACGTCTTCCCGGACGGCGGACTCGCGCGGTTGCGTATTTTCGGAACTCTGACGCCCGCGGCTCGGGCTGTGCTCGAGGGTCAATAGCTGTAAAGTTGTTGCCATGAACAACTATCCGCGTGACATGGTGGGGTACGGCAAGAATCCGCCCCACCCGCATTGGCCCGGCGACGCGCGGATTGCGGTCCAGTTCGTGCTCAACTACGAAGAGGGCGGTGAGCGTAACGTCCTCGACGGTGACGACGTCTCGGAGACGTTTCTGTCGGAAATGACTCCGGCGGAGGCGTTTCCGAACCGTCACATGAGTATGGAATCGCTGTACGAGTACGGATCTCGGGCCGGATTGTGGCGAGTTCTCGGCATCTTCGAGCGACGGGAGCTCCCACTCACGATCTTTGCGGTGGCGCGTGCCATGCAACGTAACCCTGAGGCGGTCAGCGCTTTTGGTGAACTGGGGCACGAGATCGCGTGTCACGGACTGCGATGGTTGTCGTATCAGTCGGCGGACATCGAGCGTGAACGCGCAGATATGGCCGAAGCCGTCGAGATCCTGCGGGACTTGACGGGATCAGCCCCGCTCGGGTGGTACACGGGACGAGATTCACCGAACACCCGCGAGTTGGTTGTCGAGCACGGCGGATTTGCCTACGACTCCGATTCGTACGCCGACGACCTGCCATACTGGGTCGATGTGCCCCGCGGAGACGAGTCGGTGAAGCATCTGGTCGTGCCGTACACCCTCGACACCAATGACATGCGATTCGCTTCTCCGGCAGGTTTTCCCAGCGGGGATCAGTTCTTCGCGCATCTGCGTGACGCCTTCGACGTTCTGTACGCCGAGGGCGCCGCCGGGGCGCCGAAAATGCTCTCGGTCGGGCTGCACTGCCGCATAGTCGGTCGCCCCGCCCGCGCCGCGGCCCTCGAACGTTTCCTCGACCACGTGCAGTCACACGAGAAGGTGTGGATCACACGCCGGATCGATATTGCCGAACACTGGAAAGCCGTGCATCCCGCGTAGCTAGAGTTCGTACGGCGCCAGTATGCCCGTGTAGGACTTCGGTATCGGGCGTGCAAATTCGTTCCGCTGGCTGGTCGACAGGCCGAGAGTAACGAGGGACTGGACCATCGTGGTGGCGGCTGCGACACCGTCGACTACTGGCACCCCGAGTTCGTCGGACAGGGAGCGGCACAGATCTGCCATTCCCGCGCAGCCCAGCACTATCGCATCCGAACCGTCCCGATCCAGGGCGTCGAAACAGGCTTCCAGGATTACCTTTCGGGAATCCGGATTCTGATCCAGGTCGAGTACCGGGATCTCGCACGAGTGGACTCCGAGACAATGTCGAGCCATGCCGTAACGTTCGACCAAATCGGCTGCGCGACCACGGGTTCTACCGAGCGTGGTCACGACGGAGAACCCGCGGCCCAGAAAGCTGGCGTAGTGCATCGCCGCTTCGGCGATCGCGACAACCGGGCCGGTAGCCAATTCGCGAGCGGCGTCCAATCCGGGATCTCCGAAGCAGGCAATGACGTAACCGTCGACGCCGGCCATCTCACCGGCTGCGATTTCGGTGAGAATCCCTGGAACGCTGAGTGCTTCGTCGTAGTGGCTTTCGATGGACGCCGGACCGGTTGCGGGGCTGACCGCGTCGACGAACGTGCCCGGGCCTGCAACGGCCCGGGCACATTCCTCGATCTTGGCGGTCATCGCCCACGTGGTGTTGGGGTTGATCACCTTGATCTTCATGATGGTCAGCCGACCTCGGCGGGTTCGGGGGCAGGTACGTTCTTGACCGCGAGCGACGTGCGGGTGGCCAGTAGGTAGTAGACGGCAAATCCGAGTCCGCAGCCGATGAACCAGCTGTACTGTGCCGCCGTGTACATCCCGGTCAGGTCTTTGCCGAGCACCGGCGCCATGGCGACGACGGCGCCCACCACGGTCGCGATGACGGCGGCCGGGTTGTAGCCCTTGCTGTACCAGTAGGTTCCGGTGGGCGACATGCTGAACAGTTCGTCCACGATCACCTTCTGCTTGCGCACGAGGTAGTAGTCGGCGATCAGGATGCCGAACAAGGGTCCGATGAACGCTCCCAGAGTTTCCAGCGTGTAGTGGATGACGTCGGGGTTGTTGTACAAGTTCCACGGGGTGATGAGGATGGATCCGATTGCGGCGATCATGCCGCCGGCTCGCCAGCTGATCTTCTGTGGACTGACGTTGGAGAAGTCGAATGCCGGTGAGATGAAGTTGGCGACGATGTTGATGCCGATGGTCGCGATCGTGAAGGTCAGCGCGCCGAGGACGATCGCAAACGTGCTGTCGATACGGGCTACCGTGGCAACGGGATCGGTGATCAGCTCGCCGTAGACCGGAAGTGTCAGCGAGGCAGTGACGACAACCAGGACGGAGAAGACCAGGAAGTTGACCGGTAGGCCGAGGAAATTGCCCCTCTTGACTGCTGCGAAAGACTTTCCGTAACGGGAGAAGTCGCCGAAGTTGAGCATCGGGCCGGAGAAGTACGAGACCACGAGGGCGACAGCGCCGAGCATGACCGGCACTGCGTCGAAGCCGTCGTACTTGACGTCGCCGAGCGTCAGATCGATTGCGCTCCAACCGGCTTTGTAGATGAGGTAGCCACACAGCATGAACATCACGACGTACACGGCCGGGCCGCAGAAGTCGATGAACTTGCGGATCGACTCCATGCCTCGCCAGAACACGCACGCCTGAAGGACCCAGAGGAGCATGAAACTGCCCCAGCCCAAAGCGGAGAGACCGGCAAATCCGTAGTCCTCGACCACGGCGTACGGCGCGAGGGAGGGGAAGAGCTTGATGAGCACGACGTCGAGCGCCGCCGAAGCGAGGAACGTTTGAATTCCGTACCAGGCCACAGCAATCAGACCGCGGATGATCGCCGGGATATTCGCTCCGAGAACGCCGAACACACTGCGACAGATCACCGGATACGGCACACCCGTTGCCTGGCTGGGTTTGGCAACGAGATTGCAGAAGAAGTACACGATGGTGATGCCGACCAGTAGCGCGACCAGCACTTGCCAGCTGGCCAATCCCAACGCGAAAAGGCTTCCGGCCGTGACATATCCACCGACGCTGTGCACGTCGGACATCCAGAACGCAAAGATGTTGTACGACGTCCAGGTCTGCTTGCGTAGCGGTGCCAGATCCTCGTTGGTCAACCGCGGGTCGTAATCGGGTTTGATCAACCCGCTACCGACAGGGTGGCCTGCGGCCTCGACGAGGTCTCCGTGGCCGGGTCCGGTCGGCGGTGCGGCAGCCGCGTGTGTGGTCGGAAGGATATCGGTCATGACAGCTCCTGTGCATCGGGCAGAAGGCAGGGGGAATGTGCACACGCTCTCAGCGTCAGTGGTGAAAACTGTGTTGAGAGAAAGATATCCAGCCTGTGTTGCACGGCTATTGCGTGATCGGTATATCTTTTTCGGCGAGGAGCCCGGTGTCGGTCGGCAGTGTCGCGATTACAGAGTTGAGTCGGTTGTGATGAATCTCGGATGCAGCCAGCAGCGCCTGCGTGTCTCGTCGCAAGAACGCGTCGAGCATCGCGGCATGATCGGAATGAAGGACGGTTCGGTCGACTCCGGCTACGTGCACCATCGGTTGGACCGGTTCGGTGATGTTCCATGCGGCTTCGAACATGTGCAGCAGTCGGTGCATTTTGGACGGTCGTGTCAGTGCGAGGTGGAAGTTTCGGCTTTCACAGTGGTAGGAGTGTGAGTCGTCGTACCGCAGAGCGATTTCGAGTCTCGAGTTCACCTCGACGGCGTGAGCGTAGTCGTCCTCGGTTGCCTGTTCGACGGCAATGCTGAGCGCGGCCGATTCCAGGGTTTCGCGGACTATGTACATCTCTCGTAGTTCTGCAGGTGTCAATTGCGCCACGGTGTAGCCGAATTGGTGACGGTGGTCGACCAGGGATTCGCCGACCAGAGTCTTGAGTGATTCCCGGACGGGGATTCGGCTGACGCCGAAGCGCTCGGCGACTTCGGCCAGCGGAATGGGTGTGCCGGGAGGTGCCGATCCGGAGAGGATGACGCGACGCAGCTCGTCGAGGATCGCTTGCTGCGGGCTCCCGGGAGTATCGATCACCAGTTGCGTCAGCAGCACTGATCTACGGCGCGGTGGCATGGGGAACTCCCTTCTGGACCGTTATGCGTAGAACCCGTATGCGTAGAAGCAGGGTAGAAGCTCGGTGTTGCAGGTACGTGACGGCTACGTAGCAGGCGCGATTCGAAAGAGCCGGACTCTCCATTCGTAACCGGCCCATTTGTGAATGAACAGGGTAACGTTGAATCAGTTCGAGTAAGGAAGTGAGACGGGCGATGGTACCCGCGGCGCGGGGAGCGACCGATCAGCGTGTGATCGGAAACCTGCCCCAGGAGCTGACCAGTTTTGTCGGTCGCCGACGTGAGTTATCCGAGGCCAGAAGGTTGTTCGAGGACTCTCGTCTGCTGACGTTGACTGGCGTCGGCGGCGTGGGTAAGACGCGACTTGCCCTTCGTCTGGCGAGTACGGTGCAGCGAGCGTTCCGCGACGGCGCGTGGTTGGTGGAACTGGGTGAGCAGTTGGATCCGGGTCTGCTCGCGGACTATGTCGCCGCGACTCTGGGGGTCCGTCCGGTTTCGTCGTCGGATCCGTTGCTGGCAGTCATCACCTACTGCACCGATCGGAATCTGTTGCTGGTGCTCGACAGCTGCGAACACCTGGTGGATGCCGTTGCCGGGGTTAGCGCGGCGATCCTGCGTCGGTGCGCGGGCGTGAAGATTCTGGCGACGAGCCGTGAATCGCTGGGGATGGGCGGCGAGGTCACGATGCGCGTTCCCTCGCTCTCGACGCCAGCACAACGCGACCCGAGCTCTTTCGAAGGGCTGGCTCAGTACGAATCCATTGTGTTGTTCGCAGAACGCGCAGCATCAGTGATTCGGGGGTTCGCGCTGACAGAAGAGAACAAGAATGCCGTTGCCCGGATCTGTCAGGATCTGGACGGGTTGCCGTTGCCTATCGAACTGGCAGCCGCCCGCCTTCGGGGTATGTCTGCGGAGCAGATCATGAGCAGGCTCTCGGATCGGTACAGCCTCCTCACTTCTGGGGGACGAGGCGTCCCCAGCCGTCAGCAGACGCTCCGATTATCGATCGATTGGAGCTACGACCTGTGTTCCCCTGCAGAACAGCGGTTGTGGGGAAAGCTGACCGTGTTCTCGGGCGGGTTCGATCTCGATGCTGCCGAAGCCGTGTGCGGGCAGGATTCGGGCTCGACCGAGGTGCTTGATCTCGTCACCGCGTTGGTTGAGAAGTCCATCCTCATTCGTGAGGAAACCGACAGTACCGTTCGTTACCGCCTGCTCGATCTTCTTCGGGAGTACGGGCGCGAGAAGTTGGAGTCCACGGGCGAACAGTTCGATCTGCGTCGACGGCATCGCGATTATTTCGAGGATCTTGCAGTCCGTGCGGATGGCGACTGGATCAGCAGCAGGCAAGCCGAGTGGATCGTCCGGTTGGGCCGTGAACGGCACAACGTGTACGACGCGCTGGA
This sequence comes from Rhodococcus sp. KBS0724, assembly GCF_005938745.2. Classification (NCBI taxonomy): domain Bacteria; kingdom Bacillati; phylum Actinomycetota; class Actinomycetes; order Mycobacteriales; family Nocardiaceae; genus Rhodococcus; species Rhodococcus sp. KBS0724. The sequence goes on from NZ_VCBX02000001.1 coordinate 1,181,803, forward strand.
GTATTCGATTTCGACGCCAGGTCAGGCGCGGTCTGCGACTCGGATGGTGGCCGCGTTGTACAAGCTATGGGTGATAGGCGGCCTGGTCGGTTCGGCGCGGCATTGGGCGGATCGAACCCTGAGTGTCTCCGAGGGAGAGTTGGACATCTATCGCGTGGATGTCCTCTCCATAGACGCTGTGGTTCATGCGATGCAGGGCGAGTTCGGGCGCGCACGAACGTTGGTCGACGAAAGTCGGCGCCTTGCCGAGGCTATGGGAGACATACGCTCGCGAGCCCTGGCCGAATGGGCAGACGGGTCGGTCGACACGTTCGAAGGCGAAATGGACGCTGCGACAGCGAAGTTGGAATCTGCTCTGGCGATGTTTCGGCTCGGTGACAATCTGCGACACAAGGTAATCGCCTTGGATGCTGTCGGGCTCGCTTACCTGCTCGCCGGTTCTCTCGAGCGTGCCGAGGAGTGCTATCACGAAACCTTGGCGATCACCGGGCCGCTGCACGAGGGGATGTATCAGGCTCATGCGTTGTGTACCCTCGGGCTCATCTGTTGGCTTCGAGGCGACCTCGACCGCGCAAGTGACTATGTGGCACGGAGTCTGCGAACTTCGGATATCGCGGTGAACTCGGCGTGGTGTGTAGAACAGTTGGCCTGGATTGCTGCAGCACAACGTGATTGGAAGCATGCAGCGGTTCTTCTTGGTGCCGCGGGCATGTACTGGCAGAAGGTCGGGGGTCAGTTGGCCGGATTTACGAGGCTGTTGCCCCACCATGACAAAGCTGCAGGGTCCACTCGAAAGGCTCTGGGTGACAATGCTTTCGGAAAGGAATTTCGTAGGGGATCTGCGATGACCGATGGCGAAGCCGTCGCATACGCGCGCGACGAGCATCGCAGCGACCCGGCTGCATCGTCGACCGAGGCAATTCGACTTACTCGTCGTGAACTGCAAGTCGCGGAACTGGTGGCTCAGGGCCTGACTAATCGCGTTATTGCAGAGCACCTTTTCATCTCGCTCCGCACGGCCCAGGGGCACGTGGAACATGTGCTGACAAAACTGGGATTCACTTCCAGAGCGCAGATCGCGGCGTGGGTTGTTTCTCAGGCGCACGAAGAGGAATCGCACGACGCCGCGAGATCCGCAGATCGGTCGTGACGCCGGGAGGCGACGCCACCACCGGAAACCGGCTGAACGGTTTCTGGTGGTGGCGTCCGGTTCTGCGCTGTCCTCACCGTGGAAAACACCAGTTCATCAACATGCCTTCGGGAAACCAGGTACCGATACAGGTAATTCGATCGTCGCTGTGCGCTCGTACGTACGGCAGGGTCCAGGTCGTCAGAGGTGCTCACCACGCACCAACCTACGAGAACTGGATCCGAACATGCCTGCCAACGTCGCCAACCCCGACGCATCGATCGAATGGCGCACAGCCGTGGTCGACTCGCGAAGTGTGGACTACGGGGTAGGCGGGTCGGGCGAGGTAGTCGTTTTCCTGCACGGGTGGGGATTGTCGCCGCGCGCCTACCCCGCGGCTTTTGAATCGCTACTGCGGAGAGGTGTTCGCGTTATTGCACCCGCACTTCCCGGGCTCGGCGGTACAGCAGAACTCGAGCCGAGCGATCGAACGTTCGACGGCTACGCGAAGTGGGTGAGTCGATTCCTCGACTCGATCGGTGTGAGCACCCCGGTAACCGTCGTGGGACATTCGTTCGGCGGCGGAGTTGCCGCTGCGGTGGCGCATGATCGTCCAACTCTGGTGTCGCGCCTGGTCTTGGTGAATTCGGTAGGTGGTGGTGCGTGGTCACACTCGTCGGGGCGGGAGCATCCGATCCACGAGCGGCCGCTGTTGAATTGGTGCGGTTCGGCGATAGCTGAAGCCATTGCAACGTTTCCGGCCCGCGGACCTCTGCAGTTGTTCTTGGACGAGGTAGTTCCCAATGCCGTGCGCAACGGTGGCTCGTTGTGGCGCACGGCGAACCTCGCAAGGACGGCCGATCTCATCGCCGTATTCGAAACGCTGGCAGAACGTGCTACGCCGGTGTCGATGCTGTGGAGCATCGGCGATCAGGTGATCCCGCGCGCAAGCTTCGACGCGATTCGCACGGCCCTGGTCGATCCCGAAGTGCGCGAAGTCCGTGGCAATCACAACTGGCTGATCGACGACGGCGAACTGTTCGGGCAACTGTTGACGGAAGTGCTTTCCGATTCGGATACACAACTTGTCGGGTGAGCGCCGACGACGGTGTATCTTCGAATCCATGAACAGGCAGGGAACGGCGACGCGATCGTTGTTACTGCTTCTGCTGCCGTTCATTGCGATGCTCGCCACTCCACCGCTCGGGTCTTCAAGCAGTGCAGCGGTTCTGGGAACTGCGATTGCGGTGTTTGTTGTTGCCGCGCTGGCGACGTCGCCGCGCGGCGAACTGCTTCAACTGGTTTCGTTGTCCTCACGTGGTCCATCCCGTGACGAGCGTTGTCTGCGTGGCTCTTTCCGCAGGCAGAGTAGCCCGGACGCCCCTGGCCGTCCGCAACCAAGAGCGCCGGGAATCGGTCTGTAGGCCGACGCTGTTCGGGTGACAAACCCGTCGTAGGTCGGTCTGAGAAACTCAGTCCACGACCATTCCCGCGCTCGCATTCTGCCGCGAGCGTGCCTCTTGGTGAGGTTCATTCATCATGCTCGATTTCATCTATTACCCCGTGTCCGCAATCTTGTGGTTCTGGCACAAGGCCTTCTCCCTGATCTCGGGAGCCCCCGACAACGGCGTGGTCTGGGCGCTGTCCGTGGTGTTTCTCGTCTTCACACTCAGGGCGGTTCTTTTCAAACCCTTCGTCAAACAGGTCCGCACGCAGTTGGTGATGCAGAAACTGCAACCGCAGATCAAGGCATTGCAGAAGAAGCACGCCGGCGACAATCAGAAACTTGCTGCGGAGATGGCAAAACTCCAGAAAGAACACAATTACAGTCCGCTGCTCGGATGTCTGCCGATGCTGATCCAAGCGCCGGTGTTCATCGGTCTCTACCACGTACTTCGCTCGTTCAATCGGACCGGAGCAGCTACCCACGTTCCATTTCTCAGCCCCACCGAACCTATGTCCATCGCCGACAATGCGAACACGGCGAACTACTTCTTCAGCGCTTCGGATGTGCAGTCGTTTCTCGACGCAAAGCTGTTCGGTGCCCCGCTCTCGGCGATGATCTCGAGTCCGGCCGCGCAGTTGGAGGCGTTCGGCGATGTCACGAGGCTGTCCATAGTCCTCGTCGCAGTTCCGCTGATGATCTTTGCCGCGGTGGCGACGCACTTCACGTCGCGAGCATCGATTGCGCGCCAGGTGGACACCGGGACAGTCAACCCGCAGACCGCGATCATGAACAAACTCGCGCTGTGGGTGTTTCCGGTCGGCGTGATCGCCTTCGGTGCGTTTGCACCGATCGCCATCCTGATTTACTTCGTGAGCAACAACTGCTGGACATTTACGCAGCAGCATTTTGTCTACGGGCGGATCGCAGCCGAGCAGCGGGAAGGCGATGCGCTGAGCACTCCCGGTTCGGCGCCGACGGCACCGGTTCCCGGGGCCAAGCCGATCCGAGCGAAACGGAAGCGGGGAACTTCCGAATCAGCACTGCCTACTGACGGGTAACACACGTACCCTGGATTTCATGACCAAGTGGACTGCAGAAGACGTTGTCGATCAGACCGGCCGAACGTTTGTGGTGACCGGGGCCAACAGTGGGTTGGGGGAGGTAGTTGCACGAGCATTGGGTAAAGCGGGTGCCACCGTCGTACTTGCGTGCCGCGATACTTCGAAGGCTGAACCCATTGCGGCGGAGATCGGCTCCAATGCCGTTGTTCGCCAACTCGATCTTGCTGATCTGGCGTCGGTGCGGGCATTTGCCGATGCCACCGAGACCATCGACGTTCTGGTGAACAACGCGGGTGTGATGGCGATACCGTTTCGCCGGACGGTCGACGGTTTCGAAATGCAGATCGGCACAAATCATCTCGGGCATTTTGCGCTCACGGGCTTGCTGAAGGACAAGCTGACGGACCGGGTAGTGACGATGTCGAGTGCGCTGCACCAACTCGGAACAGTCGACCTTGACGATCTCAACTTCGAGCGCCGCAGATACAACCGCTGGCTGGCATACGGGCAGTCCAAACTCGCTAATCTGCTGTTCACGTACGAACTTCAACGACGGTTGGCTGCGTCCGGTTCTCCGCTCAAGGCGTTGGCGTCCCATCCGGGATATGCGTCGACAAACCTGCAGGGGCACACCGAGTCCGTTTTCGACAAGATCATGGGCATCGGCAACCGGATTATCGCTCAGTCAGCGGAGATGGGCGCATTGCCGGAACTGTATGCAGCAACTGCTCCCGATGCGTTCGGCGGTAGCTATATCGGCCCAGGCGGCCCGTTCGAGCAGCGTGGATATCCGAAAGTGGTTGGCTCGAACAAGAAATCGCACGATACCGAGACCGCTGCAGGCCTGTGGACCTTGTCGGAGAAGTTGACCGGGGTGTCGTTCGGAATCTGAGGTTCTGTGCCGATTACCTACCTTGTGCGGGATTTGTCCGCCGGTCGGTCGGCAAACATAACCTCGATACGGGCCTTGATCTCCTCGGTACTCATCGCGCCACTGGGCGCGGGGTGCCGAGGAATGGCTGGTGACGGCGATGTGGTCATGTGTGAATTTCCTTTGTAGTGCTTCGAATTCGTATGTACTGGAGGAATTTCCGCGATGAGCATTAGATGACGAGCGCAGCAAAACCGATACATACGACGACGAGTACAGCGACGAGTGCGCAGAGAGCGATAGATCCGGTCAGTGCGAGGGCGGGCGCCGAAGCGGGCACTGCCGACCCGAGTGCGATGAACGAGGTCGATCGGAACCGTGAATTCTGCGGTTCTGGCGGGGTGGGGTCCTGATCGGGCGTGCGGTGGTCCATGATCCTGCGGTGGTCCATGATTGTGTCCTTGTAATCCGACGGTCTGTTCGAGGTGCCGAGTTCATCGGCGCGGTGCACATCAGCACTCGGATGGTGTTGCCCGTTCAGGGGTTGGGTCGACGATCAGGCGGAGTCGTTCGATCAGGCGGTGTCGTTCGATCAGGCGGTGTCGGTCGACCCGCAAGGCACGGCTGGTCGGGAGTGTCGGGAACAGCAAGATCAGGCCCTTTCCATCTGCGTTCCGGACCTGTGACAAGGTCCGGCCCGGAAGGCCCTGTTGCTTAAGGCACGTTCTAGGTGTCTCCATCATTGTCGGTCAAATGTGAGGCGAACCACAAAATGACCGCTCCAACTTTGTACATCATGTCGGGATTCGATGCCACTTGGACGAATGTCCACCACGTCGGCGGTCGAGGTGACCGAGCGCAAAGCGACGGCCGCGAACCCAAAGGTTCGCGGCCGTCGCTGTTGGTCAGGCTATTGCAGCAGTGGTACTTCGATCAGAGCGTGACAACCATCTTGCCGGTGTTCGCGCCGCGCATCAGATCGATGAACGCCTGCGGGGCATTGTCGAGACCTTCGACAATGGTCTCGTCCCACGCGATCTTGTTGTCGGCGAGCCACCCCGCCATGTGGGTGCGGAATTCGGGGCCAAGATGGCGGTAGCCGCCAACCAGGAATCCGCGCAATGTGAGCTGCTTGCCGATCGCTGCCGCCAAGTTGCGCGGGGCAGTGGGCTTTTCAGTGGTGTTGTACTGAGCGATGGCTCCGCACATGGCGATTCGTCCGCCGGAGTTCATAGCGTCGATCGCAGCCTCGAGGTGCTCACCGCCGACGTTGTCGAAGTAGACGTCGATACCGTCGGGCGCCGCAGCAGCAAGAAGTTCGGTGACCGGTCCGTCGTGGTAGTCGAACGCGGCATCGAAGCCGAGTTCGAGGAGACGAGCAACCTTGGCCGGAGAACCCGCGCTGCCGATCACACGCTTGGCACCCAGGAGCTTTGCGATCTGGCCGACCAGTGATCCGACGGCTCCTGCTGCGCCGGAGACGAATACGGTGTCACCTTCTTTGAACTCGGCAACAGCGGTCAGACCCGCGTACGCGGTCAAGCCCGTCATGCCGAGCGCACCGAGGTAGGCCGTGGCCGGCGCAATGGACGTGTCAGCGGGAGTTGCCGCTGCCCCGTCGAGAATCGCGTACTCACGCCAGCCGAGGCCGTGGACAACAACGTCTCCGACCGCCCGATCGGCGGCCTTCGAGGCGATAACCTCACCGACTGCACCACCGTCGAGCGCTGCGCCGATCTGGAAGGGCGGCAGATACGACTTCACGTCGTTCATCCGTCCACGCATGTACGGGTCGACCGAGATTGCGATGTTGCGCACCAGGATCTGGCCGTCTTCGAGTTCGGGAAGCGTGACTTCGACCGTCGAGAAGTTCTCGGGGGTCGGCCAGCCGTTAGGCCTGGACGCCAGATGGATCTCGCGGCTGATTGTGGGGGTGGAGCTCATTAATCGTCCTTACTTACTTCGAGGGTGACCTCGATGTTGCCGCGAGTTGCGTTGGAGTACGGGCACACCTGGTGCGCCTTCTCCGTCAGCTCGACGGCCTGTTCATGGGGCAAATGTGGGAGTGAAACTTCAAGTGTCACAGCAAGTCCGAAGCCGCCGGCGTCGTTCGGGCCGATGCCGACGCGTGCGCCCACCGCAGAATCTGCGACATTGGCCTTCTCGGCTCGGGCAACCATCTGCAGTGCAGAGTGGAAGCACGCCGCATAACCGGCGGCAAAAAGCTGCTCGGGATTGGTGCCGTCGCCGCTGCCGCCCATTTCCTTCGGGATGGCCAGGCCGAGATCGAGGCGTCCGTCGGAGGTGCGGGCGTGGCCGTTGCGACCTTCGCCGGTGGCCAGTGCTTCTGCGGTGTACACGATGTTCATGGCTTCTTCTTTCCGTCGACAGCGTTGGATGTTTGAAGGTTCGTGCCTAGTCGGACGAGGACTTCCCGGAGTTTCACCAGTTCTTCGAGATCAAGTCCCGTCGACTCGGCAAGCGTGCGGGGTATCTCCTCTGCCTTGCTGCGCAGTGACACGCCACTCTCGGTCAGATGGATCTCGACGCGGCGCTCGTCGCTGGTCAGGCGTCGGCGCTCGATGAGTCCTGAGCTTTCGAGTCGCTTGAGTAGCGGCGAGAGGGTGCCCGTGTCGAGATCGAGTGCGTCGCAGATATCCCGAACCCCGCGGCCGTCACGTTCCCAGAGTGTCAGCAGGACCAGATACTGGGGATAGGTAATCCCCAAGTCCTCCAACATGGTTCGGTAAGCGGCCGTAGTTGCTCGCGACGCCGAGTAAAGGGCGAAGCAGAGCTGGTGTTCGAGGGCGAGCGGGTTGGTCACAAGAAAGACTGTAGCGCACAGTTTGGTTGTGCACAACTAAATGGTTCACAATATTTATGGTGACTCCTCGATCAGGTGGATCGTTCACGGAGTATTGACACGACCGCCACCTGGCCGACGCGTGTGCACGGTACTTCTGAACGATGACTGATTCGACGGAATACGACTTGGTTGTCATCGGCTCAGGTCCTGGCGGGCAGAAGGCAGCCATCGCGGCCGCCAAGCTGGGCAAACGGGTGGCGATGGTGGAGAAAGGCAACATGCTCGGGGGAGTGTGCGTCAATACCGGGACCATCCCGTCGAAGACGCTGCGCGAGGCGGTTCTCTATCTCACCGGCATGAATCAGCGAGAGCTGTACGGCGCCAGTTATCGGGTGAAGGGAAACATCACGCCCGCAGACCTGTTGGCCCGAACCCAACACGTGATCACCAAAGAAATCGAAGTGGTGAGATCACAACTCCTCCGTAACCGCGTCGAACTGCTCGTCGGGGTCGGATCGTTTGTCGACGAGCACACGATCCTGGTCGAGGATTCCTCACGCGGCGACAAGATGACCATCACCGCGAATTTTGTCGTGATCGCCACCGGCACATTGCCCGCGCGCCCGACCGGGGTTTCGTTCGACGGTCACCGAGTCCTCGATTCCGACGGCATCCTCGATCTCACATCCATTCCGGGCACCATGGTCGTGGTCGGCGCGGGGGTTATCGGCATCGAGTACGCGTCGATGTTCGCGGCGCTGGGAACGAAGGTCACCGTTGTCGAGAAGAGAGCGTCGATGCTGGATTTCTGTGACCCGGAGATCATCGAATCGCTCCGATACCATCTTCGGGATCTGGCGGTGACGTTTAGATTCGGCGAGGAAGTGACGGCTGTCGACGTCGGTGCCAACGGAACGCTCACAACACTCGGCAGTGGCAAGCAGATCCCGGCCGAGACCGTCATGTATTCGGCTGGACGCCAGGGTCTCACAGCTCCGCTGGCACTCGAGAATGCCGGACTCGAAGCTGACGATCGTGGGCGAATTTACGTGGACGAGAACTTCCGCACCAAGATCGAACACATCTACGCAGTGGGTGATGTCATCGGATTCCCGGCTCTGGCAGCCACATCCATGGATCAGGGGCGACTGGCGGCCTATCACGCGTTTGACGAACCTGGCGCGAAGTTGATGGATTTGCAGCCGATCGGTATCTATTCGATTCCCGAAGTGTCGTACGTCGGTGCCACGGAAGTGGACCTGACCAAGGAGTCGGTGCCGTACGAGGTAGGGGTGTCCCGCTACCGCGAACTTGCCCGCGGACAGATTGCCGGCGATACGTACGGAATGCTGAAAATTCTCGTCTCCACGGACGATCTCAAGCTTCTCGGTGTTCATATTTTCGGTTCGGGTGCAACGGATCTCGTTCACATCGGGCAAGCGGTCATGGGCTGCGGCGGCACCGTCGAGTATCTCGTGGACGCCGTCTTCAACTACCCGACCCTGTCCGAGGCGTACAAGGTCGCGGCCCTCGACGTGATGAACAAGATCAGGGCTCTCAAGCAGTTTCAGTAGACAACGAGGTTTCAGCAGACAACGTGGTCAAGTGGTGGTGAAGGCGGTTGATCGACGGATTGCCGATAGTGCGCCGTCCTTCGAGCCGTACCCGGCTCGGAGTGGTGCCGTAGAAAGCGTCGAAAGCCCGCACGAACTGCGGCTTGGACGTGAATCCCCAACGCCGCGAGATCTCTTCGACGGACATGTTCTCGGAATCCGATGTGGTGAGTTCGCGGTACGCATGCTCGAGTCGTTTCCGGCGGATCACTTGCGCTATCCCGCCGTCGTCGTTGAACGCGCGGTAGAGCTGCGCCCGGGAGACTGCCAGCGCGACGCAGATCGTTGTGGGGCTGAGCCAACTCTCGCCGAGATGATCGAGAATGTAGGTCAGTGCACGCGCTCGAAGATCCTCGGGAGGTGCCCGAAATGAGCGCTCGGGTGCAACCTGCCCCACGGTGGCTTTCAGCAGCGATTCGACAACGTCTTCGTACTGCGCCGCCGCAGCGAAGTCGAGGTGTGGGAGTGCCTCCGATATCGACTGCAAGCACTGTGAGAAAACCACTGCAGGCACGCCTGTCAAGACGGTGCCGTGCAGGGAGCGGCCGTGTGATGGGGCCTCGACCAGTGAACGGGGCACAACCAGACTGATCGCGCGGGCAGTGCGCCGCGGGTGCGTCCGGACGCTCGCTCGAAGCGGTTTCCCTAAATCGATGAATGACACCTCGTGGGGCTGGACGAGGAAGTCGACACCGTCTGCGTCACCGCTCATCGCGCCGGCTGTCCACCCCTGGACCAAGTAGTGATCGTCGAGTTCGCTTTCCGTGATCAGCCGACGGTTGCGCACGTAGTTCTGGCTGCTGAAGGTGGTCTCGCCGATGAGTGACGTACCGGTGGCAGACCCGAACATCGTTCCGTGGAGTGGGGCGTCTCGACTCGAGCGTTCGGTGACATAGAAGGGCCGAGTAGCTGCGCGCCAGTAGTCGTCACGGTCCGCCGCGTCCACGAATTCCGTGGATACGTCAATCCGGGGGTCATTCATCGGCACGCCGGGATGCTATGCGAAAGACACCTGGTCAAAGGGTCTTTTCGTGAAAATAATACCGAAAGTGATCGACGGCACACGATGAGACGAAACGGTCATCAAGTGGAGACGGTGTGTACTCGCTTTGCGGTGAACATGCACCTATGGTCGATACCGTGAGTCGATCTGTGTGGATTTTCTGCTCCGGCCAGGGGTTTGTCTCCCGGCTTCGGGGCGCGCCCGCAGTAGGTGTCGCGTAGTGTCCGGATCGAAGTCAGGTCCGATGGACCGCAAGAACAGAAGCCGAGTCTCCGTGCGTCGCAGGTTGTTGGGCGCCACGTCGTCGACCCCCCGCGCTCGACTGGTCAAGCTCATGCAATCGCCCTCGGGATTGACTGTTCTCGACGCTCCCCGTGGATTCGGTAAAACCGCTCTCGCCGGGTTGTGGTTGTCGGCTCCGGCGCCATTGCCGAACCGGCCGGTGGTGTGGGTGCCGGCGCCGGATGCGCGCACCAACCACGTCGACTACTGGGACAGGGCACTGACCGTAATCCAGGATTCCTGCGAGGCAGTTCCGCGGCTTGCAGCTGATCACCAGCACCCGGAACGCGAGATGCGTGAGTATCTTGCGGCGTCGACTGTGCCGTTCGTGGTGGTGTTCAACCGCGTCGATCTGATCGAGGGGGACGGCCTCGGCGAGCGGCTGACTGCCTTGATCGACGAAGTGCCGGGATTGAAAATAATTGTCACACTGCAAGATCGAGCATCCGTTGAAGTCCTCGACAACGTTCCCATCGACGAGTACCTCTCGGTGGACGATTTGCGGTTCACGCCCGACGAAGCAGTGACCTTGTTTTCCGGTGCCGGCATTGTCCTGCCTTCCAATGATGTTCACTCGATCTGTCAGCGGCTGGCGGGTGTGCCCGCACTGATGAAGCTGGCCGTGGAAGTCGTGAACGGACTTCCGGAGCGCTCTCGCAGCCGCGAAATGATTCGGCAACGAATTGATCTGGCTCTCTACGGGTACACCAAGCGTCAGGTTCCGCCAGGGGCCGAGAATTCCGAGTTGGCGAGATTCACTCGGCAGCTCGCGCCGGCGCGGACGGTTACCGTGGAGATAGCGCAGTTGTTGGCCCCTGGGATCGACGTCGTCCCGCTGTTGAATCGACTCGAATCGACGGGTGTGTTGTTTCACGACCGGCAACTGCCCCACTGGCACTGCGCTCCCGCGGTTCGTGACGCGCTGATGAGGATCGACGACGAGGCAGGCGGTGCGTCCGGTGAACGTTTGCTCCTGCTCTCCCGGTATTGCCTCGAGCGCTCCGATATCGCGGGCGCGGTCCATTACGCAATCGACGCGCAGGCATGGGCCGAAGTCGCCGACATTCTCAACCGGCATTGGGCTGATCTCCTGGTGGATCACGCGGGCTTGCTCCGAAAAGCCATGTGGTCCATGCCTGCCGAGATCATGGGGGCAAACCATTCCATGCGGGTCGGGCGCGACATGCTGGAGTTGCGGTTGCGTACACCGTCGAGTGATTACGGTTCGCGTGGCGCGGCGGCTTCGGAATTTGTGGACGTCGACGCGGCGACCGACGCTCTGGTCCGACTCAACAGCGGAACCGTTCAAATCGTTGTGCTGCGCGCATCGGGTGAGTACCGCCGATCGGCCGACGTCGCCCGGAATCTGGTCCGTATCGCGGACAACCTGAGCGTTGCCCAGATCGGCGACTTCAGGAGTCAGCTGCCGGCTCTGCGCCTGATCTGGGGTGTGGCATTTCAACTTGTCGGCAGTGTCGACGATGCCGCAACGCAGCTGGCTATCGCGTACCGGGATTCACTCGAACACGGTCCACGATTTGTCTCTCGACATTCAGCCGGCAACGCTGCGCTCGATGCCGCTCTGCGAGGAAACCTTTTGGAGGCGTCGCAGTGGCTTCGCGTGGAAGGCGACTTTCCTGACGTCGCAGGATGGTTGGGCCCACCGTCCCACATCGGCGGCGCAATAGCCCGGGTCCTGGTTGCGTTGGATACGTTGGATTTTGCCGCGGCAGCAGCAGCCGTCGAGGTTCTCGACGGTATCTCACCGGCCGGCGACGTATGGGCCTTCGGAGCGTATGCCCGGACGCGGTGGTCATTGGCCAGGCGAGATCCCTTCACGGGGCTGGTTACTCTTCAACGTGCCGGCGCCGCAAACGAATCGCCGGTCACCTGCGACGCGTCGAGCGGCGCCGCATTCCTGAGCGCCGCGCGCATCGATCTACTCCTGGCGGCCGGCGAAGGTGGCAAGGCAACCGACGAGGCTGCAGTTCTCGGGAGCCGCATGCCGATCGTTCAGGTCTCGGCGGCCCGTGCGTACCTGCTGACCGGGAATCCTGAACGTGCTTTGCGTATGTGCCGGGAAATCGACTGGAGCGCAGATTTCTACCCGAGAGTTCGCGTCGAGGCGACACTGGTCGAGGCTGCGGCATATCACAGCGTGGGTGAGTGGTCGGATGCTGTCGATTCCTGGTCCAGGGCTTGCGAATTGGTCGAACAAACGGGTGCCCTGTCCGCATTCTCGACCATTCCACGACGAGTGATCGAGGATCTCGAATCGCGCGCACAATCACGTGAGCCCTCTGTTGTCGCCTTTCTCGAATCCGAGGCAGTAGAGATTTACCCCGCCACGATCGAACGTCTTGTCCTGAGCAGGCGTGAAGCAGAAGTGCTCCGCGGATTGTCGGACGGACTTCCCATCGCCGATATCGCCCGGAAGCTGTTTGTCACCCAGAATACGATGAAGAGTCACGTTCGACGGTTGTACAGAAAGCTCGGTGTACATTCGCGGGACGAGGCAGTTGCCGCGGCGCACCGACTCTCCTTGCTTGACGTAGAGCCGGAGCGCCAACGGTCCTCACCGTAGATTGGTCTCCGCATACACGGCCATTGCGTCTCGGATCAGTTCTGCCGTACCCGGACCATAGATGTCGTAGTTGGCGCGGAATCGTGGATCGTCGACGTACATCCGCCCGAGTCCGATAAATGCGTCGGCGCTGGGAGCCTTTCCCTGCCAACCGGTTTCGACCCAGGCGAACTGGCGGTGGGTGATCTCCTGGACAGTCTCTGATTCGGGACCGAGTCCGTCTGCTGCGGCTTTGCCGAAGGCTGCGGCGATCTCCTTGTGGGTGTTCAGGTGAGACTTCTTGTCCTGCTCGGATTTCGAGCGCCACCACGCGTCGCCGCTGGTGTATGCGTCGGAGCCCCAGCGTTCGATCACCTCGTCCTTGTAGTGTGCGTGGTCGAAACCGTCGAATACCTCTTCGGGCATGAGCGGTAGTCCTTTCTCGGTTTTTCTCAATGTTGTTGTCACCGACTCGATCTGACGGTCGATCCGGGCGCGTTCTTGCTCGAGTAATTCGAGGTGCGTGTGCAAGGCAGTTGCCGTGTCTCGTTCGCCGCCCAGGATCTCCGCTATGGCCGGCAGGCCCAGGCCGAGCTCACGCAACAGGAGGATTCGCTGCAGCCGAATCAGTGCGGTGTTGTCGTAGAAGCGGTATCCGCCTGCCCCGGTTCGATGGGGTTTCAGCAATCCCACATCGCCGTAGTGACGCAGGGTTCTGCTGGTGGTTCCCGCAGCCTTGGCAAGCTCCTGGATGGACCATTCGGACACTGTTGTTCACTCCTTGCTCTATCGGCGACGCTGTATGTCCAGTATGTAAGTTGACGTAGCGTCAAGGTCAAGGGGAATTTCGCACTTGATTTCCGCGGTCGTCACGAACCTGTCTCCAGCTGACCGATTCGATGAACTAACCGGGGTGATCCAGCTCACTTGATGATCGTAATGAATAGTTCAAGGCCCCTCTGTTGACGCTTTCTCATACCTCGATAACGATCACCTGAACAGAACGAAATGTGCTGAAGACAGGAACGGTGGTCACGATGACTGAACTGGTGTCGGGCGTAGCCCAGACCAAGCCCTATGACCTCGACGATCGATACCGGTCGGGATCGGGTCCGGTGCTGCTGACCGGTGTTCAGGCAATTGCCCGCGGCTTCGTAGAACAGCATGTCCGCGACATTCGCGCAGGCAAGCGGATCGCCACCTTTGTCTCCGGATATCAAGGGAGTCCCCTCGGCGGCGTGGACAAGATGCTCCACGGGATGCCCAAGGTGCTGGCCGAGCACGACATCACGTTCATTCCCGGCTTCAACGAGGAACTTGCGGCCACCGCGGTGTGGGGTAGCCAGACGGATTTACCTGCCGGCACTGCAACACACGACGGTGTGACCGGCATCTGGTACGGCAAGGGGCCAGGCGTCGACCGTGCGACCGACACCATCCGTCACGCGAACATGTACGGCGTCAATCCCCGGGGCGGCGTCGTCCTGCTGGTGGGCGACGACCCGGCGTCGAAGTCCTCCACCGTTCCTGCCGTCAGTGAACGCTCGCTCGCCGCGATGGGCGTGCCGGTTCTGTTCCCACGCAACGCCGAAGAGATCATCACGATGGGCATGCACGCTGTTGCACTCTCGCGTGTGTCCGGTTGTGTTGTGGCTCTGAAGATCGTTGCCGACGTCGCCGACGGTGCCTGGGCGGTTGACGGCAGCATCGCTGACTTCGACATCGTGGTTCCGGAAGTGCAGTTCGAGGGCAAGCCGTTTGTCTACAAGCAGCGCCAGATGGCGGCGCCGCCGGACAGCGTCATCGCCGAGGCCGACCTGTACGGACCCCGGTGGGATCTGGTGCACGCCTACGGCGCCGCGAACAAGCTTGATGTGATCGAGGTTGATCCGTCCGGCGCCAAGATCGGAATTGCGGCTACCGGAACCACTTTCGACTCCGTCCGTCAGGCCCTGACAGATCTGGGTGTCGACGACGCGGCCCTGCACCGTGCAGGAATTCGCCTGCTCCGTATCGGTATGCCGTACCCGGTGGTGGGGGAGTCGGTGCGTGAGTTCGCAACTGGGCTCGAGCAGATCATCGTGGTCGAGGACAAGACGGCCTTCATCGAGGCTCAGGTTCGAGAGATCCTCTACGGAATCGAAGATGCTCCTCGCATTATCGGCAAGCGCGACGGCCAGGGACGACTCCTGATGCCTGCGAGCGGCGAGCTCACCGCAGGTCGGTTGCTGGCCCCGCTTCGGCGCGTGTTGAAGCCGCACGTCGAACTCAAGCGCACCCTCCCGGCCCCGCTGTCGCTGAACGTGCTGTCCGCCAAGCGAACCGCATACTTCTGCAGTGGGTGCCCCCATAATCGTTCCACCGCTATCCCCGAGGGTTCCATCGGCGGCGGCGGAATCGGTTGCCACACACTCGTCACCATGTCCGGCCGTGAGGACAGTGCTGTCACCGGTTTGACGCAGATGGGCGGCGAGGGCAGCCAGTGGATCGGGCAGGCACCGTTCACCGACGTGCCTCACCTGTTCCAGAACATCGGCGACGGCACCTTCTTTCACTCCGGTCAGTTGGCTGTCCAGGCGTGCATCGCTGCAGGCGTGAACATCACCTACAAGTTGCTCTACAACGAGGTAGTGGCGATGACCGGTGCACAGGACGCGGAAGGTGCCCTCTCCGTAGCGCAGCTCACCCACAAGCTGACCACCGAGGGCGTCAAGCAGATCATCATCTGCGCTGACGAACCGGGCCGGCACAGCAAGCGCGCCCTGGCGAAGGGCACCAAACTCTGGCACCGTGATCGCCTTGACGAAGCTCAGAAGGAGCTTCGTGAGATCAAGGGCGTCACAGTCCTGATCTACGACCAGCACTGTGCGGCCGACGCTCGTCGTCAGCGTAAGCGTGGCACACTGCCCACCCGTAACACCCGCGTCGTCATCAACGAGGCAGTGTGCGAAGGCTGCGGTGACTGCGGTGTGAAGTCGAATTGCCTGTCGGTTCAGCCGGTGGACACCGAATACGGCCGCAAGACGAAGATCGACCAGACGTCGTGCAATACCGACTACACCTGCATGGACGGCGATTGCCCTTCGTTTGTCACCGTCGAACTGGTTCCAGGCAAGAAGGCTCCCAAGGCCGCTCGTCCCGTCCCGCCCGTTGTCGCAGATCCTGATCTCGGTCCGCTCACCACAACCCAGAATGTCTTCCTCGCGGGTATCGGCGGCACCGGCATCGTCACCGTCAACCAGGTGCTCGCTACCGCAGCACTGCGCGCCGGCCTCGAGGTCGAGAGTCTGGATCAGATCGGTCTCAGTCAGAAGGCCGGACCCGTTGTCTCGCATCTGCGTTTCAGTGCGGGAACGCTCGAGCCGTCCAACCGGCTCACTCCGGGCAGTGCCGATTGCATCGTTGCCTTCGACCTGTTGACCGCGACCGACAACAAGAACCTCGACTACGGCAACTCCGAGAAGACGGTCTCCATCGCGTCGACGTCGCAGACACCGACCGGAGACATGGTCTACGACAAGGCTGTTCGCTACCCCGAGGAGACTTCACTCCTCGCCCGCCTCGACCAAGTTTCGCGTACCCTGCGCTCCTTCGACGCCCTTGCGGCGGCACAGGAGCTGTTCGGCAACACTGCCGCAGCCAACTTCCTGCTGATCGGTGCGGCGTACCAAAGCGGGGGACTCCGTCTGCCGGCTGAGTCCATCGAAGAGGCGATCGGCATCAACGGTGTTGCCGTGGAAGCAAATATCGCCGCATTCCGTTGGGGACGCGCGGCGATTGCCGACACGATTGCATTCGAGGCAGTCACGACGCCTGCCAAGTCCGTCCGCACACCGCTCGTGGCACCGGCACACATGTTCGCCGGGACCACCTTGACCGGTGAAACTCTGCGACTGGTGGAACTGCGTGCCGCGCAGTTGATCGAGTTCCAGTCCGTCAAGATCGCTGCGCGCTACATCGACCAGGTCCAGGCAGTCTGGACCGCCGAGCGTGCCGCAACCGAGCGCACCGACTTCAGTGAAGCGGTCGCCCGCGGCCTGTTCAAGTTCACCGCGTACAAGGACGAGTACGAAGTTGCTCGCATGCTGGTCGATCCCGCTTTCATCGAAGACGTCAAGTCTCAGGTGCCTGCGGGTGAGAACCTGACCTACAAACTGCATCCGCCGATTCTCAAGGTGATGGGACGCAAGAAGAAGATCGGTCTCGGACCCAAGTCGCATGTGGCGCTGAAGGTTCTGGCCAAGGGCAAGAAGCTCCGCGGTACCAAGCTCGATCCGTTCGGCTACATGCACGTCCGTAAGGTCGAGCGTGAACTGCTCGAACAGTACGAGACCATCGTCGCGGATCTGTCCCGAGCTTTGGGTGTCGACGGTTACGACCGCGCCGTGGACATCGCCGCCCTGCCTGACCTGGTTCGTGGTTACGAGGACGTCAAACTCGGCAACGTCGAACTGTACAAGGCGCGTCTGCGTGAACTGGGTATCGGCTGACTCGGTACGAGGGCTGACTCGGTACGAGGGATGACTGTGCCCTGGCGACCACTGTGTTGCCGGGGCACAGTTGTGTTCTCTGACTATGTGTTCCCTGGCCGTGTGTTCCCTGACTGCGGAAGGCGATCCTTGACCTTGACGCTAGGTCATGGTTGACACTGGAGGCATGCGAATAGGACAGCTCGCGGAGGCGGCTCAGACCACTCCGAGGACGGTGCGGCACTACCACCGGCTCGGACTACTCGCGGAACCTGTCCGGCGGGCAAACGGGTACCGCGAGTACACGATGGACGACGTCGTGCGGTTGGTCCGCATTCGCTGGTTGGCCGAGCGGGGTGTTCCGCTGGGTTCGATAGCGGCATTGTTCTCCGCAGACACCTCGGAAGAAGGCGTGAGCGATACCGTCGCCGATCTGCGAGCGCTGATCGGCGCAGTGGAAGTCGAACAGGCAAAGCTGGCGCGTCGGCACGCCGGACTGACGTCGATGCTCGCGGACGCCGAGGGCGGTCGCATCGTGTCTGCTTTGCCTGCAGAAGTTGCGTCAGCTCTGACCGAGGCCGTCGATACTGCGTCGTCGCCGGGAGTGCGGCGCGCGCTCGAGCGTGAACGGGATCTTCTTGAGGTGCTCGCAATGACGGGAAGCGCTCCGGAACAGTTCCTACGCTCCTACGCGGTGGTGATCGCGGACGACGACAAGCGTGCCCGCTACGTTGCGCTGCTGTCGGAATGGTCGAGTATCGAAGGGAAGGAACCGGTTTCGGTCGAGGGCACGATAGAGCGGTTGTCGTGCAGCATCCTGGCCCAATTCGACGAGCAGGCAATTGCGGACCTGAGAGCCCAGTCTGCGGAGGTCGGGCCAGGCCTGCCCATCTCGCTCGACGATGTTGTACCGGACCGGGGGCAACGTGAGGTAGTGCTGCGGGTTCAGCGCGCGCTCGTGGCGAGAATGGCAAGCGAAGGCGATGGGCGATGACACTCTCGGGCGCAAAATATCGGGCGCTGTGGCTCTGGCTTCGAGGTCGTGACGCAGTGATGGAGAAGGGCGCCGTCGCTGTTCGATCCAGTGGTGGATCGCTAGTTCTTCCTGTGGCTTTCGGTGTCGCTACCGTCATCGAAATGGCCGTACTGCACCTCCTTGTGCCGTGGATGTGGCTCCGGGTGATTCTTGCAGTGGCGTCGGTGTGGTCGTTGGTGGCGCTGTTCGGCTACCTGGCTTTGGATCGGGTTCACCCCCACTTCGTGACGGACACACGCTTCGTGGTGCGGCAGTCCGGCGTAGTTGTCGCCTCGATCGATCGAGAGCTCATGGAGTCGGCCGTGCAAGTGCGCCGATTCGGCACAACAACACCGGAGATTGAAGGCAGCCGGTTGATTGTGCCGAATCTGGACGGCACCAACGTCGATGTGTCTCTGCGGCAACCGATCCACGTCGAACTGCCCGCGTTGATCCCGCGTTATCGCCAGAGCGGACTAGTCGACAGGATCAGCCTGTACGTCGACGAACCCGCCGATCTGGTAGGTATTTTGGCGAAAGTATCATGAATGTGCTTGGGCTACTGCTGGTTTTGTGCGGTGTCGAGGTATCGAACAGACCCGGCGACAACCGTCATCGCGATCTCTGTTGTGAGGAGTGAGTCGGCGCCTTCGGTGAACGGGTCTTGCTTCAGGACGACGAAGTCGGCTGCCTTGCCTCGAACGAGCTGTCCGGTCAGGTTTTCCCAACGGCAGGAGTACGCAGCGTCGCGAGTGGCGTGCGCCAAAGCGTCGGCAAGCGGAAGCGCGTACTGCGGAAGGTTGGGAGCAAGCGAGGGATCGATGGCCGACCTACGCGTGGTAGCGACGAACATGTTGGGCAGCGGCGGGTGCGGCGCCGTCGGAGCATCCGATCCCAATGCGAGAACCGCACCGGCCTCGGTGAATTCGGGCCACGGGTAGGCGCGGTTCACACGGTAGTCGCCGAGCATTGCCCGCCAGTTTTCTTGAATTGCAGGATCCGCGTGAACCGGTTGCATCGAGGCGACGATGCCGAGTCGGGCAAGACGATTGACGTTGTCCTTGGTAATCGACTCCAGGTGTTCCATCCGGTGCCGCCTGGGAATGTCTCCGTTGGTGGCGATCGCGTATTCGAGCGCGGTCAATCCGATCTCCGACGCCTCGTCGCCGATGGCATGCATGGCAATTTGCAGGCCTGCGGCGTCTGCGGCGGTCACGACGGGTATCAAGGACTCCACATCCCAGATGGGTTCGGCGTTGGTCCCATCCGAGTACGGCTCCTTCATTGCCGCAGTGCAGCTGTCGATTACGCCGTCGACGATGATTTTGATTCCGGCAATGCGGAGCCACGGCCCTTGGATGCGTTTGTGGAGCTCGATGGCATCGTGAACTTGCCTGACGTTGTCGGCCTCGTTGTCCTCACGCGTCATCAGCCAGTGTGCAGCGACTCGTAGTGGCAGCGTTCCTTTCCCCGCTTCCAAAGCTCTTTCCAGCGAGTGCAATTCGTCCGGGCCGAGCGCCATGTCCACCGCGCCGGTCACGCCGTCCTCGAGATAACGGCGGAAGGCGAGCGCCAGCGCAGTGTCCCGGTCCTGGTCGGTTGCGAGTTCAGCCAGCTTCGGCCACACGTAGAGCATCACGGCGGTCTCGTACAGCATCCCGGTCGCTTCTCCGGTTTCCGGGTCTCGGCCGATCCGGCCGCCGATCGGGTCGGGAGTGTCGGCATCGATGCCGAGTTCTCGCAGGGCTGCGGTGTTCACCCAGACCGAATGAACGTCGTTGGCGTCGAGATACACCGGACGGTCGGGCACCACAGCGTCGATCATCTCGCGTGTCGGATGCTGCCCGTTCAGTGCCGAGAACAACCAACTGCGACCAAGCAGACGCGGCGAGTCGGGGTTCGATTCGGCGAATCGCTGGATGCTGGACTGAATGTCGGCTAGATCGGTGGCATCGAGTAGATCGAGCTTCTGCAGCGCAAATCCCATCATGACCAAGTGGGTATGGGCATCGACAAAACCGGGAAGTACGACTGCACCGTGGAGATCGACCACCACGGCGTCAGGAGCCAGGATTTCGGCAAACACGGTTTCGCCCACGAATCTGAGCTGTTGATCCTCGACGACTATCGATTCGGCCCACCCGTCCTCGGCAGCCGTGAAGATTTTTCCGTTGCGGTAGTGAGTGATGCGCTCATTCATGACTTCTGTCTGCCCCTTACGCGATGACGGTGGTAGTGACAGCGGCAAACGGCGTGCGATGAGCGTCGTCGGTGCAATGGCTGTGGCACCGGAACTGGCGTCGCCGGTCTGTTTCTTGTTGCGAAGCTTATGCTTCCGCAATGGCTGAGATTGCGGAACGAACTCGTTACTTCGAGCGCTACGTCACTTTCATCGACGCGATTGTCGCCATCGCGATCACGCTGCTCGTCCTGCCGCTGGTCGAGCTGACCAGCGACCACCACGGCACCACGTCCGAACTACTGCATGAGAACGCGGCGCAGTTCGGCTCCTTTGCCCTGAGCTTTCTGGTGATCTTCCGGCTGTGGTGGTCGCAGCATCGGCTTCTTCGTTTTGTGATCGACGCAGACAAGGTGGTTGTGCGCGGACTGGGGTTGTGGGTGCTGACCATTGTGTTCCTGCCCTTCCCGACGGCGCTGGTTGCAGCGCCGTCGCAGGATCTGGGAACCAGGGCTCTCTACATCGGAACAATGGCCGCCAGCGCGGCATGCCTGGCGGTGGTCGCGTGGGGTCTGGTCCGCAACCCGTCGTTGAGTGAGGAGGGTGCAAAACCGAATTTCACGGCCGAGGTTGTCACGTTCCTGATACTGGTGGTGGCGCTGCTTCTCAGTGTGCTCGTTCCGGTGACGTCGTACTTCCCGCTGTTTCTTCTCCTGCTCTCGACGCCGATCGAGAAGCTGTGGGATCGAGTGGCGGTGAAATCGACAGGCGGCGAGGGTGAAATGAGCTAGGGCATGTCTGATAAACACCGCGTCCACGCGATGGCTGCATTCAACACCACCATCGGCAGTCCGTAGCCGTCGACGAGCTGATGGATTTTCGTTGAGAGGCCGCCCCGCGAGTGGCAGAGTCACCCGGACATCATCGGCTACTCACTGGTCTCGCATCGAGAGTCGATTGCCGTTGACATCCCGATTGGCGGCCGCGCGCCGGGCTAGGCTGCGTGCGTGTCGAGAGCAGTGTGGTGGGTCTCCGTGGGGGCTGCGTTGGCCTTCACCGTGTGGGTCGGGACCTCGTGGACGATGGCTGAAGTGTCGTTTGCGTGCTCGAAGACCGGCGAGAGCGGATCCTCCTTTCGGTGCGATGACCGCATCATCCACGTGCTGGGAGTCTGGCCGCTGATCGGCCTGGGACTGCTGCTCGCGACACCACCTGTGGTGGCTGCATTAGCAGTGCGAAAGTGGGTCTCCTGGTTGGCCGTCGCCGCACTCGTTGGTTTGTCCATCGCCGGGCTGGCGAACTGGACCTCTTTCTGGGGATCGCTTCTCTTCGCTATCCCCCTGACGGCCCTTGGATCGGTCGCCACCGTAATGCAGAAGGGCATCCTGCACCCGGGAACATAGACATGCCCTAGTCGATGCGTGAAGCTCGTTTTGCCGTTCGACGGCGTTTTTCGAGAGCTGGTACCGATCTTCGTCCGATAGGTGTTGAAAGAAATCTGAGCCCGCGGGAATTGATCGAGGCTCACGCACGTTACTTGAGTCAGTAACGCTCAACTTTCTATTAGGAGGCTTCGGAATGCCAGCATTCTTCGGGCCCGAGGGTCCCGGTCGCATCGACCTTTCCCGGCTCATGAGCAGGGCCACCCAGCAACTCATGGCTGAGGCTGCTCGCGCAGCGTCTGCTCGCGGTGATTCGGATCTCGATGCACTGCACGTTCTCCGCGTCATGGCGGAGCAGGACCCGGTCCGCACGCTCATGCAGCGCGCCGGGGCCGACCCGAAAGCCGTGGTCGAGGCAATCGACCAGCGGCTGCCGCAAGGCCGTGAGCAGGGTGGCTTCGCTGCACCCACGCTCAGCAGCGCCGTCAAAACTGCACTACTCGAGGCACACCAAGTGGCCCGGGCGCTTGGGTCGACATACATTGACCCGGAACACCTTTTCATCGCATTGGCAGGTGACCCGGATCACGTCCCCGGTCGTCTGCTCGCTTCCGCCGGTGTAACGCCGGAGAAGCTGCAGAATGCCGTTCGGAATCCGAATGCACCGGCCGAGGAGAGTGACTCCGCGACTCCGATGCTCGACAAGTTCGGAGTGGATCTCACCGATCGCGCCCGCAACGGCGGCGTCGACCCGGTGATCGGCCGCGCCGACGAGATCGAACAGACCATCGAGATCCTTTCCCGCCGTACCAAGAACAACCCTGTTCTGGTGGGTGAAGCCGGTGTCGGTAAAACCGCCATCGTCGAAGGACTGGCCCAGCGTATCGTCGACGGTGAAGTGCCGGACTCGTTGGTGGGCAAGAGAATCGTTCAGCTCGAACTGTCCAGCATGGTCTCGGGTACTCGGTACCGCGGTGACTTCGAGGAACGCCTTACCAAGGTCATCGACGAGATCACTGCGCACAAGGACGAACTGATCGTCTTCATCGACGAGATGCACACCATCGCCGGTGCCGGCGGCGGCGCCGAGGGTGCGATGGATGCCGGAAACATCCTCAAGCCCAAGCTCGCTCGTGGTGAACTGCACATCGTGGGTGCCACAACCCTCGACGAGTACCGCAAGCACATCGAGAAGGATCCCGCTCTCGAGCGTCGCTTCCAGCCTGTCCAGGTGGGGGAGCCGTCGATCGAGGACGCTATCGCGATCTTGAGTGGCTTGCGCAGTCGCTACGAGGATCACCACAAGGTGCATTACACCGACGAGGCGATCACCGCTGCGGTGGAACTGTCGGCGCGCTACATCGGCGACAGGTTCTTGCCGGACAAGGCAATCGACCTGATCGACCAGGCCGGCGCCCGGCTCCGTCTCAAGACGGCCACCGTCGATACGGCTGCTCTGCAGCAGCGTCTCGAGCAGCTCGAAAGCGACAAGGAGAAAGCCGTCGCCGACGAACTGTACGAGAAGGCGTCGCAGCTGCGTGACGAGATCAACAATGTCACGAAGCGTCTCGAAAAGGCGGGGACCCAGGCTCCCGTCGCCGAGGAAACACCGGACGTGACTGCGGAGCAGATTGCCGAAGTTGTCGCTCGCGCAACGGGTATCCCGGCCAGCCAGATGACTCAGGCCGAGAAGGATCGCCTGCGCCGGCTGGAAGAGGAGCTGCACAGCCGTGTGGTCGGGCAGGACGATGCTGTTCGCGCAATCGCGCGCGCCGTACGTCGTAGCCGCACCGGTATGAGCGACCCGAATCGCCCCGTCGGTAGCTTCCTGTTCCTCGGACCCACCGGTGTCGGTAAGACAGAGCTGGCAAAAGCTCTGGCTGCCACACTCTTCGGTGACGAGAACAAGATGCTGCGCTTCGACATGAGTGAGTTCGGTGAGAGGCACACGGTCAGCAGGCTGGTCGGTGCACCTCCCGGATACGTCGGCTACGGCGAGGCCGGACAGCTCACGGAACAAGTGCGTCGTAACCCGTACTCGGTGATTCTGCTCGACGAGATCGAGAAGGCGCACCCGGACGTGTTCAACACCTTGCTCCAAGTGCTCGACGACGGACGACTGACCGACGGTCAGGGTCGTACGGTGGACTTCAAGAACACCGTCGTGATCATGACCAGCAACCTCGGCTCCGACATCATCTCGAGCAAGTCCGGTGGCCTCGGCTTCATCACCGGTGATGCCGAATCGGCTGAGAAGCCGCTGCGGGATCGTGTGATGGCTCGCCTGCGCGAGTCGATGCGGCCCGAGTTCCTCAACCGTATCGACGAGATCGTGATCTTCCGCAAGCTCGATACCGAGCAACTGCACCGGATCACGGACTTGTTGCTCGAGGACAGCCGTAAGCGACTGCAGTCCAAGGGCATCGAGATCGAGTTCACAGCGGACGCCGTGGACTGGATCGCCGAGCACGGGCACCAGCCCGAGTTCGGGGCCCGGCCGCTGCGCCGCTCGATCCAGCGGGTGGTCGACGACAAGATTGCCGACATGCTGCTCGACGATCTCCTCGAAGAGGGTGGCAGCATCACCGTCGCCGTCGACGAGGGTGAGTTGGTGTTCAGCTAGGGGCAGAGCCCACGTGCGCCTTTCCGGTAGTGAACGCTACCGGGAGGGCGCACAGTCATGTCGCGCCCAGGATCTCCGCAGCCAACGCGTCGTTGTGGCGAAAGAACCCCGCATTGGTACGTGGACGGGGGAATGCCGCAGACCAGTTGTGGCCGGCGACCCACGGTCCGACCGCAAATCGACGGGGATGGACTGTGTTGTCGGCGTGGCGGACTCGCGACGTCCCGTCCACAGCCAGCTTTGCGGCGCTGTCGGGCGTGGCTCGTAGCTCAACTGCCTCGCCGCGGCTGTGCAGGGACCGCAGTAGTGCGTCGCCGCTTGCGCTGATGGAGGCAACGGGCAAGCGCGCTTCGATGAGGGTGCGCGTAGCCACGATGTCGGTATGAGATGCGCTGCGCGCGACAAACAGTCCGTCTCCGGTCGACGGATCTATCTCGGTGGAGAAGACGGTGTCGGGGCCCAGAAACTGCACTACGCCTGCTTCGTTGAGTGCCAGCAGTTGCTCGAGTCGCTCCGGTGGCGGACCACTGGCAATGAAGCTGAAGAAGGAATGCAGCCAGCCCTCGACGTCCTTGGCGACCGATTCCGCTGGGATTCGGCCACGGCGCAACAACTCTCCGACGGTCATGTACGACGACAGCAGTGCCGAGAAGACGGCGGCATCGGCGCTGAAATACGGGTCCGATCTGCGCGAAATATCGGCTCTGACGTATTCACCGATCCGTTTCTGAACTGCATCCAATCCGTCGTAGCGTTCGTTGCCGAGGGGACGATTGAGCCGCTCCAGGTCGATTCGGTCTTCCGCTTTCGGTACGGCGTTCTCGATCAATTCGTCCAGATGCGGTGATCCCCAACTGAGCGAGGAAAATTCGGAGTCGAACTCTTCCCACGTGCCCACGGTCCGTTCCGGATGTGCAGCAAAAAGTTCGTAATAGTGGGCGCCCGCCAGTTCTTTCGAGGCCAACGGCCAGATATCTTCGCGGAAGTCGAGTGGGCCGTCGCCCGGTACAAGATCTGCGGTGAAGAACTTCGGTAGCGGTGGTCGAGCGTCTTCGATCGAGTACGAGATCTTGGAGTGGTAGGGAACTCCTCGGCGAGATCCTGCATACAGCAGAGGTTCCCGACCTGACGGTGAGTACACGAGGCTGCCGTTGTCGGCTCGTTCGAAGACACCACCGCGACTCTCGGCGAGGAGAACCATCCAGTCGATGAACGCCAGCCCGAGGCCCGCGATCAACACCGGCTCACCTTCGGCAATGACGTCGGCGTCGAGGTCTGCGGTGTATCCGGGACCGACGTAGGTCAAGTGGTGTTCGGAGGAGAAGTCCCTCAGTTGAATTTCCCGCGGAGCAGCCAACGCGTCCGGATGGCCCTGAGCCAACAGGACACCTGTTGCTTCGATCACGTCACCGTTGTCCAGATGGACGATTTGCGCACCGTCCGTGTCCTCGATGTCGACCACTGATCGACGATGAATCCGAACGTCGACGTGCAGCGGGGCCGAGTCGACAGCCGACTGGAATACCCAATGCAAGTAGCGGCTTTGCAAGGATCTCGACGCAAACGACGCGGGTGTGACGGTGGGTACCTCGTCCGCGATTTCGGGAAAAGCGCGGAGCTCGTCTGCGTTCTGGGCGACCCACTCGGCCAGGGTCGGACCTGGCACGATCGGGCCGTCGACGGTTGTCGTGTTGTCGGTGAACATCGTGACATCGGCGGTGGTGGAGTTCATCCACAAGAGGGGGGCTTGGCTGCCACGCCAGATGCGTCCGGCACCTGCTGGATACGGGTCGACCACATGAATCTCGAGCGGCGTCGGGTCTGCGTTCACCGCTTCCTGCGCGAGGATGCGTTCGAGTACTCCGGTGCCTCGAGGACCGCCGCCCACGATCACGATGACTGCGGCATTCCGCACTGACGTGCGGGGTCGGTCGGCGTTCACGAATCCTCCATCGGACCTGGCAGAAAGCACCCACACCTCGAAAAGAGGGGGTTGCTGCGACGTCGGGGAGCCAGGACTCTCGATCGCTCGAAGATGGTTGAGTCCCAGTGTTATCCGTGGAGGGTTGTGTGGCAAGGATTTTCGGACATCGGATCAGCCTGAATCAAACTGTTGTCACGATCACTCCTGCGGATAAGGTAGATGACTACTGCTGTTTTCGCTCACCGATACCGGTCGGCCCAGCTGAGGAAACGCGCGTTGAGCGCACGACAGTCGGTCGCACACCTTGCATCCTGCCCCGATCGGAACGATGGTAGCGGGGTCATCTGTCTGAATGCCGCGTGAATAGACCATGCGGTCGGCGTAGGCGATGTCGCAGCCGAGCCCGATGGCAAAATTACGCTCAGGAGCAAGATAGCCAAGGCCGCTGCTGTGAGTAGTGCGCGCAATCCACAGATAAGTCCGCCCGTCCGGCATCTTCGCGACCTGGGTGAGGATGCGGCCTGGGCCGGCGAATGCTTCGTGCACCACCCACAGAGGGCAGCTGCCGCCCACCCTTGAGAAGTGGAATGCCGTGGCGGACTGCCGCTTCGAGATGTTTCCGGCACGATCGGTTCGAACGAAGAAGAAGGGTATGCCCCGTTGCCCGTGCCGCTGCAGAGTGGAGAGTCGGTGACAGATCGTCTCGAACCCGACCTCGAATTTCAGACTCAGAAGTTCGATATCGTAGCGCAGGTTCTCGGCAGAGTTCAGGAAGTGCGTGTAAGGAAGCAGTAGCGCACCGGCAAAATAGTGGGCCAGCCCGACGCGGGCCAGTGCGGCCGACTCGGCGGTCAACGATTCATCTTCTGCCACAATGGAATCAATGAGATCTGCCTGGGTGAAGAAGGCCAATTGCATGGCGATCTGGAAGGCGCGTTGCCCGGCGGAGAGCCGGCGGGCCAGGGTGAGAATCGACTTGTCGGCGTCGTAGAACCGTTTGGGCCCCAACTTGTCCGGCTCATCGGTGCGGATTCGGACCGTGACGCCGTGTTGATCGCGCAACAGCCTGGCCAGCTGAAGATCGAGTGCTCCGATGGACAATGCGTTGTCGACGAACAGCCTCTCCGCGGCGTCGTCGAGGGCTGAGATGTGATTGCGGCGATCGTAGAAGAAGTCGCGGACCTCTTCGTACGGCATGGGCATCAAGGTGGTCTCGGGTACTGCATCACCGGATAACTGCGTGGAAAATTGATCGAGTTGCTCTGTCGCGGCATGCAACCGCCGGTGCAGCATCACCAACGTGCGTCCGACAGCCGGCATCCGCGCTACCAACTCGTCTACTTCGGCCAGGGATACCTCGCCGGATTCGGATGTCTCGGCGAGAGCTTCCTGGACGTCGGCAACCAGCCGGGCATCGGAGTCCGATGCGAAGAACTGGACGTCGAGGTCGAATTCGGAATTGAGTTTCAACAGAACCGGGACTGTCAGCGGACGTTGATCGTTCTCGAGTTGATTGACGTAACTCGGGGAGAGTCCGAGCACCTTCGCGAGCGCGGACTGTGACAGGTTGCGCTCGTCTCGGAGGCGCCGTAGACGGGCGCCCGCGTACATCTTTTTCATCGAATCTCCTCGGTACTGATGGAAGATCACACTACCGAGGCGAAATTCGCAACGTTCGCAACATTGCAAGGTCGTTGTTGCACAAATAGGCATGTGCAAGCTCTTTTCCTGGGTCCTCCGGGCTGCGTAGCGTGCAAATAGATACCGAAACACGTGGAAAGAGGATCATGAAGACGCATCTCGTACGCACTCGCCGTTCGGCCGAAGAGTTCCCCAAAGACGAGCATCTGGCGTGGAAGATCGCGGAAGTTGCGACAGATTCAGTCGAGGTTGCCGACGCGAGCGCCGACATGATCGTCAACCGAATCATCGACAATGCGGCGGTCGCCGCCGCCTCCCTCGTGCGGCGTCCGGTGGTGAACGCGCGTGCTCAAGCGCAGTCTCATCCGTATACGCCCGGCTCCACCGTGTTCGGTATCCCCGGAACGTTCTCACCGGAATGGGCCGCTTGGGCCAACGGCGTAGCGGTTCGTGAACTCGACTTCCACGACACGTTCCTCGCGGCCGAGTACTCGCACCCGGGTGACAACATTCCGCCGATCCTCGCAGTCGCCCAGCACACGGGACGCGACGGCAAGGACCTGATCCGCGGACTCGCAACAGGCTACGAAATTCAGATCGACTTGGTTCGGGCTATCTGCCTGCACGAGCACAAGATCGACCACGTCGCACACCTCGGCCCCTCGGCTGCCGCCGGTATCGGAACCCTGCTCGGTCTCGACACCGAGACGGTCTACCAGGCGATCGGTCAGGCACTGCACCTGACGACGGCCACCCGTCAGTCCCGTAAAGGTGAGATCTCCAGCTGGAAGGCATACGCTCCCGCGTTGGCCGGCAAGGTTGCCGTCGAAGCTGTCGACCGCGCGATGCGCGGGGAAGGTGCACCTTCGCCGATCTGGGAAGGCGAAGACGGCGTCATCGCCTGGATGCTCGGTGGACCCGAGAAGGAATACCATGTCCCGCTGCCTGGCGCCGGTGAGAGCAAGCGCGCGATCCTCGATTCCTACACCAAGGAACATTCCGCCGAATACCAGAGCCAGGCTCCGATCGACCTCGCGCGTCGGATGCGCTCCCGCGTAGGTGATCTCGATCAGATTGCGTCGATCGTCCTGCACACCAGTCACCACACCCACGTCGTGATCGGCACGGGCTCCGGAGATCCGCAGAAGTTCGACCCCACCGCGTCACGCGAAACCCTCGACCACTCGGTGATGTACATCTTTGCGGTTGCCTTGCAGGACGGTACGTGGCATCACGAGCATTCGTACGCTCCCGAGCGTGCACAGCGCCCGGACACGATCGAGTTGTGGAACAAGATCTCCACGCGTGAAGATCCGGAATGGACTCGTCGTTACCACTCGACGGATCCGGACGAGAAGGCATTTGGTGCTCGCGCCGAAATCACCTTGAAGAGTGGCGAACTCATCATCGACGAACTGGCAGTTGCCGACGCCCATCCGCTCGGGGCGCGCCCCTTCGCTCGCGATCAGTACATCGCCAAGTTCCGCACCCTCGCCGAGGGCGTCATCGAGCCGAGCGAACAGGATCGCTTCCTCGACGCCGCCCAGCGCACAGCGCAGCTGAAGGCCGGCGAGCTCGATCAGCTCACCTTCACCGTTTCCGACGACGTGCTCGCTCGGGCTCCCAAGGTCACCAAGGGGATCTTCTGATGACGGGCCTCATCGCGGCGTCGACGTCGGCAGCAGACAAGCGCGTCGCTTTCCGGGCAGGCTTGACGTCGGGCAAGATCCAACGTCTGCCTGGTGCGATTAACCCGTTGACAGCCAAGTTGATTCAGGAAATCGGGTTCGAAGGTGTCTACGTGTCCGGCGGTGCGTATTCTGCCGGACTGGCGCTTCCCGATATCGGATTGACCACGCTCACCGAGGTAGCCGGACACAGCAAGCAAATCGCTCGCGTCACCGACCTTCCGACGCTCGTCGACGCGGACACCGGATTCGGTGAACCCATGAGTGCTGCCCGCACGGTCACGATCTTCGAGGACGACGGCATTGCCGGTCTGCATCTCGAAGATCAGATCAACCCTAAGCGGTGCGGGCACCTCGATGGCAAGGCAATCGTGCCGACCGAGGACATGGTGCGCCGAGTACGCGCCGCTGTCTCGGCACGGCGCGATCCGAATTTCGTGATCTGCGCTCGTACCGATGCCGCAGGAATCGACGGTATCGATGCCGCGATCGAGCGGGCAAAGGCATATGCCGACGCCGGAGCTGATCTGATCTTCACGGAGGCACTCGCCACCGAAGCCGACTTCGAGAAGTTCCGCGCCGCAGTCGATATTCCGTTGCTTGCCAACATGACCGAGTTCGGAAAGTCGAATCTCCTCTCCGCGAAGACGTTGGAAGAGATTGGCTTCAATGCCGTCATCTACCCCGTGACCACCCTGCGTCTGGCGATGTTCGCGATCGAGAAGGGACTGCGCGAAATTCACGCAGAAGGCACCCAGGAGGGATTGCTCGGCGAGATGCAGCACCGCAGCCGGCTCTACGAAATTCTCGAGTACGAACGGTACAACGAATTCGACAGTGGCATTTTCAATTTCAGCGTGGAGGGGAGTAGGACATGACCGAACAGATTCCGACGATCTACAAGGGCTTAGCGGGAGTTGTCGTTGATACGACGGCGATCTCCAAGGTAGTACCCGAGACGAATTCGTTGACTTATCGCGGTTACGCGGTGCAGGATCTTGCCGCCAACTGCAGCTTCGAAGAAGTTGCGTATCTGCTCTGGTACGGCGAACTGCCGACTCCCGAGCAACTCGAATTGCTTTGTCTGCGTGAGCGTGCGGCTCGCCGCGCCGATCGGTCACTGCTGTCACTGCTGGCGAAGATGCCGGACAACTGCCACCCGATGGATGTGGTTCGCACTGCCATCAGTTATCTCGGGGCCGAAGACCCGGCGGAGGACGACAATTCGGCGCAGGAGAATCTTGCCAAGGCCCTGCGCATGACGGCAATCCTGCCGACGATTGTCGCTGCCGATTTCCGTCGTCGTCGCGGCCAGGACCCCATCGCGCCGCAGTCCGAACTGGGTTTCGCCGAAAACTTCCTCACCATGTGCTTCGGGAGTGTCCCGGAACCGGCGATCGTGAAGGCCTTCGAAGTCTCGCTGATCCTGTACGCGGAGCACTCATTCAATGCTTCCACTTTCGCTGCCCGCGTGGTGACCTCGACGCTGTCCGACATTTACAGCGCCGTGACAGCGGCTATCGGTACGCTCAAAGGCCCGTTGCACGGCGGCGCTAACGAAGCCGTCATGCACGACATGCTCGAGATCGCAGACCCCGATCGCGCCGAGGCGTGGATGTCGGCGAAGCTGGCAGCCAAGGACAAAGTGATGGGCTTCGGCCACCGTGTCTACAAGAACGGCGACTCGCGGGTTCCCACCATGAAACAGGCCCTCATCGACGTTGCGGAAGTAACCGACGGTGAGAAGTGGGTGCAGATGTACGAGATCCTCGAGAAGACGATGGTCAGTGCCACCGGCATCAAACCGAATCTCGATTTCCCCACGGGCCCGGCGTATTACCTCATGGGCTTCGACGTCGAGATGTTCACGCCGATCTTCGTGATGAGCCGGATCACCGGATGGACCGCGCACATCATCGAGCAAGGACAGTCCAATGCGTTGATCAGGCCACTGAGCCAGTATTCCGGTGTGCCACAGCGCACGGTCGTGGCATGACACTTTTTACCGTCGTCGCCTGAGACTTGCGTCGACGAGGTTCGGTTCTGGCATCACCGTCTCCTGGCCTCGTCGACGCCCCCCTGCATGGCCCGCACGATACGTGCGGGCCATGCGTGTTTCGCCGCACAGAACACCCGACAGCGAAGGTTTTATCTCCATGTTCTCCAAAGTGCTTGTCGCCAACCGAGGCGAAATCGCGATCCGCGCATTCCGGGCCGCCTACGAACTAGGCGCCGGAACGGTGGCCGTGTTCCCGTACGAGGATCGAAACTCGATCCACCGGTCCAAAGCCGACGAGAGTTATCAGATCGGGGAGAAGGGGCACCCTGTCCGTGCTTACCTGTCGGTTCCGGAGGTAATTGCCGCCGCCCGGAAGGCCGGTGCCGACGCGATCTACCCCGGATACGGATTCCTTTCGGAGAAACCGGAACTCGCGGCGGCATGCGCCGAGGCGGGTATCACGTTCGTCGGACCATCGGCGCAGGTGCTGGAGTTGACGGGAAACAAGGCCCGCGCGATTGCGGCGGCTCGAGCGGCTGGACTGCCGGTTCTCGAGTCCTCCGAGCCGTCCACCGATATCGACGCGCTGATGAGCGCGTCGGAGTCGATGGAGTTCCCGATCTTCGTGAAGGCCGTTGCCGGTGGCGGTGGGCGAGGGATGCGCCGGGTCGCTGAACGCTCGAAGTTGCGGGAATCGATCGAAGCGGCTGCCCGCGAAGCGGAGTCGGCGTTCGGTGATGCGACGGTCTTCCTCGAGCAGGCAGTGGTCGATCCTCGTCACATCGAGGTGCAGATCCTCGCTGACGGCGAGGGCAACGTCATCCACTTGTTCGAGCGGGATTGCAGCGTGCAACGACGCCATCAGAAGGTCGTCGAACTCGCGCCCGCCCCGAACCTTCCGGCCGGCCTTCGCGAGAAGATCTGTGCCGATGCGGTTGCGTTTGCGCGGGCAATAAACTACTCGTGTGCCGGTACCGTCGAGTTCCTGCTCGATACCCGGGGCAATCATGTGTTCATCGAGATGAATCCGCGAATTCAAGTGGAGCACACCGTCACCGAAGAAGTGACGGATGTCGATCTGGTTCAGTCGCAGCTCCGAATTGCCTCGGGTGAGACGCTGTCGGATCTGGGTCTTCGCCAGGAGTCGATTGTTCTGCGCGGCGCAGCGCTTCAATTGCGGATCACCACTGAGGATCCCGCCAACGGATTCCGCCCGGAC
Organism: Rhodococcus sp. KBS0724; assembly: GCF_005938745.2. Lineage (NCBI taxonomy): Bacteria > Bacillati > Actinomycetota > Actinomycetes > Mycobacteriales > Nocardiaceae > Rhodococcus > Rhodococcus sp. KBS0724. Next base: position 1,214,717 of record NZ_VCBX02000001.1, read on the forward strand.
ACCGGACGGATCACTGCCTACCGTACGCCGGGCGGTGCAGGCGTACGCCTGGACGGCGGCGCGACGCTGGGCGCGGAAGTCGGTGCGCATTTCGATTCCATGTTGGTCAAGCTGACCTGCCGTGGACGCGATCTCCCTACGGCCATCTCGCGCGCCAGGCGTGCAGTTACCGAATTCCGCATTCGAGGAGTATCCACCAATATTCCCTTCCTGCAAGCGGTTCTCGACGATGCGGACTTCCGGGCCGGCGAGGTGACGACGTCGTTCATCGAGGAGCGTCCGGGGCTTCTCACGTCGCGGGCGTCGGCAGATCGAGGTACGAAGATCCTCACGTATCTCGCCGACGTGACGGTGAACCGACCGCACGGCGAGCGGCCGTCGAAGGGTTATCCGCACGACAAACTCCCGAAGATCGACGGGGCGGCGGCGCCGAAGGACGGTTCGAAGCAGCGGCTCACGGCGCTGGGTCCCGACGGTTTCGCCGCCGCGCTGCGGGCGCAGAAGGCAGTGGCGGTCACGGATACAACGTTCCGTGATGCACATCAGTCACTGCTCGCGACCAGAGTGCGGACCAGCGGTCTCCTCGCTGTGGCCGGCCATGTTGCTCGGATGACTCCGGAACTGCTGTCCGTGGAAGCCTGGGGAGGAGCGACTTACGATGTGGCGCTTCGCTTCTTGAAGGAGGACCCGTGGGACAGGCTCGCGGCGTTGCGCGAGGCGGTGCCGAACATCTGCCTGCAGATGCTTCTGCGCGGCCGTAACACCGTCGGGTACACGCCGTATCCGGAGAGGGTGACCACTGCATTCGTGGACGAAGCAGCCCGAACCGGCGTCGATATCTTCCGGATCTTCGATGCGCTCAACAACGTCGATCAGATGCGCCCGGCCATAGATGCGGTACGGGCGACCGGAACGACCGTCGCCGAAGTAGCGCTGAGTTACACCGGTGACCTGTCGAATCCCGCGGAGAAGCTCTACACACTCGACTACTACCTGCGCCTCGCGCAGGAGATAGTGGAAGCGGGAGCGCACGTTCTCGCGATCAAGGACATGGCCGGGTTGCTTCGCGCACCGGCGGCCGCAACACTCGTGTCCGCACTGCGGAGCAACTTCGATCTCCCGGTGCATGTGCATACCCACGACACTCCGGGTGGTCAACTCGCGACCTACCTTGCGGCGTGGCAAGCCGGCGCCGACGCAGTCGACGGCGCATCCGCTCCCATGGCCGGAACCACCAGTCAACCGGCACTGTCGGCGATCGTGGCCGCTGCGGCTCATTCCGAGTACGACACCGGAATCGATCTCGGGGCCGTCTGCGATCTGGAACCGTACTGGGAGTCGCTACGAAAGGTGTACGCACCGTTCGAGTCCGGCGTTCCGGCACCAACCGGACGCGTCTATACCCACGAGATCCCCGGTGGTCAGCTTTCCAATTTGCGCACCCAGGCAGCGGCTCTGGGGCTCGCCGACCGATTCGAGGACGTCGAGTCGAAGTACGCGGCGGCAGATCGGATGCTCGGCCGATTGGTCAAGGTGACACCGTCGTCGAAGGTGGTCGGAGACTTGGCTCTCCACCTCGTAGGTACCGGTGTGAGTTCCGACGAATTCGCCGCGGACCCGGCAAAATTCGATCTTCCCGAATCCGTGATCGGCTTTCTGCGTGGCGAACTGGGGACTCCGCCCGCCGGTTGGCCGGAGCCTTTCCGCACGAAGGCATTGGAAGGGCGTGGGCCGGCGAAACCTGAAGTGCCATTGTCCGAGGATGACAGCAAAGCGCTCGGCGGAGAATCCACACAGGTGCGCTCGACGCTGAACCGGTTGCTGTTTCCCGGCCCGACGAAGGAATTTCTCGATCATCGCGAGCAGTACGGAGATACGTCCAGGCTGTCGGCTAATCAGTACTTTTACGGATTGCGCCGCGGCGAGGAACACCGTGTGACACTCGAACCCGGCGTGGAGTTGATCATCGGGCTCGAGGCGATCTCGGAGCCGGACGAGCGCGGGTTCCGCACAGTGATGTGCATTCTCAACGGTCAACTGCGGCCGGTCTCGGTGCGTGACCGGAGCATTGCCGACACGGTTCCCGCTGCAGAGAAGGCAGATCGGACCGTCGCCGGACACGTCCCTTCACCGTTTGCCGGAGTTGTGACCCTGACTGTCGAACCGGGGCAACAGGTTTCCGCCGGGGACACAGTTGCCACCATCGAGGCGATGAAGATGGAGGCCTCGATCACGGCGGCGTGTGCGGGAACCGTGACCAGGCTGGCGATTGCGCCGCCGGCACAGGTCGAGGGAAGTGACTTGCTGTTGGTGATCGAGCAGTCGTAAGTCGATTCGAAAGCCGGGCACCTTTTGCGTGGGGTGCCTGGCTTCGGTCGATCTCGACCGAAGTGGACTACGTCCCCAGAGAATGGCCGCCCGCCCGCGCTCGAATCCCTGACTGGTCATAACCCGGCGTGCGTGGTTTTCACCACGCCGCTTCGAGTAGCGAGACGATGCTGCTCTCGGTCACGGGTCGGGGGTTGGATGCCATGGAGATGTCGCCCGCGATCTCCGCAGCCATCTCGGCGAAGTGTGCGCGATTGCCTCCTGCCGTCGAGATTCGGTTCGGTACAGGCAACTTGCCGATGAACTGTCGGACGAGTTCGGGAGACGACGAGACCTTCCCGTCGTCGGTGTTCCCGAAGGCTGCGGCTATGAGTGCGAGTTTCTCTCGGGTTACTGGAGCGTTGAATTCCATTACCGTCGGGAGCATGATCGCCGACGACACTCCGTGAAGGAGGTCGAACCGAGTCGCGAGCTGATGGCCGATTGCATGCGACAGTCCGGCTCCAGTGTTCGTGATTCCGAAGATTGCCAGCCAAGCGGCTTCGAGGCACGCTGACCGAGCGGCTACGTCGTCGGGATGAAATGTGCTGTGCGCCAAGTGCTCGTCGAGCATGCGTATCGCCTTCGTAGCGAGAGCATCGACGAAAGGAATGCTCCCGTTGGCCAGGATGCTCTCGACTGCGTGATCCAGTGCTCTGATTCCCGACGCTGCCCAGAGCGGTGGAGGGGTGTACGCAGCTACGTGTGGGTCGAGAATGACGGCGCGAGGAGCCAGAGCCCGGAAGCGGAAGACGTGCTTGGCGTGGGTCCGAGTATCGCTGATGCCGACGATGTCGGTGTGCTCGGCGCCAGACAGTGTCGTAGGAATCGACACGTGCGGGATGGCTGATTCGAGTTCCTTCGGAAGGATGACCTCGCCGTCCGTTGTTCGAAGTGCGCGGTACGCGTCAAGTTGGGACAACTCGGTGAGGCCTTGAGAAAGGCACATCGCGACGCCCTTGGCACAGTCGATCGACGTACCGCCACCGACGCTGATCACGCTGTCAGCGCCGCATTCTTTGGCCATCCGCGCGGCGGCGAGGACGGCTTCCCGAGGAACATGCTGAGGTGTTCTGGCGAAGGTGCCGATTCCCGCACTGCCCAAGACCGTCCGCACCCGCTCACCGACGCTGCCTCTGGCCAGGGATGCAGACATGACGACGAGCGCCCGGGTACCTCCGACGGATCCGAGTCGCTCGGGCAGAGCCTCCAACGCTCCCTCGCCGAAGGTGACGTTCTCGATTGATGGTGTTGTAAAAGAGCGCACTGTCCCAGTCCTTTTCATGTTTCGGGTCACGGTCGGGTCGGCATTGACAAGGAGAAATCTTCACCCTTATGGTGTGCATCACATCAATCGATGACTTGAAAGTCAAGTAATTGACCATGAGGCCATTTTGGAGCGGCAATGTTGGAAGTCTCGGATATCGAAGTTCGCTTCGGCGGGCTCAAGGCCCTCGACGGGCTATCCCTCGAGGTGGGCGAGGGGGAGATCGTTTCGCTCATCGGGCCCAACGGTGCAGGAAAGTCGACCGCGTTCAACGTGATTACGCGGATAGTTGATCCGCAGGCAGGCCAGGTGAGATTCAAGGGCAAGGATCTTCTCGAACTTCCTGCCCATGCGATCGCGGGTCTGGGAATCGGCCGGACCTATCAGGGGCTCGAGCTTTTCGGTTCGATGACAGTCGCGGAAACCTTGGCCGTGGGCTATGCGGCGGTCGATCGGTGTGGACTCTTCGCGGGTGCCGTCTGGACAAGGCGATGTTCCGGGCTCGTTGGTTCGGCGCGGTCCGCTGCTCTGGACGTGGCTCGTCGGCTCGGTCTCGAAGAATTGTTGGATCTTCCCGTGACCGCCCTGCCCTACGGGGTGCAGAAGCGTGTGGACATCGGTAGAGCAATGGTGGGCAGACCACGTCTGCTGCTCCTCGACGAACCGGCAGCAGGATTGACCCATGCCGATCTCGACGAACTCGGAGAGTCCATCACACGGATCCGGACCGACCTCGACGTGTCGGTTCTCCTGGTCGAACATCACATGCCGCTGGTCATGTCGATCAGCGACCGCATTCACGTGCTCGACGCCGGAAAGCCGATCGCCGAGGGGACGCCGGTCGAAGTCCGTTCGAATCCAAAGGTCATCGAGGCATACCTCGGCGTTCCAGCGGGAGGTGAATATGCTTGAGCTGACTGGAGTGACGGTCTCCTACGGCGCTGTTGCAGCAGTCGATGGTATCGATCTCGCCTGTGCGCCAGGCGAAGTGGTCGCATTGCTCGGCGCCAACGGCGCTGGGAAGTCCAGCATCGTCAAAGCTGTCAACGGCCTCGTCCGGCCGATTGGCGGATCGGTCGTCTGGCAAGGTCGGCGCCTCGAGTCCATGTCTCCCGAGCGAATCGCCCGGGCGGGTATCGCGACAGTCCCGGAAGGACGTGAGATTTTCGGCAACCTCACGGTGCTCGAGAATCTCCGCTTGGGCAGTCATCGCGTCGGTCGACGCCGCGTCGACCGGTCGATGCTCGATCGTGTCCTCGAGTACTACCCCGTGCTTGCTGCCCGAACATCGCAGACAGCGCGTACTTTGTCCGGCGGCGAGCAACAGATGTTGGTGATCGGGCGCGCACTCATGGCGCAGCCGGAGTTGCTGCTTCTGGACGAACCATCACTGGGATTAGCGCCGAAGATTGTTGCCGCGGTATACGGCACCTTGCGGGAAGTGTGTCGGGACCTTGATCTCACCGTACTTGTTGTGGAGCAAGACATCACGACGGTGCTATCTATCGCATCGCACGCGCACGTGATGGCATCGGGGCGGATCAGTGTTTCCGGAACCGCTGACGAGATCCGGTCGGACGAGTCACTGCGAGCAATCTATCTGGGAGAAACGGCATGAATCTGAGCTTGCAACTCGTCGTGGACGGGGTGGCGATCGGCGTGATCTACGGACTCGTCGGATTGTCATTGCTGATGGTCTACCGATCCACTGGCGTCCTCAACTTCGCTCAAGGGGAGATGGCGGTCTTCTGTACGTACGTGGCCTGGTCGTTGATCGTGAGCCTCGGTGTGAGTCTGTGGCTGGGATTTGCTGCGACGGTTCTCTTCTCGTTCGTGCTCGGTGTCGTGGTCGAGCGAATCTTCGTCCGGCCTGCAGGGGCGGCCAATCCGCTCACTGTCATGATCGTGACGATCGGGCTGTTCATGATGTTCAACAGCTTCCAGCGAGACTGGTGGCCGGCGGGACCGAAATCGTTCCCGTCGCCGTTCCCCACCGGGACCGTCGAGATCGGAGATGCCCGCGTCAGTTGGGTCAGTATCGGGATTCTGGGCACCGCAGCCTGTGTGATGATCTGCTTGACGGCACTGTTCCGCTTGACGCGGGTCGGGCTGGCGATGCGCGCCGTGGTCGACAACCCCACAGCCTCGTCGCTCATGGGTATCGGCAACCACCGGATCATTTCATTGGGGTGGGGTCTAGCGTCCGCAGTCGGTGCAATCGCCGGAATGCTCGCCGTGAATCTGCTTCTCCTGGACCCGAGTACGGCCTACGCGTTGCTTTTGTTCTCCTTTGCCACGCTGGTCCTCGCCGGTATGACGAGCCCCGTCGGGGTGGTCGTGTGCGGCCTGCTTCTCGGATTGTTGAACGCAGTCGCAAGTGGTTTCAAGCTCATCGGTACCGAATTGAGCATTGTCGTAACACTTCTCGCCCTGATTCTCGTTCTGGTGGTCAAACCGGGCGGGCTGTTCGGAAAGGCACCGGTGGTCAAGGTATGAACGGACAGACGAAACGCAGAAACATCGCGGCGGTCGCCGGGGCTGCTTGCACGGCGGTGGTCTATGGCGTTCTCTACAGCATTGCGTGGATCCCCGGTTGGCTCGTTCTGGTCGCTGCGGGTATCGCCGGAGTAGCTGTCGGGCGTGCACTAGGGCTCGCTCGTGCCTCGGTCTTGCCGACTCTGCTCGTTCTTGTTCTCGCACCGTCACTGATTGCACCAGTGGATCTCGTGCAGGTCTTGATTTTCGGGATCGCAGCATTGGGTTTGTACGTGCTGCTCGGGTTGAGCGGCCAGCTGAGCCTTGCCCAGGGAACGATGTTGGGAATCGGCGCGTACACGACTGCGATACTCGCGAGCGAGCATGGATGGCCTGTGCTCGCTGCGATCCCGGCAGGGGTTGCGGTTACCGGGCTGATCGGATGGCTTCTCGGCCTCGTTGCAGTGCGGTTCGACGGCGTCTATCTGGCGATTCTCACCGGTGCGTTCGCGATCGTGGCGCCAATCCTGCTCAAGTACTTCGCCGATGTCACCGGCGGGGTGCACGGGATTTCGATTCCGCCGCTGCACTCACCGATTCCTGCACTCACGGACGACCAGTTTCTCTACCTGCTGGTTCTGGCCGTCGCCATAGTGGCCGGTGTGCTGACTTGGAATATCGCGCGCGGACCCGTCGGCTTCGGTCTCCGCGCGATGCACGACAGCCCCGTCGCAGCTCGCGGTATCGGGATCAGCCTAGGACGCGCAAAGATGCAAGCCTTTCTCGTCAGCTCACTCCTCGCCGGGCTGGCCGGCGGTCTCTACAGCGTTGCAGTTGGCTTCGTGAGTCCGGACAGCTTCGGTCTCATGCTTGGCATCCACCTATTGGTCATGGTCGTCATCGGTGGCACCGGTTCCATCGTCGGTGCATTCATCGGAGCCGGCGCCGTACATCTTCTGCAAACCCATCTCGAAGAGATCTCCGTACCGGTGGGGTCGGGATTCTCCGTGGCATTCGGCCCGCAGGCCGTCTTCGGGATCGTCCTGATTCTCGTTCTCCTGCTGATGCCGACGGGACTGTCCGGCCTTCCGCAGCGCCTCGGCGCCCTGTTCCGCACAGGGCGCCGAGGGACGACGGCCACCGGTACACCGCCGGTTCCAGATCTCGCGGCACCAGCACGAATCACAGTCGAAGCAACATCAGAAGAAGGAGAAAGAAATTGAAGCCAATCACTGTGCTGGTCGCGTGTGCGACGGCGCTCACCCTGGTTGCGTGCGGCCAAGCCCGCGGGTCGGATGAGTCCAGTGTCGTCGGCGTCACCGAAGATACGGTGCGCTTGGGCATGACCGCCCCGTTGACCGGTCCGGGAGCTTCCTACAGCGGCTTCGCGAAGGGGATGCAGGCGTATTTCGCGAAAGTCAACGCGGACGGTGGAATTCACGGACGAAAGATCGACCTCGTCGTACGCGATGATGCTTACGATCCGGCGAAAACCGTGACCGAGACGTCGAGACTGGTCAAGTCCGACGAAGTGCTGGCCGTCGTCGGAGGAGTCGGCGGCGCCACACAAAGCGCGGTTGCGGCGACCAACAATCGGGACGAGATACCGACGCTTCTTGCCATCACCGGCCTGGACGCACTAGTCGATCCACCGATGCCCTCCGTGTCGATCATGCAGCCGACATACGGCATGGAATCGGCGCTGTGGATCGACTACATCGAAAGAACCCATCCAGGAGCCAAAGTCGGTTTGCTATACCAGAACGACAACTCTGGCAAGACGGTCGACGCGGCATTGACCCTTGCATTTGCCGGACGCTACGCCTCGGAGGGCTACGGCACCACCGATGCCGATGTCTCGACGCAGATCACTGCGCTGCGTCAAGCGGGAGTGGACGTCCTACTGTTCGCGTCTGCTCCGAAGTTCGCTACGCAAGGGCTCCTCGCCATAGAACGGTTGGGCTGGAATGTACCGACCCTCGTGTCGTCGGTCGGCTACGACTCGAGCGTCGCAACGAATGCCGGTGGTGCGGCGGACGGCGTCGTTTCCGCCCTGTCGGTCAGGCCTTATCAAGATGAGTCCGACCCAGTTGTCAAGGCGGCCAACGACATAGTCCGCCAGTACGGGGAACGGGTTGAACCCAATCAGTGGACGATGGTGGGCATTGCCAACGCAACGATTCTGGCGGCCGTTCTCGAAGATGCAGGTGAGGATCTGAACCGTGAAACTCTCATGAAGGCTCACGATTCGCTCACCCTGGATGACGGTCCGTGGTTCGGTTCGGTGGAACTGTCCCCAACCGATCGCGTCGCTCTGGGGTGCTTCGAACTTGTCACGATCCAGAACGGATCTCACAACGCATTGGGCGAACCGGTTTGTAGCTGAACCGCGGTGACCTAGGCGGCAGGGCCCGACGTCGAGTCGGGCCCTGCCGCCTGTGAAGAAACACGTCATACTTGATGTTCACTCCATTAGCCATCACAGTCATCGAATTGATCTGTGGTGTCATACCGATGACAATCGAATGGATCTGTTTGGTTGTAGGCATCGGCATTTGTAGGCGCGGCAGTCTTAGGCACTGACTGTCTGCATCGAAAAAAAGGGGGAGCACCGAGCAATGGCCCGCTGGGAGAATGAACACAAAACGAGTGAGCAGGTCCGCGAGATCAAGCGTCAAGCTGTCTTGAAAGAGGCCTCTCGCGCATTCGGGCGAAAGGGGTACCACAACACGTCCCTCGACGACGTCGCTCGCTCGCTCAACATCGCCAAGGGCACGCTCTACAACTATGTGCGGGACAAGCAGGAAATTCTGTTCGAGTGCCACAAGGAAGCGCTCGACATCGGTGACGCAGCGATGGAGCACTCGTCTCTCGCCACTACCGGTGCAGAGCAACTTCGGCTTGCGATCAGGTATTACCTGGAGCGGATTGCGGAGAACCTGGGTGCCTGCGCCGCACTGTTGGAAGTCGACGCCTTGCGGCCCGCTGACCGGAAGGAAGCGGTCGAGCGCAGGCGCGGATTCGAACTGAGCCTCTCGGCCATGGTCGAGAGGGGAGTCGCGGACGGCAGTCTCAAAGCCGCCCTCGACCCTCTACTCGTCGTGCGCACCGTGATGGGAGCCATCAACTGGATTCCGCGCTGGTACGACCCGGAGCGGGACCAGTCGCCGGCGGAACTCTCGGTCGAGATGTCCGGGATGTTGCTCGACGGCTTGACTGCCTCCTGAGCAGCGGCGGGCTACAACAGGTCGCGGTTCGCCTCCCCGAGTTGGGGTGTACCGCGTGTGGGGCCGGGTCTGGCGCCGTCGAACATCAGCGGTTGGGCTACGCAGGTCAGCGTCGAGCCATCGGTGAGTGGCACTGTGCGAAACAGATCTCGATCTCGAAAGTGCTTGTCCTGCTGAACCTCCGAAATGTCCAGGACGGGAGACCAGGCGATGTCCGCCGTATCCAGCAGGCCGGACCACTCGTCACGGGTGCGTTGAAGCAGCGCGTTCTCGAGCCGGTCGCGTAGAGCCGCGCGTCCCCGGATCCTGGCCGCCCGGGGTAAATCACGGACATCCGACATGTCGAGGAGGTCGCACAGCGGCTCCCAGAACCAGTCCTCGTATGCGACCGACAGGCTCAGCAGCTTGCCGTCGGCGCACGCGAACAGCCCGTAGGCGGGTTCGGCTGATCCGAGCGCGGGATTCGGCTGATCGTTCAACAACGGCACGAGTGACGCAGTCAGCCAGGACACCAGTCCGTCGGTCATCGACACGTCGACATGCGCGCCCCGCCCGGACTGTTGCCGGGCGAGGAGGGCAGCGAGCGTGCCGACCACCGCGAAGGTGCCCGACGACAGGTCTCCCAATGCCAATTCGTCGATCGCGGAAGTGTCGCGATCGGCCACTCTCGCATGGAGAAGTCCTGCTGAGGCTTGATATGAGATATCGTGCGCTGCTCGGAGGCGGTTCGGGCCGGTCTGCCCGAATCCTGTGATCGAGACATACACGGTCTGCGAATTGATGGCGCTGACCTCGTCCGGACCGAAACCGAGACGAGTCATTGTTCCTGGGCGAAATCCCTCCATGAACACGTCCGCAGTGCCAAGGAGTCGGCGCAATCCCGCGCGGCCCGCTGCGCTCTTGAGGTCGAGCGCCACCGAGCGCTTGTTGCGATTGAGAGCGGCGTGGAAGGCGGGGAACGCCCGCGTCGGATCGCCGGCTCCAGGGCGTTCGACGATGATGACCTCGGCGCCGAGATCGGCCAGGATCATCGTGGCGTACGGCCCGGGATATTGCTCGGCGGCAGTCACGATCCGGAGTCCGGAAAGGGGAAGTGTCATGCTGAGAGTCCTTGCGGTTGAGGGTGATCAGAAAGCGGTGCGTCCAGTGAGGGACTTGCCGATGATGAGCCGTTGGAGGTCGGACGGACCCTCGTAGATGCGGGTCATCGCGATGAGTCGGCTCAACTTTTCGACAGAAAAATTAGGGGAGGTGCCGTAGGCGCCGTGAATCTGGAGTGTGCGATCGGCGACGCGATGGGCCATTTCGGTGGCAAACAGTTTGGCGGTCGCAGACGCGAGTGCAAATGGTTGACCTCGATCCGCGAGAGAGAGTGCCTGGTATGCGAGCCCGCGGGCGGCCTGGATCTCAGCATGGTTGTCTGCCAGCTTGGCCTGTACGAGTTGCTTGCCGGCGAGAGAATCGCCGAAGAGTTCCCGCTCATCGGCGTAGCGCAGGGCTGCGGATTGGGCTGCTTGTCCCAAACCGACGGCGTTCAGAGCGACGAGAGCCCGCGCTTCTTGGAAGGTGCCGAGCATCGCACCCAGTCCTTTGCCCTGGGTGTCGAGACGATGATCTGTGGGCACTTCGACATCGAAGGAAAGTTCGGCGGTGGTGACCGATCCGTTGGTGACCAGGGGTGTCACGCCGTAGCCGTGGGTTTCCTTGTCGACTACGAATAGGTCCAGGGCATCGTCGTCGGTCCGGGCAAGCACGATGGTGAAGTCGGCGATGTGGCCGTTGGTGATCCAGACCTTCGTGCCGCGTAGGTGGTATCCGCCGCTGGTTCGCGTTGCGCGTGTTGCCGTGCGACGGACATCTGAACCGCCGGACGATTCGGTGTTCGCTGTGGCGCCGATCCGGTCACCCGTCATGAGCGGGGCAAGGTAGCGCTCGCGTAAAGGAGCTGACGCGTGGCGCGCGAGAACGAGACCAACTGTCTCGTTGATGAAGGCCGGTGTCGTGACATCGACGGCATGTTCGATCCCGGCTTCGAAGATGAGCCCCGCCGTGACTGCGTCCAAGCCGAGTCCCCCGTCAGGGACCGGGACTCGCCCGTTGCCGAGTCCGAATCCGAGGAAGTCGCGAAGTAGCGGCTGCAACCGCTCGCGGCTTGCGCCGATGGGTTCTTTCGAGCCCTCGAGCGCAGGGCGGACGCGGTCTCGACAGAACTGGACGAACGATGAAAGCAGGGCCTCCTGCTCGGTGGTCCAAGGGGGGAGCATTGCGGCCTCCAGAGGTAGTGACTATCTAGTCGTAAGAATGACTTCAAAGTCAGAGTAACGCGATGAAGCACTACGAACAAGGTTGTACGTGAACGGAAATCGGCTCTTGACGTTGCATTGCGGGCTAGGTACGTTCAGTGACTATAGAGTCAGAAAAATAAGAAAGTGAGTCATTTATGGAAGACGTTGTCGTCGCGGGAGTAGGGATGACATCCTTCGGAATGTTCCCGGAACGGACTGTGGGAGATCTGAGCCGTCAGGCTGTCGACGAGGCCCTCGCAGACAGTGGATGTGGGGTGGACGAGATCGAGTTCGTTGCCTATTCCAATTCCACGGCGGGCGCTATGAGCGGTCAGCACTCCATTCGGGGTGAGGTTGCACTACGCGAGACCGGGTTGCTCGGACGCGCCATCGTGAATGTCGAGAATGCATGTGCTTCCGGTTCGACCGCATTTCGAACGGCATGCCTCGAAGTTGCCTCCGGTGCCCGCGAAGTGGCGCTGGCTGTCGGGGCGGAAAAGATGTCCTATCCGGACAAAGCAGCGATGCTTGCGGCTTTGAACGGAGGCACGGACGTCGGAGATGTCGGATCGCTTGTCGAACGCTTGGACGGTCGAACGAATCGCAGCATCTTCATGGATATTTATGCTGACGCCGCTCGCCGACGGATGGCGAAGTACGATCTCGGACAAGAAGATTTCGCGCGAATCGTCGAGAAGAGTCGTCGGGCGGGATCACTCAACCGTCGCGCTCAGTTCCGTAAGACCACGAGCGTGGGTGAGGTGCTCGCGGCTCGAACTGTGGTGAACCCGCTGACCCTTCCGATGTGCTCCCCGATCGGAGACGGTGCCGCCGCAGTAGTCGTGATGTCTGCTGAGTCTGCGCGTCGTCGGGGGATCGACCCCGTATTCGTGCGGGCAGTGGAAATCACCTCCGGGTTCGGAGACGCCGCCGGCCCTGTCGCTGCCGCTCGCGCTGCTCGCGCAGCCTATGAGAGAGCCGGAATCGAACCGGGGGACATCGATGTTGCCGAGGTTCACGACGCAACAGCCTCCGCTGAACTCGGACTCTACGAGGACCTTGGATTCTGTGCCCCGGGCGAAGCGTCGATGTTGATTCGAACCAACGCCACCGCGATCAATGGACGAATCGCGGTGAATTCGAGTGGCGGGTTGCTTTCTCGGGGACATCCGATCGGCGCGACCGGGTGCGCGCAGATCGTCGAACTCGTCGATCAACTGCGCGGCCGGGCAGGAGACCGCCAACGGGAGGGCTCACGGACTGCTCTCGCGGAGAACGGTGGTGGCTGGCTCGGTGACGACGCAGCCGTGGCTGTTGTGACCATCCTTTCGACCTGAACTGTCGGACGTAACTGACCAGAAGGACGACCAATGAAGCAATTTGTCGACAGTTTCTACGACGGCGTCGCCGAATTTCCCGAGCGGGTGTTCGCGATCGACCCGCAGGGGCGTGAATGGACTTACGCCGAAATCGCCTCGGTTGCAGACCGAGTCGCGACCGGAATCATGGCGGCCGGTGTCGCGCCTGGATCCCGTGTTGCGATCTTCAGCCCGAATCACGTGTACGGGCTGGCGGTCAACTACGGCATCGTGCGTGCCGGATGTGCTTGGGTAGCACTGAATTACCGTATGGGAGCCGCAGCAGTTCGCGAGACGCTTCACGACATCTCGGTCGCCGGCGTCTTCGCTCACACGTCACTGGAGGCAGAACTGGACGGCGTCGATGTCGGTCCGGTGGGCGTCGTCTTGCTGGACGGATCCGGGCTAGCGCACCCGGGACTGGAGGACTGGCTACCCGCGCAGCCTGCGCGCACGTTCCCCTCCAGTGCCCCAGAGGATCCCGCAGCGATCTTGCTGACGAGCGGCACGACCGGCAAACCCAAGGGAATTGTCGTTCCGCACCGTGCATTTGTGGCCATGCTCGAAGACTTCGACGAGATCTTCGATTACCCGGAGCCGCCGCGTCACCTCGTCGTCGCGCCGATCACACACGCGGCGGGCATCTACGCGGCCGCACTGCATCGTCATGGCGGAACCCACATTCTGATGGATCAAGCCGATCCCGGCGCCATTCTCGATGCGATCGAGCGGCACAAGATCACGACGCTCTTCCTTCCCCCGACACTCATCTACATGATGCTTGCCCACCCTGCCGCGCGAAGCCACGATTATTCGACGCTCCGCACCCTCATCTACGGTGCCTCGCCGATGTCCGCCGACAAAGTCCGTGAGGCCTGGGATGTATTCGGCCCCATCATGTTCCAGGGCTATGGGCAGAGCGAAGCACTCATGATCGCTTCGGTGCTCTCCGTTTCCGACCACGCACAAGCGCTTGCCGACCCGGCCCTCGCGCATCGGTTGGCGAGCGCAGGCCGACACGGTCCGAGTACTGCCGTCGCGATCATGGACGAGAGCGGTTCGCTGGTGCAGACGGGAGAGAAGGGCGAGATCGTCGTCCGCGGCGACATTGTCATGTCCGAGTATCTCGATCAGCCGGAAGCGACCGCAGAGGCCAAGGCGTTCGGCTGGCATCACACGGGCGATCTCGGGTATCTCGACGAGGACGGCTTCCTGTTCGTGGTCGACCGGAAGAAGGACATGATCATCACGGGCGGACTCAATGTCTTTCCAGGCGAGATCGAGCGAATTCTGTTGAGTCACCCCAAGGTACGTGATGTTGCGGTCGTCGGGGTACCTGACCCGAAATGGGGCGAAGCCGTTCACGCAGCAGTCGAACCGAAAGAATGTGGCTCCATCACCGAAGCTGACCTGATCGAGTACTGCCGTCCGCTGCTCGGCGGGGTCAAGACACCCAAATCCGTTGCCTTCGTGGAGACTTTGCCACGAAACGCGACCGGAAAGATTCTCAAGCGCGAAGTCCGCGCTCCATTCTGGGAAGGGCGAGACCGTGATATCTGAGCAAGAACCCGAAAGCGCTTCGAGAGAAATATCGCTGACTCGACGAGGTTCCGCACTGTGGGCGACCATCGAACGGCCCCACGCGATGAACAGCCTGACACTCGGTGTACTTCGCGGGATCGAGGAAGCCGTCGACGCCGTCGAGGAGTCTCCCGATCTGCGTGCACTCGTGATCGCAGGAAGTGGCCGTGCCTTCAGCGCAGGCGCAGACCTTACGGGAGTGCCCGACGTGACCTCCGCTGAGGGCGGCGCTGACGACTTCCGTAACTACCTGACGGAGGCGGGCAAGGCTTTCGCCCGGTTGGCCTCATGCCGACGACCAACCATCGCCGCCGTGCACGGTTATGCCCTCGCAGGGGGACTCGAACTCGCCCTCTCCTGTGACATCATCGTGGCCGCGGAGGGAGCCAAACTCGGTGACGGACATGCCAAGTACGGCCAGTTTCCGGCAGGCGGTGCTACAGCCCGCCTTCCCCTGCGGGTCGGGCATGCGTTTGCCAAATACATGATGTTCAGTGGGGCGGTGTTAGATGGCCGTGAGGCCGAGCGCCGAGGTCTGGCAGAGATCGTCACCGACGACGGCGACCTCGCTGCCACAGTCGACCGTCTCGTCGAATCCTTCTCCGCCGCGAGTCCGCTCGGACTGCAGCGAATGAAGGAACAACTCGAACCGACAGGCGTTCCGCTCGAAGATCACATCCGGGCCGAACTCGACGTAGCCGTCGAGTACGCCCGCTCGGCTGATCGAGACGAAGGGCTCGCAGCTTTCCTCGAAGGACGAACCCCCGCCTTCGGAAACAACGCATCGGTCAACGATGCCGAGAGGTCGCCCGCATGATTTCCACAACACATGAGTCGATTCTGTCCTTGACCGACCGCGTTGCCCTCGTCACGGGCGCGGGTCAGGGGGTGGGCCGCGAAGTTGCGCTGACGTTTGCGCGCAACGGTGCTAGAGCCGTCATCGTCAACGACTTCGACGAAGCACGTGCGGCCGCAGTTGCGCAGGAGGTCGAGTCTGCCGGGGCGCGTGCCGTCGTCATGGCAACCGACATCACCGACTACGACGCAGTCACCTCGGAACTCGAAGCGGCGGTTGGTGAACTCGGCGGGCTGGACATCCTGGTCAACAACGCCGGCAATGCCGGACCGCGTACCGCTGACGCAAGTTTCGACCCCTTCTGGAAAACCTCTCCGGACGACTGGAACGCCTGGCTGGGCACAAATCTGTTCGGGACCCTGAACGTGAGTCGCGCAGCGCTGCCCGCACTTCTCGAATCCGGGGCGGGCAGCATCGTCAACGTCATCTCCGACGCGGGCCGCGTCGGAGAACCCCATATGGCGGTGTACTCCGCGGCGAAAGCTGGGGTCGCCGGCTTCACCCGCGCGCTGGCAAAGGGGACCGGCAGGCTCGGGGTACGGGTCAATGCCGTCTCGCTCGGAAGCGTGCGAACGCCGGGCGTCGAGGCCATGATCGCTGACCCGCAGGCTGTCGAGTCGATGCTCAAGCAGTATGTCATCCGTCGCCTGGGTGAGCCTGCCGACGCCGCGAACATGATCCTGTTCCTGGCGTCCGGCGCCTCCAGTTGGATTACGGGGCAGACGTATCCGGTCAACGGTGGCTATTCGTTCTCGTCCTGACAAAAGTCGAGCCTGTCGAGGGTTCCGGTACGCCATACGAGGAAAGGTGAGTACGACTGTGCTGTACATGTTCGAAGCACGACTGAGTCAGGGGCAATTGTCCAACGAGGAATTCTATTCCCGCTGGCTGAGCGAAGCCGAGTACGCCGCGAGTCTCGTGGAGGCAGGTGTCATCAAATCTGCGTACAAGGTTCCCGGCGAACACCGGGTGGTCGTTATCGCCGACCTCGACTCACCGGAACGCATCGACGATGTGATCCACAGCCTGCCGCTGTTCAAAAACGGCCTGTGGCCGCAGGTCCAGCACACCTGGACTCCCTTGCGGCTGTACACCGACTGGACCGAGGATCTCAAGGCTCTCGCCTGCGGCCGGACCCCGATGCGAGCAAAGGACGCCGAGGAATGACGATAAACCGCATTCACCATCTCGACGGCTGCACAATGCGTCCGCGAGGATTGCCGGTGAACGGGCGCGGCATCTTGGTTGGGCACGTCCTCGCAGTGGAGTTGCGGGGCGGTGACGTAGTTCTCGTCGATTCCGGGATCGGACGAGCCGCGCGGCGCGAACCCCGACGAATGCTCGGTGCTGCATTCGTTCACGGGTTTCGGCCCGACCTGAGCGAGTCGGGATCGGTGTTCGCGCAGTTGGTCGACCTCGGGCTAGCCGACCACGTGCGACACATCGTGCTCACCCACCTGGATGTGGACCACGCCGGTGGGCTCTCGGATTTCCCCCGTGCGACCGTGCATGTGCATACGCGGGAATTGGCGGCAGGAAGCTCTGTGCGAGGGTGGAACGCTCGAATGCGCTACAGGACAGCCCTGTGGGGGCACGGACCTCGATTCCGATCGTTCAGCGACGGCGGAGACTCGTGGAACGGATTCGACGGGGCTCAGGTCCTGGAGGGTCTTACCGACGAGGTGGTGGCAATCCCCTTGCCAGGGCATACGCTAGGTCACGTCGCAGTAGCCGTGCGCTCTGGGGAGAACTGGCTGGTGCATGCGGGTGACTGTTACTTTCACGGCAGTTCGGTCGGACGCGACCGCAACGACGTCCGTTGGGGAGCTGAGCTTTTCGAGACAGTTATGGCCGTCGATCGCCGCAAGGTTGCCGCGAACCACGAACGACTTGCCGAACTCGTCGCCCGCACGGACCGGACGTTCGAGGTGTTCTCTGCGCACGATCCGTTCGAATTCGAAAAATGCCGTGCGCCAAACGGCGCGAACGAGAGGTAGGACGATGGAAAAGTCTGCAGCGCAGAATGATACGGAACGATCGGTCGAGTCCTTTGTTGCGTTGATCCGAGCCCAGGATGTCTCGGGAATCGTCAGCTGGTTCTCTCCGGAGGCGTCCCTCGTCGTCAACGGACGCAAACAGGATCGGATCCCGTTTGCCGGGGCTTACGAAGGCACCGATGCAGTCGGGCAGCTTCTTACACGTATCTTCGAAGCCGTCGAGATCCACGACCTACGTCCACAATTCACGCTGCGTGATGCGTCTGACGAGGTGGGTACGAAGATTGTCTGCTGTCTCAACCTGGTCGGTACGGTGCGGTCGACTGGAACGCAGTTCGACCTCGAAATATCGGCAATGGTGATGGTGAACGGTATGGGCGCAGTGGAGTCGGCGCGGGTGTTCTACGACACCGACATCACCCGCCGCGCCTTCGAAGAGAAATCTGACACCGTGTTACGAGACGAGAAGGGAAGTGGAATCAGCGAGGTCTCGCACGCGGTTTCGTACGACCCGAAACAGATCGTGCCCGAAATCTACAAGCTCATCTTCGAGGGAGTTCCCAAGGGCACCAAAGTAAGTTTCGGTGACTTGGCTCGCTCGACGGCCGAATTCGCTCGGCACAACGTCACCAAGCCGCCATCATTTTGGTGGCAATTGGTGAGAAATTTCAACGTGTGGGATCTTTCACGGCAGTCGGCGGCGCTTCGTCCGTACTACTCACCCGACCTGATTCACATGATCAAGGGTGGGGAGACCGAGGTCGAACTCTGTGGGACGTACCACGGACACCAAGGGCTCTCCGACTTCGCGCTGACACTGTTTTCGGACTTGGAGTACGAGGGAGTACCGCCGCAACTCGAGACCATAGCCGAAGGTAATCGATGCGCCGTCCACATGCCCGAAACATTCGTCAACAAGGCGACGGGTACACGGGCCGTGGTTCATATGCTCCACCTCTGGCGATTCGACGACGCCGGAAGGGTCGTCGAATTCAAGAGTTACAACGACACTTTCGAGATCGTCCACAGCTACGGATTAGCGTCGGCCGGAGGACACTATGACGGTTGAAGTGACATACGACCACAGAACTGCCTGGGTTACGTTCTCAAACAAAGGGTCACTCAATTCACTTGACCTCGGTACCGTGAGTGACCTTGCCGACGCGTTCGAACGACTCGCGAATCGGTCCGACATTGATGTCGTAGTACTACGAGCAGAAGACCCTGGGTTTTGTTCGGGTGGCGACCTCAGATTTGTCGCTGACTATCTGGACGACTTGGACGCGGCAGTGGACCGGTTCCTGGATCGCAGCGATGCCCTTGTGAAGTCGCTTCTCACAATGCCCCAGATAACGGTCTCTGTGGTCGATGGGGCGGCTGCCGGAGCTGGAATGTCGCTGGCCGCAGCGGCTGACTTCAGTATCTGCTCCGACCGCAGTACCTTTCACCCGTCCTATGCACGCCTCGGTGTCCCTCCGGACCTGGGTGGATCGGTGACACTGACCCGTCGACTCGGTCCACACCGAGCACTGAACCTTCTCCTCCTGCAAGCGCGTCTTGATGCGCAGACAGCGCTGGTATGGGGTCTCGTCGACGTTGTTGTGACCGATGGTGAGCTGTCGGATAAATTGTCCGAGAGTCTCCTTCGGATCCTTAACCTCGAATCTGCTGCACTCCGCGCCACGAAGAGCATGGTTCTCGCGAACACGGAAACCCGAACCCTCGAAGCGGCTCTCGGTATCGAGAGGCATCATCTGAAGGCTGCCATGTCGACGCCTTCCTATCTAGACAAGATCAGGGCGTTCACTGCTGATGCTGCGCACTCGTGAGGGCTACCCATCGACAAACTTCCCAGCTACCAGGTGGCACACTGCACCATCATGTCGACTGATCCTTGTGTAGCCCTCCTGCGCCCGAAAACTGTTGCACCAGTTCGAGGGAAGCCACCTGCTGTTGGTGATCGAGTAGTCGTGAGGCCGTTCGAAGCCGGGTACCTCGTATCGACCGCGCCCGGCTTCGAACCCTCGCGTAACTAGAGCAGCTGTCCTCGGAGAAGTCCGTGGTCTTCGCGGAGCCAACGGGTGAACTGGTCGCCGTCCATCTCGGTCGCCTGTACCCGCGGTAAGGCGTGGGGGTCGTCGCTGGCGATGGCCGGCATGGGCACGCTGTTGCACGCGACTTCTACACCGAGTTCACGCACCGCCGCGAGTGAACTGTCGTCGAAGCGGCCGTACGGGTACGAAAACCGAGTGACACGACTCCCGGACAACTCTTCGATCTTGCGGTGCCCCGCGCTGATCTGCGCGTGCTGCCGCTCGGCCGGAAGGTCTGTCAACGAAACGTGGTCGAGCGTGTGACTGCCGAGAGTGATCAGCGGGTGATCGGCGAGCCGCGAAAACTGTTCCGCATCAACGGCGACTCGCGACGTGGGCGGCGTCGACGTCCGGCCCGCCCAGGACAGCACATAGTCGATCGCGTCGTCCTGCTCGGTTGGTTCCAACACGACGATCGCGTCCCACAACGCGCGAAACAACGCCTGACGCGAGGTGCTGATCTCGCCACTGTCGGCGCGCCAGCGCGCATTCGCCTCGATGTCGCCGGGTTGTTCATTCACGCTGAAGGCACGTTGACCGTCACCGAATGGAAAATCCAGTCGATCCGGTAGCGGTTCACCACTCATCAGAGCCCGTTGCAATCCGTCCCACCAGAATTCGCGGGTGCGACCGACGGCGTTTCCGATAACGAAGATGGTTGCGGGAATCTCGTAGCGTTCCAGCACCGGCAGCGCGACGACAAGATTGTCGACGTAACCGTCGTCGAACGTCACGGCCAACTGTGCACCGGTCCGGCTGTAGGCATCGTCGCCGGCGAAGGCTGCGAGGTCGACAACGGCACGCGCCTGCGCGAGTACGGCCATCTGGTCGTCGAACGCGCGAGCGGACACACAGATCGCCCAGGGGTCGTAGGTCTCCTCGCTGATGCAGTGGTACATCAGGATTCCGCCGCGTCGTCGGTGTCTGCGAGCGCGTTGGCGAAGTGCTCGGGCCAGGGCGTCACGCCGCGACATCATCGCCCTTGCGTGCCGCGACCGTGACGATGACGGGGTACTCGGGGTCGAATACGTTCAGTTCCTGCCTCTTGAGCTCACGGTCGGCCATGCCGTGCAGGAATGCGGTGGCCGAGAGCACATTCCCGAACGCCCGCACGTCGACGCCGTCGCGTGGGAATGGACCGCTGAACAGTCGATTCACGGCCAATTCCGTGAACGACCAGTACCAGGTCGAGTTCCACACCGGGTCGGCGATCTGACTGATGCCGGGTACGGTGCACAGCACCACGCCGCCGGGCTTGAGAATGCGGTGGAGCGTCTGAACTGCGGCGTTC
This sequence comes from Rhodococcus sp. KBS0724, assembly GCF_005938745.2. Taxonomy (NCBI): domain Bacteria; kingdom Bacillati; phylum Actinomycetota; class Actinomycetes; order Mycobacteriales; family Nocardiaceae; genus Rhodococcus; species Rhodococcus sp. KBS0724. Next base: position 1,235,514 of record NZ_VCBX02000001.1, read on the forward strand.
GTGTCGAAGATCATCTGCAGCGTCTGCGTCAGGATGATGCAGTCGTAGGTGTTGCTCGGTACGTTCGGTGCATCGGTGAGATCGGCAACGTAGGTCGCGTCTTCCACGTCGGCGACGTGCAGCATGTCGGAGCGGGTGACACCCCGGCCGAATGCCTGGGTGTACGTCCGCTCGCCGATCTCCAGCACGGATCCGGTGATCAAGTGCGCGTGGGTATCCAGGAAGTTCTCGATGTAAAAGCGGTCGATCGGCCGCCCACGCTCGAAACCGTATTCGCGGCAGATCGGCTCGATCCGTCGGAGGTCGCCGAAACGTACCTTGCCGACACGCGGCTTCTGCCGCCGATCATTGAGCACTCGGAGCACACGGCGGTAGTTGTCCTCGCCCAGAACCGTGCGGGCCAGTGAAGTCCTACTGCGCTGGAGAAGCGTCATCGTCAATCCGTTCTCGGTATCGGCCAATGGAGTAGGTACAGCCGGCACTGCGGTCGTCCGTGACCTGTGAACCAGCTGTGTACTCCCTGTGAGTTAGGCGAACCTTACCTAAGGTGGGCGTACCGGTTTTCACGGGGTCCTACTGGAATCTCGAACGGGCGAATTCCACCGGAATGACGAAAACGCCGCACAGGTGATCCCGCTGAAGAAAGCGGGATCACCTGTACGGCGTCGGGTCGGGCTATGTCGTTGTGCTTATCGATCTGCTTGCGTGGCCGGAAGGATGCGTGCGCTGACCTCGCCGAACCCGATGCGTGAACCCCCGGTACCGGGTGCGGTGGCCGAGATGGAGATGACGTCGCCGTCTTCGAGGAAGGTGCGGGTCTCGTCGCCGACAGCGACTGGTTCTGCGCCGCCCCAGGTCAATTCGATGAAGGCGCCACGCTCGTTCTTTTCGGGGCCGGAAATTGTTCCGGACGCAAAGAGATCGCCGGTGCTCGCCACTGCCCCGTTGATGGTGGTGTGAGCCAGCATCTGTGCCGGGGACCAGTACATCTGAGCGTACGGGGGACGGGATACGACGTGCCCGTTCCATTCGACGGCCAGATCGATGTCGAGTCCCCACTTTTCCTCGCCGCGGAGGTAAGGGAGGGGCTCGGGATCCTGAACGGGAGTGTCGATGCGGGCAGCTTCGAGGGCGAGCAGCGGAACGACCCACGGGGAGATGGACGTGGCAAAGCTCTTGCCCAGGTTGGGGCCAAGCGGCACGTATTCCCACGCCTGGATGTCGCGGGCGGACCAGTCGTTCACGACAACAGCGCCGAAGACGTGGTTGGCAAATTCGTCAGGTGTGATGGAATCGCCCATCTTCGAGGGGGTTCCGACGATGAAGCCCATCTCGGCCTCGATGTCGAGGCGGCGCGACGGTCCGAAGTCCGGGTTCGCCTGGTCAGGGCTCTTGCGCTGGCCGCAGGGGCGAATGATGTCGGTGCCGGACACGATGACGGTGCTCGAACGCCCGTGGTAACCCACCGGCAGGTGCTTCCAGTTGGGCATCAGGGGAGCAGAATCCGGGCGGAAGAGACGCCCGAGGTTGGTCGCATGATTCTCCGACGCGTAGAAGTCGACGTAGTCGGCCACAGCGATCGGCAGGTGCATCTCCACGGAATCAACGGAAAAGACTGCATCGGAAGGGATTTCCCCGGAGATAAGTTCGGTGATCTGGTTGCGCACGGATACCCAGCGATCGCGGCCCTGGGCCATGAACGCATTCAACGTCGGTTCCGCGAAGACGGAATCACTCAGCGTTACTGCGAGATCGATGACGGAGTCGCCCACTCGCACGCCGACGCGAGGAGCACCGCCCGCGGTGGAGAACACGCCGTACGGCAGATTGTCGAGTCCGAAGAGAGAGTCGGCGGGAATGTTGATGGTCGTCATGGTCATGCGAGTGTTCCTTCTGTCTTCTCGGACCGGTGAATCAGTCCCAGGTCTTCGAGTTCGGTCAGTGGATCCGAGATGCTGCAGGTGCCGAACGAGAGGAAGCGTCGACGCACATCCTCGTCATCGAGTTCGGACACACTGCGTGCGAGAGCATCTCCATCCCGCTGTGCCAGTGCGGCAACAACATCGGAGCGATCTGCGCCGGTCGCCGCGGCACCGACAGCCGACATGATGTTGAGGAAGCCGTGCTGCTCGAAACCCGTCTCGGGATCCGTATTACGTACAGCGTGATGCAGCCCAGCGGTGGCCTTGAACGGAATGCCAGCGCGGACAACGGAAATGATGGCATCGGCGAGTTCGTTCTCGTCGGGGTATGCCTCGGCTTGAACGCCACCGGTGCGGAACTTCGCGCTGTAGCCGGCCTTTTCGAGCGCGGCGATGTAGTCGTCGCGTCGGCTGTCTCGGGGTACCTCGACAAAGATGTCGATGTCGGGATACGCGGTGTGAAGGCGGGCCAGCTCGTCGAAAGCGTGATCAGCCGCTACGTCGGCGGGCGTTCCGACCTCCACGGCGGCGACGTCGACGCCCGGGATGGCCAAAGCCTTCGCCACGGCTGCCGCGGTGGCGTCCGGACCGGCAGGAACTGTGAGGCTCAGTGTCACAGGCTGATCGGCGCAGACGTGAGCGGAGAGTTCGTCCAATCGCGGCGCGGGGAAGACGAACGGGCCGACCAGTGCGGAGTAGCCCGCTTCGAGGTACGACTGATGCGATGGAACTGCTTCGGCGAGAGGAGCATTGCCGGGCGGGAACAGGGCAGCGTCGTCGCACAGACCGCGCAGCAGTGGGGAGATGACGGTCATTGCTGCGGCCCCCGTCCAGCCCAACTCCAAGCGTAGTTGTCGTCTTCGCAGGCCAACGCGCCTTCGCCGAGTTCGAGCGGCCGGAACGTGTCGACCATGACCGCCAGTTCGTCGAAGAACTCTGCACCGATGCTGCGTTCGTATGCTCCTGGCTGCGGGCCGTGTGCGTGTCCGCCGGGGTGAACCGAGATGGAACCCTGGCCGATGCCGGAGCCCTTGCGTGCCTCGTAGTCGCCGCCGCAGTAGAACATGATCTCGTCGGAGTCGACGTTGGAGTGGTAGTACGGCACCGGGATCGACAGTGGGTGGTAGTCGACCTTGCGTGGCACGAAGTTACAGATCACGAAGTTGTTGCCCTCGAACGCCTGATGCGCCGGCGGCGGCTGGTGCACGCGGCCGGTGATGGGCTCGTAGTCGGAAATATTGAACGTGTACGGGTACAGGCAGCCGTCCCAACCGACCACGTCGAACGGATGCGTCGGGTAGACCATGCGGGTTCCGACGATGCCGGCAGATGTGCGGTGCTTGACCAAGACCTCCACATCGGTACCTTCGGCGATCAGGGGAGTGGTGGGCCCATGCAGGTCGCGTTCGCAGAACGGTGCGTTCTCGAGCAACTGACCGAACCGTGAGAGGTATCGCTTGGGGGGAACGATGTGGCTGTTCGCCTCGATGGCGTACGCGCGGAGCGGCTTGTCGCCCTTGGGGATCCAGCGATGTGTCGTGGACATCGGGATGAGGACGTAGTCGCCTTCACGGGCTTCGAGTGCGCCGAATACCGTTTCCACGGTAGCTTCGCCGGATTCGATGTAGACCATCTCGTCGCCGATTGCGTTGCGGTACAGGGGAGATGCCGCGCCGGCGATGACATAGGACAGGCGAACGTCGGCATTGCCGAGGATCAGGCGCCGCCCGGTCACCACGTCTGTTTCGGCCCAGATGCTCTCCGGGAACAAGTCGTGCAGCTTCAAATGGCGCGGTTTGAGCGGGTGATTGGGGGTGGTGCTCTGGTCGCGCAGTTCCCAGACCGTTGCGTCGACGATCGCCGACGGAATCTCGCGGTGGTAGAGGAGTGACGAGTCGGAGGAGAATCCTTCCTCGCCCATCAACTCCTCGTAGTAGAGGTTGCCTGCTTCGTCACGGTGCTGAGTGTGACGCTTCGGGGGGACATTGCCGAGTTGTCGGTAAAACGCCATGTCCGGCCTCCTTCTGTGCTGTTTCCGTCTGACTCACATTGACCAGATAGTAAACACATTAACTAAAATGAGGTGACAGGTGCAACCCTTCGTCGGGTATCTGTTGTGTTGTTAGTTCCGGCCGCGCACGTCGAACTGGCTGCGATTGCTGATCAGTTTGTCCAGGAGCATGACAAGAATTCGCTGTTCTGCCTCGCTGAGGACGCTGACCCAGGCGTGTTCGCGTTCGTTTTGCTCGCGAAACGCCTCGACCATTTCTTCTCGCCCCTTCTCGGTCAGATAGAGCTGCACCGAGCGGCCGTCGTTCGCGGTAGGACGGCGATCGATCAGGCCGTCGGCGAGCAGTGTCTTGGATAGGTTCGATACGGCCGCCCGGCTCATTCCGGTGAGCTCAGCCGCGGCTTTCGGCTCGATCGGCCCGGCTAGCCAGGTGACGAACATCAGGCGAAAAGATGACCACGACCAGCCGCGTGGCCGGTGGATCGAGGACTCGAGATCGTAGGTGACCACGTTGGATGCGCGGTTGAGTGTCAGGAGAACCTCGGTGGCGAGATGGTGGCGAAAGCCGTGCTCGTCGGACAGTCGTTTGTTCGCCAACTCGATGAACGACCAAAAGTTGAGTTCTCCGGCGGTTCCCTGAGTTTCTTCTGCTGCGGCTTCCATGGCGTCACTCTAGCGCGAGAAGTCGGTCTGTTAGTACATGATTTGACTAAAATGGCACACCCCGGTGCGTCTTTCTGGTAGTGCGCACTACCAGAAAGACGCACCGGGGGCACAGCCCCTACAGTTCCGCTCGTACCAGCTTTGCTGCCTCGACGAGGTTGCGCAACGACGCCTCGACCTCGACCGGGCCACGCGTCTTCAAGCCGCAGTCCGGGTTGACCCACAGCCGTTCCACCGGGACCACCGTGAGTGCTTCGCGTAGAGAATCCGCTATCTCGTCGACGCCAGGCACGCGAGGCGAGTGGATGTCGTACACGCCCGGGCCGACGCCCAGGTCGAATCCGACGGCGCTGAGGTCATCGAGAACCTCCATGTGTGAGCGGGCGGCTTCGATCGAGGTGACATCGGCATCCAGGCCTGCGATCGCGCCGATCACGGCACCGAACTCCGAATAGCAGAGATGGGTATGGATCGCCGTGGAATCCGCGACGCCCGACGTTGCCAGTCGGAACGACCCGACCGACCAGTCCAGGTACGCCGGTTGGTCGGCCGCACGCAGCGGAAGAAGCTCGCGCAGAGCGGGCTCGTCGACCTGGATGATGCCGATGCCGGCGGCCTGCAGGTCGAGCGTCTCGTCCCGGATCGCCAGAGCAACCTGATTGGCGGAGTCGGCAAGTGGCTGATCGTCACGCACGAACGACCACGCCAGAATCGTGACCGGTCCCGTGAGCATCCCCTTGACCGGCTTGTCGGTCAGGGACTGCGCGTAGGTGATCCAGTCGACGGTCATCTGCTTCGGGCGCGAGACGTCGCCGTAGAGGATCGGCGGGCGCACGCAGCGCGTTCCGTACGACTGAACCCAGCCGTGTGCGGTCGCGAAGAACCCGTCGAGTTGCTCGGCGAAGTACTGGACCATGTCGTTGCGCTCGGGCTCGCCGTGTACGAGCACATCCAGGTCCAGCTTTTCCTGCAGCGCAACCACATCTGCGATCTCGGCGCGCATGCGGGAGATGTATTCGTCTGTGTCGATCTCGCCCTTGCGCAGTGCCGCGCGTGCCACCCGGATCTTGGACGTCTGCGGATACGAACCGATCGTGGTGGTCGGAAGTGGAGGGAGCGAGAGCAATTCGGCCTGAGCCTTGCGACGTTCCGCTGCCGGGGCTCGGTTGGTCGCCGAATTCAGCACGGCGTCAAGGCGTCCGCGCAGGGTCGCGTCGTTGAGACGTTTGTCGTCCCGGCGAGTCGACGCGGCGGCGCGGGCCAGACCGAATTCGTCTTCGACGGATTCACGCCCGTGATTCAGGGCGGTAGCAAGTGTGACCACCTCCTGTACCTTTTCGGAGCCGAAAGCGAGCCAGGAGCGCAGCGCCTTGTCCAGATCCGGTTCTTGGGAGAGTGAGTACGGAACGTGTAGGAGCGAGCACGACGTCGAGACGGCAAGCGTGTCGACGCTGCCGAGCAGAGCGCCCAGCGTGGACAGTGCCGAATCCAGGTCGGTTCGCCAGATGTTGCGGCCGTCGACAACTCCGGCGACAACAAGTTTCCGGGCGAGTTCGGGGACGGAACCTATCGAATCATGTCCTGCGACAAGGTCGATCGCCACACCGTCGACGCCAGTGGACGCCAGGGCCGGAAGTGCGTCGCCCAACGATCCGAAGTACGACGCCAGCAGGATTGCCGGTCGATTCGGCAGCGACGAGAGCTGTTCGTAGACAGAGCGTGCGGCTTCGATCTCCTCGGCGGTGCGGTCACCGACGAGCGCGGGCTCGTCGATCTGGACCCAGGTGGCCCCGGCGTCGGCGAGCTTGCCGAGAAGGTCGCCGTACAGCGGAATCAGTTCGCCCACTCGGGGCAGCAGCGGCTCGTCGTTTCCGACTGCCTTCGAGAGCAGCAGGAACGTGACGGGTCCGATGACAACGGGGCGAGCGGGGATTCCGTCGGCGAGGGCTTCCGCCAGTTCGCCGAGCACCTTCGAGGCATCGAGTGAGAACGTCGTGGACAGTGAGATCTCGGGGACCAGGTAGTGGTAATTGGTGTCGAACCACTTGGTCATCTCGAGCGGGGCGATGGTGTCGGTGCCGCGTGCGGCCGCAAAATAGCGGTCCAACGGATCGGTGACGGACGCGACCCGTTCCGGCAACGCTCCGAGAAGCACTGCCGTGTCGAGCATCTGGTCGTAGAAAGAAAAGGTGTTGACCGGGACGGAGTCGAGGCCCTGGTCACGGAGGTCGGCCAAGCCCTGCCGACGGAGGTCACGGGCTACTCGCTCCAAGGCGTCGGCGTCGATACGCCCCGCCCAGTAGCTTTCGATTGCCCGCTTGAGTTCGCGATGAGGACCGATGCGCGGAGAGCCCAGCACGGTCGCGGTGAATGTAGTTGTCACGGAGTTTCTCCAGATTGCCAATGCACTGATGGCCACTGCCGGCAGACGGGTACACCTCATGAGGCCGCATCAAACGTGCGACCACTTCTCGAGATCTACGCGCCCATTCCACGAGGCGGTGGACCGTCGGGCACGGCGTGCCCGACACAGTCGGCAGGTCTTCGGACTCGCGGGCTCTCGATCGTGGTGATCGAACCTACTGGCCGTCGCTTCCCAGACAAGATGCCCAGTGCATGTAGACGGCGGTCGTTCCTGCTTACCGCTGCGGGACAGTCCCGGATTTTCACCGGGTTCCCTCTCACTCCGTCAGCCTGAGCTGACGGGGCTTCGACGCCAGGAACGGTCTTCGGGGCTCCTCATGACCGCGCCGGGCGAACCAGCTGTATCGCCCAGCATAGGGCCACGAGCGTCGGAGCAGGAAAAGGAGTGCCTGTCTGCCTTGTGCCGACGTGGGCTAGGCGCGCCACGAGTACGAGTTGGAGTCGGGAGGTACGCGGGGAAGATTCTCCGATGATCGGAGATTTTCTGCCATTTCGACAAGCAGAGCCTGTGAGGCTGGGGACAGGTCGACAACCCGAGACGTGAGATTGCGTAGGCGATCGTTGTGAAGCTGGGCGAGCAGCAGGTGGTCGGAATCGCCGCTCGCGAGAAATGGCACCTCTTGGTCGGGGTTGAAAAAATAGTCCGGAGTCACTTCGAAGAATCGTGCGAGGGCGGCGACAACTTCGGGTGACGGGTTGGTCCGGACGCCTGTGCGGAGTTGTGACAAGTAGGGAGTCGAGATGCGGCAACCGTCTTCGGTCATGCTGCGCACGACCATGGCGTTGGTGACGTGATTGGGGGCGGACTCGAACAGCGCATTCAATCGTTGGCTGAATCTCTGCGCCATGAGCCTTCCCCCTGTGTTGTTCACTCCACGATCTAATAGCTGGAAGGTAGCCAATAACGGGTCGGCGGCGCGCCAGCTGGCCCCACGTCACCTTTCTGTGGAACCAGGTAACAGGATACGTGAATATTTGGGTTCGAACTGCAGGTGGGACGGGGATGAAGAGACATTGCGACGGAATTGCCGGATACGGGACTCGATGTGAGGACCCTGTTCTTCTCACAACCAACCGTTGGCTTCGGCGATTCGAGCGGATTCTCCGCGCGTTGCACCACCGGTCTTCCCCATCGCGGACGACAGGTGATTGCGAACGGTGCCGGCCGAGAGGAAGAGTTCGGCCGCGATAGCTGCGACCGGTGCGCCGGCCTTCGCGGCGCGCAATACTTCGGTTTCGCGATCGGTCAGCGGAGATTCGCCGGTGACGAGGCTGTCTGCCGCCAGCGTGGGATCTACGACGCGTAATCCGGCGTGGACGCGTCGTACCGCGTCGGCGAGTTGCCGTGCCGGGGTGTCCTTGACGACAAAGCCTGTGGCTCCCGCATGCATCGCCTTACGGAGAAACCCTGGCCGCCCGAAGGTCGTCACGATGAGTACCCGTGTCTGGGGGAGCGCTTCCAACAACGCCGACGTGGCTGCAATCCCGTCCAGTCCCGGCATCTCCACGTCCAGTAGTGCAACATCGGGGCGGTGTTCGATCGCTGCCGCGACAACCTCGTCGCCTCGGCCGACTTCTGCGACCACGTTCAGATCGGTTTCGAGATCGAGGAGTGCGGCAAGGGCGCCGCGGACCAACGCCTGGTCGTCGGCAAGTAGTAGCCGGATGCTCACGTGTTCTCCTGTTCGTGGACCTGTAGTGAAAAACCTTCTTGCGCGGCGGCGTTGATGGTCAGACGGGCTCCCGCTGCGGCGGCGCGTTCCCGCAGTCCGGTCAACCCATTGCCGATCGTCGTGTTCTCGCCGCAGATGCCGTCATCGGAGATTTCCACACTCTTCTCATCGATGGTGATGGTGCATTGTGTTGCGGCGCTGTGACGTACGACGTTGGTGACACCTTCGCGGACGGTCCACGCAAACAACTCCCGCAAATGGCGTGGGACCATTTCGGTGCTGTTCGGGGACCGATCTTCGATGCCGGCGGCACGCAGAGCCTCCCGGGCGCGGGCGATCTCGACAGGAAGTGAGATAGTTCGAAATCCGTCCACTGCAGAGCGCACATCGGCTAACGCGTCTCGGGAAAGTCGTTCGAGATCGTCGAGTTCACTGCGAGCTCGCTCGATGTCGACGTCCAGCAATCGGTTGGCCAGTTCGGCTTTGACAGTGATGACGGTGAGCGAGTGTCCGAGGATGTCATGGAGATCTCGCGCCATGCGTGCGCGTTCCTCCGTGACGGCCCGCTGTTCCTGTTCTTCTCGTTCGTGGACCATTGCAATATTGCGTCTGACGAGGGACATGACGCCCCACGTGGCAAACGCGGCGGCGCACACCCCGAGTGACAGGCCGGAATAGTTTCCCCATCCGGCGCTGACGCTGACGATTTCCACGGAAGCCGCAAAAGCCAGGGTGAGAATGCCGCCGGCCACGGTCGGGAGGAGTGTCACGGCAGTGACGGCGAGGTAGGGGGCAGTTGCGAGACCGGTCGGCCCGACGCTGATGACGATCACAGCCGCGAGTGCGGTCAGACCGGCCAACGTGAGTACCGCGCGGCGAACTGTCGGTTCCGCGCTGAGCGTGAGACGGCGCTGCTGTACTCGGGCAAAGGTATAGAAGTAGAGGGCACTGAACGTGAGCGTCGCGAGAACCCCTACCCAGCCACGTAATTCGCCGCGAAGGTTCCATCCTTCGATGAGTGGGCCACCGAGAAAAACCATCCACACGGCGGCAAACAGAATGCCGAAGCGATTCCGTCGCGGCACCGCGACGGAATCGCTCGGGCGAGTGGTCTCCGACAACTACACACGCTCCGTATCTCGTTGGAACCGCCAGATCGCTCCGGTAGCGAAGACGGCGAACCACACCACAATATTGACGATCCACGTCCAATGGATGCTATTGCCGGTCAGCGGCGCGTGCGCCAGCGCGTTGATGCCGAACATCGGAGTGAATTGGGCGATGGTCGCCCACACCGAACCGTCCTGGAGCGGTACGAAGAGACCGCCGCCGAACGCAAGCAGTGCGAGCCCGGGGCCGAGCAGTTGCATGACATTCTCACTCGGCAGCAGGTATCCCATGAACAAGCCGAAGGCAGCGAAGATCGACGATCCGAGCCAGGCGATCAATGCCGTTGTGAACCAGAGTGATCCGTCCATCTGGGCGGAGGTGAACGAGCCGACGATGTAGACGACGAGGATCGACGCGAGACCGAGCAGCATGGCCATGATCAGCTTGACGGCAATGTAGGCGACCGGTGTCAGCGGTGTCAGCCGAAGTTGCCTGCTCCATCCGGATGCTCGCTCGATCGACACCATCGCACCGCCACTGGTGGTGGCGAGCATGGCGCCGTACAACGCCATGCTGATCATGATGTACGCCGCGACGTTGCCGTGTCCGATGTCGTGAGCGTCGTCGTTTTGTCCCAACCCGAAGACCAGGTAGAAGACCACCGGCATGACCAGTGTGAAGAGCATCGTGCGCCGATTGCGGGTCAGGCGACGCAGTTCCAAACGCAGCAAGGTCGTGTTGAATCCGCCCAGTGGTACGACGGTTCGTTCGGCCGAAGTGGTCATCACTTGTGTCCTTCCGGCTTGTTCGACGTGAGTGCGATGAATGCGTCTTCGAGTCCGCGCGAGACGATTTCGAGATCGCGCGCCGCCGTGTTGTTCAGGAGAAACCGAGCGACGGCATCGGTGTTGCCCGAGTGCACCGTCAAAGCCTCGCCGCGCAGTTCGACGGCATCCGAGTGCGGTATCGCACGCAGAAGTTCGTCGGTCATGCCGGGAACTCTCGCGTGCAGGGTTCGCCCGGACGCCATTGCCTTGACCTCGGCGGTGGTTCCGTCGGCCACGATTGTTCCTTGCCGGACCAGAATGATGCGGTCGGCGTACACATCCGCTTCTTCGAGATAGTGCGTCGCAAAAAGCACGGTGCGTCCTTGGTCCGCATCGGCTCGGATGGCTGACCAGAAGTCCCGGCGCCCTTCGACATCCATGCCGGTTGTCGGTTCGTCGAGGATGAGAAGTTGTGGATCCGACAGGAGGGCCATCGCAAATCTCAGGCGCTGCTGCTGTCCGCCGGAGCACTTGCTGACGAGTCGGTCCGAGATGTCGAGGATTCCGGCGCGGCGCAGGACTTCGTCGACGGGGCGAGGACGGACGTAGAGACTCGCTGTCAGTTGCACGGTCTCGGTAACGGTCAGTTCTTTGAGAAGTCCGCCGGTCTGCATGACCGCTGAGACAAGCCCGCGGGCTATCGCTGCGCGCGGCGCCATCCCGAAAACGCTCACGTCACCCGACGTCGGCTGCGACAGGCCGAGAATCATGTCGATCGTTGTTGTCTTGCCGGCGCCGTTCGGGCCGAGAAACGCAACTATTTCACCGGGCCGGATGCCCACGTCGATGCCGTTGACGGCACCCACGTCGCCGAAGCGCTTGTGAAGTCCGGTCAGTCGAATGGCGTCGTGTGCTCGTCCGTCAACGGGTGGATATAGTGCCTGTGCTGAGGTCATACCTAGAATCTGCCGCTTTCCGGCAGGCGAACCCTCGTCGATCCGTCATTCTTCTGCCATGACATTTGTCATTGGTTGGGTAGTTACAGGTTGAGTAGGTGTCGTTTGGCCGAGGCGTGCAAGTACCAGACCGGCGATGATCGCTGCGCCGCCGACGCCTTGGATGACGGTGATGGACTCTCCGACCAGGATCCAGGCTGCGATCACGGCGCACAGCACTTCGGTGAGAGCTACGAGAGACCCGATTGTCGGTCCCAGCAACGTGATCGCGGCGATGCCGGTGAGATAGGCGATGACGGTGCTGACGACAACCAGAACCACTACCGGCAGCCATACTCCCGCCGAGTGATCTGCAACGACGACGTTCGACGACGAGAATGCAAGGGGGAGTAGGCCGATCAGCCCGAGTAATCCGATGAGTACTGCGCTGACTGTCAGTCCGGACGCCGCAAGCACAACCGGATGCAGATCGCCGTCGGCGCGTTCGGAAATGACGAAATACACTGCGAGGCAGGCAGCTGCGGCCAGACCCCACGCAATGCCGATGGCACTGATCTCTGCCGAACCGAAAACGTCGATGACGACGGCCGCACCAACCAGGGCGATTGCCGCGCCCAGCAGTGTCTGCACGCTCGGCCGTGCACCCTTGGTAATCCACACCCATCCGATGACGATGATCGGGGCCAGGTATTCGAGAAGAAGTGCCACGCCGACCGAAAGATGTTGCACCGCATTGAAGAAGCACAACTGCACACCGGAGATCGCGAACACTCCGTAGAGCAGTACGGTTCGCGTGTGGGCCGTCACCTGCCGCATGCGACGCCACTGGGTGCCGAGTGCGATCACCATCATCACGAGTGCTCCGCCCGCGACGCGCGCGAACACCGCACCGCCCGGAGACCAGCCGGATTCGATGAGAGATTTTGCAAAGGGGCCGGAGACGCCGAAGGTCGCAGCGGACAGCAGAGCGAAGATCAAGCCGTTGCGAGAGTTCACGTCGTCACCCGTCAGGAGTAAAACCGATTACGATGATGACACTAGGTCGACACTGCTCAGGAGTCAAAGTGAATTTTGCTGATGACACGGAATCGGCGCTCGTCTTCGCTGCGTCGTTGGTGAACACCGCTCGGGGAGGCGCGGAACTTCTGCCTGATCAGGAAGAACTGACTCGATTTCTCGATGCGGACAAGTGGACCGGACGACGTGACGGCACACAGAGTGAACTGGAGGCGGTGCGGACGCTGCGTCCACGCCTGCGAAAGTTCTGGGAAGTGACCGAGGTAGACGACGCCGTCGTGCTGGTGAACACGCTGCTGGGCGAATCGGGAGCGCAGCCGAGACTCGCCCGGCACGACGAACTCGGCTGGCACTTACACGTCACGGCGGACGACGCGCCCCTCGTCAACAGGATGGCCGCGGAAGCAGCGATGGGTGTGCTCGATCTGATCCGAACCGGGGAATTCTCGCGCCTGCAGTGGTGTGCTGCTCCGGATTGTGACGCGGTGTTCGTCGATCTGTCGCGTAACCGCTCGAAGCGATACTGCGACACCGGAAACTGCGGGAACAGGGCGCACGTCGCCGCCTACCGTGCCCGTAAATCCGGGGTGTGACCGAGCAGTGTTCGGAGGGTTAGGACCAGGCTGAGTGAATATCTTGCCGGGAGCCAGGATCGGTCTAGCGTTGTGAATTCGGAACAGATTTCGCGAAGCCAGGAGGAATGTCGGTGGCCGATCGTAGGCGTCCGCTCAAGACGGTGACCGGTGTCAGTGGGGCGGCGAGTATCTACGACGCCGCAATCGATCCGACGACTTCGACGGTCGCGTCCGCAATCGAAGTCGCAAAGACGGCCGAGGCGAACAAGATCGATGGACTGTTTGCCGCGGACCTGTTGAGCTTCGGCGCGCAGGGTGCGATCGGCGCGCAGGAACCGCTGATCTTTCTTGCCGCGCTGAGTGCGGTCACCACGCATGTTGGGCTCATCGCGACCGTCACGACGACATTTCACCACCCGTTCAACCTGGCGCGGTTGTTCGGCACCCTCGACCACGTCAGCAATGGCAGAGCTGCGTGGAATGCCGTTACTTCCTCACTCGGAGAAGAGAACTACAACGACCTGGAACTGCCGAGTCCGGAAGAGCGGTACGCCCGAGCGGCCGAATCGCTCGAGGTCGTCAACGCGCTGTTCGACAGCTGGAAGCCCGGCGCCCTGGTTCAGGGAGAGAGCTCTGCTGTGCTCGATCCGTCGCGAGTGGTCCCCATCGAGCACCGCGGCAAGTACTTCACCGTGAAAGGGCCGTTGAACATCCCCTCCCTGCCGCAGCGTCGTCCGGTTCAATTCCAGGCCGGCCAGTCTGCCGGAGGTATCGAACTGGGTGCTCGCTTCGCGGAGGTCGTCTTCACCTCGCTCGCAACCTTCGAGGACGCGGTCACCTATACGAAGACGATCCGCGCCAGGGCGGCAGAGTTGGGACGTGGGGACGAACTGCCGCTGATTTTCAGCTCGTTCCACGCAACGTACGGCGCCACCGAAGCCGAAGTCGCCCGATTGGTCAGAGAGGCTGAGGAATCGACGGACTTCGACGCCGGACGCACGCGGCTTGCCGACATGTTCGGCGGCGGTGTGGATTTCTCGGAATTGCCGCTGGACCGGCCGATCCCGGACTCGTTGATCCCGGACCCGTCGTCGGTGAATCGGCGACGGGGCCGGGTCGAGATCTTCGGCAAGCTCGCCGCGCAAGGAAAGACGCTGCGTGAGTTGATCATCGCGTCCAAGGACACCGGCCACTGGGCAGCGGCAGGCACCCCGGAGCAGCTCGCGGACGCGATCGCGCAGCGATACGACGCGGGCGTTCTCGACGTCATCACGCTCGGTGACCTTGCCGATCCGCGTACGCGCGATTTCGTCACGAACGGACTGCTGCCGGAACTACGCAAGCGCGGAATCGTGGGAACCGATTACGTCGGCGGTACCTTCCGTGAGAACCTCGAGTTACCGCCGCTGCCACCGGTTTCCGGCGCCTAGTTGTTGGAGGCGAGTGAGCGCATGAAGAACATGAGGTTGGCCGGTCGTTCCGCGAGGCGACGCATGAAGTAGCCGTACCACTGGCTACCGTAGGGAACGTAGACGCGCAGGTGATTGCCTTCGGCTACCAATCTGCGTTGTTCGCCGTCGCGGATGCCGTAGAGCATCTGGAACTCGAAATCCTCGGGTGTCCGCTCGGTCCTTGCCGCGAGCGAGAGTGCGGCGTCGATCATCGCGGGGTCATGGGAGGCGACCATCGGGTATCCGTCACCCTCCATCAAGACCTTCAGGCAACGCAGGTACGACGCGTCGACTTCGGCGGGCTTTTGAAATGCGACGCCGGCCGGCTCTTTGTATGCGCCCTTGCACAGGCGAATTCGCGAGCCCGGTCCGGAGAACTCGCGACAATCGGCTTCCGTGCGGTGCAGATAGGCCTGCAGAACGGTACCGAGCATCGGGAAGTCACGGCGCAACTCTTTCACGATGGACAGTGTCGAGTCGGTGGTGGTGTGATCCTCCGCGTCGACGTTGACCCATGCTCCCACTTCTTCTGCTGCTGTGATGATCCGGTGTGCGTTCGCCAGCGCGATCTTCTCACCGTCACCGGGGAGTGACTGCCCCAGCGCGGAGAGTTTGAGTGAGACCTCGAAGGGGTGTTGCGCCCCAGCAGTTTCGGAAAACGTTGCATAGGTACGGAGAAGAGAGAGATAGGCGTCGACGGTAGCGGTTGCCTGAGCTGGATCGGTGGTGTCCTCGCCGAGGTAGTCGACCGTCGCGAACCGGCCACTGGTGAGGATGTCACGTACGGCGGAGACCGCGGCGGGCTCCGCGTTGCCGGCGACAAATCTGTCTACCAGCTTGCGGGTCAAGGCTATCCCGGAGATCGTCTTCTCCAGTCGCGGCGAGCGCGCCGCAGCCAGTAGTACTGGGCGCAGCGGGTTGCTCAGGGACACGGCACTCATCAACGGTTCTCGCTTTCGGCTGGATCGACGTCCTGGTGGGGGTAGTGATGATCGGTCGGGGGAACGAAGGTCTCCTTGACGGTTCGCGTCGAGGTCCAACGGAGAAGGTTCTGCGGTGAACCGGCCTTGTCGTTTGTGCCAGAGGCTCGCGCACCTCCGAAGGGTTGTTGTCCGACTACCGCTCCAGTCGGCTTGTCGTTGACGTAGAAGTTTCCGGCGGCGAACCGCAGACCGTGATGAGCTTGATCGACGGCTGCACGGTCGGTGGCGATCACGGCGCCGGTCAGGGCGTAGGCGGATCCGCTGTCGATACGAGCAAGAGTGTCGGCGTATGCATTCGGTGCGGAGTCGTCGTAGACGTGCACCGAGAGAATGGGGCCGAAGTATTCGGTGCTGAACGCCTCGTCGCTGGGGTCGTCACCGAGCAGGACGGTCGGCGAGATGAAGAATCCTTCGCGGTCGTCGTAGTCGCCGCCCGCCGCGATGGTAAGGCTGCTGGTCGACTTGGCGCGGACGATAGCGGCGGCGTTGCGGTCGAACGATCGCTGGTCGATGACGGCGCCGCCGAAGTTCGTCAGGTCGGTGACGTCGCCGTATTTCAGTGACGACACCGTGTCGATGAACGTGTCGCCCATCTTGGCCCACACCGACTTCGGGACGAATGCGCGTGATGCGGCCGAGCATTTCTGACCCTGATAGTCGAAGGCCCCGCGGATCAACGCCGTCGTGAGCACATCAGGGTCTGCGGAACTGTGTGCGAGCACAAAATCCTTGCCACCCGTCTCGCCGACGAGACGCGGATACGTCCGGTAGTTCGAGATGTTGGCTCCGACTTCACGCCACAAGCGCTGGAACGTTCCGGTCGATCCGGTGAAGTGGATGCCCGCCAGGAGGGGGTCGGCAAGCGCGACCTCGGACACCAAGGGTCCGTCGCCGAGAACAAGATTGATCACCCCGGGCGGAAGGCCGGCGGCTTCGAGTAGTTGCATCGTCAGGTACGCCGCGACGGCCTGCGTCGGCGACGGCTTCCAGATCACGGTGTTGCCCATCAGCGCCGGTGCGGTGGGTAGATTTCCCGCGATGGCGGTGAAATTGAAGGGCGTGATCGCGTAGACAAAACCTTCCAGCGGCCGATATTCGACGCGATTCCACACTCCCGGAGCGGAAACGGGCTGGTCGGCCAGTATCTGACGTGCGAACGCGACGTTGAAGCGCCAGAAGTCGACGAGTTCGCAAGGAGCGTCGATCTCGGCCTGATATGCGGTCTTGGACTGACCGAGCATTGTTGCGGCGGCGATGGTTTCGCGCCACGGTCCGGAGAGCAGGTCGGCGGCTCGCAAGAAGACTGCAGCGCGGTCGTCGAACGAGAGGTCGCGCCAGGCGGGGGCCGCGAGGGTGGCGGCTTCGATTGCGTCGCAGACGTCCGAGTGCGTTGCGGCCGCGAACGATCCGATGACCGAACTGTGACGGTGTGGTTGAACTACGTTCTCCCGCTTGCCCTCCGCGGTTCGGTGGACGCCGCCGATAACCTGTCGGATGTCGGTGGGCGTCTCAGCCAGATCGGTCAGTTTGGTTCGTAGGCGCGATCTTTCCGGGCTTCCCGGCGCGTAATTGTTGACCGGTTCATTAGTGGGGTGGGGGACATTGGTGACGGCGTCCATAACGATCCTTCGGCAGACTCAGGAGTGGGCAGTTGTCGTGTTGTTCACTAGTCAAGTCGAAAGCTCGCGGCGAGTAATCCGCTGAGCGGCCAAATATCTGCCGCCGCGTTTGTCCGATCGGCTGAACCGTTTTCGCAGGAAAATGCACTATTCTCGAAACTGAGGCGGGGGAACGGTCAGGAAAGTGGGTGGTATGTGTCTATCCGTGGGGTCAGTCTCGACACAGTCCTTCGAGCGCTGGGTAGACCCTTCGTCGAGATCGTCTTCATGCCCCTAGGCGACGACGTCTTTGTCGATACCGTGGTGTTCGCGGAGGTCGGGGATCTCGCGCGCCCAAAAACTCAAGACGTCGAATCTTCCGAACTCTGGCTCACTGTCGGTGTTGGCGAAGCCGATCTGGCGGCCTGGCTGAACCGCCTCGATCAGAGCGGCTCAGCGCCTACGGCCGTCATGTCGAAGGAGGCGCGGGACGAGTCTGTGCAGGCAGCCGCACAGCGCGCCGGGGTCGCATTGATAGCGGTCCATCCGGAAGCTCGCTGGGATCGTTTGTTGACCACGATCCAGGGTGTGCTCGAGCATTCGGCGTCACGGCAAGATGCGGATGCCATCGTATTCGGTAGTGACACAGACTTGTTCGAGCTCGCGCAGAACGTCGCAGCACTTACGCGGGCTATGGTCAGTATCGAGGACGAGCGATCTCACGTCTTGGCTTACTCGGCATCGGGGGATGCTGCGGACGAGCTGCGCAAACGATCCATTCTCGGACGCGAAGGACCGCGTGAGTACCTCCGAAAGCTGCAGGAGTGGGGCGTTTTCGAAAGCCTGCGGCGAAGCGACGACGTGGTCGAAGTACCTGCCCACGAAGACCTCGCGATCAGGCGACGGTTGGTGGTTCCGATACGCAGGATCTCGGAGGACGTCAAAGGGGAGAGCGGATTCAGTTCCGACCTGCTCGGGACGATCTGGGTGCAGGAAGGCCCGCTTCCCATCGCCGCCGATGCCGACCGCGTGCTCCGCGGTGCGGCTGCTATTGCCGCTCGGCTGATTTCGCGAATTCGAGACGCACCGAGTAACGAGGCGATACAGATTCAGAGGTTGCTCGGAGTTCGCGGCGGGGGTGTCGACATTCCTTCCCTCGCGGCCGCACTGTCCATCCCGATGTCCGGACCGGCGATGGTGATCGGCGTGGCGAGTGTCGGAGGTGGTGGGTTGCCGCCTGCGGGTGAGCTCGTGTCGTCGTTGCGTCTGCACGCTAGTGCCTTTCACCGTGAATCGCTGGTGAGTGCCGTCGGTGGAAGGGTCTACGTGCTGTTTCCGCGAACCCAATCCGTGAAATCCACAGTTTCGTGGACCCGCGAAGTTATCGCGCGTTTGGACAAGGTGTCGCCCTCGGGTTTACGGGCCGCGGTGTCGTCTCCGGTTTCGACGCTCGCTGAGGTAGCTAAGGCTCGCGCCGAAGTGGATCGGGTATTGGACGGAACGTCGGGGGACGTTCGTGTGACGACCCTCGCGGACTCGCGCACCCCGGTGTTGCTGGGGGAAATCATGAACGCGATTGCGGCCGACGAGCAACTGCACGATCCGAGAATTGACGCCCTGGATGTCTACGACAGACGCAACGGGTCGAACATGCGGGAAAGCGTCAGCGTCTACCTTGCGCTCTCGGGAGACGTCCGACGCGCATCCGAGCAGCTTCGCATTCACCCGAACACGCTCCGGTACCGGATCAAGCGGGTCGAGGAGATCACGGATACCGATCTGTCCGAGCCGTCGGCGAGGCTGTTGATGGAGATTCAGTTGGCGGCGTCCGCTCCGCGGTGAGGTCGTCGAACCTGTCGGACCCCAGCAGTACTCTTCGCGAATGATCGACTCAGCGAAGGTGCCAGGCGCAGCGCGCGCGTACTTCGACGGCGGCGACGTCCGCGACGTGTTCACCGACGACGCGGTGGTGCGTGACGACGGCCGGACGTATATCGGCATCGAAGAAATCGTGGCGTGGAAATCCGCGGTGTCGACGGCGTTCACTTTCACTCAGAATATCGAGTCGGTACACACCCCTGCCTCGGCCGTTGTCCTATCGGTAAAGGTCGAGGGTGATTTTCCCGGGAGCCCCGTCCGGTTACACCACCACTTCACTCTTGCCGGTGATCGGATTTCCGCTCTTACGGTGTGCCCCTGATGCCCACAGCAGACGAACTTCTCGGGGTAGCCGTCGTGGCCGATCTGGCAGGCTGCCTCGAGCGCGCGACTGGTGATACGCGCCTTGCCCTCGTTCGAGGTAGTTCATCCGAATTCGACGGAATGAGTCTTGGCGAGCGCACACGCGTCGTCCGGGACGCGATGATTGCCGAACTGCCAGAGGACTTTCCAGTCTTCGCCAAGATCATCCGCCGTGCGCTTACCGAGGAGACCTTCACGGGGTGGATGATCTGGCCGGTCACCGAAGCTGTTGCCGCGTCGGCTACGCGTAGCGGGCGGCTCGCAGATTTCGACGACGGTATGGCCCTGCTCGCAGAGTTGACGTCACGGTTGACCGGAGAATTCGCGATCCGGACGTTCCTCGACGCGAATCCCGCGCGAGCGTTGGCGATCGCCCTCGGATGGACAGATCACGAGGATGAGCACGTTCGACGCCTCGCCAGTGAGGGCACCCGACTGCGTCTGCCCTGGGGTAGGCGGGTGAAAGCGTTGACGGAGAACCCGGAGTCCACCGTCTCGATTCTTGACGCGCTGTACCGCGACGAGTCGGAATACGTGCGGAGATCGGTTGCGAACCATCTCAATGACCTCAGCCGCGCGGACGCTGCGGTGGCGGTATCAATCGCGAAGCGTTGGCTCGGCGATCCCGATGAAGCGACGTCCAAAGTGGTTCGCCACGCACTCCGCAGCCTGGTGAAAGCCGGCGACGTCGACGCGTTGGCCCTGCTGGGCTTTGCGGCGCCCACGGATATCGCGATCTCGGACTTTGTGATCGATCGCGAGGCTGTTGATCTCGGCGGGGACATCGGATTCGGTTTTGCCGTGAGCAACAACGGCAGCGAGTCCGTGACCGTGGCAATCGACTACATAGTCCATCACGTCAAGGCCAACGGACTCACCAGTCCGAAGGTATTCAAGCTGACCACGCGCTCACTGCCGCCAGGGGCCAGCGCACAGATCGCCAAGCGGCATTCCTTCAAGCCGATCAGTACGAGGCGGTACTACGCGGGCACACATTCCGTCGAGGTGCAGATCAACGGTGTTACACAGGGCCTGAGATCTTTTCAGCTCGGAGTCGCTGCGGACGATAGCTGACCGTGGGATAGCCGTCTTCAGGATCGATCGTGACTTTTGCCCGGACGCGGTAGACCTGTTCGACCAGTTCCTCGGTGAGCACTTCGACCGGTGTACCTGTCGCAACCACCCGCCCACGTTCGAGCACAACAAGACGGTTGCAGAACATCGCCGCCACGTTGAGGTCGTGCAGCGCAATGTAACTGGTCACCGGCAGCGTCGACACCAGCGACAGGATGTCGAGTTGGTGTGAGATGTCGAGGTGGTTGGTCGGCTCGTCGAGCAGCAGCACGTCCGGTTGCTGAGCCAGTGCGCGAGCGATCTGCGCGCGTTGGCGTTCACCGCCGGACAGCGTGTGCCACAAGCGTCGTCGCATCGACGTCATGCCGGTGTCGGCGAGTGCCTGATCTATCGCGTCGTCGTCGGCTTCCTCCCCGGAACCGAACAGCGTGCGGTGCGGAATGCGGCCGAGTCGGACGACGTCGAGCACACTGATGTCGACTTCGGTGTGGGCGTGCTGATCGACCACTGCGATCTTGCGGGCGACCGAGCGTCGGGGAACGCTGCTGATGCCGGTGCCGCTCAGCGTGACTTCACCGGAATCAGGAGAGGTGACTCCAGCCAGGATGCTGATGAGGGACGACTTTCCGGACCCGTTGGGCCCGAGGATCCCGATAGTGTCACCCGGTTGTGCAGCGATGCTTACGTGGTCGAGGATCAGGTTCTTTCCGCGATGCCAGACTATGTTGTGCGCTGCGAGGCTCATACGCTTCTCCTCATTCGGAACAGGATGACCGCAAACGCGGGAACGCCGATCAGGGCGGTCACCACACCGACCGGAATTTCCTGGGGCGCAAACGCGGTGCGTGCGATGGCATCAACCCACACCATGAAGATCGCTCCGATCAGTGCCGTGGCGGGGAGCAATCGGCTGTGCCGCGAACCGACCAGAAAACGGGCCGCATGCGGAAGTACCAGGCCCACAAAACCTATCGCACCGGCAGCGCTGACGAGTGCGGCAGTGATCAACGCGGTGATGGTGAGGAGGAGTAGTCGAACGCGCTGGACGGGGATCCCGAGTGTTGCGGCGGCGTTGTTGCCGAAAGTGAAGGCGTCCAACGCCGGAGCCTGGGCGAGACAGACAACGATTCCACCGGCAACCACCACGCCGCACACTGCGACGTCCGTCCAGCCGGCGCCTGCCAACGAACCGAGCAGCCAGAACAGGACGCCACGAGTCTGCTCGGCGTCGGCAGAGGAAATGACGATGAACGACGTGAGTGCCGAGAACAGTTGTGTACCGGCAACACCCGCCAGGACCACCCGCGACGTGCCGCCGCCGGCTCCCGCTGCAAGCAGCATCACCAGGCCGAACGATACGACTGCCCCGGCAAATGCACCGGCGGACAGCGAGATGACGCCGCCGCCGATGCCGAGCACTGCGACCATCACCGCGCCGGTTGACGCCCCGGACGAGATTCCGAGAACAAAAGGATCGGCCAGTGGATTACGGAGCAGCGACTGCATGATGACGCCGCACAATGCGAGCCCCGCACCGCACACTGCGGCCAACAGTGTTCGGGGAAGCCGTAATTCCCAGACAATGCCGTCCTTGATCCGGCTGACGCCGGACGACCCGACACCCCAATGTTCGAGCACCACGGCGTACACGTCGCGAACCGACAGATTGGCCGGGCCGATCGTGATTGCCAGCGCGATCGAGAACCCGAGAACCACGAGGCCGGTCAGGAACAGAAATCCCAGAGTTGATCGGGATTCGAGACGCGCAGTGCGCGTGCTCAATTGGCCAAGCCCCAGTCGCGCAGTGCGGTGGCGGTCTTCTCGACGCCGTCGATCGTGCGGATCGACGGGTTGAGATCAGCGCCGTTGACGACGATGTACTTCTTGTCCTGGACAGCCTGCAGACGCGAGGTGACCGGGTTGGATTCGAGGAAAGCGATCTTGCTGGCCAGTGCGTCGCCGTCGATGCTGCGTCGACTCAGGTCCGCGAGAACCAGGGCTGTGGGGTTGAGGTCGAGGATGGTTTCCCAGCTGACCTGGGGCCATTCGTCCGTCGTATCGGCAAAGACATTGGTCGCGCCAACGGATTCCGTGATAATTCCGGACGAGCCACAGCAACCCGCCATGTACGGCGTCATGGTGTCGGCAAACCAGAACGCGAGTGAGACTCCGGACGCGTCGACGGCGTCGGACGCTGCAGCGAATCGATCCTGGAGTTCGGCGACAAATTGCTCGCCTCTCTCGCGTACGTCGAAAATCGCTGCCAGATCCCGGACCTCTTGGTACACCGTCTCGATCGTCAACGGTTCGGTTCGTGCGCCGTCCGCGTTCGATGCCGACGACACCTTGCCGTCGCAACCGTTGTCGGTGGGCGAAAGGTACGTGGGCACGCCGAGCGCGGCGAACTGATCCCGGCTCGCGACGCCGCCCTCGGCGATCGTGGACGCAAATGAGGCCGACACGAAATCGGGTTCCGTGTCGAGGACAACTTCGAACGACGGCTTGTTGTCGGCAAGACGGGGGACTCGATCGTTGTCGGCTGCAAGGTTCTCGCGAACGGGGTCCGTCCACGTCGCGGTGCCGACCATGCGGTCTGCGAGACCGAGGGACAGCAGAATCTCCGTGGAGCCCTGGTTGAGGGAGACCGCACGTGTCGGTGGTGCATCGATAGTGACTTGTCGACCACAGTTGTCGATGGTGAGGGGGTAGTTCGACGATGTCGCGTCACTCGAGGTGACGGAGTCGTCGGAGGTGCCGCAGCCGGCCAGGCCCAAAGCGAGAGCCGACGTGGCAACTACTACTGACGTGAAGCGCGTGAAACGCATGAAGAGGGAACTCCTTGCTCAGGGCTCGATTCGCGGAGCCGAGAATTCGCCGTGCTCGATCAGCGAGTATCCGGACTTCGATCCCTGAAGAAGGTTCGTCACCGTTGCGCGTCAGCCCTGGACTTGCACCAGGTTCCCTCGCCGATCGTGGCCGCACTAACGGCCACGTCAACCATAACGAGACGCTTGTTTCTCCCCGCGAACACCAGGGGTGGAATTGACCTCTCCGGCGCTCGAGGTATCGTGGCCGTCATGCAGCGCGTCTATTTCTGGTTTAGCAGGCCGGCCCCGGGTGGGCCTGCCGGCGTAACCACGCGCTGACAACCTCCACCCAAGAGCCGGATTACAGACCGGCTCGCTGGAGTTCATTTCATCTCTGGGGTCGGCCTGAGAACAGGAAACCGAAACCCCATGACTGTCACCATCGACACCACCGCCACAGCGGACAGCCTCGACGATCAGCGCACTGTGAGTATCAGTCCGCTCGTATCGCCGGCGACTGTGCGCGCCCAGCACGCTCCCGACGAGGTTGCCTCTGCCACTGTGCGCACCGGCCGCGTCGACACCGTCAACATCCTGAACGGCACGGACGATCGTCTCATCGTTGTTGTCGGACCGTGCTCGGTTCACGACCCCGAAGCGGCGATGGACTACGCCCGCCGGTTGGCTGCGAAGGCCGAAGAACTGCGTGACGACCTGCACATCGTCATGCGTGTCTACTTCGAAAAGCCGCGCACCACGCTGGGCTGGAAGGGCCTGCTCAACGATCCGCATCTCGACGGAACCTACGACGTGAACACCGGTCTGGGTATCGGACGCAAGCTGCTGCTCGACGTGTCGAGCCTCGGCCTGCCGGTCGGCTGTGAGTTCCTCGACCCGATCATGCCGCAGTACATCGCGGACCTGGTCAGCTACGGCGCAATCGGCGCTCGGACCGCTGCGAGCCAGGTGCATCGCCAGCTCTGCAGCGCACTGTCCATGCCCGTCGGCATCAAGAACTCCACCGAGGGTGATGTGCAGGTAGCCGTCGACGGTACCCGCGCCGCTGCCGCAAGCCACGTGTTCCCCGGAACCGACCTGGACGGTCAGGCCGCCTTGATCCGCACCGCTGGTAACCCCGACTGCCACGTCATTCTTCGCGGCGGCAGCGACGGACCGAACTACGACGCGGAGACTGTCGCGGATACCCTTGCCCGCCTGCGTAAGTCGAACCTGCCCGAGCGCGTGGTCATCGACGCGAGCCACGGCAACAGCAGCAAGGATCACGAGCGTCAGGTGATCGTGCTCGACGACATCGCAGCTCGTCTCGCCGCAGGTGAGCAGGGAATCGCCGGCGTCATGCTGGAAAGCTTCATCGAGGCCGGCCGTCAGGACCTGACCTTGGGCAAGGCGGACGAGCTCACCTACGGTCAGTCGATCACCGACGCGTGCATCGACTGGGCCACCACGGCAGCGCAGTTGGATCGTTTGGCGCAGGCTGTTGCGGCTCGGCGCGGCTAGCACTGTGCGCCTTTGTTAACCGCGGGCGGTTAACAAAGGCGCACAGCAGGTTTACGCCAGAACTTCTCGCGTGGCCGTGACCAGGCGTTCCAGCCAGGCATCCGTGCCGACAGCGCGGCGCAGCGGTTCGTTGGGCAATTCGATGCTGACCGGCAGACCGGCAGGCAAAGTCGACCAGATTTCGGCCAGGGCGATGCCTCCGGTGCCAGGCACCAAACGTTCCTCGCGGGCGTGACGGATCAGCTCTGCGTCGTCTGTGGGCGCGGGCGTCGAACCGTCGCACATCTGGGCGTAGTGCAACCATTCGCGTGGGATCGACTCGAGATCTTCCAGTGTTGTCGCCGAGCGGTCGGTGTGCAACGCGTCGACGAGAACGCTCCGAGCCGGACCGTCTGCGGCTGAGACGATCTCGATGGCCGCACGCGCATCGGGCACAGCGGTCCAGGGCATGAACTCGAGTGAGGCGACGATGCCGTAGTTCGCGCACAGTTCCGCGAGGCGGGCATAGGAGTCCGTGAGCCGAGCGCGGTCGCGGTCGTCGCCGCCGACCAGAACGGCCTTGGCGCCGAGCTGTGCTCCCGCCTCGAGGAGCGGAACGTAGTCGGCGGGATCGAAGTCGGCTGCAAGACGGATGATTTCGAGATCGAATACCTCGACCGGTGAATCATCCAGTCGACGCACCAGTTCGTCCAACCCCTGCTTGTCCTCGTGCAGGGGGTAAGCCGTCGTACCCGGTGCCGCGGGCATCAACCGGATACCGATCGTGTCGAAGCCGTGCTTTTCGGCCAAGTCGACGTGCTGCATCGGTGCGGTATCGAGCACCGTGAGGGCTGCCAGCCCGAGTGAGAGTGTCATACGTGCGCTCCAACTGTCTGGGCGCCGGACAGTTCCCGGCCGGCGAGGTAACCGAACGTCATGGCCGGGCCGAGGTTGATGCCGCCGGACGGGTAGTGTCCACCCATCACGCTGGCCTGATCGACGCCCACAGCGAGCAGTCCCTCGATGGGGCGGTCGTTGTCGTCGAGCACATGCGACGACGAGTCGGTGACAAGCCCGGCGAAGGTGCCGAAGCTACCCGGTACAACCTTCACCGCGTAGTACGGGCCCTTCTGCAACGGTGCGAGCGACGGGTTCGGCCAGGGATTGGCGGTATCACCGGATCCCCGGTTGAACGGTGTTGTGCCGCGCTCGAACTCGGGGTCTTCGCCACTGCGGGCTCCGGTGTTGAAGGCCGAGACGGTCTTCTCCAACTGCGCCGGATCAACACCGATCTTCTCGGCCAGTTCCCGAACCGTGCGCCCACGTGTGAGGTATCCCGAGCGTAGGTACGGCTGGATCGGGATCGGCAGTGGCTTGGCCATGCCGAGTGGGAGATAGCGCACGTACTGCTGATCGGCGATCAACCACGAGCACACCTCTTCGCCCTCGGGAACCTGCTCGACCATCGCGAGCGTGTAGTCGTGGTAGCCGAGTGCTTCGTTGACAAACCGCTTGCCGTTGGCGAGAATTCCGATGACACCGGGCTTTCCGCGATCCAGAATGTGCGGGAATACACCTTCCTTGCCGTTGCGGTAACGAACGATGGAGACGGGGCAGTACGCGACGGGGGAGGCGAGCGTTCGGTCGAGTCGTCCACCCACGGATTCGCCGAGGGTGATGCCGTCGCCGGTGGTTGACTTCGGGGTGAGCGACCAGTGCTCGTTGCCGGTGGGGGTGCGCGGGAACAGTTCACGTCGGCGGTCGATGTCCTGTGCAAAGCCGCCCGTTGCAAGAACGACACCACGATTGGCAGTCACCGAGTACGCGCCGTCCGGACCTTCGAGGCGAACGCCGACAACGCGGCCGTCGTCATCGGTCTGCAACGCGGTCGCGGACGTGTTCACTCGAAACTCGACGCCCAGATCGAGCGCTGAACGCAGCATCATGCCGACCAGGGCAGTACCGTTGACGAGTTGCTGACCACGGCGCTTGGTGGCGAGGTCGAACATGTGCTTGGTGACACGTACACCGCAGTGCACAAAGGCTTTCGGGGATCGGGTCGAGTGCAGGAACGCCTGCAGATCGGGTCCGGCCATGATGCCCATGCCGAGGAATGACGTCTCGTACAACTGTCGACGCAGTAGCGCCGCAACATCTGGTCCGAGCTTTCGCAAGCTCACCGGTTTCGGCCCGACGGACCGGTGACCGGTGCCGGCACCCGGTGTGTCGCCGTGAATGTCGGCGATCTTGGCTCCGGGAACGAACTTCAGCGCGGTCTTGCGTTCGAAGAACTCGACCATCTCCGGTGCGCCGTCGAGGAGTGCATCCACCTTCGCGGCGTCGAAGTTGTCGCCGAGTCGGTTCTCCAGATAGGTACGGGGAGCGGATCGATCTTCGACAACCCCGTCGGCAATGGCAAACATGTTGCGCGGAGTCCACATCCACCCACCCGACCATGCCGTTGCGCCGCCGCAGGTGTCGGCCTTCTCGACCACGAGTACGGAAGCGCCGCCATGTGCTGCGGCAATTGCTGTGGAAAGCCCGCCTGCGCCGGAGCCCACGACAACCACGTCGTAGGTGAGGGGGGTACTGCTGCTCATTTCTGCTCCTTGGCAGTTGTTGCGAGGGTCGGCGTCGACGACAGTTCGACAACCTTCCCGGTTCGTGACGATTCGTAGATTGCGGCGATGATGGCAAGCGACGCGCGGGCGTCGCGTCCGGTGACGGCGGGTTCGCGCCCGGTCAGGACGGCGTCGGCGAAGTCCTGCACCTGCAATGTATGGAAGTCGGTAAGTGCCGCATTGACCGCGCCCACATCAAGATTCGCGTCGACGTCCGCGGAGTACGGCGACTGGAATTCCACTTCGCCTGGTACGGTCCAGATTTCGTTGACACCCTCGTGTCCTTCGGGAAACTCGAGAACGCTGGCGATGGCACCGGTGCGCCCGATCACCGTGACGCGGTTACCCAGGTTGTGATTGGCGCCCGTTGTCGCAGTGACGGTTGCGGTACCACCTGAGGCAAAGGAAATCACAGCCGACGCGCTGTCCTCGGTCTGGATGTGCTCACCGTGAGTATGGGTGCGGATGAAGCCGCTGACCGAGACGGCCTCGCCCATGAACCAGGCCAGCATGTCGATCTGGTGCACGGCCTGCGTCATGAGCACACCGCCGCCGTCGGTGTCCCAGCGTCCGCGCCAGGCGTCGGCCGAGTAGTAACTCGATGGGCGGTGCAGGATGACTGACGCCTCACCGAGCGTGGGAAGCCCGATCCGGCCGTCGTCGATGGCGTCGCGGATACGACGCGCTGCCGGCCAGAAGCGACGTTGGAAGAGGACGCCGAAGGTGATACCGGCTCGGTCGGCGGCTTCGATCTTGCGGTCGGCTGCAGCAACATCCACTGCGATGGGCTTCTCGCACAACACATGCACACCCGCTTCGGCAGCGGCCACGACTACCTCTTCGTGTACCGGGTGCGGCGTGCAGACAGTGCAGGCGTCGAGGCCGAGAGCAAGTAGTTCGTCAACGGAACTTACGGCTGTGGGAATGCCGTGGATTGCCGCGAAATCCTGGGCGCGTCCGAGATCGGGGTCGCAGCAGCCGATTACCTCGACGCCGGGTACTTGTTGCAGGGCTCGGGCATGGTTGCCGGCGATCTTGCCGCAGCCGACGATTCCGACTTTCAACGTCATCAGAAATGTTCCTCTGCTTCGACGTCCCGAGCCGCGGACTCGCCGCGATCGAGACTGTTCAGTGCGGCGACGTCTTCGGCAGTGAGTGTCATGTCGAGAGCCGCCAGATTCTCGGCCTGGCGCGTCGGGTTCGCTGATCTCGCGACCGGGACCACGCCCTGCGCGACATGCCAGGCGAGGACAACCTGCGCCGGGGTGCAACCCATTCGACCGGCGATGTCGCCGACAACGGCGTTGTCGAGCACGTCCCCCCGGCCGAGCGGGCTCCACGACTGGGTGAAGATGCCGAGCTCGTCGTTCGCGCGGCGCACCGGGATTCGCGCGAGCGACGGGTCCATCTGAATCTGGTTGACGGCCGGTGCCTCACCGGTTTCAGTGACGAGTCGGCGCAAATGGTGCTCCAGGAAGTTCGACACACCGACGTACCGAACCAGTCCGGCGTCGCGGCAGGCCAGCATCGCCTCGAACGACGCGACATAACGATCGATTCGCGGGAGCGGCCAGTGGATCAGGAACAGATCCAGCTGGTCGAGTCCCAGTAGTTCCAGACTCTGCTCGAGGGCGCCCCGAATGTCGCCGGAAACCTGGTCGTTGCCACGAAGTTTGGTGGTGACAAACAGTTCTTCTCGCGGCACACCTGATTCCGCCAGCGCCACACCGACAGCGTCCTCGTTGCCGTAGATCGCGGCGGTGTCGATGAGCCGGTATCCGGTCTCGATGCCGGAGAGAACGGACTTCGTGGCGTCGGCGCCGACCAGGGGCCAGGTTCCGAGTCCGACGGGCGGCAGCACGGTTGCGATCGGTACTGCTGTCTGTGTGGTCATGCGTGAACCTCCTGACGGGCCGCAGCGGCGGCGGTGATCGTGACGGCGACATCGGCTGCGGTCACCAGTGCGGCGTGAATGGATCCGCCGTCTCCGCTCGCATCGCCGACGGTATGGACACCGAGTCGCGGTGCCAGTGAACGTAGTTCGGCCAGAAGTTCCGAGCGCGGCTCGACGCCCTGCGAGATCAGCAGTTCGCCAGGGGCGTCGACCTCGCTCAGCACACCGCCAGCCGAGATCGTGACACTGTCGGCGGCGACCGCGGTGACGATCGAACTCAGGTAGGTCGTGAGGTTCTCGCTGGCGGCAAGGCGTGGCAGCAGCACGATTTTGCCGCGTCGTCCGACGTCGTGGGCGATGGTTTCCTGGGGGCCGATCATCACGACCTGAGTGCCCTTCTGGAGGAGATCGTCGGCGACGGCTGCAGCTTCGCGGTCGGCGCCGAAGATCGTGATGGCAGCTGGCGCCGGATCTCCGGAAACGAGGAATTCACGAACGTCACGGACGGTTCGCGTCTGCGCGCCTGGCAGCTCCGTTGCGGGGCCGTGCCCACCGGCCGCAAGAACGATTGCGTCGACGTCGCTGCCTGAGAGCAGCGCTGCGTCAGCTCTGGTCGAGGTGTGGCACTGCACTCCGAGTTCGGCCAGTTCGGCGAGATACCACTCCACGATTCGCCCGTATTCGGGATACTCGTGCAACTTTGACGCCAAGGCGAAGTCGCCACCGAGACTGGGGCGTTCGTCGTACAGGTCGACGCGATGGCCGGCGAGTGCGAGATCGCGGGCAGCGGCCATTCCCGAGGGTCCGGCGCCGATGACGGCAACCCGCACGGCGGCATCAGCAGGCGTCGTGGGCTGGTCCAATTCACGTCCGACCCACGGGTTCACCGAGCAGGGGATCGGGCCGGCGGCCAGACTGTCGATGCAGTAGTTGCACGCGATGCACGGACGGTAACGGCCGCCGTCGATGGCGCGATTCGGGAAGTCCGGATCAGCGTGGAGAGTGCGAGCCATGCTGACGAAGTTCGCCTGCCCGGATTCGATGATCTGCGCGGCGATTTCGGGTGACGTGATGCGGCCGGCTACGCCCACCGGGATGTCGAAGTCGCGTTGATACTGCTCGGAGTACGGCGCGAGGAGGCCACGCGACCATTCGCCGGGCTGGATGATCCACTGTCCCGCTTCGTAGTTGCCCGCCGAGACGTCGAGGAAATCGAGTCGGTCCGTGTCGATGGCGTCGATGCGGGCACGGGTCGTCTCGGCATCGAGTCCGCCGTCGACACCCTCGAAGGCTGAGAATCGAAGTCCGAGAGTAATTCCCGGAGCATGCTCGTGTACCGCAGCGATGACTTTGTTGACAAAGAGCGTTGGATCCGCCCACTCGTCGTCACGATGGTTGTACGCTGGGGAGAGGAACTGGTGGATCAGATACCCGTGCCCGCCGTGTAGTGAGATGACATCGACGCCGGCCTGCTGGCACCGTGCAGCAGCCTCACCGAAGCACTCGATGATGTGCTCGATGTCGTCGCCGTCGAGTTGTTCGGGCATTTCGCCGCCGACAACCAAACACGGAATCGGTGTCGGGGCAACGGGAACAAAGCCGCTGACCGAACCTTGAGCGGTGCGGCCACCATGGTTGAGTTCGACTCCGACGAGCGCACCGTGCGCGTGGATGGCGTCGGCCATCTTCTTGATGCCGGGGATCCGCTCGTCGACGTCGACGCCCATCTGCCGGATGCGGCCCTTGCCGTCGGCGCGCACATAACTTGCCTCGGTGAAGATCAGTGCTGCACCACCTTCGGCGCGCCTGGCGAGGTACGCGATGTACTCGTCGGTCATCGTGCCGTCGACTTCGCAGTAATTGCGTTCCATCGGAGCAGATACGAATCGGTTCCGAAGGCGGACCTTACCCATGTCGAGTGGTTCGGCAAACGGCTGGGTTGCGTTCATGAGTGCTCCTGGAGCATTTCGCGAGAGTGTGTATTCGACTGTGCTCATGCGCTTGCCATTTCGGAAAGCATCTCGCTCAGGTGGTTTCGCATCCGATCCGTATCCGCTTCGACTCCGGTCAGGAGTGTGAAGGTGTCGGAGGCTTGCGCCACCAGCATCTGACCACCGTCGAGCACCTGGCATCCGAGAGCGAGTGCAGCGTCGAGCAATTCGGTGCGCATCGGCCGGTAGACGATGTCGGCAACCCACAAGGCGGAGTGGAGCGCAGCGGGATCGAAGGGGGTTCCCGGGTGGCCGACCATACCGATCGGAGAGGCATTGACGACGCCGTCGCTTGTCGCCAGGTTGTCCGCGATCTCACCGATTGCCAAAGCCGTTGTGCGCGTGGCGGGGAATGCCGAGGCGACGCGTGCACACACATCGGCCGCGCGTTCGGCGTCGACGTCGGCGATGCGGAGATCCGCCGTACCAGCTGCTGCCAGTGCGTAAGCCACTGCCGAACCCGCTCCACCGGCTCCGGCGAGGACAGCTCGATCCAAGGTGGCGTCAGGTAAACCGCGTTGCAGTGCGGTGAGGAATCCACTGTGATCGGTGTTGTGGCCGATCAGGCGGCCGTTCTCGACCACAACCGTATTGACGGCACCGAGCAGTCGGGCATTGTCCGACAGCTCGTCGAGGGCGTCCACGACAACCTGCTTGCATGGGTGTGTGATGTTCAGCCCGGTGAAGCCGCCGGTGACGGCTGCGCGTACCAATTCGCCGGTCTTCTCGACCGAGACGTTTCTTGCCTCGAGGTCGATCAGTTCGTAGCTGTAGGAGGCGAGACCGAGTGCTGCTGCTTCGTGAGAGTGCAGCGCGGGCGAGAGCGAGGTGGTGATTCCCGCGCCGACAAGGCCGATCCGGTGCGTGGTGGATTCGGTAGGCATGACATTTCTCCTGCATAAGTGGGGACGGCCCCTCGCGGCGCGAAGTCAGCGCGAGGGGCCGGTCCGGTCAAGCGTTGTTGCTGGTGAGCTCTGGGTCTTGCTTCGTGAGCGTGACTGATTTCGGTTCGCCGAGTTCTGCGGTCGGCGTCCGATAGGTTTCCGGACCGCACATCGCGGCGATGGCGGAGACGACCGCAAAGCCGAGGCACATCCACGCGACCGGTGTCCAATTGCTCTTGTCGCCTGCGGAAATCGCCTGGGCGATTGCCGGTGTGAAGCCGGCGACGAGAAGTCCGAGCATGAGGCTCACGGCCATCCCGGTGTAGCGAACCTTGGCGGGGAACTGCTCCGGGAAGTACGCCGGGTAGGTGCCATTGGGCATCGCGTAGAAGATGCCGATCATGACGATTCCCGAAGCGAAAACCATGGGAACGCTTTGGGTTCCGATCGAGTGGAAGAAAACGAAGACCATCAGGCCGGCGCCGATTGCGCCGATGACGAAGATGGGCTTGCGGCCGTAGCGATCGGACAGAATGCCGAACAGCGGCTGGGTAAGTACCGCAACGAAGTTGGCCGTGGCAATTGCCCAGAGCATCGTCGAGCGTTCGAAGCCGGATTCGACGGCGTAGGCCAGGGCGAAGACGTTGACGATGGTGTTGATCATCGCGAAGGTCGAACTCATGCTGATGCGAATCACGGTGCGCCAGTGCGAGCGGAACATCTCGACGACGGGAATTCCGGCCGTGTTGTCCTGTTCCTTGAGCTCTTCGAATACCTCAGGCTCGTCGAGTGCGCGTCGCAGCCAGAGTGCAACGACGGTCACGATGATGCTGAGCCAGAAGGGAACTCGCCAGCCCCAGGAGTAAAGGTCTTCGTCGGGCAGGCTTGCTACTGGGATGAATACCAGGCTCGAGATGACGATGCCGAACATGATGCCGCTCATGGTGAACGATGTGAAGAACGAACGGCGGTGATCCGGTGAGTGTTCGAGTGTCAGTGCCGAGGAGCCGGGTGATTCTCCACCCGCAGACAGGCCTTGGAGGAGGCGAAGTAAGACGAGGATGATCGGCGCTGCAATGCCGATCTGCTCGTACGTCGGCAGGCAGCCGACGACAACGGTCGCGACTCCCATGAGCAGAAGGCACGCGAGGAGTGCGTTCTTGCGACCGTAGCGGTCACCGAGGTGTCCCCACAGCACTGCGCCGAGCGGGCGAGCGACGTAGGCCACGCCCAGAGTGCTGATGGAGAGCAGCGTCGCTGTGGAGCCACCGCCCGGGAAGAAGATCTTGGGAAACACCAGTGCGGCGGCGGAGCCGTAGATGAAGAAGTCGTAGTACTCGAGTGTGCTGCCGAGAAAACCCGACACTGCGGCTCGCCGAGCGTTGGAGTTCGGCTTTTCGTCGGTCCCGGTGGTGGAAGCTGCGGGGGTAGGCGGAGGCGCCATGGGTAGTCCTTTCGTCCCGATTGGCCGACGGTGGTGGCACGTTTTGTGATGCGCCACGCATCGGTGACGTCCCTCACCTTTCGGCGGCGCAGACGACGATGCCATGAAGGACTATGGCGCGTCCAACACTAAATGAGTCTCAGATAATGACGAATTACGTCTCAATCTCGGGGGTGGGGAGGATTTCCTCCGAAGTAGCGAGTGCAACAGCGAGGGCGTCGGTCATGCGGCGGGGTGACCAGGCGATTCCGTGGTTCATGTAGGTCGGCTCGCCGGTGAGCGGAACGAAGACACTGCCGGGAGGGGTGATGCCGGCCATTCCCGATGGCATCAAGGCGACGCCGACACCCGCGGCGACGAGCATCAGGATCATGTAGGGGTCGGTGATTTCCTGAACCACGCGCGGGCGGAAGTTGGCATTCATGCAGGCCCGCATCGCAGTCTCCTGCAGGGCGGAGCCGGCAGCCATGGGTGTGGTGACAAATCCGTCGTCGGCCAATTCGCGCAGGTCGATCTCGGTCTCGGCAGCCAGTCGGTGATCGATCGGCAGTACGACGCCAAAGGCTTCACGACGGATCAGGCGAGTGGACAACGGCGCCGCGGCCACCGGCAGGCCGACAAACGCCAGATCCAGTGCGCCGCTCTCGAGTTGTGTCACTGCGTCGCGGGTCATGATGCGGCCGAGGAGCGTCAATTCGACCTCGGGGTATCGCTGGCGCAAGGCTCGCGTCAATGGTGGTAACGCCTGGTGGTTGAGCACGCCCGTGAAACCGATTGCCACCCGGCCGTACACGCCGCCGGTTGATGCGCGGGTGGCTTGACGGGCGGTTTCCATGTTTTCGAGAACCCGATAGGCGTGTGGCAGGAAAGCATGCCCACCGGAGGTGAGCGCAACGGTGCGGGTGCTGCGCTCGAACAGTTGCACGCCGATGTTCTTTTCGAGTTTGCGAATCATCTGGCTCAGAGGCGACTGAGCCATTTGCAGCCGTGACGCGGCCCGGCCGAAATGTAACTCCTCCGCGACCGCGACAAACGCGTGCAACCAGCGAATTTCCATCGATGTGTCCTTCGTTGATGTCGACTGTTGATTTTGACGACTCTGCCCGACGCCATATATTCAAAAATCGTACACAGTGTGACGCAGATTATATCTATTCGCAGCTTAAATTGAGTGCTGAGCGCACATGATCTCCGGGAGATGAGACTGATGCAGAGCTATCCAGAGGGTGCCGTTGCGCTGATTACCGGCGGCGCCAGCGGAATTGGTGCCGCATGTTCGAAACTGCTGTCCGACAATGGTGTTCGAACCATTACGGCTGACATTGCAGAGGGAGCCGACGAACGCCTCGACGTGACAGATGCTGCCGCAGTCGACGATTTGCGTGCGCGCATCGGCAAGGTCGACATCTTGATCAACAGTGCCGGCATCGTGGGGCCGTCGGCGCCGCTGGTGGATGTCTCGCTCGCCGACTGGCAGCGGACGTTCCGGATCAACGTGGACGGAACCTTCCTCATGTGCCGTGCCTTTGTGCCCGGCATGGTCGCGTCAGGTTGGGGGCGCGTTGTGAATCTGGCGAGCATCGCCGCAAAAGACGGTAACCCCAACCAGAGCGCGTACTCCGCGTCGAAAGCAGCCGTCATTGCACTGACGAAATCGCTGGGCAAGGAGATTGCGACCACCGGCGTGCTGGTCAACGCCGTGGCGCCGGCTGCCGTCGAAAGTCCGATGAATGCGGGCACAGATCCCGCGATTCTCGCTCGCTCGCAGAGTTTGACGCCGATGTCGCGGATGGGTAGATCGGACGAAATTGCCGAACTGATCGGCTGGTTGTCCTCGACTGCCGTGAGTTACTCGACCGGCGCGGTGTACGACGCCAGCGGAGGCCGCGCAACGTACTAGTGTCCAGGTGAGTTGACCGGGTACCAGCACGAGGGGGACGTCGATGGCAGGTGAACGTCTGTGGCCTGTTGCAGATCGCGCGACGCGTGTGTTCTGGCGCGTGGTCGGCCGCAAAATTGACCTGTCCGAAGACGCGTGGCTACAAGCGCCGACAGCGGTGCGCGGTCCGGTGGAAGACAGTTGGATCCCCACCGAAGCATTGCGTATCGGTGGCACCGTTGTTGCGAAAGCATCAGTCGAGGGTCTAGTGCCCTGCATGGATACATTGGCGGGGCCGGATTTTGATCCGTCACGATTGACGCCGTCCGTCCGCGACTTCTACGAGCAAACCTCGACATGGCGAATGCAGGCGTGGACACAATGGTCGCCGGGATTTGCGCCATGGGGATCGCTGGTCGAGCGGTTTTACGGTCGGCGCGTGCAGCAACTTGCGCTGCCCGTAAATCCGATGTCGGTTGCGTATGGCGTCGACAGTTCGATTACGCGCGTATTGGATGCAGACGGCGTGCACGCGGGTTCGGCCTGGCTGCGAACACTGCGAAAGTCAGGTGACTACCTCTTCAGTGGGTACTACCGAATCACGTTGCTGCCAAACACTGCTCAACCCTGCGTCCACGTCTCGTTCCCCCTCGAATCCGGGAATGTTCAGGTGTTCCTGCGTCCCGAAGTCTGCGACGACGGTTCCCTGTTACTGACCTCGGGCCACGGAGCCTTCGGAGACGTCGGAGCGTATGTCACCGTGGTGGAGAATAGAAAAGTCTACGCAGCGAGAGTTCCGATCCACGAGCGGTTCCACGTGTTCGAGGACTCGGAAGGGGTGCTGCGCACCGATCACGAATTGCGTCTGTGGCGAGCGCGGGCCATGGCCTTGCATTATCGGATGGATCCTCGTTAGTCGGGGTCGAGCAGTACGAATAACACGCCGACGAGCCGCTTCTAATGTGATCAATGCTGATGGCTGCAAACACTATTCGGCCGAATGTGCCCGATATGTCTCTTGATTCGAATGGATGTTCGAGTATAATTAGGTCAGGGTGGGGAGGCCTTGATGACGACGGTGAGCGATTCAATTGCGGTGGGGGATGTTGTAGCCGGTTCGGCTGTGGGTGTGCGCGCCACGTTGTGGCAGTTACGTCCGTCCGAGGTTCGGGACGTTGCTGTAAGTGCATCTGCGGAAATTCTTCGGTTGGAAGCGATTCGGGTGGCCGCGGTCGACGAGTTGGCACTCAATCCCGACGAGCAAGTGCTCTGCTACCGGGGTGTGGGTCGGTGGTTGGCGGCCAATACGATGTTGCAGAACTCGGCCGGCAACAAGATCGCCGCCCTCGGTGCTGCACTGCGGGTGTTCCCGGATATTGCTGCGCAGTTCGAGGCGGGTGATCTGTCGCTCGATCATGCGGCATTGATCGCCGCGTTCTGTGAATCTCCACCAAAGGGGATGCCGGACATCGCATTAGCGCCAAGTATGAAAACTCTTCTCGCCGCGGCATCCGGGGTGGAGGCTACGACTGTCAAGGTGCGATACGCGATTGCGGTTTTGGAGCGGATTTTCGAATCCGATGAGCCGCCGCCCGGTGAGGATAACGACCTGAATGCGCTACGTATCGCGCCGACGCTGAATGGTCGGGTCGTGATCAAGGGTGATTTCGATGCGTTGACCGGCGAAATGCTCCTGTCTGCGCTGTCGGGGTTGTCGATGCCGAAACCGGCGGCGGATGGGACTCCGGATCAGCGGTCGGCAGCCAAACGCACCGCCGATGCGTTCACGGAGTTGATTCGCCGCTATCTGGATAATGCTGTCACC
The DNA here is from genome assembly GCF_005938745.2 of Rhodococcus sp. KBS0724. Classification (NCBI taxonomy): domain Bacteria; kingdom Bacillati; phylum Actinomycetota; class Actinomycetes; order Mycobacteriales; family Nocardiaceae; genus Rhodococcus; species Rhodococcus sp. KBS0724. Next base: position 1,272,821 of record NZ_VCBX02000001.1, read on the forward strand.
GGTGTTGACGGTGGTCAGCGTCCGCATGTGAATGTGCACATCACCGCGAAAGACCTTGCCGAGCATCGCGAATGCGCGACCATGCGCAGCGATACCGCAGCAAACGACGAAGAAGAATTCGGCGACAGCGAGCCGGGAGTCGAAGATCTCGACGTCGGCTACATGCCCTGGATGGGGCCGCTCAGTGTGAGCAAAACCCGGATGCTCGCGTGCGACTGCATGCTCTCCACCGTCCTGATGGACGGCAAGGGTGCACCCCTGGATGCGACTCCACTCAAACGTCTCGTCACGGCCGAACAACGTATCGCGTTGATTGCCCGGGACAAGGGCTGCGCCTTCCCGAACTGTGACGCCGTACCGGCGTGGTGCGACGCGCACCATATAAAACCGTGGTCGACAGGCGGTTTGACGGTGATGGACAACCTCACCTTGCTCTGCCGCAGCCACCACACGTTGATGCACAGCACCAGCGGGTTCCGCGGCATCTGGGAGATCAAGATGGGCGACGATCACAAACCCTGGTTCATCCCACCGGCCGCGATCGACCCGAAACAACGGCGTCGTCGCTCCACCACCCGACAAGGCCCGGTGCACCGAGACTGAAACCGGCTGCGCCGGAACTACATACCGCGTACAGCTTCGCATCACCAGCCAGCCGATGCGAAGCCCACACGCATGCGAAGGTTCAAAGGTCAGCTCTCGGGGCTACGTGCTGATCACGCGAACGGCTGACGATTCATTTCCCGCGTGGCAGTGTGGACACAGGGACCCTGTCCGCGGATAGTGAGGAAGCACAGTGACTGACTCGGATCGCCCACACAGCGATGTTTACGTAGAGCGCGAGGGTGGCGTCACCACCATCGTCATGAACCGTCCGGACAGAAAGAATGCCGTCGACGGACCGATGGCCGCGCAGTTGCGTGACGCATTTCTGGAGTTCGAGGCTGATGATGCTGCGCAAGTCGCAATACTCTGGGGTACTGGTGGAACATTCTGCGCGGGAGCAGATCTGACGGCGGTGAATGATCCGTCGCGCTTGCATGAGTTGGACCCGGAAGGCGGCGGTACGGGGCCGATGGGCCCGAGTCGGCTGGCGCTGTCGAAGCCGCTGATCGCCGCTGTGAGCGGATATGCCGTCGCCGGCGGCCTAGAATTGTCGTTGCTGGCAGATCTGCGGGTCTGTGAGGAGGATGCCGTTTTCGGTGTCTTCTGTAGACGCTGGGGTGTTCCCTTGATCGACGGCGGAACGGTGCGGTTGCCGCGCATCGTGGGGCAGGGGCGCGCACTCGACATGATTCTGACGGGACGACCCGTCGACGCTCAGGAAGCGCTCTCGTTCGGTCTGGTGAATCGTGTTGTTCCGGTGGGTGAATCCTTGGCTGCAGCGAAGGAATTGGCGCAGCAGCTCACAACGTTTCCGCAGTTGTGCATGCTGGCGGATCGGGTATCGGCATACCGGTCCTTCGACCTTCCGCTCGCGGAAGCGCTGCGAGCGGAAGGCGCCGCGGGTAGTCCGATTGTCGCGGCGGAAGGTGCGCGTGGAGCCGCGGCATTCGCGGCGGGTGCCGGAAGGCATGGACGGTTCGAGAACGACCCTCAGCAGTAAGTGCGGTGCAATTCTCAGGTGAGGCGTTCGAACACGGCAGCCAGGCCTTGGCCGCCGCCGATGCACATGGTTTCGAGGCCGTAGCGGGCTTCCCGTCGATCCATTTCGCGCAGCAGAGTCGCGAGGATCCGCCCGCCGGTTGCGCCGACGGGGTGGCCGAGTGAGATTCCGGAACCGTTGGGGTTGATTCGGGAGTCGTCGGCTTCGAGGTTCCACGTGCGCAGAACTGCAAGTGCCTGTGCGGCAAAGGCTTCGTTGAGTTCGATGACGTCCATGTCTGCCAAGGTGAGGCCGAGACGCCCAAGCGCCTTCTCCGACGCCGGAACCGGGCCGATGCCCATGGTGCGGGGCGGGACGCCGGCAACACTCCAACTGGCAAGGCGGGCAAGGGGACGCAGTCCGAGCGCCTTGGCCTTCTCTGCCGTGGTGACAATGGCGAGCGCAGCGCCGTCGTTCTGGCCGCTGGCGTTGCCGGCGGTGACGGTAGCATCGGGGTCGAGCTTGCCGCGCATGGGACGAAGGCGCGCAAGGGATTCCATCGAGGTATCAGCGCGCGGGTGCTCGTCGGTATCGACGAGGAGCGCGTCACCTTTACGCTGGGGAACGGATACCGGAACGATTTCCTGCGCGAAGACGCCGTTCTTCTGTGCCGCGACTGCGCGCTGGTGGGATTGCACTGCCAGTGCGTCTTGATCTTCGCGGCTGATGGAGAACTCAGCTCGCAGGTTCTCGGCGGTTTCGATCATGCCGCCGGGAACCGGGAAGTCGCGGCCGCCGGCAGTGACGCGGGCGCGGGCGAGGCGGTCGCTGAGTGCGACGGCCTCTCCCTTGACGCCCCAACGCATTCCGGTGGCGTAGAACTCGGCCTGACTCATGGATTCGGCGCCGCCGGCGAGAACCAGATCGCTGCCACCGGACTGAACCTGCATGACGGCCTGGATTATCGCCTGCAAACCGGAACCGCAGCGGCGGTCCACCTGCATGCCGGGTACGTCGATGCCGAGTCCGGCGTTGAGCGCGGCGATGCGTCCGATGGCCGGAGCCTCACCGTTCGGGGATGCCTGACCCAGGATCACGTCGTCGACATCGGAACCGGAAATGCCGGTGCGCGAGACGAGTTCGGTGATCAGGGTCGAAGCGAGGTCCTCCGGTGCGATGTCGCGGAAGACACCGCCGAAGCGGCCTACCGGTGTGCGGAGCGGTTCACAGATGACAACGTCAGGCATGAGTTCTTCCTTGGTGTGTGCTCGATCAGCGCGTAGCGGTCGAGTGATTGTTCGAGGATTGAGTGCGGCCGAGATCGGCAGAAATCGCGTCAGCGGTGGATATTGCAGCCGGAACAAGTTCAGCGAGAACCGCTTCGGTGCTGTAGCGCGCAGCCTGAGTGGAAATATTCACCGCGGCAACTACGTCGCCGTTGGCGTCGCGAATCGGTGCTGCGAGTGAACGCAACCCTTCTTCGAGTTCCTGATCGACCACCGAGTAGCCGTCGGCGCGAATCTTGTCGAGTTCAGCCCGCAGTTCTTCGGGAGTGGAGATGGTCTTGCCGGTGAGACGGGAGAAGGAGACTCGGGACAGGTACTGATCGAGCGCGTCGTCTGGCAGGCCGGCGAGTAGTACCCGCCCCATGGACGTGGCATAGGCCGGGAAGCGGGTGCCGATGGTGATCGAGACCGTCATGATGCGGCTGACCGGTACGCGGGCCACGTACACGACGTCGTCGCCGTCGAGGATGGAGACCGAGGTGGATTCCCGGACCTTGGCGGACAGGGCCTCCAGATGGGGTCCCGCGAGTTCGGGCAGCGACAGGCTGGACAGGTAGCTGTACCCGAGTTCGAGAACGCGTGGTGTCAGCCAGAACACCGAACCATCCGTACGTACGTATTGAAGCTCGACCAGAGTGAGCAGGAACCGACGCGCAGTCGCGCGCGTGAGATCGGTGTGCCGCGCGACTTCACTGAGCGTGCGCCGGGGATGCTCGCCGTCAAATGCCTTGATGACGGACAATCCGCGGGCCAGCGACTGCACGTAGTCGGGTGACGGCCCCGGCGACTGGTCGCTGTTGGTTTCGCTCATGGTGTCGTGTTCTCCTCGGGCTTCGGCGTGAGGTCCGCGAGTGCCTGCTTACCCAGCGCAAAAGCCTGATTACTGTTCGGCACACCCGCATAGACCGCGGTATGGAGAAATACTTCCACGAGTTGATCCGGATCCATCCCGCTGCGCAGTGCGGCGCGGATATGCATGTCGAGTTCGTGCTCGTTGCCGACTGCGGTGAGTATCGCGAGAGTCAGCAGCCTGCGGATGTGGTGATCGAGTCCGGGACGTGACCAGATGTCGCCCCAGGCAGTGCGAGTGATGAAATCCTGGAACGGCGCGGTGAACTCGGTGGCGCCGGCAATGGACCGATCGACGTGAGCGTCACCGAGAACCTGACGACGGACGGTCATCCCTGCCGCCACCGCGGCACTGCGCTGAGCATTGGCCGGTGTGTGCGAGGAAATATGCGCCGCAAGAAGTTTGGTGACGTGTCCGGCCTGCTCGACGCTCGCGAGGTGCGCTCCGGGATCGACGACGTGCATCACGGAATCGGCGATACCGTCGGCGATCGCTGCCAGGGTGGCCGGGGGAGTTGCCGGATCCTGCTCACCCGCGATGAGGAGCGTCGGAGCGACGATGCGGGCGAGGTCGGCGCGGCCGTCCCACACCGCGAGTGCTTCGCAGCAGGCCGCGTATCCCTCGTCCGGTGTTGCCTCGACCATCGCGACATGCCGCGCGACGAGTTCCGGATCGCTTTCGGCAAGTCCGGGTGTGAACCAGCGTCCGACAACTGCCGCAGCGATCGAGGCAATACCGTCGGTGCGGACGGTCTGCGCTCGTTCGATCCACGGCTGGGCGGGTGCGAACTGCGGGGACGTGCACAGCAATGTCAGGGTGTCGACGCGAGTGGGACGGTGCGCGGCGATCCACTGGCTGACGGCACCACCGAGGGAGAGACCGACCAGATGAACCGACTCGAGTTCGAGGGAATCGAGCAGAGCGACGACGTCGCCGGCCAGGTCCGCGACGGTATACGGGCCGGCGGGCACCGGGGATTTACCGTGACCACGGTGATCGACGGCGATGACGCGGTAGCGGTTCGACAGCGCATGAATCTGCGGCGCCCACATCGTCAGGTCGGACCCGAGCGAACCCAGGAAAACGACGGCAGGAGCGTCGGGATTGCCGGTCTGGTGAAAGTTGAGCTCGACGCTCATCGTGGTCCTCCTGTTGGGCGTTCGGCGAGGGCCCGATCGACCAGGTCGGTGGCGTGGCCCAGATAGTGTGCTGGATCGAGAAGTTCGGTGAGTTCGGCCGCGGTCAGGTGTTCGGTGATCGCGGGATCATGGTCCAGTCGCGTGCCGGAAGCGGCTGCGGCAGTGACGATGTCACGAGCACGATCGGTATGCGCCGAGAGTGCCTTCGTGACCCGTTCGGCAAGAATCAAGCCGCCGGTGATGTCGAGGTTGCGTGCCATCGAATCGGTGTGCACCTGTAGCCCGGCAAGACTGACCGACAATTGATGTGCCGATCCGCCGGCTAGACGTAGGAGTTCGGTGACGGTTTCCCACTCCGCATGCCAGGGACCGGCTGCCCGAGCGAACTCGTGATCCATGTTGGACAAGGCCGTGGCCACGAGTGCGGGAACACGCCGTGCCGCGGCGCGGGCCGTGATGGCGGCAACGGGATTCTGCTTGTGCGGCATGGCTGACGAGCCGCCTGGAGTTTTCTCGGCGACTTCGGAAAGTTCCGTCGACGCCATGACGGTGATGTCCGTAGCCGGTTTGGACACGGCACCGGCGACGATGCCGAGGGTGGTCGACAATTCCGCGATGGTCACGCGATCGGTGTGCCACGGAACAACCTGTCGAGCCAACCCGAGTTCGTCGGCAAACGCGTCGGCGAGCGCGAGGCCGTCCGGGTACGACGCGGCGAGTGTGCCTGCGGCACCGCCGAACTGGACGGGCAACGTCGACAACACGATGTCGAGCCGGATTGCAGCGGCATCGAGAGCGGTGAACCAGCTGGTTGCCAGTAGTCCGAAAGTGGTCGGAAGTGCTTGTTGCCCCAGCGTTCTCGCCACCATCGGCGTCGAGCGATGAAGGCGGGCCAGATGAGCTGCAGAGTCGGCAGCCCGGGTCAGGTCGGCAAGTACAACAGACCCTGCGCGCCGCGTCAGCAGCATCAGCGCGCAATCCATGATGTCCTGGCTGGTGGCGCCCGGGTGAACAACGTTGCCGGGTACACCGTCTTGCGCGACTCGTTCGCGCAGGATCTTCACGAGCGGGATGACCGGATTGCCGCCCGCCGCTGATGCGCGACCCAGCGCGACTATGTCGAGCCCACCAGGCTTGGACAACTCGGCGGCAGCGGCAGCCACAGCGGCGCACTGGGTACCGTCCGCCAACCCGATTGTGGCCGCCGCACAGCTCAGTGCAGCTTCCACGTCGAGCAACGCGGTCACCCAGGCCTGGTCTGACAGATGCTCGGATACCGGGGTGGCACCGAACACCGGATCGAACAGCGCGCCGCGAGTGGACATGTGTACTCCTCTTTACAGCTCGAAGAAGGGCGTCTCGACGCCGTGTGCGTCTTCGTCCTGAACATAGACCGTCCAGGAGTACCCATCGTCGACCTTGGTTGCAACCAACTTCGCGCGTTCGGTTTCGGTGAGCGAACTCAGAACCGGATCGGTGGTGTGCGCGTCCGCGTCTTCCGGGAAGTACAACCGAGTGACCAGACGATCGAGCATGCCGCGGGCGAAAATCGAGACGTTGACGTGGGGTGCTTCGTCTATCTCGGTTTCGGTGGGCAACGCGCCGGGCTTGACCGTGTGGATCAAGGCTGTTCCGGTGGAATCGGCTGCGCTGCGGGCAAACCCGCGGAATCCGGCCGGAGTGAGGCTCACTGCGCCGCGGGGATCGTCCGGATGGTTGAACCGCCCGAGCGTATCGGCCTGCCACGTCTCGATCATGGCGTCGGCTACCGGCGTGCGATTGCCGTCGATCACCGTGATGGCGAGCGTGATTCGGCCGGGAGCGTCGGATGCAGCCGCGTCGGGCCCGTCCGTCCAGGGAAGGCCGATGTGCCAGTACGGGCCGACGGTTTGCGAAGGTGTGACTCCGAAGGACGCCGTGGTGAAATCACCGGGGACGACTTCATAGGTAGGTGCGGGCTTCGCGGTCTGATCAGTCATCGTGGTCTTCCTCGTTCTCGAATACGGAGGCATTACGGCCGCGCAGGACGATGTCGAAGCGGAACCCGAGAGCCCAGTTGGGGACTGTGGCGTCGTAGTCGAAGACGCTGACCATGCGATGACGGGCCTCTTCGGGCACTGCGTTGTAGATCGGGTCCTGGAAGAACATCGGGTCGTCGGGGAAGTACATCTGCGTCACCAGACGCTGCGTGAATGCAGTGCCGAACAACGAGAAGTGGATGTGGGCCGGTCGCCACGCGTTGTCGTGGTTCATCCACGGGTAGGCGCCGGGCTTGATGGTGGTGAACGAGTAGTGGCCATCGGCGTCTGTCACACAACGGCCGAGGCCGTTGAAGAACGGGTCGAGTGGAGCCGGCCAGTTGTCGCCGGTGTGGCGGTAGCGTCCACCGGCGTTGGCCTGCCACACCTCGAGCAGGGTGTGGGGGACCGGCTTGCCGTCGCTGTCGAGGACACGGCCGTGAACCACGATGCGCTGTCCCTGTGCTTCACCGCCGTTGGCGATGGTCAGATCGTTCTCACCTGCGCCGACGCGGTCTTCACCGAAAACCGGCCCGGTCAATTCCGTGAGGCGCTGGGGGAGCAGCTTCAGGGGTTGCTTGGGGTGACGGAGGGAGGTGGTCTTGTAGTCCGCGAAATCAGCCGGGGCGTTGACGCCGGTCGGCCGCTGGTACCTCGGCGGTAAATGCAGCATGGGGAACCTCGTCGTTCGATTACGTGTTCGCAGTGTGTTTGTTCGCAGCGTGTGTTCGCAATGTGTACAGGTGATGCGCTCTGCGAACAGACTAGTTCGTTGTTGTGACCCAGGCAATGTCGGGGGCAAGAAATGTTCGTAATACGCACAGGGGTTCACAATACGTACGGGGCGCGCTACTGTGATCGGCATGATGGACAAAGTCATTCCCACTGCAGCCGAGGCCGTCGCGGACGTGCCGGACGGCGTCACGATCGCTGTCGGAGGATTCGGGCTCGTCGGAGTGCCCGAGATCCTCATCAATGCACTGCTCGAGCAAGGCGCAACGTCTATCGAGACCGTGAGCAACAACTGCGGTACCGACGGATTCGGGCTTGGTGTACTCCTCGAACACGGGCGGATTCGCCGGACGATCAGCTCGTACGTCGGCTCCAACAAAGAGTTCGCTCGCCAGTACCTTGCCGGTGAACTGGAAGTGGAGCTCACCCCGCAGGGCACGCTCGCCGAGCGCATGCGCGCCGGTGGAGCCGGCATCCCCGCGTTCTTCACTCCTGCCGGTGTCGGCACCCAGGTGGCCGACGGCGGCCTGCCGCTCCGCTACGACGGCAGCGGCGGCATCGCAGTTGCCAGCCCGCCCAAGGAAACTCGCGAATTCGACGGCGTCACCTACGTGATGGAACGAGGCATCGTCGCAGACTACGCCCTGGTTCACGCGTGGAAAGGTGACCGGCACGGCAACCTCGTCTACCGCGCAAGCACCCAGAACTTCAACCCGGCCGCGGCAACATCCGGCCGGATCACCATCGCTCAGGTGGAACACCTCGTGGAACCCGGCGAACTCGACCCCGCCGAGATTCACACTCCCGGAATCCACGTTCAGCGAGTTGTCCACGTCGGCCCCGTGACGGTCGGCATCGAGAATCGGACGGTACGAGCATGACTGCAGTGACCCCTACCAAACTCACCCGCGAAGAGATGGCAGCACGAGTAGCGCGCGAGCTCGAGGACGGTCAGTACGTGAACCTCGGTATCGGCATGCCGACGCTGGTTCCGAACTATCTGCCCACCGACATCACCGTCGTATTGCATTCGGAGAACGGCGTTTTGGGTGTCGGACCGTACCCGACCGAGGAAGAACTCGATCCCGAACTGATCAATGCGGGTAAGGAAACCATCACGGTGCTACCCGGCGCGTCGTTCTTCGACTCGTCCGCGTCGTTCGGCATGATCCGCGGCGGACAGGTCGATGTTGCCGTGCTCGGTGCCATGCAGGTGAGTGCCACCGGAGACCTCGCGAACTGGATGATTCCCGGTCACATGGTCAAGGGAATGGGTGGCGCGATGGATCTGGTCCACGGCGCCAAGCGCGTCATCGTGATGATGGAGCACGTGTCCAAGAAGGGGGAGCACAAGATCGTCGAAGAATGCTCTCTTCCGCTCACCGGCAAGGGATGCGTGCAGCGAATCATTACCGACATGGCGGTGATCGACGTGACCGCCGACGGTTTGCGTCTGGTCGAAACGGCGCCGGGTGTAAGCGTCGACGACGTTGTTGCCGCAACGGGAGCAAAGCTGCTCGTCTGACAGTTCAGCGCACTCCGCGAGTACGGAATTGCACGCTGATCCGCGGCCCGAGTGCGCGGGCGCTCTTGGGTACAGCGTGCTCCCAGGTCCGTTGGCACGAGCCTCCCATGACCAGCAGATCGCCGTGTCCGAGGTTGAAGCGGATGGACTCACCGCCGCCGCGGGGACGAAGAAGTAGCGGGCGGGCCGCGCCGAGCGACAAGATGGCTACCATCGTGTCCTCGGTGCGGCTTCGCCCGGTGTCGTCGCCGTGCCACGCGACGCTGTCGCTCCCGTCGCGATAGAAGCACAGGCCGGACGTGGTGAACGGTTCACCGAGTTCGCTGCGATAATGGCTGCTCAGGGCGTCCTTTGCTTCGACGAGCAGGGGATCCGGCAGTGGCTCGTTCTCGCCAAAGAAACACACCAACCGCGGGACGTCGACCACGCGGTCGTACATCTGGCGTCGCTCTGCACGCCACGGTACCGACCGTTCGAGGGTGTCGAACACGGCTTCCGATCCGGTGAGCCAAGCGGGCCGGTGATCGACCCACGCGCCTGCGGTGAGTTTCCGTCGTTGCAGGGTGTTGTCGAGGTCGGCCAAGGAAACACCCAGGTCGACATTGTCGAACAGTGACGGTTGCATGGCGCTGGACATGGAGATCAGACTACACCGAATTTAGAACATATGTTCGAACTTTTCGAATCTCGGGCAATGTGCTCGAGCAATGTATCGGCGCCGTGAAATTAGGCGGCCCACCTCCCGGCGAGTGACAGCCGGGCGGCAGGCCTGTTGCGGCTGACCCCTCGCTCCGAAATCTCTGCCGCAATCCGTCAATACCCCGGAAGACTGCTCCCGAAACACGACTAAGTTGCTTCTTGTCCCGCGGCCGCGGCAGATTGCGCTTGCCATCGCTCTTCGACGCGCCCCAGCTTCCATACGGCAATCGCAACGAGCCACGTGATCACAAACAGCCCGACGATGATGAAGCCCATCGCGCCCCAGTCCAGGTTGCCGATCGCGCCCAGGACTCCGGTGTGAATATCAAGTTTTTCGGTGAAGATCGAGATGATCTCCTGCACTCCGATGATCAGAGCCACGGCCACCGACAAGCCGGTAATCACCATGTTGTAGTAGATCTTTCGCACCGGCTGTGCAAATGCCCAACCGTAGGCAAAATTCATGAAGGATCCGTCGATCGAGTCGAAGAGGCACATCCCGGCGCAGAACAGAATTGGCAGAACGAGAATCGAATACCACGGCAATCCCGTCACGGCTGCACCGCCGGCGATGACGAGAAGGCCGACTTCGGTGACGGTGTCGAAACCCAGGCCGAAGAGTAATCCGACGGGATACATGTGCCATGGCTTGCGGACCGTTTTCATGACCGGTCCCAGAATCTTGTTCAATGCCCCGCGGTTGTCGAGTTCCTTCTCCAGTTGTTCCTCGTCGAACGTTCCCGCTTTGTATTTCGTGTAGACCCGGTGAATTCCGATGAGGGACACGAGATTCAGGAGGCCGATCAAGATCAGGAATGTGCCGGACACGGTGGTTCCGAACAGTCCGGCCCATTTCCCCAGGTCGGAGTTCTCGTCGGACAGGCTGGATGCCAGTCGTCGCACACCCAAGGCGAGCAGAGTGACCATGACAAAAACGATGGTCGAATGGCCGAGGGAGAACCAAAACCCCACGGACATGGGCTTTTTGCCATCGGCAACAAGTTTGCGTGTGGTGTTGTCGATAGCGGCGATGTGGTCGGCGTCGAAGGCGTGCCGCATTCCGAGCGTGTAGGCGGTCACGCCCAGTCCGGCACCGAAAACGCTGCCCTCGACGGCATAGTGACCGGGAACGACGAGGCCGAACAGCACTGCCCAACCGGCCACGTTGAGCACGACGACCGTGGCCGTCATTCCGATGATGCTGCGCCGCTGGGAGCGGTCGAGGCTGGTCCACGCTGCGACGAGTCTGTTTCCGGTCGTGGTTGTATCAGTCGTCATCGAACGTCACCGATTTCGTGTCGAGGGTCGGCGTGCCACCGTCATACAAAAATCGTATAAGTGTTCAACTGTTCAGATAAGGGCATTTTGGTTACAAGTTGCCCATCCGGGAGTAAAGGCGCTTTGCTGCCGGATGGGAAAGTCAGGCGAAGATAGTGTTCATCAGCGCGACGTACATCGCGGTCCCGAGGACGATGCTCAGCACTGCGTTCTTTCGCCACAGGTGGATTGCGGCGGTAGCCGAGACGGCGATCAGTTCGGGTATTCCGTGCGACGGCGCAGTGACGGAAACGTTTTTCAGCGAGTACATCACGAGGATCAACATGACTCCCGCCGGCATGTAGATGCCGAGATACGCGACGAGAGCCGATGAGCGCAGCGGCTTCAGGACGGCAAAGGGTATGGCGCGCAACGCAAAGGTGACGACGGCCATGATGGCGACGGCGCTGAAGATGTACGTGGTGTCAGGCATCTGCTGCTGCCTTTCTGGACGTGGCCAGGTATCGGACGATCAAGAACGCGACAAACCCGCCCATCGCGATCGGTAGAACATGATCGGGTGCAATGAGGCGCGCCACCAGTGCGCAGGTAACTGCTGCTGCCGGCACGGCATAGCCGCTCTGTGCCCGCATCGCTTCGATCGACAGGACGACGAACAAGGCTGTGAGCGCAAAGTCCATTCCGACGATCGAATCGGGAATCCATTGTCCCGCAGTAGCTCCGAGGATCGCGCCGCCAACCCAGTAGCCGTGCAGGAACAGTTGTGAGAATACGATGACGCGACCGGAGAGGGCTTTGGGGTCGGTGGTGACCGACATGGCATACGCCTCGTCGGTGAGGGCAAACATGCTGTAGAAGCGCGCAAACGGATTCCGCACCTTGTTCAGCGGAAAACTCAACGCGTAAAAGACGTGTCGAAAGTTGACCAGCAACGCAGTGAGTGCGACGTAAGGCAGGGGAGTCATCGCGGCGACCATGCCGACGGCAATGAACTCCAGCGATCCGGCATAGATCAGTGAGGTGAAAACCAGTGCCCACCAAGGGTTCAGGCCTTGTTGTACGACAAGCACCCCGAGGGCGATGCCGAGCGGTAAGAGTCCGATGCCCACCGGCAGTGACAAGGCAAAGGCGCGTCGCCACGCTGGGTTCTGGTTCGCGGCATCGACGGAAGGTGCGTCCGCTGATGTTGAAGATTCGATCACCACAGAAATGTAGTACAAAGTGGGTGGTCGACGATTGCCCAGAATGCGCAGAATTCAGACTTTGCGCAATAATATCCGCATGGATGCCATGGATGACGCAATTTTATTCCACCTCCGTCAGGACTCCAGTTTGACCAACACCGAATTGGCGGATCTGGTGGGCCTGACACCCTCGCCGTGCCTGCGTCGGGTCAAGAAACTCGAGGCCGACGGAGTCATCACCGGTTACCGGGCAATCGTCAGCCCCGAAGCACTCGACCGCGGATTTCAGGTGATCGTGACTGCCGAGATCGGCGTCAACGACCAGGCGACCATCGAGGACTTCGAATCACGCGTCGCGGCTTTCGACGAAGTGATCGAATGTCGGCGGCTCTTCGGAATCCCCGACTACTTCATCCGCGTCGCAGTCAAGGATCTCGCGACCTACGAACAATTCATGGCCACCAAACTCAGCGGCCTCCCCGCTGTGTCGCGGGTGACCTCGCTCATCACGATGAAAACCATCAAGAGCGTGGACTGAGGTCGGTGGCCTCGCCCCCGGTGCGAACGGTGCGTTCATCGCCTTGGATCGACCGAAAGTGCCGTTCGCACCGGAAGGATGGGGTTGGCGCACACAGCACCTGATCTTTGTCGGTACCTGGGGTTAGCGTCGGAACATGGGATACGAATTTCAAGTCACCGTGGACTCCGAACAACCGCATGAACAGGCAAAGTGGTGGGCCTCCGCGCTCGGGTGGGCTGTCGAGCCGAGCGACGAGGATTTCATCAGAGGACTCGTCGCCGCCGGTCACGCGCAAGAATCCGACACCACCACTTTTGAGGGCGTGCTCGTCTGGAAGGAAGGTGCAGCAATCAGCGATCCGGAACATCCGGAGCGCCCGCGTGTTCTGTTTCAGCTCGTGCCTGAGAAGAAAGCGGTGAAAAACCGACTTCACCTGGACATCCGAGTGGGAGACAACCGTGAGGACGTGGCCGCTCATCTCGAGACGGTTGGTGCGACGATACTTCACCGAGGGCAGCAAGGCCCGAGCGTGTGGATCACGATGTCCGACCCGGAGGGCAACGAATTCTGTGTCAGCTAGCGGTACGAGCTGGGAGTATCTCCGGTCCAGCGTTTGAACGCCCGGCGGAACGCGCTGGGCTCGGAGAACCCGAGGCGAGCCGACAGAACCTCCACCGATTCACCCCGGCCCAGACCGGCGATCGCGACGTCTCGGAGTACTTCTTCACGCAACTGATTCAGCGACGTGCCCTCGCGGCGAAGCAACCTTCGCAAGTGCGGCACGCTGATCGAGAGCATTTCGGCAATCTCTTCCGCTGTCGAGGTGCGTCCTTTCACGCCTAGCTCCACAACTCGGCGTACCTGTGCTGACGCCGTGCTGTCGTAGTCGCGCTCGGACATCAGCTGGATAGGTGATGTGCGCAGATACTCCTCGAGTGTTTCCTCGGTCTGGATGATCGGTGCGCGCATAGCGGAGTTATCGAAATCCAAAGCGGCGCAGGATGCATCGAAGGTGACTGGGATGCCGAAGATGTAATCGTAATCTTGAGCCAGCCGCGCATCCGGTGGTGAGTACGGCAACTCGACGGCCCGCAGTTTGACGCGCTTGCCAATCAACCAGGCGGCAAATCGGTGCAGCAGTATCAAGACGAAATCAGTGGTGACGCGCGCTGCGATAGCGGGTTCGGAGATTCCGTCCCGAGGGTGAACGGAGAAACTTATGCGGGTGCTGTCTTCGCCCGACTCTATCGACAACGGAGCCAAACCCGGCAGTGCCCGGATCACGTCGGCCATCCGTGCGAAGGCGCTTCCGAGGTCGGGGCAGTGAATCAATGTCAGGCAGATCAGGCGAAAGGTGCCGCGGGGAACCGGGGCGCGGCCGAGACCGAACAATTCGTCGTCCGTGATCTGCCAGGTGGTTTGGATGAAGGTAGTTACCTGAGCGGGAGTGAGCCGCGCCCGGGGGTCCGCCAGAGTAGTGAGATCGATTCCTGCTGTGCGCAGGGCGCCGGACAAGTCCACATTGTTGTCCGGCGAGAACATGAGATAGCGGTGAACAAATGCAGTGGGGATGGTGCGAGCATTCATGGGTGAGTTGCTCCCCGGAGCCCCTGCAGACGCCTTGCTGCTTCGGCAAGTACGTGGTCCTGTTTGCAGAATGCAAACCGCACCAAATGCTTCCAGTTGTCACGGTTGTCGGCGAATACGTCGACGGGGACGGCGGCAACACCGATCCGTTCCGGCAACGCGCGGCAGAAATCTCCGGCATCCGATTCACCCAGTGGCCGGATGTCTGCTAGTAGAAAGTAGGTGCCGCCGCCCGAATGCACGTGCAGTCCCGCGTCGGTCAACGCGTCGGCGAGCACATCTCGCTTGGACTGCAGGCCTGACCGCAGATCCGCGACCCACGCTTGCTCGTTGGTCAGGGCGTACGCAACGGCCGGTTGGAACGGCGCGCCGGCCACGAACGACATGAATTGTTTGGCCGCGCGCACACCGTCGATGAGCTCGCGCGGACCGATCGCCCAGCCGGTCTTCCAGCCGGTGACATTGAAAGTCTTTGCAGCGCTGGACACTGTGACGGTGCGTTCGCGCATTCCGGGCAGCGACGCCATCGGGGTATGGGTGAGGCCGTCGAAGACCAAGTGCTCGTAGACCTCGTCGCTCAGCACGATCAGGTCGCGTTCACACGCAATTTCTGCGAGTGCACGCAATTCGGCATCGGTGAACACCGTCCCGGTGGGGTTGTGCGGACTGTTGACCACCAGCATTTTGGTTTTGGGTGTGATCGCTGCCTTGACTGCGTCGAGGTCGACAACAAATTTGTCACCGGATGGGACCAACGGGACGGTACGACGGATCGCGCCGGCCAGAGCAACAGAAGCCGCGTACGAGTCGTAATACGGCTCGATGAGTACAACTTCCTCGCCTGGTTCGACCAAACCCAGAATTGCAGCACTGATCGCTTCGGTGGCGCCGACGGTGACGAGCACTTCGGAATCGGGATCGAATTCCAAGCCGTACCGGGCCGCGCGGTCGGCAGCAACAGCCTGGCGCAGAACCGGCATACCCGGACCAGGTGGATATTGGTTGACTCCATCGGCAATGGCTTGGCGCGCAACCTCGAGCATTGCGGCGGGTCCGTCGGTGTCTGGAAACCCTTGGCCGAGATTGACGGCGCCATGAAGCGTTGCCAGTGCTGTCATCTCGGCGAAGATCGTGGACGCAAAGGGCTGCAGGCGCGAGACGGTGCGATTGCGGGGCGTCGAAGGCATCTTTGCAGCTTAGTCGGCGGTAGTTGCATCTTCGCATCACTCCCTGTGCCCTGATCAGCGCAGATCACGCGTCATGAGGACCTGTTCATGTATCAACTGACAAATATCGATTGACGTCCGTTGTCATTATGGGTAACCTGAGTCACACATTGCATCGACTACGCACGCAACACGCGTCGAGTCCTCACTTCCTCACCACGGCACATCTTCAGTCGAAGGAGTTTGCATGAAACTCGAGAACAAGATTGTTCTGATCACCGGCGGCGGTTCGGGCCTCGGTCGTCAATGCGCGCAACTATTTGCCTCGGAAGGCGCCAAGATTGCAGTAGTCGACATCGACAGGGATCGGGCCGACGGGACTGTGAAACTTGTTGAACAGCAGGGTGGCACCGCGATCGCGCTCACGGCAGACGTCAGCGTCGAAGCCCAGGTGGTGGATGCTGTGGCAGCGACGGTTGACACTTTCGGCAGGCTTGACGTCGTCTTTGCCAACGCCGGCGTCGTCTCGCGTGGTGGAGTTCCTTCAGTTGCGGGTGGTGAGGTTGTCGACTTCCAAGACCTGACCGATGCCGATTGGCAGGCGGTACTGGGTGTGAATCTGAGTGGGGTCTTCTACACCGCAAAGGCCTCGGTGCCTGCACTGCGGGCGGGTGGCGGCGGCGTGATTCTTGCAACCTCTTCGGCCGCATCGTTTCTCGCGTACCACAGCATCGCTATGTACTCTGCCACCAAAGCCGGGGTCAACGGTTTGGTGCGCGGATTGAGCCTTGACTTGGGTAAATACGGGATTCGCGTCAATGCCATCGCCCCGACTCACGGAATGTCACCCAACTTCCTGATGCCCGCCGGATCTCCTGTTGTCGGAGCGTCGTACGAGGAGACTGCCGGTCCGTGGGACCCTGGAGTCTCGCCTATTCCGCTGAAACTCAACCGTCCTCCGTCGTTGTCGGACAACGCACGAGCTGCGCTGTTCCTGGTTTCCGACGATTCGGCGTACATCTCGGGCGTGACACTTCCGACCACCGACGGTGGAACCCTCTCGCGCGTCGGGATGTGGTTTCCGGAGGACGAGGGCGCCCCGACCGTCGACGCGAGTGCCTAGCTCTCGCAGTCCTGTACCCACAGTGAAATTGCTGTACGACACGATAGTTGGAGACGATCAATGATCGATACAGGCCAAGAGGCAACGCATTTGGTGGTCGACAGGTCTGCGTGCGCCGGCCATGGATTGTGTTACTCGGCGTCGCCAGGACTCCTCGACAGCGACGACCAAGGCAACCCGGTGATACTGCGTGACCCGTTGACTCCTGACGACATCGGTGCGGCGGACGCCGCGGTCATCGTCTGCCCTGAACGGGCCCTGACAGTCGAGCCGTAAACGCACCATCGCAGTCCAGTCAAGCCCGGATCAATTCCGGGCAACGTGATTCCCCCTTTCGAGAAAGAGACTCGATGACAACTACAGAACAAGCGCCCACGAATCTCGTGGTCGATTTCGACATTTACGATCCATCGCTCGCCCAACCGGTCGATACGGTGCAAGAGCGGGTTGCGGAATTGGCCGGCAAAGGTCCGGTGGTCTACTCCACCGCGCACGGCGGGCATTGGATTGTCACGCACTACAAGGAAATTCACGAGGTTCTCCGGGATCCCGAGACATTCTCGAGTTACCCCAACAACCTTGTCACCGGCCCGGGTGGAATGGGCAAGTTCATCCCCATCGAACTCGATCCGCCGGAGCACACCGGATACCGCCTCGCCTTGCAGCCGCTCTTCAGTCCGAATCGGATGAAAGCACTAACCGAGCAGATCAGAGAACTCGTCAACGAACTGATAGACAAGTTTGCGGAAGCCGGTGAGTCGGAGTTCATTGCGGACTTTGCGCACGAGCTTCCTACCAGAGTCTTTCTGGCGCTGATGGATTGGCCGGTCGAGGATGCACCGTTGTTCACCGAAGCCACGGATACCGTTCTGGTGGGTAAGCCTGGGGCCAGCGAGGAAGAATCCCAGCAGGCACGGGCGATGGCCGGTATGCAGATGCTGGGGTACTTCCAGAAGATGGTGGACGAGCGTCGTGCAAACCCCGGAAGCGACATCACCTCGACCTTGATTCACACGGAGGTGGAACTGGAGGACGGGAAGCGGTTACTCACCGACGAAGAGCTCAACCGGATGTTCTTCTTGTTGTTGATCGCTGGATTGCACACGGTGCAGGGATCATTGGCGTGGAGCATCATTCACCTGGTGAACAATCCAGCGCAGCGAGAGGCTCTGATCAATGACGACACACTGATTTCCACAGCGGTCGAGGAGATTCTTCGTATCGAAGCTGCTGTAGTCCCTGGCCGTTGTGCCACCAGAGACGTCGAGTTGGGCGGCGTGACCATCCACGAGGGCGATCAGCTCATCCTGATGCTGTGCTCGGCTAATCGAGATTCCGCGGAATTCGAGGATCCCGACGAACTGGATCTAGAACGCCACCCCAACCGCCATCTCTCCTTCGGATCAGGTGCCCACCGTTGCCTCGGGTCGCACCTCGCTCGTATCGAACTCTCGATTGCACTGGAGGAATTGCACCGTCGCATACCGGATTACGACCTGGTCGACTCCGACCCGCCGATTCTGCATTCAAGCCAGGTCCGCGGCTGCGCGCGCTTGCCGATCCGATTTACCCCGGAGACGTGAGATGTCTGCAACCATCGGTTCCGCGCTGGCGTGGTGGGCTCGTACATCCGGTGACCGGGCTGCAATCGTCATCGAAGACGAGTCGCTGACTTATCGTGAGCTTCAAGACTGGTCGAGTCGCGTCGCGCGGGAGCTTTCGAGCTCGGGCGTAAATCCAGGAGATCGAGTGGGTCTCCTCGGTCCCAATTCGATGGAGTGGCCGGCAATCGCTTTGGGCGTCATCAAGTCCGGAGCGGTCCTGGTTCCCCTCAACCCGCGGTTGAAGCCTGCCGAACTGCGCACGGTTCTTGATGATTCGGGAGCCGATGCCGTGATTGCACCGGCGGAGTTCGTGGACGGCGTCGAGCAGGCCAAGGCGCTGGGCGCGCCGTTCGGCATCAGGGACTTCGGCGAGTTCGCCGCGCTCCGGAAAAGTGCTGTCGACGACTATCGGATCGACACGGCTCCGGAGGACCCGACAGCGCTGATTTTCACGAGTGGCTCGACAGGCCTGTCGAAAGGCGTGATCTGCACCAACCGCGCGTTGCTCAACATCGTCTTCGAAGCTTCGCTTACGGAAGAGGGTCTTCGGCCGGGTTCGACGTCGCTGCTGGTACTGCCTCTCGTCTTCACTCCGGGACTTGTCTGGGGTCTACTGATGACCACTGTGCTCGGTGGAACGATTGTCATCGAGAAAGAGTTCGTGCCGGGTCGTGCAGCAAAGTTGTTGGGTAAGCATCAGGTTCAGGCGATCTTCGGAGTCCCGCTCATCTTCGACGCGATCTCGCGATCACCGGAGTTTGCCGACGCGGATCTGTCTTCACTGAGGACAGCCATTGTCGGCGGGGCGGCTGTCGCGCCCGCGTTGTTGCGGCGCTGGGCAGACAAGGGTGTTGCACTACGTCAGATCTACGGGATGACGGAAGCCGGCGGCGTTGCGACTGCAACTCCGGTGGCCGAAGCCTTCGATCATCCAGATTCATGTGGGAACGGCTCGATCTTCACCGAGGTCAAGGTAGTGCGTGCTGACGGCACCGAGGCGGATCCCGGCGAGCAGGGTGAAATCCTCCTGCGTGGTCCCGGAGTTACGCCGGGATACTGGAACGACGAGGAATCAACCGCCGCGGCTCTGCGTGAGGGATGGTTGCACAGTGGCGATCTCGGGACGCGGGACAAGGAAGGTCGCGTTGCTTTTGTCGATCGGCTGAAGGATCTCATCATCACGGGCGGTATCAATGTTTCGCCAGTCGAGATCGAACGCGTCATCGGTGAGATCGACGGGGTGGACGAGGTTGCAGTTATCGCTGCGGTGGATCAGCGCTTCGGAGAGACCCCGGCAGCCATCGTGACCGTGAGCGGCGACGTCGACGAGGCGGCGATCATCGAGCACTGTGATCGGCTGGTTGCCGATTACAAGGTGCCCCGGTATGTCGTCATCCGCAACGAGCCGTTGCCACGGTTGCCCAGTGGAAAGCTGTCGAAGACGGCGATTCGATCGGAGTACTCCGATGTTGCCGAGCGGTTCGTGAAACGCAGGTGACGCTCTGGGCATCATGATTGTCTGCGCCGGCCCTGCTACCGCCCCATTCGGTGATAGTAGGGCCGGTTTCGGTCAGTGCGACGGGGAGAGGTCCGGACAAATGTCGATTCTTGTATCCTGACAAGCAAACTACTTGGCATTGTGCCGAGTATCCAGAAGGGGTTGGTATGGCGCGGCGGAGAAGTGGTGGTGTCCTCAGTGAGGATGCAGACGAGGCGCGCGCCCAGATCCTGAAGGCTGCGGAAGCGACTTTTCAGCGGTACAGCATCGCGAAGACCACGATGGACGACATCGCGAAGGAAGCGGGCGTCTCGAGGCCGACAATTTACCGGTACTTCCGCGACCGGGACACCTTGATCGCGGCGATGGTGGAGACGCGGTCGCGACGCCTGTTCGACAAGGCTCGTGCGTACCTTCGCGAGCGTGCAACGTTTGCCGAACAAATTGTCGACGGATTGATTTTCCTGGTCGATCGAGGCCGCAAGGACGATTTGATCCGGTTGATTGTCAGCCCGGAACACATGAACATGGCGACTGCGCTGCTGGGGAGTTCGGGGTTGGCGACCCGGCTTACCTTGGAAATGTGGGCGCCGCTCATCGACGAGGCACGAGAACGTGGAGAGATTCGCGACGGTCTCACCGATGAGCAGATTTGCGAGTGGATTACGTTGGTCGAACTTATTCTTGTGGGACGCATGGACTTCGGGGCCAGCGACGATCCGGAACACCGGCGTATGCTGACCACTTTTCTCCTTCCTGGCATCGTGACGGATACATCGGCCGCGGACGCGCGACTCGTTACATAACCCAGGTTGACGTCTTGCCGGCCCCGCATGCGGATCTCACGCGTGCGGGGCCGGTTCCGTATGCACCTGGACGCTGGAATGTATTGACGACCAATGGAACTGGACGAACGGCCATTTCAGCTTAGTTTCCCGAAATGGTTGACCTGCCACGTGATACAGATTACATTCTCTGTATTACGTCATTTGTCGAGACGCGGTTGATCTCGTGCAAACAAGAGCAGAAAGCTGGGTGTCCAGTGGCCCATGTCGTTACCCAATCCTGTTGCAATGATGCAAGTTGCGTGTCGGTATGTCCGGTGGATTGCATCCACCCCACTCCTGCAGAGCGGGCCTACATTCGCACTGAAATGTTGTTCATTGATCCTGTTGCATGCATCGACTGCGGTGCGTGCGTTGACGAGTGCCCCGTTGATGCAATAGTTCCTCCCGAGGACCTCACGCCCGCAACCGAGGTATTCGCCGCAATCAATGCGGCGTACTACGAGGACATCACACCGGGTGCAATGGATGTGGCCGAGGCGCCGGTAGCGGCAGTGTCGGTGGGTGATACCCGAACCCCACTGCGCGTTGCGATAGTGGGAAGCGGTCCCTCCGCGTGTTACGTTGCCGAGGAGTTGTCCTCGACCGCCGGGATCGGCGTCGAAGTGACTTTCCTCGAACGACTTCCGGCGCCTGGTGGTTTGGTTCGATACGGCGTGGCCCCCGATCATGCAAAGACCAAGCTGATTTCAACTACATTTTCGCGGACGCTCTCACGGAAGAACTGTGCAGTTCTTCTCAATGTCGATGTTGGTCAGCATCTCTCGCACGACGAGATCGTCGATCATCATCACGCAGTGGTCTATGCCTCCGGTGCGCCGGCCGACCGTTCACTGGGGATTTCGGGTGAGGATCTTCCGGGAAGTGTTTCCGCGCGCGAGTTCTCAGCCTGGTACAACGGCCATCCCGACCATGCAGAGCGCACGTTCGATTTCTCGGGTGAGCGGGCCGTTGTGGTCGGTAACGGCAACGTCGCGCTCGATGTTGCACGTGTACTTACCAGCGATGTCGCTCGCCTGGTCGGCACAGACATCGCCGATCATGCTCTGGAATCGCTTGCCGCCAGTCGGATTCGTGAGGTGATCATCTTGGGGCGGCGTGGTGTGGGCGGTGCGGCGTTCAGTACTCCGGAACTGCTCGGCTTGTCGCAGATACCGGGAGTGGAGGTAACGGCTTCCGGCTTCGAGCGGAGCGATCCGGAGTCGGGTGCACTTCACCGGATCAAAGCGTCGGTAGTCGAGAACTACGCTCGTACAATTGCGTCCTCAGGGAATCGCCGTATTCACTTGCAGTTTCAACGGACACCGGTGTCGATCTTCGGCGACGGGCGGGTTGGCGGGATCCGCGTCGAGCGAAACACCGTTCACATGTCGGGTGTAAAACCTGTTGTGGTGGGTACGGGAGAGTTCGAGGACATCGAGGCTGGATTGCTCGTGCGGTCCATTGGCTTTCGGGGAGTTCGCATCGCAGACTTGCCGTTCGACGAGCAGCGCGGAGTCCTGCCGAACCAGGGTGGGGCTGTGGTGGATCCGCTGACGGGCGAAGCTGTTACCGGCGTGTATACGGCGGGCTGGCTCAAGCGTGGGCCGTCGGGGGTTATCGGATCGAATCGGCCGTGCTCGATCGAAACGTCACGACGGATTGTTCGCGATTTTCTGGCGGGCAGGCTCGAGGCCCCGCGTCATTCGACTGCAGACTTCATGGAGTTGGTCTATCGTCGCCAGCCGGCGTTGGTAGATCTCAAGGGCTGGAAGAGGATCGATGCGCACGAGCGAAAGCAGGGCAAGGTCCACGGACGGCCGAGGTTGAAGATCGTCGACGTGGCCGAGATGGTCGACGTATCGCGTGGTACATCACGCACCGGGGGATAAATTATCTACTCTTTGTAGGTTTATCGCCAAAATTCATTGACTTGCTCAGGACTAAAGTCCTAGTATTTGAATCAGCCGAGACCGGCTTTGAGCATTGCGGCATCTTGTCATCGCGTACTGCCTCCGGATTTCGAATCTAGATGTGCCAGAGCATATTTTGCGACACTGCTGAAAATGGGTAGATAGTTTCCGCCTGCGTGCGGCTCTTTGAAGATAGTAGTGCGCGGGCTATTCCCGATTCTCGATTGCCAAGCACCGAACAGCGTAGGAGATTCGATCGACGTCGAAACTCCGAGTTGACGAGCGGTGCGACAAACAGAAAAGGATTCGGCATGGGTGTTGAAGTGGTAGTAGACGGACTGACCAAGTCTTTCGGGTCGCAGAGGATTTGGCAGGACGTGTCGTTGACGCTTCCGGCCGGTGAGGTCAGCGCGTTGCTGGGGCCGTCCGGTACCGGCAAGTCGGTGTTCTTGAAGTCGTTGATCGGTTTGCTTCGCCCCGAGCAGGGTTCCATCGTGATCGACGGCACCGATATTTTGCAGTGCTCGTCGAAGGAGCTCTACGAGATCCGCAAGTTGTTCGGTGTGCTGTTCCAGGACGGCGCGTTGTTCGGTTCGATGAATTTGTACGACAACATTGCTTTCCCGTTGCGTGAGCATGCGAAGAAGTCGGAATCCGATATCCGCAAGATCGTGATGGAGAAGCTCGATCTGACGGGTCTGGTCGGGGCCGAGGACAAACTTCCGGGTGAGATTTCCGGTGGTATGCGTAAGCGCGCCGGTCTGGCTCGGGCGTTGGTTCTGGATCCGGAGATCATCTTGGTGGACGAGCCGGACTCGGGTCTGGATCCGGTGCGTACGACGTACATCAGTCAGACGTTGATCGATATCAATGCGCAGTCCGATGCCACGATTTTGATCGTTTCGCACAACATCAATCTTGCTCGGACGGTTCCGGACAATATCGGGATGTTGTTCCGTCGGCAGTTGGTGATGTTCGGTCCGCGTGAGGTGTTGTTGACGTCGGATGAGCCGGTGGTCAAGCAGTTCTTGAACGGCACGATGATCGGTCCGATCGGTATGTCGGAGGAGAAGGACGAGGCTCAGATGGCGCACGAGCAAGCGCTGGTGGATGCCGGTCACCATGCTGGTGGTGTCGATGACGTGGAAGGCATTGTGCCGCAGATGAAAGCCACGCCGGGCAATCCCGAGCGGCGCGCTGTTCGTCGTCGTCAGGAACGGGTTCGCCAGATCATGCATACCCTCCATCCTGTTGCGCAGGAAGCCATTCGGGAAAGCTGGTTCGTATCGTCATGACAACAGGAACACAAATGCTGCCTCACGAGTCGGCGACGGTGACGCACAAACCCGTACGCAGACAGCCGTACATCATCATTACTCGGCTGCGAAACTATCTGACAGAAACGCCGATGCGGAGTTTGGCTACCCTGGGGCGTTCCGCTCAGTTGGCGGCAGAAATCCTCACTTACACCGTCACCGACATCGTGCGGTTCCGGCTACCTGTCCGTGAAGTCGCCGAGCAGATGTGGAAGCTACTCAAAGTGACAGCTTTGCCCGCATTGCTGATGGCAGTGCCCATCGGTGCGGAAGTGTCGGTCCAGGTCGGCGGAATCATGAACCAGGTCGGCGCCAATTCGCTTGCCGGCGCAGCAAGCGGTTTGGGCGTTGTCGGTCAGGGTGCGCCCATGGCAGCCGGTCTGTTGATGAGTGGTGCCGCAGCGTCCGCCATAGCGTCGGACCTGGGCGCGCGTGCCATTCGCGAGGAGATCGAAGCTATTCGGGTGATGGGAATCGATCCGGTCCAGCGTTTGGTGGTTCCGCGATTCATCGCGATGATCGCCATCGCCCCCATGTTGTGTGTGTCGATTATTGCCGCCGGTGTTGCTGCAGGCCTGATTATTTCGGCCAATGTGAACAATGTGGTCCCGGGAAGTTTCTGGCAGTCGTTCGGTTCATTCGCCACGACAACGGATTTGGCGTTCTCGGTACTCAAGTCGGTGCTGTTCGCGGCCATCGTGGTCTTGATCGCGAGCCTGCGTGGTCTGGAGGCAAAGGGCGGTCCCAAGGGCGTGGCAAACGCTGTCAACGCCTCGGTCGTTCTGAGCGTGTTCTGCATCTTCATGACCAATTTGGGTGTCAGTCAGCTGCAGATGATGTTCTTCCCGGCGAGGTTGGCATGATGGGCGGCGGAGTGATGTTGCGTCCTGTTCGGGTGCTGGGTCAAGCAGTAACACGTGGGATCGAAGAAGTCGGTCAAGCCGCCGTGTTCACTGCCAAGACGATCTCGCTGCTACCGAAAACCGTTCGGCACTATCGGAAACAGACCATGACCACGATGAACAACATGGCGTGGGGCAATGGTTCGCTGATCGTCGACGGTGGCGTCGTGAGCTTGATGTTCTTCCTCGGTGTTGCAGTGGGTGCAGTAGTCGCAATTCAGGCCTTCATGGCTTTCGATCTGTTGGGCTTCGGAGCTCTTACCGGGATAATCGGGTCTTTCGGCAACGTCCGGGTGATCGCGCCGATCATCACCGGTATCGGGTTCGCAGCGCAGGCCGGGTGCCGTATGACAGCGGAGATCGGTGCCATGCGGATTTCCGAGGAGATCGACGCCACAGAATCGATGGGCTTGCAAGCAATTCCGTTTGTGGTGGGAACCAGGTTGATCGGCAGCATGCTGATCGTCATTCCGGGATATCTGATGGCCCTCATGGTCAGCTTCATCACCGGTGGTTTCATCATCAAGACTTTTCACAGTCAACCGTCGGGTACCTACGATCACTACTTCAGCCAATTTCTCAGTGTTCCCGATCTAGCTGCCTCTGTACTCAAGGCCGTGATCTTCTGCGGTGTCGTGACGATGATCCATTGCTACTACGGCTATTTCGCCAACGGCGGACCGGCCGGCGTCGGTGCCGCGTCGGGGCAGGCAATCAGGGCGAGTTTGGTAGCGATCGTTGTCCTCAATTTTCTGATGACTGTAGCAATTTGGGGCCTCAGCCCCGAGTTGGCGTTCAAGGGATGATGCAGTGAGCAAATCGAGCAGTCAGGACTTCCTGCGAGGGGTGCCGAGGCGGCAGGCCAAGGTTCTGCATTCAGCAGGACTAGGTGTGATCGTGACGGCATGTGCGGTAGTCGTCTTCGCAGTCTGGATCCTTCCGAAGTTCGATGAACCGAGTGGTATGCCGATCAGTATCGACGTCCCGTTTGTGGGCCCGGGCGTCACGACCGGCACCAAAGTGATCCTGCGTGGTGGCGAGGTGGGGGAGGTAGTCCGCCTCGAGCGGACGGATTCGGAGTCCGTTCGGCTGGATTTGGAGCTTGATCACGACCAAATCAGCGGTCTCACAGATACTTTCGATGTCGACTTTCGGCCCCGGAACTACTTCGGCTCTACGGCGGTGAACCTGGTCAGTCGATCCGGTGGTGTTGCATTGGCGTCCGGGGCTACGCTCGAACGCCTTCCCCTCGGCGACTTCACGATGTCGACCATGATCGAGAAGGGGTCGTTGACAATTGACGGCACCTTGACCGATTCCATGATTACCACGCTGAACAAGACGATCAGGTACACCGATGGATTGACTCCGTTGTTCGACGCCGGACTGATATTTGCCGACCGGGTCGCTCAGACCCAGCGAGAACTACCGAGCGAGCTTCTCGCGTATCTCAACGACGTTCTCGGCGAGATGCCGGCCTTCAACCGAGCCGCGATCGACGCATTGACCAGTATCTACTACAGCGTGTTCAACGTGCGACCGGACGGATCGATCGGAGTGCACGACCCGCTCCTGGACGAGGCAGATCAAGGACTTGCATTGGCGGCAACCAAATTGTTCGGACAAGCAGGCGCGCTATTGGCCTCGCACGGAGATGAATTGACACCCGTGACCCAGGTGGTCGCGACGATCGCAGACATGATCCCGCACCTTCGTGAGGACGGCGCGCAGCCGGAGCGCTTACGGGAAGCGATCGAAAGCCTGGACAATGCGTTTTCCGACACCGATACGGGGAAACGACTCGATCTGCGCATCGTTCTCGACGACATTCCGTCTTTGGCGGTACCTCTCGGAATCACACGCGCATCCGCGCCGCTCGGTGAAGGGGCAGGCCAGTGAGAATAGCGTCGGAGTATGCGCTCACGCTGGTCAAGCTTGCCGTCGCAGTACTGGTTTCGGCGCTGCTGTTCGTCATTGTGGTGAGTGCGATGAAGAATCCAGTGTCCGGTGAAACACACAGCTATAGTGCCGAATTCACTGATGTATCGGGATTGGGTATCAATGGGGACGTGAGAACGCAAGGTGTTCGGATAGGAAAGATCGAAGAAGTTGATCTTGTGCGCGAAGATGGGCGCAGTGTTGCGAAAGTTCGTTTCACCATGGAAACCGACTACGAACTGACCGAGAACACAATCCTGGCAGTCAAGTATCAGAACCTCACCGGCGTGCGCTATATCGATGCCGAATTCGCGGCACTGCCGGGTAATTCGGTGGAGACGCTCTCCGCTGATCGGACACGTCCGTCGTTCGACATCACGACACTGTTCAACGGACTGCAACCGGTGCTGGCCACCATGAGCACAGACGACATCAACACCTTCACCGAGAACGCAATATCGCTCTTGCAAGGTGATGGCGGCGGGTTGGCACCCATGCTCGACGATGCCCAGAAGTTGGCTGATCTCGCGCACGACCGTGAACAGGTGCTGTCGACACTTACCGACAACCTCGCCCGCATCTCCGACAGTATGGGCGGTCGTTCCCCTGAAGTCGTGGAGTTCCTGGAGTCGGTCAGCTTTCCTATCGCCAAAGCGATGTCGGTTCTTGACGAATTCCCGAAGACAGCGAAATTCGGACCCGAATTTCTCACCCCCATAAAGCGTCTCATCGACGGCTCGGGGCTCTACCCCGGAATGGACGTCGACAAGATGATGTCCGATGCTTTCGCGTCGATGCCGGATGCTGCGGAGGCTCTGCGACTCCTGCCCATGGCATTTGCCGGCCTTCAATTACCCAACGCGGCGCCACAGGGTCCTGATGCATTGCACTGCAGTAACGGAGTTGCTCAATTACCCAGTGAGGTCGAGGTTTTGCTGAGAGGTATCGAGGTCGTCGTATGCAACCCCTGACCAGAATTCGAAAGCCGGTAGCACCCGGACCCGAGTCGGAGGTGCGGCGACAAGTCGCGTACGGATCCGCAGTTGTGTTGGCTGTGGTGATTGTGGTCGTACTCGCGACGGTGTTCTACCTCAACCCGCTCGGACGGAAGTCGTTCTCGTTCAGAACTACCGATGCGTCCGCAATCACCGTTGGTCAGGACGTGCGTGTCGCGGGTATCGGCGTCGGATCGGTGACCGCGGTGTCGATGGAGGCAGAGTCGGTAGTGGTGGAAGCCGAGATCGACGATTCCGTCCTGGTCGGGTCCGACTCCCGTATCGAAGTGCGGATGCTCACGCCGGTCGGCGGGTATGCCATCACCCTGATTCCTCTTGGCGAAATACCCATCGGCGACCAACCGATTCCGATGGAACAGGTTCAGGTTCCGTACTCCATCGGTGATGTACTTCAAGCAGCACCGCATGCGACGGACAACATCAAGGGCGACACCGTCGACGCGAACCTGGACGAGGTCGCTCGGGCCCTCGGTGAGAACTCGTCGTCGGTCGGTTCGGTCATCTCGGGAATGACGAGTATTGCCCGAATCATGGACGAGCAACGTGAACAGGTCCGTACCGTCGCCGCGCTTGCCGCGGAGTACACCCAGACCTTCAATGCCAACCGCGAATTCGTCTTCGATCTCATCAGACAGATAGATATCGTCCTGTCCACGTACAACACCACTCACGTGGGATTCAACGAGGCTTACCGGTTGCTCGGCGAGGTCTTGATGACACTTGCGCCCTTCGAGTCGTACTACCTCGAGCACAAGGAAGAGGTGCTCGGTGCGGTGAACCAGGCGAAGTCCGTCATCGAGGATTTCCAGACCACGGTCGGACCGACTATCACCAATCTCGAAACGATGCGTTCGCAACTCGCCGACTGGTTGACACCCGAAGGACTGGCCACTATCGCCGGCGGTCAGCTCATGGCGTCCGATATCTGTGTTCCGGTTCCCGGACGGAAGTGCTGACATGACAAAGAATTCACGTGTATTCGTGACCGTGGGAGCGATAGTCGGGGTTGCACTTGTCACGGTGGCCGGCGTTGCTGCGGCCACCGCTGTGACAAGCGCGGATCGATCGCAGTTCTGCGCGGAGATGCCCGACGCGATCGGCCTGTATGCCGGGAACCCGGTTACACAGATGGGATACGAGGTCGGTCGAGTCGAGTCCATCGAACCCCGCGGGAACCATGTCGAGGTGACGTTCTCCTTGGTCTCTGGACGAGCGTATCCGGAAGATGTTCGCGCCGTTACTCGATCGAAGTCGATTCTTGCCGATCGCACTCTCGAACTGGTGGGAAACTACAGCACCGGTCCTGAGCTGGCATCGGGGAGTTGTATCCCGTTGGAGCACAGCTACACTCCGAAAAGTATTTCCGAGATCACGGGTTCGGCTGCCGATTTCATCGACGCAATTGCGCCGAATGACGGGAATCAGAGCGTCGCCGCCACAGTGGCGGGACTTGAAGAAGCACTGCGGGGGCAAGGGGAGAATGCGCGGGCACTGATGACGCATGCCGCTTCAGCTGCCTCGAATCCAGACAAACTGATTGCGGATATCGGTTCGGCTATTACGAACATGGCTCCGCTTTCCGAAGACGCGCTGCAGAATTGGAGTTCGATCCGGTCGATTGTCGAGCAACTTCCGGACATCGTTGCAGCTGGGCCCACGCTCTGGCCAGGGGTTATTGCAGTATGTGAGGGCATCGGTTGGCTGGTCGCGACGTTGGACGACATCCAACAGAGTTACGGCGCCGATATTTGGTCCTTCATGCACGGAAATGCCACAGCATCGATAAAATTGGCGGCAACTCAGTCGAAAGATCTTGCCGGACTAATATCTTCGATTCCCTCCGTTGCCCCTCTGCTCACCCAGCAGGCGTCGAACCAGAATGAGATCAGTTTTGCCTATCAACCGGCGACCGTGAGGTTGGGCTCTGTCGACGTTCCGCCGGTGAGTTTGCTCGACCTTGTTCTCTTGGAAGGGAACTGACGTGATACGCAATAGAGTGCGGAAGCTGCTGTGCATCATCACGTGTGGCGCTGCCTTATCGAGTCTGTCCGCCTGTTCCCTCGGCCCGGACGATTTACCATCGGCGCGAAGCGGTATCGGCGAGGGCTACGAGATGATGCTGGAATTCTCGAGCGTGATGAACCTGCCGACCGGCGCTGACGTGATCATGGACGGCTTGCGTGTCGGTGAAGTGCGTTCTCTCGAAGTGTCCGGCAACATCGTGACGGTCCATGCCGGCATTAGAACCGATACGAAGGTCCCTGCAAATGCGGGTGCCATTATCCGTCAGGACACACTTCTCGGAGACACCTACATCGCAATTACCCGCGACCCCGAGATTCGCGGTGGCGCAATCCCACCCGGAGGTACTGTTCCGGTCAGCCGGACCATCTCACCCCCTCAACTCGAGGACACCATCGCGGTTCTGGCGAACTTCGTGAACGGCGGAAGCATCCAGAAGATCGAAGATGTCATGGGTCGGGTGAACAGCGTGATGCCGGCGAAGTCTGCTGTCGACGACCTCGCGTCGATCGTGGCTGTGGACATGCACGACCTGGCAGGTCGAACCGGCCAAATCGACCGGACTTTGGACGGATTGAATGCAACTGCGCTCTCGATGACGGACCGTGGCGAACAACTGGCCACGATATTCGACCCCTCGGCAGTCCACTACTGGCGTCGTGTCGCGATCTCCGTCGTATCGCACATCGGTCAGATCCTTCCATCCGTCGGAAGTGTCTACGAAGGTGGATTGTGGATGGTACCCATGTTGAACTCCATGGCAGACTCGGCGGATTCCATCGGTGAAACGTTGGTAGAGGCCCCACGGACGTCGGTGACGGTGGCGAATTTCCTTCGCACCACGTTGATTCCGTTTGCGAAAAGCCCTTCGATCGACATCAAGTCCGTCGAGACATCGGATGGTGAGCAAGTGATCGCCGATGCCGAGAACATCCTTCGTTTGCTAGGAGCGGTGAAATGAGGGGTAAGACATTGATGTCCGTCGTCGGGATGATCGCAATCACGACCGCATCATTCGTGTACATGGGCAAGGCAGGTTTGCAGTTCGGTGCGTTCGAAGATGTGAACTCCGCTCGGATGGAAATTTCAGACACCAACGGTCTCGTTGTCGGTTCGAGGGTGTTGTTGAGAGGGGTGGCAATCGGGCACGTCAGCGACGTGACAGCATCGGCGAACAGCATCGAAGTTGATTGGAATTACACACGTGGGCAGAGTATTCCAGTTGGCAGTGTCTTTCGTGTCGACAATCTATCGGCGCTCGGCGAGTCGTATCTCTCCGTACTTCCACCATCGGAATCCGGACCGTTCATGCAGGACGGGGACAGTGTTCCAGAGTCCCAGGTTGTGGTGCCGACAACCTTCAAGGAACTGTCCGAACGGTTGACCAGGCTGCTCGAACAAGTGGATCCGGTTCAGGTGCAGCAGATTTTCGAGACTGTGGACATTGCGCTTCCTGACGACTTTGCTGTGCTGAACAACCTCAGCCGCGCCGGAGAACTGTTGGCCGCCACACTTGCCCAGCAATCCGACAACATCACAACGCTATTCGAGACTTTGCAGCCTCTTCTCATGGAGAGCGGCACGCTGCCCGCCGGACTACGAGACTCGACTCCGCAGGTCGCAGAATTCGGCCAGGGCTTTCATGATCTGCTGACCGGAATTCATTTTGCAGTGGTGAAAGGACCCCTCCGTGACGGTATCGCGGAAGGTGTCAGCCCGTTCCTGAGTGAGTTGCAGACGTTCCTCGACGAGACCGCTCCGTCCATCGAAGCGATCGGAGTGAATCTACTTCCCGCAGTACAAGCCGGAGCCGCGTCCGTACGAACCGTCGACATCGGGCGCCTACTCGACAACATCCTTGCGGCTACCGCGTCCGGGGACGCTTTGACCGTTCATGCACGAATCCCAGGCTGACTGTTCATTACCCAGGCACGATGTAACGAAGGGCAAAAACCATGCAGGATATCGCCGTTACCCACACTGATGCTGAAGTAGATGCCGAAGGTCGGACGTCCGAATCGTCAACCGATTCTTCTCCCGCAGTACCTCGATCGGTCGCGGTGAAACCGCTTGCGCTCGGTCTCGTAGTTGCACTGCTCGTCATCGGCCTTGCAGTGGTGACGTGGCAACTTCGATCCACGTCGGATGAACTCTCCTCGATCCATTCGGCAGAAGCAGGTCGAGCACAGGCCGAGCAGATCGCCCTGGATTACGCGACCGGGGCCGCGGAGATGGACTTTCGAGATCTGCCCACCTGGCGCACGAGACTGACACAGGGAACCAGTTCGGAACTGTCCAACCGGTTGACGCAAGCGTCGTCATCGATGGAGCAGATCATTTCACCGCTCCAATGGACATCCACCGCGCAGCCGATCTCTGCGAAGGCGGTAGCGGGTGACGGCGGTGTCTATTCGGTGGACTGCTTTATCAGTGTCATGACCACCAACAGCCAAGCTCCTGAGGGAATCATGTCGACAGCGACGTACAAACTCACCATCGACAGTGGAGACGACTGGAAGATTACGGAGATCAGCGGAATCGACTCGGCACTTGCTGGTGATGCGGCTCCTCGCTGACACGGCGAAGTCCCTCGACGTGCTGCGTTAATCACGTTTAGAACCCAGCATTCGTTCCACTCTGTAAGTGGCGCCGATTGTGGTGCCACAGACTTACGGAGGTTGCCATGACCCGCATACCTGCAGTGGCGCCCGGTGATGCCGGACCACTGATCAAAGTGGCGTACAAGTTCGCGGCCCGGCAGTTCGACGAGGTCCCAGAACCGTTTGCCGTGCTCGCGAACCACAAGAAGCTGTTTCTCGCGGCTGCCCGACATGAAATGGCAGTACAGAAAGCGTCGAAGGTACTGCCGGTGAGTGTCCGGGAGTTGGCCGTCTACCGCGTGGCCTCCACCGTCGGCTGTTCGTGGTGCGTCGACTTCGGCACGATGCTCGCACGTCTGGACGGCCTTGACGTCGAGCGTTTGAAAGCGATTGAGCATTATCGGGATTCGCCGCTCTACAGCGAGGACGAGCGAGCAGCCATTGCGTACGCAGACGCGATGACAGGTTCCCCTCGCGGCGAGCACGGTGTCACCGACGAGCAGGTCGCGGATCTCGAAACTCGGTTCGGCCGGGCCGGCGTGGTGGAGCTGACCTATCAGATCGGGCTCGAGAACATGCGATCCCGGATGTACTCCGCATTGGGGATTACCGAGCAGGGCTTCAGCACCGATTCCTGCCGGGTTCCGTGGGCGGAGGACTGAACATGTAAGTCCGCAAGAGCGGACAATTTGATCTGTTTTTAACGCATCTGCGGGCGTTTGGGCTTGTTTGGTACTGCTGTGAGCCCTACGATCACGAGGTGCCCAACATACGAATACGCGAGGCGGCCGGACTGCTCGGTGTCAGTGACGACACTGTGCGTCGGTGGATCGACAGCGGTCAACTGAGTGCCGCGGCCGACGATTCGGGGCGCAAGGTGATCGACGGAGCCGAGTTGGCCGCGTTTGCGCGATCCAACGCGGCTCCCGCGCCCACGGACCCGCTCAGTACCGGCACGTCGGCCCGCAATCGGTTTGCCGGCCTCGTGACCAAAGTTGTCACTGACACGGTGATGGCCCAGGTCGAATTGCAATGCGGGCCGTTCACGGTGGTCTCGTTGATGAGTGCAGAAGCGGTCCGGGAGTTGGGGCTCGAAGTCGGCAGCATCGCAGCAGCAGTCGTCAAAGCCACCACCGTGATTGTGGAAACCCCGTCAACGCCCAAAACTCAGTAAGGAAAACAGTGAAGAAAGCTCTCGGAATTGTTGCCGCAGGATTTCTCTCGCTTGCCTTGGCAAGCGGATGCAGTAGTTCGGACAGTTCGTCATCCGCGACGTCGACAACATCTGCGGCGCCTGCGAGCACCTCGGCAAGCGTGACCGGTGACATCACAGTCTTTGCGGCGGCCTCGCTGAAGAACACCTTCACCGAACTCGGCAAGGAGTTCGAAACCGAGAACCCTGGAACTACAGTAACTTTCAGTTTTGCCGGTTCCTCGGATCTGGTTGCGCAGATTATCCAGGGCGCTCCCGCGGACGTGTTTGCGTCAGCAGATGCGGCAAACATGAAGAAGGCTACCGATGCGGGAGTGGTAGCGGGCTCACCTTCAGACTTTGCGAGCAATACCCTCACGATCGTGGTGCCGCCCGGAAATCCCAAGGGAATCACCTCGTTCGCCGATGTGAACAAGGAGGGAACACAATTGGTGATCTGTGCTCCCCAGGTTCCGTGCGGGGCGGCAACAAAGAAGGTGGAAGAATCCACCGGTCAAACTTTGACGCCGGTCAGTGAGGAATCGTCGGTGACCGACGTGCTGAACAAGGTCACCTCCGGTCAGGCAGATGCCGGCATCGTGTACGTCACCGACGCGAAGTCCGCGGGTGACAAGGTTGAGACCGTCGCCTTCCCCGAAGCGACAGCGGTTGTCAACCTGTACCAGATTGCAGGACTGAAGGATTCGAAGAATTCTGCGGCCGCCACCAAGTTCGTCGATCTCGTGAGCGGGCCGAAGGGTCTGGCTGTACTGACAAATGCAGGATTTGCCGCTCCGTGATTCGAATCAGACCGGCAGTCCGCGCTCCGCTCGGGCTGCCGGTATGGATTTATCTCCCTGCCGTAATCGGCGGGGCCTTCGTGATAGTTCCGCTGCTGGCGATGCTCCAGACGGTGCACTGGTCGCAGTTCTGGCAACTCGTGACCTCGGAGTCGTCGGTTGCGGCTTTGAAGCTCAGCCTGAAGACCGCCGCGATGAGCACAGTGCTCTGCATACTCTTCGGTGTACCGATGGCTGTGGTGCTGGCGCGCAGCAGCTTCCGTGGACTGTCGGTACTGAGGTCCCTGATTCTGCTGCCGCTCGTTCTGCCTCCGGTGGTGGGCGGAATCGCGCTGCTCTACACGTTCGGCCGCAAAGGTCTGATCGGGGAGCAGTTGGAGGTACTCGGAATTCAGATTGCATTCTCCACGACCGCAGTTGTTCTGGCACAAACGTTTGTCGCACTGCCGTTTCTGGTGGTCAGTCTCGAAGGTGCGCTGCGGACGGCAGGCACTCGGTACGAGGCAGTGGCATCAACGCTCGGAGCCAGACCAACCACGGTGCTACGACGCGTCACCCTTCCCCTGGTGCTTCCCGGTCTGGTCTCGGGAGCGGTACTTGCCTTTGCGCGCGCGTTGGGGGAATTCGGTGCGACGCTGACGTTTGCCGGCAGCCTACAAGGAGTCACGCGCACCCTGCCGTTGGAGATATACCTGCAACGTGAGAGCGATCCGGATGCTGCCGTGGCCCTTTCACTGGTCTTGATTGTTGTTGCCGTGGTCATCGTTGTTGCCGTCCGCGGACGTGGATCGGCGGGATCGTTGTGAGCGGCTTGCACGTGGACGTCGAAATCCCCGAACGCGACGTGATCGCCTCGTTCGATGTTGCGGCCGGTGAGGTGACGGCAATACTCGGGCCGAACGGCGCCGGAAAATCGACAGTGCTGGCTGCTGTTGCGGGACTGCATCATCCGCACCGCGCGCGGATCGAACTCAATTCACGGGTGCTGACCGATACTTCTACGGGAGTCGCCGTGTCTCCGCACAAACGTGGGACGGTCCTGCTCGCCCAAGATGCACTGCTCTTTCCCCATCTCAGTGCTGCGGACAACGTCGCGTTTGCCCCTCGCAGTGCCGGGCGGTCCCGGCGTGAATCCGCGCAGTCGGCCCGTCACTGGCTCGGCGCCGTCGACGCCGGCGAGTTGGCTGATCGCAAACCGTCGCAGCTGTCCGGGGGACAAGCACAACGTGTCGCCGTCGCACGTGCACTGGCAGCTGAACCGGAACTCCTTCTCCTCGACGAACCGATGTCGGCGCTCGACGTATCGTCGGCCCCGGCGCTGCGGTCCTTACTGCGACGAGTGCTGCGAACCGGTAACCGCACCGCCGTTCTGGTAACTCACGACGCGCTTGACGCCTTGGCGCTCGCGGATACCGTTGTGGTTCTGGATGGTGGGCGCGTCGTCGAACGCGGAGATGTCCGGACGGTGCTGACGCGTCCTCGCAGTACGTTTGCCGCCAGGATTGCCGGAATGAATCTGCGCAGTGGCATCATGTTCGAAAACGATTCGATCCGAACTCCCGGTGGTACCGCTATTGCCGGCCTTACCGAAGTGACTGTGCCAGTGGGTAGCCCGGCGGTCGCGATGTTCGAACCCAGTGCAGTGTCTGTCTATCTCCAACCGCCGCACGGGAGCCCGCGCAACACTTTCGAGGTCACCGTCGCCGAGATCGAGAATCGAGGCTCGACCGTTCGGGTGCGAGCCGAGGACAACGAGGGACAGCCGGGACTGTCGGCCGACATCACGACTGCGGCGGCGGCAGAGCTGGATCTCGTTCCAGGCTCGATGGTGACCTTCGTTGTCAAGGCGACCGAGACGCTGATCTACGCTCAATGACGTCTCACACGTAATTCGGCTCGAAGGATGGGTAGTGAACCCCGAAAACGCATCACCAGGGGAGTCTACCGTTGTACCAGCTCCACGGCCCGCCCGGAGTGTGTTGTTCGGATTACCGCCCGTGGGAAACCGATTCCCCGGAGCCGTTCGGGTGGCACTCGCCCTGGCGATTCCGGCGACCGTCGCCACGCTCCTCGGATACGGTTCCGCGTCACTTCTGGTCGGCCTGGGTGCCTTCGCCTCGATCTACGGTGAAGGCCGGCCGTACCGGAGCCGGTGGAAAGCCGTCGGCATTGCCGCGCTGGCCTTGACCGTTCTCTCGTTCATCGGAGCATCGGTGGGAGAACCGATCCACCGAGCGATTTCCGAGGGAGCGCCCGAGACTCTCCTGATACTCGTCATTCTGGTGATGGCGGTGGTGGTGTCGACCTGTGCGTTCACGGTGGACGCGTTGCGATTGGGGCCACCGGGAGCGTTCTTCCTGTTGCTGACCACCGAGATCAGTTCGGTCATCGCCACTCCGGGACAACCACCGGCAGAGATTGCTGTGTGGACGGCGATAGGCGGCGTGAGCGCACTACTCGTATCCATGACGGGGATCCTGTGGGCGCCGAGAGCGGTGGAACAAGCCGCTGTTGCGGCGGCAGTGTCGGCTGTCGACGAATACGTAGCGGTGACAGATCAAGCGAACCGTCACGCTGCCGCGCTGAGACTGCAGGACGCATGGCAATGCCTGTACCGCGGAAAGATTGTCGGTACCGAGCATCCGCTCACCCGTGAGTTGGAACGCGCACAGATGCTGATGGCGCGAGCCCTTTCCGACGATCACGATCCGGAGTTGATGTCGGACGCAGCGTTCGACGTCGACGAGATCGGTGTGTATCCGCCATTGCCGTATCCGACTATTCGGTACAGATTTCTCCGGGTGTGTAATCCTTCCAGTCGAGCGACGATCACTGCAATCCGATTGCTTCTGGCCTGCACCGCAGCGGGTAGCCTGACGGTTCTTCTCGGAATCGACCGACCGGATTGGGCAGTGATTGCCGCTGCGATGGTTCTTCACCAGGGTCCGGATCGAATTCTGGGAACCTATCGGGGTATTCACCGGATCGGCGGGACCGTTCTCGGATTGCTGGTACTCGGCGTGGTGTATCTGTGGGGTCCGAGCGGCCTTGCCATGGTGGCCGTACTTGCCGTGCTGCAGTTGGGAATCGAACTGTTTCTGGTGCGCAACTATGGCGTCGCCGTCATCTTCATCACGCCGATGGCAATTCTTCTGGGCGCGGCAGGCGGCGCACACGGCACCGTGGCGCACCTGATCCTGAGCCGAATGCTCGAAACAGCAGTTGGTGTTGTCGTCGCACTGATCGTGCTGTGGACGGTGGGTCGCCAAGCGCATCGCCGAACCTTGGAGTGGGTCGACGGGCGTGCGGCGCATCTGCTCGGTG
The DNA here is from genome assembly GCF_005938745.2 of Rhodococcus sp. KBS0724. Classification (NCBI taxonomy): domain Bacteria; kingdom Bacillati; phylum Actinomycetota; class Actinomycetes; order Mycobacteriales; family Nocardiaceae; genus Rhodococcus; species Rhodococcus sp. KBS0724. Next base: position 1,310,462 of record NZ_VCBX02000001.1, read on the forward strand.
TGCTGCTCAACGACATTCGGTCGGCACAGCGTGCGCCGAGTGCGGAACTGTGCCGCGACCTGGAGTTCGAACTTCGCGGCGCCGCCATGGCGGGGATCGACGCAGCGCACAACGAACCGGACTGGGCAACACAGAAGTGGGCAGCGCACACCGAGTTGCATCACCTCGGATCCGATGTGCTGCACAGATTGTCGTTCGGCATTTCGGTGTCGCGCTCGCACCTTGACGACTGGGAACGACGCTACGCCTCGTGCCGGTCGAGCTGACTAAGCAGCGGGGTACCTGCCCCGTCTCGGTGGTCTTCAGACATTAAACCCGGCGTGAATGAAACCGTTGACCCAGGTAGGGGGCGCCGACGTATGGTGTCGGCACTGCCTTTCTACGGTAATGCCTTCCACGTTTGGAGTCCCGCGTGTTCTCGTCCTGTCGCTGTTGTCGCTGACCGACAAGCACTCACACCTGCCTCGCACAGCACGTGCGGCGCTGCGTGACACTCGCCCGTCGAGCATTCTCCGGGCGGCGTAGCCGATCACGGCACCAATCATCTTCTACAGGAAGTTACTTCATGATTCGCCCCCGTTTCGCGCGCTCTGTTGCCGCGGCCCTCACCATTGTCTCGCTGGCCGGACTGGCTGTCGCCTGCTCCGGTTCCTCCGACGAAGTGGTCAAGACCGCCGACGGCAAGACCGTCCTTCGCTACGAGGGAAGCGCAGGTCAAGTCATCTACCCCGAACTTGCTGCCGACCTCGGCTATTTCAACAATGTGGAACTCAACTGGATCGGTGATACGACCAGTGGTCCCCAGAGCATTCAGAATGCCGCAACAGGGCAGACCGAATTCGGTGGAGCATTCAACGGCGCGGTGGTGAAGTTGGCCGCCGCGGGGTCCCCGATCACCTCGGTCATCGGCTACTACGGTTCGGACAAGCAGACCTTCAACGGCTACTACGTACTCGACGACAGCCCGATCAAGTCGGCGAAGGACCTGATCGGCAAGAAGGTCGGAATGAACACGCTCGGTGCGCACCACGAGTTCGTCGTCCGTGAATGGCTTGCGCGGGAAGGTCTTACGCCGGACGAGATCAAGCAGGTTGAACTGATCGTGGTTCCGCCGGTCAACACGGAACAGGCACTACGCCAAGGTCAGATCGACGTCGCAACTCTCGGATCGGTCTTCCGCGATTCTGCCCTCGAACGTGGTGGTCTGCGTGAGCTTTTCACGGACGAATCGCTGTTCGGATCATTCACCTACGGCACGTTGGTGTTCCGCGACGACTACATCGCGCAGAACAAAGACGCAGTCGCCGATTTCGTCCAGGGAACTGCACGCGCAATTCGTTGGACGCAGACGCACTCACGCGATGAGGTAGTCGCCAAATTTACCTCGATCATCAACTCGCGGGGACGCAACGAAGACACGAAGCTGATCAGCTACTGGAAGAGCCCGGGAGTCTCCGGCCCCGGCGGAGTGATTGAGGACGTCGAGATCAGCACCTGGATCGACTGGTTGACCCGCAACGGAGAACTGGACGAAGGGAAACTAACTCCGTCGGATATTTACACCAACACATTCAACCCGTACGTCAACGGAACGTACACACCCGAAAGTGGCGCTGACGGAGAGGCATTGGAGGTCGGAAAATGAGCATTCAACCGAAACTTCGGCTAGAGGACGTCACCAAGGAATTCGACATTCGTGGGACAAGCGAGAAATTCACGGCAGTCGAAGACATCAATATCGACGTGGCGCCGGGGGAGTTTCTGGTTCTCGTCGGGCCCAGCGGCTGCGGCAAGTCCACCCTGCTCGACCTACTCGGCGGCCTCAGTTCTCCCACAGCGGGACGAATCCTTCTGGATGGCAAGCAGATCACCGGGCCGGGCCTCGATCGCGGAATTGTCTTCCAGCAGTACGCGCTACTGCCGTGGCGTACCGCCCGTCACAACATCGAGTTCGGGCTCGAGGCCAAGGGCGTCAAGAAGAGCACGCGACGCGAACTCGCCGACCATTACCTCGAACTTGTCGGTCTGGAAGGCTTCGCCGATCGGTACCCCCACGAATTGTCCGGCGGCATGAAGCAACGGGTGGCCATAGCTCGCAGTCTTGCGTTCGACCCTGAAGTGTTGCTGATGGACGAACCCTTTGCGGCCTTGGACGCGCAGACCAGGGAATCGCTGCAGGGAGAGCTGCTTCGGATCTGGAAAGCGACGGGCAAGACGATTCTGTTCATCACTCACGGGATCGACGAGGCCATCTATCTCGGACAACGTGTGGCCGTCCTGACGTCTCGGCCTGGCAGAGTGAAGACGATCGTTGATATCGACATCGACCGATCTGCCGCCGACGTCCGCTCCGGTGAGCAATTCCGCGACTACCGGCACCAGATCTGGACATTGCTGCACGGTGAAGTGGAACGTGCGCGGACCGACGAGCTTGACCCGACGAAGGAGACCGCGAATGTCTAGCGCGCTGGCAACTCCGGAACTGGTCACCGCGCCGGAACCGAAATTAGAGCAGCATATCGAAACTGTCGCGCGTAAGTCGGCCAATCAGGCCGGCGCCGCAGCACGCTACGTGCGGTCAACGGCATGGCGCGTCGCCAAGCCTTCGATTGCCATCGCAGTTCTTCTCGGAATCTGGGAATTGGCGCCGCGGTTGGGACTGGTGGACAAGGTTTTCCTCCCACCGTTCAGTGAAGTGGTGTCGGCGTTTTTCGCTCTGGCCGCCAATGGCCAACTGCAAGAACACGTCACCGCAAGCTTGACCCGGGCCTTGACCGGATTTTTTGTGGCGGTAGCGATCGCGGTTCCGTTGGGCATCGCGATCGCGTGGTACCGTCCCGTCTCGGACTTCCTCAATCCGATACTCGAATTATTCCGCAACACAGCGGCTTTGGCGCTACTTCCCGTATTCGTGCTGATTCTGGGAATCGGCGAAGAATCGAAGATTGCGCTGGTGATCTATGCCTGCACCTTCCCGATCTTGCTCAATACGATTTCCGGAGTGCGCAGTGTCGAGCCACTGCTCGTCAAATCTGCTGTATCACTCGGATTCTCGCCGATCAGGTTGTTCCAGAAGGTTGTTCTCCCGGCCGCGGTGCCGACCATCTTCACCGGTATTCGGATGTCTGCCGCGTCGTCGATTCTCGTGCTGATAGCAGCCGAGATGGTCGGAGCCAAAGCTGGTCTCGGTTATCTGATCACCGCATCCCAGTTGAACTTCCAGATCCCGAACATGTACGCGGGAATCGTCGCGATCTCTTTGCTCGGCCTGACCATCAATGGTGTCCTGGTGCTGATCGAACGTCGGCTTTCGCGCTGGCGTCCCGCCACATGAGCGCTGGCGTCCCGCCAACTGATACTCGTCACCCACCGGAAGGAAAGTTCTTTCATCATGTCCGAACGGCAGTTTCACCTGAACGCATTTCTCATGGGCGTCGGCCACCACGAAGCAGCGTGGCGCCACCCGAGAACCGACGCGGCTAACTTGTTGGACGTCAAGCATTTCCAGAATCTGGGCCGCATTGCTGAACGTGGGAAGCTCGACTCGGTGTTCTTCGCCGACGGTTTGGCTGTCGGTCCGCGCGTCAAGCACAACACCCAGGCAATTTTCGAGCCGGTCACCTTGCTGTCGGCGATAGCAGCAGCGACAGACAAAGTCGGTCTGATCGCCACCGCCTCGACCAGCTACGGCGATCCGTACACCCTGGCCCGGAAGTTCGCATCGCTCGACCACATCAGTGGTGGACGCGGCGGGTGGAACATCGTCACGTCGGCCGGCGCCGATGAAGCAGCGAATTTCGGACTGGATGCAGTCCCGGCGCACAGTGATCGCTACGCGCGTGCCGAGGAATTTGTCGATGTGACACTTGATCTCTGGGACAGCTGGGAAGAAGGCGCAATTGTGCTGGACGAGGAGTCCGGCGTGTTTGCCGACCAGGATCGCGTACACCGCATCGACCACGACGGTGCGCGATTCACGGTTGCCGGTCCGCTCAATTCGCCGAGATCGCCGCAGGGCCGGCCACTACTGGTGCAAGCGGGTTCCTCCGAAAGTGGTAAGGATTTTGCGGCGCGGTACGCCGAAGCGGTGTTCACCGCGCAACGAACACTCGAACAGGGCCAAGACTTTTACACCGACCTCAAATCCCGTTTGATCAGGTACGGGCGCAGTCCGGGCGATCTCAAGGTGCTGCCGGGAATCGTTCCATTCATCGCCGACACGGAAGCTGAAGCCAAAGCTCTCGAGCAGTCGTTCACCGACCTGATCTCGCCGGAGTACTCGCTGCGCCAACTGTCCAATATGGTGGGCGTCGACCTCACGGAGCACTCGCTCGACGCACCTCTGCCCCCATTGCCCGATCTCGATCACATTCAAGGCAACAAAAGTCGATACCAACTGGTCAAGGACTTGGCAGAGACCGAAAAGCTCACTGTCCGTGAGTTGATCGGAAAACTGGGCGGTGGACGTGGACACCGTACCTTTGCCGGAACAGCGGAGCAGGTTGCCGACGAGCTGACCGAATGGTTCGAGAAGGGGGCGGCCGACGGCTTCAACATCATGCCGCCGTACCTGCCGGGTGGACTCGAGATTTTTGTCGATCAGGTTGTGCCGATTCTGCAGTCCCGCGGTCTTTTCCGTACGGAATACACCGAATCCACGTTGCGTGGACACTACGGCCTCGCGGAGTCGGTCGGTAAGCGCTCCCCGGCCGTGGTGGCAGAAGTGAGCGCGTGACGGAAACTGTTCCCCGAGCGCAGCCGGGAGTAGGCGCGCTCAAGCCCTTGGTCACAACGGTTTTTGTCCCGGCTGCGATTTTCGGTATCGGTCAGGGCGCGGCGGCACCGATCATGGCTGTGACGGCCAGGGACCTCGGGGCGTCGATCACCGTTGCGGGACTGATCGTTGCACTCGGCGGATTGGGCGCTGTTCTCGGTGATTTACCGGCCGGTCGAATCGTCTCGCGCTTCGGTGAACGTCGGTCCATCATTGGTGGAAGTGCCCTCGGTGCAACCGGAGTGGTGATCTGCCTGTTCGCCGCGACTCCCGGGGTACTGGGAATCGGAGCCTTGCTGACAGGATTGGCAAATGCGGTGTGGGGCCTGGCTCGGCAGAGCTACCTCGCCGAGACGGTTCCGCTACACCTGAGGGCCCGGGCCATGTCGTCCTTCGCGGCGATGTGGCGATTGGGATTCTTTCTCGGACCACTGATCGGCGCCGGGGTGATTGTGATGATGGGCACCCGCGGCGGATTCCTGGTGCAGTTGGTCGGAGTTGTACTCGCCGGTGCTCTGATGGCGCGCGTTCCCGATCCACCACGTACCGGAGGCGAGAATCGTGAGGAGCATCGACTTGTCACGCTGACCGACATTCTGGGACGGCATCGTGCACCGTTGTCGACACTCGGAATCGGATCTCTCCTGATGGGCGCCGCTCGGGCGTCGAGGGAAGCGGTGCTTCCACTGTGGGCTCTGCATCTCGGGTTGGACGCTGCCCAGGTCAGCGTGATCTTCGGTGTCGGTGCGGCAGTGGATCTCTTGTGTTCGTACCCGGCCGGGCACATCATGGACCGCTACGGCCGAAGACTGGTGGCGGTCCCGTCGCTCACTGTGATCGGAGTGTCGTACCTGCTGCTGCCGTTGTCGACCGGAGCACTGGGATTGACCGCGGTGGCCGTTGTCATGGGCATCGGCAACGGGTTGGGCAACGGGGTGATCATGACTCTCGGTGCGGATATCGCTCCACCGGCCGAGCGAGCCGAGTTTCTTGCAGCCTGGCGCCTGACCCATGATGCGGGGATGTTCGGCGGACCCCTTGCGATCGGTGTGCTTGCCGCCGCAGTTCCCCTCGGTTGGGCCTTTGCAGCCTTGGGAGCGACGTCCTTTGCCGGCGCGGCGGTGATGCACCGATATATTCCGCGCTACTCGCCGTTCGTGGCGGCGGAGGCGGAACGCGGACGGTCTGGGTAGGCTCGCGGCATGCGATTCGGACTGTTTGTTCCTCAAGGCTGGCGCCTGGACCTGGTTGGCATCGACCCTGCACAGCAGTGGGAGGTGATGCGTGACTTCACATTGCGCGCTGAAGCGGGGCCGTGGGAGTCGGCGTGGGTGTACGACCATTTTCATACGGTTCCCGCTCCGACCGAGGAAGCAACGCACGAGGCGTGGACCCTCATGTCGGCGCTTGCGGCGTCGACATCGAGTATCCGGCTGGGACAGATGTGTACCGCCATCAGCTACCGCAACCCCGCATACCTTGCAAAAATTGCCGCCACCACCGATCTGATCAGTGGCGGTCGCGTCGAAATGGGTATCGGCGCGGGTTGGTACGAGCAGGAGTGGCGCGCGTACGGTTACGGTTTCCCCTCTGCCGGTGAGCGACTCGGCCGTCTCGACGAGGGAATCCAGATCATGCGGCAGTCGTGGTCGAAGGGCAGCGCGACGCTGGACGGCAAGTACTACCAGGTTGACGGCGCGATCTGTCGGCCACTTCCACTTCAGGACAAGGGAATCCCGTTGTGGATCGCGGGCGGTGGCGAAAAGGTGACCCTGAAGATCGCGGCAAAATACGCGCAGTACACCAACTTCGACGGCACACCCGAAGGATTCGGGCGCAAGTCCGAGATCTTGAAGAAGCACTGCGACACCGTGGGTACCGACTTCGACGCCATCGTTCGCTCGGCCAACTACAACGTTGCCATCGGATCGACGGAAGCCGAAGTGGCCGAGCGGCTTCGGGTGGTGAAGGACCGGTTGACACCGTTGGTAGGTGAAGCTGCTGCCGAAGCGGCGCTGGATGCGTTCCGCGGTATGCCCGCCGTCGGAACACCGGAACAGATCATCGAGAACCTGTCCGCACTCAAGGCACAGGGACTCGAATACGGGATTTTCTACTTCCCCGAAGCGGCGTACGACACCTCGGGCATCGAGTTGTTCGAACGTGAGGTGTTGCCGGCGTTGCGCTAGCGCAGGTTGTCGGGCAGGTCAGCGGGCTCGATCATGACGCGACGTTCCGGGTGGGTGCGAACTTCCTTCGAATCAGCGAGGCGACTCTGAAGGAAGTTCCACTCACTTGCACTGATCGCGGCGCTGGCGCGGGCAAGGACTCGGGCGTCCTTGGTGCCCCATTCGATGGGCATCGGATTGACCATCTGCCAGTCATGGTCCTTGCTTCGCGTGGAGCGGTCCGACCGCAGGGCCACCGACGGAACACGATCGCCGACCTTCCAATGCGGGTTGAGTCGGACGTTTCGGCTGACCAGTGCGTATCGGGGTCCTTGTGCGGACGGCTTCGCGATGTCGATCAGCGCGGTCAGTGTCGCGGCGCGGGGGTGAATCTCGGAGACGATCGCGGGTACCAACGGGTTGTCGCTGTACAACTTTTCGATGCTTCCCACCTTGCGTGGGGCCCACACGGCAACGCCCAGTGAGCTGATCGCACCAACGGCGAGAACAGCGCCGACGATGATGGACCACACCGCGCCCATGCTGATGAGCCACGCGGTGAGCCCGGCGAGTATGAGTGCGAAGATCACGGCAGAAACCTGCAGACGACGAACATCTGCCAACGTGTCGTTGACGGACTTTGCGTGAGCCTTGTCGACGGTGAACTGGAAATCAGCCACTGATGTGTTCCTTCGCAGGTGGCGGGCGGGCGTACTCGGTCGAGGGCCCCTGAAAACTCCAGGAGCCACTCCACCAGGGTAACTACTTCCGCGCGCGCTCCCACATCTGCAGGTAGGCCTCGGCGCCGCGGCTCATATCGTCGATAATCTGATCGCCGTCCGGTCCTGCTGCAATACGCATGTCCGCAATCCAGTCGGGGATCAATCCGTACTGCGCGACACCGTCGACGTTGACGTCGAAGACACGATCGCCGGCGCGCTGCTTGTCCATGACGGTGCCGTCGAAGGCGGTGTACGGGTACTGCAATGGATTGACGTCGGCATCACTGCGCGGAGCTGCCTGCGGGCCGAACCCGTTGGTGTCTGCGCCGTAGCCGAATCCGAAGTAGTAGTTTTCGCTTCGCATCTCCCGGGCTTCGCGCCACTGGTCGATGAAACCGGTCTCGCCGTGCTTGCCGTCGGAAGAATCGAGTTTGCCTGCGTACAGCGCGACAAAACCACCGAGGGCGTAGATCCGCCGGTAGAGGCTGGGGTCGCTCCAACTGTGGCTCGACACAACACCGGAGTAGTGGGCGGATTCGAGAATATCGAGTGTCGATTCCGCTGTCTTGACGCTCATGTGGTCGATGTCGATGATCATGCCGCGATCCATCAACCCGCGGATGGTGTGTTCGCCGAGAGCACTCAGCCCGCGTGAATTACATTGCGCGCCGGCCGGGTACACCGGAAGCGTCACTCCGGGTGGAAGTACTGCGAGTAGATTTTGGGCGCCGTCGATCTTGGTGGGCAGCACGTTGTCCTCGGCGACGCCGGTGCACGGCTCGGACTGCCAGAACTCCCCAGTGCCCAGGTAGTTGCCGATGTCGACGGCCACCCCGGTGATGCCACCGTCGAAACGCGTTCCGCCCAGGGCATTGTCGAATTTGTGGGTCACGATCATCTGCCGGACACCCAGATCGTAGAGTTCGTCCAGACCGCGGTCGATGTCTTCGGTAGTGCACTGCGGGACGTTGTTTCGGAGAGTGCATCCGAAGGGTTCAGACACCTCGATACCGAGCGTGACGGCCAGTTTTCCGTCAGCCGCTACCTGCCTGGCTTCGGCCGGGGAGCTGACGATCCGGAACCAGCCACGGCCAGGGCCCCCGTACTGTGCGTCGACGTAATCCTGGATCTCACGGGTCTGCTCGGCCTGGATCCGGATCGTCTCCATTTCGTTGCACGGATTGCGTTTGCTCGGATACAGCTCGCACAGAACACGATTGGCAACAAGAAGGTTGGTGAAGATACGCAAACCGCCGCGCCACGCACGTTCCACCCACGTGTAGTAGGTCTGCTCGTGAGTCAGGGAATCATGAGCCGGCCAATCGGGGAAAGTAGGCCATCCCGCAGTGTCGTGGGTTGAAAAGGGATCGCCGAAGGAGAGAACATTCTCGAGGAGCGCCGGCATGCCGTTGGGTTGATGGTCCGGGCAGTCGACCAGCGCAGCAGTCACACCTCGCGGATCAAAAGGCTTCCCGCAGTGCAGATTTCCGCCCATGAACTCGGACGCATTCATGTGTACGTGCGTGTCGATGAAGCCGGTGACCTCGCCGCCCGGGCCGATCTCCGTCGGCGCGCCCGTGGCGTTCACCTCGGCTTCCGGGAAATCTGCACATCCGGTGCGGGGGATCAGGGCAAACGACGCGGCGTCCGGCGCGGCACCGGGGTCGGCCAGCGACAGCGTGGAATTTTGGCTGACCAACGCTCGACCGTTCGTGGTGGCCGTGAGAACGAATGTGTCGCCGCTCGACATCACGGTCCAGTCCGTCGCCGGGGTTGCGGTCGCTGTCGCCATGACGGCGTTGGCGTCGTCATGGGCGAGCATCGATCCGTCGGTGCCGTAGAACATGAACCGGCCGAGTTGAGCTGCATGGAGCCTGAACGATTCGGCGTCGTCGACGGTGGTTCCGGCGCTGCGGTATCCGCTGCCGTCCCGGCTGACGAACGCGCCGCCGGCACTCTGTAGCGCGTAGCAGCCGTTCGCGAGCTGAAAGACCGTCGTACCGGCCGCTACCGGAGTCGCAGAACTGACGCCGGTGGTGGCGACCACTCCGACTGCTGCCAGCAGCGAAGCCGTCAGAAGCGCAATAACTCCGCCCAGACGACCGCGTGAACGTGTAACCGAGCGCAGCATGCGCGACTCCCCGATAGGCACAAGTGTGACAGGGAGCACGCTACCGCGAGATGGACGTCCGTCCAGCTATTTAGTGAAACTCGTTACAGAAATGTGTTCAGCCGATGGCTGGACCCAACAGGTCGTCCGCATCGGTGATCCGGTAGGCGTAGCCCTGTTCCGCGAGGAACCGTTGACGGTGCGCCGCATACTCCGCATCGAGAGTGTCACGGGAAACCACGGAGTAGAAGTGCGCCTGACCGCCGTCGTGCTTGGGTCGCAGCAGTCGCCCGAGTCGCTGAGCTTCTTCCTGCCTCGACCCGAACGTTCCCGAAACCTGCACGGCGACCGACGCCTCCGGAAGGTCGATCGAGAAGTTTGCGACCTTGCTCACCACCAGCGTCTGGATCTCGCCGTTACGGAACTGATCGAACAGGATCTCGCGTTCCTTGTTCTTGGTGGATCCCTTGATCACCGGCGCGTTCAGGGCCTCGCCGAGTTCGTCGAGCTGATCGAGATACGCACCGATCACCAAAGTCGGGGAATCCGGGTGCTTGGCCAGAATCGACTTCACGACAGCAATTTTGGTGTGCGCCGTCGAACACAGTTTGTAGCGCTCCTCCGGCTCGGCGACGGCATACGACATGCGTTCGGCGTCCGTCATCGTCACTCGTACCTCGACACAATCGGCCGGCGCGATCCAACCCTGCGCTTCGATGTCCTTCCACGGAGCGTCGTAACGCTTGGGGCCGATCAACGAGAAGACGTCACCCTCGCGGCCGTCCTCACGAACCAACGTCGCGGTCAGGCCGAGACGACGGCGTGACTGCAGATCGGCAGTCATCCGGAAGACCGGCGCGGGGAGCAGGTGTACCTCGTCGTAGATCACCAGTCCCCAGTCGCGGGAGTCGAAAAGTTCGAGGTGCTTGTATTCACCCTTCGTACGACGCGTGATCACCTGGTACGTCGCGATCGTGACGGGCCGAATCTCTTTGCGCTCACCGGAGTATTCGCCGATTTCTTCCTCGGTCAACGACGTGCGCGCGATGAGCTCACGCTTCCACTGCCGCCCGGCAACGGTGTTGGTGACCAGAATGAGTGTGGTGGCCTTGGCCTTTGCCATCGCTGCCGCGCCCACCATTGTCTTACCGGCGCCACAAGGCAGTACGACGACGCCTGAGCCGCCGGCCCAGAACGAGTCCGCCGCCATCTGCTGGTAGTCGCGCAGTTCCCAGTGACCTTCCTCGAAGGCGAGATCGATGGGGTGCGCTTCGCCGTCCACGTAACCGGCGAGGTCCTCGGCCGGCCAGCCCACTTTGAGCAGCATCTGCTTGAGGCGGCCGCGCTCACTCGGATGCACGATCACGGTGTCGTCGTCGACCTTCTCACCGAGCATCGGCGAGATCTTCTTGTGTCGCATCACCTCGGTGAGGACTGCCCGGTCGAGGCTGACCAGGATGAGGCCGTGTACGGGGCTCTTGACCAACTGCAAGCGTCCGTACCTGGCCATCGTGTCGACGATGTCGACCAGGAGAGGCTGCGGCACGGCGAACCGTGAGAACGAGACCAAGGCGTCGACAACCTGCTCGGCGTCATGCCCGGCTGCGCGCGCATTCCACAGGGCCAGGGGAGTGATGCGATAGGTGTGGACGTGCTCCGGGGCCCGTTCGAGCTCGGCGAAGGGGGCGATTGCCTGCCTGGCCTCGCCGGCGCGCTCGTGGTCGACCTCCAACAGCAGCGTCTTGTCGGATTGGACGATCAACGGTCCGTCGGTCACGGAATCCTCCTAGTGAAACAAACGAGGCAGCCACAGAGCGTTGCGCCGCGTTGTCGGCTGACGCCAACCCTGCCATTGTCCTGGTATCGGAGCGCATACGCCAAGTGACGGGCAATACACAACGCAAACAGGGGTGCCCAGAGTTGGGCACCCCTACGTCAACGTGGCACGTTTGACGGCTATTCCTGACCCCCGTATTTCGGAGACGTGGAAACTGTTTATTTCTGCGCCACTGCCGACTTTCGCATTTCCATCACGTGGGTTATCGCTTCCGAAATTCCGGAGCGATAACCGATATTCTTTTCGCTGTCCCCGGGAGTTGAATCAAGTTCGGATTCGAGTCGAGTTTGTATGCGATCGAGAGCATGGATTGTTCTTTTCACGGTGGGTCCTTTGTCTACGAACGACCCGATAACAAAATTCCGGGTCGACGAGCGTGTTCGTCGAGGACGTAGACCGTGGCCAGTGTCATCCCGGCAACGTATCCGCGGGACCGGGGATCTGTGCCTCGGCTACTGGATCTGAACTGGTCAAACGTCTCGTGAAGGTAGTCGAGTACGTCGGTCTCGGACTGCATGATGAATACTTCTCGCGAGAAATACGAAAGTATTTTCCGTCAGCTCCGCTTTCTCTTGCGGATCAATTCCGAAGAATCCGCTGCTTTTTCGCGCTTTTCTGCGCGGCGTTCCTTGATCGACTGAGCGGGTTTCTTCATATTCTTACCCGGCGCCTTGTCAGCCATTGTCGCTCCTCATTTTTCGAAGTGGCAATCACAAACTGACCTCGACCATACTTCATTTACAGAAAAAAGCCAGTTTGCTTTTTCCGATCACTTTTTTCCGGAGTCGACAGGGCTGACGGAGGTAATGCGATGCAGGGTGAACCGGCGCACGGCGCCGCTCGCCGGATCGAATGCGTCCAACTGTCCACCGCCCACGCTGACGGGGTCGACGATGCGATGCGTGGCCACCCCCTGAGCGTCGACGTAGCCGATGTTGACGCTCTTTCCCTCACGCGCTGCCGACGACAGCAGTGCGATGGCGGCGGCATTGCTTTCCCGCGATCCGTCCGCGCGAACCCCGCCTCGGCCGGGTGTTGCAGCACGGTCGCCTGCTCGCATCGTGCGCACCAGTGCTTCGAGCTGTTCGGGCGACGGACTCGACGGCGTTCGAGTGGCATGGCGCAAGCGACGATTCGGGATTCGAGCACCGCGTGGACGCAGATCGACGAGGGCTCCTGACGAATCCTCGCCCGCCGGCGCAAAGCCGGCCGCGCGAAGTTCGGCCAGAACTTCCCGCAGCGGTGCCTGGGACACGGCCACTGTGGGAGCGAGGGCACGCAAAGCCAATGGCTCCGCGACGGGGGAGGCAAGAACCTCGGCCAGGAGAGAGGCGTCCTCACATCGGATGAATGACGCCGCCACGCCCGCCCGCAACCGGCCGTGCCTGCGAGCGACATCGTCGATGAGATACGAAAGTGATTGCGGTACCGGAGTTTTGGACTTCGAACTGAACATGGTCTGTAGTTCCGTCGCAGTCAACCCGGCGTCGAGCGCCCGGCGGATACTGTTCTCACTGATGCGGTACATGGACGCCGCACCGGCCGATTCGATATCGGCCACCAAGGTCACCTGCTCGAGCAGGTCCGGTACCAGCGGACCGGGAGCGACCAACGTCAAGTCGGCCTGCACCAGGATGTAGTCGATCGGTTTCGGCAGCGCCGCCGCCATTTCGGCTTCGGCGTCGCCGCCGTGCAGCATCGCCCGGCCCGGTGAACTCAGCGCGCCCCGCGCGACCAACCCGAGAGCCGACGCCTCCGCCAGTGTGTTCTCGACTGCAAACGTCCGTAGCCGCCCGCTCCGCCGGGGATGACGCCACGCGAGTAGACGGCTGACCTCGGCAGGCGAGGCGCTCTGTCCACTGTCGAGTTCGGCCAAGAGTCCGAGAATCGACGCCCGGTCTCGCGGTGCAGACGGCGCACGCCCTTCCTCCGCCAGCGCAGCGATCGGCTTGTCGGACGGATCGCGCATCCCGATCATCCAGGGGACTCGGGGGACATCGATCCACGCCGACGCCAAGACCTCCCACTTCCGGGCCGTCGTCGAATTGAGCCAACCGTCGACCGTCATCGTCGGAGTCCAGTAGTCGTCCGCCGTGTCGGACGCAGGCGCGGGGTCCGGGGTGCCACTGGCAATCAGCCCGGCGGCGGCGAGGAGTTCGACCACAAGATTGAGCCGGTTCTCGTCGAGATCCGCGGCCTTCGCGATACGCCGCAGTTCACGCACACCGAGTCCACCGGCTCGCAGTGCCGGGGCCGGTGCGGCCCCCAGAACGGCAATCACGTTTTCGCTCTGGCGAACCAACTCGAGGGCTTCACCCGCAGCTGCCGCATTCACGTCGGCAGGTTTGAGTTTGTCGCCGGTGATCACCGGCGCGGTGAGTGTTGTCGGATCGAAGACCGGTTCGCCGCGAATGACCTGTCGTACCGTCGCCGGCAACTCCACGGTCTGCTCGTCCAGCCACCGGAGTAGACCGGCCGCCAGGAGTTTCTGCACAGGACGATCTGCGGGCGTTTCAGGAGCCGCGTCGCGGGTTCGGCCGATGGGGCTCGAGTTGGCCAGGGTCTCGAGCAGACCACGTTCGCGTTCGCCGAGCGAATTGAGCGCCGCGGTGATCTCCGCTTCCGACATGGACTCGGCGGGTTCGAGAGCGCGGCCCAGTCGCCACGGAATGGTGTCGATGGCAGCTGGAATGATGCTGATCGGATCCGTGCCCCAGATGAGCGCGTACGCCCGCATCTTCGCAAGCGACGAGTCGACTGCCTTCTTGGTGACCTTGCCCTTGCCCGTGAGGGCGCGTGCAGCGAGCGCGTCGTTCAACTCCGCGCGCGTCATGGGGGTTTCCTCGGCTCCGGCGAGCGCCAGGAGTTCGAGAAGTCCGAAGTCCAGTGTGTCCAGCTCGTCGGCTGCTCGACTGACCGACGCGCGTTGCTGCGCGCGCCCGCCGAGCACCACCATCGTGCTCGGCGGTGGCACTGCCAGATCCGGCCGCAGACGCAGCAGTTCCGTCAACTCGGCGTCAGTGCGCGCCGACAGCCATTCGGTCAAACTGTCGGCGCCGGAAGTGCCCGCCTGGGTGCCACGTATTTCGGTCATCAGGTATCAGATTAGAGACCTGGTATGTACGGCGTAACGGAGTCCTGTCAAAATGGCTTCGTGGCCAACAATTCGAAGCAGCACTATGTAGATCCAGGATGGCCGGAAACTGCAGACGGAGATCACGCAGTGACCGAATTGTCATCGACCCGCTCCGGTGGACTTTCACCGTTCGGCGAGGACACCACCTTCCCGTTACCGGTGGAGTCACTTCCGTACATCCACCCGTACACCGTCATCAACCGCTAAACCACTACGAAGAAGGCCCGCACCGAATCGGTGCGGGCCTTCTTCGTAGCTGGGGGCGTTCGAGCGGAACGCGCAGTTCGCAGTCCTACTTGAGGAAGGACTTCGCGGTGTCTGCTGCTGCGAGGATCTGGGGATCGACGACGATGCCGTTGGCCTCGGCAAATGCGATGGCCTGATCGATGGCGTCGGCGACCGGGTGTGCGACGGTCTGAGCGACCTGCTGTGCCGGTGCGGCGGGTGCGGCCGGTGTGGTGGCCGGAGCGGAACGCTGCGTTGCACCGCTGCTCAGGCCGAGGCTCGAGGAGCAGGACGGCCAAGCGCCCCATCCCTGGTTGGCCAGTACGCGCTCGGCAACAACGATCTGCTGCTCGCGAGTCGCGTTGTTCGCGGTGGCTGCGTACTCGCCGCCGCCGTGTGCGTTCCAGGTGCTGGGGGAGAACTGCAATCCGCCCTGGTAGCCGTTGCCGGTGTTGATGGCCCAGTTGCCGCCCGCTTCGCACTGTGCGAGGCGATCCCAGTCGGAATCGGGGGCAGCGCTGGCGGTACCTGTGGCTGCGAGTCCTGCTACACCCATGATGGCGCCGGTGACGGCGACCTTGGCAACAGTGCGGCCTGCGGTGGTGGGCTTGCGATGGCGTCCGCTCATGATCGTGAATTCCTCTCCACACGCGCCTGCGAGGTCAGCTGTCGGGTTCGGGCTGAGAGGTTGCCCGGCCTCGCCTTTCCTGGCTGGAAAGGGTCTGGCTTCACCCCAAGGTTCGAATGTGTTGCTTGTCGAACCGGTGTCAGGTGGAGAACATTTCTGCTCTCACAGAGGACTGTGGGTCCCCCGTCCTTGTCCCTGGAATGCTCGAAAGTGGGAAGTTCCGGTACCCGCGGGACAAGGTTTGGCGCGGCGGGCCGGAGGTGGCCGGAGTTTCCCGGCCGGAATTCACGGTAACGGCTCTCACCGCTCATGTCACCATTTGATAACGCGGCGCGCCGAATGGGATACAAACCGGCAGCCAAAGCGCAGCTGACTCTTCCCAGGTAGTGAAGGATTCCGCAGTGAAGGTTCTCTTGTGGCTATTCCGTTATCCACCTGTAATGTGATGAAGGTCACACCGTTATCGGCGGGGGAATTGGAAGCTAGGCGTAGTTCACGCGGTTGACGTCGACGATCTCCTTGCCCAAAGGCATCAGTGAGATCGGAATCATCTTCAGGTTCGCGACGGCCAAGGGGATTCCGATGATCGTGATGGCCATCGCCACCGCCGTGACAATGTGCCCGATCGCCAGCCAGATACCGGCGATGATCACCCAGATGACGTTGCCGATCATCGAACCGACGCCGGCCGTCGGCTTGTCGACGACGGTCTTACCGAACGGCCAGAGGGCATAGATACCGATTCGGAAGGCGGCGATACCGAAGGGGATCGTGATGATCAGAATGCAGCAGATGATGCCTGCCGCGAAGTAACCCAAGGCCAACCAGAATCCACCGAAGACCAGCCAGATTACGTTCAGGAGAAGTCTCATGGTCGGTGACCTTTCGGTGGGGGTGATGGGAGATCAGCGGGCGCGACGACCCGCCCTCAAGGTGTAGACGATGGCCAGGAGAAAACCGACCGGACACGCCAGGGAGATCAGGTACAGCGCCAATCCTGGCGGCGTGTCGCTGAAGATATTGATCGCGAAGATGGCGACGAGCGCGAGGAGTCCGATGAAAAACAACCCCATCGCGACTCGAAACAAGCCGTTTCGGGTGTCGGAAGTGCTCGGGTTCGGTTGAGTGTCCACACCTACAAGGGTAGTGCCCAGCAAATGCGTGTGCCGAGACCGGTTCGTCACAGGTAGACTGTGAACCGACTGCGCGTCCCGTCAAGCAAGCTCGGGGCGCGTTCTTTTGCATTCTTCGACCGAAGGCATTTTCTTCGTCCGAAGTGATGTGAGCAGGACCATTGAGGCTCGTACGCGAGCCTTCCGAAAGTAGTGGGACGCACGTCCCAGACGAGTGATGAGCGGGTGAACGCGGTGCCTACCGGCAAGGTGAAGTGGTACGACGTCGAAAAGGGTTTCGGCTTTCTGTCGCAGGAGGAAGGGGAGGACGTCTACGTACGTGCGTCTGCCCTTCCCGAAGGTGTCGAGGGCCTGAAAGCAGGTCAGAAAGTCGAATTCGGCATGGCTGCCGGCCGACGCGGTCCGCAGGCACTGAGCCTGAAGGTGCTCGAGCCTGCCCCGTCACTGCGCGGCGCATCTGCGCAGCGACGTGAGCCGGTTGTACGCAAGCACACACCGGACGAACTGCACGGCATGGTCGAAGACATGATCACGCTGCTCGAGGCCAAGGTTCAGCCTGACCTGCGCAACGGCAAGTACCCCGACCGGAAGACCGCGCAGCGGATCTCCGAGGTTGTCCGCGCCGTGGCACGCGAGCTCGACAGCTGACCGTTCGAGAAAGAAAATGCCCTGCACTCCGATGAGACGTGCAGGGCATTTTTTTCTGTCAGTGGTCAGGCTGTCTTGATCGACCAGATCAGTAGCCCCTGCTCGCTGCCTTCACCGACAGCAAGGTGGATCTCGACGCCCACGAGTTGCTTCTGCGGTTCGGCTTCGACGGTGACTGCCATCGATTCGCCGGCGCCGAAGAAGCGAGGTTCGCCGGTCTGATTGCCGTCAGCGTCTTCGTAGACTGCCAGCATTGCCCACTCGGCGTCCGAGACGTCCTTCGACAACGACAACTGCAACGGGTACCCCTCTGGCACGTCCAGCTCGTACACGTCACCGATCTGCGCGCACTGTGAGAGGTCGATCGTGCAGAACCCGGCAGGCTGAGTCTCGATGGTGCGACCGTGTGCGTACGCGGTGATCTGCGGGAGCCCTTCGGGCTCGTCGTTGATGTTCTTGATGATCACGACCAGAACCGAGACGTAGGCAACCAGCGCCACCACCATCAGGACACTGACCGCTGCCACGATCTTCTTTGTTCTTGCGCGCATGATCACTGCGGAGTACTTCCTTGTCCTCGATCGGATTTGCCGGTGTAGATCACTTCGGTCACTTCTTGCTCGGCCAGATCAGGCCGCTTGCCACCGAGCCCGGGCAGAAGTGAGCTGCCCCGGTAACTCAGGAACGTCTGCAGGAGACCGATCGTCAAGAACACCGAGACAACAGTGAACCCGATCCAGTATTCAGTAGGCAGCAGAACGCCCAACGCCCCGCCCAGGACCCAACTGAGCTGGAGGACGGTTTCGGATCTACCGAAACCGGACGCGATCGATTCCTCCGGTAAGTCGTGCTGCAACGACGCGTCCAGGGAGACCTTGGCCAAGGCGCTCGCCGCGGACGCGATCAGCGTGGCCAGCGCAGCCGTCATCAAGTTGTCGGTCAGGGCCGCGATCACCGCGATGATCCACACCGATGCTGTACAGCGAAGGACGACGAGAGCCGGTCGCCCCAGTTTGAGTCGCGCGCCTGCAGCATTGCCGCCGAAGTTGCCCAACCCGGCCGCGGCGCCCACCAGTCCGAGCATCATCGCCTGCTGCAACGGCTCGTGGTCCGTTTTGGATTTGGCGACAAACGCTATGTACAGCGTGAGGAAGCCGGTGAGAACGCGAATGGTGCCGTTGCCCCACAAACCGATGATGACCGCGCGTCCGAGCGGCTGACGGACCTTTGCACTCTTGATTCCGGGAGCGCGCCCGCCACCCGCCGCGTGTTTCTCGTCCGGGTGATAGGTGATGGTGGCGGGAACCTCGCCTTCGGTCACCTCGACCCACGACGGGATACGCATGCTCAGGTACGCGCCGAACACAGTCACCACCACCGCGAACCAGAGGGCACCCGGCGATTTGAAAGCGAGTGCAAGTGCGCCGGCCACAGCGCCGGCACCGATGGTTCCACCGATCAACCCGAAGACGGTGAGCCGAGAATTGACCCTGACCAGGTCTATTTCCGGTGGAAGCACACGTGGAGTCACCGCGCTCTTGAGTACCGAGAACGATTTACTGAGCACCATCATGCCGAGCGCCGCCGGATACAGAATCCAACTGTCGAAGTTGAACACCAGGATCAGCGCCAGCACGGTTCGAAGTCCGAACGACGCGGCCAGCGCGATTCGGCGGCCACGTTGCAACCGGTCGAGCATCGGTCCGATGAGCGGAGCGATGACCGCAAACGGAGCGATGGTGATCAGGAGATACAGCGCGACCTTCGTTTTGTCCTCGCCCGTGGCAGCTGAAAAGAACAGGGTATTGGCCAAGGCAACCGCAAGAGCCGCGTCGGTCGCGTTGTTGGTCATCACCGCGTAGGTCAACGCGGTGAGACCGGATTTGTCCGCGCCATCGGCTTTAGCCGCGCGCTGGAACGTCGCGATGCCCTTGTTCGTCAGTTCGCGACTGCGCATCGCGGCGACTCGCGTAACCGTGAGCTTGCGGGGCATCGGCGGGGCTTTGGGCGCGTCGGAACTGCTTTTCGAGCCCGAGTTCCTCGCATCAGCGTGATGGCCGCCATCGGCGTTCTGACCGGCATCGCCGGTGTCGTCACGGGATCCGGGGATCGGATGAAGCGGCGGCAGCGGCGCACGACGCGCTGACGGCCGCGCTGCCGGTGGGTAATTGTCGTAACCGGGATGCAAAGTCTGCCCTGCGGATTCGTCGGGAATTCGCCGAGTATCGGGGTCGTAGGGCTCGCGCGGTCCGGTCACCACTCAATTCTGTCCTAGTCCGCGATCTGCGACCACGCGCACCCCTGACGTGTCGAGGCGACATTTCCAAATCACTCCACAAATCGGACTTCGAAGATCTGCGGCCAGTATTTTCCGGTGAGGAGAAATCGGTCCGTTCCGGGTATCTGGGCGATTCCGTTGAGGACGTCGACCGAGTTGGCAGCCCCGTCGGTATCGAGTCGGCTGCGCAGCAGCGACGCATCGATCACGCTGCTCACGTGCCCGTCGGCTGGGTCGACCGCCACGATGGTGTCGGTCTGCCAGACGTTGGCGTAGATGGTTCCGTCGTCGGCGCATTCCAGTTCGTTCAGATCTCCGACTGGTTGGCCGCCGCGAGTGACTTCCACCGAATCGGTGACTGCAAAGGTGTCCGGATCGCGGAACATCAGCGTCGACGTGCCGTCGCTGGTGACCAAGCGATTCTCGAGTGCACAGATTCCCCAGCCCTCGGTGGTGAGCGGAAACCGGCCTTGCTCGGTGAGCGTGTCTTTGTCGCGGGCAATCGCGACGCCGTTCTTCCACGTCAGTTGCCACAGCACGTCATCGATGACGGTGATGCCCTCACCGAACAGTGGAGGTGCCAACTCGGCGCGGGCTATCTCGGGTCCGGAGACCGGGACGCCGTCGAACTGCGTCGAGCGCACCCAGGATTCGCCGACACGCCCGGTGCTTTCGTACAAGCGATCGCCGTCGATCTCGAGCCCCTGGGTGAAAGCCCCGCCGTCGTGGTCGTAGACCTCGATCACCTCGACGGAGAGCTGCCGCGGGGAGTTGTCGGCACTCGGATCGGCTGTTCCCTCATCCGTTGTCGAGCACCCGGCAACGCCCAACACGATCACTGTGAGCGTCGAGGCGATGCTGACGAAACCGGCGCGTGACCTACTCATCCGTCCAGCATCGCAGCCCTGTGCGTTGCGTACTTGTGGTGGTGCGGCAAACTGGAGGAGTGAGTGTTGCTACTTCTCCTGAGCGTGCAGTGCCGCGCCCCGTACTGGCCGATGCCGTCGATCTTGCCCGAGCAGCGGTAGTCGAGCTGCGCGAAGGCGGAGTCGGTGCATACCTCGGCGTCACGTCGGAGGATGAATTCGCCGCTACCCATCGTTTTGCAGCAGACCTTCCCGGCTACCGCGGTTGGCAGTGGGCAGTCGTTGTCGCCGCAGGTCCAGAAGATACCCGGGCCACGATCAGTGAGCTGGCGTTGCTGCCCGGCCCGGACGCGCTGGTTGCGCCCGAGTGGCTTCCATGGGATCAGCGGATTCGTCCCGGAGACCTGTCGCCAGGCGACCTGCTGGCTCCGCCGGCGCAGGATCCGCGTCTGGTTCCCGGCTACGTTGCCAACGGCGACCCGGAGGTCGACGACGTCGCCTTGGAACTGGGTTTAGGACGCAAGAAGGTCATGAGCCTCGAGGGCCGGCTCGACGCGGCTACGCGATGGTTCGAGGGAGAGTTCGGACCCGACTCCGACATGGCGAAGGCCGCGCCGTCGACCTGTGGGCTGTGCGGTTTCTATCTTCCGCTGGCCGGTTCGTTGCACGCAGCTTTCGGCGTGTGCGGCAACGAACTGTCCGCTGACGGCCGGGTCGTGCACGCGAGTTACGGCTGTGGCGCGCATTCCGACACCAGCCTTCCGCTCGGCGCGGGTTCTCCGGCGTTCGACGCCTACGACGACGGAGCCGTCGAGATGTCGACCACCTCGGTAGCGCCCGGCGTGGGCACTGAAGATTCGGACTCGGTATCCACCGAGTAGGGGATCCGTTCGGGACCGGCGCGCTCCGCGAAGCCACGCTGCGCGCGTGGGCGGAATCGCCGACACGTCTGCGCGAGGACGCCGCCTCCGAATCGGATTTGGCTGCAGCGGGTTACCGCGACAGGTTGCTCACAGAACTGGCGCAGAACGCTGCCGACGCCGCGCTGCGGGCCGGTGTGCCCGGTTCTTTGTGGGTTGATCTCGACGGTTCGGTGCTGACCGTCGCCAATACCGGCAGGCCGCTCGACGAGGACGGTGTTCATGCCCTGACCGCTCTTCGCGCTTCAGGCAAGATCGATTCCGCGGACGGAGTTGTCGGGCGCTACGGCGTGGGTTTCTCCGCCGTCCGTTCGGTCAGTGACGAGCTCGAACTGCGGTCGACGACGGGTTCGATTCGGTTCTCCGCCAAGGAAACTCGTGCCGAGATCGAGAAGGCCGGCCTGAAGGTTCCCGATTCGGGAGTGCCGGTCCTTCGCCTGGTGTGGCCGTCGGAAGTGCCGCCGGGCGGCGGCGCCGATTCCGAGGTGGTGCTCACGCTCCGCGACGATATCGACGGCGCCGCGCTCCTGTCGCGGATGGCACGTGAAGCCGTGGATCTGCTGCTCGAACTACCTGGACTGAGTTCTATTCGGCTGGGCAACAAAAGCTTTGAGCGAACCGAACGTCTACTGGAATCCGGGCTGACCGAAATCTCGATCGGCGAGTCGGTGTGGTGGCAGTATCAGGGCGCCAGAGCCCGCTGGATTGTTCCGGTGACAAACGGAGTGGTCACACCGATCACCGAAGACGTACTGCGGGCACCGACGCGATCCGACGAGGAATTGTCCGTCCCGGCGCTGGTAGTCGCAGACATTGCGATGCAACCGGATCGGCGACGGATACTGCCCGGCGCGTCGATTGCCGCGCTGGCAGAAGGCTATGCGGATTTTGTCGGTGCGTTGCCCGCCGATCAGCGCACAGCGCTCGTGCCCGTTCCGGCTTTTGCGCGTAGCGAAGTGGATTCGATTCTGCGGGAAGCGCTTCTGAAGGAACTGCAGGAAAATACGTGGCTTCCGGTTGTGGGGGAACCTGACCGGGCGCCGCAGCGGGCATCGGTTGTTCCGGGGCTCACCGACGACTTGGCGGAACTGCTCACGGACGTCATCGGGGGATTGGTTGTTCCCGAGCTGTCCGGACCTCGCCATGAGCGGGCTTTGGCGGCGGTGTCGACACACCGGATCGGGTTGGCGCGCATTGCCGAATTGCTCAGCGGGCTCGATCAGGAGCCGTTGTGGTGGCACAAGCTGTACGCGGCGCTCGAGCCGTTGGTCGTCGACGCTCTCGCAGTGGAAGAGCTTGGTACGCTGCCAGTTCCGCTGTCGGACGGGCGGATTGTCACCGGCCCGCGAACGGTAGTTCTCGGTACCGAACTGGGCGATTCGGTGCCGCCGGTGCCCTGGACCCGGCTCGTGCACCCGCAGGCGTCGCACCCCCTCCTGTCGCGTTTGGGTGCAACGAGTGCCACGGCTACGGATCTGCTGTCCGACCCGGCACTGCGAGCCTTGATCGAGGATGCTGCCGACCAGGATGATTCCGTCGCAACGGATTTGGCGTCGACGGTTCTTGCTCTGGCCGTCCATGTCGCGCCCGGTGCCGCGCCGTCCTGGATCGGCGAGGTGCTGTTGCCGGATTCGGACGGCGAGCTGTGTTCCGCCGACCAGTTGCTCCTGCCCGGCGCACCGCTGGCCACTGTTCTGGTCGACGACTCACCTTTTGGCACAGTGCAGTCGAGCTTCGTCGAACAGGTGGGGGAGCAGGCTCTACGCGTCGTCGGTGTCGGCTGGGGATTTACCGTCTTTCGCGAGGAGTTGCCGTCCGGTCCCGATCACGACCTCGATTCCGAGGACCAGTGGTGGGACACGTTGGGGGAGGACCCCGAGTACATCGAGGCGGTTCGTGACCTCGACCTGGTCGACGAGAACCGATGGGCAGATGCGCTGACCCTGTTGCTGGAGTCGCCCGCAACGCGCGCCCTGCTCGAAGACCGTCGCGGATACACGGCGTGGTGGCTGCGCTCGCACGCCGAATTAGGCGGCGAGATACTGGGTTTGCTGCGGGCACCACACGATCACACGTTCGAGGATCTTCTCGATGTTGCCGACCACCCCGGAGCTGCGCATCTGAGTGGTGTGTTGGCGTCCGATACCGTCGACGATCCGGAACTGGCTCAGCTGCTGCTCGATCGGCTCGCCGATCCATTGCGCATGCCCGCACCGGCCGTCATTGCCCGAACACACCATCTGCTGGCCGATGCTTCCCGGCGGCGGGTTCTCGATCTGGACGATTTGAGCTTGCCGAGCTTCGTTCGCGGGCTGTCCGGTGAGCTCGTGGACCCCGGTGACGCAGTGGTTCTCGATCGTCCGTGGCTCGGTCCGGCGCTGCCGACACACCGAATTGTTCTGGGTAGCTTCGAGACCGCTGAAGCGTTGGCGGATTTGCTCGATGTCGCGACGGCATCGTCGGTTGTCAGCGGCTCGGTCGCCAGCACCGGCGTGCGAAGTTCGTGGGCGGCGCAGCCGCACGCGGTCCTGATGTTTGCGGCACTGGGCCGCGAGGTGCCAGGCGGCGAGGTAGTGATTCATCACGAACTGTCCGTCCGCTTGACCGGCGCAGTGGAGGCCACGGTGATCGTGCCGTGGTGGGTGGACGGTGACGGTGTCCATCATGTGATGCGCGTGTGGGCAGTTCAGTAGGGGGAGGAAAGTTGTGTCGTTCGATCAGTGGGTGCTCGAGAGTGCCGTCGACCAACGGACGCAGTGGCTGGTCGATGTGGTGGACGTCATCACCGACAGCGGCGGAACGTTGGCCGCCTGGATCATCTCGACGGTCCTGACGATTACCTTGTTGATGCGCGGACGGCGCATCGACGCGCTCCTGGTGGCGGGCTCCATGCTCACCGGACTGCTGGTGATGAGTGGGTTGAAGCGTGTTTTCACGCGAACCCGCCCGCCGGTTCCCGAGCGCCTGATCGAGATCGACTCGTACTCGTTCCCCTCCGGGCACGCGATGATGACGGCGATTCTTGCAACGGTGGTGGCTGCTGTGATCGTTCGGTTGGCGTTGCCTCGGCTCGTTCGGGTCACCGTGCTCGCTGCGCTTGCCCTGTACACCGTCGCTGTCGGGTTTTCCCGTGTCTATCTGGCGGCGCATTGGATGACCGACGTTCTGGCGGGGTGGGCGTTCGGTGTCATCTGGGCAGGTGTGTGGATCCTGGGGACCTCGCGCCTGAGACAGCGCCGCCGCGAACGACAGCCGGCCTGATCTCTTCTCAGAGCAAGCCGTCACCCTGTTGTGCACCTCGACTACCTCTGCGGGCAGCGCGGCGCTGGAGCCAGAACAGGCTGTAGCCGAGGAATCCGACGCCGATCCCGGCGTAACAGATGGGCAGTGCCCCCGACCATCGATCGCCACTGAGAAGGACAACGGCGGTGGCGATCACCCACGCGAGCGTGCCGACGACGAGAGCCGGCGCGGGTGCGGACAATCGGTCGATAACGGTTGTTGTGTTGGGAGTCTCGTTCACAAAATTAACGCTACCCGTACCCCTGTGCCCTACTCTCCCTTATGCGACCGGCCTTCGTACGCCGGCACACGGCGGCGCAAGAACACCGGCGACCTATGACAGCGATGGGAAAAAGATGGCGGCACCCGGGAAAATTCTCGATACGTATTTCAAGATCAGTGAACGCGGATCAACGATCTCCACGGAGGTTCGCGGCGGTGTTGTCTCGTTTGTCGCGATGGCGTACATCGTGGTTCTCAACCCGCTGATCCTCGGTAGCTTCTCGGCGGATGACGCCGTCGCAAAAACCGACGTCCTCGGAAACATCCTGCCGGTCAACCAGGTGGCCGCGGTCACCGCGCTGGTTGCCGGCCTGATGAGCATCGCGTTCGGCATCATCGCGAACTATCCGTTTGCGATCGCGGCCGGCCTCGGTATCAACAGCCTGCTCGCCGTCACGATCGCCCCGCAGGTCACGTGGCCGGAAGCCATGGGCCTCGTGGTCATCGACGGCATCATCATCGTCGTGTTGGCGCTCACAGGTTTCCGAACCGCAGTGTTCAACGCGATTCCCAACGCACTCAAGTCGGCCATTGCCGCCGGTATCGGCATGTTCATCGCGTTCATCGGCCTGGTCGACGCCGGATTTGTCCGTCGTATTCCCGACGCTGCAGGTACGACGGTTCCCGTCGGACTCGGCATCAACGGTTCCATCGCGTCGTGGCCGACTGCGGTCTTCATCTTCGGTGTTCTCATCATGGGTGTGCTCGTGGTGCGCAAGGTTCGTGGTGGCCTACTCATCGGCATCATCGCCACGACCATCCTGGCCGCGATCATCGAGGCTGTTGCCGACGTCGGACCGTCGCTCGGAACCAACCCCAAGGGCTGGAACCTCAGTGTTCCCGCGATTCCCGACATGTTCGGTGGCATGCCCGACCTCAGCCTGGTCGGCGAATTCAGCCTCTTCGGCGCGTTCACCCGGATCGGTGTTCTGGCGGCCAGCCTCCTCGTGTTCACGCTGGTTCTCGCGAACTTCTTCGACGCCATGGGCACGATGACGGGACTCGGCAAGGAAGCCGGACTGACGGACAAGGACGGCAATCTCCCCAACGTCGGTAAGGCACTCGTCGTGGAAGGTGCCGGTGCCATCGTCGGCGGTGGCGCATCTGCGTCGTCGAACACGGTGTTCGTGGAGTCGGCGTCCGGCATCGCGGAAGGCGCTCGTACCGGTCTGGCAAACGTGGTGACGGGTCTGCTGTTCCTGGTCGCGATGTTCCTGACACCGCTGTACTCGGTGGTGCCGATCGAGGCCGCAGCGCCGGCTCTCGTCATCGTCGGTGCGTTGATGATCGGTCAGGTTCGCGACATCGACTTCACGCAGTTCTCGGTTGCGCTTCCCGCGTTCCTGACCATGATCGTGATGCCGTTCACCTACTCGATCGCCAACGGCATCGGCGTCGGATTCATCTCCTGGGTAGTCCTGCACTCGGCTACCGGCGGGGCCAAGAAGATCCACCCGTTGCTGTGGATCGTTGCGGCTCTGTTCGTTGCGTACTTCACCGTCGGGCCGATTACCGACGCCCTGACGTAAACCTGCAACTGGCTGGTAACCGATAACCTCGGCTACCGGCCAGTTGTTGACGTATTGTTCTCGCGTGACCACCGAAACTCGAGCGCTCGCCAGTGATCTGTCATTGGCGGTTGTGCGTCTGAGCAGGCATCTGCGAGGACGACGGGCCGATGCGCAGGTATCCCTGACACAGCTGTCCGCTGTGGCGACACTCTCGCAAGAGGGACCGATGACCCCAGGTGCACTCGCGGCGCGAGAGAAGGTGCAGCCGCCTTCGATGACCAGGGTGGTGGCGTCCCTCGCCGAACTGGGGTTGGTGCAGCGTTCACCGCATCCCACGGACGGTCGTCAGATCATCGTGACCCTGTCCGATGCGGGTGTGGCACTACTGGCCGACGAGACTCACGCCCGTGAGGCCTGGATGAACGAGAAACTCTCCGACTTGAGCGCCGAGGATCTTGCCACGCTTCGCGGCGCCGTCGAGATCATCACCAAGATCGTCAGCGCCTCCGAATAGCCGCTCGGCAGAGCCTCCCGACGAGGTAGTTGCTCAGGCGAAAGACCGCAGGAGCAAGATGGGGTAGTGCCCCGTGACCCCGAATCCGGCATGTTTGCCGCACTCCGCAACCGTAACTACCGTCTCTGGGCGTCCGGACAGATCGTGTCCTTGGTCGGAACCTGGATGCAACGCATCGCTCAGGACTGGCTGGTTCTGACGCTGTCCGACGGTAATGCGCTGGCAGTCGGCATTGTCATGGCGTTGCAGTTCGGGCCGACGCTGTTCTTGTCCGTGTGGGGTGGCGTCCTTGCCGATCGGTACGACAAGCGACGCATTCTCATCTTCACGCAGTGGGCGAGCGCGCTGTGCGCGTTGGTGATGGGTGTCCTGGACGTCGGCGGATTCGTTGCTCTGTGGCACGTGTATCTGATCGCATTTGCCCTTGGCTGTGTATCGGCGGTGGATGCGCCGGTGCGCCAGTCGTTCACCATCGAAATGGTGGGCAAAGAGCATCTGTCGAACGCAATTGCGTTGAACTCCATGACTTTCAACACCGCACGCATTATCGGACCGGCCATCTCCGGGGTGCTGATCAACCTGATCGGCACGGGTTGGGTGTTCCTGCTCAACGTCGCGACCTTCGGTGGTGTGCTTGTCGCTCTGGCGCTGATGAACGCCAAGGAATTGGTCCCGTCGGATCCGACGCCGCGCGCAAAGGGGCAGGTGCGCGACGGATTCCGATACGTGTGGGGTCGCAAGGACCTGCGAGTCATCATGGTGTCGGTTTTCATGGTCTCGACGTTCGGCTTGAACTTTCCGATCAGCCTGGCGGTGATGGCGCGTACCACGTTCGATCGCGGCGCCGACGCCTACGGATTGCTCTCCACAACCCTCGCGGTCGGTACCTTGGCCGGCGCCGCGTATGCCGCCAGACGCAAGGACGCGCCACGACTGCGAACGTTCCTCAGCGCGGCAGCGGCGTTCGGTCTCTTCGAAATCGCTGTCGGATTGATGCCGACGTACCCGCTGGTGGCGTTGATGCTGATTCCCACCGGTGCACTGACCCTGACCTTCACGACCTCGGCGATGAACATCCTGCAGATGTCGGTGCCGTCGGAGATGCGGGGGCGGGTCATGGGCATCTACATGCTCAGCTTCCTCGGCGGTACGCCACTGGGCAGTCCGATGCTGGGTTGGTTGGCCGACGCCGTCGATCCGCGGGCACCGTTGATCATCGGTGGCGCGATCTCGCTGGTGTCGGCCTCTCTGGCCGGCGTGTACCTCCTGCGCAGCGAGGGCCTGAAACTCCGGTTGAAAATGCCGGACGACGGCGGACGCCTGCCAGTGTTCGACCTGCGTCCGGCCGTCGTCTGTGATGCGACCGAGCAAGCGGTGGAAGCTAACCGCGCGCCGTGACCTTTTCTCGTTTCGGAAAGACGGTGTAGCTCAGGGCGATTGCACTCCACACCGCGAGAACCATGGTGAGTGTGCGGATCCAACTGCTCAGGGCTTCGGTGCGCGAGGCGTCGTCGACAAGGACGATTGCGGCGCCGAGCAGCCCACACGCGATGGCCCAGGCCAATGCTGCTTTCCCGAATTCACGCCACTCTCGGATGGCCCGTGCTGTCCCGTATTTCGGCGGTGCGACGGGCTTCGGTCCACCGGCGAATCGGTAGGCGAATCGCGCGTCGGCCCACGAGATCAGGCTGTGCCCGAATGCGACGGATATGCCGATGTAGGCGGCTGCCAGTCCGTGGCTCGCGTTGGCCTGACCGCCGCCGCGCAGATCGAGTGCGGTGGCGACCAGAAGTACGACGTCGACCAGGGGAGCACAGATCAAGAGTGCGGCGCCGATGCCGGGCTTCCGAAACAGATAACGAGTAGTCAGCCCGGCCGCGATGAAAACCCAGAACATGATCTCGCAGGCAACGATGAGTGTGACGATCATGGGAACTCATTTCTAGTACGACTGTGTTAGTGAAGGAAAACTAGCACAGTTGTGTTAGTTTTGTGAAGTGGTGAAACGACCCAGTTCCGAAGAGCGGCGTGAACAGATCGCTGAAGCCGTCTGGCGTGTGGTCAGACGCGACGGGATGGCCGCGGCCAGTGTCCGCACCGTCGCCGACGAGGCAGGCATGTCCACAGGTTCACTGCGGCATTTCTTCGCGACTCAATCCGAGCTCCTGCTCTTCGCCATGGAATTGGTCTCACTCCGCGTCGAGAACCGAATCGCCGACATCGAGTTCGATCCCGACATCAGGCGGGCCATACGCCAATTTGCCGACCAATTTGTTCCCCTCGACCCTGACCGCCGCGAAGAAATGCAGGTCTGGGAAGCCTTCGCCGCCGCATCGCGAACCGAACCGGATTTGGCGGTGGTCAGGGACCGGACGGATCAAACCCTGTTCGGGCACTTCCGGCAGTTCGTCGAGGCCCTGAGTGACGCGGGTTTTCTTCGGTCCGGGAGTTCCGTCGACAGTGAAGCGATGCGTCTGCACGCGCTGGTCGACGGCCTCGCCGCGCACGGCGTCAACAATCCGGAGAGGGTGAACCGCGCTGCGATCACCGAGGTACTCGACGCCCATTTTGCATCACTGATCACCTCAGCCGGGAGCAGTGACTGAGTACGTCGTCCGATACGGCACGATAGAAGCCGTGGTTCACGTCATCGATATCTCAGATCCAGCCGATTCCAGGCTGGATGACTTTCGCGATCTCAACTCCTCCGATCGTCGACCCGACCTGCCGGAAGGAAAGGGTTTGGTCATCGCGGAGGGGGTATTTGTCACTCAGCGCCTGCTGACCTCACGCTTCGAGCCGATCAGTCTTCTCGGTGTCGAGCGTCGACTGCAGGAACTTGCCGACGACCTCGACGGGGTTGACGTGCCGTTCTATCGAACCAGTGCGGAGGTGATGGCCGAAGTGGTCGGATTCCATCTCAACCGCGGCGTGCTGGCCGCAGCTTCCAGACCGGCGCCCCTTGCTGTCTCGGACATCCTGGCGGACGCGCGAACAATTGCCATCCTCGAAGGTGTCAACGATCACGAAAACCTCGGTTCGATGTTCCGTAACGCCGCGGGACTCGGAGTCGACGCCGTACTTTTCGGAAAGGGCTGCGCAGATCCGCTCTACCGCCGCTCGGTCCGAGTGTCGATGGGGCATGTACTCCGAGTTCCGTTTGCCCATGTCGAGAAGTGGCCGTACGACCTGGAAGAATTGCGCAGCAACGGTTTTCAGCTTATCTCGCTCACGCCCAATCCTGAGGCCGTGACACTGGCCGAAGCGATGACCGGGGACAAGGTAGCTCTCCTGCTCGGCGCCGAGGGCCCTGGTCTGACCGAACATGCCAT
This sequence comes from Rhodococcus sp. KBS0724, assembly GCF_005938745.2. Classification (NCBI taxonomy): domain Bacteria; kingdom Bacillati; phylum Actinomycetota; class Actinomycetes; order Mycobacteriales; family Nocardiaceae; genus Rhodococcus; species Rhodococcus sp. KBS0724. Next base: position 1,340,828 of record NZ_VCBX02000001.1, read on the forward strand.
GCGTGCGACGGATATTCGCGCGAAAATCCCCATGGCTCCGGGTACGGATTCACTCAACGTCGCCACCGCCGCGGCAATGGCCTTCTATGAACGAGTCAGGACCCGGCAGTAATGCCGACCAGAACTCCCTGGTTCACCGGCGTTGCGGTATCGATCTTCGCCGCAATGCTGTCCACCGCCGCGGTAGGCGCGTTCAGTGAGGGCCTGGCACACGTCAACGTGTTTCTTGCCTTTGCTGTCAACGTCATCGCAGTGGCCGGTTTGGCTCCCACCGTGTGGCGGTGGCGGGCCGTTCCCATCTGGCGATGGGTGGTTTACGGTGCCGTAGTAGGTATTCCGTTGGGGTGGATAGCCGCGATCGCCTGATAGCCGCGAAGGCCCGATTGCCGTGAACACCCGATTGCTCAGTGGAAGCCGAAGTATCGCGCCAGACGGTTGCGCTTCTTCGGTTCGGGGGTTGCGGCCTCGGGGTTGGGCTCTTCGGGGACTTCCAGTGCATCGGTGAACTCGGGTTGAATGGACGCGGGGGCGACAGGCCGAGGTGTGACAGGCCGAGGTGTGACAGGCTGAGGTGCGACGCGTTCAGGTGTCCGGGCCTTCGGTTCGTTGGCCTTCGGTTCGGTGATCGGCGGATCCGCTTCGGGCGCAACAACAACCGGTTCTTCCGGCCGCGTGGGTGTCGGAGCAGATTTCGGGAGCTTCTCCGGTTGGGATGCTGCGATCGGAGGCTCCGCAGGCTTGGGTGCCGGCGGTGTCGTTTTCGGCACTTCCGATTTCTGGTGAATCTTGAAGCCCCACAACAGGATTTGAGTCTTGTCGAGATCGCCGTCGTGCGGCGTGCCCGTGTAACGGAATCCCAGCCACTCCGCGTTGGCGGCCTCGGCGAACTGCTGGGGATGAAACGGCAGTGCTTGAGGATCGGGCAAAATGCCTGGGGGATAACGCAAGGGGTGCTCGCCCGACCAGTAGGGCAACTCCCAGGTTTGTGGGATGCCGATGTTCTCGACGATGTCGATCGGGAGCGCGCTGAACGAGCGTCGCAGCTGACCGTTTTCCCATACGGCAAAGGACCCCTGCGCGCGGTCGGGTGACGAGCTGACGAGGAAGGTGAGCGGGCTGGGCGGCGAAAGTAGCCAGGACTCAGGAAGTTCCGAAGGAAGGAACGCACTCAACTCGGCACTGGCGACAACGCTGATGTTCTCGTAGGTGCCGATGAAGAGATAGCCGGGTTGTACGGTCGCAGCGATCGACAGTGGGTGGGGGCCGAGAGACTCGAACTCTTTGCCGGGGTGCAGTCGCTGCGCAATCGCGAGTGCTGCGGCCTGGTCGGGTTGCGGGTACAGACTCAGTTCAGCGCGAACGTCATTGTTGTCGACAAACCAAATTGTTGAAACACGTGCAGCCACCGATCGCCCTCTCTCCTGAACCTCACTGCTTAGAAGAATACGACGAATCAGCCGCTGATTTTGCCGCCGAGACGCTCCGGGCGGGAGCGTCAGCGGCCGCTGCTACGCACACCGAGGAGAACGTCGTCCCATGACGGAAGCGCGGGCTTTCCACGCTTGTCCTTGGTCGACGATTGTTGCGGCGCTGCCTTGGGTGTGACGTCCTCGGCAGGTTCCGGGGTTTCTTCTTCCAACTGCGGTTCGGGCTCGACGTCGATCTCTGCCTCGACCGCAGGAGTCTCGACGTGAGCCGGAGTGTCTACGCGAGCCGGGATTTCCGCGACAGGAGGGATTTCGGTGACAACGACGACGGCGTCGTGGGTATCGGTTTCAGCGTTGACTTCTTCGTCGGATTCGAAGTTGTTATCGATCCGTGACAGTTCGGGTCGCTCGGAGACCACCGGCGCCAAACCGCGTAGTGGGCGGCCGAAATCCGGATCGATCAAGTCGAAGGCAGTGTCGTCGAGCGCCACGATGGTTCCACCATGTGCGTCCGGCTGATAGCGCCAATGTGCGGCGTTGGTGCTGCGTCCGGCCTGCCATTGCAGCTGCGCAACCCAATGGTTGTCCTCGTCGCGCCAGGCATCCCACGTGGCGTCGTCGATGGTGTGGCCGCGGGCACGAAATGCGTGAGTCACGATTTCCGCGAGCGTCGGTACAGTGGGCCCGTTATCGCGGATCGGGTGCCCGCCCTGCGCCATTTCTGCTGCTCGAGAGCGTTCGAGAAGGACCGGGTATGCGTAGCGCTCGACCTTGCTGACCGGGATACCGGCTTCCTTGGCGACCTGCTGGACGGACGCGCCGGATCGGATGCGGGCCTGGATTTCGCGGGGGCGGAGCTGGCTTTCGTTCTCGATCTCGATCTGGCCGAGCCGAGCTACATCACCCCGGCACGCTGCGCGCAGCTTGTCGTCGGCAGGGAGACGAAATTTCTGGCCGGTTTCGGCGTCGGCGCACACCACATGCGATCCATCGGGTTCAAGTCCGATCACTCGAAGCTCTCGCACATTGACCTCCCTTATCGCGCCGGCTCGCGACTTTGCGCCGCAGTCAACTGTAATTCATTTGTGATGACCAATCCGGCAGGACACTCCCGGCAGCGCCCTCGCGTACCGATATGAACGCAATCACGCCGTCGGCCGCGACTCGCGTAAGGAGTCGAGGCCGGCGGCGTGAGAGGTGAACAGCGTGAGAGGTAAAACAGGGGTGCAACTCAGCCGAGCTGCGAGACAACCCAGTCGATGCTCTTGGTGAGTGCGGTGACGTCGTCGGGGTCGATAGCTGGGAACATGCCGACGCGCAACTGGTTGCGGCCGAGCTTGCGGTACGGCTCGGTGTCGACAATTCCGTTGGCGCGCAGGATCTTTGCAACCTCTGCTGCGTCGACGTCGTCGTTGAAATCGATTGTGCCGACAACCTGCGAGCGGTGTGCCGGATCAGCGACGAACGGTGTTGCGAACTCGCTGGCCTCGGCCCAGTTGTACAGGCGCGAGGACGAATCCGCGGTGCGAGCGGTGGTCCACTCGAGGCCGCCGTTGCTGTTCATCCACTCGATCTGGTTGGCGAAGAGCAACAGGGTGGCCAGGGCCGGGGTGTTGTACGTCTGATCCTTGGAGCTGTTGTCCACGGCGATGGGCAGCGACAGGAAGTCGGGGGTCCAGCGTCCCGAATCCTTGATCTCCGCGACGCGCTCGAGGGCGGCCGGGCTCATCAGTGCGATCCACAGTCCGCCGTCTGCAGCGAAGCACTTCTGCGGAGCGAAGTAGTAGACGTCGGAATCGGCGACGTTGACCGGCAGTCCGCCGGCGCCGGAGGTGGCGTCGATGGCGATCAGGGCGTTCTCCGAACCGGCGGGACGCGAGACGGGGATCGATACACCGGTCGAGGTCTCGTTGTGTGCCCAGCCGATGAGGTCGACGGACGGGTCGGAGACCGGTACCGGTGCGCTGCCCGGGTCAGCGGAAACGACGATCGGGTCACCGATGAACGGGTTGGCCTTGGCGACCGAAGCGAACTTGGAGCTGAATTCGCCGTTGGTCAGGTGCAGCGACTTCTCGCGGATGAGGCCGAATGCAGCGGCATCCCAGAACGCAGTGGTTCCGCCGTTGCCGAGGACAACCTCGTAGCCCTCGGGCAGGGAGAACAGGTCGGCGAGACCGGAGCGGATGCTGGCGACAACGTTCTTGACCGGCTTCTGGCGGTGGCTGGTGCCGAACACCGAAGCGCCCACGTCGACCAGGGACTGCAGCTGCTCGGGGCGAACCTTGGAAGGACCGCAGCCGAAGCGTCCGTCAGCGGGCTTGAGATCGGCGGGGATGATCGGGGCGGTAGCGTCAGCCATTGGTCAATGCGTCCTAAACGTCGAGGAACCTTTGCCGGGTCAGTTTAGACGGCTGCGGTGTTGCGGTGGACGGTCGAGGTGCTGTGACGAGCGTCGAAACGCTCCGTTGGTCCACAAAACGAGGCCCACCACCAGCGTTGCGGCTCGGTTACTATCGCCACCACCGTCGATTCGACAACTCGAGGACACTCATGAAAATTCGCTCCCTAACCTTGCTGTTCGTCACCGCGATGGCTCTGACGTCGTGCGCCTCGAACACGACTGACTCCACGGCCGAAGGGGGCGCAGACGGTGGCGCGTTCCCGGTGACCATCGACACCAAATTCGGTGCGGTAGCCATCGAATCCCAGCCGGAACGGGTGGTGGCGCTCGGCTGGGGCGACGCCGAGACGGCTCTTGCGCTCGGAGCTCAGCCGGTGGGTGCCAGCGACTGGCTCGCGTTCGGCGGCGACGGCGTCGGACCGTGGGCGCAGGGGTTGTACAAGAACCCACCAGAACTGATCGGCACCATGGAGCCGTCCTTCGAAGCGCTCGCGGCTCTGGCTCCCGACCTGATCCTCGACACGAAGAGTTCCGGGGACAAGAGTCGAAACGACCTACTCGCGAAGATCGCTCCGACAGTCGGTATGCCGGCGGGAAGTGACGCCTACCTCACATCACTCGACGACCAGGTGACATCGGTCGCGACGGCACTCGGTGTGCCGGCGAAAGGCGAAGATCTACTCGCTCAGATCGACTCGCAGTACGCGGAAGCGAAGACCGCATATCCGGAGTTCGCCGGGAAGACCGTCACCGTGATCGCCTACACATCCGAAGGGTGGGGTGCCTACGTGACGGGCGACTCGCGAGTCGACTTCATGACCGAACTCGGATTCGTGAACAATCCGCGAGTTCAGGCCGTGCCCACCGAGAACTTTTTCATTCCGGTCTCCGAGGAGAACCTGGACATGCTCGACGCAGACTTCGTTATCGGGTTGCCGATCTACATGCCGACCACGGACGTCACGAACAACGCTCTGTTCCAGCAGATCCCGGCCGTCAAGGACGGACGCTTCATCGTCCTCGACAGTGACTCGGATATCTCCGCCGCATTTTCGACGAATTCGGTGCTGTCCATACCGTTTGCGCTCGAGCAGTTGGTTCCACTTGTCGCCGAACGCGTTTCCTGACGTCGCTGACGACATAATGCAACCGGCCGGGTACCTCGTTGAGAGGTACCCGGACGGTTGCATGTACTGCGGAGAAACTTACGCGTGGCTGATCTGGTCCCAGCCCTCGACGGACTCCGGTGTGCGCGGTGCCGGGCCGGTGTAGATAGCTGCCGGGCGAACAAGCTTGCCCAGACGCTTCTGCTCGAGGATGTGCGCGCACCAACCAGCGGTGCGACCACACGTGAACATGGCCGGCATCATGTGCGCGGGAACCTCGGCGAAGTCGAGAATGACTGCAGCCCAGAACTCGACGTTGGTCTCGATCGCGCGATCGGGACGACGCTCACGCAGTTCGGCGAGTGCAGCCTGCTCGAGCGCTGCGGCAGCCTCGTAGCGGGGAGCATTGAGGCGCTTGGCGGTGGCGCGGAGCACGCGTGCACGGGGATCTTCGGCGCGGTAAACGCGGTGCCCGAAGCCCATGAGCTTTTCCTTGCGGTCCAGGATTCCCTTGACCAGTGCGCGGGCGTCGCCGGTCTTCTCGGTCTCTTCGATCATCGGGAGCACGCGAGCCGGTGCGCCGCCGTGCAGCGGGCCGGACATCGCGCCGATGGCGCCGGAGAGGGATGCCGCAACGTCGGCGCCGGTGGAGGCGATGACTCGGGCGGTGAAGGTGGAGGCGTTCATGCCGTGCTCGGCTGCCGAGACCCAGTACGCGTCGATTGCCTCGACGTGTGCCGGATCGGGCTCACCCTTCCAGCGAACCATGAAGCGTTCCGTGACCGTCTTGGCCTCGTCGATGCGCTTCTGCGGAACTGCCGGCTGGTAGATGCCGCGAGCGGACTGCGCGACGTACGACAGAGCCATGACGGACGCGCGGGCGAGCTGATCGCGAGCGGTGTCGTCATCGATGTCGAGGAGTGGCTCGTAACCCCAGATGGGTGCCAGCATCGCCAGTCCGGCCTGGACATCGACGCGGACGTCACCGGTGTGGATGGGGAGGGGGAACGGCTCGGCCGGCGGCAGGCCGGGGCCGAAACGGCCGTCGACGAGTAGTGCCCAGACGTTGCCGAAGGTTACCTTCTGGCCGACCAGGTCTTCGATGTCGACGCCGCGGTAGCGCAGAGCGCCGCCGTCCTTGTCAGGTTCGGCGATATCGCTGGTGAAGGCGACAACGCCTTCGAGTCCGCTCACAAAATCGTCCGGTATTGCTGCGCTCGCTGCCATTCTCGTGGACTCTCCTCGTTCGAGTGCGCCAGGTCTACAGTCGCACTGCCTCAGCTTCCGTGACTGCGCCTCGGTGCTCGCAGGGATGAGCACGCACCGTGTTTTGTACTGCGCAATCGTCTCGTCCCGATTCGGCTGCTGTCGCTGGTGCGGCTCGCGGTTCGGATCGGGTCTAGCCACGGCAAACTTTAGCGCGTGCCGAGTAGTCGGTGGCGGGTTGGTACCCGGGAGTAGCGTTCTGGGCTGTGTCGAAGGAACGTCAGGACCCGGTGGTGGTGAACAGTGAACTCGCTGCGATGCGTGTGGGGTACCCGCAACCAGGCAGTGAATCCGAGGCGGTACACGATCGGATGCGCGTCGAGTTGGACGTAAGTGCGGTCGCCGACGGTTGGTTGTCGCTGATGCGGCAGTGGCTGCTGGACGCCGTCGAGGCGGATGCGCCGGAACCGAATGCGATGACGCTCTCCACCCTCGACGAGCACGGCCACCCCACATCGCGGACCGTGTTGTGCAAGGGACTCTCCGAGGATGGCGTTCTCTTCTTCACCAACTACCGTTCGGACAAGGCCAGGCAACTCGACGCCCATCCGTATGCGTCGGCTAATTTCACCTGGCTGACCCTGGCCCGTCAGGTTATCGTTCGAGGAGCTGTGGAGCACGTGAGTCCGCAAGTTACACAAGAGTATTGGCGAACCCGTCCGCGGGGTTCGCAGCTCGGCGCGTGGGCGTCCCATCAGTCGCAGCCCGTCGAATCACGTGCAGTCTTGGACGAACAACTCCGTGAGGTGGCCGCGCGCTTCGGCGTCGACGGCGAGATTCCCGTGCCGCCGCACTGGGGCGGGATTCTGATCCGGCCGGAGTCTGTCGAGTTCTGGCAGGGCCGCGCCAACCGTATGCACAATCGGGTCCGCACCACCGTCGTCGACGGTCAGTGGTCCGCAGTTCGTCTCCAACCGTGAGGCGGGTTCTCGCGGACACGACTCCGCTCGAAAATCTCGACTACCGCCGGCTGTGGATCGCCGGCATCGTCACCGTTATCGGCGCCCAGCTCAGCGTTGTGGCCGTCCCGCAGCAGGTGTACGAGATCACCAGAAGCTCGGCGTACGTCGGCCTGACGGGAATCTTCGGTCTTGTTCCGTTGATCGTTTTCGGTTTGTGGGGCGGTGCCCTCGCCGACGTGATGGATCGACGACGGCTGCTGATGATCACGACGGTCGGACTCGGTGTCACGTCGGTGTTGCTGTGGATCCAGGCGGCGCTCGGGGTGAACAACGTCTGGCTCGTACTCGTGCTGTTCTCCGTGCAGCAGGCATTCTTCGCGGTCAATCAGCCGACACGCGCGGCGATCATTCCGCGGTTGATTCCAGGTAGACAGCTGCCTGCCGCGAACTCACTGAACATGACGGTCGTGCAATTCGGTGCGATCGCGGGACCGATGCTGGCCGGCGTGCTCATTCCGACGGCTGGGCTGCAACTGCTGTATCTGCTGGACTCGATCTTCCTGCTCGCCACGTTGTGGGCGGTGTGGAAGCTGCCGGCGATTCCGCCGACAGGGACGTCGCGACGGGCCGGTCTGAGCGAGGTCCTCGGCGGCTTTGCCTATCTGGCTACACAGAAGGTGCTGCTCGCGTCGTTTGTCGTCGACATCATCGCGATGGTGTTCGGTATGTCGCGCGCATTGTTCCCGGAAATCGCGCACGAATCGTTCGGTGATCCTGTCACCGGCGGCTTTGCGCTCGGTCTGTTGTTCGCGGCGATGTCTGCGGGTGCTGTTCTCGGTGGTGTGTTCTCGGGATGGTTACCGCGAGTGCAATATCAGGGGCGGGCGATTCTGGTCTGCATAGCTCTGTGGGGACTGTCGATGGTCGGCTTCGGCACGGCGGTGTACTACGCAAGTCCTGGATCCGGCGCGATTCTGCTGTGGGTTGCGGTGGTATTCCTCGCGTTCGGCGGCGCCGTCGACATGATCTCGGCTGCCTTCCGCAGCACGATGCTCCAGCAAGTGGCCACCGACGACATGCGTGGCCGGCTTCAGGGCGTGTTCATCGTGGTTGTCGCGGGCGGTCCGCGTATCGGCGACGTAGTGCACGGCGGTGCCGCATTCCTGTTCGGAACGGGAGTGGCGGCGGCCGGTGGTGGCGTTCTGGTGGTAATCGGCGTCGTCGTGGCGACACTCATGTTCCCGACATTTGCCGCTTACAAGGTGGGACGCGCCGTCTGACGTCCTAGTATGTGGGCGGTTTGTGGGGGAAACTGATTCCATGACGCAACCGCACAGCACGGGCAAGGGCGGCTTCGAGATCCGTGGTGGGGGTTATCGCGCCGAAATCGCGGCAGCCGGAGCAGGTTTGCGATTGCTCGATCACGAGGGGCCGTCCGGCAAACGCGCGCTCACCGAAACCTGGGAACTGGGATCGAAACCACCATTGTCCGCCGGGTTGGTACTGGCGCCGTGGCCCAATCGGATTCGGGACGGGCACTTCATGTTCGACGGTATCGAGCATCAACTCGAGATCACGGAACCGGACCTGAACAACGCCAGCCACGGTTTTGTGCGTCGTCGCAATTGGAACCTCGTCGATCACACCTTCGATCGCGTCGAACTGTCGGTGGACGTCGGGCTGCACAAAGGATGGCCGTACCCCCTTGTTCTGTCGATCGTCTATTCGGTGGACGAAACAGGATTGACGGTTACCCACACCGCGACGAACAAGGGCGCAACACCGTCGCCCTTCGGGCTGGGCATCCATCCGTTCATCCGCGTCGGTGATTTCCCGCTCGACGAGTGCTCACTGCACCTGGCTGCGGGAACACGGTTGCCGATCGATCCGGAGCGGATGCTGCCCAACGCGTATTCGCAGGCCGTCGAGGGTACGGAATTCGATTTCCGGACCCCGCGCCCACTCGAAGGTCTGCAGTTGGACACACCGTTCAGTGCGTTGGACGTGGTCGACGGTAGCGGCCGCACTCAGCATGAGTTGCTTGCGCCGGACGGGACCGGGACGGCTCTGTGGACGACGCGGGAGTTCCCGTGGATTCAAGCCTTCATCGCAGATCCCGCAAACGGTAAGGGCTACCCCGACCGTGGTCGGGCTTTGGCACTCGAACCGATGACGTGCCCACCGGACGCTTTCAACTCGGGAATCGACATGTTGATTCTCGGCCCAGGCGAAACGTGGTCAGGCGTGTGGGGGATCCGTGCGGTGTGATCCTGGGGTCGAGCGCCTGGCATTGTGATCCGCATCCCAGATAGTGGGAGCCTGTAACAAACGGCTGCGAAGTCTCGATGGCCGCGCTTTGCCGAACGCAGTTCGATTCGACAGCACATTTTGCCCGGGAATGCTGAATCTGTGAGGCGTTGCGCGAGAAGGAAAGTCCAGATCACAGCCATGAGTGAATCCCGGAATGTGCATCGGAGCCCAGCGTTTCAGCACTCTGAAACCTGTTGCAGTTTAGGGGCATATGTCCGACGCTGATCGACCGGCAAAACCCCCGTGGAGCGACCCTCCCTGGGCGCGTCGTGTTCGGTGCGACTAGTTTCTAGTTGATCGTATGTAGTTACTCGTTGGTTTGAGCTTGAGAGGGATCCTTCGTGCCCGCTGACAATGACACAAAGCCCACGCTTACTTACCCCGGTGGTGAGCACACGATGTCCATTGCCAGGGCAACCGAGGGCAATGACGGCATCGAACTGGGAAAGCTGCTGGCAGATACGGGGTACACCACCCTTGACCCCGGCTTTGTTAACACCGCATCCACCAGTTCCGCAATTACCTACATCGACGGCGAGAAGGGAATCCTGCGCTACCGCGGATACCCCATCGAGCAGTTGGCAGGTAAGTCCACCTTCATCGAGGTCAGCTACCTGCTGATCTACGGTGAGCTACCGACCGACGCACAGCTCGAGTCCTTCACGGACCGCATCCGTCGCCACACTCTGCTCCACGAAGACCTCAAGCGGTTCTTCGACGGATTCCCGCGCAACGCACACCCGATGCCGGTTCTTTCCTCCGCAGTCAACGCGCTCTCCGCGTACTACCAGGATTCCCTGGACCCGGAGGACCCGGAACAGGTGGAACTCTCCACCATTCGCCTTCTCGCGAAGCTGCCGACCATCGCGGCCTACGCGTACAAGAAGTCCGTCGGACAGCCGTTCCTGTACCCGGACAACTCGCTGAACCTGGTCGAGAACTTCATGCGCATGACGTTCGGCTTCCCGGCCGAGCCGTACCAGGGTGATCCCGAGATCGCCAAGGCACTCGACATGCTGCTCATCCTGCACGCAGACCACGAGCAGAACTGCTCCACGTCCACCGTGCGCATGGTCGGCTCTTCCGACGCGAACCTCTTCACCTCGGTGTCCGCCGGCATCAACGCACTGTGGGGCCCGCTGCACGGCGGCGCCAACCAGGCCGTGCTCGAGATGCTCGACGACATCAAGGCAAACGGCAGCACCGCAGCCGAGTTCGTCCGCAAGGTCAAGAACAAGGAAGACGGCGTGAAGCTCATGGGCTTCGGGCACCGCGTCTACCGCAACTACGACCCGCGCGCCGCGCTGGTCCGCGAGACCGCGCACAACATCCTCGGCAAGCTCGGCGGCGACGACGAACTGCTCAACATCGCCATGCAGCTCGAAGAAGCCGCCCTCACGGACGACTACTTCATCGAGCGCAAGCTGTACCCGAACGTCGACTTCTACACGGGTCTGATCTACCGCGCGATGGGCTTCCCGCCCCGCATGTTCACCGTGCTCTTCGCCATGGGCCGCCTGCCCGGCTGGATTGCACACTGGCGTGAAATGCACGAGGATCCGGCCACGAAGATCGGCCGCCCCCGCCAGATCTACACCGGCTACACCGAGCGCGACTACAGAGACATTACGTCCCGCTGACGCGTGACCTAGCGACATAACGTCCCGCTAGTCTTCTGCCCCCAATATTCGCCTCAACGAGGAGGACATCATGAGTAGCAAGCCCGTAATCGAGTTTCAGGAAGGCCCCGCGCCGACCGACCTGGTCATCAAGGACCTGGTTGTCGGAGAAGGCGCCGAAGCCGTTCCCGGCGGAACCGTCGACGTTCACTACGTCGGTGTCGAGTTCGAATCCGGTGAAGAGTTCGACTCTTCCTGGAGCCGCGGCGAGTCCATTCAGTTCCCGCTTCGCGGCCTGATCAAGGGCTGGCAGGACGGAATCCCCGGCATGAAGGTCGGCGGACGCCGTCAGCTCACCATCCCGCCGGAGCTGGCATACGGCCCCGCCGGTGCAGGACACCAGCTTTCCGGCAAGACCTTGGTCTTCGTGATCGATCTGCTGGACGCCAAGTAATTCACTGTGCAGCAGGAGAGCCCCGCACCGTCAGGTGTGGGGCTTTCTTGTATGGTCAGCGCGCCGTCTTTCGGCGGTAGAGCCAGTTCGACCACACAAATCCCGCAGCGGCGATGCCCACGCACCATGCGAGTGCGATGACGGCGCTGTTCCCGATCGGCGTGCCCATCAAGAGGCCGCGCACCGTCTCGATGATCGGGGTCACCGGCTGGTGCCTTGCAAACCCTTGCAGCCACGACGGCATGGTCTCGGCCGGCACGAAGGCGGTGCTGACGTAGGGCAGGAACATGATGGCGAAGGTGAATCCGCTTGCCGCCTCCGGGTTCTGGGCCAGGAGTCCCAGGGCCGTCGAGAGGTACGACATGGCGAATACGAAGGCGATGATTACCGCGCCGACGCCGAGCCAGCGCACCGGATCGCTGGTCGGCCGAAATCCCATGATCAGAGCGACGACGACAACGATCGCCGTAGTCAGTACATTGCGGACGACGCTGGCCAGCACATGTCCGGTCAGCACGGAGGACGGACTGATCGCCAGCGTTCGGAAGCGGTCGATGATCCCGTCTTTCATGTCACTCGAGACGCTGACCGCGGTGGTCGACGCGCCGAAACCGGCGCACAGCAGAATGATGCCCGGCACGACGTAGTCGATGTATTCGGTGCCGGTGTTGATGGCCCCGCCGAAGACGTAGACGAACAGCAGCATGAGCATGACCGGCAGGGCTATTGCGGTGATCATCGAATCAGGACTGCGTAGAACGTGTTTGAGATTTCGGCGCAGCATCACCGCGGAATCGATGGTCATGGTGGAGTTCATCGAACGCTCGCAATCTCGGGTTGGCCTGATCCGGTGAGCGCGAAGAACACGTCGTCCAGATCCGGGGTGTGAACGGAGAATTTCTCGACGGTGATCGACGGGTCGTCGATCGAGTCGAGGATGGCTTTGATCGACGGCACCGCCCCGTCGGACGGGATGTGCAGGGTCAAGGTTTCGGCATTCGAGTGGGCCTGCGGAAGTGACGCCGCGGCAAGATCGAGTTGAGCCAGGTTCTCGAATTGCAGTGCCACGTGGCCTCCGGGAACAAGGCGTTTGAGTTCTTCCGGTGTTCCTTCGGCGACCAGACGGCCGCCGCTGACAACGCCCACGGTGTCAGCCAATTCGTCTGCCTCGTCGAGGTATTGGGTGGTGAGGAAGATCGTGACGCCGGATGCTGTGAGGCCACGAACGATCGACCACATTTCGTGGCGGCTCCGCGGGTCCAGGCCGGTGGTGGGTTCGTCGAGAAAGACGACGTCCGGTTTCGCTACGAGGCTCATCGCTATGTCGAGTCGTCTGAGCATGCCGCCCGAGTAGTCGCCGGCGCGCTTGTCGCCGAAGTCCGTCAGGTCGAACTGGTCGAGCAGTTCCTCGGCACGTCGCCGGGAGTTCTTCCGGCCCAGGTGATTCAGCTCGCCCAGGAGGGTCAGGTTCTCGGATCCGGTCAGGAGTGTGTCGACGGCAGCGTACTGCCCGGTGACGCTGATGCGTCGGCGAACGTTCTGGGGATCGCCAGGCAGTGAATGGCCGGCGACGGTGACCTTGCCGGCGTCGAAGGGAATGAGGGTGGTGAGAATTCTTACGGCCGTTGTCTTTCCGGCACCGTTCGCTCCGAGGAGGGCGTACACCGATCCGGCCGGGACCGACAGATCGAGTCCATTCAGAACCTGCTGATCGCCGTAGCGCTTGCGAAGTCCGCGGACCGAGATTGCGGGGATCGTTCCTGGCATCGAGACCTCCAAGTGGGAACTGTGTATGTCATAAACTCCTGTTTATAGCGTACACAGTTCTAGGATGATGGCAAGAGCGAAGAGTGGGAGCTGTATGGATGGCGGCGCGCTACCGAGGGCGGTCGAACTGGCCTGGGGACTGGATCGGCCCGGAACGCGGGGTCCGAAGAAGGGGCTCAGTCTCGAGCAGATCCTCGACAGCGCGATCGAGCTTGCCGACGCCGAAGGCATCACGGCACTGTCGATGGGCCGGGTAGCCAAATCTCTTGGGTTCACGACGATGTCGCTCTACCGCTACGTGGCGAGCAAAGACGAACTGATCGAGCTGATTTCGGATCGGGTGATCGGTCCGCCGCCGGTAATTCCCGACGGAGTGCCCTGGCGCGCCAAGCTCGAGGCGTGGGCGACCCACGAGTACGCGACGATGCTGAGTCGGCCGTGGTGGCTCAAGTTGCCCATCACCGCCCCGCCGACCGGGCCCAACAACATGGCGTGGCTCGACGCAGGACTTGGCGCTCTCGACGGTGTCGCCCTGAGCGCCGCGTCGAAGTTCCAGGTGGTGACCAATGTGTCGTTGTTCGTCATCGGTCGTGCTCGATTCTCGGCTGACCTGGCTTCGCGCTCGGCGCAGTCTGCCGACGACGACGTCGCTTACGGCGCCCTCATCGCTCGGGTCATCAATCGTGAGGACTTTCCGTACCTCAGTGCTGCAATCGAGGAGGGCGGCTTCGAGGACGGCAGTCCGGAGGGCGACGCCGCCGGTAACGATGCTTTCGATTTCAGTTTCTCGCTGGGCCTTCTGCTGGACGGAATCGAGAAGTTGGTTCAGCAGTCAGGACACTAGTGCGGTGGCACTGACGTCGTCGATGATCAGATCGGTGATCAGCCCACCTCGGAGCGCTCCTTCGAGTGCGGGCAGCTTTGCCGTTCCGGCCACGATGCACACGCGTCTGGCGACCTTCTCGAAAAGATCCAGTCGCGGACCGCTCGCGCGCTCGTTGAGTTCGATTCCGCGATAGCTCCCGTCTGACCGGAAGAAGACGGTTGCGATGTCGCCGACCACACCGTCGCGTCGAAGTGCTTCTGCCTCATCAGGTTCGAGGTATCCGGCGGTGTAGACGTGACTCGGCACGTTGCCGCCAGGGACACCGATGCTGAAAACTGCCAGGTCCATGCGCTTCTGCATGTCCAGCACGCGCTTGATGCTTCGCTCGCGCCACAAGTGCTCCCGGGTTTCCGGAAAGTCGAAGAAGGCGGGGACTGGAAATCCTTGGGGGAGAGCGCCATAAGCGTCGGCGATGGTTCTGATGATGTCGCTGGCGTACGAGATTCCCGTGGTGCGAGTGTTTGCGGCACCGTTGAGTTGCACGACGTACGAGTTGTAGGTGCGTTTGGGGGCCAGGTGCTTGCTGACTTCGCTGAGAGTGGTTCCCCAGGCGATCCCCATCACCATGTCGCTGTCGAAGAATGATGCCAGCAGCCGTCCTGCAAAAGTCGCGACCTTCTCCAGCCGTTCGAGATCTCCCACCAGTTCCGGCACCGTGACCACGTGGGCACGCACTCCGTACCGCTCCGAGAATTCACGCTCGATGCGAGGCGCTTGGCCGTGCGGGGTGCTGATCTTGATCTCGACGAGCCCCGAAGTTCGTGCGTACGTGATCAGGCGCGAGACGGTGGATCTGGACACACCCATGTCACGGCCGATGGCAGCCATCGTCTGATCTTGGAAGTAGTAGAGGCGTGCGGCCTGAACGGCGTCGGAGATACGTGGGTCCGCCGGGTCGGAGGTGGGGGATTCCATGACATTGTCCTGTCTGCACGTTCGTGCAAGCGTGCTGAACCGAATCTTAACGGAGTCGTCGCAGGCGACGGTCCTTCCAGTCCGAAATTCCCTGAAATCTGTCCGTTACCCGTATTACGGTGCAGAAATGACCGAATTGCACGTATGTGCACAGGCTATGCATGAATGTGCAACGGGCCTTACGCTACGGGTGCAGCAATCCAAACTATGACATGCATCACAACGGAGTGAGGGTGGCGATGGAGAAAGCCAAGCGATTGGGCCTTCCCGGCGAGTTGGCAGCCGAGTTCGCGGGAACCATGATCTTGATCTTGTTCGGCGTCGGGGTTGTGGCGCAGGTGGTGTCCGGCGGAAGCGGCGGGGGTCTCGGTGGTCATGACAGCATCGCGTGGGCCTGGGGGCTGGGCGTCATGTTCGGCATCTATGTCGCCGGCCGGGTGACGGGTGCTCATCTGAACCCTGCGGTGACGTTCGCCTTTGCGATCTTCCGGGGATTCTCCTGGCGCAAGGTGCTGCCGTACACGCTGGCGCAGACCGCGGGAGCTTTCGTCGCGGCGTTGATCGTTCGGTGGAATTACAACGACATGCTCAACGCCATCGATCCCGGACATACGACGGCCACGCAGACGATCTTCTCGACGATGCCCGGAAACGGAACGCTCCCGGTCAGTCTCGGCTCGGCACTGATCGATCAGATCATCGGCACGGCCATCCTGCTGTTCCTCATCGTCGCCGTCACCGATTCTCGCGGAACTCCGCCGCTCGCGAATCTCGCGCCCTTCGTCGTCGGATTGATCGTGGTGGGAATCGGATTCGCCTGGGCGACCAACGCGGGTTACGCCATCAACCCGGCACGCGATTTCGGTCCACGCTTGGCGTCCTTCGTCACCGGCTACGGCAGTGCGTGGCGAGACCAGTACGGGAGCTTGTATTTCTGGGTGCCGATTGTGGGACCCCTGATCGGCGCTCCGATCGGAGTTTTCCTCTACGACAAGCTGGTTGGACGATTCCTACCTGACGACGAGTCTGTGGAGAAGGTGGCCGATGAGCCGGCCACGATACCGGCGTAATGCCGGATCGACATCTCTGACAGCAATTCTCTTGCACGTTCTTTCAACACCAAAGGGGTAGCACGATGGCGCAGTTCGTAGCCGCGATAGACCAGGGGACCACCTCCACGCGTTGCATGATCTTCGATCACAGTGGGCACGTGGTTGCCGTCGAACAGCACGAGCACACACAGATCTTTCCGCAGGCCGGTTGGGTCGAACACGATCCGATCGAGATCTGGGACAACGTCCGCAATGTCACCGCCGGCGCTTTGGCGAATGCGGACCTGACCGCGGCCGACATCGCGTCCGTCGGAATCACGAATCAGCGTGAGACAGCGGTGGTGTGGGAACGAGCGACCGGGAAACCCGTCTACAACGCAATCGTCTGGCAGGACACCCGCACCGATCGGATCTGCACGGCGCTCGCCGGCGATGACGGGCCCAAGAAGTACACAACGGTCACCGGATTGCCCCTCGCAACGTACTTCTCGGGTCCGAAGGTCAAGTGGATACTCGACAACGTCGACGGTGCTCGCGACAAGGCCGAAGCCGGCGAGTTGTGCTTCGGCACGATGGACACCTGGGTGCTGTGGAACATGACCGGCGGCGTCGAAGGCGGAGTGCACGCCACCGACCCGACCAACGCGTCTCGCACCCTGTTGATGGATCTCGACACTCTCGCTTGGGATTCCGCGATCTGCGCCGACATGGGAATCCCCGAATCGATGCTTCCCGAGATCCGTAGCTCGTCCGAGATCTTCGGATTCGTCCGTGAGCGTGGCACGTTGTCCGGAGTGCCGATTGCCGGCATTCTCGGTGATCAGCAGGCCGCCACCTTCGGTCAGGCCTGCCTCTCGCCCGGCGAAGCGAAGAATACCTACGGAACCGGCAACTTCGTGCTCCTCAACACGGGCACCGAAAAGGTGATGAGCAAGAACGGATTGTTGACGACGGTCTGTTACAAGATCGGCGAGCAGCCCACGGTGTACGCACTGGAAGGATCGATCGCCGTAACCGGTTCGCTGGTGCAGTGGCTGCGGGACAACCTCGGAATGATCAGCACTGCAGCAGATATCGAGGTGGATGCGCGTTCGGTAGACGACAACGGCGGGGCGTATTTCGTGCCTGCGTTCTCGGGTCTGTTCGCCCCGCACTGGCGTGCGGACGCCCGCGGCGCGATTGTCGGTCTGACCCGGTTCGTCAACAAGGGCCACCTTGCCCGCGCTGTCCTCGAAGCGACCGCCTATCAGAGCCGTGAAGTCATCGACGCGATGAACCTCGACTCGGGTGTCGATCTGAAAGTTCTCAAGGTCGACGGCGGCATGGTGGCGAACGAACTCCTCATGCAGTTCCAAGCCGATCTGCTCGACGTCGAGGTGATCCGTCCCGTCGTGGCCGAGACCACGGCATTGGGCGCGGCCTACGCCGCCGGCCTCGCGGTCGGGTACTGGGGGAGCGAGGACGACATCCGCAGCAACTGGGCGAAGGACAAGAGTTGGACACCGTCGATGGATTCGGCCGAGCGCGAGCGGTTGTACGCCGGCTGGCAGAAGGCCGTCACTCGGACACTCGACTGGGTCGACGCGGACTGATCGCGACGCCCACATTTCTACTTATTTTCAAGTGAAGGAACAGTTTTCATGAGCACAGCACAAGCATTGAGCCCGTCCTCGCGGGCGGAGTCGCTGAAGAAGTTGGAAGAAACCGAACTCGACGTCCTGGTCATCGGCGGTGGTGTGGTCGGCGCGGGTAGTGCGCTCGACGCCGCAACTCGCGGTTTGAAGGTGGGCTTGGTGGAGGCTCGCGACTTCGCGTCCGGAACCTCGAGTCGGTCCAGCAAGTTGTTCCACGGCGGTCTGCGTTACCTCGAGCAGTTCAATTTTGCGCTCGTGTTCGAGGCACTGCGTGAGCGGTCCCTGGTACTGAACTCGCTGTGCCCGCATCTCGCGAAGCCGGTGCCGTTCATCTACCCGCTCGAGAAGCTGATCGACCGGCCGTACGTCGGTCTGGGTATCGGCGTCTACGACGTCATGGGCGCCGGCCGTGGGGTTCCCTCACACCACAAGCATGTGGGCAAGAAGAAGACTCTCGAATCGTTCCCTTCCGGAAAGCGTTCTGCCATCCGCGGTTCGGTCAAGTTCTACGAGGGTCAGGTAGATGATGCCCGGCACACGATGATGCTGGCGCGCACGGCCGCCGAGTACGGCGCGCTGTGCGTCAACAGCACACGCGTCGTCGGTTTCCTCCGCGAGGAGGACCGGGTTGTCGGGGTGAAGGCCGTCGACTTGGAAACCGGTCGCGCGTTCGAGATCCGCGCTCGCCAGGTCATCAATGCGGCCGGCGTGTGGACTGACGAGATTCAGGAAATGGTCGGTGGGCGAGGACAATTCCAGGTCCGCGCGTCCAAAGGTGTGCACCTCGTTGTCCCGCGTAACCGCATCAACTCCTCGACCGGAATTATCACGCGGACCGAGAAGAGTCTGCTGTTCGTGATTCCGTGGGGAAGCCACTGGATCATCGGCACAACGGACACCGACTGGAACCTCGACCTCGCGCATCCGGCAGCCAGCCGAAGCGACATCGACTACATCCTCGGTCATGTCAACAAGCTCCTTCAGGACGAGTTGACGCACGAGGACGTCGTCGGCGTGTATGCAGGACTGCGTCCGTTGCTGTTCGGCGAATCGGATTCGACCAGCACACTTTCGCGAGAACATGCGGTGTCGAGTCCGGTTCGTGGTTTGACCGTGGTGGCCGGTGGCAAGTACACCACTTACCGCGTGATGGCCAAGGACGCAGTGGATTCGGCGGTCCACGGTCTGGAGCAGAAGGTGCCGAAATCGTGCACCGAGCGTATTCAGTTGGTGGGCGCCGACGGTTACTTTGCCGCGCACAACAATCGGCACCTCACCGCTGAGCGCACCGGACTGCACGTTTCGACTATCGAACACCTACTGGGACGCTACGGCACGCTGGCGGACGAGTTGTTCGCACTCATCGAGGCGCGACCGGAGTTGGGCCGACCGTTGGACTCCGCCCCCGAGTACCTCAAGGCGGAGATCCATTACGCCGCGAGCCACGAGGGTGCGCAGCATCTCGACGACATTCTGACCCGTCGTACTCGTATCTCCATCGAGGTCACCGATCGCGGCGACGCGGCAGCTGCCGAAGTAGCGGAACTGGTTGCACCGGTGTTGGGTTGGACAACCGAGCACATCGCCGAGGAGATCGAGCACTACCGGTTGCGCGTCGCAGCAGAGCGGGAATCTCAGGAGCAGCCCGACGATCTGACCGCGGATGCGGCACGGTTGGGTGCACCTGACGTTCGTACGGGTGTGACCGTAGGGTGATTTGTGCTGTGCGCCTTTGTCAACCGTGGGCGGTTATCAAAGGCGCACAGCGGTTCGGCGGGTGCGCCGCACCTGCGCGTACTCGTAGCCGTTCTGCCAGGCCACGGTCAGGACGAGCACCCAGATGATCCACGTTGCGCTCATGTGAGTGCCGGCAAAGCCGACGATCAAGGGAATTGCGGTGCACGGCAGCGCCCACCCCAGGAGCCACCGCGAATCGGAACGGGCAAACAGTCCGGCAATGGCGCTGATTCCGAAATAGGCTGCGACGCTTCCGCACAGCAGCCACCGCAGGCTTGCCGGGGTGTGTTCGGCTCCGTGTTCGGTGGCTGCGCCCAATCCGGCGACCAGTACTGCGATGGCGCCGGTGGTGAAGCAGTGCAGTGCCATGTCGATCCGCGCCGGGAAGGTGCCGGAACGTAGGTGTGGGACACCGGCATTGCCGTACAGCAGGGACAGTGACCACATCGCGGCAAGCAGAACGAAGGACGACGGCCAGGCTGACGACCGTCGAGTCCCAGACCAGTTTCGACGCTGCGGAAATGACCAGGATGACGCCCTCGCCGAGCACGATGATGACGTACAGGCCGAGGCGTTCGGCGAGATGCGCCCGATCGGAGTGCAGGGCTTCGAGTTCGGGAATCCGGTCGTCTTTGTTGCCGCGGAATCTGATGACCCGGTCCAGTTTTTCCTGCGCGTCCTCCATGACGGCGGACCCGGATACCACAAACATGATGAGCAGATCGATCGTGACGCCGACTGCCCACAGCCAGTACCGGGCGTCGCCCTCGACCCAGAACGAGATGATCCAGGGCACGATGCCCAGCGACATCTGTGCGATCGGCCAGTCCACCACGATCTGGCCGTCGCGCCAGACTCGGCCCGCCAGCAACCGGACGGCGACGTACGCGACGGCAAAGGCCAGGGCGTGGTTCTCTTGAATTCCCGCGACGGCGGCCATCATCACGGCCAACCCGAACATCGCGATCAACATGCTCGGAATGCGCACGCGATCCCCGGCGACGTTGCCGTACATCGTGAAACACGCCCACGCAGTCCAGAATGCGAGGTAGAGCAGGGCATAGAGACCGAAGTCCGACCAGTTCGGCGCGCCGTGGAGTAGATGGGCGAGCTGTCCGATGCCCGCGACAACAACGAGGTCGAAGAACAATTCGATCCATGAGGCGTGGCGTTCGAGCACCGATTCCTGGCTTTGGCTCTGCGGTTTTTCCGACTCCGACATGGTGGAAAGTATCCGCCATCGGCTCAGACACTGCAGGTGAGCGCCGCATTTGTCCGTTTTTGCGAAGGTCAGACTCTGGGCCACCACGGCGGCATCTGGTCGCGCACACTGTTGGCCCAGCATTCGGCGTCGGTCTCGTCGGATGACGCCCAGGCCTCGACAGACGCAGTGAGACCACCCGAGACAAATGCTGCCGCGGCGACTGGATCCGCGTCGAGAGCAGCGCCTTGGGCATGCCAGATGCCCAAGGCGATATCGACCCGTCGAGCGAACATCGCAGTGAGCGAGCGACGAAGCGGCGCGGACGCGTCGGAGTCGAACCCGACGCGGAAGTTGTGCCGTTCGTCGGTCACCAGTCGGAAGGCCGCCACGAGGGTCTCCTGGAAATCCTCCGCCAACTGTGCGACGGACTTTCCGGCGGTGCCCGGCACATCCAGGAGCCGATCGATGTCCGTGGTCAGCATTTCGGTGAGGAGATCGGCGACGCTCGAATAGTGCGTGTAGAACGTCGTACGCCGGACGTCGGCGTGGCGGCACAGTTCGCTCACGCTGATGTCGTCGAGTGGGTGCTCGCGCAGAGACACCCGCAGCGCATTGCGGAGGTTCGCGACCGTACGAAGGCTGCGGGGGTCTGGTGCGCGTTCGATCATGGCATCGTGAGAACGGCCTTGACCGCGACGCCCGACTGGGTGTCCGCAATCGCCTTCTCGATCTGATCGAACGGGTAGGTGGTGATGAGTTGGTCGAACGGGAACATGCCGGCCTGGTACATCGCGATGAGTTCGGGGATGAAGATCTGTGGCACGGAATCACCCTCGACTGCGCCGATGAGAGTCTTTCCTGCACCGGAGACCAGGCCGAGCGGGATGGTCGCACCGGGCTTGCCGACACCGACCAGCGCGATGGAGGCGCCGAAGCGGGTGGCGTTGACGACGTTCTCGATGACAGCCGGAATCGCCGTCGTGTCAACGGCATATGCCGCACCGACGCTGTCGGTGATCTCCATGATCCTGGCGACGACGTCGTCAATCCGGCCGTTGACGACGTGTGTTGCGCCGAGTCGCTTGGCGAATTCGAGTCGCTCGTCGAGTACGTCGACCGCGATGATGGTGGTGGCTCCGGCAACCTTGGCGCCCATGATGGCGGAGAGGCCGACCGCACCGGTACCGCTGACGACGATGCTGGAACCGGCGGGGATGTTCAGCGAGTTGAGGACTGTTCCGGCGCCCGTCTGGATTCCGCAGCCGAGCGGGCCGACGATGTCGAGGGGTACGTCCTTGGAGATCTTCACGGCGTTGCGGGCTGCGACGATGGCGTGGGTGGCAAAGGATGACTGGCCGAAGAAGGATCCGTGCATCTCACCTCCGTCGGGCGCTGACATCGTGCCGGTTCCGTCTTCGCGGACGCCGGCGATGTTGAGCATCATGAACTTGGTGCAGTAGGCCTCACGTCCGGCGAGGCAATTGAGGCAATGGCCACAGGACGCAAACGACACGGCTACGTGGTCGCCGACGGCCAGATCGGTGACGCCGGATCCGATTTCCTCGACGATGCCTGCGCCTTCGTGGCCGAGAACCATCGGGAAGGCGCCGGGGAGATCGCCGTGAACTACTGCGAGGTCGGTGTGGCACAGGCCGGACGCGACGATCTTGACGAGAATTTCGGCGGGCTGCAGATTGTCGAGCACAACATCTTCGAAGGAGAACGGGGAGTCGGTGCCCCGGACGACTGCGGCGTGAGCGGTGGTGGTCATGAACGTGCCTTTCTCGTTTCCCCGTTCCGCTGGGCCTCGAGATGTGATGCGGCGGCGGGCGATGCAATCACCTTACGCTTTTTTCGACAGTTGTCGATAAATCGAGACGAGATTGTCGAGTCGAGTTCGGTTGTCCGAGATTTTGCTGCAACGGTGCTGGTAGGAGGCGAACCTGTCCGTTTTGGCGAGCTCAGTGCCTATGCTGTTCGTTGAGTGATCTGGATCATATTTTCTGGTGAGGTGGTAGTTGTGCGTGGAGGCAGTGACGTGGCTCTGTCAGCGGCGGACTACGACCGTGTCTTTGCGATACTCGACTACTGCTCGACTGCGAAGACGTTGGACGAACTCAAGGGCCTTCTCATGGTGGCCCTGCACGATCATTACCGCTGCCCCAACACCACCTTCCTCGTCGGTCCCACGTTCACGTCGGCCTTCGCGGATCCGAATCCGGTGACCACCGGTCGGATCACTCCGATTCTCGACGAGTATCAAGCGCGGTGGTATCCCGACGACGTCTTCGCGACAGCGCAATCACGGGCGACCTTGATGTCGTCGCCGGCCATCACCCACACCCAATTATCCGATGTGCCATCGGAATCGGCGACATACCTCAGTGACTTTCTGTATCGCAAGCGGTTGCACAGCGCGGCGGTCATGCACCTCCAACTTGCTCACGGCGTTCACGGATTGGTCGGGATTTTCGATTCCGAGGGCAAAGATCTGTCTGCGACCGACGTGGCGGGTTTGGGAATTGTGGGTCGGCAATTATCACTGTTGTGTCAGACCTTGCCCGGTCAGTCCAACCCGAGTTGGCAGGAAAAGCTGACGCGTCGCCAGCGGGATCTTGCCGAATTGCTGGCCGACGGCCATACGAATGACGAGATCGCGGTGATCTTGTCATTGAGTCCCGATACGGTGAAGAAGTACGTCAGCCGGATCCTTGCCGTTCTGCATGTGCGCAATCGTGCGGAGTTCGTGAAGTTGGTCTACCAGCAGAAATTGGCCGATCGGCCGGCCTGAAAGTATCCACTTTCGTGCACTGTGACTCGCGTCACTCGCTCGATAGCCTGTGTGTGCACGGCCAAGAATTGGCCAACGGCACGAGGAGACACCGATGAGCAGGCTTCGTTTCGGGTATTTCATGGCACCGTTTCACGTCCCAGGTCGCAATCCGACGGCAGCGTTGCAGCGCGATCTCGAACTGGTCGAACATCTCGACCGGTTAGGCTACGACGAGGCATGGTTCGGTGAACATCACTCTGCCGGAAGCGAAATCATTGCATCACCGGAAATCATGATTGCCGCGGCGTCGCAGCGGGCGCCGCGAATTCGTTTCGGAACCGGCGTGACGTCACTGTCGTATCACAATCCCCTGTGGGCAGCTGATCGAATCATGCAGTTGGACCACCTGACTCACGGTCGAACGATCTTCGGCGTCGGGCCCGGATCGTTGCCCACCGACTCGGCGATGATCGGACTCAACCCGACGGACACGCGAGAGTTGTTGCAGGAGAACCTCGACATCGTCGTTCGGCTTCTCCGTGGAGAGACGGTATCGGCAAAGACCCGCACTCACGAGCTGTTCGACGCGAAGCTGCAACTTGCCCCGTATTCGGAAAACGGTATCGAAATCACCGTTGCCGCAGTCGCTTCCCCGACCGGTCCACGACTGGCCGGTACACACGGTCTGGGTTTGCTGTCCATCGGCGCGACTCTGTCCGCCGACGGTTTCGATGCGCTGGCACATCACTGGAACGTCATGGAGGAGCGCGCAGAAGCCAACGGCACCACGGTGGACCGTCGTCGGTGGTCCTTGGCCGGGCCGTTCCACATTGCGGAAACCGAAGCGGAAGCGCGCAAACAGGTGGAGTACGGAATCGAGGAGTGGTTCGACTACTTCCAACACGTTGCGGCCTTCCCTCAGATGGCGGTCTCCGGTGCTCGGTTGAACGAGATGATCGACTTCGTCAACGAGGCCGGAATCGGCGTTATCGGCACGCCCGAGCAGGCTCGGCGTCAGGTGCAGCGACTGTGGGATCAGTCCGGTGGATTCGGGTGCATGCTGCAGATGGGACACGACTGGGCGAACCCGCAGGACACGCGTCGTTCGGCAGAGTTGTTCGCGCAGGAGGTCTTTCCTCATTTTCAGGGGCAGGCGCAGGCCACGCTGGATGCAGCAGAGCATGCACGGGCGGTCCGTGAGGGACATGCGAAGGCGCAACTCGACGCGGTTGACCACATGACGAAGAAGTATGCCCAAGAGATCGCAGACAAGGCCTGACGTGTACATCGCGGTAGAGGAAGGCCGGGTCAGCGTCGAGGATGCGAGGAACTCGCGGGACTTTCATGTCGAGGTGCCGTCGGACATGACAGAGCATGAACTCGACGAGGTGCTGCGCGCTCAGGATTTCGGCTATGTGCGCGGTGCACGCGCTTTCATTCTGACGAGGCGGATCGAGTACGCCACTGAAGACGTGACGGCGATGGTCGACTACGCCTGCAGTAAGGGCTGGATCGACGAGGAGGGAAAAGCCGTGCAGGCCCACATCGTTCGCCGGTAGTGGCTTTTTCAGACCATGTCTTTCTTCTGCAGCCAACGCAAGATGGGCCAACCGCAGAAGACGGGCAGCCAACAGGTCAGCACGCGGTAGAGGAGGACCGAAGGAACTGCAATGCTCGCTGGGAGTCCGAATGCCGTCAGGCCGCCTATGAGGGCGGCCTCGACGGCGCCGACGCCGCCTGGTGTCGGTGCGGCCGATGCAAGCGTTCCGCCGATCATGGTCACGATGGTGACGGTGATGAACGTGGTTCCGCCGCCGAATGCCTCGACGCTTGCCCACAGTGCCAGAGCTGCGCCGAGAGTTGTTGCAGCACTTCCGCCGACGATGATCAGGAAGCGAGTGGGGTTGCGCGCCAACAGGCTCAGTTCGCCGAGAACTTCGGTGATCTGTGGCTTGAGATCATTGTTGAGCCAGCGTCTGAGTTTGGGGATGAACATGAAGGCGCCCAGAATTCCCAGCGCGATGCCGCCGATTAGGGACAGCACCGTCGTTCCGGGGATGAAGTGCGACAGGTTGGTATCTCGGCCGGCAACGACGGAGAAGAAGATCAGCAGACCGACGTGAGTGACTACTTGAACTGTTTGTTGCAGCGCAACCGCAGCGGTGGCCCGGACGGTTCCGAGTCCGCCTTTCTGGAGGAATCGCACACTCAGGGCCAGGCCGCCGACCCCGGCGGGTGTGGTGGTTGCGGCAAACGTGTTGGCTACCTGCATGATCAGAAGATGTCGATAACTGACCATCGACGACGCGCAGGCCCAGAGAGCAGCGGCGGCGCCGACGTAGGTCAGTGCCGATACACCGAGTCCGAGAAGTGCCCACCACCAGTTGGCGGTCTTGAGTTCGGAGAGGAATGTCGGCACCTGGGTCAGGAACGGGTAGGCGACGTAGACCAAGCCGATGAGAAGCACCAACTGGATGATCTGATTGCGGCTGAATCGTGTGACCTGTGCCGGGGCGATTTTCTCGATGCCGTTCTTGG
Organism: Rhodococcus sp. KBS0724; assembly: GCF_005938745.2. Classification (NCBI taxonomy): domain Bacteria; kingdom Bacillati; phylum Actinomycetota; class Actinomycetes; order Mycobacteriales; family Nocardiaceae; genus Rhodococcus; species Rhodococcus sp. KBS0724. Next base: position 1,366,819 of record NZ_VCBX02000001.1, read on the forward strand.
CGCCGACTTCGTCGCGGATCGCGGTCATCAGCGGGGTGGAATCGGGGATGCCCTTGCGGATTCGGTTCGGCATTGCCGCGGTCGTCAACCGGCCGGAAGCGGCAAGAATTGTTTCTGCGCCTTGAGTCCGGATAGCGGCGTCCACGGCCGGTTCGACGCCGAACAGCGCGGCCGTGGTCAAGAGTAGTTGTGCGTTGTCCGATTGCATCTGCACGTCGGTGGCGCCGAATTCGGAGTAGGCGTAGCCACCGAACAGGACTCCGCCGCCGTCGACGTGGATCTCGGATGCTCGGAGGTCGCCGTGCGCCATCTGATGAACGTGCGTCGTATGCAGGGTCTGCCACAGCGTGTCGACAAGTTTGGTGGACGGACCGTCCGCATCGAGATCCTCGGTCTTCTGATCCCGAGCAGCGACGGCGAGCGGGATCCCACGGGGAGTGGGGCGCGCATACATTTCCCAGCCACGATCGAGTGGCGCGGTCGCCACCGCTTTGGAACTGGCGAGTCCGATGTCGGCAAAAGCGATTCCCATCAAGGCGCGATGTTCGACGGCGCGGCGGAGCGACGCATGGCGCGGCGGAGTTTCACGATTGCGCAGGGAAATCCAGCGGAAGGTCTGGCGGATCACGCCGCTGCTGCGTTGATTCTGTCCGTACAGTTCGACGGTCAGGTCCTCGCAGAGTTCGTCATCGGGGACTTCGTCGACGGTTGCGGACAGGACGAGTGGGCCGAGACCTGACGGGCTGACCACGCGGACGGCTGTGACACGGTAACCGCGTTTGGACAGCACGCGCACTGCGGAGTCGAGCGGAACTTCGAGGGCGGGTGTGCCGACGAGCAGCACGATGACGGCACCGATGAGATAGCCGACGGCCAACCCGAGCATCGACCGGGCCGGCACGATCGCGCTGACCACTAGGTGGATCGGAGCGAACAGCAGAAGAAGAGTCCACCAGGCTCGTCGCCACTTCTTCGCCAGCCACGGACCGGACACGGTCAGAACGGCGGCCAGCATCGCGATCCACCGGGGATCGTCGAGGAACTGGGACAGGAAGGTGGCGTCGAGGCGGTCGGGCACGTCGAGGTGCCATTTCGGGGCGGAGAGGCCCGTTCCGGTGAAGGACAGCGCTACCAGCGCGCACAGTGCTGCCGCGGCGTATCCGGCAAACAGCTTCCACCGTCTGCCGACGATCAGTTCGATGAGAATCGCGAACGGGAGAGCCAGGATGGCGAGTCCGTACAGCAGGTACACGGTGTCGGACAGGCTCGGGGAGAGAACACCGACGATGTTGGACACGGAGGTTTCGAGGGCGTCCCACTGGCTACGGGTAATCAGTGAGCCTGCGATGACAGCGCCAAGGACGACTGCGGCAAATACGACGCGCATGATGTCGCTGGTTCTGCGTTGCAGCGGCGGCAGCAGGCTTCCCGTTACCGGGATGTCCCGTCCGTCAACGCGCATATCCTCAGAACTCTTCTCATGCAGGTATCGGCAGCCGTTGTGGTTGCCTCGATTCAAAGTACCGTGCTGGCACCAGTGCGCCGTGAGGCAGCGACATGTTGCCAGCCCGCGGGCAACGTGTGTTGCTCCGCATTCGCGGTAAATGCAGCAGAGATCGTACGTGGCCGGACATCGGAGCGTAAAATTCACATTCCGGATGCTCGACGGTAAGGAGCGCACAACTTATGAGTCCTGAGTCAAGCGGTGTCGACGGCCGGGTTCCCGACCTGCCTGTCAGCGGCACCAGAATCTCCGTGACCGAGGACTACGCGCACGAGATCGACGAGATCGCGAACCTGACGGACAAACTCGGTGGGCTGGAGCCGGCCGAATACGCGGATGCCTGGAAGCAGGGCTACCCGTACGAGAAGAAGATGTCGCGCCGGGAGTACGAGCGGAAGAAGCGCCGACTCCAGATCGAATTGCTCAAGCTGCAGTTGTGGGTCAAGGAGACCGGTCAGAAGGTCCTGATCATCTTCGAAGGCCGAGACGCGGCGGGCAAGGGCGGTTCCATCAAGCGGTTCACCGAACATCTCAATCCGCGTGGTGCGCGCGTCGTCGCTCTGGAGAAGCCGACGGACATCGAGCGCACACAGTGGTATTTCCAGCGGTATGTCGCGCATCTTCCGAGCGGCGGCGAAATCGTGATGATGGACAGGTCGTGGTACAACCGCGCCGGCGTCGAACGGGTGATGGGGTACTGCACACCGACGCAATATCTCGAATTCATGCGGGAGGCACCGGACTTCGAGCGGATGCTCGTCAACTCCGGAATTCACCTGCACAAGTTGTGGTTCTCGGTGAGCCGTGAGGAACAGTTGGCGCGGTTCGCGGCGCGTCGAACCGACCCGGTGCGCCAGTGGAAGCTCTCACCCACCGACCTTGCCTCCCTGGACAAGTGGGACGACTACACCCAGGCCAAGGAAGCGATGTTCTTCTACACGGACACCGGCGATGCTCCGTGGACGGTGATCAAGAGCAACGACAAGAAACGTGCCCGGCTCGAAGCGATGCGTCACGTGCTCGCCTCCTTCGAGTACCCCAACAAGGATCACCGGGTTGTGGGAATCCCGGATCCCCTGATCGTGGGACCGGCGTCGGCAGTCTTCGAAGAGGGCGAGCACGTCAACGTGGAGTTGCCGACGGTGTCGTAGGTCCGTCCGCTCAGATCGAACTGGCCTCCGCCCACAGGTTGATGCCGCTGTCACGTGCATGTTGATCGATGGAGGCCAGTTCGTCGGCGCTGAACTCGAGGTTGTCGAGTGCCCCGACGTTGGCTTCGAGCTGTGCGACGCTGGACGCCCCGATCAGCACCGAGGTGACACGCGAATCGCGGAGCGCCCAACTCAGCGCGAGTTGCGCCAACGACTGGCCTCGGCCACGAGCGATGGCGTCGAGGGCCCGGATGTGAGTCAGGGCATCGTCGGTGAGCCACGACGGGTCGAGTGATTTACCTTGTGCTGCACGAGAATCCTCGGGTACGCCGCTGAGGTATCGGTCGGTGAGCATTCCCTGTGCCAAGGGGGAGAACGCAATCACACCGACGCCGAGCTCGTCGACCGTGCTGAGAAGGTCCTGTTCGATCCACCGGTTCAGCATCGAGTAGCTCGGCTGGTGAATCAGCAGCGGAACACCGGCTGCCTCGAGCACCGCGGCGACAGCGCTGGTGCGTTCGGGGGAGTACGAGCTGATCCCCGCGTACAACGCCTTGCCCTGCTGGACTGCGCTGATGAGTGCTCCGGCAGTTTCCTCGATCGGGGTCTCCGCGTCGGGGCGGTGGCTGTAGAAGATATCGACGTAGTCAACTCCCAGACGGCCCAGCGACTGGTCGAGCGAAGCCAGTAGGTACTTGCGTGAACCGCCGAAACCATAAGGGCCCGGCCACATGTCCCATCCGGCCTTCGACGAGATGACCAACTCGTCGCGGTGGGATGAAAAGTCCTCCCGCAAGATCCGTCCGAAGTTCGTTTCGGCACTGCCGTACGGTGGCCCGTAGTTGTTGGCCAGATCGAAGTGGGTGATCCCGAGGTCGAATGCGCGTCGTAGCACGGCTCGCTGACGCTCGACGGGGACGTCGTCACCGAAGTTGTGCCACAGACCCAGCGAGATCGCGGGCAGCTTCAGGCCGCTTCTGCCGGTACGGCGGTAGGGCATGGTGGTGTAGCGATTGGGTTGCGCGACATACGGTTCGGACATTGTTCCTGCCTTCGATTCAGTTGTGCGTTGACAGATTTTTGAGTTCGATCAGCAACCGCGCTCCGCCAAGCGGGCTGTCATGGAACGAAGTGCTGCCACCGTGGATGGAGGCTTGCTGCGCTACCAGGGCAAGCCCCAGTCCGGAACCGGTCTGACTGGCCGTAGACCCGCGCGTGAATCGCCCGAACACTGCCTCGCGCTCGTCTACGGGGATGCCGGAACCGTTGTCGTCCACGGTAATGGTGAACTCGGCAGGTGTGCCCGACCGGTAACCCAGAGTGATGCGCACTTCGGTAGCACGGCCGTGCCGCACGGCATTGGTGATGGCGTTGTCGAGGATCAGACGAATGCCGCCGGGCAGTGCGTGTATGCGATACGGCACCGGTGAATCGGTGGCGTCGACGCTCACTCGCAGATTCGGATAGAGACGCATCGCCTCTTCGGCGGCGATATCGCACACTTCGACGAGGTCGGTGTCCTTGAAGTCCTCGGACGTGGACAGCTCACCCTTCGCGAGCCGCTCGAGGTCCCGCAAGGTCGATTCGACCCGTCCCTGAGCGCGGGCGAGATCGACCAGGATCTCCTGCCGCTGAGACTGATTCAGTTCAACCGTGGACAGCACTTCGATATCCGTGCGCATGGCGGTGAGAGGAGTGCGCAGCTCGTGTGCCGCGGCGGAGGCAAAATCGCGAGCAGTTGCCAACGCCGACGTCGTTGCAGCTTGCGCACTGGCGACGTCCTTGAGCATCGACTCTGCCGCTGCCGCAAGCTCGTCCGCCTCTCGGATGCCGGAAACCTGCGTCGCAAGGTCCGGATCGCGTCGGGCGATCCGGCGGGTCAATTCCACCAGTGGACGCACCGCGGGACCGCCGAACAACCAGCCGAGAGCCGCGGCAGCGGCCACGGCGCCCAGTCCGAAGAAGGCAACCTGGCGTTGCTGTTCGACCGTGATGTCGCGGGCCTCTGCGTACGGAACTGCCAGTGAGACAAGAGCGTTGATGCCTTCGGCTTCCGACGTGTACGCGCGGTACATGGTCCCGTCCACTTCGACGGTTTCCGAACCCGGCGGCAGTTCGGGAAGCCGAGTGGGAGTGCTCGACATGACGGCGCCGTTGGCGGCGTTGCGGATCGTCACCGAGAACGCGCCGCCGTCCCCGAACGCGCCGAGAAACGGGCCGGCCGTCGCGGCGTTGGCCACCAATACCGTCGACGCGGTCTCGAGACGACGGTCCAACTGTGCGAGATTGTTTCGTGCGATGGCCAACGCCACGACTGCGCCGAGTGCGATGACGATGAACGTGGCACCCAACGCGGCAGCGGCAGCTACTCGGATTCGGAGTGAGTATTGCCGACGTTTCACGGATTTTCCCGCAGGACGAACCCGACTCCGCGCACGGTGTGCAGCAGTCGGGGCGAACCGCCCGATTCGAACTTGCGGCGAAGATATCCGATGAACACGTCCACGACATTGGTGTCTGCGACGAAGTCGTATCCCCAGACAAGCTCGAGGAGGCGTTCGCGGGTGAGGACGATTCCCGCGTTGTGGGCGAGGACCTCGAGCAACTCGAATTCGCGTTTCGTCAACGGGACCTCACTGCCGTCGACGTGAACACGGCGTCCGGACAGGTCGATGTCGAGATTGCCGACACGCAACGTATTGGTGCCTTCGGCGCGATCACTGGCCGGGGCATTGCTCCGCCTCAGCATCGCCCGGATCCGGGCGACCAGTTCGGCGAGGACGAAAGGTTTGACCATGTAGTCGTCGGCCCCGGATTCGAGGCCGGCAATCCGGTCGTCGACAGAATTTCGGGCACTCAGGACGCAGATCGGGATTTCGTTGCCGGCTGCGCGTAACGCCGTCACGACTCCGGTGCCGTCGAGTACCGGCATGTTGATGTCGAGAACGACCGCGTCAGGATGCTTGTTCGCGATCACCCGAAGGGCGTCGGCGCCGTCGACCGCAGTCAGGACGGTGAATCCCGTGAGCCTCAATCCGCGTTCGAGGGAAGAGCGGACGTCGGCGTCGTCGTCGACCACGAGGATGAGGGGTGTGTCGGTCACCGTCCTATTGTGCCCGCGGGGATGTCAGATGTGGGGATCACACCGGCAAATCGGTGCCGTCCGGTCGCAGACCCGCGACGAAGACCGCGACCAGGCGCGGAACCAGGTTCGGCATAGCGTCGTCGGTCAATTCGATTTGCGGGCGCGTGAGCTTGGCCAGGGCCATGACGAACTCGAGAGGGTGCAGATCGGTGCGGACCAGTCCGGCTGCTTGAGCTGCTTCGATAGCTGCGGTCATCTGTGCCTTGGTCAGCTCGCGGGCGGCTAACACCTCCGGCGCAAGTTCGGTGTAGCTGCGCTCTACCAACGAGGGGATCAGTGCACCCAGCCGAAGCTCGACAAGTCTGTCTACCAGCCCCTGCCACGCTCTTTCCGGATCGGTGGACATCACCCCGAGTGCGAGTTCGGCAGTTCTTCTGACGTCCACGAGCGTTGCGAGGGCGACGGCGGTCGCCAATTCCTCGCGCGTCGGAAAGTTCCGATAGAGGGTGGCTATCCCCACATTCGCGAGTTCGGCAACCGTGTCGAGTGGCGCATCGCGTCCACGCTCGGTGAACACCACGCGTGCGGCGTCGACTATCGCATTTCTGCGGGCAAGCGCATCGGCTCTCACATCTACCTCCGGTATTGACATCCCATCATAACCGGAGGAATATCTTCCACAAATAGTGGAGGAAAAACTTCCACTTTGGAGGGTGGGTCATGAATACCGAAGTCGGCGCGAACGACCGCGTGAAACTTGTTGCCGTGGTGATCGGTCTCTCCGCGGTGATCGGGGTGATGCTGCTGGCGTTCGTGCTGCCGTCGGTCAACAGCGGCGCACACGAGTTGAAACTGGGAATTGCCGGACCTGCTGCGGCGACCACGCAGATCACGTCCTCTCTCGAGACGAACAAGCCGGGAGCGTTTGTCACCGAGGAGTTTGCCGACGCAGATGCAGTGCGCGACGCTATCCGCCACCGGGACGTCGTCGGCGGCATTGTCGTGGATGCAGCCGGGCCGCACGTGTTGATCGCAACCGCCGGGGGCGCTCCGATCGCGCAAACGCTGACCGGTGTAGCCGGTGCGCTGTCCGAGGCGTCGGGAACAAAGGTAGCGGTTGAAGACGTGGTGCCGCTGACGGCCGACGACCCGACCGGGGCGGGGCTCACCGCATTGGCTCTGCCGCTGGTTTTCGGTGGAATGATGCCCGCTGTTGTTCTGGTGCAACTATTTCCGCGAAGCATCGGCAGACGGGTAGTGGGTGCGGTCGGTGTTGCAGTTGTCGCGGGCTTCGCGCTGACGGCGATCCTGCAGTTCGGCACACACAGCCTTGACGGAAACTACTTCCTCACGTCGCTTGCCCTGACCATGGGCATCTCCGCGATCTCCCTTCCGCTGCTGGGGCTCGAGTCGCTGTTCGGTATCAAGGGATTTGCACTGGGTGCGCTCACGATGATGTTTGTCGCGAATCCGCTCTCGGGCATGGCAACGACGAGCGCGTGGCTTCCCGCTGGCTGGGGTTCATTTGGGCAGTTGCTGCCACCGGGTTCTGCGGGAGCAGCCGTTCGTTCACTGGCGTTCTTCGACGGACACGGCGCAGGAACGTCGGTCCTGGTGTTGGCGTGCTGGATTGGCGTCGGACTTGCGCTGTGTCTGGTTGCCGGGATGAAGAAGGCTCCATCGCCCGCCTCGGAGGCTGAAGCTGCCCTCGTCTAGTCGGTTGCGGTGCGTCGTCGGCTCACATCGGTAGGCTTGGCGTGGTGAACAACTCTGTGGTCTGGTTCAGGCGCGATCTGCGGGTGGGCGACCATCCCGCCCTGAGTGCGGCGGCCGACGCCGGCGGACAGGCACTGGGCCTCTTCGTTCTCGACGAGAAATTGCTCGGGCCGGCGGGATCGCCTCGGCAGGATCTGCTGTTCGTCAATCTGTCGGAACTCGATCGGCAGCTGGGTGGCCGGTTGATGGTGGTGCGCGGTGACCCGGTCGACGTGGTTCCCCGAGTTGCGAGATCTGTTGGCGCCGAGGAAGTTCACATCAGCGCTGATTACGGACCGTACGGGCGGACGCGGGATGCGGCAGTGGCCGAACACGTGACGTTGATCGCGACCGGTTCCCCGTATGCGGTTGCGCCGGGGCGGGTCACCAAATCCGACGGTGATCCGTACAAGGTTTTCACGCCGTACTTCCGTCAGTGGATGCAGCACGGTTGGCGTGGCCCGGCAGCAACCGATGCGCAGACCGTTGGCTGGTTCGATCCAAGCGACAAGGACGGCGGTCCGCGACGCGTCGACATACCGTCCCCGAGTAGCGACGTTCTCTATCCTGTCGGCGAAGCGGGCGCTCGTGCGCAGTGGAAAGAATACTGCGAGAACAATCTTGACGGATACGACGACGAGCGCAATCGGCCGGATCTCGACACGACAAGCCGAATGTCGATACCGCTCAAGTACGGCACCATTCACCCGCGAACGCTACTGGCGGATCTGTCCCGGCGCAGTGGCGACGGCGCCCAGGCGTACCGTCGTCAGCTTGCGTGGCGAGACTTCTACGCAGACATTCTGTTTCAACGACCGGACAGTGCCCGGGGAAACTACGACGCCAAGTTCGACCGGTTGCGTCAAGACAGTGGAGCTTCTGCCGATGACGCATTCCGGGCCTGGTGTGAAGGGAAAACCGGCTTCCCGATCGTGGATGCCGGGATGCGCCAGCTTGCGGCCGAGCAGTGGATGCACAATCGGGTGCGGATGATCGTGGCGTCATTTCTGGTGAAGGACTTGCATATTCCGTGGTGGCGCGGCGCACGATTCTTCATGCAGCATCTCGTCGACGGCGATCTGGCATCCAATCAACACGGCTGGCAATGGACCGCAGGGTCGGGCACCGACGCGTCACCGTTCTTCCGGGTATTCAACCCGATCACGCAGGGCGAGAAATTCGACCCCGACGGGGCCTATGTCCGCCGGTGGGTGCCCGAACTCCGCGGCATTCCGGGCAAGGCTGTCCACTCGTTGAAAGCGATGCGCCCGGTGGACTATCCGGATCCGATAGTCGACCACGCTCACGAACGTGAGGAAGCCCTGCGACGGTACGGTGAGATCAAGGTCGGGTGAGACCGGACGATTTGCGATCATGGCCGCGCTTACTCCGGGACAGACGGAATCGAGACCTTGCGCTCTCCGGTCATCAGCAGTCCGACCAGTGCGGCCGCTGCAAGAAGCATGACGAGTGCCCCGTAGCCACGCGTCGTATCCACCAAGCCGACCTTGCCGACCAGGTAGCCGGCCAGCAATGCCGGAAGGCTGTTGGCCAGGTAGGCGATCACGTACACCGTGGACAACAGACCTGCGCGTTCGTGATTCTCGGCGAGCGGCATGACGGTGAAGACAGTTCCCTGGAATCCCGCTCCGAAGCCGATGCCCGCAACGGCAGTGCCTGCCAGAATCGCTACCGCAGAAGATGTTTCAGCGCCCACGAGGGTAACGGCCACGCCGAGCACCAATGCGGTGGTTCCGATCAGCATCACCGTCCGGCCACCGAGATTGCGGAACGTGAGCACAGCGGCAGCGCCGAATCCTGTCAGTGTTGCCACCATGATGGCGCCGATGAGGGAGCTGTGAACGTCGAGTGCGTTGCGCGCCAACGCCGGTCCGAGTGAGAGGTAGAAACCGCCCAGCGCCCAGACTGCGATCAGGCACGGCGCGGTCAACGCGATCATCGTGCGCGCTTGGCGGGGAACGGCAAGGGTGGGGCGCAATGAGTGCCAAGCTCCCGGCCGTCCACCGGAGGTTTCCGGCGCCGCCCATATCCCGAGGATTTCGAGAGCGACGAGTACGAGGAGCACCAGATAGACAGTGCTGGTTGGCCGGGGGAGATGCTCACTGATGAGACTCGAACCCACCGCGCCGACGGCTAGGCCCACCGTCGGAGCGACGCTGTTGATGATCGAACCGCGACCAGGAGTGCGTTCGAGGTCGATCAGCGCAGAACCCAAAGCACTGATTGCGGCGCCGGTGGCAACACCCTGCACGACGCGGGCGATCAGCAGAATCGCCAAGCCGTCGGCCGAGGCGAACAACACCAGAGAGACCGCCTCGAGCGCGAGCGCTCCGAGCAGGACCGGACGTCGGCCGATGTGATCGGACAACGACCCGGCGGTCAGAAGGGTAGCGAGCAGTGCGAGAGCGTAGATACCGAAGACGAGCGTCGACGCGAGCGACGAGAATCCCCACATCTGCTGGTAGTGCTCGTACAGCGGTGTCGGGGTCGCGGATGCGCCCAGGAACGTGGCGATGATGACGGCGATGAGTGTGAAAGCTGCTCCTCGTCCCAGACGCGGGCGTGAGGTGCTCTCGGCAAGTGGTGAAACGGTCGTTGTCATGGTCGTGGCGCTTCCCGTGCGGGTGGTGAAGACTTTAAACGCAAATACTTTGCGTTTGGGACGCTACGCTTGCCTATGTCCTAATGCAACATCTTTGCGTTAGGATGGGAATCATGAGTCCGTCCGCAGGTCCGCGCCCCGGTGGCCGCAGTGCGCGCATCCAACAGGCTGTGCACGCGTCGGCGCGCAAGTTGTTGGAACAGCGCGATCGAGCCGAGATCACGGTTCCCATGATCGCGACCGACGCTGGTGTGACCCCGTCGACCATCTATCGACGGTGGGGCGACATCAACGAAGTCTTTGCGGACGTCTCGATCGAGAGACTGCGCCCGGATGCCGACCCGCGCGAAACGGGGTCACTCCGAGGCGATCTGACGGTCTGGGCGCAGGAGTATCTCGAGGAGATGTCTGCGCCGGTCGGTCGTGCGTCGTTGCGAGATGTGCTGATGAGCGACGATCAGCAGACGCACGCACCGGACGGCACGAAGAAGTTCAAGTGCGCCTTCTTCTGTCGGACGCAGATCGACGTGATACTCGCGCGTTGGCCGGAAGCTACTGGTGTGGATGGTGATTCGGTAGTGGACCATGTGGTGGCACCGATCATCTACCGGATTCTGTTCGACCTCGAGCCGGTCTCGCCGCACCGAGTTGCGGAATTGGTGGATCAGACACTTGCCCTCGGGGCTCGGGTCGCTACCGAGTGATCACCGACTGATCGCTGTGGAGACGGGCATGCATGTGCATGTCGTGCCACCCGTCGGCGTGCCTCGCGGAACCGCGCCGAACACCTTCTCCGCTGAATCCGGCTTTGGTGGCGACTCGACAGGATTGTGGGTTGTGGATGGAGTGTTCGAGCTCGAGCCGGTGAAATCCTGCGTCACGGAATACCCACTCGGACAGTGTGATCACGGCCTGGGTGCAGAGTCCGCGCCCTCGCGAGCCTGGGACCATCCAATAGGCGACGTCGGCACTGCCGTCCCGTAAATCCAGACCTTTCAAGGCGATTCGGCCCAGGAGTTCGCCGGTTTCGGGTGTGACTATTGCCCAATGGCATTCGGATTCGTCGCTCCAGCCTTTTTGCCAGTGAGTGATCCAACTGTGTGCCTCGTCGACCGAGTCTGCGCGGCGGACGTGCCACCGCTGTATCGACGGATCTTGAAAGGCTTCGACCACGGCGGGTGCATCGTCAGGTATCCATGGCCGGATAATTGCGGACGTCTCGACGCGAATCGAGGGCTGGTCCATTCCCGCGAGGTATCCGGTGGTGATGGCAGGCGTGGCCAATTCGGGCATGTGAGCATCATGGACTACCCGCACCTGGGCGGCAGCGGATTCGCCTGTTCGAAAATTGCTACCGCTGCCACTCCGAGTTCAGTCGGCGCGCTGATTCGAGCGTCGCGATCGCCTGCGTCGTATCGACTCGTGCGAGTACCAGCGCGCTTACCGTGCAGGACAGAAGGATTCGGGTTCGATCCTCGATCGTTTCCGATGTTGCGGTAGGGAATTGTGCTTGCAGGCCGCGCTCGATCGCGTCGGAGAGTTCTTGCCGGTAGCCACGAATCACAGCCGCGACTGCGTCGTCGTGTGCGCCGAGTCCGGCCGTTGCGTTGAGTAGTAAGCACCCACGCCGGGGGGAGTCAGCGGTCATGGTGGCGATCGCGTTCGCGAGTGAAGCGAGGTAGTTGTCGACAGAATGAGGCGTCGGATTGTCGGTCAGGCTGCGCAGGCGCGGTCGGATGACGTGTTCGAGGTACATCTGCACCGCCGCGTCGAATACGCCACGCTTGTTGGTGAACGAGTTGTAGAGGCTAGACCGACTCAAGCCGGTTGCCGTTTCGAGGTCGGTGAGCGATGTTCCTTCATACCCGCGAGCCCAGAACACATCCAACGCTGCGGCAATCGCGCTGGTGGTATCGAACTCCTGTGACCGGGCCATCAAAAGTCACCCCTTTCTGTATCGTTCGGTCCAGTATATATTGGACCGAACGATACAGAATCTGCCGAAACTCAGGAGTCCACCGATGAACGTCGCCGGCTACATCTTCGCGGCCCTCGCCGCAGTTGTGCACGTGTACATATTTGTCCTCGAATCGATCCTCTGGACGGCGCCGAAGACTCGCGCGACGTTCGGCGTGAAGTCCGAGGAGGAGGCCTTGACGACAAAGTCGCTGGCGTTCAACCAGGGCTTCTACAACCTCTTCCTGGCGATTGTCTCGGTGATCGGCATCGTCGTCGCGGCAACGGGTTCGGCGTCGGTGGGAATCGCACTCGTTCTCGCGGGAACCGGGTCGATGGTCGCGGCCGGTCTTGTTCTGATCCTCTCGTCGCCGGACAAAGCGCGCGCGGCAGTCGTTCAGATGCTGTTCCCGGTCATCGCAGTGATCTTGCTGGTGATCCACCTGCTGTAAGGAATCGAGCCCTGGTGGCGTAGACGGGGTGAGGGGCGGGACGAGTGAAAAGATCCGATCCGGTTCGATAATAGGTGGTGAGAGACTTGCCGCGTTTGTCTGAATCTGAAAAAATACCGCCGTTTGGCGCGCACTTTTCCGAGAACGGTTCTATTCTGGTCTTGGGTTTGTTGCGCATCCCACACATGAGTTTCCTACTTCAGACGAGGAGCGCCTATGAGGTTGCCGACTACTTGTTCTGTTGCTACGAAGGCTTGATCAAGCCGAGAATTGCCCCTGCCGGATGGTGCTCGAGACCCATCCGGCAGGGGCAATTTTGTGTGGTGCTCCAGCCGTCTAGCCGCCGGCGAACTTCTCCGAGGTGCCGAGGTCGATGGGCAACGCGATGCCCGTGATTCCGCGGCCGGCCGGCCCCACCAGATAGAACACCGCATCCGCGATCACCTCGGGATCGACCCACGGATGCGGCAGAAGATTCAGTTTCGACATGATGGGCGCGGTGTCCTCCAGAACCGGGTTTTCGAGATCCGGCCGGAAAGCTCGAACCATGGGTTCGTTGTCGATCATCGTGGTGCGCACGTTGCCCGGGTGCACGGAATTGACCCGGATATCGGCCCAGCCGAGCTCGTTGGCCAACGACTTCGCCAATCCGCGGACAGCATGCTTGGACGCCGAGTAGTGGGCGATACCCGGCACGCCGCGCAGGCCGGCCATGGAACTGATCAGCACTATCGATCCGCCACGGTTGCCGTTCATGATGTGAGGGATTGCGACCTTGGTGGTCAACCAGACGCCGGTGACGTTGATGTCCATCAGTTCGCGGAATTCTTCCGGACTCAGATCCCACGACAACTTCGCTGACGCGGCGATTCCGGCATTGGCGATGACGATGTCGAGTCGACCGAATTTCTCGACGCCGGCATCAACCGCGGCTTTGAGCGCGTCGTGGTCACGGGTATCGGCGACGGAAGCGGAGATACGTCGGCCCTGTGCTTCCACCAATGTGACGGTTTGAGCCAGATCCGCTTCGGTAGCCATGTCGTATCCGGCTGTTGCGACCGGCGAACACAGATCCACCGCGATGATGTCTGCGCCCTCGGACGCGAGCCGCACGGCGTGTGCGCGGCCCTGACCGCGGGCCGCCCCGGTGATGAATGCGACCTGTCCGTCCAAACTGCCCATGTTGATTCCCCTGCCCGAGTGACTACCTGAAACCTAGAACATGTTCATCTTGCGGGTTCTGGAGGTGCCGGGCAGGGGAACCGGGAAATTTGTTATCCGCGAAGGAGTTTCGTCAGATCCTCGAGGACGGTCATGTCTTCGATGGTGGACGGCACCGTGTATTCCTCGTTGTCGGCGATCTGGCGCATGGTCTTGCGCAGAATCTTGCCGGAACGAGTCTTCGGCAGGGCTCCCACTACCGTCACATCGCGGAACGTGGCGACGGCACCGATCTGATCGCGGACCCGGGCGACCAGTTCCTTGCGTAGGGTCTCCGGATCGATGTCGACGCCGGACTTGAGCACGACGTAGCCACTGGGGCGCTGTCCCTTGAGTTCGTCGTGGATGCCGATGACGGCGCACTCCGCGACTGCGGGATGGCCGGCGACAACGGCTTCCATGCTGCCGGTCGACAGACGATGGCCCGCGACGTTGATCACGTCGTCACTGCGGCCGAGGACGAATACGTAGTTGTCCTCGTCGATGAAGCCGGAATCGCCGGTGAGGTAGTAACCGTCGAAAGTGGAGAGGTATGACTTGACGTAGCGGTCGTCGTCGCGCCACAGTCCGGCAAGGGTGCCGGGAGGTAGGGGCAGACCGATCACAATGTTGCCCTCGGTGCCGGGTTCTACGAGTTTGCCTTCGCCGTCGACGATTTCGACGCGATAACCGGGGCAGGCAACGGTGGGGGAACCTGCCTTGATTGCCATGGGCTCGAGGCCGCGAAGGTTCGCGCAGATCGCCCACCCGGTTTCGGTCTGCCACCAGTGATCGATGACCGGACGGTCGAGAACGCGGGTCGCCCATTCGTACGTGTCCGGGTCGAGGCGCTCACCGGCCGCAAACAGGGTCTCCAGTGACGAGATGTCGTACTTGGCAATCTCTTTCGCGTCGGGATCGGCTTTGCGGACGGCGCGAATTGCTGTCGGCGCGGTGAACAGTGCCGAGACCTTGTACTCGGAGATGATGCGCCAGAACGCGCCGGCATCCGGCGTCCCGACGGGCTTGCCCTCGTACATGACCGTGGTGGCTCCCGCGAGCAGAGGGCCGTAGACGATGTACGAGTGTCCGACCACCCAGCCGACGTCGGAGGCTGTCCACCACACCTGGCCTGGGGAGATGTTGTAGAGATTTTTCATCGTCCAGGTGAGGGCAACAGCGTGTCCGCCGTTGTCACGCACAACGCCCTTGGGCTTACCCGTGGTGCCCGAGGTGTAGAGGATGTAGAGCGGATCCGTGGCGGCGACAGAAACCGGATCGGCAGGCGTCGTGTCGGAGATCAGCTCGTCCCAGTCGAACCATGCCGAGCCACTGGACGTGTAATCGGCCGCCGAACCCGGAATCTGATCACGATTCTTCACGATGACGGTATGAGCCGGAGTCGCGGAAAGCTGCAGAGCCTTCTCGACCATCGGCAGGTACTCGATAGTGCGGCCCGGCTCGAGGCCACCCGACGCCGTCACCAGGACAACGGGGCCGGCGTCGTCGATACGGGTTGCGAGTTCCTTCGCGGCAAATCCGCCGAACACCACCGAATGCACCGCGCCGATACGGGCACACGCCAGCATCGCAATTGCGGCTTCGGGGATCATCGGCATGTAGATGATGACGCGATCACCGGCCACAACACCTTGGTCGCGCAGCACACCGGCAAACAGTGACACCTGCTCGAGCAGTTCCGAGTACGTGTACGTGGCCTTGGTGGGGACCATCGCGGAATCGAAGATCAGCGCCGTCTGATCGCCGCGGCCGTCGCGTACGTGCCGATCGAGAGCATTGAAGCTGGTGTTCAGCGACGCGTCGGGAAACCAGCGGTAGACGGGCGCCGCGGAATCGTCGAGCGCTGACGTGGGGGCCACATCCCAGTCGACTGCCTGCGCCGCGTCGAGCCAGAACTTTTCCGGCTGGTCCATGCTCTCGCGGTACGCGTCGGCATAGGTGGTGTGGGACGCCTGCGGGCTCTCGCTCATCGACGCGGGTCCTTTCTTCAACTTCGCACATCTATGACGGGAAACACCTTAGGCCAGATACGTGACAGATTGGACAGCGAGGATGGCTGGGAGAGGTCCATTGCGCTGGACGGGCACGATCCGTCGCTCAGTGGCGGATTTCGAGCGTGGGGTCGGGCGCCGGCTGAAGTTCTGCCTCCTCGCGCCGAATCGTGACGCGGAGTACCGCGAGCAGGAACAGCGAGAGAACAAATCCGGTGAGGGCGCCGAACTGATCTTGAGCGAACAGGAACACCTGTGTCACGAGAAGGTTGACGACGATGGAAGCTCGTAGCAGTCGCAACGCGCGCAGGTAGCGTCCGCGGAACAGGAACCACACACCGAGAACGACCAGGATTCCCGTCGTAATGCTCGACAGCAGTACAACAAGATCGGAGATGTCCTGCGCGATGATCTCCTCGTCGGTCGCGAACGCGACGACGACGCTGACTACCGCGCTGAGTGCGTCCAGGACAAAGATGGCCAGCACGACTCGACGGACGATGCGATGGCCGATGACGAGGTCGAGTCGGGCGGAGACGGAGTTGCGCCACTGCGTGATCTGCGATTCGATGCTGTCGCCGGTGGGGGTGTGTGAGTGCAGACCTGCCCTGATCGAACCGGCCAGGTCGGCCAGCGCGGGGTCGCGTACTCCGTCGAGAACACGCAGAGCATGGTTGTACTGCGCTGTATCCAGTTGTCCGAGAGCAAGATCCGACAGTGCACGGGCGCCGATGGCCAGTCGATGCCGGTCGTTCATGCCGCGCCGGATCACCACTTCACGTGCAACCAGGTAGAACAGAACGAAGACGACGTACATGATGGCAATGGCGGGCTGATAGAAGTAGTTGACGTCTGACGTGACGAACTTGCCGATCTCGTCGATGAACAACCCGAATCCGATGCCGCCGATCAGTGCCACTCCGTTGCGGATTCGACTTCCCTCGGCGATGACTGTCATGACGATCGCAACCGCCATCAGCAGCCCGCCCCACAGAACGTGTGCGATATGCAGTGCGCCGCCACCGATTTGGGGATATCCCGCGGCGGCGAGGTAGGCCCGCGTAATGAGTACCGTCGCTATCGACGCGAAGAGAAACACTTCGAACCGCGCGAGCGCGGCACGGTCGTAGGTGTGTGTGCGCGCGTTCGGATCGGTCGCCTTCGGTTTCATCGCGGTACTCCCAAATTTCGATAGCGAGCGATCCGAGCAGAGGTTCGCGCGGCGGTGGGTTCATCTGCGAGCAGCGCGAGTTCGTGCGAGATTGCCGCACCGACGCGTTTGGAGAAGTCGACGGGCTCATCTGCCGCATCGGGTAGTTCAGGGATGATGGCGTCGACGATGCCGTCGCGCAGAAGATCCGACGATCGAATTCCCTGCGCCGCCGCCATCTGCGGTGCGTGAGTGATGTCGCGGTGCACGATCGCGCTGGCACCTTCCGGCGGTAGCGGTGCGAGCCATCCGTTCTGCGCGGCCAGCACCCGATCCGCCGGCAGAAGTGCCAGGGCGCCGCCGCCGGTACCCTGCCCGAGAAGTACCGATACCGTTGGCGTTCGGAGCATTACGAGATCTGCTATGCAGCGGGCGATTTCGGGGGCCAATCCGCGCTCTTCGGCTTCCTTGGACAGCGATGCCCCGAGTGTGTCGATCACGAGAACCAAGGGAAGTTGTAGTTCTTCCGCCAGTTTCATGCCGCGTCTGGCTTCGCGCAGCGCCGCGGGCCCCATGGTGTTCTGCGTTGATTGCCCACTGCGATCCTGCCCGAGCAGGATGCAGGGGTACCCCCGGAACCTTGCGAGTGAGAGCAGGATGGTCTTGTCGGTCTCACCTTGGCCGGTGCCACTGAGCGGAACCTGTTCGGTGGCAGCGTGACGCAGGAGTTGCCGGATTCCCGGACGGTCTGCGCGACGTGAGAGCATCACCGACTGCCAGGCCGGAACATCGGGGATTTCGGGAACATCTGTGGTTTCGGGTGCTGACGGCGCCGGGGGATCCCTGAGGACGCACAGTGCCCGATTGACCAGCAGGCGTAGGCGTTCGACGGGCACCACACCGTCGATGACGCCGTTGCGGTACAGGTTTTCCGACGTCTGAATGCCATCGGGGAATTTCTCGCCGTACAGCGACTCGTAGACGCGGGGCCCGAGAAAGCCCACCAGCGCGCCGGGTTCGGCAATGGTGATGTGGCCCAGCGATCCCCAGGATGCGAACACGCCACCAGTCGTGGGGTTGCGCAAGTAGACGAGGTACGGCAGATGCGCCCCCTTGTGGAGCGCAACAGCCGCAGCGATCTTGACCATCTGTACGAACGCAACAGTGCCCTCTTGCATTCTCGTCCCGCCCGACGTGGGGGAGGCCAGGAGTGGAAGTCGTTCTGCTGTGGCACGTTCGACGGCCGACGTGATTCGTTCGGCTGCGGCGACGCCGATCGACCCCGCGAGAAAGCTGAAATCGCAGGCGATGACCGCGACCCGACGCCCCCGAACGGTGCCGACGCCGGTTGTGACCGACTCGTCGGCACCGCTCTTCTCCCGAGCTTTGGCGAGGTCTGCGGCATACGCCGGGCCGGGGTGGACGTCGAGCGGCGCTACGTCCCAGGAGACGAAGCTCCCCGGATCGAGCACCTGCGCCAGTAGTTCGTCGGCCGAGATTCGCACAACACCCTCCGTATCAGGTAAGCACCTTCGTTGCGGACGAACCTACGGGGCGAGGTGCGGGAGTGTGAAACCGGATCAGCGGCCGAACGCCTCCTTCCACGAGACGACCTTGCCGATGCGAAGGATGGAGCGCTGGTAGATCTTTGCCGCGATCATCGAGAAGATGACGGTCACCGTCAGCATCAGCACGATGGTGCCCACGATCTGGAACGGCGTTGCCACACCCGCAGCGATGCGCAGCGGCATGAGGATGGCGGAGAACGGCGGAATCCAACTGAGAACGTTGCTCAGCGTTCCGTCCGGGTTTCCGACGGTGGAGAACGCGATACCGAACATTGCGACGATGAGGATCACCAGTGGTGCGGCCGTTGCGTTGACGTCCTCCTGCCGCGACACCATGGAACCCGCGGCGGCATAGAGAACGGCAAAGAATGCGAACCCGAGAATGAACCAGCCGATGGTGCCGATCAGCACACCGATCGCCGTTCCGGTCACAGTCAGCAACCCGGTTGCCAGACCTGTGCCGACTCCGGCTATTGCGTAGGCAGCCAACTGAAGCAGTCCTACCGCGCCGATGCCGAGTACCTTACCCCACAGCAACTGCAACGGCCGGAGCGTCGAAAGTAGCAGTTCGACAACGCGACTCGACTTTTCCTCCACGACGCCCATAGCCACATAGGTGCCGAACAACATGATCTGCATGTACAGCAGAGCCACCGCGGCAACGGACAGCGCGATGCGCTGGCCTTGCTCGGGGTCGGGTGGATCGAGGGTGTCGACGGTGACCGTGGCTGCTGCCGTCGCGCTGGCAAGCTGCCCCGGATCGACTCCCACGCCGGTCAACGCGGCCGACTGTGCTTGCTGGGCAACCGAACTCTCGACAACCACACGGAGATTGGTGTCGATTTCCTTGTTCGTGATGACGGTGACGCTACCGCCGTCGCCCGGTACGACTGCAACGTCGAGGTTTCCGTCCTTCACATCGGCTCGAGCGGTCTGCTCATCGCTGTATTCCGTGATCTCGACCGGAGTTCCGATCGCGTCGCCGGTAGCGACCAGAGTCTGTGAGAGTGACTGATCGCCAACCACACCGATCGTGGACTTGCTGTCATCACCGCCGGAGAACAGCGAAATGCCGATGATGCCACCGACAATCGCGATCAAGATGATGATGTTGCTGATCAGGAAGCTCTTCTTGGCTATCTGCGTGGTGAATTCGCGCCGCGCAACCAAACCGATGGCGCGTGCCCCACTCAACTGCGTACTCACGCTGCAACCACCTCGCGGAACAGATCGGTCAACGACGGTCGTCGACGGGTGAATTCGTGAACCGGACCGGTTTTCAGCGCTGCGTGCAGGATCTGCTGATCGTCAGCGGTGGCGTCTACACTCAGGAGCGTCCGTCCACCGCCGTGGCTGATTGCCGAGACACCGATAAGGTGATCAGCCCAGCCTGCGGGTGCGTCCGGTGCGTGCACTTCGAGTTGGGCATTACCTTTACCGCGCAGCTCGTCCACCGTTCCGATCTCGCGCATGCTTCCCCGGCTGATGATGCCCACACGATCGCACAGGCGCTCCACCAGTTCGAGTTGGTGGCTGGAGAAGATGACGGGCACGCCGGTGCGTGCCTTTTCGACCAGGACTTCGCTCATGACGTCGACAGCCACCGGGTCCAAACCTGAAAAGGGTTCGTCCAGAACCAGTACCGCGGGGTCGTGCACCAGGGCGGCAGCGAGTTGCACGCGTTGCTGATTGCCCAACGACAGTGAGTCGACGGTGTCCTTGACCCGGCCGGCTATGTCCAATCGCTGCGTCCACCGCTCTGTTGCCGCCCGCGCGTCGGCCTTGGACAGGCCGTGTAGTTCTGCGAGGTACGACAATTGGGTGCCCACCTTCATCTTGGGATACAGTCCCCGCTCCTCGGGCATGTACCCGATGGTGCGTCGGACATCGAGGTCGACGGGTTTACCGCCGAGACGTACCTCCCCGGAATCGGCCGCCAGCACTCCGAGCGCGATGCGCATGGTTGTTGTTTTCCCGGCGCCGTTGCTCCCGACAAACCCGAAGATTTCGCCTGGATGTACCTCGAAGCTGAGGTTGTCGAGTGCAACGACGTCGCCGTAGCGTTTAGAGATGCCGTCGATCGTGAGGGTGGCTGGCATGGTTCCTTCCCAGTGGTCGAATGCTCAGGTTCGGTAGTGCGGGGTATTCGGTGTGCGTCCCGTCTAGTCCATGTCGCCGGGTTCCGGATCGGGCTGCGTCCAGGCAAGGATCATCGCCGGTGTACATGCGCCGATCAGCATCGCGGTGATTGCCATCCCACCTCCCGAGTACGCCAGTCTCTCTACATTCCACCCCACTGTCGAGGTGAAAATCAGGAATATCGCGACAATGAAGACCAACGTTTGGGTCACGGTCAGCGCGATGGAGCGGGCACTGTTGCGCTGCTGAATCTCCCATTCGTCGAGTGCGTCACGTGGTGCGTCGCCTTGGCGTCCCGAGACCACTTGCACTGACGTCCACAAGGGCACAAACACGAAGGTGAGCGGTATCCAGAGCAACGGAGCCACTGTGGTGTTGAAAAGAAATGCGACTGCCGAGACAGTCATCGCGGCGAACACGACGCCGAGTGCGATCACGAGCAGACGTCGGCGTCGACGTGTCCGCCACTTGGGCAACCACTGGCGGAAAATCTCCTCACTCGCCAGGAACTGCCGGGTACGGCGCGCCTGGTAGCGGTCGATCAGGTTCGTTTCATTCGGATTCAGTTGATTCAGATTTTGTTGATTCGGATTTTGTGGGGACACTGTTCTTTTCGCTCCCTTCGGTGAGTCGGCCCGATCGGTAGACCTCGGTGGACAGGGGGCTGAACTCCGTGCGGGAGAACACCGCTTCCACCGGGAGATCGAACACGTCGCAGATGCGGAACGCGAGATCCAGGCTGGGGTAGTGGTCGCCGCGCTCGAGTGCGCCGACGGTCTGGGGATTGACATCGACAAGGTGCGCCAGCTGCGCCCGACTCATCTTCCGCTCGGCACGAAGTACGCCGATGCGATTGAAGATGGGGAGCGCATCTCCCCGCCGGACTGGGCTCATGCATCAAAGTGTTGTAAAAACCCAACGAATTGTCAAGAATTGCAATTTCAGAAGTCCTGCCGGTGTGGGCTGACCGGATTAGGGTGTGCGACATGGTTGTCGATCAGTTGGTACTCGAAAAGTCCGGCGTTGTGGTTCGCGTGCGCGAGGACGGTAGTTACAGCGTGGGGCAACACGGGCGTGACGAGGTCTGGCATGCGCCCATGGAAAAAGGGGCCGTTATCGGCATCGGGCAGCACACTCCCGGCGACGTCGAGGGCGAATCCTGGTGGGTCGTCTACGGGCAGTCCGACGCGCAGGCCGACGTGACGGTTCGTCTCGAGGACGGTTCGCACGTTCCGGTGCTGCGTATCGGCGACATCTTCGTGTGTGAATGGGTGAGCACGCCGCAGCAGGCTTTGCTGTATCGGTCGGATCGTCCGGTGGAGTCTCAACCGACCAATCTTTCGGTGCTCTTCGCTCGTCCGCGGTTCATGCCCACGGCGCCGTTTCCGGAGAATGATCGCCTCTAGAGGTTGTTACGGTACGTACTGTACCGTTTAGATATGACGACCTGGCCTACAGAACTTTCCGTTGTCCAAGTGCGCATCGCGCGCCCCACCGACCGGCTTGCCGAGGTGACTGCGTTTTATCGCGATTGTGTGGGCTTTGCCGAGTTGTATCGATTTTCCGGGCATGCGGGATATGACGGCATCATGCTGGGACTGCCGGATGCGAGTTATCACCTCGAATTCACAACCCATGAAGATGGCAGTCCCTGTCCGGCGCCCACCCGCGACAATCTGCTGGTTCTGTACTTCGCCGGAGAGTCCGCGATGTACGAGGTGGTCCAACGGTTGGGTGAGGCCGGGCATGAACCGGTCGAGTCCGAGAATCCGTACTGGATCGAGAACGGCGGAATGACCTTCGAGGATCCCGACGGATGGCGCCTGGTCCTGATGCCACGGCCGGTACTGTAGATGGTGCGCACCCGAGACGACCGAATCGACGACGCCGTCATTGCGGCGACCTTGGAGTTGTTGGCGGAGAAGGGTTATGCCGAGCTGTCGATCGGATCCGTCGCATCGAGAGCCGGTATTCACCGGCCCGCGATTTACCGGCGGTGGCCGTCCAAGCGGCATCTGGTTGTCGATGTGGTGGCCGGGCAGATCGGTATTCATCCGACGCCGGACACCGGCGATCTTCGCGCTGATCTGATCGCCGGCATCACGACTGTGGTTGTGGGACTGCGGGACACCGTTGTCGGCTCCGTGCTCCCGGCTCTGGTTGCGGATCTGGCGGCAGATCAGGAACTGGCCGGCGCTTTCCGGGAGTCTTTCTTCGAGCCGCGACGCAATTCCACTGCGGCAGTGCTGGAATCGGCGCGCGCCCGCGGGGAGATTCTTGCGGACTTCGATCTGGATTTTGTGCTCGATGCACTGGCGGCGCCAGTCTATTACCGGGCGCTGTTCCGGCATCTGCCCCTGGATGTGCACCTGGCGGAACAGGCCGTCGATGCGGTCCTGCTCGCATTGACGCCGCGCAAAGAATCGTGAATTATATTTCGGCTCAGTTCAATTCGAGCGGATCGGGACCGACGCGGCTATCCGTGTTCAGTGCGGCGATGGCGGCCGACTGATCGGCGCCCAAAGCGAAGTCGAAGATGTCGGCGTTGTCGCGCATGCGCTGCGGTGTCACCGTCTTGGACAGTACGGTATGGCCCTTCTCGATGTGCCAGCGCAAGATCACCTGTGCCGGGGATTTTCCCAGCGCGCCGGCGATGTCGACGATAGTCGGATCGTCGAGGATTGTGCCCTGGCCGAGTGGGCTCCACGCCTCGATCGCGATGCCGCGGTCCTGCGCGTACTTCCGCGACGCGTGCTGCGCCAGCCTGGGGTGCAGCTCGATCTGGTTGACGGCTGGTGTAACCGAACTGCGCTCTGCCAGTAGATCGAGGTGCTCGGGGAGGAAGTTGGAGACGCCAATTGCCCGGGTCCGTCCGGACGCGAGAATCTCCTCGAACGCCGCCCAAGTCTGCGCGATCAGGCCCTTGCTCGGTGCCGGCCAGTGGATCAGGTACAGGTCGACGTAGTCCAGGCCCAGCTTGTTCAAACTGGTGTCGAACGCTGCCAGTGTGCGGTCGTGGCCCTGATCGTCGTTCCACAATTTGGTGGTGACAAACAGTTCTTGCCTGGGAATGCCTGCAGCTGCGATTGCGCGGCCGACGCCGGCTTCGTTTCCGTAGATCGACGCGGTGTCGATGTGGCGATATCCCAGGTCGAGGGCGGTGGCGGTGACATCCTCGGTCTGCTCGTCCGGAACTTGGAACACGCCGTAACCGAGTTGCGGAATGGTGATCGGTTCGCCGGTGGTTCCGTGGGTCAGTGTGCGGTCGGGTATCGACAACATCGTGGGTCCTTTCGAGGCTCGCGGTGCGGCGACGGCCTTATGGGCCGCGGGCACCTATCACGCGCATGCAACTATTGTGTGCGCCAGGTAAATAGTTGCACACGCGTGATGTCTGCGCAAGCGCGCGACTTCTACCCCTCGAAAATTGCTACTCCTCGAAAAGTTGCCCGTCGTCCATCCGCCACTTGCGGGTGCTGCGAGTGGAGCTGAGCATCCGGCGATCGTGAGTGACCAGAAGCAACGTGCCCTCGAAAGATTCCATCGCCTGCTCGAGTTGCTCGATTGCCGGCAGGTCGAGGTGGTTGGTGGGCTCGTCGAGCACGAGGAGATTGACCCCGCGGGCTTGGAGCAAAGCCAGTGCAGCCCTGGTCCTTTCACCGGGGGAGAGAGACGCCGCCGACCGCAGTACGTGATGCCCACGTAGGCCGAACTTGGCGAGGAGGGTACGGACATCGGCGTCGGGCCACTCCGGGACCTGTGCGCCGAAAGCCTCGACCACCGGCTGATCGCCCTCGAAGAGCCCTCTGGCCTGATCGATCTCGCCGATCGCGACACCGGATCCGAGGGAAGCGATTCCCTCGTCCGGAGCGAGTTTGCCGAGTAGGACGTTCAACAGGGTGGTCTTGCCCGCGCCGTTAGCGCCGGTGATGAGAATGCGGTCACCCCAATCGATTTGCGTCGTGACGGGGCCGAAGGTGAACTGGCCGCGAGTGACCTTGGCGCCGTTGGTGGTTGCGACCACGGACCCGGATCGCGGAGCGGCCGCGATCTCCATGCGCAACTCCCATTCCTTGCGAGGCTCTTCCACCACGTCGAGACGCTCGATGCGGCGTTGAGTCTGACGGGCTTTTGCCGCTTGCTTTTCCGTCGACTCGGTACGCAATCCGCGGCCGATCTTGTCGTTGTCCTTGGCCTTACGGCGCGCGTTGCGGACGCCGTGTTCCATCCAGTTGCGCTGCATCTGGGCGCGATCTTCGAGTTCGGATCTGGTGCCCGCATATTCTTCGAACGCCTCGCGCGCGTGCTGACGGGCAATCTCACGCTCGGCGAGATATGACTCGTAGCCACCGTCGTAGACGGCGATATTCTGTTGTGCCAGATCGAGTTCCACGATTCCGGTGACGGTGCGTGAAAGGAACTCGCGATCGTGACTCACCACAACCAGCGCCGCCCGCGTTTCGGCGACAAAACGTTCGAGTTGCTCGAGTCCGCGCAGATCGAGATCGTTGGTGGGCTCGTCGAGCAGCAGGATGTCGTAGCGCGAGAGCAACAGCGACGCGAGGCCGGCCCGAGCCGCCTGACCGCCGGACAGCGCCGTCATGTGCGCGTCGAGGGGAACACCCAGGCCCAGTTCGTCGACAACTTTTTCGGCGCGCTCCACCAGATCCGCGCCGCCGAGTGTGAGCCACCGCTCGAGTGCCGGGGAGTACAGATCCACTTCGGAATCCGCGAGGGTTTCCGCCGCCGCGTTCATGACGTCCTCGGCCTGAGTGACACCGGTGCGTCGGCCCAGGAATTCGAGCACGGTCTCGCCGACGATGCGGTCTGGTTCCTGCGCCAGGTAGCCGACAGCGGCGTCTGGCGGGCTGAGGGTGATCGACCCTTCCACATCAGCGGTCCCGGTTCCCGCCAGTGCGGTCAGGAGTGTCGACTTGCCCGCGCCGTTGGCGCCGACAAGTCCGATGACGTCGCCGGGAGCGACGGTGAGATCGAGATCGGAGAACAGGGTGCGTTCTCCCCGGGAAGCTGAGAGTCCGCTGATGCGCAGTGTTGCAGTCACACGTGAAGTATCCCCTGTGCTGTGCGCCTTTATTAACCGTGGGCGGTTAATAAAGGCGCACAGCGTTAGCGCCGCACCAGGTGGTACCAGCACGGATGGGCCGCACGGGCAGGCAACGGCGCATCGGACATATCGGCCGGATCACTCGACACCATGGTCCAACCGTCGAAGGCTCGGGCCACGTCTGCCTTCGACACGCCATGCGGTATCGGCCACCGATGACCGCGACTGAAGGCAAACATGATCAACGACGCGCCCGGTGCCGTGATGGCGTTGACGGACTCCGCATAGTGACGGCGCTCCTGATCGTCCAGTCCGTGGAAGCAACCGATGTCCAGGACGAGCATGTGACCTGGGTCCACGGCGATGTGCAGATCGGTTGCGTCCTCGTGCAGGAATCGAACGGTCGAGTGGGCGTCGCGGGCCCGGATCCGGGCTTTGTCCAGGGCTTCCTGCTCGATGTCGACGCCGGTGACCTGCCAGCCACGCTTTGCCATGTCGATGGAGTGCTTGCCGGTCCCGCAGCCGATGTCGAGGGCGCGCCCATGGTCGGGGAGGGGAATCGAGTCGAGTAGTGCGGACAGTTGGGTATCAAAACCTCGCCGGGTGTGCTCCCACGGAGTCACTCCTACTTTGTAGGCGAGATGATAGGGAGGACGCATCGCAGTCCCTTTTTCTCGAGGAGATTTCAAGGCACGCACTCCAAGGTAGACGGGCTTTTGGAGCAGAACAAGGGGGTTGCGCGGGAACACTGCGCCGCGGTGCCGCGTTGCGTAGGTATGACCGAACCACAAGATACGACCACTGTTCCGAGCATTGTGCTGGCCGACGGCAAGGCCATTCCAGCTTTGGGATTCGGTGTTTTCCAAGTACCGGACAACGAAACCCGTGACGCCGTATCAACCGCTTTGCAGGCTGGTTATCGAAGTATCGACACCGCCAAGATCTACGGCAACGAAGCAGGCGTCGGACAGGCGATTGCCGAGTCCGGCATCAACCGCGAAGACCTCTACATCACCACCAAGCTGTGGAACGACGATCAGGGATACGAGTCGACGCTGGCTGCGTTCGACGCAAGCCTGGAACGCCTCGGCCTCGAGTACCTCGACCTCTACCTGATCCACTGGCCGGTGCCGTCGAAGGACCTCTACGTCGATACGTTCAAGGCATTTCAGAAGCTCAAGGCCGACGGCCGGGTGCGGTCGATCGGTGTTTCGAACTTCACCGTCGACAACCTCGAACGGGTGATCGGGGAAACGGGTGAGGTGCCAGTTCTCAACCAGATCGAGCTTCACCCCAAGTTCAACCAGTCCGAGCTTCGCGCCTTCCACACCGGCAAGGGGATTGCCACGGAGGCGTGGAGTCCGCTCGGCCAGGGCACGCTACTCACGGATCCCGTCATCACGGCAATCGCCGACGCCCACGGCGTCACGGCAGCTCAGGTGGTCATTCGGTGGCATCTGCAGATCGGCAACGTCGTGATTCCCAAGTCGGTGACGCCTGAGCGCATCAAGGCGAACTTCGACGTCTTCGGATTTGCATTGACGCCGGACGAGATCAATGCCATTGGAGCGCTTGATGATCCGTCCGGTCGGATCGGTCCGGATCCGGCGGTGTTCGGGAGCTAGAACAACACGACAAACGGCACTCCCACAGATCGAGCGGGAGTGCCGTTTGCCGTATCGGGTCAGTTCAGATGGGTGCGGTGCTCTGCGGTGAAAGCGATGTGTTCGTCGGTGCGTCCGGTGCGGAGTTTTTCCACCCATTCGGGGTCGGCGAGCAGTGCGCGTCCAATGGCAACCATGTCGAATTCGCCGTCGTCGTACTGAGCTTCGAGACGCTCCAGTCCGGTGACAGCGGATGCGGCATCAGCGGTGAAGGCCGTGGTGAATACGGAATCGAGCCCGATCGATCCCACTGTGATGGTGGGCAGGCCGGTCAACTTCTTCGTCCAGCCTGCGAGTCCGAGTTTGCCGTCATCGCCGTCGATTTCGGCGAACGCCGGCTCCCAGTGCCGCCTCGTAGACGGATGCAGCACATCAACCCCGGCGTCGACCAGAGGAGTGAGGATGCGCCCCAGTTCCGCCGGATTCTGGGCGATCCGAGCGTCGTACTGGCCCGACTTCCACTGCGAGAATCGGTAGACGATTGCAAACTCGTTTCCGACGGCCTCGCGTATGGCAGCGACAACCTCAGCGGGGAAGCGGGTTCGAGCTTCGAGCGATCCACCGTACGTATCGGTGCGGACATTGGTTCCAGCCCACAGGAATTCGTCGAGCAGGTAACCGTGCGCGCCGTGTAGTTCCAAGCCGTCGAATCCAGTGCTCTGCGCATTGAGGGCGGCGTCGACCCAGGCCTGCTTCAGCGTTTCGAGATCCGACGAGGTGAATTCTCGTCCCAAGCGAGTGCCGTCCAGTGCGAGCCCGGAAGGACTGACGGTCTCCACGTCGGGATTGAGGCGAGAGTTCTCGCCGCGCTCGACACCCAGATGCCACAGCTGCGGAATGATGGATCCGCCCTCGGCATGGACGGCGTCGACAACCGAGCGCCAGCCGTCCAGGCTCGAGTCGCCGTAGATACGCGGTACTCGGGTATGCGGGCCGGCGGCGGGGTCAGGGATGTACGTGCCTTCGGTGATGATCAGACCGACGCCTCCCGCTGCGCGACGACGGTAGTACTCGGCGACGTCGGCGCCGGGAATTCCGTCGGGGGAGAAGGCGCGGGTCATCGGGGCCATGGCAAAGCGGTTACGCAACGAGAGTGATTTGACCTCGAAGGGCTGGAAGAGGCCGCGCAACGCGGAGGCCTCGGGTGCGTTCGAAGTGGGGGAAAGAGTCACGCGTTGGTTCAACATGACCGGATCCGGGTCTATTCCTGACTGTGGTTGCCCAAGATTTAGTTAGTGCAGTATTAGTTATCGCACGAACTAATCTGTTACGGTGTACTCATGACCACGCAGGAGTCGCTCACCGATCCACTGGCGCTCGATCGCCAGGTGTGTTTTGCGCTCGCCGTTGCAAACCGGGCAGTGCTGTCCGTATACCGTCCATTGCTAGAGCCCATGGGTCTCACGCATCCTCAGTACCTTGTGATGCTGGCGCTGTGGGGCAAGGCTCCGATGGCGGTCAAGGAAATCGGGCAAGCGCTACAGCTCGATTCGCCTACTCTGTCACCACTCCTCAAACGCCTCGAGGCATCCGGGCTGATCACGCGAACGCGAAGCCGGGCTGACGAGCGTCAACTCGATGTCGATCTCACCGAGGCTGGTGCAGCCTTGCGGAGCGAGGCGGAGAAGATTCCGCCGGCAGTGGTGGAGAAGCTTGGCGTGGGACTGGCTGAACTCGAAGAACTTCACACAGTGTTGACGCGGGTCAATGAAGCCGCGTTGCGCGCTGGAGCATTGGACCAATGAAAGGCAAGGATATGTCTGCCGCGCCCGCAGGGAAACAACATGCGTCACCGAACCCTCTTCAGTGGCTGGGTTATTCGTTCGGTCGTAAGTTGCCGGATTCCATGCAGGAATGGGTTCGCAACGATCTGATCGGCGATTGGGCCGTGCCCCGGCACCTCGTCCGCAGCATGGTGCCGTTCCTGCCGGTCTTTGCGGTCTTCATGCTCTTCCCAGGGCCATGGGCGCTGAGGGCTTCCATGGTGCTTCTCGGTGTATTGCTGGCGCTGTTCTATTCCGTTTCCTACATGGCGCAGAACAGGTCTCGTCGACTCGAACGTCACGGACTGCCCGCAGATCTGGAGAATCCGAAGAAGGTCACTCGCCACGACGCCGAGAAAGCCGCATACGACAAGCTGTACGGCCACGGTTAGTCGCGGCCGTACAACGTCAGTTCCGAGTTGCAAACTCGCGTGCTTCGAAAGCCAGATCGTCTGCAGCGGAATCCATGCGGGCGATCTCGCGATCAGGAACTGTCAGGACGGCGACGATCGGCACTGCCATCGCCAGAAGCCCGATGACGAAGACTGGGAAGAGGAACGCGAACACCTCGAGCCCGACGGGTGCGGGAGCGGACGTGTCGTGGACAACCTCCACCGCGGCCATCCCGGTGTAGTGCATGCCGACCACGGCGACACCCATGATCACTCCGGCGATCAATCGCATGACGGTGGATTCCATCACCATCGTGAACCACAACGCGGCGGTACCGGCAACAACGGCAATCACAAGCGAGAGTGCGACGAAGTACATGTTGTAGTTGATCTCGCCTTGAAATCGTAAGGCCCGCATACCCGTGTAGTGCATGACGTTGACCGCGATGCCGACGAGGAAGCCGGCGGCCAGGAGCCTCGACCAGCGGAATTCGGTGCCGACGATCAACAAACCGACAAATACTGCGGTTACGGACATAAGCGCCGAAATGATCGTCCAGGTCAGGCTGTAGCGAATGGGACTGCCGGGCACGGCAAACCCGAGCATTGCGATGAAGTGCATCAACCAGATACCGACACCACCGATGGACAGTGCACCCATGAACAACCAGCGCAGGCGCGCCCCAGGGTGCGTGGCCGCGGCGCCGTGCCGGGTACACGCCAATCCGATGACCGATCCCGAGACTGCAACGGCGAACGCCAGTCCGAGCAGCCAGATTCCCATCGAGAAATGGTGCATTTCATCCGACATGCGGAGTTCCTTAGGGTCGTTGTTGTCCGAGGTGTTAGTAAAGTGCTGCGGCCGCAATACGTTCGAGCGCGTACTCGGTGATCGTGATCAAAGCCTGCTTCGCGGATTCCCGGTTACGCGCGTCGATTTCGATCATCGGTACGCGGTTGGGAAGCGCGAGAGCCTGCCGAAGGTCACTCGCGGCGTGTATGGGGGCTCCGTCAAAACGGTTGACTGCCACGATGAACGGCAAACCGCGCGCTTCGAAGAAGTCGACAGCGGCAAAGCTGTCTTCGAGGCGGCGTGTGTCGACAAGGATGACAGCGCCGATGGCACCGGTGATGAGGTCGTCCCACATGAACCAGAACCGTCGTTGACCAGGTGTGCCGAAGAGATACAGGACCAAGTCGTCGGCCAGCGTGATGCGGCCGAAATCCATTGCGACTGTTGTGGTGTCCTTGTTCGGCGTCGCGCCGAGGTGGTCGATACCGTCACTGGCGTCGGTCACCAATGCTTCGGTGCGCAGCGGGACGATTTCGGAGACCGTCCCGACAAGGGTGGTCTTTCCGACACCGAAGCCGCCGGCGATCACGATTTTCGTCGAGGTGACGCGAGACGATGCGTCAGAGTGCCCGAAGTCCACTGAGGGTCCTTTCGATCAATTCGCGGCGCTCGACCGCAGTCGCATCGCTTCGCAGAGTGGCTTGTACTTCCAATGCCCCGGCGACGATCAGATCCGCCACCAGGACCCGGGCCACCCCGATCGGAACACCAAGGTGTGCACCGATTTCCGCGATGGAGATCCGCTGCTCACAGAGGGAGACTATCGAGGCGCGAATGTCTTCAGGCGCAAGGTGCCCGGCGACGGCGTCCTCCATGGTCGCGACAATCGCTTCGATGGGGAGGTCGATGGACGGCTGTGTCCGGCCTTCGGTGAGCGCGTATGGACGAACCAGACTCGGTTCGGGGTCAACGCGTTCGGGGTGGTTGGACATGAGTATCAGGAATCCCGACCCGAACGAGCAGCAATGTCCATCGTGGGTCCGACTCGGTCGACCAGAGTGGCCATTTCGTACCCGATCTGACCGATGTCACATCCCGCGACGGCCAGCGCGGCCAGATAGGCGCCGCTGCCGACACCCATCAGCAGCAGGTAGCCGTTCTCCATCTCGACCACCGATTGCAGGACGGCTCCGCCGTCGAACAACCGTGACGCACCGGCGGAGAGGCTGGCGAGTCCCGAAGTCACAGCGGCCAATTGGTCAGCTCGATCGAGCGGAAGATGGGTGCTCGCAGCACTCAACAGCCCGTCGGCCGAGACGATGATCGCGTGGCTCACGCCTGGCACGTCGCGGGCGAAACCCGAAACCAGCCAGTCGAGTGAGCGAGGAGTCTCTTGGGCTCCGACTGAATTCACTGTTCTCCTTCATCGTTGCGCACATTCGCACCACTTGGCGTGGTCGACCCGACGGTATTCTCAGTGCTACGACGCCGGCCGCGACTGACGCCGGACTGGTAGTCGCTCCACCCGCGTCTGACGTTCTCCGGATCCGTGCTCTGGCGGTGAGTGCCCGAGCGCACTGGGGCGTTGGTGCCGCCGACAGTACCGGGAACCAGCCTCGCACCACGATCACGGATGGGTAGACCGGAGTCCGCAATTCTGGTGACGGGCAACTCGAACGACGCCCGGGCCGCAAGCCACCCCTGGTCGGCTTCTGTTGTCCAGACGACTTCTCCTGTGGCAGAAGTTGTCCCCGCTGTCGGGTCGACCAGCCACTCGGACACCATGCGAGCGTAAATCGGTGATGCGGCCGGGGCAGCGGCGACGGGCTGATCGGAAAATTCCGTGGTGCGTGTGCCACTACGTGGTGGGAAACCGTCGCGCGCACGGGAGGAGAAGAACGCCGCGGTGTTGGTCGGTGTGGGGGAGCTGAGTCGATGCCGCGGTGCCGGTTCGGCGCTTGGCTCCGGTGAAACAGTTTCTGTCGGAGCGACAAATCGCTCGGCAGGTGATGCACTCGGTTCGGGCGTCGGCGCTGCTGCGACGGGATCTCCGATTCCGGGTGCCCCACTGGCACCCGGTGTGCGACGTGGCAACCCGATCGATTCGACGGATGTGGGGGCGCCGAGTTGCGAGGTAACGGAGGTGGGGGCGCCGTCGACGGGAGTGGGCAGGACCGCTCTGACGGTGTTACCCGGTTGACGCTGAGGAAGTCCCGCAGCGGACATGGTGGGTGCTTGCGCGCCCATCGAATATGCCTCGGCGACTGTGGGTTCGGGAGCGCGGACGGGTGGAGGCGATACCGGAGGCACCTGGACGGGAGCGGCATTCCTGGCCAGAGCACCCAGGTGGGCCGGGCTCGGATGCGGTGCAGTCGCCGTGTCGGACGGATGCGCTTCGAGTAGAGCCGCGGGCAGAAGAATCGAGGCGGTGATGCCGGCGCGGTCTGGTGCGTTGCCGGTGGGACGCAGCCGAACAGAAATGTTGTGTCGCAGGCTGATCCGGCTGATGACGAACAGTCCCATGTGCCGGGCGGTGTCCGGGGTCATCTCGCCGCCCGAAGCCAGGCGACCATTGGCGTCGACAAGATCTGCGGTGGACATTCCGAGCCCCAGATCGGCAACTTCCACAAGCATGGAGCTGTCGTTGGTGCGAGCCGCGTTGATGGTCACGGTCGACTCCGGCGGTGAGTATCGCAGCGCGTTGTCGAGGAGTTCGGCGACAATGTGCACGACGTCTGCGCTGGCTTGTCCGCTGATGACGGCGGACGGCATCTGGCCGAGTCCGACGCGAAGGTAATCCTCGACACCGGAGACGGAGGCGCGGAGAGCGTCGGCAAGCTGGATCGGCGCAGTGCGGCCGCGTCGACTTTCGGTGCCGGACAAGATGAGTAGGTTCTCGCCGTTGCGCCGCATTCGGGCCGCGATGTGGTCGAGGCGGAAGAGATTTTCGAGACGCTTCGGGTCGTCTTCGTCCTGCTCGAGTTGCTCGATCAGGCCGAGTTGCTGTTCGACGAGGGACTTGTTGCGACGCGACAGTGTTTCGAACATGTCGTTGACCTGGCGTCGCAGGGTTGCCTGCTCGCCTGCCAGGCTGATGGCCTGCCCGTGCATGTCGTCAACCGCGCGGGCGAGTTGTCCGATTTCCTCGTGAGTGTGGACCGGTACACGCGGGATTTCGAGGTCGCTGATCTTTTCGCCGGAGCGGATTCGTTCGATGGCCTCGGGCAGTCCGCGTCGTGATGCCTGCAGTGCCGCGAATCGCAGGCGCCGGATGGGATCGACCAACGAGCGACTGATGATCAACGCGATCACGAGTGCGGCGAGGACGGCGCCGAGAACCAGGGCAGTGTCGCGCAGAGCTGCGGTTCGGGCAGTGTTGGATTCGGCGGTCACGCTGGCACCGAACTGTTCGACGGCTGCGTCGGTGACATCGTCGTACTGGTCGCTGCTGGTTTGCAGTCCGATGTCGATCTGGCTGCTGAGCGGGGACGACGACGAGGTCGCGCCGATTTCGGCGATGCGGCTCTGCGCGGATGTACGAAGCGCGCTGATGGCCACCGTGGTCGGTGAGCTGTCGGATTCGTCTGGTGGGAGCACCTTGTCGAGTGCTGCGAGTTCGATGCCGGCGGTGGTGGCAAGCGCGGTGCGCGTTTGTTGGTCGAGGCGGCCGGAGCCGAACAGAACGCGCTGATCGGACAATGCCCGACGGGCTTCCCACAGGGACGAGAACTCGCCGCCGCGCTGACGCAGAATGGGGCGCTGGGATGTATTGATCACGTCGGTGAATGCGCTCGAGATGTTGGTGGACACTTCATTGACGAGTGTGACGAGACGGGCGGGTGCAACGGCGCCGGCAGCGACTTCGTCGACGATGGATGTGCTGTCCTCCAGCGCTTGGGTGACTTTGTCGTTGAGAACGTCGTCGGCCTGGAACGAGCGACCGGCGGTGACAAGTTCCTGCATCGAATCATTCACTGCCGTTGTGGCAGTTGTTGTTTCAGTGCCGGCTGAGGACGCGACCGCGAGGTCGTACAGAGCTTCCTCCAAGTGGAGTGCCGCGGGCACTGCGAGCACTCGTTCGGATGAGGAACTGAGCCTAGAGGCCTCGGCCAGTTCGGCCTGGATCCGGAAGGCGCCGAGTACGACGGCGATGAGCATCGGAACGGCAAGGACCGCGACGACCTTCCAACCGAGGCGCCATTCGCCGATCGACCACCAGGAGGTTGCTGTGTGTGCATCGTGTTTCATGCGGACCGCTTCCCCTTCATAATTGCCCCTCGCCCAGTCCCCCTGATGGGTCACTGCGCGCACTCCTCCGAGCGCGCGCAGTCGAAGAAAGGTTAGCTGAACGGTAACAGACTCATCCGTGACAGGCTAGGCGTATGCCGGATTCCGGACCTTGGGCTGAAAATGTCCTGCTGAACAGGTTATGGACGAATCGGGCAAACGTAGCTAAATGGAAGCTGGGTCAGCGAAGTTCGAGAAAGGACGTCAACTCAGCTGCGGCTGCCTGGCCGGCGCGGTTCGCGCCGATTGTCGACGAGGAGGGTCCGTAGCCCACCAGATGCACACGCGGATCGGACGCAACCTGGGTGGCGAGGCGACCCTCCATCTCGATTCCGCCGCCGGTACCACGCAGACGAAGAGGCGCGAGATGGTCGAGCGAACTTCGAAACCCGGTGCACCACAAAATGACATCGGCATCCACGGTGCTGCCGTCAGCCCATCGCACCCCGTGCGGGAGGATTTCCGAGAACATCGGTCGTCGCGTCATCACGCCGCGTTCCCGGGCCGCGCGAATGGCAGGAGTCACCGGCAACCCCGTGACCGACACAACCGATCCCGGCGGCAAACCGCGTCGTACCCGATCCTCGACCATTGCGACGGCATCCCGACCGATCTCCGGCGAAAACGGTTCGTCGCGGAATTCCGGTTCGCGGCGCGTCACCCACGTGGTGGTCGTGACCTGTGAAATCTCGTCGAGCAATTGCACAGCGGAGATGCCGCCACCGACAACAACAACATGTTTGCCCTCGAACTCGTGGGCCGAGTAGTAGTCCTTGGTGTGTAACTGACGCCCACGGAACAGTGCGGCGCCGCGGTAGTAAGGAATGAACGGGCGCTCCCACGTTCCGGTCGCATTGATCAGCCCGCGTGCCGCGTACACGCCGTGGTCGGTCTCGATCCGGAGACGTTCCTGCCGTGGGCACACCACTCGCGTATGGACGGGTCGGTGGACGGGCAGCTCGAATTGCTTCTCGTACAACTCGAAGTAATGGGGGACCGCAACCGACGCCGGTACCAGCTCGGCATCGGTCCCTGTCGTTTCCGCGAACGACATCCCCGGGAGGTCGTGAACTCCGTTGACAGTGCTCAAGGTCAGGCTCGGCCACCGGAACTGCCACGCGCCGCCAGGGCCGGCTGCGTGATCGAGCACGACAAATCCCGATTCCGGCGCAACGGAGAACTTGCGGAGGTAGTACGCCGCGGACAATCCGGCCTGGCCGGCGCCGATCACCACGATGTCGACATCAACGCTCTCGCTGCGTCCCTCGTCACTATCGTTCGTACTCATCGGTAATCTAACCTCCTGATGCGCAGAACTCTGCGGTGAGAGAACTACGTGGTCGGCAAACTGCATTCGGGTCAACCCTCGCGTCAACCCTTGCGCACGAGCCTTCCAGAAAAGAAAGTGAGCGGACATGATCGGGACTTCCCGTGACGGCAATGTCGTGACCATTGAATTGCAGCGTCACGAGCGTCGCAACGCGCTCAGCGCGGAACTCTGCATCGCAATCAAGGACGCAGTGAATGCCGCCGTCGCAGATCGCGCTCATGTCATCGTGATCACCGGCCAGGGGTCCGCGTTCTGCGCCGGTGCCGACCTGTCCGGCGACGTGTACATGGAAGGCTTCACCGACCGACTCTTCGAGATGCTCCGTTCGATCGATACGGCACCGATCCCGGTGATCGCAGCGGTCAACGGCCCGGCCATCGGCGCAGGCACGCAGTTGGCCATAGCCTCCGACCTGCGCGTTGTTGCCCCGGCCGCACGGTTCGGCATTCCGGCGGCGACGCTCGGTGTGTCCGTCGACAAATGGACGATGCGACGGTTGGCATCACTCGTCGGCGGTGGCCCGGCTCGCACCATTCTCCTCGGCATCGAACAGATCGGCGCCGAAGAAGCATTCAACCGCGGACTTGCCAACAAGATCGGCACCCTCGACGACGCCCAGGAATGGGCACATCGCATCGCCAACCTCGCACCACTGTCCTTGCGTCATATGAAGATGGTCCTCAACGACGACGGAACGATGGAAGAGCAGTCGCCCGAGCAACTCGACGCACTACACGCCGCGTGGCTCAGTGACGACGTGCAGGAAGCCCGCGCCGCCCGCATCGAAAATCGCCCACCGGTCTTTAAAGGCAGATAGTCGCTAGTCTGGGCACAATGAAGACGACGACGCTTTTCGGTGCTGCCGCGGTCACCGCGGCAGTCGGATGGATAGCCCGCGCTGCCTGGGGAATCCCGACGCAGATCGGGGCGTCGCGTAATGCGGTGCAACCCTATGCGGCGATGTCACCTCGATATCGGAATCGTCAGTTCCACAATTCGGACCCCAGTAGCGTGCTCGTGCCGGGCACCGATGCCGGGATGGCAAAATCGTTGCTCACCCGCGGTTCGACGGGTCGGCCTCGCGCGCCCATCCCGTTGGCGACGCCGCTCGCACCCGCTCAGGCCGGCGGAGCGGCAGTTACCTGGTACGGGCATTCGAGTGTCCTTGTCGAGGTGGACGGCTACCGGGTGCTTGCCGATCCGGTGTGGAGTGAGCGTGTATCACCTTCTGCCACAGTCGGTCCTGCGCGAATGCATGCCGCGCCCGTGGCATTGGCAGACCTCCCCGCGGTGGATGCGATTGTCATCTCCCATGATCATTACGACCACCTCGACATGGAGACGGTCAAGACTCTGACCCGCACCCAGACGGCACCCTTTGTGGTTCCGATCGGGATCGGCGCGCATCTGCGGCATTGGAAGGTGCCGGAGAACCGGATCGTCGAGTTGGACTGGGACGAGTCGACGACCATCGGTGACCTGGTACTCACCTGCACCGAGGCTCGGCACTTTTCCGGGCGCGGCCTAGTTCGCAACGCGACTCAGTGGGCGTCGTGGGTGTTTGCGGGGCCGAAGCACCGAGTGTTCTTCGGTGGGGACAGCGGATACACGCAGCGGTTCGTGGAACTCGGCACCACGTACGGACCCTTCGACCTGACGCTCTTGCCTGTCGGTGCGTACGACGTGCGGTGGCCGGACATCCACATGAATCCCGAGGAAGCAGTCCAGACGCACGCGGATCTCAATCGCGGTGACCCCGCACGCGGAGTTTTTGTCCCGATTCACTGGGCCACGTTCAATCTGGCGTTCCATTCGTGGTCCGAGCCGATCATCCGGTTGACCGAAGCGGCCGGCGATGTCGGCACTACGGTGGCGGTGCCGATGCCCGGTGGACGGATCGATGCACTGTCCGCGCAGCCGCCGACACAATGGTGGATTCGCCTGGGGTAACCGTCGCCGCGAGCCTGAGATCGGAGTCGGGCCCGGTTTTGCCGCGGCGGGTGCGTAATCTTTGACCATGGCTCACGAGCACATCGGTTCAGAAGGTACGGCGACTTCGATCGCGACAGACGATGGCGGGGTCGCCGTCGACGTCGTCCGCGGCTTGACCGCAGATCAGGTTGCGTCGCGGATCGCGTCGGGGCAGACCAACGACGTACCGGATCGGGCGTCTCGTTCGGTCAAGGACATCGTTCGCGGCAATGTGTTCACCCGGATCAATGCGATCCTGGTGGTGCTGTTGGCGATTGTCCTGGCGACAGGTTCCGTGATCGACGGCATGTTCGGACTCTTGATCATCGCGAACAGCGGCATCGGCATCATCCAGGAGATCCGAGCCAAGAAAACACTCGACGCCTTGGCGATCGTCAGTCAAGCGAAGCCGATGGTCCGGCGTGACGGTGTTGCAGTTGCCTTGGCCCCCAAAGACGTTGTGCTCGACGACATTATCGAGCTGGGTTCGGGCGACCAGATTGTCGTCGACGGCGAGGTGGTGTCGTCGTCGGCACTCGAAGTGGACGAGTCGCTGCTCACCGGCGAAGCCGATCCGGTGCACAAGAGCGCCGGTGAGTCGATACTGTCGGGCAGCTTTGTCGCCGCCGGTAGCGGCGCGTACCGCGCCACCAAAGTCGGCGGCGACGCGTATGCGGCGAAGCTCGCGGAAGAGGCCAGCAAGTTCACGCTCGTTCATTCGGAACTGCGCAGTGGCATCGACCGCATCCTGAAATTCATCACATATCTGATGATTCCGGCCGGTGCGCTGATCATCTACAACCAGCTGTTCTCGAGCGGTGAGTCTCTCGGTCCGGCCCTGAACGGCATGGTCGCGGCCCTGGTCCCGATGGTCCCCGAGGGCCTGGTGCTCATGACGTCCATCGCTTTTGCCGTCGGCGTCATTCGACTCGGTAAGCGGCAGTGTCTCGTTCAGGAACTGCCCGCCATCGAGGGACTCGCCCGGGTCGACGTTGTCTGTGCGGACAAGACGGGAACGCTGACCGAGAACGGTATGCGATTGTCCGAGTTGAAGCTCGCCGACGGGTCCGCCGACGAGTCGGTGATCAAGGCGGCGCTCGCCGCGATGGCGGCGTCGGATCCTCGGCCCAACGCCAGTGTCCTGGCGATCCGCGAGTCTCTGACCGATGACGCCGGCTGGGGCGACGCCACTGCCGTGGCGCCCTTCTCGTCGGCGAAGAAGTGGAGCGGGCAGTCGTACGGCGTCCACGGTAACTGGGTGCTCGGCGCTCCGGACGTACTGCTCGATCCGTCGTCGGAGATGGC
The DNA here is from genome assembly GCF_005938745.2 of Rhodococcus sp. KBS0724. NCBI lineage: Bacteria > Bacillati > Actinomycetota > Actinomycetes > Mycobacteriales > Nocardiaceae > Rhodococcus > Rhodococcus sp. KBS0724. Next base: position 1,405,984 of record NZ_VCBX02000001.1, read on the forward strand.
CAGACTGGCCGAAGAAGTCGGTTCCACCGGGTTGCGTGTTCTCATGTTGGGCAGCAGCAACCTCGCCGTCGACGACGTCGACGCTCCGGGAGTCGTGACGCCGGAAGCCTTGGTGGTGTTGGAGCAGAAGGTTCGCCCGGACGCGCAGGAAACGTTGGAGTACTTCGCAAGTCAGCGAGTAGCCGTCAAGGTTATCTCCGGCGACAATGCGGTGTCCGTAGGTGCTGTGGCAGGTTCGCTGGGACTCGAGGGCGGCGATCGTCCGATCGACGCGCGTGAGCTTCCTAACGATCAGGAGAAGCTGGCCGACGTTCTCGACGGAGCAACCACCTTCGGACGTGTCCGCCCCGATCAGAAGCGAGAGATGGTTGCGGCCTTGCAGTCTCGCGGCCATACCGTCGCGATGACCGGCGACGGCGTCAACGACGTTTTGGCACTCAAGGACGCCGACATCGGAGTCTCGATGGGTTCGGGCAGTCCCGCGACGCGCGCTGTCGCTCAGATCGTGCTGTTGGACAACAAGTTCGCGACCTTGCCGTACGTGGTGGCCGAGGGCCGTCGAGTCATCGGCAATATCGAACGCGTCTCCAACCTGTTCCTGACCAAGACCGTGTACTCGGTGGTGCTCGCCTTCCTGGTCGGGATCACCGGTGTGTTGTCGAAGATGCTCGACTTCGAACCGCTGTCGTACCCGTTCCTGCCGCGCCACGTCACCATCGCGGCCTGGTTCACGATCGGGATTCCGGCGTTCATTCTTTCGCTGGCACCCAATAACGAACGGGCCCGTTCGGGCTTCGTGCCGCGCGTGATGCGATTGGCTTTGCCATCGGGAATCATCATCGGCGTCACCACCTTCATCGCGTATGTGCTCGCGCACCGCAATCACGATCTGACACCCGAGCAGGAAGGCACCACGGCTCTGATCACGTTGATCATGATCGCGCTGTGGGTACTGGCTGTAGTTGCTCGTCCGTACGTGTGGTGGAAGCTGGTGCTGATCGGTGGTTCCGTGGCCGGCTACCTGATCTTGTTCGCGTTGCCGTTCACCCGCGAGTTCTTCAAGTTGGATCCGAGCAACGTGGCCGCAACCACACTCGCGATCACTCTCGGCGCGGTAGGCGTCGTCCTGGTGGAGGTGTCCTGGTGGGTCAGCGCCCGCCTGCACGGTGAGAAGCGAAAGCTGTTCACGACGCCGGAGGATCTGCCAGGGGAGCATCATCACGCGGAGGCTCAGAAGTAGGCCCTTGGCCCGGCCCACCTTGTGGCGCCGCACCGCTCGACCTGTGAGAATCTATGTGTGTGCGGAGGTTCTTCTTTCCGCAGCAAGATGTGCATGAGCACCGGGAGAGGACAGAAAATGGGTTTCTTGGACAACGTCAAGGGTCTGGTCGAGAAGGGCCAGGAGCTTGCCGCGGAGAACTCCGACAAGGTTCACGACGCAATCGACAAGGTCGCCGACATCGCCGATAACAAGACCGGCGGAAAGTACGGCGATCAGATCGACAAGGCAGCCGAGGCTGCCAAGAAGGCTGTTCCCGAAAAGGAGTAGCCCCTCAGCAATCAGGAGCCCGCAATCTCGATGAGGTTGTGGGCTCCTGTGCGTCCGCTGAGTGACTTGTCAGTCTGGGCGGGCACAATGAACGGGTGAACTTCACCTGGATTCTGCTGGTCGTCATCGCCGCCATCGCAGTGACAGGGCTGGCGAACCGCCGAAATCTTCAGGCGCCGCTGGTTCTGGTCGCGGTCGGTTCGGTCGCGTCGTTCATCCCGGGAATGCCTCGGCCCGAACTCGATCCACATGTCATTCTGGGTGTCGTTCTTCCGCCTTTGCTCTATTCGGCGGCACTGAAATTCTCGGTCGCGACGTTCAAGCGCAACCTCGCTGCGATCTTGCGTCTGGGTGTCGCCATGGTCCTCGTGACGGCCTTCGTGGTTGCCTTCTTTGCGGAATGGATGGTGCCGGAGTTTACGATCGGCGCGGCACTGGTGCTCGGCGCGGTGATCGCACCCACCGACGCGGTCAGCGCCGTCGCAGTGGGACAGAAACTGGGACTGCCCAAGCGAGTCATCGCAATTCTCACGGGTGAAGGCCTGGTCAACGACGCCACCGCATTGACGTTGTTCACCGTTGCCGTCGCCGCAGTGACCGGTACTCGGATCGCCACGGATTCACCATTGCTGTTCTTCGCCTACGAAGTTGTCGGTGGTGTCGTGATCGGCTTGGTGCTGGCGTTCATCGTGAAATTCGTGCGAGCCCGGATGTACGATTCGCCTCTCGAAACCGGTTTGGGCCTGGTACTTCCGTTTGCCGCGTATCTGGCCGCGGAAGAACTCCATGCGTCGGGTGTTCTCGCGGTTGTGGTCGCAGGCTTGGTGATCGGGCACTACTCGACGGATGCCTCGATCATGACGAGGCTGCAGGAACGATCCGTCTGGTCGAGCCTTGACACGCTCCTCGAGATGTTCGTCTTCGCCTACATGGGCCTGCAGTTGAGTTTCGTTATCGACGATGTCGTGAACGACGGTCTTCCGGTGGTCAACGTAATCCTGTACGGGCTCGCGGTGTTGGCGGTGGTCATCGTGATCAGGCCGCTGTGGTTGTTCCTGAGCTACTCCCGGGTGCGGTTCGGAATGACATTGCTCCGCGGACAGCGTGAGAAACAGTTGACGTGGAAACAGAACGTCGTGGTGTCGTGGGCTGGGATGCGCGGCGTGGTCACTCTGGCTGCGGCGGGCGGTATTCCGTTTGCCCTCTCGTCCGGAGAACCGTTTCCCGGACGCGGCGTCATCCAGGCGATTGCGTTCATCGTCGCGGTGGGAACCCTGCTCCTGCAAGGTTCCACACTGCCCTTCCTGATCCGTAGATTGGACGTTGCGGATCCGTACGAGCAGTTGCGCACGCAGGAGCAAATGGAGTTGGCGCGCACCATCTCTCGTCAAGCCGGTGAGAAAGCGCTGGCCGACGTGGTGGCCAGTCCGCCACCGGGGGTCGACGTCGCTGAACTGCAGGCAATCGTCGAACGCGTGCGACGCTCGATGCAGGCTCGACTTCAAGTGCAGGAGACGGACGAGAACAACGATCGCGACACGGCGATGTGGAATGCGGGTGCGCTGTTCGACAAGTTCCGGCATCAGTCGCTGCGTACACAGCGTATGGCGTTGATTGCAGCGAGAGACGACGGCGATCTCGACGACGAAGTATTGCGTACCGTGTTGGAGAGTCTTGATCTCGAAGAGGCTGCAGCCGAGGAACGGGTACGGCGCCGCCGCGCTCGCGCGGCGGCCGGAGGGGACGACGCAGTATGAGTGCACGCGTGCGGCACGTGATCTGGGGGACGCTCGCTGCGAGTGTCCTGGTGGTGAGTACGGCCTGCGGATCTACGGGAACCGAGGTGACAACGGCGGCAGAACCGCCCGCCCCCACATCCACGGTGGAGTCTTCACCAGCGGCGAAGAGCGCAGCGCGCGGCGTTGTCTTCGACGATCAACCGTTTGCGACTACCGCTGCCGCCGGAGCGAGTGCCCGGAAGATTCTGTACGGCTCCACATCCGGTGTCGACGGTCGCGAAACACAGGTGTCGGGAACGGTATTCACTCCGGCCGGCACTCCTCCCGACGGCGGCTGGCCAATCGTGTCCGTCGGACATGGCACCACCGGAATCTCGGACGATTGCGCACCGTCCACCTCGCCGACACTGCTCGGGACCATGGGGCTGGTGGAGCCGCTGCTGAACGCGGGTTACGTTGTCGCGGTCTCGGATTTCGAGGGGCTCGGAACTCCTGATCCGCACCCGTATCTGCAACCGGATACTGCTGCATACAACGTGATCGACGCGGTGCGCGCAGCGCGCAACATCGTCCCGGATACGTCGAAGCGGTGGGCCACGTTGGGACTCTCTCAAGGGGGTCAGGCATCGTGGGCAGCTGCCGAGAAGGCGGGCGAATACGGGGACGGACTCGAATTTGTCGGTGCGGCAAACCTGTCGCCCGCGGCCGACATCTCTCCGATCATCACCAGTGGAGCGGAAGTGAATCTATCACTGCCCCAACAACTGTTGCTGCCGTATGTTCTCGAGGGTCTGTCGCTGACCCACCCGGATCTCGAGCGCGACGACTACGTGCACGGAGCGTTTGCGGAGAACTACGAACTGTTGACGTCATGCCTCACTGCCCGGGTGCCGGAGAAGTTGTCGTTGGTGGGGAAGGTGACGCCGACCGATACGCGCCCCGCCACCGATGCCGACGCCGATCGAATTCAGGGTTGGCTGAGTGACATCGCGCTGCCCCGGCAGCAAGCGAGCGGCCCGATGTACGTGGTCGTCGGGGCGAACGACAACCTGATTCTCCCCGAGTGGACCGAGGCCGCGGTGGCCCGGGCATGTTCGGAGGGTGACGTGATCGAGTTCGTGTCGAGGCCAGGGGAGGGGCACGCGGACGGCCGGGCCGTTCCCGGGGCTGTGCAATGGATTCAGGATCGCTTTGGCGGCGTACCCGCGCCCTCTACCTGCGGGGCCTAGATGAGCCCCACCGTCGCTGCTCTGTTTGCCTGCGTAGTTGCCCTTCTCATCGCGGCTCTTACTGCGGTCTGGATGCGGACCAGACGCGAGGTCACCTCACCTACCGAACGAGCAGTGCATGCGGCGTTGCATACGGCTTCGCTTGCCGCGCGGCCACTTCGGCGCGGACTCGACCGTGATTCGGCTGCCGAAGCGGCGCCGCATCTGCGCCAGTTGACCGGTGCTCGAGGTTTGGGCATCACCGATGCGGCGGGGATTGTCCTGGCGTGGAACGGGCCGCACGAATCGATGGCAGAGCAGTTTCACGACGCTGCACTGCGTGCCATCGAAGGCGAACGCCGGGTACTCGTGACCCAATCGGACCTGGTCCGGGGCAGCGACGATCACGCGGTACGCGCCTTGATCGCCCAGCCGCTTCTCATCGAGGACAGCGGTGTGGTCGGGGTACTGGGGATCGTCACGACGGAGGACCCGTGGCCCGGCATGCTCGGCGCGATCACGGAGGTCGCTCGCTACGCGTGCAGCCAAATCGAACTTGCCGATCTCGACGCGTCGCGTGCTCGACTCGACCGAGCGGAAGTTCGCGCACTGCGCGCGCAGATCAGCCCGCACTTCATCTACAACGCACTCAATACCGTGGCATCGTTCGTGCGCACGGATCCGACGCGGGCGCGTGAGCTGATTCTCGAGTTCGCCGATTTCACGCGCTACTCGTTCCGCTCGGCAGGCGAGTTCACGTTGCTCGCCGACGAACTGCGCAACATCGATCGCTACCTGACTCTCGAGCGGGCCAGGTTCGGTGATGCGCTCGACGTGCGATTGCAGGTGGCGCCCGAAGTGCTCAACGTGGTTCTGCCGTTTCTGGCACTGCAACCGCTGGTGGAGAATGCTGTCCGGCACGGCATCTCCGGCAAACCCGAGGGCGGCACCATCAGCATCGTGGCGGCAGACGAAGGCCCGGACTGCGTTATCAGCGTCGAAGACGACGGCGTCGGCATGGACCCGGACATGCTGCGGTTCGGCTCGCTCGACGCCATCGAATCCGGGGCCGGCCGGCCCAGCGCTCGGGAGGCCGCGCACGTGGGTCTCGCCAATGTCGACGATCGTTTGCGTGCGGCATTCGGCAACGACTACGGCCTGGTGGTGGAGACCGCGCCTGGTGCCGGAACCAAGGTCAGCCTGCGCGTGCCCAAGTTCAAGCAGGGCATTCGAGTGTGATCGACGGCTTTGTGGGTTCGGTGCGGGTAACCGTGGGAATATGAGTGTGCTGTGAATGAGACTGACATAGGTGCCCAACTGACCGTGCTTGCCGTCGACGACGAAAAACCGGCGCTCGACGAGCTGGCTTTCCTGCTGCGCGCGCAAGAAACGGTGGCGCATGTCCATACCGCGTCGGATGCAACGACGGCGCTGCGGATTCTCCGCGACGGTGGCATCGACGGCGTTTTTCTCGACATCAACATGCCGGGACTCGACGGTCTGGAACTGGCCGGGATTCTCTCCAATTTTGCCACTCCGCCGCCGGTCGTCTTTGTCACCGCGCACGATGATCGAGCAGTGGCCGCCTTCGATCTCGGTGCGGTCGACTACCTACTCAAGCCGCTGCGCGAAGAGCGGCTGGCGCAGGCAGTGCGCCGTATCGTGGGTCTGGCGGGGCGCAATCAGGCCGGAGCCAAAGTCGATGCCGCGCCCAGCGACGAAGTGATTCCGGTGGAACTCGGCGGCGTCACGACACTGGTGCAGCGCTCGGCGGTGGAATGGGTCGAAGCCGACGGAGATTACGCGCGGTTGCATACGGCGGGTAAGTCGCACCTGGTGCGGATCCCGATTTCTACCCTCGAATCGCGTTGGGCTGAAGCAGGTTTCCTGAGGGTTCACCGTTCGTATCTGGTCTCCCTTGCTTTGGTGACCGGAATTCGCACCGTCGGCAGTGGTTTGGTGGTGACGCTTCGCCCGCACAGTGGTAAACCGCCGGTGGAGTTGCCGGTCAGCCGTCGGCATACGCGCGAATTGAAGGATCGGTTGGTGCGCACCCCCAAGCAGAGTTGGTTGTCGCGGTGAGTGGCCACACCGATCCACCGGCGCGCGAGCGGGTGGTGCTGGCGCAGCGTCACGGCGCCCGCATTGTGCGTACGCGGGTGGAGGTGGAGGAACAGACCGAGGTCGGCGACGCCATGATCCGTGGTCTGGTTCGTGCCCAGTTGGGCCTGGCGATTCGGCTGACTGTGGTCGTTGCCGGATCATTGTGTGCGATACCGCTGTTGACCATGCTTTTTCCGGCGCTGTCCGATTACTCGGTGTGGGGGATCAGGCTTGCGTGGTTGGTGATGGGCGCTGTGTTGCCACTGTTGCTGATCACCGGGTGGGTGTTCGTGCGTCGGGCTGAGCGCAACGAGCAGGATTTCACCAATCTCGTGGACGACTGAGCGCGGGCGCTGTGGGTGGGCAATCGATTCCGGTGTTGACGGTGTTGGGCATCGTGGCGGCGGCAGTGGCGACGGTGGCGATCGGAATCTACGGAGTGCGGCTTTCCCGCACCACGTCCGACTTTCTGGTTGCCTCCCGCACCGTGGGGCCGCGGTGGAATGCCACGGCGATCTCCGGTGAATACCTTTCTGCTGCGTCCTTTCTCGGCGTTGCCGGTCTGGTCGCGAAGTACGGAGCGGACGCGTTGTGGTATCCGATCGGGTTCACCGCCGGTTATCTGGCGCTACTGCTTTTTGTCGCCGCACCACTCCGCAGGTCGGGCGCGTACACCGTCCCGGACTTCGCGGAATTCCGGTTGGGCTCACCGCGTTTACGCAAACTCGCAATGCTCGTGGTTGCGATGGTGTGCATTCTCTACCTGATTCCGCAGTTTCAAGGGGCAGGTCTGACCCTCAATATCCTTCTCGGCGTGCCAAGTTGGATCGGCGGGGTGGTAGTCGGGGTGATCGTGATTGCCAACGTCGTCGGTGGCGGCATGCGATCCATCACGTTCGTTCAGGCATTCCAATACTGGCTCAAGCTGTCGGCAGTGGCGATTCCGGCTGTGGCGCTGGCCTTCTACTTCATGGCAGACGAGCATGATGTGGGTGCTCCGGCGCCGCCGACGGTCACTGAGCAGACCACCGTGGACATCACCACCGATGTTGTGGTGCAGGTGACCCAGCCGGTCACCGTACACGGCGGAACGGTGGACGGTCGTTCCGTTGCGGGCAGTGTTGTCCTCGAGCCGGGGGAGCACACCCTCGGCGAGGGAATGTCGATGGTTCTGGAAGCCGGTGCAGCCGTTCCGGTGGTAGCCGGGGCGCCGGCGCAGAATTCGGATTGGATCACGCCCGGTTGGGGATTCGGCGGTCCGCACCCGACGTATCAGGTGTATTCGCTGATCCTTGCGACCTTTCTCGGGACCCTCGGTTTGCCGCATGTGCTGGTGCGGTTCTACACCAATCCGGACGGGCACACTGCTCGGCTGACGTCGCTGGCCGTCGTGGGTCTTGTCGGCGTCTTCTACCTTTTTCCGGTCCTGCTCGGGGTGTTCGCGCGGTTGTACGTTCCGCAGTTGCTGATCACCGGAACCTCGGACGCGGCAGTGCTGCTGCTGCCAGGTTCCGTGTTCTCGGGGTGGGGTGGGCAGTTGCTGGCAGCGCTGGTGGCGTCGGGCGCGATTGCCGCGTTCCTGTCCACGTCGTCTGGTCTGCTCGTGAGTATCGCGGGAGTGATCAGCACCGACGTCCTACGGGGGCGAATACGAGATTTCCGGATCGCCGCTCTCCTGGCCGGCGCGATTCCGCTGGCCATGTCACTTGCCGTGGTGTCGGTCGACCTCTCCATCACGGTGGGGTTGGTGTTTGCCGTTGCCGCGTCGACGCTCTGCCCGTTGCTCCTGCTCGGTGTCTGGTGGCGTGGGTTGACGGCGGTCGGCGCCGGCGCAGGCATGGTGGTGGGCGGCGCCGTAGCCGGGTCGGCAGCCACCGTCGCGATCCTCGGAGGATTGTCGGAAACGGTCTTGAGCGGGTGGCCGGCCGCGATCTTCGCGTTTCCTGCCGCCGTCAGCGTGCCGCTCGCGTTCGTGACGATGGTGGTGGTCAGTAAGGCGTCGAGCAAGCAAGTACCAGCGGATATAGCACGGATCTTCACCCGCATGCATGCTCCCGAGCGTCTGGGCATGGGTTCCGATCGCGAAGACGAGCTGCGTCAGCCCTGATTTTTGTCGCGCCGTTTGTCGCGCTGGTGTGACCGTTCGGCGCACGACTCGACTGCTCACCGTGTGAGCGCCACCACAGCTATTTCATGTGACTCCGATCTCACTAACGTCTGCACGTAGTTCACTTCACACGCGAGGCGAGGAGCCGGCAGTGTCCACAGCAGAAGTCAGTGAGGGACAGTCGCACGAGCGGCGAACCCCGGATGCCCAGGCATTCATAGACATGCAAGCAAGTCCCGAGTTCCAGGAACTCCGGACGCGCCTGCGAAAGTTCGTTTTCCCCATCACTGCATTCTTTCTGCTCTGGTATGCGGTGTACGTCCTTCTGGCGACCTACGCTCACGACTTCATGGCGACAAAGGTCCTCGGCAACATCAACCTCGGCATCATTCTGGGCCTCGGCCAGTTCGTGACGACGTTCGCGATCACCGCCTGGTACGTGAAGTTCGCCGGTCGCGAACTCGATCCGCGTTCCGCTGCTATCCGTGACGAGCTGGAAGGCCCCGCATCGTGATCACCACACTCGCCGCGTCCGGGACGGACGTGGGAAACCCCATCTTCAACATCGCGATCTTCCTCGCGTTTGTCGTCGTCACGATGACGCTGGTCATTCGCGCCAGCCGCACAACGAAGAAGGCATCCGACTTCTACACCGGCGGCGGGCAGTTCACCGGTCCGCAGAACGGTTTTGCCATCGCCGGTGACTACCTCTCGGCCGCGTCTTTCCTCGGTATCGCCGGAGCCATTGCCGTCTACGGTTACGACGGTTTCCTGTACTCCATCGGCTTCCTGGTCGCCTGGCTGGTGGCTTTGCTTCTCGTTGCCGAATTGCTTCGTAACACAGGCAGATTCACGATGGCCGACGTCTTGAGCTTCCGCCTCAAGCAGCGCCCGGTGCGTATGGCTGCGGCACTCTCCACTCTCGCCGTCTCCCTTTTCTACCTCCTCGCCCAGATGGCCGGTGCCGGTGGACTTGTCGCTCTGCTGCTCAATATCGAAGGTAAGACCGGTCAGGCAATCGTGGTCGCCATCGTCGGTGTGCTGATGATCGTCTACGTCTTGGTCGGCGGCATGAAGGGCACCACCTACGTGCAGATGGTCAAGGCCGTTCTGCTGGTGGCCGGCGCCGGAATCATGTTCGTGCTCGTGCTCTTTGCGGTTCGCGGTAACTTCTCCCAGCTCCTCGCGGACGCTCAGAACGTGGTCAGTAACTCCACCAACGAAGCCGTCGCCGGTCGCGACATTCTTGCTCCGGGTGCAAAGTACGGGCTGTCCGGGATGACGAAGCTCGACTTCATCTCTCTCGGAATCGCTTTGGTGCTCGGCACTGCGGGCCTGCCGCACGTGCTCATGCGCTTCTACACCGTCCCCACCGCCAAGGAAGCTCGCCGTTCCGTCACCTGGGCGATCGCACTGATCGGCGCCTTCTACCTCTTCACGCTGGTGCTCGGCTACGGCGCAGCCAAGATGGTCGGACCCGACGTGATCCTGGCTGCTCCCGGCAAGGAGAACTCAGCGGCACCGCTGCTGGCCTTCGAACTCGGCGGCACGATCTTCCTCGGCATCATCTCGGCCGTGGCCTTTGCCACCATCCTCGCGGTGGTCGCCGGCCTCGCGATCACGGCGTCGGCGTCGTTCGCTCACGACATCTACGCCAGTGTCATCAAGCGCGGCAACGCAACCGAAGAACAGCAGGTTCGGGTTTCACGTATCACCGTTGTCGTGATCGGTGTCATCTCGATCGTTCTCGGTATCGGCGCCATGGGCCAGAACATCGCCTTCCTGGTTGCTCTTGCCTTTGCCGTTGCGGCCTCGGCGAACCTGCCGACCCTGCTGTACTCGCTCTTCTGGAAGAAGTTCAACACCACGGGTGCGCTGTTCAGCATCTACGGCGGTCTGATCAGCTGCTTGACACTGATCGTGTTCTCGCCGGCTATTTCCGGCAAGCCGTCGTCGATGCTCCCGAATTTCGACTTCGCGTGGTTCCCGCTCTCCAACCCCGGCATCGTCTCGATCCCGCTGGCATTTGCCCTCGGCATCATCGGTACCTACATCGGGCGCAACAAGCCCGAGGATCCTGCCAAGCAGGCCGAGATGGAAGTTCGTTCCCTCACCGGCGTCGGCGTCGAGAAAGCTGTCGATCACTAGTGTGGGCGTAGCCCCTCAGCCCTGGTAGGGGGCAGTCCCTGTGCGCCTTTCTGGTACCTCCGGTAACTGGAAAGGCGCACAGCGCTATGGTCGCCCCATGGCAAAACTCACAGTGAAGATCGACGTACCCCTTCCGCCGCAGGAAGTATGGGAGAAGGCCTCCGATCTCAGTGGTTACGAGAATTGGCTTGTCGTCCACGACGGTTGGCGAGGGGACCTTCCCGAACAATTAGGCGTGGGAACCGAGATCAGCTCAGTAGTCACGGTGAAAGGCCTGCGTAATCGCGTGCGCTGGACAATCAAGAAGTACGACGTGCCCACGGCGTTGTCGCTCAAGGGCGACGGTAAAGGCGGCGTCAAGCTGGGGCTCGAATTGGACGTCAGGCCCAAGGGCGCTGGTTCGGAGTTGGCTTTGATCATCGAACTCGGCGGCGCTCCGCTCTTCGGACCCATCGGTTCCGGCGTCGCTCGGGCGCTCAAAGGCGATATCGAGCAGTCGTTGGCGGAGTTCGTTCGAATCTACGCCTGAATTCTCACAAGTAGTTACTTTGCGGCAAACATGAGTTAGGATTCTTTTCGGCGGGATAAACCGGGCATAGGTTTGTTATGGACCTGGTGCTCCGCCGGAGAGGATTCCGCACATGTCTGGTCGTCACGGATCGTCCGGGGTACCAAAAGCGTCCATGCCGCGATCGGTGAAAGTCCTGGTCGGAGTGCTGTCCGTGGTTGCCGTCGCAGGTTCCGCGGCATTTGCCGTTACCTTCAGCAACCTGGGCGAGGATGCTCCGACGGTCACGCCCACCGCCGCTTCCTCGGACTGCGCGCAAGTCGACAACCTGGTGGTGGCGGTTGATCCGTCCATTGCCACCGGGGTCGAAGCAGTAGTGTCGACCATCGATCCGGAAAAGCTCGGGTGCGCATCGTTTACCGTGGTGTCCCAGGATTCGGCTCGAACCTATGGGGACCTCGCGCTCGGCGGTTCCGGTCCGGCGATCTGGTTACCCGATTCGTCGGAATGGCTCGACAAGGCCACAGTGGCTGGTCGCTCCGTCTCGAAGGTCAGCGAATCGGTAGCGTCCACACCGGTTGTCACGGTGTCGAAATTCGGTGAAACTACCGGTCCCGCAAGCTGGCTCGACGTTCTGGCGGTTCCAGGACTGCACATCGGTGATCCGCTCTCCAGTGCTGTGTCCAGTGCGCCCATCGTGGCTGCGTTTGCCGAAACTCAGGCGCGCAGCGGCGATACGGCATCCATTTCGGCCGCGCTGGTTCCCGTGGCACAAGCTCAACTCGGGAATGTGAAGGAAGCCGGTTCGACTATCCGGATCGAAAAGGTTGCCGCGGACAGCGGAACCGCGGTCACCACCGAACAGACTTTCGTTGCCTACATGGCCGCACATCCCGATGCCCGGTTGACCGCCGCAGTTCCCACGTCCGGCACGGTATTCATGGACTACCCGATGGCGCTGACGGGAGATTCCACTGCACTGCCGGCGGCGCAGGTTCTGGCTGACGCACTCACCTCCGACAAAGGCCGCACCGCCTTGTCCGGTCTGGGTTTTCGTGCGGCGAGCAACGAACCGTTGCCGAGTGGCGGCGTCGGGATGATCACGCCGTTGGTGCCGAGCGATCCGTCGGTGGTGACCACGGCTCTCGCGCGCTACGAGATTCTGTCCCGGCCGTCCCGAGCACTGGCGGTTGTCGATGTCTCCGGTTCGATGGACTACATGGAGGGCGGTGTTACTCGCATGGCCGCCACGGCGCAGGCCGGCGACATCGCGATCCGAATGTTCCCTGCCAATGCGCAATTGGGTTTGTGGGCGTTCTCGATCGACCTCGGCGATGGTAGCGATTACCGCGAACTCGAGCCAGTTGCGCGAATGGATACACCCGAGGGCGACGCCGATCACCGGGCCAAACTTCTCTCTCACGTCGACGAGCTACCGTCACTTGTCGGCGGTGGAACTGGTCTGTACGACAGTGTTCTGGCGGCGTTTCGTCAGATCCAGAGCACCTATGACCCGTCGTCGATCAATTCGGTCATTCTCCTGACCGACGGGGCCAATGACGATCCGTCCGGTATTTCTCGAGAAGAGTTGCTCGACACTCTTGCACGCGAACGCGATGCGGCGCGTCCGGTGCCGATCATCACTATCGGCGTCACCGGCGATGCGGATACCGAAGTGTTGAAACAGATTTCAGCAGTCACCGGCGGAAACAGTCACTTTGCTCCCACTCCCGCCGATATTCCCAAGGTGTTTGTCGGTGCGATCAGCGGCCGCGGCAACTGATCGGATCTAGTCGAGGATTTTTGCGTCCGCGGTATCTGTGATCCATTCGGTGGCAAGAGCTTCGAGGGTTCCGTCGGCGTACAGAGAGTCGACTGCGGCCGATACACACGCGGTGAGTGAACTGTTCTTCTCGAGGACGGCACCGAAGAACTCGGTGACGGCGTTGGGCCGCGGAAACTGTCCGACGATGACGGATTGTGGCAGCTCGGTCTCCGTGATGTGGAATCCGGTGGGTATGTCGACAACCAGAGCGTCGATCTCACCGGCGGCCAGCGCTGCCTTGGCCTCGTCATTGCTCGCGTAGCTGCGAGGTGGGGTCGACGGACTGATGGTCTCGGTGATGGCAAGCAGGCTGGTCGAACCGGCCTGCGCGCCGAGTCGATACGACTTCAGTGAATTCAGATCCGTGGCCTGGGCGGCGCCGTTGTTCTGCAAGGCAATGACCGACTGCGCCACCGCGTAGTACGGCGAGCTGAAATCGACGGATTCGCGGCGCTCTCCCGAAATCGTGAACTGGTCGAGCGCTAAGTCGAAGTCTTTGCTGCCGGGTTTCAGAACGTCGTTGAACGCGACACTCGTGAAGGTGACCTGGCCGGGGGTATATCCGAGCTTCTCGATCACGGCGCGGGCCACCGCACCTTCGAATCCTTGCCCGTTCGACGGATCACCGTCGTGAAACCACGGTTCGTACGACGGTGAACCGGTGGCGATCGTGAGCGTGCCGTCTTTGGTGGTAGTGCCACTGCCCGGACCGCATTCCGTCACTGCTGCAGTGGACGGAAGCTTGGTGAACGCCTCGGGAATGCTGGTGGTGGTTTCCGGGACTGCCGCGGCGCTCTCAGGTTGGGCGGAGCATGAACCCAACAGGATCGCGGACGCGAAGATCGCGGTTACGGCAGCGCAACGTCGTGGCATGGGCACGTTGCCATCTTGCCTGTATGTCCGGTATCGCCGCGACCGGGGGCTCGTCAGAGGCGAGTTTTCAGGCTACTGAGCGGCGCATGCTGAGGCGTTCAGTGGGTGTAGTTCCTCCCCAGACACCGTGCGGTTCACCGGTCTCGAGTGCAAAGTTCAGGCAGTCGTCGATCACGGGGCAGCGGAAGCACACCTGCTTTGCCGTCTCTTCACGCGCAAGCCGATTGCGCCCGCGTTCCTCGCCTGGTGAATAGAAGACGGCTGGATCGACAGACTTGCAGGTCGCGAACATTCGCCAGTTGTTGTCCACATTCGGTTCCGACGTGTGTCCCGCTGCCATCGTGGTTGTCCTTTCGACTGGAGTCTCAGTGTGGCCGGTGGGGGTTGGGCGAGGACAGGGTTCCGATCGCAGCGATTTCTACTGCCGGATCGCGGGCGCTGCAGCACAATGAAGTGATGGCGACGACTGATCGGGGCCAGATCACACTCGACGGCATAACCGTGCCCGTGACCAATCTCGGGAAGGTGCTCTATCCCGAGAGCGGAACCACCAAAGCCGAAGTCATCGACTACTACACGCGCGTCTCCGCAGTCATGATTCCCCACGTCGTCGGTCGACCGGGGACGCGGAAACGGTGGCCGAACGGGGTCGACGGTCAATCTTTTTTCGAGAAGAACCTTGCGTCGTCGGCGCCGGATTGGCTGACCCGCGCGTCACTGCAGCACTCCGACCGCGTGGTCACGTATCCCATTTTCGATTCGGTCGCGTCGCTGGCGTGGCTCGGTCAGCAAGCGGCTCTCGAATTACATGTTCCGCAATGGCGATTCGACGGTTCCGAGCGCGGACCGGCAACCAGATTGGTGTTCGATCTCGACCCGGGCGAGGGCGTCGGCCTGGCCGAATGTGCCGAGGTGGCCCGTTCCATCCGTGATCTCGTGGACACGCTGGGGTGGAGTGCGTATCCGGTGACAAGCGGAAGCAAAGGTATTCACCTCTATGTGCCCCTTGATCGGCCGCTGGACGGCAGTGGTGCGTCGACCGTCGCCAAGCAGATTGCGGTCGGACTCGAGAAGATCCATCCGGATCTGGTGACAGCGACGATGGCGCGAAATGTTCGCGCCGGCAAGATTTTTGTCGACTGGAGCCAGAACAACGCGGCCAAAACCACTATCGCTCCGTACTCGATGCGTGGGCGTTCCCAGCCTTATGTTGCGGCGCCGCGCAGTTGGGACGAACTCGACGACCCGAAGTTGCGGCACCTACTGTTCGACGAGGTTCTCGAACGCGTCGACGGCGGCGGAGATTTGTTGGCCGATCTGGATCCACCCGTGGTGCAGCAGGATTCGTTGACACGATATCGGAGCAAGCGTGCGGCGCAGCGGACACCGGAACCGGTGCCGGATTCCGTTGCCCCGGGCGCCGTCGGTAATTCCTTTGTGATTCAGGAACATCACGCGAGACGCCTGCATTACGATGTTCGACTCGAACGCGATGGTGTGCTGGTGTCGTGGGCCGTTCCGAAAGGTGTGCCCACCACAGCGGGCGAGAATCGCTTGGCTGTTCACACCGAGGACCACCCGCTCGAGTACGCCACCTTCTCCGGCACGATTCCCCAGGGAGAGTACGGCGGTGGATCGATGACGATCTGGGATTCCGGAACGTACGAGACCGAGAAGTGGCGCGATGACGAGGTGATCGTGCGGTTGGAAGGGAACCGCGTGCAGGGCCGATTCGCGCTGATTCGGACCAAAGGTGACCAGTGGCTGATGCACCTGATGAAGGATCAGAAAGCCAGCTTCGGAATCGAGTTTCCGAAAGGGATCGAACCGATGCTCGCGACACCCGGAACGCTCGCGGGTCTGGCTGAGGAGGAATGGGCATTCGAGGGTAAGTGGGATGGAATACGAGTGATTCTCGAATTTCATTCGGGCATACTGTCACTCCGCAGTCGGGCCGGAAATGACAAGACCGGCGATTATCCTGCGCTGGCTGGGCTTGCTTCGGTTCTTGCCGGCCACGAGGTGGTTCTCGACGGTGAAGTGGTGTCGTACAACGAGCAGGGTGTCACCGATTTCGGGGCCCTACAGCGTGGCGGCGAACCCGAGTTTCTGGCTTTCGATCTCCTGTACCTCGATGGTGTGTCTTTGCTGCGGAAATCGTACACGGACCGTCGGACCGTTCTGAATGCGTTGGCCGCCAAGGTCGGTGATCTCACTGTGCCACCTCCGATCGAGGGAACTGCCGAGAAGGCGCTGGAGGTGAGCCGCGAATCCGGCTGGGAGGGAATCGTCGCAAAGCGTCGTGCCTCGGTCTATCTTCCGGGGCGGAGAGGTTCGAGTTGGATCAAGGTCAAGAACTGGCGCAGCCAGGAGGTAGTGATCGGCGGGTGGCGCACCGGTCAAGGCAACCGGGCTCGGGGCATCGGTGCGCTTCTCCTGGGAATCCCGGGTGAAGACGGATTGAAGTACGTCGGCCGAGTGGGGACCGGCTTCACCGATCGTGACCTGGAAACACTCCTGGCGCTGCTGGAACCTTTGCAGCAGAAGGAAAGCCCGTTCGAGGACGATGTGCCGGCCGACGATCGCAGAGGGGCGGTGTGGATCCGCCCCGAACTCGTGGGTGAAGTGCGATTCATGGATTGGACCGCGAGCGGTCGCCTGCGGCACCCGAGCTGGCGGGGGCTGCGGGAGGACAAGTCGCCGACAGACGTGCGGCGGGATCCGTAGTGGGATTTGCTACGCGCTATGTCCGGGTTCGAGGTCGCGGACGTCGGTGGATGTGACGATAGTATCGAGATTGTCAGGTGCAGAACCGGATTCGGGTTCCAGAAGGAAACCTACGTGGTCTCCGAGAGGGATACGGTCGAGTATCCGTCCGCCGAACCACGCGGCTGCCTCGTCGAGTATCGGCAGATCGTGGGGGCCGCGATGCCACGTGCAACGCGCGAACTTGTCGATGTCGTCGCCGGTTGATCCCCC
The DNA here is from genome assembly GCF_005938745.2 of Rhodococcus sp. KBS0724. Classification (NCBI taxonomy): domain Bacteria; kingdom Bacillati; phylum Actinomycetota; class Actinomycetes; order Mycobacteriales; family Nocardiaceae; genus Rhodococcus; species Rhodococcus sp. KBS0724. Next base: position 1,423,023 of record NZ_VCBX02000001.1, read on the forward strand.
GAACAACGTCGCCAATTCGATGTGATCCCTCGGAATGACATGAACAGCAAGATATTCCGTGGTCAACGACGCGCGGTACGTGTGGTTCTTGTTCGAAAGACCGACAAGGAAACGGGGCGGTGCGATACTCACCTGAGACGCAAAACCAACCAGGCATCCCGACCGCTGATTCCCGTCGCACGTGGTGACGACGAACATCGGATTTTCGAGTTCCCCGACCAGTTTGTCGAATGCGCTCGTGGGCGGTTGCGGTTCCTTGTCGTCGGGGTTGAGGTCGTCGGAGTTGCGGTCGTCGGATTTGCGCTGTGCCCCTCGGCTCCCGGTGGGGTCCTTACCTGTCAATGGCCTTCCTGGTCCAGGAGATCAAGGCCTTCGAGGCGTTTGACGCGTCGTCGCTCGACCAGCACGGCGGCTACGCCCAGTACGAGGGACACCGCACACACGGCGCCGGCGATCAACGCCCATCCGCGAAACCCGTAACCTAGTGCCACCAAGGTCAGTCCGAGTGTGGCCAGTGCAAGTCCGATGAGAAGGTATCCCGGGTAGTTGCGTCCGTCGGCGATGCCTTCGCCTACGTGTGATCGATTGGTATGGGCGTTGTCGACTGGTGTTGCTTGTTCGTCGGTCATCATGCCTCCTGGGTTCATCTCGACGGGGAAGTCGAGGGGACGACCTACCGGCCGCGCCAGAAAAAGCTAATCTGTATCCGTGGAAACAGATAATATCATGTAACCGTGCAATGATTGCGGTTATCTTGATCCGTCAGGCATGCATCCATTGCCTTACACCTTGCTTCGAGGCAGATACCGACCACAGGACGCTCAACTCTCGAGGAGTCACCGATGTTGCTACGGCTGCCAGGCGTGTACCCACCACAAGAGGACACCTGGTTGTTGGCGGAGACGCTGGCAGCGGAAAGCCTCGGACCAAGATCCCGCGTGCTCGACATCTGTGCCGGTACGGGCGCGTTGAGCCTGTGTGCTGCCGCTGCCGGGGCCGGCCACGTCACTGCAATAGACATCTCGCGCCGCGCATTGGCTACTACCTGGATCAATGCCCGGCTGCGGCGGCGTCCGGTTCACGTGGTGCGCGGGAACCTGACCACGCCGGTGCGTGGTCGACGTTTCGACGTGATCGTGTCGAATCCGCCGTATGTGCCGGCTCGCGAGGATGTCTTGCCCACTCGCGGCATCGAGCGAGCCTGGGACGCGGGCGTAGACGGTCGGATGCTGCTGGATCGAATCTGCGCGACGGCACCCGCACTCCTTGCGCCGTCGGGTGTGCTGCTGATCGCGCAGTCCGTGCTCAGTGGGGTCGAGAAAACTCAGTCCATGCTGGAAGAACAGGGATTGTCCGTGGAGATCGCCGCGCGGGCCGAAATTCCTTTCGGGCGCGTACTTTCCGCAAGGGTGGCGCTTTTCGAAGCTCGTGGACTTATCAAGAGAGGGCAACGGACGGAAGAGATTGTCGTGATTCGGGCGGTCAGCTGATTCCCGTGAAGGTAAATCGTGCGGTGCCGCTTACCGGGGTTAACTACTTACCGGGGTGAACCGCGCAGTGAAGTCTCATCGCGGTCCCAGCAACCGGTGATGTGTTCTGCCAGAAGATCGTCGAACGCCAGACAGGCAGCAGCACCGAACAGAATGTCGCTCGAAATAGTGGGGTCTTGCTCCGCTAGCTTGCCGGCGAGATCGCGGACGGCGATCTGTTCGTGAACGGAGTCTGCTTCTACATGCTCGTCGTAGAACAATGTTGCGCGCGAGCCGAAGCCGAGGCGACGCAGCCCGGCACTGTAGTTCTTGCTGGGAAGCGACGACGTGGTTTCCACCGCGCACAGATGGCCGATCAACGCACCGAGAAGGCGACGATGAAACCCGAAGAGCGAGAGCACATTGAGGCTCGCAAGAGTCACTGCCGGAACAACGTTCAGGTAGTGCGCGTACCGATCCGACAGTCCGAGTTCGCGCATGGTGTTGGCGAAGAGGGTGGAGTGCATCCTCTCGAGACGTCCGCCGCCGTATTCGTCGGCTTGGACTTCCACGAGCGCGGCCTTGGGGGCTCCGGACAGGCGCGGAATACCCAATGTGTGAACATCGGATTCTCGGAGCTGATTGAGTGAGCGGTGTATGAGTACCTCTTGAAACTGTTCGGTACTGGCGTCTGTTGCCATGAACTTTGACATGCTCGGGCCGGTCGAGGGCGCGGTCATCGCCCACAATTGTGAAATGACGTCACCGGCTTGGACATGCTGGCCTGCGACGAGCGTGCGTACTGCTGCCTCGAAGGACGACTCCAGCGCTGCCCGTCCCGCGAGAAGATCGAGGTTCCATTCCCACTCGTCCGGCACCCCGGCGAGTCCCTGAAGATGAAGTTCGTACAGCAGCGTCAGCGACAATTGTGCGTCGTCGTCGAACACGATCGATGTATCGTCGTGCTCGTCGGCCGAACCCCGAGCGGCAGCGGTGAAGGCAGCCGGGTTAGCGTCAGATCCAGACAAGAGTGCAATTAACTGTTCGCTGACCGGTCCGCGGGCAGAAGGGATCGGCATGCGAGTGCCGGTTGTTACTGCTCGCGATGGTTTTCGATCAATCCGTGTGGAGGACATATGAACTCCGATTCCGATCCTGGGAGCGACGATTCCGCTGTCACGATCACTGTATGCCCGGACGGGCCACTGCTGGTGCGAGGTGCGGCAACGCTCATCGACGCCGATGGCAACCCGATCAGCCGTGAACGTGCAACGGTGGCGCTGTGCCGGTGCGGTGGCACAGCGATACCTCCTTTCTGCGACGGTACCCACAAAAAGAGAAAAGTTCGACGTTCGTGAGCGGTGGGAACCCGGTTGACGGCAAACGCCCGGTGGGGCGTATACCGATCGGAGTGATCGGCAAACGCCCCACCAGGCAGGTTGACGAGGTGGTTCAATACCAGACTTTTCGGCCGCCCACCGCGCGACCCGTAGCTCCGAGGAGCGACAAGACTGCACCGACGACCACCAAAATGATGCCGATCGTCGTCAGAATGCTGATTGACGTGAAGTAGCCGACCAGTGCCAGGATAATGCCGAGAACAATCATGGTGAATCCTCATCTCTGATGCGTAGGAAGCTGCCGTGATTTACGGGCTTCCGCTATCTGTCACTGGTGGCGGAACCAGTGCGTCCGCTCAGTTGGTGAACTTGTCCTTGATATCGCTTGCAGCATCGGAGATGTCGTCACCGACCTGTTTGGTCTTTCCCGACACCTGATCCTTGGCGCCCTCGGCGGCAAGATCGTCGTTGTCGGTCTTGTGTCCGACCTTCTCTTTTGCCTCGCCGATGAGTTCCTCGGCCTTGTGCTTTGCCTTGTCGATGAAATCAGCCATGGTAATCGTAATCCTTTCGGGTGGATGTTGATTCGAGTCGTTCTGGATTTGGGAAGGTTCTGAATTCGGGAAGAATCAGCGTCGGCCGACGACGGCCTTGACCAGGAAGAGCAAGATCACCGCGCCGAGTACACACGTGAAGAAGCTGAATATCAGGCCACCGCCGTTGACGTCGACACCGAACAGTTTGAGCAGGAATCCGCCGATCAGGCCGCCGATAATGCCCACGACGATGTTCAACATGATTCCCATGGAGGCATCGGTTTTCATGATCTTGCTGCCGATCCAACCGGCGAGTCCGCCGATAATGATCCAACCGAGGATGCCGAGTCCGAGCACAGTGAGTCTCCTTGTGACAGTGGGAATTTAAGAATTGAGAGAATTGCGGAACGAAGATCCCGAGTTCGTGGGCGCCGAAGACCGGAGTCAGAGGGAAGTGATAGCTACAGCCCCGAGCAGTGTTCCCACTACTATCGATCCGGCCAACAAACGTTGCTGTAGTTGGAAAATCCGAAGTTCGCGTTGCGTCACGGTTCAGGCTTTACGTGCCTTGTCGGCTGCGCCGAGTTCCGTCGAACTTCCCTCGTGCACAAGGCTTCCGCCTGCGTTCTCCAGATGAGCCCGGACGAACCACTGGAACTTCTCGAGCTGCGCTGTTTGGCCGATCAACATGTCCTCGGTAATGGGGTCGATCTTTCCGACCGAGTCGATCGCGGCACGGGAATCGGTGATGACTCCGGTGTACACGAGGTCCAATGCAGCGAGGTGCGCACGAGCGTCGTCACGTCCAACTGAGTAGTCGTCCCACGAACGGTCGGCTTCGATGGCGCCGGCAGTTCCCTTCGGGGAGTTGCCGAGTGCGGCGATACGTTCGGCAACGTCATCCGCGTAGCCACGAACCAAATCGACTTGGGGATCGATCATTTCGTGTACGCCGATGAAGTTCGGGCCTACGACGTTCCAATGTATGTGCTTGAGAGTGAGGTGAAGATCGTTGTATGCGCTCAGGCGCTCCTGCAGAACTGCGGCTAGACGTGCGCCGTCGTCGGTGCTCAGTCCCGGGATTGTGAATGTAGACATGTGTCTTCCTCTCGTCAGAGTGCCGCGCTCGTTGCACTGGTACGTGCGGCTGCGGCACAAGTACTTTCGGATCGTTTCCGTCGATTCAGTTGATGCTTCCGGCCAGGTCCTCGGAAATCGGATCCCCGAACATCAGGGCGATTCGCAGTTTGAGTTCCGGCGTGGCCAAGGTCGAGCTACCGGAGTTGATCTCGCCGCTCTGTGCGGACGGGATGTCGATCGTCGTCATCTTGCTCCTGCGGTGTAGGGGAGGCGTGGTGAGAGTCGGGCGGTCCGCTTCTCGTCAGCGCCTCACGGCACTCAAATCTGTAGGCGAATCGGTACACATGTTCTCGTCAGGACGTACTAAAATCTATACCAGTGGATGCAGATAATTAGCAACCCGTCGAAGTGGGATTTGGGTCCGAGTGGGAGCGGTCGGAGGGTGAAATTGCTGTCGTATTCAGGCGAAATGTCCGAAAAAGCAGAAACTGAAAAAATCTTCGGCTCGACGGGCGATATGAAATCTATGTCTCGGAACGCAGATTCTTTGCCTGAAGGTGTTAAAGTCGAGGAATCACCGATTGGGCGAGGAGGCTTGTAGTGACACTAGAGCCACAGACGCGCTCACAGCGTGGTGTTTACGGCATCTCGGTGATGTCGGAGTTGTCCGGGGTCGGGCCACAGACGTTGAGACTCTACGAGAGAAGAGGGCTGCTGACCCCTACACGCACCGGTGGTGGAACTCGCCGGTACAGCGAATCGGACCTGGAGACATTGCGTCGCATCACCGAGTTGATCGACGACGGCGTCAATTTGGTCGGAGTTCGATTGATTCTCTCGCTCGAAGCCGAAAACTCGAGTCTTGCGGCGCGGATCGCTCAGCTGAGTGAATCGGCCGACGATCAGGCCTGACCGTCGACTGCGTCGACGTCGGTCGCTTCGGAACGGCTGATATCTCCGAAGTCTGCATCGGCAACAATCTTGTTTCCGTCGGCTTCGAGGGACGCCAGGGCGGAGTCGAAGGCGTCGATGAGCCACTGATCTGTTGCTTCGGTGAGGAGTTCGTCCGGCGCGCCGTCGATATCGGCCTGGAAGAAGCGAACCAACCAGGTTCCGCTGACGCCGGGTTCGTTCGACAAGCCTTGCGGTGTGTTTGTGGCAACGACGTAGCGGTTGTACTCGAGATCCACCCGGATGGCGTACGCATCGGCCAGGTTGACGATGTTTGCGGGGCGCTGCGTGGCTGCTGCCAGCGCGATCAGTGCGTCGTTGTAAATTTCCGCGTACTTCACAGTGAGTGGCATGGTCGGCCTATCTGTTCGACGTGGCCGATGCAGCGCAGCATGGCAAGGATAAGACGGTTCAACGCCCATACCAGGCAAAGAACTGAAATTTATCCTATCTCAGACATGTGTAGGCGGATTCCGGCGGCCGTTCAGGGGCACAGTGCGTGGGACAGCATGGCCACTATGTCCGGCTGCTCCTTCGGAGCCGAGGTCAGGGTCACGGTGTATGCGCGATCTTCCGTCGCGCCGGACAGCGTGTAGTAGCCGTATATTCCCCCGCTGTGCCCAATGTAGGTAACCCCGCACGGCAGTTCGGTGGATCCGACTCCCAAGCCGTAGCCAAGACCTTCGGCTTCGGTGGCACCGGTTTGTGCGGTGGTCATCTCGGTGAGTTCCTTCTCGGGAACGATCTTCCCGTTCAACAAGGCGCGCCAGAAGGTGTTGAGATCCTTGCCGGTGGATACCAGGGCACCCGCCGACCAGGGGATGGACGGTTCGATCCGCGAGACGTCGGTGCGGCCGCCGGGCAGATCGGCATACCCGGTCATGTGCTCACCTTTGATGTCTCGCTCACCTGGCGGTGGGAGATACGTGTCCCGGAGTTCGAGTGGTTCGAGAATCCGAGTGTGTAATGCGTCGGCGTAGGTTTGGCCGGTCACAGCTTCTACGAGCATCCCGAGAACTATGTAGTTGGTATTGGTGTAGCGAAACGCTGATCCAGGCTCGAACTGCGCGGGCTTGCTCAGAGCGATAGCCACTGCGTCTGCCGGCGTGAGGGTGCGATTTTCGTTTGCGGCCACCCATTCGTCGGCGTTGGGTTCACCGGCGAACTCGGGCAATCCGCTGCGGTGTTGTAGTAGGTGCCGGACGGTGACGGTGTTGCCCTGCAAGAGCCCAGGCAGATAGCGATCGACCGGTGCGTCGAGGTCGACCTTGTCCTGCGCTACCAGTTGCAGCACGAGTGCTGCGGTGAATGTCTTTGTCACGCTGCCGATCCGGACGCGATAGTTCGGGCCGATTGAATCGCCATTCGTTTGGTGGGGAACACCACTGGTCAGGACCACGGTGCTCGAGCTGTCGTCGAGCGTTGCGATCGAGCCGACTGCGCCTGATTTCGTGAGCGAATCCAGATCCGATTGAACCTCGAAGTTCCGTTGGAGCGTCGAGCATCCGACTAGTGCCATCGCGGCCGCGACTGTGGCAATCGTCACCAAGACGTGTGAGCGCATACATCGAATCTAGGGATCGACGGTGCGCGGGAAATCCAGGAAATCCCGGATCTTTCCCCTGATCTTTCTCGGGCTCCGGGGACAAAGGGCCTCATTCTGAGTGAGAATCCCGATTCTTGTCTGAATTGCCCGAGTTGGTCGTTAGCATCCGAAGGTCACGTGCTCATTTCATATCCGACCAGTTCAACGCCATTTCGGTGCGATGGCCGCACCTCTGTAGAGCAGTATCTCTAACGAAGGACGGTTGCATGAGGAAGTCGACATTGCGCAAGGGTACGGTTGCAGCCCTGCTGACCGGAAGCGTTCTGCTCCTGTCTGCGGCACCCGCTCTCGCGGAACCTGGAAGCGCTGGTAGCGCCGGCAGTACCGGGTCACTGGGCAGCCTGGGCAGCATCAGCAGTGGTTCTGCGGCCCTTCCGATCCCCAGTCCCGCGGGTTTGATCGCCTTGGCGGCCGCCACAACCCAAACCGGAAAGCCCTATCAGTGGGGTGGCGTCGGACCGAACTCGTGGGATTGCTCCGGACTGGTGCAGTGGGCATTCCGGCAGGCCGGCGTGAGTCTGCCCCGAACCAGCCAGGAGCAAGCCCGCGTGGGACAGGCAGTTCCGCGGTGGGCACTAGCGCCCGGCGACGTCATCACCTTCTATCCCGGCGCGACGCACGTCGGAATCTACGCGGGCTTCGGAATGGTGTTCAACGCGTATGGCGTCGGAGTTCCCACTGGCCTGACACCGCTGACGGATCTTCCGATCAACAACATTCGACGCTTCTAATCTGCACAGAACCTTCACAAGTCCTCCCAGGTTCATCCACGTCGGGCTAATACAGTCAGTTCCATGAGTCAGCGAAAAGTGCTCGTGGTCGACGACGAAGTCAGCATCTGCGAATCGATTGCCGCGCGTCTGCGCGCCGAGGGATTCGACGTGGAGCTGGCATTCGACGGACCCAGCGCTGTCTCGCGGTGCGCCGAGGTCAACCCGGACCTGGTAGTTCTCGACGTGATGATGCCCGGATTCGACGGACTCGAAGTGTGCCGTCGAATCCAGGCCGTACGATCGGTGCCTGTTCTCATGCTCACGGCGCGCGCCGACGAAACCGACATGGTGATCGGTTTGGGCGTCGGCGCCGACGATTACCTCAGCAAGCCGTTCAGCATGCGGGTGCTGGTTGCGCGGGTACAGGCGCTGCTCCGACGCGCTGATCGCCCCGCCCGGCCGGTATCGGACCTTCTTGAATTCGGTGACGTCGTGATCGACCTGACCGAGCGTCGGGTGCGCCGTGGCGCGCAAGAAGTACACCTGACGCGGACCGAGTTCGATCTGATCGTGTACCTGGCGGAGCGACCCAGAGCCGCGATTCCCCGCGAATCACTGCTCGAGGAAATCTGGGGATGGGGCGAAGGGGCAGGTAGCCGCACCGTCGACAGCCACGTCAAGGCGCTACGACGCAAACTGGGGCCGTCGGTGATCCGAACTGTTCACGGCGTCGGCTACGCGTGGGACGCGCCGCGATGAGCGTCGTCGAACGACTTTTTGCTCGCTGGCCACGACCGCTGGACCCGATGCGGTCCTTCAAGGTCAAGGTTGGATTGTTGGTCGTCGCCGCACTGCTGTTCGCGTCAGGTGGTTTCTGGCTGACGTCGCAGCAGCCATTCCGATTCGCCCTGTTGACGGCATTGTTTGTCGCCCTGGGGGTTACGCAGGTTCTCGCTCACGGAATGACCTCTCCTCTTCGTGAGATGACGGCAGCGGCCAAGTCAATGGCGCGTGGTGACTACTCGCGTCGAGTGCGGGCGACGTCGCGGGACGAAGTGGGCGAGCTTGCGACGGCCTTCAATCGAATGGCCGAGGATCTTGGTGCCGACGACCGGTATCGCCGCGAGTTGATCGGCAACGTATCGCATGAATTGCGCACGCCGATAACTGCTTTGCAGGCGATGCTCGAGAACATCGTCGACGGGGTGCAGGATCCGAACCCCGACATGATGCGTTCGGCTCTCGCTCAAACCGAACGCCTGGGTGCTCTGGTGGACGATCTGCTTGATCTCTCGAAACTCGAGGGCGGTGCAATGCCCTTGAATCCCAAGATGTTCGAGATGAAGCCATTCCTGGACGAACTGATGTCGCAGCGTCGGGGAAACGTCGACATCGATGTGAGCCCTGCATCGTTGAGCATATCCGCCGATCCGGACCGACTGCATCAGGTAGTGACCAACCTGCTGGACAACGCAGTTCGTCACGGCGGCGTCGACGCACATGCTGTGGTTCGTGTGCGTAGGGATTCGGCCCGCGGCGTCGTGATCGACGTCCATGACGACGGTCCGGGGATCGAGCCGTCCGCCCGCTCCGAGGTCTTCGACAGATTCATTCGAGGTGGTTCCACGGACGGCGGCACCGGGCTTGGGCTTGCCATCGCGAAGTGGGCTGTCGAATTGCATGGCGGCACTATTGCCGTCGTTGATGCGCCAACCGGGTGCTGTATTCGAGTGGTACTGCCACAGAACTGAATTGACCGATTGTCGAAGGCGCACCCCACCTGGTTCTGCGCCTGATTTGCCGATCCTGAAAGTAGGTTTGATAATGACTACTCCGGTTGCTGTTACTCCAAAACCCAGCGCGCCGACACGACCAGTGCCACGCGTATGGCGCAGAGATCGGACGTCCATTCCGACGCGTCCGATGTTGATCGGATCGGCAGTCGTGGGCGTGCTTGCCGCCTTGATCCTCGATGTCGACACCATTGGCGTGGCGTACGCGATTGTGTTTGTCGGTGTCACTGTAGTGGTCGGGATCCTCACGCCGCCGCGGCTGACGCCGATTCAATGGGGAGCCTGCGCCGGTGCGCTGGCGCTGTTCGGCGTCGCTGCGGTTCGCGGTGCAGGATGGCTTGTCTTTGTGTGCCTGGTGGCGGCGTGGGTTGTGTTCACGTGGGCGTTGATCGGTGGCCGGACGTGGACGGGCATCGCGGTGGGAACGATCATTCCGTGGCGTGCGCCGCTACGGGTGATGCGCTTCGCTCGGCGCAGAAACGCGCGACCAGGTACAGCACTGCGAGTCCCGGCAGTCCGTGTGGTGGCCGTCGGTGCCGTCAGTATCGCAATGCTCCTGATATTCGGATCCCTTTTTGCCAGTGCGGATCCGGAATTCGCGAAGTTCTTCGACGGCGCCGCGCCCTCGATTCGGGTCGACGAAACAATCGCTCACCTGTGCATCGGGGTCCTGGTGGCTTTCGGGACGCTCACAGCTGTGTATTTGCGGCGCCGGACGCCCGACGTCGACGCGCTTGCTCCGGCACCGGCGTCGCCGCTACCGCTGTGGGAGTGGGTGGTGCCGCTCGCGATGCTGAACGTGCTGTTCTTGGGATTTGTTGCAGTGCAGCTCAAGACGCTGTTCGGCGGCGACAACCATGTGCAGGTCACCGACGGGCTGACGTATGCGGACTATGCGCGCCAAGGGTTTTGGCAGCTGATGATGGTGACGGTGCTGACGTTGGTGGTGATCGCGGTTGCGGTTCGGCGTGTAGATCGCGGCGATCGCAGATCGAGGGCGCTGGCCCGGGGGCTTCTGGGGGCACTGTGCACATTCAGCCTCGTGATTGTGGCGTCGGCGGTTCATCGAATGTGGTTGTACGAGAACCAGTACGGATTCACGAGGCTGCGAGTGAGTGTCTTTGCTGTCGAACTGCTGCTCGGGCTGGTCTTTGTTCTGCTGATCATCGCGGGAGTACGGATGTCGGGCGGTTGGCTGCCGACGGCTGTACTCGCCATGGCCACTGTGGGTTTGCTGGGTTTTGCGTTCTTCAACCCGGATGCGTACATCGCGGAGAAGAACGTCGAGCGTTTCGAGGAGGGGAAGAGTATCGACGTGAACTACCTGAGCACGCTCTCGGTCGATGCAGTGCCGGCCCTTGATCGACTGCCGGAGCCGCAGCGCAGCGATTCGCTGTGGTACCTGAAACAGGACCTGCGTGGATCCGAGGATTCGTGGTGGGAGTTCAACAGCGCGCGCGAGCAGGCGAGAGAGATCCTGTTCGGATAGCCGCGCGCCGATTGTGCAGCCGCAGAGGTAACTACCCGTGCGGCTGCACAATTGCCCTGCGACCTAGTGCACTGCCAGCGAAATCTTCTCGCGCTCCTCGGCGGAGACAACATCACGCGTCGGAAGCAAGTCGATAGTCACACTGTTCAGCTTGCCGCCGTAGCGGAATGTGCCCTGCTCGGCGAATTCCTCGGAAACCGGGCTGCCACGGTTGATTCCGATATCCAGCTGCTCGTTCATGCTGAAGATTGCCCGGGTGGTCTTGTCGATCCTGCCCGCCGCGACCACCTCGCCGTCGACGCGCAACGTCGCGAGACCGCCCTTGCCGATACCGCCGCCGTCGTAGTCGAAATGGACGGATACTTCCTTGGCGTCGGCGGACAGAGGCTTCTCGGCGCGCACGAAGGTACGGCCACCACCGCTGAAGTTGTAGCAATAAACCGGTACGGAATCGATGATGTACAAAGCGAATCCGCCGAACCGGCCACCGAGGCTTACCAGCATGCCGTCGGCGACGCTGCCCAAGTCGGCTGTCAACGCGTACGAGCGGTTGAAGAAGTTGGGTGCTGCCTTCTCGACCAGTCCGTTCATATGTGGATACAGCGTCAGCGACTTGCGGCCCATCATGGGATGCGGCGGTCGGGATTCCGGTGTCGAATGCCGTCCGACGGTACGGTCGTCGAGCGGAAGCACTTGGTACTTGGCCGCCTCGACCAGGAACTTCTCCTTGAGTCGCGCGAGGATCTCAGGATGCTCGTCCGCGAGATCACGGGCCTGTGACCAGTCGACCGTCGTGTCGTACAACTCCCATTTGTCGTCGCTGAGCGACGTGAGTTCCAGTCCGTGCGTTGCCATCAGCCAAGGTGCGCGGTGCGCGGTGACGGCGGTCCAACCGTGATCGTAGATGCCACGGTTTCCGAAGATCTCGAAATACTGTGTGGTGTGCCGCTCGTCGGCCTCCGGATCGTCGAAGGTGTAGTTCATCGCAACACCCTCCATGGGCTTCTGCGCTACGCCGTCGACGCTCGTCGGAGCCGGGATGCCGGCAGCTTCGAGGATCGTGGGGGTGATGTCGACGCAATGGTGCCACTGTTCGCGAATGCCGTGATTCTCGATTCCCTTGGGCCAGTGCGCGATCAATCCGTTGCGGGTTCCGCCGTAGTGGGAGGCAACCTGCTTGGCCCACTGGTACGGGGTGTCGAGCGCCAGAGCCCAGGCCGCCGGGTAGTGCGGATAGCTGGTTTCGGTGCCCAGCTCGTCGTATCGGGCCAGGACTTCGGCGGTCGCGGTCTTGTAACCGTTGAGCCCGGCAAGGTAGTTGAACGAGCCTTCCATGCCACCTTCGGCAGAGGCTCCGTTGTCGCCCATCATGTAGAGAACGAGAGTGTTGTCCAGAACGCCCATGTCCTGCAGACGATCCACCAGTCGACCGACCTCGTCGTCGGTGTGCTCGAGGAACGCGGCGTACAACTCCATCAGCCGGGCCGAGACCTTCTTCTGGTCGTCATCCAGCTCGTCCCAGTGTGGAACACCCGGTGCCCACGGAGCCAGCACGGTATCGGGGCCGACGACGCCCAGTTCCTTCTGCTTTTCCAGGGTGATCTCGCGCTGGCGATCCCAGCCGTGATCGAATTCGCCGACGTATTTGTTCAGGTAGCTGTCCGGAACCTGAAGTGGCGCATGGCACGCACCGAAGGGGAGGTAGCAGAACCACGGCTTGTCCGGGTCCATGGTGTTGACGCCTTCGACCCATTCGATGGCGTGATCGACGAGGTCTTCGGAGAGGTGGTAGCCCTCCTGCGGGGTCTTGGGCAGGTCCACCATCGTGAAGTCCTCGTAGAGAACTGGGGTGAACTGGTCGGACTCGGCGCCGAGAAAGCCGTAGAACTTGTCAAAACCTTCGCGTACCGGCCAACGATCGAACGGCCCCGCAGCCGTGGTCTCCCAGGTCGGGGTCTGATGCATCTTGCCGAAAGCGCCCGTGGCGTAACCGTTTCCCTGCAGAATGCGAGCGACGGTGGCCGCCGACGCCGGACGGGTTCCGTTGTATCCGGGTGCGGCGTTGGCCATCTCGGAGATGACACCCATGCCGACGCTGTGGTGATTGCGGCCCGTCAGAGTGGCAGCGCGGGTCGGTGAGCACAGTGCGGCGGTGTGGAATCGGCTGTACTTGACGCCGGTGTCGGCGAGGCGTTCAGCCGTTGGGGTACGGCACGGGCCACCAAAAGCGGAGGGGGCACCAAATCCGACATCGTCGATCATGATGAGCAGGACGTTGGGTGCCCCGGCAGGCGGGCGAATGGGTTCGGGCCGGGTGAATGGCACCTTCTGGTCGCGGTAGTCGACCGATGCGGCGACGTTCGGCGTCTCGGCGATGATCGGAATGGAATGACGATTCACAAGCGGGCTCCTGGCTGTCTTGAGACCGAGAATTAAGTGGCTGACTTAATCTGCAGCGTAGCTCTCGACGGTGCATCGGAAGGGGAGGTCTCGTTGAGTGGGATTCAATCCCTGCTGTGCGCCTTTATTAACCCCCGGCGGTCAATAAAGGCGCACAGCAAAGAGGGGTTGCAGTTTTAAGGCACTGACTTATATGCTCCGTTCATGCCCAGCTCGTCAGATGCCAAGAGTGCAATGATCGCCGTCGCGGAACGCATGTTTGCCGAACATGGCATCCACGAGGTGTCGATGCGCGATGTGGCGGCAGCGGCGGGGCAACGTAACAACTCTGCGGTCCAATACCACTTCGGGGGACGGGACGGGTTGGTGCTGGCTGTATTCCGCTACCGGATGGGCCAGATCAACATCGCCCGCCTGACGTACCTCGACGACATCGACGCAAGTGAGCGAACGGATACAGTTCGAGCCTTGGTCGAGGCCTTCATCTATCCACTCGCGGATTTCCTCGCTACCGCCGACGGCTCGAACTACGCGAGGTTCATCGCCAGGGTCTCGCCATCGGTCGACACCCAGAGTCTCGAGTTCCGCGAGGTCAGTGAAGCAATCAACGAAGTGGTCTCGCGGTTGACGCGAGCACTGCCGCATCTGTCTCGCCGTGTTGCGGTCGAGCGGATCGACCTGATGTCCAACATGACTGTCTCCGCGCTTGCTGTTTTCGAGCAGCGGCGTGCGGAGGGAAATCTTGTGGTGAAGGCAGATTTCGACACCACTGTCGACCACCTTGTCGACCTGATGGTGGCGGCATTGCTGGCTCCGCGCAGTGAGCACACACGCACCCGAAGCAAGATCGCGCAGTCGGCTGACGCGCGAGTCAATACGTAAATCGAAACGGAGCTATTTTCATGGCTGCACTCACGTCGTCTCGTACAGTTCAAATCGGCAATCACACAATCGAATTCGGTCCTCGCGGGATGCGCCGCAATCCAGAAGGCGTCGAGTCGAGGCCGTACGAGCGTTTCACTCTCACACCGGTCACCCCCTTCATCGGGGCTGAGATCAGCAATATCGACCTGCGTGATCCGTCGGCCGAGCAGATCGACGACGTTCGTCGCGCATTGCTGGAATGGAAGGTCGTGTTCTTCCGCGACCAGAACATCTCGAGCCTCAATCACCGTGACTTTGCGAGCAATTGGGGCGAACTCGAAGTTCACCCGTTGCTCCCGCAGGGTGAGGTCCCGGCCGTGGTGCGGTTCGAGCGCGGCGAGGACAGCCCTGGCACCGAGAACATCTGGCACGTCGACGTCACGTGGACCAAGACGCCGCCGCTAGGTTCTGTCCTGCGTGCCATCGATGTTCCGCCGGCCGGTGGCGACACCCTGTGGGCAGACATGGGCAACGCATTCGATTGCCTTTCCGACGAGGTCAAGGACCTGATCGACGGACGCGAGGCCGTCCACGACTTCGTTCCGTCCTTCGGCCGCAGTATGTCGCCCGAAAAGCTCGAGAAGATGAAGGAGCAGTACCCGCCGGTGCTACATCCGATGGTCCGCAAGCATCCGGAGACGGGCCGCAAAACACTGTTTGTGAACAGCCTCTTCACCACTCACATCCCGGACATGGATCCGCAGGAAGGCAAGGACCTGCTCAACCTGTTGTTCGCGCAGGTCAAGGTTCCGGATTTCCAGTGCCGATTCAAGTGGGCAGCCAATTCCATTGCGTTCTGGGACAATCGGGCGACGCAGCACTACGCGGCCAGTGACTACTTCCCGCATCGACGGGTCATGGAACGCGTCGCGATTCTCGGCGACGCACCCTTCTGACCTACTCCTGCGGAATTCGCACGACGCACCGGAAGCCGACGTGGCAGGTCGAGGACTCTTCGGATTCGCTCTGCCGCGCGGCCGGTCGGTATCGTAGGCAGTAGTTAGGTGCACACAGATGCGACCCACCCTTGATGACTCGTAGCGGATAGGTCTCTCCCGCAACTGTTTCCGTGGCAAGCTCGGCGCGCGGGTTGCGGGGGATGCAGCACGAGGTTGCCGGCGCAGTGTTCTTGGTGCTGTGGGCATGGTCCGACGTGTAGTGATCCGCTGTCCATTCCCAGACGTTGCCGGCCATGTCGAGGAGGCCGTAGCCGTTGGCGCGGAATTTGCCAACGGGAGCGGTGCGTTCGTAGCCGTCTTCGAGCAGGTTCTCCCACGGGAACTGGCCTTGCCACACGTTGCCACCGGGCTTTCCGCCGGGGGAGTCCTCGTCGCCCCACACATAGGCCTTGCGATCGAGGCCACCGCGCGCTGCGTACTCCCACTCTGCTTCGGTGGGGAGTTCCTTGCCGACCCAGTGGGCGTATGCCTGCGCGTCGAAGTACGAGACGTGCGTGACGGGATGTTTTTCGCGTCCACCGACATTGCTGCCCGGGCCCTCCGGGTGCCGCCAGTCCGCGCCAGGTGTGAACGTCCACCACTGGGTGTAGTCGTCCAGGGAGACCGGTCCGGGCGGTGAGTGGAAGACCAAAGAACCGGGCACCAGCAGTGTGGGGTCGGCATCGGGGTAATCGGCAGGATCGGGCGCGGTCTCGGCCGTCGTGACGTGACCCGTAGCTTTGACGAACCGACGGAACTCGGCCACGGTGACGGCCGTCGTATCCATCCAGAAACTGTCGACGCTCACTTGGTGAACCGGGCGTTCTTCCGGGTAGAAGTCTTCGGACCCCATCCAGAAGGTTCCCCCGGGAATCAAAGACATGTTTTTCGGGGGAGCGCTCACGGCGGCTGAGGGCGTCATGGTTTCAGCATGACATGCGGCCGAAGAATGGGTGAAACGTCAATCCCACCTAGTGCTCTCGGCAGGATTGGACTGTGAGAGAGCTTGCCGGACTTGTTTGGAGCTGCGAGCGGCTGGGTACGTGATTTTCAGGCCGCAACTGCCGGGGTATGCGCGCGGTCTCGCAACTTTGCGGTTCAGGTTCTTGTAGGTTGAGCACACAGCCTGCGGGAACCGTTGTCGTTTGGGGTGCTTTCGTACTTGACGGCCTCCTGTAAATGGACGACGCCCCCACTCGCATCACTGGAGTGGGGGCTTTTCTCGTCATCCGCGTTGAGCACACAACGTGGGGACCCTCGATCCGTTGGGCTGACCCCTCATATCCGGCCTCGCATACCCACCGTAGGCCTGTGCTTGGGTTCGCGCCAGATTTTTGAACAAGTTGATCCGAACAGCAAGCCGAGTTTCCAACGTGTCAGTGGGATCCAAGCTTTCAGTGGGATTCAAGTCCGCCGTGCCGGCGAAGCGGACGTCGAGGTGACAGCGTGATTGTCGACGGGTTGCGGAGGTTCGATTTTGTGCCGCTTGACGATGAGCACGATGGCGATGATCGGGTACGCCAGGATTGGTGCGAATACACCGACATACGACTGTTGGTCCAGCAGGATGGCGGTGCCGCTGAGTAGGGCGAAGTCGAAGAGTCCGTGGAGTACGGAGTTGACTGCGTTGTTTCCGGAGACCCGGCGCGTGAGGTAGAAGAAGTACCCGGCGAGGCTGACGATGATTGCTTGCGGGATAGCGGAAGCGCCGCTTCCGAAGACGTTGGAAAGGTGGACGGCGCCGAAGATGAGACTGGACCAGAGGGCTACCTGGCCTTCTCGGAGACCGTGGTTGCGCAGCATGGTCACTCCGATGCCGCGGAACATTCCCTCTTCGCCCCAGCCGACGAACTGCGTGGCGATCAGGAGGACGATGACGAACAGCCAGCCCTTCTCCGCGAGTGCGCTGTAGTTGATGCCTAACAGGATCGCGACGAGAAGAACGACAGGAACGACCCACACCCAGCGATTCACCGGCCGATCATCCTTGATCACCGGACGCCACCAGCCGAGGGCTGCGATAACGCCGTACGTAAAGATCAGAGCGATCCCCAACGGGATCAGCATCGTGAAGACAACCCCGCGAGTGGTCAGGGTGTCGTCCTCGTTTCCCCAGCCCGCGATGAGGCGTCCACCGAACTGAATTAATGCCAGATACACGATGACGACAACAGCGAAAGCCACGTAAGAGAGCTGACGCCCGGAGATGCGTGGCTGGCCCACATGCTTGTGTGTGTTCACCGCGTCAGACTAATGTCCAGATTGACGTGATGCTGGCTGATCCGCTCGGCAGGTCGCGCATAGATTCGACCGTTGTGCATGAATGTGCCCTCGGCAGGATTCGAACCTGCGACCCTTCCTTTAGGAGAGGAATGCTCTATCCCCTGAGCTACGAGGGCGGGGAGCTCATCCGAGAGCATGAAAACCGTGTTGTACTGCGGTTTTCAGTCGCCGGTTGGGCTGTGCCGCTACTCGACCGGCCGGCGCGGGGCTTTAGGCGTCGTAGCTGCGGTAGTCAGTGTAGCGGCACAACCCACACGGCGCGAAGCCGACGGGTGTCTGCAATGTCGAACCTCAGTGGGCGGCGTCGGCGATCCTCAAGTCGATTTCACGTGGGCTCAGGAGATTGTCGAGTACAAGGACGGCGCACCCGAGGATTCCCGATTGCGCTCCGTGGCTGACGGACACGATGTGTAGTGAGCGCGTGGCGAGTGCAGTTGCGTTGCCGTAGACAGATTCTCGAAGTCCGGCAAGGAAGAGTTCGTCGGCTTCGGCCATGTCGCCGCCGATGACGAGCACTTCCGGGTTGAGGAGATTGACCGCGCCGGAGATCACGTCGCCGATGAGTCGGCCGCTGGTTCGGATCAATCGGCGTGCTTCCCCGTCGCCGTCGAGGGCCAACCGAACGACGTCGCGGACATGGCCGACATCCCGGCCCTGGGCTTCGAGCGCGTGTACGAGAGCCCAACCGCTGGCGACGGTTTCGACGCAACCTACGTCACCGCACCGGCATTGGACGTCCTTGGCGGCAGCGGTTTTGGTGTGCCCGATCTCGCCGGCGGCGCCGAGCGACCCGCGTTGCAGGACACCACCGAGAACGATGCCGGCACCGAGGCCGGTGGACGCTTTGATCATGAGTAGATTCGGTGCGCTTTCACGCCTTTCGCTGAGTTCCGCGAGCGCCATGACGTTGGCGTCGTTGTCGGCGAACAGCGGTGCGTCTGTGACCGATGCCAGGTAAGGGGCCAGGGCGACGCCGTCCCAGCCCGACATCATCGGTGAATCGAGACTGGCTCCGGCTGCGATGTCGACGGTCCCAGGAATGCTGAGTCCGACTCCGATGACTTCGGTAGGGGGACGGCCGATTCGGGCCAGCAACGACGTCAGATGGTCCGCGATCTCAGGCATCAGTTCGTCGGGCCCGACGCCCACCGATTTGTCGATGTCCTCCGCGGTGAGGATGGTGCCGGACAGGTCTGTGACGGCCAACTGCGCGCGTGAGCGGCCGATGGCGACAACCAGTACCAGTCCAGCGGATTTGTTGAACGTCAACGTTGCCGGCGGACGGCCACCTGTCGAGGGGCCTTCGTCGTCGTCCGCGATGAGGCCGATCGACTGCAGTGCGCCGACTCGGGCAGACACCGCAGTCCGGGACAGCCCGGTGAGTTTCCCGATTTCGCTTCGTGTGGTCGCGGAACCGGCACGGATCAGCGAGAACACCTCGCCGGCTGTGGCGGGAGTGATAGGCGGTCGGGTCATACGTTCTATTCAAGCATTCTCTCAGAGTTACTTCAGGATACAAAAGATTAATTACTTAAGTCTTTTGGGGACCTAAGTAGGTATTGTGCAAAAGCAGAAGTGGGCATAGGCTGTGTCTTGACTCACTGGGCACCGCGTTCTCGGGTGGGTCGCAGTACGAGGTCAGAGGGCGCACGAACCTAGGGGAGAACCCGATGAGTCGCACCGACACGCAGGACGAGATTGTCGACTTCGCGCGCAAATGGCAGAAGTTCGACGGCGGACCGGACGAAGACATCTTTGTCACTTTCGGCCTGGAGCCCCGCGAGTACTTCCGGAGATTGAAGAACATCCTCGACGACGGCAGCGCCGCACTCGATCCTCCCGCGGTCAGCGAACTCGCCACCGTGTGCGCGTACCGGTTGCGTCGGGGAGATGTCCAGACGATCGGCCAGTAGGCCGGTCACATCCTTCTCCGTCACAGAATTCAAAGTCCGTCTCAGAATCAAGAATTGAGGTCGCCATCATGCACAAGCACCTTCCGATGCCGAATCCGACAACTGAAGTGTGGGACTGGCAGATGCAGGGAGCGTGCCGTGGGCACGACTCCGCCGTGTACTTCCATCCGGACGGCGAGCGTGGGCATGCTCGCGAAAACCGCGAACTCAACGCAAAGAAGATCTGCTCCGCCTGCCCGGTTCTTCAGCAGTGCCGCGAACACGCACTGGCTGTCCATGAGCCTTACGGCATCTGGGGTGGAATGACGGAGACCGAGCGCGCAGAATATGTTCGATCGCTGCGTAAGCGCAGCAACCGGATGCCCGCGGTCGCAGTCGCGAGCTGAAGGTCCTTCAGAGAGGACACGCTGTGACGCTCGTAGCCGGGATCGATTCCTCAACTCAGTCGTGCAAGGTCATTGTCCGTGATGCCGATTCGGGTGAATTGATCCGGGAGGGACGTGCGACGCATCCCACCGGCACCGAGATCGACCCGGCGCGGTGGTTCGAGGCCATGGACAGCGCGATTGCCGCCGCAGGTGGACTCGGCGATGTCGCGGCAGTGTCCGTAGGCGCGCAACAACACGGCATGGTGTGTTTGGACGGCGACGGCGACGTAGTGCGACCGGCATTGCTGTGGAACGACACTCGCTCCGCGCAGGCCGCGAGCGAACTCGTCGACGAGCTGGGTGGACCACAGGCGTGGGCCGACGCCGTGGGGGTTGTGCCGGTAGCCGCAATCACTGCGAGCAAGTTGCGGTGGCTGGCAGATCACGAACCCGACAATGCGAACCGAACTGCAGCAGTCTGTCTTCCGCACGATTGGCTGTCTTGGAAGTTGGGCGGCGCCGTCTCCCCCGATGCACTTGCCACCGACGCCGGTGACGCGAGTGGAACGGGGTACTTCGCAGCCGCGACGCGCGAGTACCGGATGGACTTGCTGTCGCTGGCTTTTCGCGATCGAACGCCACGGGTTCCACGTGTTGCTCTGCCGAACGAGAAGATCGGTATCACTCGATCCGGCGCGGTTATCGGTCCGGGAACTGGTGACAATGCCGCAGCCGCACTGGGGTTGGGAGCGATTCCCGGTGACGTGGTCATCTCGATCGGAACGTCCGGCGTCGTCTCTGCTGTGTCGGTCACGCCGACGCACGATTCGAGTGGCAATGTTGCCGGCTTTGCCGACGCGACCGGACTGCACCTGCCGTTGGTGTGCACACTCAACGGCGCCCGGATTCTCGATGCGACGGCGTCCATTCTTGGTGTCGATCACGATGAACTGTCCCGATTGGCGTTGTCTGCCCCGCTCGGGAGCGACGGCCTGGTGATGATTCCGTACTTCGAGGGTGAACGTACTCCCAACCGTCCCGACGCGACCGGGGCGATGCACGGCTTCCGGCTGCAGAATTCGACGCCGGCGCATTTTGCGCGCGCTGCTGTCGAAGGATTGCTGTGTGGTTTGGCCGATGGCGTCGACGATCTTGTCCGTCAAGGTG
Organism: Rhodococcus sp. KBS0724; assembly: GCF_005938745.2. Taxonomy (NCBI): domain Bacteria; kingdom Bacillati; phylum Actinomycetota; class Actinomycetes; order Mycobacteriales; family Nocardiaceae; genus Rhodococcus; species Rhodococcus sp. KBS0724. Next base: position 1,443,993 of record NZ_VCBX02000001.1, read on the forward strand.
TCCAGGTGAAACGGGTCCTGTTGGTTGGTGGGGGCGCAAAGTCTCGCGCTTTGTGTGAAATCGCTCCGGCGATTCTCGGGGTGCCGGTCGTGATACCTGATCCTGGTGAATATGTTGCGGAAGGTGCATGCCGGCAAGCTGCTTGGACGCTTCTCGGAGACGAGCACCCACCGGTGTGGACCAAACCCGAGGAGAAGCGCTTCGAAGCCACGCCCGCCCCGCAGGTGCGGGAACGTTACGCATCGCTGCGCGAACTCACCGAAGGCGTGTAACCACAGAGCCTGACACCGTTCGCTCGGTTAGGGTGACTCCGTGGACTTGTTGGTAGGTATAGACATGGGGACGGGCAGCAGCAAAGGGGTTCTGGTGACCCCGGACGGTGTGGTCCTGGCAACCGAGCAGATCGATCACCAGATCTCGATGCCACGGCCCGGGTGGGCCGAGGTGGACGCCGAGAAGATGTGGTGGTCCGAGGTATGTGCGATCTCGAAACGTCTTGTGGCACAGGTTCCCACGTTTTCCAAGGTGGCCGGCGTATGTGTCAGTGGCGTCGGTCCGGCACTGGTGTTGTGCGACAGTGAACTTCGTCCTGTTCGTCCGGCTATCCTCTACGGAATCGACAGTCGAGCCTCGGCAGAAGTAGCCTCGCTGACCGAATTGTTCAGCGAGGAGGCAATACTCGATTGTGGTGGCAAACTCCTGTCGAGTCAGGCCGTCGGACCGAAGATCGAATGGGTGCGCATCCATGAACCGGATGTTTTTGCCGCGGCGACGCGTTGGTACGGCTCGAATTCGTACATCGCCGCAAAGCTGACCGGCGAGTACATTCAGGATCATCACACGGCCAGTCAGTGTGATCCGCTCTATTCGGTTCGAGACTTCAGCTGGAAATCCGATTGGCTCGATCGCATTCTGGGGCATCTGGAATGCCCACGTTTGGTGTGGCCGAGTGATGTTGTCGGACTTGTGCACGCTGATGCGGCCGAGCAGACCGGACTACCGGCCGGAACGCCCGTCGTCGCGGGTACCGTCGACGCCTTTTCCGAGGGGTTCAGTGTGGGTGCCCGTCATCCCGGGGATCTCATGCTCATGTACGGGTCGACGATGTTCCTGGTGCAGGTGCTCGACAAGTTTCACAGCAACCCGGCATTGTGGACAACTGCAGGCGTCCAGAAGAATACACTGGCACTTGCGGCCGGCACGTCCACTGCCGGAAGCCTGACCGGATGGCTTCAAAAGCTCACCGGTGATGCACCATTCGACCTGCTACTCGCCGAGGCTGAGGCGGTGCCGGCCGGCGCAGAAGGGTTGTTGATCCTGCCGTACTTTGCCGGCGAACGTACCCCAGTGTTCGACCCCAAGGCCAGAGGCGTGGTCGCAGGACTCTCGTTGCGCCATGGCCGGGGGCATCTGTTTCGAGCTGCCTATGAGGGCATTGCCTTCGGAATCCGTCAGATACTCGAAATGTTCGGTGACACAGATGAACCCGTCCGACGCACGATCGCTGTGGGAGGCGGGGTCAAGAGTCGGGTGTGGACACAGGCGATCAGCGACATCACCGGACACACACAGTTGGTTCCCGCTCAGACCATCGGCGCCAGCTACGGCGATGCGCTGTTGGCCGCGATCGGGACCGGACTTGTTGCGCCGGATACCGATTGGACGACTCTGTCGCACGAAGTAGTGCCGAATGCAGTCAACCGCGCGATGTACGAGGATTTGTATCAAACGTGGTTGACGCTGTATCCGTCGACGAAGGAACAAATCCACGCCCTCGCTGAATTCGGCTGAACGGCCTGATAGCTGCAGCCGTTCAGCTTACGAGGTAACCGCCGTCGATAGGAAGATCGGTTCCGTTCACCATGGCGGCGGCGTCCGACGCCAGCCAGACGACGGCCTCGGACACCTCGTCGGGCATGGCAAAGCGCCCACTCGGGATACGGTTCAACATAGGTGCAGCCTTGTCGTGCTCACCCCAGACCGTCTGGCCCATCTCGGTGAGTACAACCGTCGGGCAGACCGAGTTTGCCCGGACGCCGCGGCTACCCAGTTCCAAGGCAAGCACTTTGGTGGCCATCACCAAACCGGCCTTTGCGATGCAGTACGAATAGTGCTCGGGCAACGCGCGCAAGGCTGCTGCGGAAGCAACCGTCACGATGGCTCCGCCACCCGCATCGGCCATGGCTGAGCCGATCTTCGCGGCGAGCAATGCCGGGGCACGGAGGTTGACGTTTAGAACCGCGTCGAAGTTGGGTTCGGTTATGTCGGTGACAAATTCGGGATACGAGATTCCGGCGTTGTTGACCAGGACATCCAGGCCACCGAATATCGCGAGAGATTCTTGCGCGACCTGTGTCGGTGCGTCGGGTAATGCGAGATCTGCAACGAGAATCTCGGCGCGCACGCCAGAACTGTCGCGGAGTCGGTCGGCCAGAACTGTCAGTTCGGAACGGTTACGACCGGAGACGATTACGTCCGCGCCGGCTTGGGCAAAGGCGTGTGCGATTTGCGCGCCGATGCCTTTCGAGGCTCCGGTGACAAGAGCGCGTTTTCCGTCGAGCGGGCGAGGTGACGCTGTAGGCATGGCAAAGCCTTTCGAAGTTACTCGACCGCAAGTATCTGCTGTGCGGTGGTTGGGTCGGTGACAAGTTGATTGAAGTACCGGCTGCGCGCACCGGCGATGATGGGAGCGACTTTCTCGGCGCCGACGGCCACGGCGATGCCCACCGGGATATCTTGCAGTGCAGACAGTTCGAGCGCAATAAGGCGGTCGCTACCGGGGAAGTCGACGGTATTGCCGTCGCGATCATAGAATCGAGAGCAGATGTCGCCCACGGCTTCTCGGAGCGACGACGACGTTATCGGAACGAACTGTGGAATGTCGGCGCGCAGTAGAGGTGGAGCGCCGATGCCCATGAGGATAGCCCGAGCCCGTGGCCACAGGCCGAGAACTCGCTGTATGGCCGGATCCTTGGTGAGGGTCGGATACAGATCGGGACCTGGAAGCGCCGGCGCAAAAAGATAATTCGGACGTCCGCCGATCTTGTTCGAGATCAAGCGGGTGATCTCGTTGGTCTGGTACCACTCTTCCGGTTGGTCGTTGCCACCGACAGTGGGAGCGACCAGGACTCCTGGAATGGGTGTCAGATCGTATTGCGCGACTTCGTAGACCGTCCGCCCGGAGGATACGAGCAGTACGTCACCTGGCACGAGGCCGGCGCCGGCGAGTGCCTCGGCCGTCGCCGGGGCGAGTACCGAACCCATGACGTCGACCGTGCCCTTCTGCTGCGCCGGAGTGGGTAGAGGACCGGAGAGGTACACGCGATGCAGTCCGAGTTTGACGCGCAACCGCTCGGCCAGGCTTCCATGTGCTTCTTCCTGGGGCGGCACAACTTGGATGCGGACTATGCCCTGCCTTCGGGCCTCGGAGAGCATGCGGCTGACGGTGGCGCGGCTGATGCCGAGGGCTTTTGCCACTTCGGCCTGAGTGGCGTCGTCGTCGTAGTAGAGCTTGGCCGCGGTGTAGAGCAGAGCGTGCGTGAATGTGCTGTTTGTGCTGGTCGGTGCCGAACCGGCAGGGGTGGATGCGGGAAGTGGCATCGCGTCTGAGCTGCTGATCGGCATGACAGAAAGGTACCGCATGAACAGATGCTCACGCATCTAGTTCAGGTGAACAATTGTGCTGGACATATGTAAATCGATCCGATACTGTGACCGCCGACACATGAAATTGTGTTCATGTGCAACCACTGGACCAGCGCGTTGCGCCCCATCCAGACCTGATCCCAAGAGGAGACAAAGATGTCCGAGACGATGAAGGCGGTCATCTGCCACGGTCCGCGCGACTATCGACTCGAAGAAGTGCCGAAGCCTGTACCCGGCCCTGGTGAAGCGCTGGTTCGGGTCGAGGCAGTCGGAATCTGTGCGAGTGATCTGAAGTGCTACCACGGTGCAGCAAAATTCTGGGGCGACGAGAACCGTCCGGCTTGGGCCGAGACCGAGGTCATTCCAGGGCACGAATTTGTCGGTGAGGTTGTCTCGATCGATGCGGAAGGGTCGAAGCGCTGGGGGATCGCGGTGGGCGACCGTGTGGTCTCCGAACAGATCGTTCCGTGCTGGGAGTGCCGTTACTGCAAGCGCGGTCAGTATCACATGTGCCAGCCGCACAACCTGTACGGATTCAAGCGAGTCACCCCCGGCGCGATGGCCGAATTCATGGTCTATCCAGTGGAAGCTCTGGTGCACAAGGTATCCAAGGATCTCCCGGCAGCGCATGCTGCGTTTGCCGAGCCGCTGTCGTGCTCACTGCACGCCGTGGAACGAGCGGGAATCACCTTTGACGACGTTGTCGTCGTTGCCGGCTGCGGGCCGATCGGGCTGGGGATGGTTGCCGGTGCGCGAGCGAAAAGCCCGGCGCACGTGATCGCTCTCGACATGGCACCGGAAAAGCTCGAACTCGCCAAACTGTGCGGAGCCGACATCGTCATCAACATTGCCGACGAGGATGCCGTTCAGATCGTCAAGGATCTCACCGATGGTTACGGAGCCGATGTCTATCTCGAAGGGACAGGCCATCCGTCTGCAGTTCCCCAGGGCCTCAATATCTTGCGTAAGCTCGGCACCTACGTCGAATACGGGGTGTTCAAAGACGACGTCAGCGTCGACTGGAGCATTATCAGCGACGACAAGGAACTTGACGTCCTCGGGGCGCACCTGGGCCCCGACTGCTGGCCGGCCGCGATCCGGATGATCGAGTCAGGTCTGCTGCCGATGGACAAGATCTGCACGCATCAGCTTCCGTTGGAAGATTTCCAGAAGGGACTCGATCTGGTGGCCAGTGGCACCGAGTCCGTGAAGGTCTCACTCATTCCCTGACGGTTCGCACACCCGGCCTGTGCCGCAGGTCGTTCGAGATCCCCACTCATCCATTCAGCGGAGAATCAACATGAGTCGTTTCACACCCCGCGTCCCATTCAGCGGTGGTCCACAGCTCTCGCGTCGAGAGATGCTGCGGGCGTTCGGTATCGCGGGGATGGCTGCCGCGAGCGTGCCCATACTTTCCGCCTGTGGTGTCGGTGGTGGTGAGAAGCCGACCAACGGAGCGTCGGAGGTGACCGGCGGATTCAATTGGCGGGCGCTCGAAGGTACGAGCATCAACATCCTGCAAACCCCGCACCCGTATCAGCAGGCATTGCAGCCGCTGCTCGCTGATTTCACCGAATTGACCGGTATTACAGTCAAAGCCGATCTGGTGCCGGAGGCCGACTATTTCACCAAGCTCAACACCGAACTTGCCGGTGGTACCGGCAAACACGACGTATTCATGCTCGGTGCGTACTTCATCTGGCAGTACGGGCCGCCGGCTTGGCTCGAGGATCTGCAGCCCTGGCTCGAGAACACATCGGCCACCAGCGACGAGTACGACTTCGAGGACATCTACGAGGGGTTGCGTACCTCCACCCGCTGGGATTTCGAGTTGGGGTCTCCACTCGGAACCGGTGGGCAGTGGGCACTACCGCTCGGATTCGAGAACAACGTCGTCACCTACAACAAGAGGGTCTTCGACGACAAGGGCATTACGCTGCCCGACACATTCGACGGATTGATCCAACTTGCAACGGATCTCACGGATCGAAGTGAGAACGTCTACGGAATCGCCACGCGAGGCTCGAAGTCCTGGGCGACGATTCACCCGGGGTTCATGACGCAGTTCACCCGCGAGGGCGCGAAGGACTACGAATTCCGGGGTGGCGAGTTGGTGGCGACCATGGATTCGGACAAGGCTGTCGCCTTCACCGAGAAGTGGATCGACATGATGCACGCTGCCGGACCCACCTCGTGGACAACGTACGACTATCCGCAGGCAACAGGCGATCTCGGCGACGGCAAGGCAATGATGGTCTACGACGCGGACAGTGCGACGTACCCGAAGAACAAGCCCGGAGCCAGTCGCGAAGCGGGTAACCTCGCTTGGTACCCCGGTCCGGCGGGCCCGGACGGGAGTTACGCGACCAACCTGTGGACGTGGTCGTTGGCCATGAATGCGCGTTCCGAGAAGAAGCATGCGGCCTGGCTTTTCCTGCAGTGGGCGACCAGTAAGGGAACTCTCAACGACGCGGTTAAATCAGGCATCTTCGCTAACCCCGTGCGCGAGTCCGTGTTCAACGACACTTTCAAACAGGAAGTCGGCGAGGGCATGCCGGGCTATCTCGAAACATTCGAGACGGTGATCGGCAGTTCCAAGATCCAGTTCACGCCTCAGAAGAAGTTCTTCGACACCACCGAGGACTGGGCTGTCGCGCTGCAGGACATCTACGGCGGCAAGGACGCGAAATCGGCGCTGTCCTCGCTCGCCAAGACCAATACATCCAAGGTAAACCTCTGATCCGCGGCGGATCACCGGAGCAAGGGAGTAAGGAAAAGTGACTACCCAATCCACCCGTCCGCCGTCGGAGGCTCACTCCGCGAAACCGGCAGGCGCACCGCCCCGCAACATCGAACCTCCCGAAGTGCCGATGTGGCGACGCAAGTTGCGCCCCTACATCCTCTCGATTCCGGCTGTGGTGATCGTTGTCGGAATTCTCTATCCGTTTGTGATCGGCGCGTACTACTCGTTCTTGAATTACGCGGCAGTGAACCCGGATCCGCAGTTCGTGTGGTTCAAGAACTTCGCGAGTGTCCTGGGCGACTCGAGCTTCTGGACCAGCGTGCGTGTGACCGGAGTCTTCGCGATTGTCGCCACGGCGGTCGAGACGGTGATCGGCGTCGGCATCGCACTATTGCTCAACCGTTCGAGCTTGATCGGGAAGATCTTCGAGAAAGTGCTGATCCTTCCGTTGATGATCGCACCGGTCATCGCCGGCGTGATCTGGAAGCTGATGTTCAACCCGCAGTTCGGAATTCTGAATCACGTTCTGGGGCTGGGTAACACATTCGACTGGTTGAGCAGTCAGAACGCACTGTGGTCCGTCATTCTGGTGGACCTGTGGATCTTCACTCCCTTCGTGGCGATTCTTGTTCTCGCCGGCATGCGTTCGCTACCGAAGGAGCCGTTCGAAGCGTCCGAGGTGGACGGCGCCAGCTGGTTCTACATGTTCCGCAGGCTGATGCTGCCCATGTTGTGGCCCTACATTCTGGTCGCCGTGATCTTCCGATTCATGGACAACCTCAAAGTGTTCGACGCGGTGTACGTCCTGACTGCGGGTGGACCAGGACTGTCCACCCGAACGCTCCAGATCGGTGCGTTCGAGGATTCGATCATCAATCTCGACTATTCCCGCGGCAGCACCTACATGTTCTTGCTGTGGATCATCGTGTTCGTCACCGCGCGCTATCTGGTGAGCGTGTTGGGCAAGGCGCAGCGTCGTGCTGCCGGAGCGGAGTCGTAAAGTCATGGCCAGTGAATTGATGCCAGGCCAGAAGAGGTTCACGGTGGGTGCCGTAGCCGCGGACATCGTGTTGGTCGTGTGGTTCGTCTTCTCGCTCTTTCCCATCCTGTGGATGTTTCTGCTGGCGCTGAAGACTCCGGCCGAGCAGACCACCACATACTTCAAGTTCAGTCCCACGTTCGAGAACTTCGGAACCGTGCTGAGTCAGAAGGGCACGGACCTGACGAGTGTCGACTTCAAGTCGGCTCTGCTCACCAGCTTGATCAATTGTGGTGGTGCTGTTCTGGTTTCGTTGGCTATCGGCATTCCGGCTGCGTATGCTGCCGGACGCTGGAAGTACAAGGGATCCAACGATTTGATGTTCAACATGCTGTCCTTCCGCTTCGCGCCGGAGCTGATGGTGATCGTGCCGCTGTTCGTCATCTACAACCAGATCGGGTTGTTCGACACGAAACTCGGGATGGTGTGGGTTCTTCAACTAGTGACGATGCCCCTGGTGGTCTGGATCTTGCGCTCGTATTTCGAAGATCTGCCTGAAGACCTCGAACAGGCGGCCCTCCTGGACGGATACACGCGCAAGCGCGCCTTCGTCATGGTGGCGCTACCACTTGTTCGTCCGGGAATTGCCGCAGCAGCGCTACTTTCGTTCATCTTCGCGTGGAACAACTACGTATTCCCACTCATCCTCGCCGACAGCAACGCCGGAACAGTCACCGTCGCGGTGACCAAGTTCCTCGGTGGTGGCGGACAGGCCTACTACAACCTGACAGCTGCGGCTGCGGTGATCGCTGCTCTACCACCGCTGATTCTGGCGTTGACGATCCAGCGATACCTTGTGCGCGGACTGTCGTTCGGGGCGGTGAAATCCTGATGGTCGCACTTACTGTCAAAGCATTGAACAAGCACTACGGAAAGACCGTGGGCATCGACGGCATCGACCTCGACGTGGCAGACGGTGAATTCCTCGTCATCCTGGGACCTTCGGGCGCAGGCAAGACTACGACGCTCAAGTCGATAGCCGGACTCGTCGAAGTCGACGACGGCACGGTCGACATCGGGGGAGTGGACATGACGCTCGTCGAGCCGTATCACCGCAACGTCGCCATGGCCTTCGAGAGTTACGCGCTGTACCCACAAAAGACAGTGTCCGAGAATCTTGCGTCACCACTCAAGTCCGGTCGAACCGGAAAATACTCGGAAGACGAGCAGAAGCGCCGGATCGACACCGTCACCAAGACCTTGGGAATCAACCACCTTCTCGAGCGCTTTCCACGGGAATTGTCGAACGGGCAGCGGCAGCGAGTTGCTCTCGGGCGAGTGTTGGTACGGCCGGCCGACGTATACCTTCTCGACGAACCGCTCTCACATCTCGATGCCAAACTGCGGGCGGCGATGCGTGCCGAATTGCGTCAGCTCGGTCAGATGTCCAACACCACAACGGTATACGTGACACACGACTATCAAGAAGCACTGGCGTTGGGTGATCGTATCGCGATCCTGCGGGAGGGTCGGTTGGTCCAGATCGACACACCGGCGAACATCTGGCATGCGCCCGCTGACACCTTCGTGGCGCGCTCGCTCGGCCAACCCGAGATCAACGTGTTCGACGCAGTAGTCGACGGCGCAGCGCTCCGGGTGCTCGGAACCGATCTGGAGGTCGGGATTCCGTCGGACATCACGATATCTGCGTCGGCTGGCGCTCGAATCGGTATCCGACCGTGTGACATCGAGATTCGGGCAGATTTCTCGCGGAACTCCGGTTCGGTGGCCGTACGCGGCCGCATTCAACTGGTGGAGCGTCTCGGCCGCAATGTCGAACTCTCGATAGATCTCGGCGGCGGGGTCACGATGATCGGTCTGTCTTCGGGTGGTTCGCTCGCGGTCGAAGGCGCCGAGATCGTTGTGGAAGTGGCGCGCCAGAACATTCACCTGTTCGAGGGAGCGCCAGCGGGAACAGACAGTCGACGACTCGGCAGCGCGATCGCCGGCGCCGGTAGGACCGGCGACAGTGTAACGACCCACGCAGCACAGGAGGACAGGCGATGACCACTACCGCCGATAGCCGTCGCGCCACGAAGGTCGCGCAATCACTCACCCTGGACAACCTGGAGAAGACCTACTCTTCACGCGGGCGGGCAACATTCCACGCGGTCAAAGGAATCGACCTGCACATCGAACCCGGTGAGTTGGTCGCCCTGCTAGGCCCTTCGGGATGCGGCAAGACGACAACCCTTCGGATGATCGCCGGACTGGAGACCGTCTCGAGTGGGGAGATCTTGATCGGTGACCGGAAGATCAGTCAGTTGGCGCCCGGGAAACGAGGCGTCGGGGTTGGATTCGAGAGCTACGCTTTGTATCCGCCGCTCTCGGTGCGCGACAACCTCTCGTACGGATTGAAAGCCCGAAAGGTGGCGGGCGCAGACGAACTGGTGTCCACCATCGCCCGTCGTCTCGAGATGGAGGACCTACTCGACTTGCGTCCGGCAGGATTGTCGAGCGGGCAGAAGCAGCGGGTTGCACTCGCTCGGGCGCTTGTGCGCAATCCGCCGGTGCTGCTCCTCGACGAACCGCTCTCGCACCTCGATGCGTCGGCGCGGCAACGGGTTCGGCGTGAACTGAAGATGCTGCAACGCGAATTCGGCTACACCACAATCGTGGTCACCCACGACCAGGTCGAAGCGCTGAGCTTGGCCGACCGGCTTGCGGTGATGGACGGTGGCATCATCCAGCAGTACGGCACTCCCGACGAGGTGTTCGACGATCCGGCCAACATCTTCGTGGCGGAGTTCGTGGGCGAACCTCAGATCAACATGTTCGACGGAATTGTCCGCCTCGAGAACGGATCTGCGGTTGTTGCCATAGGCTCGGCTGGTACCTTGCCGGTCTCGACTCGCAATGTCGTTGAGGGTCAGTCGGTTCGGGTCGGGGTTCGCCCCCAGGACATGACTATGGTGCCGGGGCCTGCCGGGCATCGGCAGATCACCGTGCACGTGAAGCATTTCGAGCACCTGATGGAGTTCGGTTTGGTACAGGTGAACGCAGCGGGAACCGAGTCGACTGGCTCGGGATCAACGCTGATGGTTCAGACGCCGGCCCACGAAAGGTTTGCGGCAGGCGACGAGTGCGCTGCGACTGCTCTTCCCGAACGTGTCTATCTGTTCGACCCCGAAACCGGAAATCGACTGCGTTAGAGGTATTTTGTCATGACTCGGCTATTCAACGATCCCGCGACTTTTACGGAAGACATGCTCGAGGGTTTCCTCGACGCCAACTCCGACTATGTTGTCGGTGTACCAGGCGGTGTAGTACGAGCCCAGGAGACACGACCGGGCAAGGTTGCGGTCGTCGTAGGTGGCGGCTCCGGTCACTATCCCGCGTTCTGTGGTGTTGTCGGGCCGGGGTTCGCCGACGGCGCGGTGGTGGGAAACATTTTCACGTCTCCCTCCGCCGCGGAGGCGACTTCCGTCGCCCGCGCCGTCGACAGCGGTGCCGGGGTTCTTCTGACCACCGGAAATTATGCGGGTGACGTGATGAATTTCTCGCTCGCAGTGAAAGCTTTGGCGCACGAGGGAATTGATGCTCGATACCTGCCGGTCACCGACGATATTGCGAGCGCATCGGCGGAGGACATCACGAAGCGGCGGGGAATCGCCGGTGATTTCACGGTGTTCAAGATCGCGTCGGCTGCTGCGGAAGCAGGGTACAACCTCGACGAGGTACAGCGAGTGGGTCGCGCGGCGAACGACAACACACGAACCCTCGGTGTTGCTTTCGACGGATGCACCATGCCGGGCGCGGATCACCCACTGTTCACAGTGGAAACCGGAATGATGGATCTGGGGCTCGGTATTCACGGAGAACCGGGTGTATCCACACACGAGATGCCAAGTGCCGCAGAACTGGCGCGACTATTGGTCGACGGCGTGCTTGCCGAACGACCGGACGGTACCGGGACACGCGTCGGTGCCATCCTCAACGGGCTCGGGCGTACCAAGTACGAGGAATTGTTCGTGGTCTGGGGAACCGCGTCGAAGCTGTTGCGGGAGGCCGGATACACAATCGTCTCGCCGGAGGTCGGAGAGTTGGTGACCAGTCTGGACATGGCCGGTTGTTCACTGACGCTCATGTGGCTGGACGAGGAACTCGAATCGTTCTGGACCGCAGCCGCGGACACTCCGGCATTTCGGCGCGGAACATTCGGTGTGGCAACACGATCGGGGGAGCGTCGTACAACCACTTCCGTGAACGAGACGTCCGGCGTGAGCGCTGCGGGCGACGACCAGGGACGACTATGCGGAGAAACCGTGGCTACGGTCATCGAGGCTCTCGCTCGGGTGATGGCGGACAACGAAGAAGAACTGGGCCGCATCGATGCGGTGGCAGGCGACGGAGACCACGGGCGCGGGATGGTTCGCGGAACCGAGTACGCGACACTGGCAGCGCAGTCCGCAGCCGCGCAAGGCGCAGGGCCACAAGGAGTTCTGACTGCAGCGGGTGAAGCCTGGGCGGCAAAGGCAGGCGGAACGTCCGGCGTGCTGTGGGGTGCCGCGCTTACGGCGATGGGAACCAGGCTGGGCGACAAGGGGCAACCAGGTGCCCATGACCTCGCTGACGGTGTGCGGGCGGGCTACGACGCGATAGTGGCGCTCGGTGGAGCAAAACTAGGCGACAAGACGATGCTCGACGCTCTGTGGCCGTTCGTGGAAACCTTAAGTGCCGCAGTCGGAAACGGGGTGCTCACGGCACAGGCGTGGGACGACGCCGCCGTCGTTGCCCAGACCGCAGCCGATGCCACGGCGCAATTGCGTCCGCTGGTGGGTCGGGCACGACCGCTGGCAGAACGGAGCGTCGGCACCCCGGATGCCGGCGCGATATCGATGGCGATGTGTGTCCGTACCGTCGCCGATTTCTTGAACACGAACTCTGAACGCAAGGAGCACGATCATGGCTGAGCGACTTCGTATCGTCGTCGGTTGCGACGACGCCGGCTTGGAGTACAAGCAGGCACTCAAGGCTGACCTCGAAGCCGACGACCGTGTGGAGGTGGTGACCGATGTCGGCGTCGGGAACGACGAGCACACGGCGTATCCACACGTTGCTGTCACCGCCGCCAGGTTGGTGGCCGACGGCAAAGCCGACCGGGCGCTCCTCGTGTGTGGAACAGGATTGGGCGTCGCCATCAGCGCCAACAAGGTGCCGGGGATCCGCGCGGTGACTGCCCACGACAGCTTCTCGGTGGAGCGATCGGTTCTCAGCAACGACGCACAGGTCTTGTGTTTCGGGCAGCGAGTGGTTGGACTCGAACTCGCCAGGCGACTGGCGAAGGAGTGGCTGGGCTACCACTTCGACACTCGGAGTGCCTCTGCCGAGAAGGTTGCTGCGATCGGCGAATACGAGACTGCCGGCAAGCCCGGCGACTGCTGATCGCTCAGATCAGCCCGAACTTCCGCACCGCGTCGAGTAGCGCGTGCGGACGTTCGGACGTCGGCAGTGGGTCGACGAGAGCGAACTGGCATCCGACGTCGCGGGCGGCGCCATCGGCGACATCACTGTCTCCGATCATCAAGGTCTGGGCTGCGTCCACGTCGAGTTGCGCCAAGGCGTGCTCGAAAATTGCAGGTTCGGGCTTGACCGCACCCACCTCGAAGGACAACACGAACTCGTCGACCCACACGTCCCAGCCGCGGTCGACAAACGCCGGACGGATGTCGAAGGCGATGTTGCTCAAGACTGCAGTGCGAATGCCTTTCTCCGACAAGGACTTCAGTACCTCACCGGTGTCCGGGTACGGAGTCCACCGATCCGGGTCCACGAGCAATCCGTACAGCGCTTCGGCGCGACCGAGATCGGGTACGCCGGACTTGCTCAGCACATCGATGTACGCCTGGCGATGCAGCTTCGGATCCCGGTCACGGTTCTCCCACGCATACAGTCCAGCCTCGTCCATTTCGACTGTTCGCCCGACCGGAGCGGTCATTCGGCGCATCAGCTCGGCTTGAGCATGCACGTCCATCGGCTCGCCGGTGTGATCGACAAAATGTTCGGCCCAGTCGGAATCTTCCTCGAGGCGGAAGAGCGTCCCCGAGAAGTCGAACAATGTTGCGGCGATATGCCCGTTTCGAGGGTCGGTGCGGTCAGTGTTCACCGATCAAGGTTATCGGCGCGGGCTTTCCGATGCGCATTCTGCGCCGGGGCGCGCGTACTTTGGGAGAGCATATTTTCCGAGGTTCGTGTTGAAGGGCAGTGTTCATTGCTCTCGATCCGCGCCGAATGACCAGGGGGATTCTCCGTGTCCGACCACGTGAACCACGTTGACCGAAACAAATCGGCGGGTGACGACCCCCACTTGTCGCGTCAGCTGTCCAATCGTCATATCCAGCTGATCGCGATCGGCGGCGCCATCGGCACCGGCCTGTTCATGGGTTCGGGCAAGACGATCTCGCTGGCCGGGCCGTCGGTGATCTTCGTGTACATGATCATCGGCTTCATGCTCTTCTTCGTCATGCGGGCGATGGGGGAGTTGCTGCTCTCCAACATGTCGTACAAGTCGTTCTCCGACTTCGCCGCTGATCTGCTAGGGCCGTGGGCGGGATTCTTCACCGGCTGGACGTATTGGTTCTGTTGGATCGTCACCGGCATCGCTGACGTGATCGCGATCTCGGGATACTTCAAATACTGGTGGCCTGGGCTGGCTGCGTGGATTCCGGCATTGCTCACCATCGCCGCATTGCTCCTTCTTAATCTGCCGACGGTGAAGGCGTTCGGTGAGACCGAGTTCTGGTTTGCACTGATCAAGATCATCGCCATCGTCAGCTTGATCATCGTCGGCATCGTGATGGTCGTCTCCGGGTTCACCGCACCTAGTGGTGCCACTTCAGGCATCGACAATCTCTGGAACGACGGCGGCATGTTCCCGACCGGTTTCATGGGGTTTGTCGCTGGCTTCCAGATCGCGGTGTTCGCGTTTGTGGGTATCGAGCTGGTGGGTACGACGGCGGCCGAGGCGAAGGATCCGGAGAAGAATCTCCCGAAGGCCATCAACTCCATCCCGATTCGTGTGCTGCTGTTCTATGTGGTTGCCCTGACCGTCATCATCTCGGTGACGCCATGGCGCTTGATAAGTGACGACGAGAGTCCGTTCGTTGCGATGTTCACCCTCGCCGGCTTGGGTATCGCCGCGTCGGTCATCAACTTCGTGGTGCTGACGTCCGCAGCGTCGTCGGCGAACTCGGGGATCTACTCCACCTCACGGATGGTCTACGGCCTGGCTCAGGAGGGCGACGCACCGAAGGCGCTTGGCAAGCTGAACTCGCGCAAGGTCCCTGCGAATGCCCTGATGTTCTCGTGCATCTTCCTGCTCGCGTCGTTGATCCTGCTGTTCTCCGGTGACTCGGTGATCGAGGCATTCACCGTTGTGACCACAATCTCCGCGCTGCTCTTCATGTTCGTGTGGACGATCATCTTGGCGAGCTACCTGGTGTACCGGAAGCGTCGCCCGCACCTGCACGAGGCGTCGAAGTTCAAGATGCCAGGCGGCATCGTGATGTGCTGGGTTGTACTGGCCTTCTTCGTGTTCATCTTGTGGGCTCTGACCACCAAGGACGACACGCTGCAGGCGCTGCTCGTCACTCCGATCTGGTTTGTCGCACTCGGGATCGCCTGGGCGATTATTCGTCGCCGGCCCGCGCACCGAGCGCGGTACGAGGCATTCCGGGCAGAGTTGGATGCAAGTCGACAGACGGACGAAAAATAGTTTGATCAAGATCGTGTAACGGTGGCGGTCTCCTTGACCAAACTGTTACATTCGTCGGCAGACAGAGGAGCGGGCTTCGTTCGAAGACCGTTGCAGGCCGACGACTGACAGGGCAAAAACTGTGGGAGACCACCACCGCACGGACAATTCCATTGCTGCATTCGAGATCGACCCTGACGCAGCGAGTGGACGTCACCGCGTTCAGTCGGCTGGCCCGGGCGCAGGCGTCAAGGCTGGTGTTGTAGCTGCAGCTACGGGCGCACTCCTCGTTGGCGCAGGCCAGATGGGTGCAGGTACCGCAGCGGCAGCTCCGGCCACCCAGAACATCGCCGGATTCGAGATTCCGCAGGGACTGCTTCCCGAGGGCATCGAGATCCCGGCAGCACTGTCGAACCTCGGGCTCCCGCCGGTGGCGAGCATCGAGGTTCCCGAACTTCCTGACCTCGTGGCGCAGGTGAATGCACAGGTACAGCAGTTCACCGGCTCGTTCAGCCCGGTTTCGTCGAACGGCGGCACCGTGCAGCCTGTTTCCGGAACGCTCACCTCCACGTTCGGTAACCGCTGGGGCGCACACCACGGCGGCCTGGACATCGCCGCCCCGATCGGAACTCCGGTCCTTGCGGCAGCAGCCGGGCAGGTCATCGACGCGGGACCTGCCTCGGGCTTCGGTCTCTGGGTACGCATCCAGCACGACGACGGCGCCGTCACCACGTACGGGCACGTCAACGACTACCAGGTTGCGGTGGGCCAGCGCGTAGCCGCCGGTCAGCAGATCGCCACCGTCGGTAACCGCGGCCAGTCCACCGGCCCGCACCTGCACTTCGAGGTTGCCGAAAACGGCGCCAAGGTTGATCCGGCCATCTGGCTGAAGGCGCGCGGCGTTGCAGTCACCTGGGTGGACAACTCGTAGGAATATTTCTCGCAGACCTGCAGGGCATCGGAAATTCTTCCGGTGCCCTGCAGTTTTTCATTCACGGTTTGTGCTGTGGTCGGGTGGTCGCCGGTTAGCCTTGCGGAAGACGACCTTCGGTGGTTGATCGCGAAGGAGGGGGACCGGAAATGGGCGCAGAAGTTCAGGCACGGATGTTCACCAGGGCGGACCGGCGGGTGTTCCGCAAAAAGGTGCGATCGTGTGTCGACGCCATGAAGCAGATGCTCGATCGCGGCGACTTCCGGGACGCCGTCGACAAACCCGACCCACTGCTGGGAATGGAGATCGAGTTCAACCTCGTAGCCGGCGACATGCTGCCGGCGATGTCCAACCTTGCAGTGCTCGATGCCATCGACGACGACGCGGTGTTTCAAACAGAACTCGGGCAGTTCAACGTCGAGATGAATGTCGAGCCCGGACCACTGACCGGTGACAACACGTTCGATCTCGAAGAGAAACTGCGCAGTTCTCTGGCGGTCGCGGACGCTCGCATCCATGAGCACGACGCCGAGATGGTGATGATCGGGATGCTGCCGACGCTCCAGCTCGAACATCTCGACCGCGAGTGGATCACCGCGAATCCGCGTTACGAATTGCTCAACGAGCAGATTTTCGCGGCGCGGGGTGAAGACATCGAACTCGACGTCGAAGGCGTCGCACTCTCCGGCGGAACTGTGGAAGTGCTACGCGCCGATACCAATTCGGTGGTTCCCGAGGCGGCCTGCACATCGATGCAATTGCATCTTCGGGTCTCTCCGGAAGAGTTTGCGCCGCACTGGAATGCGGCACAGTGCCTGGCCGGGCCGCAGGTGGCGTTGGCTGCCAACTCGCCCTTCCTGGCGGGCAAAGCTCTGTGGCACGAATCTCGGATACCGATCTTCGAACAGGCCACGGACACAAGAACATTCGAACTCAAGAATCAGGGAGTGCGGCCGCGCGTCTGGTTCGGGGAACGCTGGATACATTCGGTTCTCGATCTCTTCGAGGAGAATTCGCGATACTTCCCGGCGCTGCTGCCCGACGTGTCCGATGCCGATCCACTGGCGGTACTCGCAGCAGGCGGAATTCCCGAGTTGAAAGAACTCCAGATGCACAACGGAACCGTCTACCGTTGGAATCGGCCGGTGTACGACTGCTCGGATGGCAAGCCGCACTTGCGGATCGAGAATCGAGTGCTACCGGCCGGGCCCACCGTCCTCGACATCATGGCAAATGCCGCGTTCTACTACGGAACAGTCCGGGCGCTCGTCAACGCGGATCGACCACTGTGGTCGCAGATGTCTTTTCATGCAGCAGAAGAGAACCTGCACATCGGCGCCAAACACGGACTCGACGCGATGTTGTACTGGCCGGGATTGGGCTGGGTCGGCGCAGACGAGTTGATCCTGCGACGGTTACTTCCCCTCGCCGACGAAGGCTTGGCCGACTTCGGATTGTCGAGCGCAGCGCGTGAGAAGTACCTCGGTGTCATCGAAGGCCGGTGCCTCAACCGGCAAACCGGTGCGGCCTGGCAGCGGGGACGCGTCGCCGCCGGTGAAGCCGCAGGACTCGGCCGAACCGCCGCACTTGCCGAGATGATGCGGGCATATATCGAGAACATGCGCAGTGGTAATCCAGTTCACTTGTGGGACTGATCTACATCTGCTAATTCAATTCCACGTCAACAGTTTCGGGGACCTTGGTCACCGAAACAGGGTTAGGCTCGACCCGGAAACCATGTCGCAATTGCGGTGGTTAGAGTGGAAGTGGCTCGATTACTTCTTACGGAAGGTGGGCACATGAGTTCACGCGAACACAACAATGTCGTCGTCGGAATCGACGGATCGGACACCGCGTCGACCGCGCTCCGAGAAGCTGCGAAAATCGCCGCGCAGCGAGAATTGCGACTCGATATCATTCACGCGCTCGACTTCGCACCGTACGGATTCGGCGGCCCGTACATCGACGCGGGTGGCGTGTACGAATGGGTGGAAGAGGCAGGTAAAGAGGTACTCGGAGAGGCTGAGAAGTTCGCCGCCGAGGTCGCCCCGAACGTCACCGTTCACACCGAGATGGCCATCGGCAGCCCGACGCAGTGGCTTCTGGAGAGTTCAGCGAAAGCCCGCCTGGTCGTAGTAGGGGCGTCGTCGTCCGGAAAAGCTGCTACCGCGGTCCTCGGCAACACCGCAGTCGGTGTCGCGAGCCACGGCAAGTGCCCTGTCATCGTGGTGCGTGAACGTGACGGCGTCGTACCGTCCGATGGCCCCGTTGTGGTGGGCGTCGACGGCAGTGCCCTGAGCGCGCAGGCTGTGGGCGCGGCATTCGAGGAAGCGGCGTTCCGCGGCGCAGAACTGGTAGCCGTCCACGTCTGGAGCGACCTCGGAACAGCAGCGTTCGAGGATCCTCGCGCTGCCGCACTGGCACCGGCGTCGCTCGAGGAAGAAGAGCACGCGGTACTGAGCGAGAACCTGGCCGGATGGTCCGAGAAGTACCCGGACGTCGTAGTTCGCCGCGAGATCTACCTCGACAATCCGCGTGGCCGCCTCCTTGAATGGTCGTCTCGGGCGCAGCTCGTCGTAGTCGGTAGCCGTGGCCGCGGCGGATTCCGTGGAATGCTCCTCGGATCCACCAGCAACACGCTGATCGCTTCCGCGCAGTGCCCCGTGATGGTTGTTCGTCCCGAAGATTCCTGATTTCTCGACGCGCCTGTGAGAACCTGCCCCGTTCATTTCGGTCACCGAATATGAACGGGGCAGTCACATGAATACGGCCTCATGTTCCGTAGTGTTCAAGGAGAGGTGTGCCTGGCGCACACATGGCAATCGTGAGGATTGGGGTTAGAACGTGCGCATCGGAATGGGATTGAACTACAGCGGCGGATTCGCCGAGACTGTCGAAGAAGTCGGTGACCTCGAAAAAGCCGGTCTGGACATTGCGTTTGTCCCCGAGGCCTACTCGTTCGACGCGGTCAGCCAACTCGGTTACCTGGCTGCGAAGACGACAACCATCGAACTTGCCTCAGGCATCTTCCAGATCTACACCCGCACGCCGTCGCTCACCGCGATGACTGCCGCCGGACTCGACTTCGTCTCCAACGGACGATTTGTCATGGGCCTCGGCGCCTCCGGCCCGCAGGTGATCGAAGGATTCCACGGCGTCAAGTACGACGCGCCTCTCGGCCGTACTCGCGAGGTTGTCGAAATCTGCCGCCAGGTGTGGCGTCGTGAGAAGGTCGAGTACCAGGGCAAGTACTACCAGGTGCCGCTGCCTGCCGAGAAGGGCACCGGACTGGGCAAGCCGCTCAAGCTGATCAACCATCCCGTTCGCGAGCGCATCCCGATCCTCATCGCATCCCTCGGCCCCAAGAACGTCGAACTCACTGCCGAAATCGCCGAAGGGTGGGAGCCCATCTTCTACCACCCGGAGAAAGCAGCAAGCGTGTGGGGCGAACCCCTCGCCAAGGGCAAGGCCAAGCGCGACCCCAGCCTCGGTGAACTGCAGGTATATGCGTCACCGGCGCTCGCGATCGGTGACGACGTCGACCACATGCTCGACTGGGTCCGTCCCAGCATCGCCCTCTACATCGGCGGCATGGGAGCCAAGGGAAAGAACTTCTACAACGACCTTGCCGTCCGCTACGGCTACGCCGAAGCTGCCGAGAAGATCCAAGATCTCTACCTCGCCGGTAAGAAGGAAGAAGCCGCGGCAGCAGTGCCGGACGAGCTCGTTCGCGCAGTGTCGCTCATCGGCCCCGAAAGCTACGTCCGAGAACGCGTCGCCGCATTTGCAGAGTCCGGCGTCACGACCCTCAACGTCACTCCGTTGGCGGCTGATCGAGCCGGACGCGTCGGCCTGATCGAGAAGTTCCGGAAGATTTGTGACTAACCGCTGTGCGCCTTTATCAACCCCCCGCGGTTAGTAAAGGCGCACAGCAGATGTCCGATTCGGGACCCGCCGTAGCGGATGAAACGTATTTATCGCCTTTGGGCAATAGTGTGGAGGCAGATAGAGTTCTGTAGTCGATCCTGAAGGGACGAACATGAGTGCAATCCAACCAGTTGTCGTAGCTGTGGACGGTTCCGAGGCGGCGTCGTCGGCCGTTGTATGGGCTGCACGCACGGCCGCTGCGTTGGGGCGTCCGCTGCATATTGCAACGGTGGTGCACATTCCGGCGTTCTATTACTCCGAGCCGTACCTGGCCGAGAGTTTCAAGGACGAACTGCGACGCACCGCTCGAGCTCGACTCGACAGCGCGAAGATCCTGGCCCATCAGAGTGTCGACGGTGAACTCGAAGTGGTCACCGAACAACTCGACGGCAGTGTCTCCGATTCCTTGATCGAATTGTCCAAGCACGCGTACCTGGTTGCCGTGGGTCCGCGCGGTCACGGTGAATTCACCGGACTTGTCGTCGGTTCGGTGACGGTATCGCTTGTCTCGCATGGCGAATCGCCGGTAGCCGTGGTACGCGGGCGGACACTGGACGGCCAACCGCCGACGCAGGGGCCGGTTGTTGTCGGTATCGACGGTTCCGAGAACAGCATCGAGGCCATCGAGCATGCATTCGAGCAGGCGTCGGCGCGCGGCGCCACGCTGATTGCCGTCAACGTGTGGAGCGACGTGAGTGTGCAGCCTTCGCTGGGCGCAACTCCGGAAGATCCGTTGTGGAGCAGCATCCAGACGGGCGAAGAAGTAGTTCTGGCAGAGCAGTTGGCGGGATTCACCGAGCGATATCCCGACGTTGTGGTCGAGCGTGTAGTGGCGCGTGATCGCCCGGTGCGGGTGCTCAGTGAGTACGCAGAAACCGCGCAGTTGGTGGTGGTCGGCAGCCGCGGACGTGGCGGCTTCACCGGAATGCTTCTCGGCTCGACCAGTCGCGCACTTCTGCACACCGCAGATTGCCCGGTGTTGATCGTGCGGCACAGCAAGAACTGATGCGGCGAGAACTGACACCTTCACCAACAAGCACCACAGTTGTTTCGACCGGCAATGGATTCTTGAAAGAGGCTTAGATGACTACGCGCGTGTTCCTGGTCGACGATCACGAGATCGTCCGACGCGGACTGTTCGATCTGCTCGGCGGCGTCGAGGATTTCGAGGTGGTCGGGGAAGCGTCGTCGGTGGGGGAGGCGATGGCCGTTATCCCCAAGAGCAATGTCGATGTCGCAGTTCTGGACGTGCGACTTGCGGACGGTAACGGCGTCGAATTGTGCCGCGATCTTCGCTCGATGCTGCCGAACCTGCGGTGCCTGATGTTGACGTCCTATGCGGACGACGAAGCGTTGCTCGACGCCATCATGGCCGGTGCGTCCGGCTTTGTGCTGAAGCAGATTCTGGGCACGGATCTTGTTGCGGCGGTACGCACAGTCGGCTTGGGTGGCTCGTTGCTCGACAGCCGCGCCACCGAAGCGTTGATGGCGCGCATCCGCAGTGAACGCACCGCGGATCCGTTGGCGGAACTCTCCGACCAGGAACGCGCGGTATTCGACCTCATCGGTGAGGGCCTGACCAACCGGGAGATCGGCGCACGGCTGTTCCTGGCAGAGAAGACGGTCAAGAACTACGTGACGCGTTTGCTCTCCAAGTTGGGTATGCAGCGCAGAACTCAGGCTGCCGTGCTGGCAACCGAGTTGCGTAACAAGTAGTTCAGGGCTTCCGTCGTCTCAGCGGTACCCGCCACACCAAGCGGGTGCCGTGCGGACTGCGGTTGCCGATCGAGAACGTGCCACCACAATGTTCGGCGCGGCGTTCGAGATTGTGCAAGCCACTCTTGTGGACGCCGGCGGGGATGCCTTTGCCGTCGTCGTCGATGGTGATGGCAAATTCGAGGTCCGCGGTCACGGAGATGGTGATCGTGTCTGCCTGGGCGTGCCGCAGAACGTTGCTCAAGCCCTCACGAAGCACCGCTTCGGCGTGGGGGTGGATTCCGGCTTTCACGAGCGTGTCGATCGCTCCGGAGAACTGAACGCTCGGCGTGACTGCTGATTGTGCTGTGGCGTCACCGATTACGTCGAGGAGGCGCCGGCGCAGGCTGGTCGAGTCCGCGGTGGCCGGTGTCTGGAGATCGAAGATGGTGGTGCGGATTTCGCGGACGGTTTGGTCCAACTGCTCCAGTGATCGGGTGACGATGGCGCGCGCGGAGTCGGGAAGATCGGTGTCGGGCAAGGTGCTCTGCAGGCTCATGCCGCTGGCAAAGAGACGCTGAATGACGTTGTCGTGCAGGTCGCGGGCAATGCGGTCACGATCTGCCAGGACCGACAGTAGGCGCTGTCCGCGTTGTTTCTCGTCGAATTCGATAGCGACAGAGCCTAATTCGGCCATCGACTCGATCCGGGTGAGTTCGTCCGAATCCCAGTGGGTACTGGCGGAGTCCGAGGTCAGCAGGAGTGCGCCCACAACACCGGACGCGACCGTCATCGGGGCCAGCACCGCGCTACCCGCTGTGGGGACCAAGTCGACCAACGAGCCCAGTTCGGTGAATACGTGTAACCGTCGGGTCTGCCGAATGACGTCGAACGGATACAGGCTCGCTGGGACGCGAACGCCACGCGAAGTCGGCCGGGCGCTGACCGCGGTGTGCACCTGCGCGTAGCCGTTCTCGCAGATCAGCACGATGACATCGTCGATGCCGGTCAGCTCGCGCACGCGCGTGGCAAGTAGTTGCAGACTGTCGTCGAGCGAATCGCCTGCCAGCAACCGCGACCGGATGGCGGACATTGCGGTGAGCCATCTTTCGCGGGTCCGAGACTGCTCGAACAACCTGACGTTCTCGGCCGCGATACCGGCCGCAATGGCAAGTGCTTCGAGGATGACCTCGTCTTCCTCGGTGAACTCGGCCGCACCACGTTTCTCGGTGAGATAGATGCTGCCGAATACCTCACCGCGCATCATGATCGGTGCACCCAGGAAGCTGTCCATCGGTGGGTGATTGGCAGGAAACCCGACCGATGCGGGATGCGCGCCCAGATGCGGAACACGCAGAGTTTTGGGATCGTTCATCAGCACGCCGAGCACGCCGTGACCTTCCGGGAAGTGCCCCATCGTCCGCCGTAGCGGCTCGTCGATACCGTCGTACACGAATTCGGCCAGCCCCCCGCCTGGCGCACGCACGCCCAATGCCCCGTAGTTGCAATCCAATACAGTGGTCGCGGCGGTGATGATGCGCTGCAGCGTGAGATCGAGATCGAGCCCAGAACCGACAACAAGCACTGCTTCGAGAAGTCGGTGGAGGGTCGGGATGTCAGCCTTGGAGTTGGCCAAACGCTCGAGTACTTCGGCGAAATTACGTGTCGGGTTGCCCGAAGAGTCGATCATTCTCGAAGCATATCGCTCCGCGTGCGGTCACTCCTGGTGAGATCGGCCGTCCCACCACTGCTTCCAGTGATGTTCGATCTCGTCGAACTCATCCGCACTGAGATCGTAAGTGGCCAGAATGATCTGGACTTCCTGTTGGGCGCGGTACGGGACCGTCGGCTTTGATGCGACGACCAATAATCCGGGACCAAGGTCTTCTATTGTCACTCCTGTCTGGAGCGCGCTGACATAGTCGACAACGCCTTCGGCATAGTCGCCGGGAGCAAGAGTGGCGTTGTACCGGCCACCGGCTTCCTCCGGAACGGACTCGAGTCCGAGGATCGAAGCTGCGGATTCACCCGGAAGCAGTGGTCCGTCGAGGAAAATTGTTCTGCGCTCGGCTAATCCGTGATGTTCGACGCCGAACTTCAAGAAGTGCAAGAAAGTAGTCCACCCCTCGGTGACGTCCTCGTACCATTCGTCGTCCGGCAGCTGCGGCGGGCGTGTCATGCGGACAACGGTTCTGCCGCCATGATCGATCAGGGAGAAGAGATCGCCGTTGCCCAGTTCGAGGGTGTGCGCGTCGGGATCTTCGACGGCGGTGCCGTAAATCTGGGTGATTTCGTCGTCGAGCCCGTCGTAGTCCCACCCGAACCAACGCCGAATCAGTGAAGGATCGCGCAACGCGGGCCACAGCACGGACGGCACTGCGGCAATGGACACTTCGATCACCGTTTCGTTCACGGGGAACACGCTACCGGGAACGGCATGAATATCCGCGGCGCGGCGGGATCAACCGTCCGTCAACCCTTCATGGCGACTGTCAGCAGAAAAGCAACGTCTTCGAGCGCTTCGACACTGTGACGGTGGGCCGGAATGGTGAGGAAATCGCCAGTCGATCCTTTCCACTCGTCGCTACCGCACACGAGATTGAGCTTCCCGCTGAGGACCAACAGCGTTGCTTCGCCGGGACTGTCGTGTTCAGCGAGGCTCTTGCCGGCGCTCAGTGCGATCACGGTTTGTCGCAGGCTGCGTTGGTGGCCACCGTAGACGGTTTGTGAACTACGACCGCTGGTGGCCGACGCAGCCAGTTTCAATTGTTGACGGGCGAGGGCTGTCAGCGACTTCTTGTCCATCGAAGACCTCTCGGGTAGCGCGATCATCTCGGTTTCTCGAGTATGACCCACACGTCTCCTGCGGCGGCGACAAATGGAGGAAGTGGTCAGCGAGTGTACTCGAGCCAGCGGAAGCGCAAGCCGTTCTTCTCCGACGTCAGCCACGGTTCGTCGGATTTTCTGGCCCACTCGGGGCCGATCTCCGGTGCGCACGCGTCGCCGACGATATCGAGATCGATCTCGGTCACCAAAAGCCGCGTCGCGAATGGCAGTGCAGCCGAATATATTTGCCCTCCGCCGACAACAAAGAGGTCGCCGTCGGACAAGGCCAACGCGTCGTCGAGACTGTGTGCGGCTTCTGCTCCGTCCGCTGCCCACTCCGTATCGCGGGTGACGACAATATTGCGACGCCCACTGAACGGCCGGAACTTGGGAGGAATGGAATCCCAGGTCAACCGGCCCATGATCACCGGATGCCCCATCGTGACACGCTTGAAGTAGGCCATGTCCTCCGGCAGTCGCCACGGAATCGTGTTGTCGGCACCGATGACACCGTTGTTCGCCTGAGCCCAGATCAGGGTGACTGCGCGATCATTCATGGTCAGACCGCGACCGGAGCCTTGATAGCAGGATGGTGCTCGTACCCGACTATTTCGACATCCTCGAAGATGTAGTCGAAGATGGAATCGCGCTTGTTCAGTTTCAGAACCGGAAGGTCGAGCGGGGTCCGGCTGAGTTGTTCGGTGACCTGATCGACATGGTTGTCGTAGATATGGCAGTCGCCGCCGGTCCAGATGAACTCACCGACGTCGAGACCGGCCTGCTGCGCCATCATGTGGGTGAGCAGGGCGTAGCTGGCGATGTTGAAAGGTACGCCCAGGAACATGTCGGCACTGCGCTGATACAACTGGCACGAGAGCTTGCCGTCCGCGACGTAGAACTGGAAAAACGCGTGGCACGGCGCGAGAGCCATCTGCGGAATATCGGCGACATTCCACGCGGAGACGATGATCCGACGCGAATCGGGGTTGGATCGCAAGGTCTCGACGGTTTGGGTGATCTGGTCGATGTGCTCACCGGACGGGGTGGGCCAACTGCGCCACTGCACGCCGTAGACGGGCCCCAGCTCGCCGTTCTCGTCAGCCCATTCGTCCCAGATCGAGACGCCGTGCTCATGCAGCCACGCCACATTGGAATCGCCGCGCAAGAACCACAACAGTTCGTTGACAATCGACTTGAGGTGCACCTTCTTGGTGGTGACCAGAGGGAAACCGTCGGCAAGATCGAAGCGCATCTGATGACCGAAGACGCTGCGAGTGCCGGTGCCGGTGCGATCGGCTTTGGGGGTGCCGGTCTCCATCACGAGCTTCAACAGGTCTTCATACGCGGTGGAGACAGTCACGGAACACAGTCTAGGGCACGCACGATAGCCTCGTTCAATGCGTGAACTCCTCGTGATCGGCGTCGGCGCCGGTGACCCCGACCAAGTGACGATCCAAGCTGTCAAGGCCATGAACAGGGCAGATGCGTTCTTTGTGATCGGCAAGGGGAGTGAGAAGCAGGATCTTGTCGACCTACGGACCGGGATTCTCGACGAACATGTCACCGGTGAATACCGCATCGTCGAGATCACCGATCCACCGAGAGATCGGACACCTTCTGACTACGAAGGTGTTGTCGACGACTGGCATGACCGTCGAGCATCGATCTTCGAGGAGAAGTTTGCGGCTGAGACAGGCGTCGGCGCGATTCTGGTGTGGGGTGACCCGTCTCTCTACGACAGCACCCTACGCATCGTCGAACGAGTACTGGCGCGCGGCAACGTCGCATTCGACTACTCGGTGATTCCCGGCATCACGAGCGTGCAGTCGTTGGCGGCGCAGCACCGCATCGTGCTCAACCGCATCGGCGAATCGATTCACATCACGACGGGGCGCAAGCTCGCCGAAGGATTGCCGGACGGCGTCGACAACGCGGTCGTGATGCTCGACGCTCATTGCACGTTCACCGAGGTTGCCGGGGACGACGCGCAAATCTGGTGGGGCGCGTACCTGGGCACACCGGACGAAGTGTTGATCTCCGGGAACCTGCGTGAGGTCGAAGACGACATCGTGCGGGTGCGGGCGGAATTGCGTCAGACGCACGGCTGGATCATGGATACGTATCTCGTGCGCCGCTAGATCACCGTGGTGCAGGCAATAAGTATTTACCCAGGTTAAGTGCAACTGTTAGCTGACCGGCAACCTATGATTCGCCCATGACATCGTTCGGGGCGGATCGGTCGCATGAGATCTTGCCTGCGGCGCGCGAACGCGATCAATCAGCACTGCGATCGGCGATCGCCCTTCTGGTGCAGTGGTTTCGGCGGCCGGACCAGTTCGACAGTTTCACCCGATACCTCGCGTCCAAGGGACTAGAGGTGGCGGTGCGCCTGATCGTGATCTCGTCGTGTGTTGCGGTTGTGGTTGCCATGTTGTTGCTGCGTTTCAGCGAAGCGGGCGTCCACAACCAGGTCACGAGTGTCATCAATGCGGTGATCATCGCCGGGACAGTCGGGATGATTGTGCTGTTCAGTCTTCTGCCGGCGCTGACCCGTAAGTGGTCGTACTTGTTTGTCGCGTATGCGGAACTCGGCGTAGTGGTCGGCGTATTTCTGAACCGCGATCCGTTTATCGGTTTGATCCAGTGCATCGTCTTCGTTTTGGTGGGCGGGTACATCGCGTATTTTCACAATGCGCGACTACAGACGGCGCACATGGTGCTGTCCGGCGTGATTCTGGTGCTCATCGCTCGTCAGGTGGCCGTCTACGAGGATCCGGCGTTGGCAATTGCGTTGTCGTTGGTTGTTGCCGCGAGCATCGTGGTCATTCCCTTTGCCAGCCAGTTCGTGCTGTCGATCCTGGGGTCGGACGCCGAGAGTTCGGATGTGGATCCACTGACCGGTCTGCTGAATCGACGAGGACTACAGCGGTCCGTCGAAGAATGGGGGGTTGCTGAAGTGAACTCCCGCGGATTGTCCTGTGTCGTGGTGATCGTCGATGTCGACAATTTCAAAACTGTCAACGACTCGTACGGACACGAACAGGGCGATATGGTGCTTCGCGAGTTTGCGGTGAGGCTGCGTCGCTGTGGAAGTAATCACGCTCTGTTCTCCAGATTCGGCGGCGACGAGTTCGTATTGGTCGACATGATCGGCAAGCGCGCAGAACTCGAACTGGAGGAGAATCTGCGTCGGCACATGCGGTTGCCCGACAGCGTTCCGGTGGTGACGACCAGCATCGGAATCGCAATTCCGTCGACCTCACGGTCCACTGATATCTCGCAAGTGGAACTGGCGGGATTGTTCCGACTCGCGGACGCCGCGATGTATCAGGCAAAGGCGTCCGGGGGCGACCGGGTTATCGTCACTCACACGCAATTGTGACGATTGTCGGATAGCGGAAGGTCGTACAGGCCTATCCTGTTCTGGTGGGTGCAACAGTCGATGGCAGCCGTTCGGGTAGTAAATCTACCGAACGGCCGTTTTCGTCTGGGGCGCTGCACCGAGTCGTCCCTCTGCTCATCGACTGGTACCGCCGCCCTGACCAATTCGAGTCCTTCACGCGTTACCTTGCAGACAAAGGGTTGACCGGCGCATCGAGAACATTGGTGGTCAGCTCGCTGCTTCTGGTTATCGTCGTGATGTTCTTGACCAGATTCAGTCCCGTGGGTCCCACTACTGGCGGGGAGCGCACGGCCAACCTCGTGATCATCGTCCTGACGGCGCTGATGGCCGCGATTCTCGCGACCAGAGTCAGTTTGGAACGGGCCTGGTCCTACGTGTTCGTCATCTATTCGGAAATTGGAATTGCCGCTGCGCTGGTTCTGTACTCGAATCCACTCGCAGCATTGGCGCACAGCGTGATGTTCTCCGTGATCGGCGGATACATCGCCTTCTTCCATAACGCGCGCATGCAGACTCTGCACCTGTTGTGGGCGTCCGTCGTGGTTATCGGAGTCGTCGCGCGCATCGCCTACGCCGAAAAGTACACCGACGTTCCGTCGTTGATCGCTATGGTGCTGTTGGTCGGCGCCGCGATCTACGCCATTCCGTTTGCGTGTCAGTTCGTGTTCTCGATTCTCGGAACCGATGCTTTGAAAGCGCGGCGCGACCCGCTGAGCGGACTCTTGAACAGGCGAGGGTTGGCCGACGAGGTCGGGTTGATGTTGAATCGGCCATTCGAGCGTTCCACCAATTTGGTTGTCGCCGCGATTGATATCAATCGATTCAAGACGATCAACGACGAGTGCGGGCACGACGTCGGTGACGTTGTGATCGAGAAGGTTTCCGCGAGACTGACTCTGTCTGCTGGTCCGTCGGCTTTGATCGCGCGCATCGGCGGTGACGAGTTCGTTCTCGTGGATCGGTGCAACGATCAGGAAATCGACAGTCTCGAGGAGTCCCTGCGAAACATATCCGTCACCGGTCCCGAGCATCCCGTTGTCGAGTTGAGCGTCGGAATAGTCGCAGCAGCCGGCCCGTTCGAATCCCGGGATGATGCGATTGCCGTCTACGGGAAACTCCTCCGAAGTGCGGATCAGGCAATGTACGCGGCAAAAGCGCGTCAGGAACACGCCGTAGTGGTGCTGCGAAATGTGCAGTGAGTTTGTCGGTTCTCGGCGCTAGTGTGATGCCATGCCCGAACTGCCCGAGGTAGAAGCGCTGGCGGGATTCCTCCGCGAACACGCGGTGGGCGCCGTGGTCGGCCGCATCGACATTGCAGCGCTGAGCGTGCTCAAGACCTTCGATCCGCCGATCACGGCATTGCAGGGTCGCGACGTGACCGGCGCGGCCCGATTCGGCAAACATCTTGCACTGGACTGCGACGGGCTATGGCTCGTCACTCACCTTTCGCGAGCGGGATGGATGCGGTGGCAGGACAATCCGTCGTCGGCACCACTGAAACCGGGCAAGGGGCCGTTGGCACTTCGAGTCCATTTCTTCACACCGGAAGGCCTCACTCCCGCTTGTGATCTCACCGAAGCCGGTACGAAAAAACGCCTGGCGGTGTGGGTAGTGTCCGATCCGTCGGAGGTGCCGGGGATCGCTCGTCTCGGACCCGACGCGATGGCTGTCACCGAAGCGGAATTTGCCGAGATTCTTGGTGGTACCTCCGCCCGGATCAAGAATGCGATAGTCGACCAGTCTCTCCTTGCCGGCGTCGGAAATGCTTATTCCGACGAAATCTTGCACACAGCACGGCTTTCCCCGTTTGCGACGTCGTCTCGTCTTACTGCAGAACAGATAACGACGCTGTACGACGCTATGCGGACGGTGCTGGCCGATGCGGTCGAGCGATCGGTGGGTCAGGACGCAGCGCGGCTGAAGGGTGAGAAGCGATCGGGAATGCGGGTCCACGCCCGCACCGGATTGCCCTGCCCGGTGTGCGGCGACGTCGTGCGCGAAGTGTCGTTCGCGGAGCGATCTTTCCAATACTGCGCAACGTGCCAGACGGGTGGAAAACCTTTGGCAGACAGGCGAATGTCGCGTCTACTCAAGTAGTGAACTGATCGGAGAGGAGTGAGACGAACTCCCGGGCCAGTGACGATGAATGCGATGGCTCGGTAATCGCCTGGACCACCCGATGCGGCGCATCGGCAATCGGAACACAGACCAATTCCGGATGCTCGACGCTCATCGACTGCGGCAGCAAGCCGACGCCCAAACCGTTGACTGTCAGAGAACAGATGAGGTCGACGGAATTTGCTTCGTAGGTGCGTCCCCGAGGAACCCGCGATTCGGCAAACGCCCGATCGGTTTGGACGCGGGCCTCGCTGCCCGACGCGAAGTCCACGAGCGGAACGTCCCTGAGATCGTCGAGTCGGATGGACGGCATTGCGCTGAAACGGTGACCGTCGGGAACAAACGCGGCGGTCGACTCGCTCCACAGCGGCGCGGCCGAGAACGTCTTGGGCAGTCGGCCAGGCGCCAACCCCACAATCCCGACGTCGATAGCCCCCGATCGAACACCGTCGATGACCACTTCACTGCCATAGGGGCGCACCGTCACATCGATACCGGGGTGGCGCTGCGTCAGCATTGCCAGCGCCTTACCGACATCGACGCGACCCGCTGAGGAAATGACACCGACAGTGAGTCGAACCTGCTCGCCGTCCGTTCCGGAAACGTCGCTGACCAGTCGCGACACCGCTCCGAGTACGTCTCGGGCCCGCGAGACGAACACTTCGCCCGCCTCGGTCAGCCCGACATTGCGACTGTTCCGCTGAAACAGTTCGACGCCGAGCTCGCGTTCGAGATCCCGGATCTGAGTGCTCAGTGCAGACTGTGACACGTGGAGCCGAAGTGCGGCTTGGCTGAAATGCCTGTCCTCGGCAACGGCGAGTGCGTAGCGGATGTGCCGGAGTTCCATGCCACCAAACTATCTGTTTTCACGATAGATCGTGCGTATCTATCTATTGGACTGGGACGGGGTAGCAGTTCATGCTTGAACCATGATTTCTCACGACACACGTCCACGGCTCGGACTACCGATAGTGCTGCTCATGGCGGCGGCAACGGGCCTGTGCGCGGGTGGCAACTACTTCAACCAACCGCTTCTTGATTCCATTGCAGAATATTTGAACGTATCGGCGTCGACGGCGGCTACGACGGTGACCATCGCGCAGGTGTCGTACGCACTCGGCTTGGTGCTCCTGGTGCCGGTAGGTGACATAGTCGACCGACGCAAGCTGACAGTTGGCCTGATGCTTCTGGCGGCGCTCGGGCAAGCGGTCAGCGGCTTTGCTCCGAACTTCGCCACCCTGGCCGTGGGAATTGCAGTTGCCGGAGTCTTTTCGGTTGCCGCGCAAGTTCTCATTCCGTTTGCCGCATCACTCGCGGAACCACAGCGATCCGGTCAGGTGGTCGGCACGATCATGAGTGGCCTCCTGATCGGAATTCTGTTGGCACGCAGTGTTGCAGGCCTGCTCTCCGGGCTGGGCGGATGGTCGACGGTGTACAAGGTGGCGGCGGTTCTGATGGTGGTGATGGCTGTTGCCCTGTGGCGCTCGCTACCGGCGGATGGTGGTCCGCGTCCGAAGGTGAGCTACCTCGCGACCCTGCGTTCACTGGGGAGCCTGGCAAAAACACTGCCGCGGTTGCGAACTCGCGCAGCCATGGGCGGTCTCACCTTTGCTGCCGTCAGTACGGTCTTCACTACCATGGCATTTCTGCTGGCCGGCGAGTTCGGTTACAACGACACACAAATTGGCCTGGTTGGACTACTCGGCGTGGCGGGAGCGTCGATGGCCACAGTCGCCGGGCGTCTGGCTGATCGCGGCAAGACCCAGCTGGCCACCGGTGGCGCCTTGGTCGTCCTTCTGTTGTGCTGGTTACCTTTTGCTTTCGGTGGGACGCACCTCGTATGGTTCCTCGTTGCCTTCCTGCTCGCCGACCTTGCGCTGCAAGGGGTGCACGTCAGCAACCAGAACATCATCTACGCACTCATTCCGGAAGCTCGGTCACGCGTCAATTCCGTCTACATGACCACCTACTTCGTCGGTGCTGCCGTGGGATCGGCCGTGGGGTCGGTTGTCTGGAAGGAGTACGGATGGTCGGGGGTGTGTGTCGCGGGCCTGGCATTCTCCGTCGCCACGGTAGTGGTGTGGATCGTCGACCGGCGCTTGGAGAGTGTTGGCTCCGCGCCGTCGGCTGTTCCGGCCAGCGCGGCGTGAGCAGCACTGTGCGCCTTTGTCGGCCGTCCGTGGTTGTGTGATGTGTCAGGACATCGCCGGCACCTTACGATATTCGCGAGTTGAGAAATTGGCGGCTGTGGGGCGCGGTGTCAACTCCTCCACTCAGGCCTCGGTGAACCGCATCCGCCGATCTTGGACATCGCGAAACCGTCCGGGATGTCCTGACACATGAAAGTGTCCGCGATGTTCTGACACTTCGCCGATATTTGGCGCTACCGGAACGATGCACAAGGAAAAGCGTTCTTCTGCAAGAGAATTGCGAACAGCAATTCCCAAGTAGATCTTGACCCGAATGGATGTTCGAGTATAATTTAGGTCACGGGTGGGGAGGCCTTGATGACGACGATTTTTGATTCTATTGCGGTGGGGGATGTTGTAGCCGGTTCGGCTGTGGGTGTGCGCGGCAGGTTGTGGCGGTTGCGTCCGTCCGAGGTTCGGGATGTTGCCGCGTCGGTGTCGGCGGAAATTCTTCGGTTGGAAGCGATTCGGGTGGCCGCGGTCGACGAGCTGGCACTCAATCCAGACGAACAAGTGCTCTGTTACCGCGGTGTGGGCCGGTGGTTGGCAGCGAATACGATGCTGCAGAACTCAGCCGGCAACAAGATCGCCGCTCTCGGTGCTGCACTGCGGGTATTCCCCGATATTGCTGCGCAGTTCGAGGCTGGCGACCTCTCGCTTGACCATGCGGCGTTGATCGCCGCGTTCTGTGAATCCCCACCAAAAGGGATGCCGGACATCGCTTTAACACCAAGCCTGAAAACCCTTCTCGCCGCCGCATCCGGAGTAGAAGCTACGACTGTCAAGGTGCGGTATGCGATCGCTGTTCTGGAGCGGATCTTCGAATCCGACGAACCCCCGCCCGGCGAGGACGACGATCTCAACGCGCTACGGATCGCACCGACGCTGAACGGTCGGGTCGTGATCAAGGGCGATTTCGACGCACTCACCGGCGAGATGCTGTTATCTGCGCTGTCGGGGTTGTCGATGCCGAAACCCGCCGCAGACGGGACCCCGGATCAACGGTCGGCAGCGAAACGCACCGCCGACGCGTTCACCGAACTCATCCGCCGCTATCTCGACAACGCTTCCACCGGGATTGACGGCGGTCAGCGTCCGCATGTGAATGTGCACATCACCGCGAAAGACCTTGCCGAGCATCGCGAATGCGCCAGTATGCGCAGCGATGCCGCATCGATCGACGAAGAAGAATTCGACGACAGCGAGCCGGGATTCGAGGATCTCGACGTCGGCTACATGCCGTGGATGGGCCCGCTCAGTGTCAGCAAAACCCGGATGCTCGCGTGTGACTGCATGCTCTCGACCGTGTTGATGGACGGTAACGGCGCGCCCCTGGATGCGACACCGCTCAAGCGTCTCGTCACAGCCGAGCAACGCATCGCGTTGATTGCCCGAGATAAAGGCTGTGCCTTCCCGAACTGTGATGCGGTACCGGCGTGGTGCGACGCGCACCATATAAAACCGTGGTCGACGGGCGGTTTGACGGTGATGGACAACCTCGCTTTGTTATGTCGGGGCCACCACACATTGATGCACAGCACCAGTGGGTTCCGTGGAATCTGGGAAATCAAGATGGGTTCCGATCACAAACCGTGGTTCATCCCACCGTCGGCGATCGACCCGAAACAGCGACGTTGTCGCTCCACCACCCGTCAAGGCCCCGTCCACCGAGACTGAACCAGGACTAGCTGGCTGGGTCGTACATGAACTCGCGAAGCTCCTGCGAACAACGGCAGGCCACCGCGATCTTCCGCGCCCACTCGACGGCGTCCTCGCGCGTCGGCAGCTCCAAAACGGTGAACCCGCCATTGAGTTCGCTGCCCGGATAGATCTCAGTGCTCACCGATCCGTCGGCGGAAACAAGTACAGTATCGACTTCCTCGTTGATCCCGCCGCCGAAGACATAAACGCCGGCAACCTTCGCCTCCTCGATCACAGCGCGGGATTCGGCCGATACGATCGGGAACTCCTCGTCGGTGAGCACCAGGGCTTTGCTCGGGAAAGAAATGAGATATTTGGTCATACCTCGATGGTGCCCCTCAGATGGGCCGGACAGCAACGGTTGCGGGTAACAGCGTGACCGAGTACGCCTAGCGCTCAGCAGTGAGGACATCAGGTTCGAGCCATTCAACTCCGAGGAGTTCGGCCAGACTGCGCAGACCTGACTGGTCTCCACCCTTCAATCCAGTCACCGATTGAAGATTACGCAGCATGGTTGTTGCAACATCCTCTTCCTTGGTTCCGACTCCAAAAGGGATGAGCCACGGGCACGTTTGGTAGTCGCGGTGCGATCTACCAAAAGTCTGCTCGGCAGCGATACCGGAGTAGCGGGGTTGATGGAAGATCCCGGTGCGAGGCAGTGGTGACGCATGAGTACCGTCGGGTAGTGCCTCGTTGGCATGCAGTGAGATGGACGTCGTGACGTTGAAAACGACAACCGGGGCTTCGCCGCGTTGGAAGCGAAGGCGTTGATGCTCCTTGTCCGTCACGGCACCAAAAATTTTGGCAACAGATATGCCGGAGTCTTCGATCATCTCGACGAGGGGATCGCCCGCAGTGGACACGAATTCGACGGCAACCAGCACCTGCTTGCCGGCCTTGACCTGAGCTTGCGCCCACTGAGCGGTGGATTCGGCGCGGATCATGCCCGCCTTCTGCCGGTATCGGAGGACCAGGGCGCGACCGCGAGCAATGTTGCGGCTTTTGCGGGCCAATCCCATTTCGTAGGCGTACTCGGCCCACTCCGTCTCGTATTCGGCGCGTTGTGCAGGTGTGAGGTCGATCGGCATACCGTCCAGTGGTACCGGACCCCATGGAGTGGGTCGATGAATCATCAACGGCGGCTTACTGTTCGACAACCATCCTCGCACCGTCTCTAAAGCGCTCGCCTGTAGTGCCGGTGATTCCTTTGCTTCGGCGCTCCAGGTCCACTTGCCGTACGACTTGTCCAGAGGGAGGCCTGATTCGAGCAGCCTGGCACCAAGGTCCGACCAGTACTCCGAAGGCTCGTTGTGTAGCTGAGCGAAAAGTGGTGCGAGATAACGCTGATCGGCGGGAGTGTGGCCAGGGGTGGCGGTCACCGACAGGACAAACGGGGATTGATCGTGGCTGTTGGGGAAGCGGGCAACCTTCTCGAACGCCGCCGTGCGTTGAGTGTCGTTGCTGTACAGCTGGGCTTCGTCGGCTATGACGACCCCGAAGGTGTACTTGGGGCGGCCGTTGCGGGCGATGAGCTTCTTCAATTGATCGGGAGACATGATCAGCCAACGGAATCCGCCGTCGCCGACGGAAGCGATGGAGTACCGCCAATGCGGGATGGTGATCTGAGCTGGTCGGTCGACGAGGACAAGGATGCTGGATTCACCGCGGTCCTCGGAAATAACCTTGGCTGCCATGATGGCAATGAGCGTCTTGCCTAGACCTGCGTTGTCGGCCAACAAGAAACCGCGTCGGCCGGCGCGTGCGGCGTCGACCACAGCAGCGGCTCCCGAAACCTGTTCAGGCCTAGGTATTTTAGGTGCCGAAGTCGGACGTTCCCCGGCGTCGCCATTGATGTCGTCCTCTACCCACTGCTGGTAGGAAAAGGGGAGTGCTTTGAACGGCAGAAGTTCGGTGGGAAGTTGGCTGCCCACCCAGGCATAGCTCTTCCATTTCTTCACAAACTGCGCGCCCGGCGCCGCAGTCCGGAATGGGACGTCGAGAAGCCAGACACGTTCACCCGGACCTGCGGTGGGAACGTCCGGAGTTGTTGCCGTCTTTCGTGTTGTCGTCTTTCGTATCGCAGTCTTTCGTATCGCAGTCTTTCGTGTGGCTGGTTTTCGAGTGGTTGCAGTTCGCTTGCGGGGTGGCATCAGGCGTCGGTACCGGTTTCGTTGGTGCTGAGGAGTTCGCGCAGCGTCAACGGCGGGCGTCCGGTGATGTCTTGCACCGCCGTGCTGATGACGGCGAGTTCTCCGCTGGCGATGGCGGTATAGGTGGACACCCAGGCATCAACTTCCCAGTCCGGTGCGTTGTACGACGCGCGGGAAGCGTAAGCCTCCTCGATGGTTTCTTCGTGATAAACGGTCTCACGTCCGGTGACGTCGGTGATGATCGCGGCTACTTCCGCCAGAGTCAGTGCCTCCCGACCGGTGAGGTCGTAAGTTCGACCGACGTGCGAATCGGGGTCCGTGAGTACCGCCGCAGCGACTCGGGCGATGTCCGATCGAGCAACCGCACCGACAGCACCATTGCCCGCCGGGCCCCGGATGACACCGTCAGCGCCGGCAAGCGCGGGAAGGAAGTCGAGATAGGCGCTGTCTCGGAGAAAGGTGAAAGACATTCCGGTGGAACGGATATGCTGCTCGGTGGCCCAGTGATCGCGGGCCAACGTGAAGGTGGCGTCCGGTGCTGCGCCGAGGTACGAGGTGTAGACGATATGGCGCACGCCCGCCGAGGCAGCAGCGTCGATGAAGGTGCGGTGCTGATCTACACGGTCGGCGCTCTCCGCGGCCGAGACCATGAACACGATATCGATGTCGGTGAGAGCCGCGGCGGCGCGATCGCGATCGGAGAAGGAGGCTTCCGCCGTCTCTGTTCCGGGTAACTGGGGGAGTCGGCTCACCGAACGCGCAATCAGCCTCAGTGGCATGCCGGCGTCGGTGAGGATGCGAGCGACCTCACCACCGATATGGCCAGTAGCGCCGGTGATGGCGATGGTGCGTGGACGCTCGGACATGGGAACCCCTTCGTTCTTGGTGTCTGTTCATCTTGCCTGACATCAGCGTCGGTGCTCGTACCCGATCCAGGCTCTTCGACGGTCGCCGAGGGGATCGCTCTCCACCCGGCAGGTGCGATCGAAGATCATGGTTCGCCGCTGCGCGCCCGTGTACACGGGCCACTCCGGGCCGGGGCTACCGGTTTTCGCGAAGTTGATCCAATGTTCTTGCATCGCTGTGGTGACTGTGGCCAGGGACCGGCGCCCGCCGATCGCAGTCAGCGCTCCGGTGAGGGCGTCCGATCGGCCGAAGACGGCAAAGAGTTCCGTGGCGTGTGTTGCGCCCAACCCGACAAGAGTGAGGACGCGCGGCGCAAAATCGTAGCGGTAGCTGTACGTGGGAGCCACGTCGCAATGTCCTTGTGCGCACAGGACCATCGGTTCCCAGAATGTGATGTCGCCGCCTATATCTGCGGCGGCGTAGCGGTGCGGGTACGTCGGATAGGCGGCGAGTGCGCGGTTCTTCACGTCGGCCGATACGTGCGAAAACATCTTCTCGATGCGGGCAGGATCGGTGGGGAGAATGTTGAGGAATCGTGGAAAGATTCTGCCCTCGTGAAGATTCGAGCCGAGCATCAGTGGAACGGGATGAGATTTGCCGGCGGCAAATATGTCCAGCGGGTGTTCGGGGAGGACGTCGTCGCCCACAACCGGGGCGAAGGCACGGGTGCCGGGTTCTTCGTCGGCGCCGCGACGCACAAGTTCGTCGCCGACCTCGACCAGTCGGTGCACCGGTGCATGTCGTAACCAGGCCGCCGGTGTCTTGGTCGGGGCTCCGGCAATGTCGAGGAACTCGCGTGACCATCGGTGGGCGCGTTCCTTCCCGTATGCCGAAGCCGCTGGCGGGCTTTGCGCGATAGCGCGGGCAAACAACCCTCGAGCAGACGGTGCTGTCATCAAGGTGGTGACGGCATTTGCGCCGGAGGATTCACCGAAGACGGTGACATTAGCGGGGTCGCCGCCGAATGCTGCACTGTTTCGCTGGACCCATTCCAGTGCCGCGATCTGATCACGCAGCCCGATATTGGAGTCGAACGATTGCTCTGCAGTGGAGAATTCGCTGAAATCGAGGTAGCCGAGCGCACCGAGGCGGTACTGGACGGAGACGTAGATGACGCCGCCGCGTGCGACCAACGACGTTCCCCAGTACATCGGCGCCGATGGGTTTCCGCCGTTGTACGCACCACCGTGAATGAACACCATCACCGGGAGGGGTTCAGTAGACGACGAGTTCGGAGCAACCACATTCACGAACAGGCACGATTCGTTGTCGGTGCTCTTGCGTTGTGGTGCCGGTGAACCGAACTCGGTGGCCGACAAGATTCCTGACCACGGCGCAACCGGTTGCGGAGCGAGAAACCGCGCCGGTCCGATCGGAGGAGCAGCGTAGGGAATGCCTCGCCACGTGCGGAGCCGTCCGGCGCGGGTGTCGAGGTATCGGCCCCTGATCTTTCCCGAATCGAGTGCTACTTCGAGATCGTCGGTCACGAGGAAACCTGATGTGGGGTGTAGTTGCGGTAGCCCGCATAGCCGGCCCAAGCCCGTCGCTGCTCGGCCCGTGGATCGGTCTCCACGCGAGGGGTTGCGTCGAAGATCATCGTGCGACGCACAGCGTCGTAACTCGGCCAGTCACTTCGCGGTGATGCGTGCTTCGCGAAGTGCAGCCAATGTCCTTGCATCGCATCTGTGACGGCGCGGAGTCCTTGTCGGCCACCGGGAAGTGTGAGGCCACGGCCGACGGCGCTCTGGCCGATACCGAATACCGCGAACATCTCGAGTCCATGAGTGGCGTCGAGGCCGACCCATCGCATCAAAGGCGGCGCAAAGTCGAAGCGGTAGGAGTACGTGGGTGCGTACTGCGCGTGCGCTTGCGCCAACTCCAACGACGGATGCCAGAAGGTTGTGTCGGCGCCGATGTCGATGGCAGTGTCGGTGCTCGGGTAGCCCGGATACGTTGCAAGGATTCGGTTTCCGGCCGCGGGATCGGTGAGGGTGAACATCCTCTCGATGCGCGCGGGAGTGGTCGGGAGTCCGTCGAGGAACTTGGGGAAGAGCGTGCCCTCCCGCTTGTTCGTACCGATGATCAGCGGAACCCGATGCGCCAGGCCGCGGCTGCATGCTTCCGTCGGTGCGAGGGGGAGGAAATCTCCGTCGATGCTGGGCCCGAACGGATGGAGTCCTGGTGTGGCAGCAAGAGCTTCGGCTCCCAGCCGCGCTCCGGCACGGCCTAATTCACGAGCAGAAGTCAGGCGCAGGGCCTCGTCCGGGGCGGCGTCTGAGCCCAGAATATCGATGAATCGCCTACCCCATTCGCGTGAGAGTCCCTGGTTGGCAACCAGATCCGGTGCGGGGCTTTCGGCGATGGCGGCTGTGAACAGTCCCTTGGCTGCCGGCGTTGCCAGCAGAGTGGTGACGCCAGTGGCGCCCGCTGATTCGCCGAAGACCGTCACTCGATCGGGGTCGCCGCCGAACGCCGCGATGTTCCGCTGCACCCATTGCAGCGCGGCCACTTGATCGCGAAGCCCGAGGTTGGCGTCGAAATGATGTCGAGGCGTGGAGAATTCGGTGAAATCCAAGAAACCTAACGCACCGAGTCGGTAATTGATCGACACGTACACGATGTTGCCGCGCGTGACGAGTGAGCGACCGGAATAGATGCCCGTCGCAGAGGTTCCGATGGTGTTGGCGCCCCCGTGGATGAACACCATGACCGGCAGGGGTTCGCGGCTGGGGTACTCCGGGGCAAGAACATTGAGCGTGAGGCAGTCTTCGCTGCTGGGCTGATACTTCCCGGGAGCCAGCGCCAAGCCCTTCTTGTTCTGGACCGACGCGTCGCCGAATGCCGACGCGTTCCGCTCACCGCGCCACGGTCGCACGGGTCGCGGCGCCTGCAACCGCAAAGCTCCGACCGGCGGACGCGCGTAAGGAATCCCTCGCCAAGCACGAAGTTTGCCTACGCGCGTGCCGCGTAATGCTCCGTCGGACGTGTTTACGAGGAGACCTGAATTCATCGGTGCGTCTGCCGCCATGGTCGCGACTATACGTAACTTTTGCCCTCGATTACCGCAGTGCCTCCAACAACCTGAGCCAGATTTCGCTGACCGTCGGATATGACGGCACCGCATGCCACAACGTGTCGAGAGGGACTGCACCGACTACGGCAATTGTTGCTGCGTGGAGCAATTCCGAGACATCAGGACCGACGAATGTCGCCCCGACGATGATGTCGGCACCGCGGTCGATCACCAGTTTCGCGCGGCCTTCGTAATTGTCACGGAGCAGCGACGATCCTGCGACGGCAATGTCGATCTCCACGACCTCGACGTCGATACCGTCTGCCCTGGCCTGCTTTTCGGTGCGTCCCACCCACGCTGCTTCGGGCGACGTGAACACCACCTGGGGGACACGGCCGTTGTCAGCGGACGCGATGAAACGTGGATCGACCAATGCGCGACTCGCTGCACGCGCGGCGATCACGTCGCCGCACACCCGCGCCTGGTACTTGCCCATATGGGTCAGTGGCGACCGGCCGTTGATATCACCCACGGCATAGAGCCATTCGCCCTGCGCGCACAGATGGTCGTCCGTCGGCACGTATGCGCCATCCGTCAGACCGATCGACGACAGACCCAGGTGCGTCGACGTCGGCGCACGACCAGCGGCAACAATCAGTTCGTCGACTTCGATCACGCCGGAAGAGGTCTCGATGGTGACCGGTCCACCGTGAATGTTTCCTTCACCCGTATCCCGAGCGTCGGGCCTCGAGACTGAATGGACGGTAGTCCCGAAGCGCACGTCGGCTCCGCGCTTCGAGAGATGACGTGCCACCATCTCGCCGGCAAACGGCTCGGCAGACTTCAGAACTGCGCTGCCGCGCACCAGTAACGTCACTTCGGCGCCGAAGGACAACAACCACGTCGCGCACTCCGATGCCACGACGCCACCACCGATGACCGCAACACGCCGCGGAACCTCATGGAGATTGGTGGCATCGCGCGACGTCCAGGGGAGAGCATCTCGCAGCCCCGGCGTGTCCGGCACTGACGCGGTGGTTCCGGCGGCAAGTACGACGGCCTGGCGGGCGAAGAGTCTGCGGGTGCCGTCGACAACAACGGTCCGCTCGCCGTCCAGAGCGCCGTGGCCGCGGATCACGTCGATACCGGTGGACTCGGCCCACTCGACCTGTGAGGAATCGTCGTGGTTGTGGGTGAAGGAGTCGCGTCGAGCCAAGATCGCCTCGATGTCGGGCGGCCCGGCGGACACGCCTGGCAACGCGTCCGCGTCGTCGAGAACCTGCCCTGGCCTCAGCAGCGCCTTACTCGGCATACATGCCCAATACGAGCATTCACCGCCGACAAGTTCGTGCTCCACGATGGCAGCGGTACGGGTGCTTCCGGCTATCGCGTATGCCGCCGCATTTTCGCCTGCCGGTCCGCCGCCGATGACTATGACATCGAATTCTTCGGTCATTGCTCTACGGTATGCCGATCAGGTGATGATGTGCAGGGTAACCGGTTTGTCGACTGACAGTCCGGTGTAATGACCCTGTGATGGATACAGTGTCAGCCATGACGCGGCAGAAGATTCTGATCACCGGCGCAAGCTCGGGTCTCGGCGAAGAAATGGCACGAAGGTTTGCGGCTCGGGGACGCGATCTGGCTCTGTGCGCCAGGAGAACCGATCGTCTCGACACCCTCCGCGAGCAACTACTTGCCGAGCATCCGACCATCACGGTGGCGGTGGCCGGGCTCGACGTCACCGAACATGATTCCGTCGTCCGGGTGTTCGGTGAACTTCGTGACGAACTCGGTGGACTCGATCGGGTCATCGTCAATGCCGGTCTGGGTAAAGGCGCCAAGATCGGTACCGGCAAGGCATACGCGAATCTTGCGACAGCGCAGACAAATTTTGTCGGTGCGCTCTCACAGTGCGAGGCCGCGCTCGAGATCTTCCGAGGGCACAACGCCGGGCATCTTGTTCTGGTGTCCTCGATCAGTGCAGATCGAGGGCTTCCCGGCACCAAAGCCGCATATTCAGCGAGCAAAGCCGGGGTGGCCGCGCTCGGCGAGGCTCTCAGTATCGAATTGGCGCGCACGCCAATTCGAGTGACCACCCTGCTACCAGGCTTTATCAAGACGGACATGTCGGCGAGC
Source organism: Rhodococcus sp. KBS0724 (assembly GCF_005938745.2). Classification (NCBI taxonomy): domain Bacteria; kingdom Bacillati; phylum Actinomycetota; class Actinomycetes; order Mycobacteriales; family Nocardiaceae; genus Rhodococcus; species Rhodococcus sp. KBS0724. Next base: position 1,486,111 of record NZ_VCBX02000001.1, read on the forward strand.
GCCGGTGACAGTTCTTCGTTGATGGCTGAACTCGACGAGGGCGTAGACGCAATGGTTCAGGCAATCGAAAAAGAAGTCACCCGGGCGGCGCTTCCCGGACTCAAATGGCAAGGAATCGATGCCGCACTGCGGTTTCTGCCCAACTCCGTGACGGCGAGGTTCGTCTGATGAGCATCCACGAGTCGAACGGCAAGCCTCGCGTTGTCATTGTCGGCGGCGGATTCGGCGGACTCTACGCAGCCAAGAAGTTGAAGAAAGCCGACGTCGAAGTAGTTCTGATCGATCGCGGCACCAGCCACGTGTTTCAGCCACTGCTCTACCAGTGCGCGACGGGTCTCCTTTCCGAAGGGCAGATCGCCAGCCCACTTCGGCATCTTCTGGAAGACCAGAAGAACACCAATGTAGTTCTGGGCGAGGCAAAATCCCTCGACGCCGAAGCTCGATTGCTGACCGCAAGCCGGTTCGACGGTTCGACATTCGACCTGCCTTACGACTATCTGATCGTGGCAGCCGGGATGCGGCAGTCGTACCACGGCCAGGACGATTTCATCGAGTGGGCGCCCGGTATGAAAACACTGGACGACGCTCTTGCCATCCGCCGCAGTCTGATCGCTGCGTTCGAGATGGCCGAATCCCTCCCCACCGTCGAGGAACGGCGTCCGTGGTTGACGTTCGCGGTAGCCGGCGGCGGACCGACCGGTGTCGAGATCGCCGGACAGATACGTGAATTGGCGATGCACGCGCTCACCAACGAATTCAGATCGATCGACCCGGACGAGGCGCGGGTACTCCTCTTCCACGGTGACGATCGAGTGCTGCCGTCGTTCAGCAAGTCGCTCTCCGCGGCCGCCGCGCGCACCCTCGAGAAGATCGGCGTCGAAACGCACCTCGGGGTACATGTCACCGACGTGAGCGAAACCGAGATCGAGACCACAGACAAGAAGACAAAAGCGAAGCAGCGCTACGAGACCCGGACCATTCTGTGGACCGCCGGCGTCGAGGCAGTTCCGTTTGCCGAAGCGCTCGCCGACGCGCTCGGAGTCAAACAGGTCGGCGGCGGCCGCATCGAAGTCGAAGCCGACCTGACCGTGCCAGGACACCCGAACATCTGGGTCGTGGGAGACCTCATGTCCCGGGACAAGTTACCCGGTGTCGCCGAAGTGGCCATGCAGGGTGGGCGCTACGCCGGGGCGCAGATCAGCGCCCGCGTCGACGACGGCCGACCGAACGGAAAGCCCTTCAAGTACCGCGATCTCGGTACTGCCGCCTACATTTCGCGTCGTCACGCACTATTGCAGGCCGGACCGATTCGAATGTCCGGCTTCCTGGGTTGGGTGTCGTGGGGAGTCATACACATCGCGTTCCTTGCGGGTTTCCGCAACCGCGTCAGCACGGCACTCAACTGGGGAGTGACCCTCGCGTCGAAGACTCGCCGGGAACGCGCGATCACCTTCGGTGATCCGGAAACCGCACGGCAGCCGTACAACTGAGCGGACTACTCCGTGGCGAAGACGGGATTTCCGAATTCGTCGATCATGAACCACAGACTGCCGATGGACTGCCCTGACATGTCGCCGGGCACCTGGTCGTCCAGGTATCGGTAGACGGGCTTGCCGTTGACCGTCACTTGGAACGAACCTTCAGGACCCGGTACCGTACCGATCGCCGCGTTGATCCCTTCCGTCACCGGGGAATCGGTGACAGACGTGACGGCAGGCCAATACCGGAGGCAACTCTCGTCGCACGAATCGCCGGTCGGGTGCTCTTCGTCCGGGTCGTAGATGTAGACGGTCATGCCTTCGCCGTCGACGGTAATTGTTCCCAGTGGGGAGTCGGCAGTCTTCAGCAGCACCGCACCGGCAGCAGCAGGCGGCGACAGCGACGTCGGCCTCGCGGTGACGTTGTCGGCATCGGTGCCGGAGTCGGTCGCGTCGTACGAACAGCCGGACGCGGCTAGTGCGGCACTGGCGACAATCGCGAACAGCCACTGTCTGCGCATGATCGCTCCGTTCGGGGTTGACGGTACCGGCAGTGGGGATACCCGAGCCGGAGGTTTCGGAAACTCGTCTCGTGGACCGGAATTTGCCCTGACCGCCGTGTGACGGGGACCCGTAGACAATACCTCTGTTACAGAGCTATTGTTGAAATGTGGATTCGAAAGATGCAGGTCACCGGATGTCGGATGACGTTCTGGAGGTGCTCGGCCAACTGAGGCGAAGTACCCGGAAGGCGTCGGGTCGTCCGTTTGCCGAGCGGCCGTTGGCCGGCGCCCAGATCGAGCTGGTGCGGTTACTTCGACGGCATCCCGGAGTGTCTGTCGCGGAGGCGGCCGACAAACTCGGTGTTGCCGCCAATACGGTGTCCACCCTTGTGCGGCAGCTGTCGGACGACGGTGTCGTCGAACGTGTTGTGGACAACAGCGATCGGCGCGTGGCGCGACTCGCCCTGTCGGAAGATGCCCGCGAGCGTGTCGAATACTGGCGAGACCGTCGCAGTATTGCGGTCGATCAAGCGCTGTCGCGCCTCGGTGACGAGGACCGTGCGCATATCAAAGCAGCACTTCCGGCGCTGTCGCGGCTTGCTGCAGCGCTGGCCGATGTCGGGGAAACGGGTGTCGACAACGCCGAAAATGATGCCGTCGCGGACACGAGAGAAGAGGTGTGAGATGGCATTTCAGTGGTGGAACAGGCGAGCCGCGTCGCAAGTCGCCGGTACCGACGGTCCTGCGGTCGAGATCGACTCGCTCAGCTATCGGTTCGGTGACAACCGTGCTGTGAAGAACCTCAGCTTGACTATCGAACGCGGCGAGTGCTTCGGTTTGCTGGGACCGAACGGAGCGGGAAAGACCACCACAATTCGACTGCTCAACACGTTGCTTCCCTTGCAAGACGGCGATATCCGAATTCTGGGGCGGTCGGTTCGAACCGAAGCGATGTCTATTCGCAGGTACCTCGGATATGTGCCGCAACAGCTTTCGATCGAGAGCGCGCTGACTGCGAGAGAGAACGTGACTTGGTTTGCCCGCTTGTACGACGTGCCACGTTCGGAGCGACGGGAAAGGGTCGACCAAGCCCTCGAGATGGTGGATCTTCTCGACTCCGCGGAGAAGGTTGCGGCCGGCTTCTCAGGCGGAATGGTCCGGCGATTGGAACTTGCGCAGGCGCTCGTCAACCGGCCGGCACTACTGGTTCTCGACGAACCGACCGTTGGATTGGACCCGATTGCCCGTGAATCGGTGTGGCGCAGAGTCTCCGAGATGCAGAAGCAGTACGGCATGACCGTTTTGCTGACGACGCATTACATGGAGGAAGCCGACGAATTGTGCGACCGCGTTGCACTCATGCATCACGGTGAGCTGCGCGCCGTCGGTAGTCCGGGTGAACTGGCCGAATCGTTGGGTCCGGGCGCCACACTCGAAGATGTGTTTCGTAGCGTCGCCGGTGACGCACTTGCCGACGGCCAGTCAGGAGGTCTACGCGATGTCCGCAGCACCCGTCGCACAGCGCGCCGCATGGGCTGATCCCACTACCAACGGGTTCGCCCGCCTGTTGTCGAGAATCTATACCTTCTGTTTGGTCGAGGTGCAGAAGCTGCGCCACGACAGATCCGAATTGGTCACGCGCGCAATCCAACCGATCCTCTGGTTGGTCATCTTCGGTCAGACGTTCAGCCATATTCGGGCGATCCCCACCGGTGATGTGCCGTATCTGGATTTTCTGGCCCCGGGAATCATCGCGCAGTCGGCGCTCTTCGTTGCCATCTTCTACGGAATCCAGATCATCTGGGAACGTGATGCCGGTGTGCTCACCAAACTGATGGTTACGCCGACGCCACGGGCTGCACTAGTCACCGGGAAGGCGTTTGCCGCAGGCATCCGCGCAGTTGCGCAAGCCATTGTCGTCGTGATCGTCGCGGCGTTGCTGGGTGTGAGTATGACGTGGAATCCGATCAAATTGCTTGGGGTTGTGGTTGTTGTCGTGCTCGGAGCAGCGTTCTTCGCCTGTCTCTCCGTTGCGATCGCCGGCATTGTCCTCAAGCGCGATCGTTTGATGGGAATCGGGCAGGCGATCACCATGCCGCTGTTCTTCGCGTCGAACGCGCTCTATCCGGTAGAACTGATGCCCGGATGGGTGCAGTGGCTCAGCCGGATCAATCCGTTGAGCTACGAGGTATCGGCGTTGCGCGGCTTGCTTATCGGGATCCCGACCAATTACGCCGTCGACTTCGCAGTGCTGATCGGAGCGGCGTTGCTGGGAATTGTCACTGCCTCTGCGCTGTTGGGGCGACTGACCCGGTGAGTGCCACCTCTGGCGCAGTACAGCGCCAGAGGTGACATCAGTCGCGCGGCGGCGGTGCGGTGTAGGTGATGCAGTCGGGCGGCACGGAAGGCAGACCCTCGGAGGATCTGAGCTTCTCGGCAATCGAGGAAAGGAGGCTCTGCGACTCCGGGGACAGATCCACGGCTTTGCGTGTGAGGGAACGCAATTCGTTGTCGTAGAACTCTTCGGCAACCGAGCGGTCTTCGTCGGGGATGAGTTCCGGATCCTGGCGAGGAGTAGGTGCGAAGAAGTACTCGGCGTCGACTCCGAAGAAGTCGGCGAGTGCCAGCACTACCTGCTCCGACGGGTTGGTTCGGACGCCACTACGCAACTGCGAGAGATACGGTGTGGAAATTCGACAGCCACGTCGGGAAAGTGCATCTACAACTTGCGCATTGGTCAGTCGGGGAGGCGTTACGGGGTACAGGGCATTCAGTCGTTCTCGGAACGAATCTGCCACGGTTCCTCCCATTTCCACGGTTCCTCCCATCGCTCGTGACGGGTGCGCCACAACGTGCTGCATATTTCTGCGATTGCATAGTTATCCAAAGCAGATTCACATAGTAGACGACGCGAAATTGGATGTTTAGAAATGAGAGTGCTTTTACCTGGGGATATTTGGGTTTTCAGGCAGTAAAAGCGTTTGGAGACAGTGTGATTTGCGACGCGAACTGACCGTTCGTTATCAGAATGTTCAATCAGTACCTTCCGGGCGGTTTGTACTGATTTGTGCTGTTATGCAGCCCATTCGACGAAGTTACTGGCCAGTCTCTTGTGCGAGCATACCTTTCGGGCCTCCCAAGGCCTCGACTGGCGTGTTCGCTCGAAGGGGAATGAGGGTTACCAGGAGCGAGCGGAAATGCCGAATTTTTCGAGCGTGTTGCAGGCCAGCGTGCGCAGTGCCTGATTGTCGGCCGATTCGAAGCTCACCAGCGACAAGGTGTAGGTGGCGTTGTTGCGACTGAGGTAACCGGAGACGCGAGTTGATGTGCTGTCCAGTTGGGCGGCGCTCGCACCAGGATGCACTGCGCGGAGGGCAAGCCCGCTCGTTCGATGCCCCTCGAACTGATCGATGTCGACCGTACCGATATTGGAGCACAAGGCATCTCGCTGACCAGGTCCGTCGGCAAGGCGATGCGCTACGCGATCCGGGACGACCTGCAGTAGTTCAGCCGGGAAGCCGGCCGGGCTCGACATCGGCGGAGCCTCGAATGCGTCGCGGCACAATCTGCGAATCTGGGCGAGAGTTGTCGAGGGAGTAAGAGGGATGGCGACCATCGCCACTGCATTATCGACGGAGTTGTCACTGCCGACGAAGTTGTCCCTCTGGTCAGTAGTGCGCACGTTCATCGGAACGCTGAGCGTGACTGCGGCGGTTTTGTTCTCGGCCCGGGCGAGCTCGCCGACACAAGCCAGGAACAAGCTGTTGGGAGTGCCTCCGGAAGACGCTGCGACGTCATCCCATTGCGCCCGATCCACTTCCAGGATCGCGGTGGTTACCGTCTGTCGTGCTGAACGGCGAGGGGCTGCGGGCGTAGTGAATCCGCGGAGCTCGGCTCTGCGCGCCGGACTGACGATCAATCCGCCGACAGCACGGGAGGTTCCGCGCAGAACCCGACCCACCGTCGACAGCGCGTCAGCGATATCCGACCGACCAGTGTGATCGCTGGGCGGTGAAGCTTTGTGCTGCATCGCGTCGCGCAGAGCGCCGATCAATCCGCGGGCGTCGGCAAGGACATGAGAACACGTTACGGAGACGACGGTTCCGCCACTGGAATCGTAGGTCGCGGCGATGCGCCACCCCGGCCCTCGTTCGGGATCGACCGACACCAGGGCCGCATCGTCGGCCCACTCGACCACCGCGTCGGCGGCGATGGGTTCCGAACGGACGCTCAGAGGGTAGTAGCGCGAGTTGGCGACAAATTCGGGCCGGGCCCCAGGAATTCGGGGCCTGCGCACGCGCCGGCCGAGCGGCCCGCAGGCCACGCGTACACACAACTGCTCGAGCTCACCCGGATCGACGACGCTGTCGGTGCGCCACACCCCCTGCATCACGATCGGCAAGCCGAGACCTCGGTGGGTCCACAGAAACATCTCGTCGACGACACTCAAACGAACTCCCACCTCAGCAGTGTAAGCCGGGCACGTAGTGGACCTGCGGTTTCTGGCGGCACACCTGCGAATCGGCGCATACTGGTTGTTACGCCGCGTGGTACGAAGGGCCGGCGTGGTCGGAAGGCAGGCTGACATGGTCAGTGTCGAGAAGTGGGCGATGTGGGATTCCGCCATCGAGGTGGATGTCACGGAGGGTGCTGCGCTGCCCACAGCGCACGCGCTGATCGCCGCCGCCATCGAGGACACCGAAGCGCTCTGCGATCTCGGGCGCGGCGACGCCGAAATTCATGCCGTCAATCTCGCCCAGGGGACGCCGGTGAAAGTGACCCGCCGGATGTCGTCGCTGTTGCGTTCGGCGCTGTGGGCGGCACGTATGACAGCCGGCGAGGTGAACCCGCTCGCCGACAACTTCTCGGAGGACGACTCGATTCCGCCCGTCCACCCGACGCCCACCTTCGAGGACGTGCAACTCGACGGCGACGTCGTGTACGCGCCGTGGGGAGCTTCCTTCGACATCACCGGAGTGGCGAAGGCGGACACCGTGGATCGAGCCGCGCAAACTGTTGCGGCAGAGCTGCAATGTGGTGTTGCGGTGCGGATCGGCGACGTACTTGCCACTGCGGGGCACGCTCCGGCCGGCGGTTGGCAGATTCCGGTTCCGGGCGGCGAGGACGTCGAACTGGCCAACGGGACGGCAATTGCCACCGCGCACGCCGCCGAGCCGGCTTCATGGCAACCGCACCAGGATCGTCCGTCAACCGAATGGGCGCAGGTGTCGGTGATTGCCGACGACGCGGTGTGGGCGTACGCCGCCAGCCGGGCAGCACTGACGCGGGGGATCAGTGCGATCAAATGGGTTGAGCAACAAGAGCTTCGAGCCAGGCTGGTGGACCGGTCCGGGCGTGTGTATACCACCGAGAATTGGTTCGGGCCGGACGCCGCCTGACAGTTCGAATGTCTCGCTCAGGCCCGGCCGCGCTGAGTGCGGTACCAGTTCACCAGGGCATCGGTCGAGGAATCGCCGAGATCGCTCGGAGCTTCCGCCGACGAGAGTGCAGGCCCCAACTCCAAAGCCTGAGTCTTGCCGAGTTCGACGCCCCACTGATCGAACGGATTGAGACCCCACACAGCACCTTCGACAAATACTTGATGCTCGTAGAGCGCGATCAACTGCCCGACCACCGACGGTGTGAGCTCCTTGGCCAAGATGGTGGTGGTGGGACGGTTACCTGGCATCACCTTGTGCGGCACCAACTCCGGCGGTGTTCCCTCCGCCGCAATTTCCTCCGCGGTCTTCCCGAACGCCAACACCTTGGTTTGCGCAAAGAAATTACTCATCAGGAGGTCGTGCATCGAACCGGTTCCGTCAGCTGTCGGCAGATCGTCTGTGGACTCGGCAAAACCGATGAAATCGGCAGGCACCAGCCACGTGCCCTGATGGAGTAGTTGGTAGAAGGCGTGCTGGCCGTTGGTTCCCGGTTCGCCCCAGAAGATCTCGCCTGTCGAGGTTGTGACCGGGCTGCCGTCGGAGCGGACGGATTTGCCGTTCGATTCCATGGTCAGTTGCTGCAGATAGGCTGGAAAGCGCAGCAGGTCATTGGAATACGGCAACACGGCGCGTGACTGTGCACCGAAGAAGTTGGAGTACCAAAGTCCGATCAAGCCGAGAAGCGCCGGCGCGTTCTCCTCCAGCGGTCGGGTGCGGAAATGCATGTCGATCTGGTGGAAGCCGTCGAGGAACTCGGCAAAGCGAACGGGGCCGACCGCACACATGACGGAGAGGCCGATGGCAGAGTCGACCGAGTAGCGGCCACCCACCCAATCCCAGAATCCGAACATGTTCGCCGTGTCGATTCCGAACGCGGAGACCCGCTCGGCATCGGTGGACACCGCAACAAAATGCTTGGCGACAGCGGCGACGTCTTCGCTACCCAAACCGGCGAACAGCCAGCGCTTCGCTGCCGTTGCATTGGTCAGGGTCTCGAGCGTGGAGAACGTCTTGGATGCGACGATGAACAATGTGGTCTCGGCATCCAGATCGGCCAGCTGCCCCACCAGATCTACGGGATCGATGTTGGAGACAAACCGGAGGCTGATGCCGGCGTCGGCGTAATGGCGCAGCGCGCGGTACACCATGACCGGTCCGAGATCCGATCCTCCGATGCCGATGTTGACGATGGTGCGGATGCGCTTTCCCGTGAATCCGGTCCACTCACCGCTGCGAACACGATCGGCAAAGGCGCTCATGGACGTCAAAACCTCGTGAACATCGGCCACGACGTCCTGGCCGTCGACAGTGAGGGATGCGTCAGACGGGAGCCGCAGTGCGGTGTGCAGAACCGCCCGATCCTCGGAAGTGTTGATGTGATCACCCGCGAACATGGCGTCGCGACGCTCCTCGACGCCGGCCTCACGGGCCAGCGCGACCAGCAGATCGAGAGTCTCGCGACTGACGCGGTGCTTGCTGTAGTCGATGTGGAGATCACCGGCATCCACCGTCAACTCGGTTCCGCGCGCCGGATCCTCGTCGAAGAGTTCCCGAAGGTGAACGGCGTGGAAATCGGCGTGATGAGCGCGCAGTTTCTGCCAGGCTGATGTTCCGGTGATGTCAAGGCTCACAGTCATCGACTTTAACGGCCCGGTCGGGAAACTTCTGGATGAGTCTCGTCGGCAGCCTGGCCTGCTCCGATCAGCCGGACCGTTCGAACTGTGGGGATCTAGTGTCCCAGGCGTCCGCGGCCGAGACGCAGAAGCAACATCGCGAGCGTGTGACCTTCCTGGCCTAACTCGTTGAAACGCTCGAGCACCTTCATCTCACGACTGTGAACCAGGCGCGGTCCCCCTGAAGCCATCCGGGTACGACCGATGATCTGTGAGACCTCGGAGCGGCGCTTGATGGCTGCCAGGATCTCGGCGTCGAGACGATCGATTTCCTTACGGAGTTCGTTGATCTCGGCTTCGCTGCGCGGAACGTCGACGTCGGTCGGGGTGGAGTTTCCTTCGGGTGCCGTTGCCTGCGTGCTCATATGTATTCGTCTCCTCTTTCTACTGCGTGGATCGTGTTCTCAGCTCGGGTCGTTACCGATCCAGCGCCCTGACGAAAAATGCCCCGGATCCGAGTCGGACCAGAGGCAGGTGAGCTGTTCGAAGACTTCACGAGCACCGCGGTCCGGCGCCCGTAAAGTAGTGCCACCGCGCACCGACACTGCCGCAAACGCAGGTGGTCGGGGTGTTGCACAGGCTCAACATAGCGTCCAGTTTGCCATGTTCGGTACCCTAGTTCCAAGTGCCATCACCCCGCGACGCACGCACTCACACTCTTGTCGGTGGACGCCGGTAGCGTGGACAGACGATGAACATGTATCCAGCAGTCGGTGAGCAGGGCAGTCTTGACGGGCAGGGTGGTCTGGACGGGCAGGGAGACCTTTACGCGCAGGGCGGTCTCTTCGCACACGAACACGAGCACGATGCGCCCCAGCACGATCATTCTTCCCGGCATGGTCATTCTGCACAGCATGGTCATTCTGCACAGCAGGGTGGCTCGGGTTCCGACGCGCTTCTCGAGGGTCTCAACCCGCAGCAGCGCGAAGCCGTCGTCCATGCCGGTTCACCGCTGCTCATCGTGGCCGGTGCAGGCTCTGGCAAAACCGCGGTGCTGACGCGTCGCATTGCGTATCTGCTGGCCGAGCGTGGCGCCACCCCTGGGCAGATTCTTGCCATCACGTTCACGAACAAGGCTGCCGCCGAGATGCGTGAGCGCGTCGCGGGATTGGTCGGGCCGCGCGCCAACAGCATGTGGGTGTCCACGTTCCACTCGAGTTGTGTGCGCATTCTGCGCGCTCAGGCGGCGTTGCTTCCGGGGTTGAACTCCAACTTCTCCATCTACGACTCGGATGATTCACGCCGGCTCCTGACGATGATCTCCAAGGATCTCGAACTCGACACCAAGCGTTTCACGGCCAGATTGCTTGCGACGCACATCTCGAATCTCAAGAACGAATTGATCGACCCCGAGGAAGCCGTCGCGGCTGCGGACAAGGATCCCGCGGAACTGCCTCGCCTGGTTGCCAAGGTGTACGGGATTTATCAGCAGCGCCTGCGCTCGGCCAACGCGCTCGATTTCGATGATCTCATCGGCGAGACGGTGGCTCTGCTCCAGAACTTCCCGCAGATCACGGAGTACTACCGTCGACGCTTCCGGCACGTCCTCGTCGACGAATACCAGGACACCAACCATGCGCAGTACATGCTGGTGCGTGAATTGGTCGGTGGCGCAGGCGAATCAGACCACGCGGTGGCGCCGGCAGAGCTGTGTGTGGTGGGCGACGCCGATCAGTCCATCTACGCGTTCCGCGGTGCAACCATCCGCAACATCGTGGAGTTCGAACGCGATTACCCGGACGCCCGCACCATCTTGCTCGAGCAGAACTACCGTTCGACGCAGAACATCCTTTCGGCTGCCAACGCCGTCATCTCCAAGAACACGGACCGACGCGAGAAGCGATTGTGGACCGATTCCGGTGAGGGCGAACTGATCGTCGGATACGTCGCGGACAACGAGCACGACGAAGCATCCTTTGTCGCCTCCGAGATCGATCGGCTGGTCGAGAACGGTGACGCAAAATTCTCGGATGTCGCAGTCTTCTACCGCACCAACAACTCGTCGCGTGCGCTCGAGGAGATCTTCATCCGCCTCGGTGTGCCATACAAGATCGTGGGCGGCGTCAGGTTCTACGAGCGCAAGGAAGTTCGCGACATCGTCGCCTACCTGCGCGTACTCGCAAACGAGGACGACACGGTGAGCTTGCGTCGAATCCTCAACACTCCACGACGCGGAATCGGCGACCGTGCAGAAGCCTGTGTTGCCGTGCATTCGGAGCATCGCAACATCAGCTTTGCTGCCGCGTTGCGGGATGCGGCCGAAGGCAAGGTTGCACTTCTCAATACGCGTTCCCAAAAGGCGATCGTTGCCTTCCTCGACATGATGGACGGCCTGCGAACGTTGCTTCCGGCCGAATCTGCTGACGGCAGTGAGTCTTCCGAGATCGGTGACATCGGTGAAGTGGCAGAGGCTGTGCTCGAGCGCAGTGGCTACCGCGCCGAACTTGCCGCCAGCAGTGATCCTCAGGACGGTGCCCGGCTTGACAACCTCAACGAGCTTGTCAGTGTGGCAAGGGAATTCAGCTCTGATGCGCGAAATGCTGCCGGACTGATCGACCCGGACGACGAAGAAACCGCAGCGATGCGCGAAGGTGAACCCGATCCGGGTTCGCTGGCAGCGTTCCTCGAGCGAGTGTCGTTGGTGGCCGACGCGGATCAACTGCCCGACTCCGACGAAGGCGTTGTCACCATGATGACACTGCACACCGCCAAGGGTCTCGAATTTCCCGTCGTCTTCGTAACCGGTTGGGAAGACGGTCAATTCCCGCACATGCGGGCCCTCGGCGATCCGGCGGAACTCTCCGAGGAACGACGCCTCGCCTATGTCGGCATCACGCGCGCTCGGCAACGGTTGTATCTGACGCGCGCGATCATGCGCTCCGCGTGGGGGCAGCCGATTCAGAACCCAGCATCACGGTTCATCAGCGAAATCCCCGAGGATCTGATCAACTGGCGCCGCGAAGACCCGGGCACCGGCGGCGGTTTCGGCAGCGGCCGACCCGGTTACGGTGGCGGTCAGGGCTACGGCGGTGGTCAGGGCTACGGCAATCAGGGTGGCCGCGGGTACGGCAACACCTCTCGAAACGACTCTCCCGCACCCAGTTTCGGTGCTGCGCGAGGCCGAAACAACAACCTGGTTCTTGCAGTCGGTGATCGGGTCAGTCATGACAAGTACGGGCTGGGTACGGTCTTGGAAACCAAGGGCACCGGTCCGACTGCGACAGTCACGATCGACTTCGGCAGCGCAGGCAAGGTGCGTCTGATGCTCATCGGCGGCGTCCCGATGGTGAAGCTGTAGGGGGAAGAGAAACTGTAGCAAAAAACTTTTGGCCCGCACCGGATAAGGTGCGGGCCAAAAGTTTTGGTATCGGCTAAGTCTAGTCCTGCTCGACGCCCAGGCTGATGCCGCGCGAAGCGAGCCAGGGGAGGGGATCGATCTTGTTCTCGCCGGCGAGGTGAACCTCGAAGTGCAGGTGCGGGCCGGTGGAGAAGCCGCGGTTGCCCACGGTGGCGATCTGATCGCCGGCCATGACCTGCTGGCCGACCGTGACGAGGGTGGTATCGATGTGGCCGTAGACGGTGATGGTGCCGTCGGCATGCTGCAGGCGAATCCACATGCCGAACCCGGAAGCCGGGCCGGAGTCGATGACGGTGCCGTCGGCTACTGCGACGATAGGCGTTCCGATGGGTGCTGCGATGTCGACGCCGGCATGCAGGGTGCCCCAGCGGCTACCGAAGTTCGACGTGAAGGTTCCGACGGCGGGGAGGACGAACAGGGGGCGCCGGGCAGCGGCTTCGCGGGCTGCGCGCTCTTCGCTGAAACGCTGTCCCTTGGCAAGGAGGTTACTGAACTGCGACAGGTCGGTCGGTGCGGCGACGTTGAGCACCTGGGGTGCGTCGGCTGCGGTGGTGGACGACGCTGCGGCGGTGGGTGCGAACTGGGCTGCCTGCGGCTGTGCTGTGGTTCCGATGGTGGAGGACTGATCGGCCAGTGCGATGTCCGAGTGCTCGACTGCGTTACCTGAGCCGTTGTTGACTACTGCTTGCCCTGCGGCGACTACCGCGCCGGCTGCGACGGCAAGAACTGCGGCGCGGCCCTTGAGTGCGGAGGGCGGGGTGGGGATGCGGTGGGCGCCGGTGCGACGAACCGGGGAGGTGACATCTGCAGATGCCGGTGGGGTGAAAGTCGAGATGCTGTTCACGTCGGACTCGACGGTCTCGAAGTCTGCCGGGAAGGCGTCTACCGAGTCGGAATCTGACGACGTGGGGGAAGCGGAACGAGTGAACATAATGGAAGAAATCTCAGAACTTTTGGTCTCGGTGTAACGCCGGGCCGAGTGCGTTGGATAAGAGGGCGTGACCTCGTCCGGTTCTGATTTTGTGAACCTACTGGCGGTGAACTGGCTGTGTCGCATATGCCTGTTCGCTCCTTGGGGTTCGTGATCAGCCTGTGACTTAGCTGGAGCAACGGTAACGAAATGGTTGCGACACGTGCAACCTATACAGCAAACGAGCCTCTGTTTGTGACGTGGCTCACACTCTGACCAGGCAAAACATCGTTTCGGACAAATCGGACCAAGTATCTCGATTGATGTCAGGGTGTGTCACAACCAGATCACCGGCCTGCGCAGGCACTACCGTCGACCAGGTGTCGTCATCACCCCGAAGCTCGTCGGTACACGCGTCCGGCGATGTTCGCACCGATCGCCCACTCCCACCGCGGCTCGCCCTGGCACTGGTTCTGGGGCTGCTCGGCGCGGCCGCAGTCTCCGTTGCGCCGCTGATCGGTGTGGGGAGTGGACCTGGTGCGTCCGGCTCGATCGTGACCGCCTCGATATTCAGTGCGCTGTGCGCACTCACGATCCCGGCCGCTGCGATTGTGGTGACGCGTCGTCACCCTGCGATGGCGGGAGCGCTCTTGGCCGGTGCCGGTGCGCTGTCCTTCGGAGTCGCGATTCTCGATCTGCAGTTGTTCGTCGACGCAATCGACGCAAACCGCTTGGAACTCTTCCGTCCGATTTCCGCCGGAGCAATCACCGCCGGTGCCGGGTCGTACGTTGCACTCCTCGGACATGCGCTGTTGGTTGTTGCCGGAATCCTGGGACTCGTGGTGGTTCACGGTGAGTCCGAGCGCGACGGATACGGCAGCGCGCGTGCCGCCGAGTTCGACGGTAGATCCGTGGGTGGACGCATCGGTGCCGGTGCGACGTCCGTATTGATTCTTGCCGCAGGCGTCTACGCGATCTCTCTGTTCGGGCCTGCCTTCGACTCGCAGGATCCGATCTTTCTCGCGCGCACTCTCGTCGACAGTCCGGCAGCCAGTGCTGTCGGAACCGCGTTGGTCGCCGTTGCAGTCCTGATTGTCACGGCGTCGGCCCTGACGTCGATTTCGCCGTGGGTGGGCGCAGGCGGCGTTGTCGGAGCCGGTGTCGGCGCACTGGGAGTCAGTGGCACTCGCGTTGTTGCCGGTCTGGCGTCCGACGACCGGATCGGTGTCGGCGCGGGATCGGTCGTCGGTGCCGTCGCGGCGGTGGTCGTCGTGGGAGTTGGTGCGGTTTTACCGATTCTGGCGACGCGGCGCGAGGTCGCTGCAGCGGAAGAAGCAGAAGTGCGGCCGGTGAGATCCGGGAGTCAGGCACAGACCGTCGGCACCAAGAAGGCACGCCGAGCCGCGATGATCGAGCAGGCCCGCGAAGCGCAGGCTCACGTCACGAAGTTGCATCGCATCGCCGGGGCGCTCGGAATCGGCGCAGCAGTCTTGGCTGGACTGGGAGCGTCGTTGCCGATTCTGTCCCTACCCGGGGGCCTTGCCGAACCGTCGATACTTGCCACCCGCATCGTCTTCGTGGCGGCGATCGTCCTCCTCGTCGCGTCGCTCGGGTTGTGGATTCCGGGGCGCGGTGTTGCCATTCGGCCGGCCGTGGGAACGCTGTGGACCACCGTCGTCATGGGAATTGCCGCTGTACTGCAACCAGCTGTCATCGCGACCGATGTTTCGGGTGTCGGACTCGGGGCCGGGGTGTACGTGATGGGCGTGGCCTCCGCGCTCGCAGCTGCCGCCGGCCTGGCGTTGTGGTTCGCCGGAACCGCGGAACGCGAGGAAATCGATACATCCGTCGAGATCGAGGCGAACTCCGTGGTCCGAATCCTCGCCGGACTCGGCGGTGTACTTGCACTTGTCGGCACCGCCCTGCCGCTGTATCGCGGTGCAACTCACACTGCGGCGTCGATCACGCAATGGCCGTGGGGAAGCGACGCGTGGGGGATCGATACCTGGGGTCAACTCCTCGTCGGAGTGTCCGTCCTGCTCGCATCCGTCGTCGCCACCCGATCCCGGCCGCCGCGCGCCGCCGCGCTCCTCGTCGGATCGGCGGTGTCGGTGTCGGTGTATCTCGCAGCGGGACCACTGACGTCTTCACGCATACCGGACGCAACAGTGGGGGCGGGTGCGATCGCATCGGCGACGGGCCTACTCTTGCTAGTCGTTGCTGCTTTCTTCAGTGCGCGAACCACGCTGTCGATGCATGCCGGGCGGCGGTGAGACCCGCGCTTGACAAATGGGTGCGAAGTTACGTTTCCGATCGGTGACGACTGCCGCACCTGGCGATGTCGCGTGACATGGGCCACATAGCATGTATGCGGGCGCAAACCGAACGCAGCAACTGGTTAAAGTCCAGAACAGACCCGCTCCTACCCCTCGAGCGGGTGTCAACGCAGACGAGACGGTGAGCAGATGGATCTCTTCGAATACCAGGCGAAGGAACTCTTCGCCAAGCACGGAGTGCCGACTTCGGCTGGGCGTGTTACGGACACGGTCGCAGGAGCACGCGAGATTGCCGAAGAAATCGGCAAGCCCGTAATGATCAAGGCGCAGGTCAAGGTTGGTGGCCGCGGCAAGGCCGGTGGCGTGAAGTACTCGCCCGACGTGGATGCCGCAGTGGCAAACGCAGAGGCAATCCTGGGCCTGGACATCAAGGGCCATGTCGTCAAGAAGCTGCTGGTCGCAGAGGCAAGTGACATTGCCGAGGAGTACTACATCTCCTTCCTGCTCGACCGCACCAACCGCACCTACCTGGCTATGTGCTCGGTAGAGGGTGGCGTCGAGATCGAGGTCACCGCCGAGGAGAACCCCGACGCTCTCGCCAAGATCCCCGTCGACGCAGTCAAGGGCGTCGACCTCGCGTTCGCGCGCAGCATCGCCGAGGCAGGAAAGCTGCCCGCAGAGGTGCTCGACGCAGCGGCCGTCACGATCCAGAAGCTGTGGGAGGTCTTCATCAACGAGGACGCACTCCTCGTCGAGGTCAACCCCCTCGTTCGCACGCCTTCCGACGAGATCCTCGCCCTCGACGGCAAGGTCACCCTCGACGAGAACGCAGCGTTCCGTCAGCCCGGCCACGAGGCATTCGAGGATCGCGACGCAACCGATCCCCTCGAGCTCAAGGCCAAGGAAAACGACCTCAACTACGTCAAGCTCGACGGTGAGGTCGGAATCATCGGCAACGGCGCAGGCCTTGTCATGTCCACGCTGGACGTCGTCGCATACGCCGGCGAGAACCACGGTGGCGTGAAGCCCGCCAACTTCCTCGACATCGGCGGCGGAGCTTCCGCTGCAGTCATGGCAGCCGGCCTCGACGTCATCCTCAACGACGCACAGGTCAAGAGCGTGTTCGTCAACGTCTTCGGCGGCATCACCGCGTGTGACGCTGTTGCCAACGGCATCGTCGGCGCACTGAAGACCCTGGGCGACGAGGCAAACAAGCCGCTCGTCGTTCGCCTGGACGGTAACAACGTCGAAGAGGGTCGTCGTATCCTCGCCGAGGCCAACCACCCGCTGGTCACGGTCGTCGCAACCATGGACGAGGCCGCCGACAAGGCCGCCGAACTCGCTCACGCAGCGAAGTAAGGGACTCACAGAACAATGGCAATCTTCCTCACCAAGGATTCAAAGGTCATCGTCCAGGGCATCACCGGCGGCGAGGGCACCAAGCACACCGCTCTGATGCTCAAGGCCGGCACCCAGGTCGTCGGCGGCGTCAACGCACGCAAGGCCGGCACCACGGTCTCGCACGTTGCTGCTGACGGTTCCGCTGTCGAGCTCCCCGTCTTCGCGACGGTCGAAGAGGCAATCAAGGAGACCGGCGCAGACGTCTCCATCGCGTTCGTCCCCCCGGCCTTCTCGAAGGACGCCATCGTCGAGGCTATCGACGCCGAGATCCCGCTCCTCGTGGTCATCACCGAGGGCATCCCGGTCCAGGACTCCGCTTACGCTTGGGCGTACAACGAGTCCAAGGGCAAGAAGACGCGCATCATCGGACCGAACTGCCCCGGCATCATCACCCCGGGTGAAGCTCTCGTCGGCATCACGCCAGCCAACATTGCCGGCACCGGCCCCATCGGCCTGGTCTCCAAGTCGGGCACCCTGACCTACCAGATGATGTACGAACTCCGTGACTTCGGCTTCTCCACCGCCATCGGCATCGGCGGCGACCCGGTCATCGGCACGACGCACATCGATGCCATCGAGGCATTCGAGAACGATCCAGACACCAAGGTCATCGTGATGATCGGTGAAATCGGTGGCGACGCGGAAGAGCGCGCAGCCGATTACATCAAGGCTCACGTCACCAAGCCGGTTGTCGGCTACGTGGCAGGCTTCACCGCTCCCGAAGGCAAGACCATGGGCCACGCAGGCGCCATCGTCTCCGGTTCCTCGGGAACGGCTCAGGCCAAGCAGGAAGCTCTCGAAGCTGCAGGCGTGAAGGTCGGCAAGACGCCGTCCGCCACCGCTGCTCTCGCTCGCGAGATCCTTCAGAGCCTCTAAGTTCTTCGTGCGGAGCGTAATGCTTCGCGTGTTCGGACTACAGCGCCCGCAATCAGGTTTTCTCCTGGTTGCGGGCATTGTTCGTTACTGCGAGAGCGTGGCTGCCGGGCGTCTCAGACGTCCACCCACGTATCGCCCGCGGTTTCGAGTTGGCCGGCGCCCGAGGTGATCGACGCAACCGTCGACGCAAGGTATTCGGGGTCGTGAGTGGCAAGTGTCAGAACAGCTTTCGATCCGTAGTCGGTCCCCAGGACTACAACTCCGCGGGCGCGCAGTTCGGCCTCGACGCGGCCCGCCTCCCCATGTCGAATTGCCAAGGTGTGCAACGTTCGTCGCTCGCGGCCGACCAATGGGGCGGAATCCACCGCGACCGACACGGCCCCGGAATACGCGCGCACCAAACCGCCCGCGCCCAGCTTGATGCCACCGAAATAGCGTGTCACGACCACGATTACGTCCACGAGATCGCGGGCCTTGAGTACCTGCAGCATCGGAATCCCGGCAGTGCCGCCGGGCTCGCCGTCGTCGTCGGCGCGTTCGGACCGCGACGATGCGTCGTAGCCCACCACGAAGGCCGAACAATGATGGCGCGCATCCGAATACAGTGATTTCTGTTCGGCCAGGAATTGTTTTGCGGCCTCTGTGTCCTCGACTCGGCGGAGCGAGGCGATGAACCGCGAGTGCTTCACTTCCGTCTCGACAGTGTGATCCGCGCCGGGAGCGAGAGTGAAGGGCATCTGTCCATTGTCTCCTGTCGGTGTTGGCGTGAGAAGACAAGGCACATAGGCTGGAATCGACAGCCGTCCGTCCACGAGGGGAAGCCATGACGTTCACACCGCAAGGGTCAAATTTCGGAGGATCCTCGTACGGATCGCCGACGCCCCCGAACGCAGGCGGTGGGGCCAAGATCGGTTTCTTCTTGACCATCGCTGTAGCCGCGTTGGGAATCGTCAACTTTCTGCTCGGGTTCGCCCCCTTCACCTCGATCACGAGTTCCGGCGTCGGTTCCGAAGTGAGCACGACATCCAGCTTCTTCGAAACCAGCGTCTACGGACTCGGATTCCTCTTTGCCGGCGGTGTTCTGGCTGCGGTGTCATTGCTGCCGCAGCAACGCTACGCAGGGATATTTGCCGCGTTGTCCCTGGTCGGATATGTCTCGTTGGTGTTCACCGCGTTCAGCCTCGGTTCGACGGATTACCTCGATATCGGCTTCGGATGGGGACTGGTAGTCGTCCTCGTCCTCGGATTCGTGCAGACCGTCGTCGCGGTGGCTGCGCTGCTCTTCGACATCGGAATCCTCAAGGCCCCCGCGCCCCGGCCGGTAGCTCCCCAGGCGTTCGGGCAGGGCTACCAGCAGTACGGCCAGCCGCAGCAGCAGATGTACCAGCAAGGCCAGCCGGGGCAGCCGCAGCCGGGCCAGGCGCAGCAGTACGGGGCTCAGAGCCAGCAGTACGGACAGCAGTACGGCCAGACACCGCAGCCTGGCGCGCAGCAACAGGGATATGCGAGCGGATACGGCGCCACACCCGCGGATTCCGGCGACACGTCGGCCCAGCAATCCCAGCAGTACGGCGGGTACACGCAGTCCGCGCCGCAGTACCCCTCCGGGCAGCAGCCTCCGGCCGGGTATCCGTCCCAGCACCAAGCGTCGTCGTACCCGTCTGCCCAGCCCACGCCTTCACAGCAGACCGGTTTCGAAGCTCCCGCAACTCCCGAAACGGGCGAGAACACCGACCCCGCAGCCGAGACTCGAGCTTTCGAACCTCGGAACCCCGACGAGCGTCAGCAGTAAGGGGTTTTCGGATTTGTCCCGGCGGCGCGCCTGAGTGCGCGCCGCGACGTCGGGTGAAATCCTCGAGGGGATGAATTCTTTGACTGATCGAACACGACCACGCCCTTCTGCCGGTCAGCAAACACGAGGGCGTACGTCGCTGCGAACACCCGCGCCCGAAGCAGACGAGACGCGAACCTTGCTCACGGTGGCCTTCCGGTCGTCGGGAATGGCGATCCTGCTGATCTCGGCCGTCGTGGTCGTCACACTGGTATCGGCGAGCAGTGATCTGACCGGGACATTCGGCGCCATCGCGGCGACGTGGCTGGCCATTCATCAAGTTCCCGTTTTCATCGACGACGTTCAACTCGGTGTGCTGCCGTTGCTCCCCACCGCACTCATGATGTGGGTGGTAGCCCGGCGATGCGCGTCGGCGGCAACACTCGTCGATACGCGCGTAGCAGCAGCGCGACTCGTGGGCGCAGCTGTGGCGGGACCGCTCACAGTGACCGCGATCTGCCTGGCTGTCGTTGCGGACGCGTCCGCGGCAATCCCACTGTCGAGCCCCAATGCACTGAGTGCGTTCGGATGGGTCGCCGGAATTCACCTCGTGGCCGCGGCGGTCGGCGTTGCTGTCGCTCACTGGCAGATCATCGAACCGGAGCTTCCACGCTGGGCATCTGCTGCCGTTCGCCCGGGCGCGTGGACAACAACGGCGCTGCTGGCAGCGGGATCGATCGCCGTTCTGTGTGCGCTTCTCATCTCCTGGTCCACCGTCGGCGATCTCCTTTCACGCGGCGGTGGCTTTGTCGGAGCACTGGGTCTGACCGTGCTGTCGCTGCTCTATCTGCCCAATCTTGTTGTCGGTGCTGTCGCCGTCATGACGGGCGCAAGCGCCGACATCGGTGAGGTCTCCACCAGCGTTTTCGGCAACGTCGGCGGCGATCTTCCACCCCTGCCGATTCTCGGAGCCGTTCCGGCCGGCCAAGGTGGCGGGTTCTGGCCCGTCCTCCTCGTAGTTCCGGTTGCGATCGGGATTTACCTCGGCCGCGACTGCGCACGCCGCGTCGGCGGGCAGGACGGAATCCTCACAGCCGTTGCCGCCGCGTTCATGAGCGGAACAGTGATCGCCTTCCTCGCCCTCGCCAGTGGTGGGGAGTTGGGGTACTTCGGTGCCGTCGAGGTGACCTGGTGGGCCGTCGGGTTGCTGACCTTCGGCTGGTTGGCGTTGTTCGGATCGATCAGCGCACTGATCACGACGTGGTTGCAGCATCGGGCGGTACCCGCGCCGAAACCCACGGTGACGGCGCCGCCAGTCGAAGCTGCAGAGTCGGATGAACCCGCGGAGTCGGCTGAAGCTGCAGAGTCGGCTGAGTCCGAAGACGATGATGCGAGCACGGACCGGGCCGACGAGTCGGTGGACGAAACCGATTCCGCGCACGAGACGGAGCCCGAGGAGCCCGAGGAGCCCGAGGAGCCCGATGCTCCAGAACTCGAGGCTGAAGAAACCAAGGCTGACGAGGTCGAGGTTGACGCTGTCACCGTCGTTGACGATTCTGCCGACGAGTCTGCGACCGACCTGCCCTCACCGGTGAAAGACCCCAGCGACTAAGCTGTCGTCTGGCCGATTGTCCGGCCACACCATCTTCTAGATCTCAGGAGTAGAGCGCTGACTGCCTCGGCCCACAACCTGCAGCAGGCGACGCCTACCCGCGTCGTGGTTCTCGCCTCCGGAGCCGGAACCCTCCTGGCCTCGCTCATCGAAGCGTCGTACACCGAGAACTATCCCGCGAAGATCGTTGCCGTCGGTGTCGATCGAGACTGCGCGGCCACCGAACATGCGGGCGCCGCCGGGATTCCCGCGTTCAAAGTGTCGATCAAGGACTTTGCCGATCGCGCCGCCTGGGACCTGGCACTGACTTCCGCTGTTGCGGAACACCAGCCGGATCTGGTGGTGAGCGCCGGTTTCATGAAGATCCTCGGACCCAGTTTCCTCGCGAAATTCGGTGGCCGGATCATCAACACCCACCCCGCGTTGCTGCCGGCCTTTCCCGGCGCGCACGCGGTTCCCGACGCGATGGCGTACGGCGTCAAGGTCACTGGATCGACGGTGCATCTGGTCGACGACGGCGTCGATACCGGGCCGATCCTGGCCCAAGAACCTGTGGCAGTGCTTCCCGACGACACTGAGTCGTCATTGCACGAGCGCATCAAAGTTGTAGAGCGGCGGTTGTTGGCGGACGTTATCGCCGCTGTCGCTACACACGGAGTAGTTTCCGATGGACGAAAGGCCGTGATCCCCAGTGAGTGAACGCAAGGCTGTGCGCCGCGCTCTTGTCAGTGTCTACGACAAGAGCGGTCTGATCGAGCTGGCAACGGGTCTGCACGAGGCCGGTGTCGAGTTGGTGTCGACCGGCTCGACCGCGTCGAAGATCGCCGATGCTGGCATCCCCGTGACCCCGGTCGAGGCTCTGACCGGATTCCCCGAATGCCTCGAAGGTCGAGTGAAGACGCTGCACCCGCGCGTTCACGCCGGCGTTCTGGCTGACACCCGCAAGCCGGATCACCTCGCGCAGCTCGAGGAACTCGGCATCGCGACGTTCGAGCTCGTTGTTGTCAACCTGTACCCGTTCACGGCGACGGTTGCCTCTGGCGCCACGCCGGACGAGTGCGTCGAGCAGATCGACATCGGCGGTCCGTCGATGGTGCGCGCTGCCGCGAAGAACCACCCGTCGGTTGCCGTTGTGGTTGATCCGGCCCGTTACACCGATGTTCTGGCAGCTGTGGCCGGCGGCGGATTCACACTGCGTGAGCGCACAGTCCTTGCAGCGCAGGCATTTCAGCACACCGCGTCGTACGACGTGGCTGTTGCGAGCTGGATGACCAGCACCATCGCGGCGGACGAAGACGGCTCGCAGTTCCCGGCCTGGGTCGGTGCCACCTGGAACCGCAGTGCTGTTCTGCGTTACGGCGAGAACCCGCATCAGGATGCTGCGCTGTACGAAAACCCGGCCGCTCCGGCAGGTTTGGCTCAGGCCGAGCAGTTGCACGGCAAGGAAATGTCGTACAACAACTACACGGACTCCGACGCCGCGTGGCGCGCAGCTTACGACTTTGCTGACCCGGCGGTCGCAATCATCAAGCACGCCAACCCTTGTGGCATTGCCGTCGGCTCCGATATCGCCGACGCCCACCGCAAGGCGCATGCCTGCGACCCGGTCAGTGCTTTTGGTGGCGTCATCGCAGCCAACCGTGAGGTCACCGTCGAACTGGCCGAGCAGATCGCCGACATCTTCACCGAGGTTGTCATCGCGCCGTCCTATGCCGACGGCGCCGTCGAGGTTCTGCAGCGCAAGAAGAACATTCGTGTTCTGAAGGCTGCCGCACCGACCGCAACCGGCATCGAGCTTCGCCCCATCTCCGGTGGCACCTTGCTGCAGCAGCGTGACGTCCTCGACGCCGATGGTGACAACCCGGCCAACTGGACACTTGCCAACGGTGAAGCAGCAGACGCGGAAACACTCAAGGATCTGGAATTCGCTTGGCGCGCAAGCCGCTCCGTGAAGTCCAACGCAATCCTACTGGCTTCCGGCGGCGCCTCGGTCGGCGTCGGAATGGGCCAGGTCAACCGCGTGGATGCGGCGCATCTTGCCGTCCAGCGTGCCGGTGATCGTGTTGTCGGTTCGGTTGCCGCGTCCGACGCGTTCTTCCCGTTCCCCGACGGACTTCAGGTTCTCCTGAACGCGGGCGTCAAGGCTGTAGTTCAGCCCGGCGGTTCCGTTCGTGACAACGAAGTGATCGAGGCTGCCAAGGAAGCCGGCATCACGCTCTACCTGACAGGTGCGCGCCACTTCGCGCACTGATCAACTTCGTGTGAAGCGGGCCTCGACGTGAATGTCGGGGCCCGTTTTGTTGTCTCTAGCTTCTCGCGGTGTGTCTATCGGGTCAGGCAGCGTGGATGTGTGTTCCCTGAAGTTCACGCGGAGTTCCGGTGATCACGACACGGGAAGCGCCGCGGGCGCGGATCTCGCTGATCAAGGCGCCAAGAGTCGCTTCGTGGGCCGCGTCGGAGTGCGAGAGGTCCAGCGTCACGGCGTAACCGCTCAGGTCGGAGGGCAGATCGGCATACGGGGGCGCAGTGGACAGTTGGTTGACTCGAAGTTTCATGTTGTTCTCCTGCATGTGAAAGGTAAAAGAAAAGGCACCCGAGGCGTTTGCCCTGGGTGCCCGAAAAAGGATCCGATCAATCGGTGGATCATTCTCGGGGTACACCGCGCTTATGGCTCGCGTGCTTGTGATTCATCGCCTTGCCTGCCAGACGATCTGCCGATGTGACGGCCGAAAAAATCTGTACGGGGGCGGTGCAACTGCGCCAGGAAAGCGCGGATGCAAAGTCCGGGTGAAGCGTCATCTGATCCGTGCCTTTCTCGTTCGGCGTAGCTGGTTAATGGATGACCGTACAGGACGCTGCCAGGGTTTGCACCAATAAAAAACAACACAAACGTAAACTTCGCGTGACTTTTGTCCCGGTGATCGGCGTCGTGCGGTCGCTCTTTGTGCAGGTCCGGTGCTGAAAACGAAAGTCCCCTCACGATGATTCGCAAGGGGAACTTTCATGGTGAAAACAAGGTCGTTCGGTCTGTATGCAGCCCGGCAGTGTGACTCAGCGCAGAGATCGAACCCAGGCAGCAAACGGTTCCGCAAACTCGCTCGAGTACGGCAAGGGTGCAACGTAATCGGGACCGGTCGAGAACTCGTCACCGAGATCCTTGAGCACAAAACTCGCGTTCTTCATCCGTACCGACGTGAGCGCGGTATGGGCGAGAGCCTCGTCGAGTGCCGCGACTTCAGCCGGAACGATCTGGATGTCTTTCGCCGAGCAACTGGTGAGGACTGGCATGCCGGCGGGGAGTGCCGCCACCAGTGCAACCGGGTCCAGTGCATCTTCTTCGGCGAGAGCCTTGGCATTTGCGTACACCAATCCGGCATTGCGAAGAGGTTCGGGAAGATCGTCGGGAACCGTACCGTCACTGCGCAACGATTCGACGGCATCGGCAAGTGCCACACGAAGCTCGTCAGCCAATTCGACCGGCAACTGCCCGGCCCCGACAACTGCGTCGAGCTGCCCGTGAATCTGGTTTGTCAGAAGGTCGAGGAGCCTGATACTCAGCGGCTCGACCAGAGCGAGAGCGTGGACGCGGGAACCGTCGTGACCAGTTGCCACGGCAAGAGCCACCACCGCGCCGTCGCTGTGCCCGATGATGATCAGTCGATCGGCGTCGACGCCGGGTTGCGCCGCCAGGAAGTCCAGACCGGCAGAGGCCGCGTCGACGTACGTGTTGAAACCGAGATCTGCGATGTCGTCGACCTCGTATGGCCCCAATCCGGTTTCGCCGCTGCCGATCTTGTCGTAACGCAGACTTGAAATGCCCTGTTCCTCAAGGAGATCCGCGATGAATCGAAGCGTTCCGATATCGCCTTCGAGTAGTGCGCTGTCGCCGTTGCGATCGGTGGGACCGCTACCCGCGAGGATGAGTGCGGCCGGTGCTTGTTCGTCTGGAGTGGTGGCGAGGCGCAGGCTCCCGAAGAGGGTGACGTCGCCGGATTGAAACGTGATCTCGGTGTCGGACATGACGACCTGTCTACCAGGTTCGGATGTTCAGGCTGTGCGCGCACTGCGGAGGCGGCGCAGGCCCCGCCAACTGAACCACAAGAGCGCGGCGAGCAGCGGAATGATCAGAAGAGGAAGGATCATCGCAATCAACGACGTGAAGAACGTCAGCACGTCCTCGACGACGGAGAGAACAGGGTTGGCGAGCCCGCCGGTAGTTGCCGTACTGACCGCTCGCGCGCCGGTCTGTGCGGAGCTGAAAGTCAGGGCTGTTGGTGCCCCGACGATGATGGCGGCTATCCCGGCCACCGCAGGATCAAGATGGCTGAATGCCGCCCAGGCCGCGATCACCCCCGCGATGGGGCCGGTGACATTGCCGACCACGGACAGCGCGTTGTCGACAAACGGAATGAGGTCGGCACCCAATTCGACGACGGCGGCTATCGCCAGCGCCACCAGGGCACCGGTCGATCCGATCCACTGCATCGACTCACCGACAGTGATGCCGAACAGCTCGAAATGGACGGCAGCGCTCAGCATCAGTAGCGGTAGGAACGTTCGCATCCCCGACGCGGCGGCAAGGCCGAGGCCGAGCATGGCGGGCAAGACCCAGGTATCCATGGGTGGAGTTTAGGTCTACTGTGCGCCTTTATTAACCGCCCGCGGTTGATAAAGGCGCACAGCAGATCATCCGGAAAGGGACACCATGTCGACCATGTTCTTCCTCAACCTGCCTGTCACGGACCTGGGTAGGGCAACCACGTTCTACGAGGGACTGGGATATGCCAAGAATCCGCAGTTCTCCGACGACAACGCGTCGTCGATCGTCATCAGCGACGAAATTGTCGTGATGTTGCTGGCAGAACCATTTTTCAAGACCTTCACGTCGAAGGAAATCGCCGACACGTCTACGTCGACGGAAGCGCTGTTGGGTCTGTCGGCGGAGACTCGTGAGGCGGTGGACGCCATTGTCGACAAGGCGCTCGCGACCGGTGGTAGCGCTGGAAATGCCACTCAGGACCACGGATTCATGTACTCCCGCAGCTTCCAGGATCCCGACGGTCATATCTGGGAAATCATCTGGATGGACCAGTCTCAGGTGGAGGGCTGACCTCGAATCTTTCTCGGCGCGCGGCGCAATCACGCAAATGCTCGTAACTTGGTGTGGTGACTGTCGCCAAGACCCTCGGTGAGCTACGCGCCGCCGGACACGTGCAACGGAGTGTCAAAGAAGAAATACGGGAGAACCTTCTCGCCGCGTTGCGGGACGGCCGCGATCCTTGGCCCGGGATAGTCGGGTTCGAGGACACGGTCGCTCCGCAACTCGAGCGGGCGCTGATCGCCGGCCACGACGTCGTTCTTCTCGGCGAACGTGGGCAGGGCAAGACGAGAGTGCTTCGTACGCTCGGCCTGCTGCTCGACGAGTGGACGCCCGTCATCGAAGGATCGGAACTGGGGGAGCACCCGTACGAGCCGATTACGCCGGCTTCGATTCGCCGCGCCAAGGAATTGGGCGACGATCTGCCGGTGGCGTGGCGTCACCGCAGCGAGCGGTATTCCGAGAAACTCGCGACTCCCGATACCTCGGTCGCGGACTTGATCGGTGACGTCGATCCGGTCAAGGTCGCCGAGGGACGCAGCCTCGGTGACCCCGAAACCATTCACTTCGGCCTCGTACCTCGCGCGCATCGCGGCATTGTCGCGATCAACGAACTTCCCGATCTCGCCGAGCGCATTCAGGTGTCTCTTCTCAACGTGATGGAAGAGCGGGACATCCAGGTTCGTGGATACACGTTGCGGCTCCCGCTCGACGTGCTGTTGGTGGCAAGCGCCAATCCAGAGGACTACACCAACCGCGGGCGCATCATCACGCCGCTCAAAGACCGTTTCGGTGCCGAGATCCGTACTCACTATCCGGTCGAATTGATGGACGAAATTGCCGTGATCGAGCAGGAAGCGCATCTCGCGGCGGAGGTTCCCGACTACCTACTCGAGATTCTTGCCCGCTTCACCCGACTGCTCCGCGAGTCCACCTCGGTGGACCAGCGTTCAGGCGTCTCTGCCCGGTTTGCCGTGGCCGGTGCCGAGACCGTCAGTGCCGCAGCGGTACGACGCGCCGCCGTCCTCGGTGAGGCGGATCCTGTTGCGAGACCGGTGGATCTGGACTCGGTGGTGGAAGTACTGCGCGGCAAGGTGGAGTTCGAATCCGGTGAAGAAGGCCGCGAACTGGAGGTGCTCGAGCACCTGTTGCGTCGAGCGACGGCAGATACCGTCCGGGTGCGCCTGGGCGGAATCGACCTGGGTATGTTGGTTGCCGCCGTGGAGATGGGCAATACCATCGTCACGGGTGAATCCGTCACGGCCAAGGCGCTTCTCGACGAACTGCCGGAGATCGAGGTTCTGGACGAGATCGCCGAACGCCTCGGTGCCCAATCCGACGGTGAGCGTGCCGCGGGCGCCGAGCTGGCACTCGAGGGGCTCTACCTCGCACGGAGGATCTCCAAAGATCAAGGCCCGGGCGGCCGCTCGGTGTACTCGTAAGGAGCGGGCGATGATTCACAATCCGCGCTACGGGCCGTACGACGGCGGCCCTGATCCGCTGGCACCGCCGGTGGACCTGCGAGAGGCATTGGCGGCGATCGGTGACGACGTGCTGTCCGGCACGTCGCCTCGCCATGCGCTGCGCGAGCTCCTGAGGCGCGGAAACCGGGACATGCGCGGGCTCGACGACCTCGCTGCCCAGGCGAATCGGCGTCGACGCGAACTGTTGCGCCGCAACAACCTCGGCGGCACTCTCGACGAGGCCCGGAAATTGCTGGACAAGGCAGTTCTCGAAGAGCGCAAGGAGTTGGCGCGCGCTCTCGACGACGATGCCCGGTTCAACGAAATGCGCATTGAGGAGCTGCCACCGTCGACGGCTCAGGCGGTTCAGGAACTCGCCGATTACAACTGGCGCAGCGAGCAAGCGAGAGCCGACTACGAGAAAATTCGTGATCTTCTCGGACGCGAGGTTCTCGATCAGCGTTTCTCGGGAATGAAGCAGGCTCTCGAGGGTGCTACCGACGAGGATCGTGAACAGATTCGCCAGATGCTGGCAGATCTGAATCAACTGCTCGACGCCCACGCACGAGGGGTTGACACTCCAGAGCAGTTCGCGGAGTTCATGGACAAGCACGGGGAATATTTTCCCGACAACCCGCGCAATGTCGAGGAACTACTCGACTCTCTCGCGCAACGCGCTGCTGCCGCGCAGCGCCTCCGGAACTCCCTGTCGCAAGAGCAACGCGAAGAGTTGGATGCGCTGGCGCAGCAGGCTTTCGGTGATCCGAGCCTGATCGACGAACTCGGAAAACTGGATCAGTATCTGCAGGCGGCACGGCCAGGGGAGGACTGGGAAGGTTCGCAACAGTTCCGCGGTGACAACGGACTGGGCTTGGGCGAGGGAACCGGCGCACTGTCGGACATCGCAGAGTTGGAATCCTTGGCAGATCAACTCTCCCAACAGTATGCGGGCGCACAACTCGACGACATCGACCCCGAGCTGCTCGCGCGGCAACTCGGCGACGAAGCCGCAGCCGACGCACGTACACTCGCCGAACTCGAAAAGGCGTTGCAGGAACAGGGCTTCTTCGATCGGGCACCCGACGGTCAATGGCGCCTGTCGCCCAAGGCAATGCGCCAACTCGGGCAGACCGCGCTGCGCGACGTTGCCGGTCAGTTGTCTTCGAGAAACGGACAACGAGATACGCGTCGGGCCGGTTCGATGGGCGAACCCACCGGAGCGAGCCGGGAATGGGAGTTCGGCGACACGGAACCGTGGGACGTGACCCGAACGATCACCAACGCGGTTCTGCGTGATCCCGGCCGAATCCCGGTGCGGCTGAGCGTCGTCGACGTCGAGGTTGCCGAAACGGAGCAGCGTAGTCAGGCTGCCGTCGCGTTGTTGGTGGATACGTCGTTCTCCATGGTGATGGAGGATCGCTGGGTGCCGATGAAGCGCACCGCTCTAGCGCTCAATCATCTGGTGAGCACCAGATTCCGCAGTGACGAACTGCAACTCATCGCCTTCGGACGCCACGCACATGTACTGAACCCGTCGGAGTTGGCGGGATTGGACGGCGCGTGGGACCAGGGAACCAACCTCCACCATGCGCTCTTGTTGGCAGCTCGGCACCTTCGACGCCATTCCAACGCGCAACCGGTGGTGCTGATCGTCACCGACGGTGAGCCGACGGCTCACCTCGAAGCCGACGGGGAAGCGCGGTTCGACTACCCGCCGAGTGCCCGAACCCTCGGACTTACGGTTCGTGCGCTCGACGCGGTCGCCAGGCTGGGCGCCAAGGTCACGTTCTTCCGACTCGGTGACGATCCTGGTCTGGCCAGGGTGGTCGATCGCATGGCGCACCGCGTGGGCGGACGCGTCATAGCTCCTGATGTCGACGGTCTCGGCGCAGCCGTGGTGAGTGACTACATGCGGGGGCGCCACTAGTTCTGTTCCGCAGGTTGGTGCTGGGTGATGCAGTGGATTCCGCCGCCGCGTTCGAAGAGCGGCCTAGCGTCGACTGTGACGACGGTTCGTCCGGGATACGCGGCTGAAAGAATCTCTACCGCTTCGGCATCGGCGGGATCGTCGAAGCTGCAGGCGATCACACCGCGATTGACCACAAGATGATTGATGTAGCTGTAGTCGACAAACCCCTCGTCGTCGCGCAGGATCTCGGGCGCGGGTACTCGGATGACCTTCCACGGCCGCCCGCCGACGTCGGTCGAGCGTTCGAACAACGCGATGATCGTCTTGCTGACCGCGTAGTCCGGATGTATCGGGTTGCGTTGGTCGTGGACCAGTACCACTCCGGGGGAAGAGATGGCCGCGACGATGTCGACGTGTCCGCGGGTTCCGTAGGTTTCCTGATCGCGAGTCAATCCGCGCGGCAGCCAGATCACGTGCTTGGCGCCGATGGTGCGCGCGAGTTCGGCCTCGATGTCGGCCTTTGTCAGCTCGGGGTTGCGCCCCGGATCGAGTTGGACGGTTTCGGTGACCAACACGGTGCCGAGACCGTCGACCGCAATGCCGCCGCCCTCGTTGACGATTGGTGAGTCGACCAACTGGGCGCCGGACTGCTCGACGACAAACCTGCCGATCTTCGAGTCCTTGTCCCACTGTGCCCACTCCTGTGCGCCCCAACCGTTGAACACCCAGTCGACTCCGCCGAGACGGCCATCCTCGGACAAGACGAACGTTGGTCCGATGTCGCGCATCCACGCGTCGTTGAGCGGCGCTTCGACAATGTCGACCTTCTCAGACAGGTACTTTCGTGCTTCTTCGGCCTCGGCGGGATCCACGACGACAGTGACCGGCTCGAACTCTGCAACGGCGTGGGCGACGGCAGCCCACGTCGAGCGCGCTTCGTGCTGTTCTTCCGCGGTGTCCCCGAGGGAGTATCCGGCGCTGGGGTACGCCATCCAGGTACGTTCGTGCGGTTCGCTTTCCGCGGGCATACGCCAGGTCATCAGTTGACTCCAGCAGTGTTCACCGGTGCGGTCAGCGCCGAGTACGTGTCGGGACGACGCGTTGCCAGGAACGGGAACAATGCAAGCCAGTCGTCACGGTGCTGAAGATCGAGATCTGCGACCAGCACGGCTGATTCGTCGCGGGGAGCCTGAACGAGGATGCGCCCGTACGGGTCCGAGATGAACGACGAACCGTAGAACGTGATGAGGCCTTCACTGCCGTGGCGGTTGGGGACAACCATGAAGGTGCCGTTCGCTATACCGTTTCCGACGATAACCTGCTGCCACAGTGGTTGGGTGTCGAAGTTCGGGTGATCGGGCTCCGAACCGATCGCCGTGGGATACACCAGGATCTGTGCACCGGCGAGCGAGTATGCGCGCGCAACCTCGGGGAACCACTCGTCCCAGCACGTCGGGAGTCCGAACTTGGCGCCGAGTGCCTCGTGAACGGGGTATGCGTCCGTGGCGGGACCGCCGCGGAAGTACGTGTCCTCGTAGTATCCGGCTGTCACCGGAATGTGGAGCTTGCGGGTTCGGGCGAGAAGTTCCCCGTCGGGCGAGACGAGGATGGCGGTGTTGAATCCCAGACCGTCCTCGGCCTCGCTGCGCTCGTACAGCGACGCGTGAACGAGGACCTGGTTCTTTGCGGCAGCCTTGGCGGCGAAGGCAAGCGTTGGTCCGGTGAGTAGGTCTTCCGCTTCGCGTCCGGGATTGTCGCCGGCCGGGGTGGAGGCAGGGTAGCGGCTGAGCGTCAACTCCGGAAGGAAGACCACTGACGCGCCCAACTTCGCTGCGGCCGCGATGCCCTCGTTCAGCTCGGTGTGGAGGTCGCTCGGGTCCTCGTGCCAGCGATGCTGGACGAGGCCCACACGCAATGGGGCGGACGTG
Organism: Rhodococcus sp. KBS0724; assembly: GCF_005938745.2. Taxonomy (NCBI): domain Bacteria; kingdom Bacillati; phylum Actinomycetota; class Actinomycetes; order Mycobacteriales; family Nocardiaceae; genus Rhodococcus; species Rhodococcus sp. KBS0724. Next base: position 1,517,808 of record NZ_VCBX02000001.1, read on the forward strand.
GACTGCGCTGTCGCGGCCAGGGACTCAGGCGCCGTGAGGGCGGTGATCGTCAGCATGGGGTTTCCTCAGTGCTCGGGTGTTCGACGTTCAACGTAAAACGAATGTGATTCGTTAAGTATGGTGGGTGAGCGCTGATTGATCAAGGACTTTCGGGGAATTGTTTTTGCGGCGTCTGGACCAGCGCCCAAGATCGAACCGTTCGGATTACACAGGAGGACACATGCCGCGGCCATCGCAACGACTGCTCTCGCCCGAAATCATCACCGAGGCGGCAATCGAATCGGTGGACGAAACTGGCGACTTCACGATGCCGGGACTCGCCGCAAGGCTGAAGGTGCGGCCGTCGTCGCTGTACAACCACGTGTCCGGACGAGCCGAGATCGTCGAACTGATGAGAGCGCAATTGATGGCGGGCATCGATCTCGAATCAGTTGACGGTTCGTGGACTGACACCGTCGCCGCGTTGGCGTCCGAATATCGACGCAGCTATGCCGAGCATCCTCGACTGATACCGCTCTTCACTGCGCAGACCGTGCAAGCTGGCGTTGCCTTCGGCCTGTACAACGCACTGGCGCAGGCCTTCTCGGACGGCGGGTTCGATCCGTCGCAGACGCTCCACGCGATCACGACCGTCGACAGTTTTGTTCTCGGTTCGGCGTTGGATCTGGCAGCGCCGGAGATCCAATGGGCCGCCGGACCAGAAGTGAACGACGCCATGAAGGCGGCATTGGCAACGTCGGGGAAAAATCCCGAACGTGCCGATGCCGCCTTCGAATTCGGTTTGCGCGTGCTGATGGCAGGGTTGGTTGCCCAGTCTCCTACGTCGAACTGAGATCATTTTCTCCTACGTCGAACTGAAATCACTTTCTCCTACGTCGAACTGAAATCACTTTCTCCTACGTCGAACTGAGATCACTTTCGTCGCGCAACGCGACGGTGTCACGGTTGAGGGTCTTGCCCTGGAAGAACTCCGGGTTGCGCACCCGCATGACCATCATCAGTACGGCGCCGAGAATCAGGATTCCGAAGCCCAGGAAGAACACCAGGCCGATTCCGCCGATCGAAGCGCCACTCGCATTCTCCGGGTCCATACTCTCCTGGATCGAGATGACGAACACCGCGAGTAGCATCAAGCCACCCAGTAGCGGGAACGCCAGGCGGAACACGAAGTTGCGCATGCTGTCGAACACGGTGCGGCGGAAGTACCAGACACACGCAAACGCCGTGATGCCGTAGTACCAGCAGATCATGATGCCCAACGCGGCAATCGTGTCGAGGAGAGCGCTTTCGGAGAGGAACGTGACAACGGTGTAGAACACGGCCGTCACGGCGCCGGCAACCACCGTCGCGTAGGACGGCACCAGGAACCGGGGGGATACCTCGGCGAGCTTCTTGGGGAAGGCTCCGTAGGCGCCCATCGCAAGCATGGTTCGTGCGGCCGGGAGGAATGTGGTCTGGAGGCTGGCAACCGAGGATACGAAGACGGCAAGGAAGAGGAGCATTCCGCCCCAGTCGCCCAGCACGGGGTCTGCCAATGCGCCGAAGACGTTCTCGGAGTTGTCGGGATTTCCGAGGCCGAGGCCTTCCTCGCCGACGCCGGCGTACATCATCGCGGCAACGGCAACCAGCAGGTAGGTCAGGAGAATCGTTGCAACACACAGCAGTCCGGCGCGTCCGGGCGTTTTCTTGGGGTTTTTCGATTCCTCGCCCAGCGTCAGGCAGGTGTCCCAACCCCAGAATGCGAAAATCGAACCGGTGAGGCCGATGACAAAAGCGCCGATGGCGAGTCCGCTGAAGGGGTTGAACCAACTCAAGTCGAACGACAGCCCGGCCGGAGCGTCTCCGGCACCGACATGAACCAGCGCGACGACGGCGAAGACGACGAGCAACACCATCTGGAACCCCACGAGCGCGAATTGCACGCGCTCACTTGTGGTGATTCCTCGACTCGCTATCCAGGTGGCCAGGGCGATGAACACCAGCGTGGTGCCGACGTTGACGAGTTTGTTACCCGGTAGATCCGCGATCGACGGGTTGTCGACGACACGGGCGATGAACAGGTAGAAGAAGTCGACCGCAATGGCGGCGAGGTTGGACAGCACGATGATGGTGGCGATCACCATGCCCCAACCGCACATCCAGCCGACGTACGGGCCGAATGCCTTGGTGGACCACGTAAATGACGCCCCACAATCAGGAGTGTCGGAGTTCAGTTCGCGATACGCGTACGCAGTGAGGAACATCGGGATGAAGCCGGCGATGAAGATGGCCGGCATCTTGAGACCGACAGCGGCGACGATCAAGCCGATACTGGCCGTCAGCGTGTAACCCGGTGCTACCGAAGAGATTCCGAGGACCGCGCCGGAGATCATCCCGATCTTGCCGGTGGCGAGACCTTTGGAGCTCAGTTCACTGCCGGCAGGTGGCTGCGTAGTTTCGTTGCTCGTCATGACAGTGCCTCCGGCTGGGTGAATTCGTGCTTGGGCACTACGACCATGGGAACGGGCAACACACGCAACATCTTGGCGGCGGTGGAACCCAGGAAAAGTTTGCGCGGTTGCGCGAGGCGGCTGGAACCGACCATGACGAGATCGCCGTCCTGCCAGTCAAGTTGGCGCACCGCCGATTCCACCGTGGAGCCGTCGGCGATGATGACCTCGATGGGAACCTCCTCGGGCAGCGCTGCCCTTGCGACGTCGAGTGTTTCCTGAGCGTGACTTCGCGCGCGCTCTCTCGCCGACTCGGCGGTGTCGCGGTGATCGCGCAGATCGTTCTGTGGGTCCAGCGCCACCAACGAGACCAGTCGCAGCGGAACATGCATCAGTTCGCTGGTGCGCACAGCCGTGTTCAAGACGATATCGGCGCCGACCCGGGTGCCGAGGGCGCACGTGACCTCACGAATCGCCGTAGCCGACGAGTGCCGGGTTCCGCGCGGCGCCAACGCCACCGGGACGTGCGCCGAGTGCAGCAGTTCGGTGGATACCGAACCTATCGAGTGTCGGCCGAGTAGACCGTCGCCGGACGCACCCACCACAATCGCCAGCGCGCCCAGTCGATCCACTTCGTCGAGCAGTCCCTGAGCAAACGACTCGTGGAAACTCAGGTGTACTTCTACCTGAATATCCTCGGGTACCGACGCTTTCGCCTCGCTGAGCCACTCGTGCGCGCGGGCGGCGAGGATGTCGTCGTAGCCGGCTTCCGAGGGAATCTTGGCCGGGAGGGTTCGGTCCGGGGGGAGGACCATGCAGATGTCGAGTTGCGCGCCGAGACTGCGCGCGAGCTGTGTCCCGAGGACCAGCCCGTCTTTACCGCTGGGTGTGGCGAGGTATCCGACGATAAGGCGCATGGTGGCTCTTTTCCGGATCGGAGGAATCTGCTGTGCGCCTTTATTAACCGCGGGGGTTAACAAAGGCGCACAGCAGAAGGGGACAGCGACTAGTCGTGCGAACTCATGACGTGCTTGAGACGGGTGTAGTCCTCGACTCCGTAGGCCGAGAGATCCTTGCCGTATCCGGAGTACTTGAAGCCGCCGTGCGGCATCTCGGCGACGAGCGGGATGTGGCAGTTGATCCATACCGCACCGAAGTCGAGAGCAGCGGAGACGCGTTGCGTGACACCGTGATCCTTGGTCCAGATGCTCGAGGCCAGGCCGAACCGAACGTCGTTGGCAAGCGTGATCGCCTCCTTCTCGTCGGAGAAGCTCTGGACGGTGAGGATAGGGCCGAAAGTCTCTTCCTGCACGATGTCGTCCGATTGTGCGACGCCGGTGATGACGGTCGGCTCGAAGAAGAATCCGGTTTCGCCCGAACGCTTTCCGCCGGTGACGATCGTTGCCGACGCCGGCAGGTTCGCGATCTTGTCGCTCACGGCGTTGAAGTGGTTGATGTTGTTGAGCGGTCCGTAGAAGGCATCGGGATCGGTCGGGGCGCCGGGACGCAGCTTCTCGGCGTTCCGCACGAGAGCGTCGACAAGCTGATCGTGAATGGATTCATGGACGATGACGCGGGTGGCTGCGGTGCAGTCCTGTCCGCCGTTGAAGAACGCCGCCTCGGCGATACCGGTGGCGGTTTTCTCGATGTCGACGTCGTCGAACACGATGGCCGGCGCCTTGCCGCCCAGTTCGAGGTGGGCGCGCTTGAGCTGCTGCGCCGCGGATACGGCGACAGCGATGCCCGCGCGTACGGAACCGGTGATCGAGACGAGGCCGAGGGCTGGATTCTCCACCAACGTCGCGCCGGTACCGCCGTTGCCGAGTACGACGTTGAACACGCCGTCCGGCAGGATTCCCTTGGACAGCTTGGCCAGAACCAGCGTGCTGCCCGGGGTGGTGTCGCTCGGCTTGAGGACGATGGTGTTGCCGGCCGCGAGTGCGGGTCCGATCTTCCACAGCGCCATCATGAACGGGTAGTTCCACGGCGTGACCTGACCGACGACGCCAATGGGCTCACGACGGACGTAGGAGGTGAAACCCTCCATGTACTCCCCGGCGGCCTTACCTTCGAGGAGGCGGGCGGCCCCGGCGAAGAACCTCATCTGATCGGCGCCGACCTTGACTTCCTCGTCGGCGATCATCTGGTGCGCCTGGCCGGTGTTTGCGCTCTCGGCGGCGACGATTTCGTCGCTGTGCGCTTCGATCGCGTCGGCGAGCTTGAGGAGTGCGGCCTGGCGGACACTCGGTGTGGTCTTGCCCCATGTCTCGAAGGCGCGTTGCGCCGCGTTGACGGCGGCGTCCACGTCGGCTTTGGTGGAGATCGGCGTACGCCCGACGATGCTCTCGTCCACCGGGCTGATCAGGTCGAGCGTTTCCGTTGCGGACGAGGCGACGAATTCACCGTTGATGTAGTTCTCGAGTACGACGATCGACATCGGTACCGGTTCCTCTCGAGGTCGAACGAGTTCCGGCCGTGTGATCAGCACGGAACTCGCACTTTGTGGGGCGTGTGTGAGCAAGTGTGCGCTGACTCACACGTAAAGACAGCTGCCAAAAAGGTGAAATCTTTGATCACCGACGCGCCGAGTTGTACAGTCCACCGCATGGCGATCCCCGTGCGGTGGATGTTGGCACAGTCGGACCTCGCTCTGGAACTCAAAGGCGGGGCGCCGGGAATCGGCCGTGAAATCACATTCGCGCACGCCACGGAACTGCTGGACCCCTTCCGATGGTTGACCGGCGGCGAATTCATCCTCACGACCGGCATCAGGTTGCCGTCGACTGCGCAGAAACGCGGGCGGTATCTCCGCATGCTCGACGCGGCCGGCGTGGCCGCGGTCGGATTCGGAACTGGACTCTCGTACCCCGAGGTACCGGCCGACCTGGTTACCGTCGCCGACGAAATCGGCTTACCGCTGATCGAGGTGCCGCTGCCGACTCCCTTTGCTGCAGTGGTCAAACGAGTGATGAGCCGGCTGGCCGAACAGGAATACGAAGCGGTTCTGCGGGCGTCGCGGGCGCAACCGAAGATGACGCGCGCGGTGATCTCCGGCGGAACCGCCTCGACGGTGCGTGAACTCGCCATCGCGACGTCGGCGTCCGTCCTGCTGCTCGACGCGGCGGGGCGGGTACTCGAGAGCTATCCCGAACTTCCGGCAGACGACGTGATCGAGGAGGTGCGGGGGACTTTGGGTGGCCGCGCGTCCAGCAGCGTGACCCTCACGAGTTCCGGAGCGTCCATTGCGGCGCAACAGATATCCGTCGGGCGAACCCTTCACGGGTATCTCGCGGTGATCAGCCCGTCGCCACTGAGTTATGTCGATCAGATCCTGCTCGGCCACGCGAACTCGTTGCTGGCATTGGACTTCGAGAAGCCGGCCAGATTGCTGGCAACGCAGAATCAATTGAACTCGCACGCGCTCGGCTTGCTGCTGACCGAGGATCGCGACCCCGCGCCGGCGTGGCAACAGATCCGGCCGGCGGCAGACGGAGATGGCATGATCCGCGGACTGACGGTTCTGGCCGACACCGCGGACATTGCGGCGCGAGTCTCGAACGAAATTGCGTCGTTCATGAACAAAGCCGGCCGGCAGCTCTTCTCACGTATCCACGACGCCCGCGTCACGGTTGTTCTGCGTGGAAGCGACGACGTGGACTTCGTTCGAGCGCTGCTCCGGGATGTGGCGACCAGTGATCGCCGTTCGCTGAGGGTGGGCCTGAGCGGCAAACGTGAGGTGCTGGCACTGGCGGCCACAGTCGAGCAATCACAACTCTGTGCGTCGGCAGCGGAAACCGGCGGGGAGCCTTTGGAATTCGCAGCCCTCACCGGGAGCGTGCTGCTGGCATTCAGTTCCACCCGAGACGTGCTGAACACGCTGGCGGAAACGATGATCACCCCGCTCGATCGCTACGACCGGGACAACGGCACCGAGTTGCTGGCGTCGTTGCGGGCTTTCCTCGAAGCCAACGGGCATTGGGAAGCGGCGGCAATCACGATGGGCGTTCATCGGCATACGCTGCGCAGTCGAATTGCAAAGGTGGAGACGCTGATCGACTGCAGTCTGGACGTGGCACGTGTGCGTGCGGAGTTGCTACTCGCGATCATTGCCCGGCAGTCGTAACCGGCTGCCGGGCAATGATCGAGGCTAAGAGGATTACGGCTTGACTCGGGAGACGATGTCGGCCGCCGTCCGTTGTCCCATCCGCACAGCGCCATCCACGTGCTGGTAGCCCTCGGCCGCAATGTCGGAGCAGGAGAAGTGAATCGGGCCGACCGGCGTCCGTGAATCGGCGCCATACCGGTGCAGGCCACCGAGATCGAAGCTCGCGGCGTACGCGCCTCGGGTCCATTCCTCCGAACCCCAGTCGGACTCGTAGTACACGACCGGCTCCGTAGCCTTCGGGCCGAGATAGCGGGCGAGTGAGGCGAGGATCGTGGCCTTACGCTCCTCGACGGAGAGCTCGAACATCGCGTCGGCCTTCTCGTCGGAGACAAAGGCGACCAGGGTGCCACGATCGTCCTCGTGGTTGGTGTTGTCGTACACCTCCTGGACTACCTCGGATGCGCCGAAGCCGGTGCCGGACAGGCCGTCTTCGCGCCAGAACGGAGTCTCGTACACCGCGTGCACCTTGATGACCAGGCCGAGGGACTGGTGCTGGTGCATCTGGTGCTGGCGGCGCGGCAGCGGGGGATCGTAGGAAATCCGGGAGTAGAGATTAGGCGGCACGGCAAGGATGACCTTGGTTGCCTCGACGCGAACATCACCGTCCGCCAACACAACTGCACCGTCTTCGGTCCACTGCACGGTACGCACAGGAGCGTTGAGGAAGACATCGTCGCCGAGGGCAGCAGCCATGCGGATCGATACCTGCTGCATTCCGCCGATCACACGCTTGTCGAGGATGAAATCCTCGTCCACCAGATTGGAGAACGAACCGGCGGAAGCGGCCATGAGAACTGCTTGCAGCGCGGAGAACGCGTGGGCCGGCTTGGTGAGCATGCCACCCGCGATGAAAAGCCCGATGTTGTCGCGAGCTTCGGCGTCGTCGGACTGATTGATCAGCCACTGCTTGAACGAGACGGTGTCGAGATCACGGGCGAGGGGATGCGCCCACGGCTCCTCGGCGCCGATCTGTGCTGCGAGATCGTCCATCTCGTCGATGAGACGGTCCATTTCCTTTTTTGTGGTGTCGTTCGTGGGGAAGGAGTCGCCCGTGTAGCGGGTGCGTTCGCCGGTGGTGGAGATGTAGACGGATTCGCCCTCCCGGTATCGGTCGAATGTCGTAAGGCCGAGTTCGTCGAGAAGCCCGATCAGCGCGGTCTGGTCGGGGGAGACCCACTGGCCGCCGATTTCCAGGACGGCACCGTCGACGGTGTCGGTCCAGGTGCGGCCGCCGACGCGGTCGCGCGCCTCGAGCACGGCGACGGACAAGCCGGCTTTGCGCAGCGCGGTTGCGGCTGCCAGGCCGGAGGGGCCGGCGCCGACGATTGCGACATCTCTCTGGAGAGTAGGCACTTGCGAGCTCCTTCGTAGAACGGGTGACTGATCTCAGTCTGTCGTGAGGAGACCCACGCCACACCTGACGAAACGGAGTGTTGCCCCGCAGAAGTTGTGACGAAAAGGCGTGCGGCTATCCGTTGATGACAAGACGATCGCCGAGCGGTCTACTCAAATGCACGTCAAGTGAACCGAACACCGCCACGAGAACGCACATCCTGTCCGCAGCCTCGGGCAGCGCCCCGGTGTGGAGAGTGATGACTACCGCGTCATCGGTTTCGTCGAGCGTTGTGTATGCGCCGTAACATTCCGGCGTTCCGGTCACGAAATGAACAGCAACCGTGGTGTCGTCCACTTCCGACCACGACTCGAACATGGTCGGCGCGGCGCCGACGATGTCCGGGCGATCCTCGAACATCGTGCCGATATCGGTGTCGTCGACCTCCGTGGGGACCGGCGATTCCCGGACCCAATCGGCGGGAACAGCGCCCTGCGCTGCAAGCACTTTCGGAGTCCCGACGCCGGCGTTGGTACCTGCAGCGAAGGTACATCCCGCCAATGCCAGGGCCGCCAGAACGGCGAGAGTGATTACGCGCATGCATCCACCGTAACCCTGGTCATGCGAGTAGTGCCGTGACCAGCGCAATTGCCGGAATTGATATCAAAGTGGTGACAAAGGCGCTGTCTCGGGCCAACACCATTCCGCGACGATAACGACTCGCGTAGATGAAGACGTTCTGAGCTGTCGGCAAGGTGGAGACGACCACGATCGCAAACAATTCGTGACCGTCGATGCCGAGCAGGTAATGCGCCATCAGATAGGCGAGCACCGGTTGGACGACGATCTTGAGCGTCGACGCCAATGCCACGTCCCGGCGCGGACTGGAGCCTTTCTCGAGCACCCGCACGCCGTACAGGGACAGGCCGAACGCAAGCAAGGCTCCGGGTACCGACGTTGCCCCGATCAGTTCGAACGGCTGCATCAGCGGCCGCGGCGGAACCCAGCCGATCAGCGCGACGATCAGACCGGCCGCACCCGCGAGCACGATCGGGTTCTTGAACGGAGCGGTCACCGTGTCGATCAGTGACAGCTTCTCGGCGTCTCCGCGCAATGCCGTCAGATCGAGGATCGTCAAAGCGATCGGGGAGTACACAACGATCTGGAACAACAGGAGCGGCGCCACGAAGGTCGCGTCACCGAGAACGAAAACGGCGATCGGGATACCGAGGTTCGCCGAATTCACGTACGACGCGGACAGTGCGCCGATCGTCAGTTCGGGAAGTGGTCGATGCAGCCAGAGTTTTGCGATCACGACGTACAGAGCGCCGACGCCGAAGGCTGTTGCCGACGCAACTGCGAGGGTGGGTGAGAAGATCACCGACAGATCGGACGACGCGAGGGTCGTGAACAGCAGCGCGGGCGTTGCGACGAAGAAGACGAGGCGCCCGAGAACGAATTGGCCCTGGCTACCCAGCGTGCCGAGGCGGCCGAGCAGATAGCCGATCGCGATGACAACAAAAATGACGGTGAAACCCGCAATAACTCCCGACACGCTGCGGGCACCTCTCGACTGGAATGAACGACTTCGGGAAATCTTAGTCCGGGCAACAAAAAGGTCGCGCAGTCGAGTGACTGCGCGACCTCTTCGGTACTTCTACGTTTGACTACCGTGCTGCGGTGAAGGGGAGCAACGCCATTTCGCGTGCGTTCTTGACTGCTACGGCGACCTGACGCTGCTGCTGCGGGGTCAGGCCCGTGACGCGACGGCTACGGATCTTGCCGCGGTCCGAGATGAACGTGCGAAGCAAGTTGATGTCCTTGTAATCGACATGCGTGATCTTCGCTGCGAACAACGGGTTCTTCTTGGGCTTACGTCCCTCTACGGGGCGTGGCTTCTTCGACGGTGAACGCTTGACTGCCATCCGACTTCCTTACCAGCTCGACTTGTGTACGCCAGGCAGTTCCCCACGGTGCGCCATTTCTCGCACGCGAATCCGGGATAGCCCGAACTTCCGCAGGTGGCCGCGCGGACGTCCATCCGCAGCGTCTCGATTGCGCAATCGTACCGGACTCGCGTCACGTGGTAGACGTTGCAGGGTCGCTTGGGCCTGTGCGCGCTCCTCGGGGGAGCTTTTCGGGGAGCGAATCGTCTCCTTCAGAGCGGATCGCTGCTCCGCGTACCGCGCGACTACTACCCGTCGCTGGTTGTTCTTGGCGATCTTCGACTTCTTCGCCATACCTACTTCTCTTCTCGGAAATCGACATGCTTGCGGAGTACCGGGTCGTACTTCTTCAGGACGAGTCGATCGGGGTCGTTGCGGCGGTTCTTGCGGGTCACGTACGTGTAGCCGGTGCCTGCGGTGGACTTCAGCTTCACGATCGGACGGATCTCGTTGCGGGCCATCTGCTCAGATCTTCTCGCCGCGGGCGCGGATTCGGGCGACGACGGATTCGATGCCGTCGCGGTCGATGGTCTTGATGCCCTTCGTGGACAGCGTGAGGGTGATACGACGCCCTTCGCTCGGCAATTCGTACGTCTTGCGCTGGATGTTCGGGTTCCAGCGGCGGTTCGAACGTTTGTGGGAGTGCGAGACGGATTTTCCGAATCCCGGCACCCGTCCGGTCACTTGGCAGTGAGCCGACATGAGTGTTCCTTTCAGATTGCAGATGACAATCATTTTCGACAATGCGGTGAGATCAATGTAGCGTTCATCTTCGGTAATGACAATCATTCCCAGAAAGGCTGCGCTGTGAACACGATCCTGGACGGCAGGACTCCGCTGGTCCTGGTCGCCGGCATGAGCGAAACCACCGCACCGACGGCACGTGCACTACTGCGGGCCGGAACGGTGCTGGTGCACCACGACCTGAGTCACGTCCGCGAGGGAGTCGTTCGACGGACGATCACGACAGTCGCCGGCAACACGGTCTCGGAACGGGAGACCATCCTCGAACTCGCACACGGCTGCGTGTCCTGCACACTCCGCCAGGATTTACTGCCGCTGCTGCGTCGACTACACGCTCGCAGTTCGGTTCAGCGCATCGTCCTGCTGCTGGATCGCCAACTCGAACCCGAAGCGTTGTGCTGGGCGATCGAGCACGTCGTAGTAGCCGGAGTGGTCGGTCAACTGGACGGTCCGGCCGACCGAGATGTTCGCATCGACGCCGTTGTGACCTGCATCGACGCCGGAAGCTGGCTCACGGACGCGCTCAGTGACGAAGCCATCGACGACGACCGGACACTGGCTCAGGTCGTCGTCGGTCAGGTCGAATTCGCCGACGCACTTGTCGTGCAAGGAATGGCAGATCTCGACAGCTGGCAACGAACCCGCCTGGGAGCCGTCCTGGCGCGGCTCGCGCCACGGGCACCCGTCGTCGATGCGGGCGGTGACATCGACAAGGTGCTCCTTGCGGTGCCGGACGATTCCAGACGCGGTGAACTCTCCGACGCGCACTCGCCGCTGCTGCGCTTTCAGCCACCGCTCAACGAGGACAGCGGAGTGATGCTCGTCGAGTTCACCGCCAACCGCCCGTTTCATCCCGGACGTCTACATGACGCGATCGACGTCCTGCTCGACGGCGTCGTGTGTTCGCGTGGACGAGTGTGGGTGGCGACGCAACCCGGAGAAGCGCTGTGGCTGGAATCCGCCGGCGGCGGCCTGCGGGTTGCGAGCGCAGACACGTGGCTGGCGGCCATGACCGCCGAGGAACTGGAGGGCGTGCCGGTCGAGCGACGCGTACTGGGCGCTCTGAAATGGGACGAGCGTTTCGGTGACCGAGAGACCTCGATGGTGGTGCTGGTGTGCGATGCCAACCCGCTCGAGATCGACCGAACGCTGCAACACGCGTTGGTCACCGACGAGGAACTGGCCGACGAAAAATCGTGGTCTACCTGGGACGACCCATTCGGCGAGTTCCACGAGGACCCGTGTGACGAATCCGAATCACCCTACGCAGAAACCGAATCGACCCGAGAGGCAAACGAATGAAAAAGCAACTGCATCCCGACTACCACCCCGTGGTGTTCCAGGACGCCAGCTCCGGCAAGAGCTTCCTCACCCGTTCCACCGTGACGAGTGACCGAACCACACAATGGGAAGACGGCAACACCTACCCACTGCTGGTAGTCGACGTCACGAGCGACTCGCACCCGTTCTGGACCGGAGCGCAACGCGTCATGGACACCGCTGGTCGCGTCGAGAAGTTCGAGCGTCGCTACGGAAAGCGCACGGCACGCTGATGGCTGTTCCCAAGCGGAAGATGTCCCGCTCCAACACACGTAGTCGACGGGCTCAGTGGAAAGCGACACCGCCCGATCTGGTCGAGGTCACAGCCTTCGGCCAAACCCACAAGGTTCCCCGACGGCTGGTCAAAGCAGTTCGACTCGGGGTGATCGACCCTCATCGCATCTGACCGTGCGATCCTTGGCCGGTGCTGCTGTCGATCCTCGAACTGGTGGGCATCGTGGCGTTTGCCGCTTCCGGTGCCCTGGTGGGCGTCACCAAGCGTCTCGACATCTTCGGGGTGTGCTCGGTGGGCGTGTTCACCGGTATCGGCGGCGGCATCGTCCGCGACGTCCTACTCGGCGTCCACCCACCGAGTTCGCTGAGCAGCTGGCCGTACTTCGGAACGGCGGCACTCACGTCGCTGGTGGTGTTCTACCTGCACGAGCCGTTCAACCGACTGCGCCGTGAGATCCTGGCGCTCGACGCGTTGGGCATGGGCCTGTTCGCCAGTACCGGAACCGTCATCGCTCTCGAGAACAACGCCAGCGGACTTGCCGCGACGCTGATCGGTGCCACCGCGGCAATCGGCGGCGGCGTGATCCGCGACGTCCTCGTCAACGAGGTGCCGTTGCTGCTGCACAAGGACCTCTACGCCGTCCCGGCGCTCCTCGGCGCTGCGTTGGTGGTCACAGTCTCGGCGTTGGGGTTGTCCACGAACGGGGCCCTCGTGGTCGGCACCGCGTTTGCCGCAGTCTTCAGATTGCTTGCGCTGTGGCGTCATTGGAGCCTGCCAGGACCACGCCGAACCGAAGACTGATCGCGACACGCCGAACCTCCCGAACGGGACCCTCTCAGCCCTATCTCAGCACTTCAGTCCAAACTGTCGGTATGCGTATTTTGGTGGTCGACGACGACCGGGCGGTTCGCGAGTCGCTCCGGCGCTCGCTCAGCTTCAACGGCTACACGGTCGAACTGGCGGTGGACGGACTCGACGCACTCGAGAAGATCCTCGCGAACCGACCGGACGCCGTGGTTCTCGACGTCATGATGCCGCGCCTCGACGGACTCGAAGTGTGCCGTCGACTGCGCAGCGCCGGCGACGATCTCCCCATCCTGGTGCTCACTGCCCGCGATTCCGTCAGCGAACGCGTCGCCGGTCTCGACGCCGGTGCAGACGACTACCTTCCCAAGCCTTTCGCCCTGGAAGAACTGCTCGCCCGGCTGCGCGCCCTGCTCCGCCGAACCGCACCGGATCCCGACGCCGACTCCGAGATGATGACCTTCGAGGATCTCACCCTCGACCCGGTGACCCGTGAGGTTCGGCGAGGCGAGCGATCCATCAGCCTCACCCGAACCGAGTTCTCGCTGCTCGAAATGCTGATGGCCAACCCGCGCCGCGTCCTCACTCGCGGCCGTATTCTCGAGGAGGTGTGGGGATACGATTTCCCGACCTCCGGCAACGCGCTCGAGGTTTACGTCGGCTATCTGCGTCGTAAAACCGAGGCCGACGGCGAACCGAGGTTGATTCACACCGTGCGCGGTGTCGGCTACGTCCTGCGGGAGACACCACCGTGATCGCAGCACCCTTCGGTAAGAACACGGAGCCGAAGACTTCGAGCACATCGAACGGATCGGCGGCCGGGATGCGTCCGCCGATGCCGCTCACCCGGTCGGTGTCGCTGCGCTGGCGGGTCACGTTGCTGGCTGCGTCCGTCGTTGCGGTGGCCGTCGCCGTCATGGCCATCGCGGCCTATGCGGTGGTTTCGCGTGCGCTGTACGCCGACGTTGATCACCAGTTGCGCACTCGCGCATCGGTTCTCATCGACAGCAACATCGTGCGCTTCGATCCTCGGTACATCACCGGTGCCACCCTGTACACCACCGATATCAGTGTGGCCCTGGTCTTTTCGAACCTCGATACGTATCAGCCGCCAGGCTCCGACGTGCCGATCGGCGAACCCGAACTCGCCGTCGCCCGCGGCACAGCAGAGTCGTCGCTGCGAACCGTCGAAGGCCAGCGCGTGCTGGCGCAACGAACCCACGACGGCAGCACTTTGGTGATCGCGCAGCGTTTGGAGCCGACCGTCGCAGTGCTCGATCGACTTGCCTGGGTGCTGTTTGTCGTCGGTGGCTGCGGCGTCATCCTTGCCGCGGTAGCCGGTACGACAGTGGGGCGCACCGGTTTACGACCTATCGCGCGATTGACGGATGCCACCGAACGCGTTGCCCGAACCGACGATCTGACACAGATACCCGTAACCGGCAGTGACGAACTGGCGCGGCTCACCGAGAGTTTCAACACCATGCTCCGGGCGCTCGCCGAATCCCGGGAACGGCAGAGCCGACTCGTCGCCGACGCCGGTCACGAACTTCGCACACCGCTGACATCGCTCCGGACCAATATGGAGCTGCTGATCGCGTCGAGTAGGCCAGGGGCACCACAAATTCCGGACGAGGACATGGCGGAGCTGCGAGCCGACGTCGTGGCGCAGATCGAAGAACTGTCGACTCTTGTCGGTGACCTCGTCGACCTCGCACGCGAAGACGCACCCGAAACCGTGTACGAGCGGGTCGATGTCAGTGACGTCGTTGAACGCTCGCTCGAACGTGCGCGTCGACGCCGCAACGAAATCGAATTCGAGGCCGTGACAACACCGTGGTTCGTCTACGGCGATCAAGCGGGACTCTCGCGTGCCGTACTCAACGTCCTCGACAACGCCGCGAAGTGGAGCCCCAAGGGTGAGCAGGTGCGCGTCGAGATGCGTCCTGTCGGTCAGGGTCTGTTGGAACTGACAGTAAGTGATGCGGGACCGGGCATTCCGGAGGAAGATCGGGAGTTGGTGTTCGATCGTTTCTACCGGTCCACCGCTGCGCGTTCCATGCCGGGATCCGGTCTGGGACTTGCGATAGTGCGGCAGGTAGTGATCAAGCACGGTGGCACCATCGCGATCGAGGAATCCGATCGTGGTGGGGCACTGGTTCGGATCGTGCTTCCCGGGGAGCCAGGTCCGATCGCAGAATAATTGGACATAGTGGGTAATGTCTTCAGCGGGAGTGCTTTTCGAAAAGTGTGCGGGGTGCGCAGAATGCTCACTGCAAACTCTGGGCAAAGTGACAGGTGAGTCTCAGCGGCTTCTCAGCAGCGCAAGGCAGTCTTGTAGTCAACAGAGTTGTGGCCAACCATGTTGGTGGTCACCGAGACGAAAGCGAGCCGATGACCGAGGACCGTAACACTGGGCCGAACCGGCCCGAGCAGCCCGACAACGAACCCCAGCCGACGCAGGCCCAGCCGACACAGGCCTACCCGACTCAGCAGAATCCTGCCCAGCAGAACCCCACGCAGGCTTATCCGACTCAGCAGCATCAGCCGCCGACGCAGGCCTACCCGACCCAGCAGCATCAGGCGCCGGGTTACGGGCAGCACTACGGCGCGCATGAGGCCGCCCACCAGCAGCCCTCGCCCTATCAGAGTGCGGCGAGCGCCGCCGGGCCTGCCGGACCAGGAGGCCCCGCTGGACCGGGAGGCCCCGTCGGACCAGGCTCTGACACACCGATTCCGGCTCCGCTGCGCGGACCCAACGCCGATCCGGCTCCGGCCAAGAAGCCGAAGCGTATGGCGCTGGTCGCCGGTGCACTGGCCCTGGTGCTGGTCAGTGGCGGCGTCGGCGGTGCGGTCGGCGCGATCGTGGCGGACAACAACAACGGTGGCAGCGGCACAGTCACCAACTCGCTCAACGCTGCCAAGCCGACGGCAACCAACACGTCCAACGCGCCGGCCGGTTCGGTTCAGGCCGTTGCCGAGAAGGTAGTGCCCAGCGTGGTCCAGATCGAAGTGGCCACGGCGCAGGGCTCCGGCGGTGAAGGATCCGGCGTGGTTCTGTCCTCCGACGGTCTCATCCTGACCAATAATCACGTTGCCGGCGCGGCAGGCGCGCAGTTGAGTGTGTCGTTCTCCGACGGCAGCAAGGCATCGGCCAAGCTGGTCGGCGCCGATCCTGTTTCCGACATCGCCGTCATCAAGGTCGACGGCCGTAATGATCTGACACCGATCGACCTGGGCAATTCGGCTGACGTAGTAGTTGGTCAGCAGGTTGTGGCAGTCGGTTCGCCGTTGGGGCTGGCCGGAACGGTCACCGAGGGCATTATCTCGGCACTCAACCGCCCGGTGTCCACCAGCGGTGAGTCCGGCAACCAGAACACCGTCATCGATGCCCTGCAGACCGACGCAGCCATCAACCCGGGTAACTCGGGTGGCGCACTGGTCAACATGGACGGACAGTTGATCGGCATCAACACGGCCATCGCGTCGCTCGGAGCGTCGTCGGGCACGCAGGGTGGTTCGATCGGACTCGGCTTTGCCATCCCGATCGATCAGGCGCGACGTGTTGCCAACGAGCTGATCGAAACCGGCAAGGCCACTCAGGCCATGATCGGCGTGACGGTGCCATCACAGGACAGCGCCGACGGCGCGACAGTCATGGACGTCACCGCTGACGGTCCGGCCGCCAAGGCCGGAATCCCGAAGGGCGCTGTCATTACGAAGGTCGACGATCGTGTTGTCGCAGACGGTGATTCGCTGATCGCGGCAGTTCGTTCGCATGCTCCCGGTGACAAGGTGTCGATCACGTACACCGATGGTGGCCAGACCAAGACCGTCGAGGTCACTCTGGGAACCGCACCGGCACAGGGCGGGCGATGACAATTGGTGATCTGCCGACGATCACCCCGATCTTCGGCCGGATCGCAACTGATTCGGGGCGCGGCACTACGGTAGGAGTCATGGAACTCGAAGCCACATCGGCCGGCCGCGCCCTGGTTGTCATCGTCGACGATCGCACAGCTCACGGTGACACCACCGACTCCATCGGTCCGCTGGTCACCGAACTGTTGAACGAAGCAGGTTTTCACGTCGACGCGACGGTTGCGGTCGCCGCTGACGAGGTGGAGATCCGGAATGCACTCAACACCGCGGTGATCGGTGGTGTCGACTTGGTGATCTCGGTCGGCGGCACCGGCGTGTCACCGCGCGATGTGACACCGGACGTGACGGCCGAGGTGCTGGATCGGGAGATTCCGGGAATCGCCGAGGCACTGCGCGCGTCCGGTCTGTCCGCAGGATCGCTCGAAGCAGGCTTGTCTCGTGGTTTGGTGGGCGTCTCGGGCAGCACCGTCGTCGCCAACCTGGCGTCGACGCGCCCCGCGATTCGTGACGGCATGGCAACTTTGACGGCTTTGGCGGGTCACGTGATCGCCGAACTGTCCAGCCTCGAGGGCTGAGCAGAGTTGTCCGACGACAACGGCTCTGGCAAGAAGGACAAGTCCTCTGGCAAGAAGCCTGTCGACAAAGAGGCTTTGGCACGCATTTTCGGGGACGTGTTCCCGGAGACCACGTCAGACGAGCGTGATCCGCAAGGATCATCCGGTTCGTCGGATGACGAGTGGTTACGCAGGCAGGTTCCGCCGCATCACGGTGGTTGACGTACAACACACATCAGGCCCGCCCGGACATTCCGGGCGGGCCTGATGTGTCAGATGAGCGCTAGTCGAAGCTCTTGGCGTGCGCGCCGGAGTCGGGGTCCGTCGCGCCGGAAGCGAGGATGTCGCGAATCTGGATGAGCAGATCGGTTTCGCTGGCTTCCTTGTCCTCGGGTTCGGTGGCGAACTTCTTCTTGGCCGCGTTCGCGGGAACGATCAGCACGAAGTAGACGACTGCCGCGACGATGACGAAGTTGATGATCGCGGTGACCACGGCACCGATGTTCACGAAGGTCTCGGCATTGCCGGCGATGATTTCTTTTCCCCAGCCCAATTCGTCCGATCCACCGATAGCGGCGATCAGTGGGTTGATGATGTTCGACGTAAAGGCTGTGACGATGGCGGTGAACGCTGCGCCGACGACCACTGCAACGGCCAGGTCCAGAACATTTCCGCGGAGCAGGAAGTCTTTGAATCCCTTGAGCATTTCGGTGTCCCCCGAATTGTGTGTGAGGTGAACGTGGCGGTTCTCCGGCGAGAGCCGACTGCAAAAATCCTAAAGGAGCAAGCACCAATATGTTTGCTCACTTGAACGTCACCGTGATTGCGCTGACGAGCGATGCGGCCGCGACGCGGGTCGCAGCCTCGGTGGGCAACGCCAGCATGATCACCTGTTCTCGCTGGTTACGTGTACTTTCTGCAGCAGTGACCAGGACCACGACGGCGTCGGACGCAAGAATCGTGGGGTTGCTGTCGTTTGTCTGCTCGTTCGGAGTGTCGGGCCCAACTGTGAGCACGTCGACAATGTCTCCGCTACGGACAATGTCCGAAACAGCGGCATCGGCGAGCCGGACCGGGACAATTCGAGCGTCGTCGGTTCCCGTGGACTCACGGGCCAGGCGCGAGCCGAGAACCCGGACATCGGTGACGATTTCTCCGCGGCGAACAGGCCCGGCGACGGTACTGCCCACCACGTCACCGACCTCGGTGAGCGTTCCGTCGGGGAGGTGGTCGGCCGGGAACTCACTGATTCCGAGATCGTCGACGGTGACAAGTTGTCCCGGAGCAACATCGCGGGCGGCAGTGACAACGCGAACGATATCGGTGGCGGGATCGCCGCGAAACAGCAGTGCTATTCCGAGCCCGGCAAGAGTGAGGGCAGCGATTTTTCGAACTGTCGCGCCGCGCGCACGGTTCGGTTTGGTGATCTCAACCAACCGGTCGACGACGCTGGGCGTGAGATCGACGTCACCGAAATTCTGTGATCCGGGTCGACCCTGACTCCGAGAGTGCGCTCGGAACAGCCCTGACAGGAATGGTTGTCGCATAGACAAACGGTAGGGCCGGAAGCGTGCTTTCCGGTCCTACCGATATTTGTCTGTGCACAACCTCGCGGTTGTGGAGAAAGTTGTGCTCGAACTAGCTGGCGGCAGCCTTTGCAGGAGCCGGAGTGCTGGTCGACGACGAGGAAGACTCGGACTTGGTCGACGACTCGGACTTTGCGGCCGGAGCGGAATCGCTCTTGGCGGGTTCGCTGGCCGTGCCGGAGCCACCTCGGCTGTCGGTGCGGTAGAAACCGCTGCCCTTGAACACGATGCCCACCGAGTTGAACAGCTTGCGGAGCTTGCCGGAGCAGGCTGGGCAGACCGTCAGCGAATCTTCGCTGAACGACTGGACGATGTCGAAACGGTTGTCACATTCCGTACATGCGTATGAGTAGGTAGGCACCGGGCTTCCTCCGCATTGTGATCTAAGTGCTTCATCAGGTCTGGCGAGTGCTGTCGAGCCAGTTCTGACACCGCAGCCCTTAGCACTCTACAAGTGACAGTGCCAACAGCGCTAATTACGTGTCCATTCCCACTGTCCGAGAAATGGTGGCGGACGCCTCATCGGCCCAGTCGGGTCCAACCCGCAGTCGGGGTCAGAGCCCAGCCCATCGGAATGTCGTGCGGGTCTGCGGGGAGCCGTTCCACGAGTTCGGAGTCGCGAACTACCGCGACGAGCCTGGCAGTCGGCGACGCCAACCCCAGCGTGCGGTCGTAGTACCCGGCGCCGCGTCCCAACCGAGTGCCGTGCAGATCCACCGCGAGAGCCGGGACAAAAATTGTGTGGGCGAGCGCAACGGTTTCCGGTGGCAGCACGGGTCCGACGGGTTCGCGTAACCCGTACGCAGCGGGGCGAAGTGCGTCGACGCCCGTGTATTCGACCCAGGACAGGGGACCGGGTGTGCCGGTGATCGGCAGGAGAACGCGATCTACGACGGCTGCCAGTGCGTCCAGCAGGTCAGTGGTTCCGGGTTCGGTTCGGGTAGGAACGTAGGCGCACACAGTCGTCCCCGGGATTGTCAGATCGATCGAGTGCGCGGTGAGAGCCGATGATTCGGTGCTCCGAGTTTGCTCGGATATCGCACCCCGCTCGGTCAGCACTGATTGTCGCCATTGCGCTTTTTCTCGAGGTTCCACCACTTCACGATAAGCATCGTGCTGACCATTGGGTAACAAGCTGCCGTTAGGGTGTTGGCATGACAGACGTGGTCGCTAGCAACAAGAAGGCCTTTCGCACGGCCGTGGTTCCTGCTGCAGGATTGGGCACCCGCTTCCTGCCGGCCACCAAGACTGTTCCCAAGGAATTGCTGCCGGTCGTCGACACACCGGGCATCGAACTGGTTGCCGGTGAGGCCGCCGATTCGGGCGCTGAGCGACTGGTCATCGTGACTTCGCCGGGCAAAGACGGCGTTGTTGCCCATTTTGTCGAGGACCTCGTCCTTGAAAGCAAGCTGGAGGCGAGTGGAAAGCTCGCTCTCCTGGCCAAGGTGCGTAAGGCGCCAGGGCTCCTCGAAGTCGACTCCGTGATCCAGGATCAGCCGCTCGGACTGGGACACGCGGTCGGTTGCGCCGAAGCTGTCCTCGACGACGACGAAGATGCGATCGCAGTTCTGCTGCCCGACGATCTCGTGTTGCCCAGAGGTGTGCTCGAAACTATGGCCAAGGTGCGCGCCAAGCGCGGCGGTTCGGTTTTGTGCGCCATCGACGTTCCCAAGGACAAAGTCAGCGCGTACGGCGTCTTCGACGTCGAGATCGTGCCGGACGCCACCAACCCCGACGTCCTCAAGGTCATCGGAATGGTCGAGAAGCCGTCGATGGAAGATGCGCCGTCCACGTTTGCTGCCGCAGGTCGATACCTGCTCGATCGCGCCATTTTCGACGCACTGCGACGCATCAAGCCCGGAGCCGGTGGTGAGTTGCAGCTGACCGATGCCATCGCGCTTCTCATCTCCGAAGGCCATCCCGTGCACGTCGTCGTTCACCGCGGTACTCGACACGACCTCGGAAATCCCGGCGGTTACCTCCGCGCTGCGGTTGACTTCGCACTGGACATGGATGACTACGGCCCGTCGTTGCGAGAGTGGTTGATCGCTCGTCTCGAACGATAAGGACCAGTTCGGACATCTCCGCACAGCAGTTGACGCAGGATCGAGATGACCGGCCAATCGTGTGGCAAGGCATCATGGGCTGCGGGTAACACGAGTTTCGCGACAAAGTAGGAGGACGCAGTCCATATGCGGTCGGTTGAGGAGCAGCAGACCAGGGTCACAGCCGCTGCAGTTGCGCCCCGGCCGGTTCGTGTCGCTATTTCGGAGGCGCAGGGGTTGCTCTGCGCCGAGGAAGTGGTTACCGAGCGGCCGCTGCCGGGGTTCGATCAGGCCGCTATCGACGGATACGCAGTCCGTAGCGTCGATGTTGCGGGTGCCGGAACGGACCTGCGTGGTGAGGACGGCGAGCCGATCGACTTGAGCCTCCCGGTCGTCGGTGAGGTCACGGCCGGTTCGCGTCAGCCGATCCGGCTGCAGCCCCGGCAAGCTGTGCGCGTCGACACCGGCGCGCCGCTGCCCACGCTGGCCGATGCGGTCCTACCGCTGGAGCAGACGGACGGTGGCCGTGCCCGCGTGCGAGTCTTCGCGCCGGTGCGCTCAGGTGACTACGTACGACGCGCCGGTGACGACGTGCAGCCGGGTGATGTCGCTGTTCGAGCGGGAACCATCATCGGGGCTGCTCAGGTCGGGCTGCTCGCGGCAGTGGGCCGGGACAAAGTTCTGGTGCATCCGCGTCCGAGGCTCTCGGTCATCAGCGTCGGCGGCGAACTGGTCGACATCGACAGAACTCCTGGACCCGGCCAGGTCTACGACGTGAATTCGTATGCTCTGGCCGCGGCCGCCCGCGACGCCGGAGCCGACGTCAACCGGGTCGGTATCGCCGGATCCGACGCTCGCCGCTTGCGTGAGGTCGTCGAGGGACAGTTGATCCGATCCGAGATCGTGGTCATCGCCGGTGCTGTCGGCGGTGGAGCGTCCGACGAGGTCCGCGATGCTCTGGCCGAACTGGGCATGCTCGAAGTCGAGCGGGTTGCGATGCATCCGGGATCCGTTCAAGGGTTCGGCCAGCTCGGGCGTGACGAGGTACCGACGTTCCTGTTGCCGTCGAATCCGGTCAGCGCGCTCGTGGTGTTCGAGGTCATGGTCAGGCCGCTCATCCGGATCGCGCTCGGTCGTCGCCAGCCGATGCGCCGCATCGTGAAGGCCCGGACAGTGGGAACGATTACGTCGATCGCGGACCGTAAGGGATTCCTGCGTGGACAGTTGATGCGTGACGAAGCAACGGGGGAGTACCTGGTCCAGGCCCTCGGCGGCGCTGCGGGTGCGTCGTCCCACCTGTTGGCGACGTTGGCCGAAGCGAACTGCCTGGTTCTCGTCGACCGTGATGTCACCGAAGTGCAGATCGGTGAAGAAGTCGACGTCGCATTTCTCGCCCAGCGTGGCTGAGTCACGGTTGGTTCACTTCCGGTGCGCCGCTTCGACTTTCCGACCGAATGAGGTGTGATGTCAGTCCATCCCGGATGGCCCGAGAAGCTGGGCCCGATTCGTGTGGCTGCCGGTGTGGTCACCGTCCGGCCGATTCGGCTGCGTGACGCGTCCGCCTGGAGCAGATTGCGCATTCGCGATCGCGAGCACCTCGAGCCGTGGGAACCGACCGGCGAATCACCGTGGGACGCCAGACATCACATCACCGTGTGGCCGTCGTTGTGCGGAAGTCTGCGATCCGAGGCGCGCAAAGGCCGGATACTTCCGTGGGTGATCGAGCTGGACGGCAACTACTGCGGCCAGATCACGGTCGGCAACATCGTTCGCGGCGCTCTGCGTTCCGCCTGGGTGGGCTATTGGGTTGCGTCCGACGTCACGGGTGGTGGTGTGGCGACAGCAGCGGTGGCGCTCACGCTGGACCATGCTTTCTCCCGAGTGGGATTGCATCGCGTCGAGGCAACTGTTCGTCCGGAGAATTCGTCCTCGCGCGCTGTGCTCCACAACGTCGGCTTCCGTGAAGAGGGACTCCTTCGCCGGTATCTCGACGTCGACGGGCAGTGGCGCGATCACGTGCTTGTCGGGATGACGATCGAAGAGATTCCCACCACAGTTGTGGATCGGCTTGTGCGCGCCGGTCGGGCGTCGTGGGTATGAAGTCCCTAGTTAAAAGGTAGTTACCGCCCCAATTGGCATCAAAATGACCGAGGCAGGTCATTGTGAGTTCAACTTTTCCTGCGACAGATTCCGGCGGATCGGTCAGTTCGGTTCGGTACGCGTGTGACACATGAGTAAGGTGGGGTTCGGCGCGTCGGCAACGATGCGAGCCGGTTGGCCGTTAACCTTGATTCATCAACGGCTGGCATAGGTGCTGGTAGGTGATCGGGAGGAGGTCGCGGCATGCCTAGTTCATTCGTGTGGATCGGGCTCGTGGCCGTCTGGTTGTTCGTCCTCGTGCCCATGCTCGTGAACAAGCGCCCCCGGATCCGCCAGACCAGCGAAGCGGCTCTTGCGACTCGCGTACTGCACCGCGGCGACAGCAATCCTGTGCGACGCGGACCGGCAGCCGGACATCGAAGCGATCCGAACTGGCAACCAGAACCAGTGCGCAGCGGCTACGACGCGGAGGACCAGATGGACACTCACGCAGAAGACAGCGACTACAGCGGCGGACGTGCCCCGGTCAGGGAGTTCGTGCCTGTTCGACGCGGACGCGGTGGATTCGATCCCGAAGCTGATGCCGTCGCCCGAGAAGCGCGCTACACATTTCGTCAGCGCACTCTTCTCGGACTTGCCTTCGTCTCGATCATGGCCGGCGCACTCGCGCTGATCGTCTCGCCCCTCGTGTGGTGGCTCTGTGCCTTGTCGTTCGCCGGCCTTGTCGGTTACCTGGCATATTTGCGTCGGCAGGTGCGGATCGAGCAGGAGATTCGTCGCCGTCGCACGGAACGGCTCAACCGGTCGCGCCTTGGCGTCGAATCACACACTGACGAGGAATTGCGTCTCATTCCTTCGCGTCTGCGCCGACCGGGCGCAGTAGTCCTGGAGGTTGACGACGGCGACCCCGCGTTCGATCACCTCGATCACTACGAGGAAGTGCCGATGCAGTCGGAAATGCGACGCGCATCGGGGCAGTAAAACGTCCACCGTTCGGAAGGCGGGTAACTCGAGGCGCGGACTTCGGTCCTGCTAGAGTTGCCGAGCACCCGCTTTCGGGCGGCGGCAAGGGGCTGTGGCGCAGTTGGTAGCGCGCTTCGTTCGCATCGAAGAGGTCAGGGGTTCGATTCCCCTCAGCTCCACCACGTAGTCACCCGCAACAGGTCCTTCAGTAAGTACTGAGGGGCCTGTTTTCGTTTCAGACCGCTCGGTCGACAAATCGCGCAGACTCGCGAAGAATGTGCGGGTGTGTGCAGGTTCATAGGGTCGTTTGGGCTCATCACAACCCGTTTCGAAGCGGTTGAGGCATGATCCTTGGTGAGCCAGTTATTTTCTGGACATGTAACGACCGTGGTGTAGCGACGATAACCCCACTGTGTCGCTGGGATCGTGCATGCAGCTAGAACGTATTTTGTCGGGAGGAACTTGATGAGCCAGCCGCGACGGCTAGCCATGGCGCTTGTAGCTGTCCTGTGTCTGACAGGTGTGGGGTTCCTCGCGATTTCTGTCTTTCCGACTGTCGTTTCGGCGCAACCAGGTGCAGCCGACAACACCACCGGTACTGAAATCGCCGACGACAATCCGAGTGCCGACGCCCTCCGCCCTGGCGGCAACGGCAATAACGGCAACGGCAATAACGGCAACGGCAATAACGGCAACGGCAATAACGGCAACGGCAATAACGGTTGCGGTAACAACGGCAATGGTTGGGGTAACGGTTGCGGCTGCGGCAATAACGGCAACGGTTGGGGTAACGGATGTGGTGGTTGCCACCACCATTGCCCGACGACAACCCCTGTAGTGACCACGACAAGTCCAGCGGCGACGACAACAACTCCGGTGGTGACGACGACGACCGATCCTGTGGTGACGACGACTACCGATTCGGAAGTTCCGACGACGGACCCGACCGAACCGGAAGTTCCGACCACGACTACTGATCCTGTCGTGACCACGACGACTGATCCTGTGGTGACGACGACTACCGATTCGGAAGTTCCGACGACGGACCCGACCGAACCGGAAGTTCCCACGACGACTACTGATCCCGTCGTGACCACGACTACTGATCCCGTCGTGACCACGACCACGACTACTGACGCTGTCGTGACGACGACTACCGATTCGGAAGTTCCGACGACAGGCTCGACAGAATCCCAGAGGCCGAGCCAGTCGACTGAAGTGTTTGCAAGTACTGAAGTGTCTGCAAGTACTGAGGCGCCTACTAGTTCAGAACAGCCCAGCGAAACTTCGGCAGCGGCAGCTCCGGCCGGGCCCGAAAATCCGCAGGGCCCGTCTGCTCCGGGTGGGGCGCCGTCGCCGGGGCCATCCGGTGGTGCAGGTGACGCCGCAACGCCGGCAGCACCTCAAATCTTGGCTGCACCGGCACCGATCGCTGTTGCGGTGCAATCCGATACCCCGAATTCCTCGGCCTCGACACAAAATAACGACCCGCAAGCTCTCCCGGTGGTCTTCACCTCAGGATTGCCTCCAATTCAGAATGCTGCTGCGGTAGTAGGCGGCCTTGCGGGAATGACGTTGGTTGCGGCGGGTGCAGGTGCGTTGACGTTCAGAGGCGCGTCGATGCAGAAGGCTCGATTGACAGCGGCGCGGGCTGAGTTCCTGGCACCCCGATCCGGAAGAGGTGTGTAGGAAAGTGCCGACAAACAGACGATCGCATCGTCGAGTTCTCGCCGCGGTGGACGCGGTGTGTGATGCTGCGGCATCGTCGGAGGCGGTGAATTTGTTGACGGTTGTCGAGGCGGTGGCGCTCGAGCGTGAGCGGCCGATCGAGATCGATCTACAGACTCCGTTGGCGACGGGGGTGTGCGGTCAGCGGCGCGCGTTCGACGACCATGACGTGATCGTTCTGGCCCCCGGCTTACCCAACGTCGAGCGAACTCTTGCGCATGAGTTGGGGCACATCGTGTTTCGGCATGAAGGGGCGGAGATTGCGGAGGCGACGTTGGAAGCGAGCGATGATCTGATCGCGTACATGCTGAGCCAGCGATCGTTGCGCCGCAATGAGCCGGTTCCCATGGATGATCTTGCAGAGTGGGAAGCGGAGACCTTTGCTTCGATGCTGTTGATGAGGTTGAAAACGATGAGTGGCCGTGGGACGCCGTTGTCGGTGCTGCGGTACGACGAGGCGATCGGATGATCGCTTGGGCTATTGCCTTGGTGGTGTGGATCGCGGCGGGTGCAAGACTGGGGCGCGTGGTGGCGCGAGTTGCCACGCCGCTGCGTACGGCCATGGTTATCGTCGGATTTTGTGTTGCGTTGATGGTTACGGTGATTGTCCCCGGGGTGTGGGACATCGTGGACAGAATTTCTCCCGATCAGCACTTTGCGGCGATGGTTGTTGTTGTGCTGTGGGTGTTCTTGTCGGCGGCAAGCGCGGTTGGTGCGGTTTCGGCGTGGCCTGTGATGACGCGTTCGGCGATGCGCGGCGTTGCGATCGTGTTGTACACGGTCGGGTTGCTTGTTTCGATAGCCGTGGCGGTCGGTTATTCGGTTCCGGCTTTGCTCTTTGTCGTTGTCGCGCTGGCGCTGGTTATCTCGACCGGGTTGCGGCACGTTGCGTGGGCGCCGTTGGGTCGCGGAATCGGACTCATCGTGGTGGGTTCGATGATTTTGTTGATTGTTGTCGTGGTCATGCTGGTCGAGTCGGTGCGTGGGGCGAACGCACTCGAGTCGGGTATCTGGTCCGGCGCCGGCGTCCAGTTCGTGTCGGTGGCGGGGCTACTGATCGCGTTGGGTATCACGTGGATGCTGACCGAGACGTGGGTGCGCGCGCGTTTGGATCTGAAGCGACTGCGGGGCATGCACGGCCTGCTGGTGAAGCGTTTTCCGGAGGTTGTGGATGCTGACAGCGCGGCAACCACAACAGTGCTCAAAGCGTCGGACATGATCGCGCAGATCATGGACGCCATGTACATCCAGGCGGGTGCCGGTTTGTTCGACGTCGGGGGGAGGGAGCCACCGAGGTCGCTCGCCACTCATTCCGCGATATTGACCGAGTGGATTGTGAATCCACTGGAATCAGATGTTCTCGATACCCGTTGGATTGCGCCTCCTGACGGTATGTCTGCCAGGAGATGGGTTCTAGTTCTGGCCAGGGATTACGACAAGCTTGAACCCCAGCCGAATACGACAAAAGCAGGCCGATAGGTGTCGATCGACCTGCTCAGTGACGTCCAGGGACAGCCCTGGCCTCGCGTCAACGTGACGCGTCTGGTGGAACTTCAGGTAGTCCTTCGCTTGCGCGGAGCTTTTCGGCCATAGTCGTGAGAAGGTTCTGGGACTCTTCAGACAGATCGAACGCTCGGCTCGACAGTCGACGCAGACCGTAACCCTGGAGCTGTGCGAGCAGTTCGAGGTCGTGATCGATCTTCGCGGCATAGATGTCGTTGAAGAAGTAGTCGGGCTTCACTTTGAAGAAGCGCGCAAAAGCAGCGACGGTCTCGTCCGACGGGTTGGTGCGTTGTCCCGAGCGGAGCTGTGAGATGTACGGCTTGGAGATCTGGTGGCCGTCCTCGATCAACGCGGAGGCAACCTCGGCGTTGGTGTGGGGCTTGCGCCCGGGAGGATGGACACTGTCGAACAATTTGTTCAGTCGTTCTGCAAAGTCAGCCATTGTGAACCGCCCCGTAATCCTCTCTATCAGCGATTGTTTCGTTCAGCGAATCCCACGATATCACGCGGATAACCGATTGGTAGCTCGCTGTAGTCCATTCAGTGGGCTCGGGTCGCAAAGTCGGGTTCTGTGATTAGGGGAGCTCCGAGGCGGATTCCGTCGAGTTCGGGGGCAATTTCAGGTCCGTCGATATCGCAATAGGACCATTTATGCGGGAACTGCGGACCTACTCCAGTGCTGCCTATTGTCACCATAACGAACCGTTTACCCGTTTTGCGTGCAGTAGCTATACGTTAACCCGGTTTTGGCGGTTCTTTCGGTTCGAATAATCGCAGTTCAGCCCCCGGTTGACTGCAGTTAACCTGCAGAAGCTGGCCTTATCGGGACTTCTGGCCCGAATTGCCGAGATGTGGCCCACAGTCTGCTGCGCAGAGGGCGGTCGGGGTTTACCGAAAAGGGCGTTCGCCACTAGCCATGGCCTGATGGTTGGCGCAAAATTGTGACATGAAACACATCATGAGTGACGAAGAGTTACGCCGAGCGATTCGTGCCCTCCAAGATCGCGCCCTCGATGCGCGCAAGCGTGGAGACCGTGAAGCAGCAGACGCAATCGAGCGCACCATGCGTGACTATCAAGACCAGATGGCGCACCGCTTGTAGATAAATGCACCATGGTGATGGTCCCCGGCGAAGGGGACATAAGCCCTGCCGGCAGGTGCTGCGTGCGTACACTTCCCTTCCATGTCCACAGTGCTAGCGCGGGGGAGTGTAAAGCCATGTCGATAAGGTCGCTCGATGGAAAGAAATGCCTGATCACGGGTGCGGGTAGCGGGATCGGTCGAGCTACGGCGATCGCGGCGGGCGCTGGCGGGGCAGAGTTGTTTCTCACGGATATCAACAGTTCCGGTCTTGATGAGACCGTCGAAATGGTGTCCTCGGCCGGCGGTACCGTCAGCGTGGCAGAAGCGTTCGATGTTTCCGATTA
Organism: Rhodococcus sp. KBS0724; assembly: GCF_005938745.2. NCBI lineage: Bacteria > Bacillati > Actinomycetota > Actinomycetes > Mycobacteriales > Nocardiaceae > Rhodococcus > Rhodococcus sp. KBS0724. Next base: position 1,546,572 of record NZ_VCBX02000001.1, read on the forward strand.
CGACGCCGTATCGAAATTCGGCGCAGAAGTGGCTGAGCAGTTCGGATCGATGGATGTCGTGATGAACGTTGCCGGCATATCGGCGTGGGGAACAATCGAGAATCTCGAGCATCGGCACTGGCGATCCATGGTGGACGTCAACCTCATGGGTCCCATTCATGTCATGGAGACGTTCATTCCGCCGATGATCCGCGCCGGAAAGGGCGGTCATCTGGTCAATGTCTCGTCGGCCGCCGGACTGCTCGCTCTGCCCTGGCATGCGGCATACAGTGCCAGCAAGTTCGGTCTACGTGGCGTGTCAGAGGTGCTTCGGTACGATCTGAAGCGTCACGGTATCGGCGTGAGCCTCGTTGTCCCGGGTGGGGTGAAGACTCCGTTGGTGGGCACCGTCGAGATTGCGGGTATCGATCGGGAAGACCCGCGGGTCAAGTCATTGGTCCATCGATTCGAGAAGCGGGCGGTCTCCCCGGAAAAAGTGGCGGCATGCATTCTCTCCGGAATCGAGAAGAATCGATATCTGGTTTATACGTCCAATGACATCCGGTTCGGTTATTGGTGGGCTCGCAAGTTCTCTCCGCCCTATGAATTTGTTATGCAGAAAGCGAACGACCAGTTCGCCAAGCTGTTACCACGCTCGTAATTAACTGTCGGTTAGGACCTGTGTCGAACTCGGATAGGGACCAAGGTCACCAAAATGTCAAAGAGCTTTCGATTTGGTATCGAATTCAACTTTCCGCCCGAGCGTGTCCATGCGGCATTGACGGATACCCGGTATTGGATGGTCCGACTTGGCGACCTGTATTCCAAAGCCGTTATCGAAGTCGGGGGTGGAGCCATAACGGTGTCGTTAGCCGACAATCTCGAATCGTCGGCATTGCCGGGGCTGATTGCAAAGCTGGCTCCGGACCGACTCGGCGTCGAGCGAGCTGATCGGTGGGGTCCGCTCTCCGACGGCCGGGCCGTCGGATCGGTGACCGGGAGAACACACGGATTGCCTATCCGCATCGAGGTCGACCTCGAATTGGCTGAGTCAGGCGAAGCTCGTTCCGTTCTGAACGTCGATGGCTGGGCCGAGGTGAAGATTCCGGTTGTCGGCGGCCAGATCGAGAGGCTGTTGAAGAATATGGCCCAGGATCTACTGCGCCGCGATCACGACGCTGTCGAAGCGTTCCTCCTGAATCCCTGAACGCTAGCTACTCGTCGACGCGATGAAGCTCGGCATGCAGATGATGAGTGAGGGGCGTCTGATCGTGTGCCATCCAGATGTCGTACGTCAGCGTGTCTTCGTGAACCCGCATTACGCGTCGTACATCGACGACAGGCTTGGCGTCCGGTGACGCCGCCAGTGTGAACAGTGTGAAGGCAAGAGTGCCATCGGCGTCGATGCTTCCGCGGTGGATCTCCACGAAACCGGTCGGCTGCGTGATCAGCAACTCGAGCTCGTTGCCGGAGACCGGGCGCAAGTATCCCGATTCCATGTGAAGCGGGCGGCCGTCGGGCAAGCCACGTGTGCGTGAGCTGTACGTCAGAAAAGGTTTGGGGGTCGGAGCGAAGACGATTTCCTCGGAGTACTCGAAATCGTCGATCGTCGGAAAGTGCCCGCTACCCGTGCCGGCCCAGCGTCCACGCAACAACTCGACCCCTCGGTGCTCGTTCTCGGGTCGCTGTGGTGCCGTCATGGTGGTTCCTCTCACTGGTGTCGGCCATCAGATTACGCATCAGCGGGAATACTGTTTATCCATGAACGGTTCTGGATCCGTCTCGCTCGGTGTCGACTCCGAGGTAGGTAAGTTGCGTTCGGTCATCCTGCATCGTCCGGGCGACGAATTGAAGCGGCTCACCCCGCGAAACAACGACCAACTGCTGTTCGACGGTCTGCCGTGGGTTGATCGGGCGCAGGACGAGCACGATCAGTTCGCGTCGGTGCTGCGTGAGCACGGTGTCGAGGTTCTGTTGTTGGCGGACTTGCTCACGGAAGCCTTGACGGTCAGCGGTGCGGCCCGGATTCAGGGAATTTCGGCTGCAGTGGACACCCGGAAGATCGGGCATTCGCTGGGGCAGCATCTGTCGTCGTATCTGCGCAGTGTGCCGCCGGCGGAGTTGTCGTCGATCCTCACCGCCGGCATGACCTTCGACGAACTCCCGGTGGATGCGTCGTCGACGTCGCTGGTGCGTCGGATGCATCACGGCGGGGATTTTGTAATCGATCCGTTGCCGAATCTGCTGTTCACGCGTGATTCGTCGTTCTGGATCGGGCCGCGGGTGGTGATTACGTCCTTGGCGTTGTCGGCGCGGGCGCGGGAGTCGTCGATCACCGATCTGGTGTATGCGCATCATCCGCGGTTTCGCGGTGTGCGGCGGGCGTACGAATCACACACCGCTCCGGTGGAAGGTGGTGACGTGCTGCTTCTCGCTCCCGGTGTGATTGCCGTCGGTGTGGGTGAGCGCACGTCGCCGGCGGGAGCAGAAGCACTGGCGCGCAGTGTGTTCGACGACGATCTGGCGCATACGGTGTTGGTGGTTCCGATCGAGCAGCGCCGCGCGTCGATGCATCTCGATACGGTGTGCACGATGGTGGAAGCCGATGCTGTGGTCATGTATCCAGCTATTCAGAACACATTGTCGGCCTTCACTATTCGGCGTGAGGACGAGGGTGTGAGCATTCGTGGCGCTGACCCCTTCCTCGAGGCCGCCGCCGACGCGATGGGGATCGGGAAGCTGCGGGTCATCGACACCGGATTGGACACGGTGACTGCCGAACGTGAGCAGTGGGACGACGGAAACAACACTCTGGCAATCGAACCCGGCGTGGTGATCGCCTACGAGCGCAACGTCGAGACGAACGCGCGGTTGGAAGCGTCTGGTATCGAAGTGCTCCGGATCGCGGGGTCGGAACTGGGATCCGGCCGAGGTGGTCCCCGGTGTATGTCCTGTCCGATCGCCCGCGATCCGCTGTGATGCCTAGAGAATTTCTTCGACCTTGTCCGCCGGGCGGGCGAGGACAGTGCCCTTGTCAGTGACGACAAAGGGGCGTTCGATGAGAATCGGGTGTTCGATCATGGCGTCGAGGATCTTGGACTCGGACGCGTCGGCGAGCCCGAGCTCCTTGTACTGCGATTCACGCTTGCGGACTGCCTGGCTGGGAGTGAGGCCGGCGTCGGAGAGGAGTTTTTCCAGTTCCGAACGGGTAGGCGGTGTATCGAGGTACATGACGACGTTCGGTTCGATGCCGTGTTCGCGCAGCCGCGCGAGAACGGTTCGTGAGGTGTTGCATCGTTGATTGTGGAAGATCGTTGCAGAGGCCATGGTCGACATTGTGCCTGGCGTGATCAGCCGTCCGGTCGGGAAGTGGGAACAAACGACCCCTTCCGGCGCGCTGGACTGAAGTACCGACGTATGAGGAGTGGATGATGACGGAACATCGGAGTGTCGACGAACGGCGGGTGGCGATCGCCGGAGGTCACGGCAAGATCGCGCAGCACCTCATATTTTTGCTGGCCGGGCATGGTGATCGGCCGATAGCGCTGATCCGCAATCCGGATCATGAGGGTGCAGTCCGCACGTTGGGTGCATTTCCCGTGGTGATCGATTTGGAAACTTCGACCGTCGACGAGGTTGCGAAGGTGTTGGCGGGGTGTGATGTTGCGGTTTTTGCGGCGGGAGCCGGTCCGGGGAGCGGAGTTGCCCGTAAGGACACTGTCGACCGGGCGGCGGCCGTACTGCTTGCCGATGCCGCGGAAAAAGCGGGTGTTCGTCGTTTCATCCAGATCAGTGCAATGGGCGCCGGTGAACCGGTAGCGGAGGGGACCGACGAAGTCTTTGCGGCGTATCTCGAGGCAAAGACGGCTGCCGAGAACGATCTGAAGGGTCGTACCGAGTTGGAGTGGACGATTGTGCGTCCGGGGCTTCTCACGGATGACGACCCGACCGGTGAGGTAACACTGGCAGAACCCCCGGTTGCGCGTGGAGCGGTCAGTAGGGCGGACGTGGCGGCGGTGATCGAGGCGCTGATCGATGCGCCCGCGAGTGTTGGCAAGACGTTGGTTCTGACGTCCGGCCCCGACCTGATTCGCGACGCGGTCGATGCCTTGTGATGACCGGCATCGTGATCGACCATGATTCGTCTGTGGCGCCGTACGACCAACTGCGGCAACAGATTATCGAGCAGGTGCAGACCGGGGGACTGATTGCGGGGGCCAAGATTCCCACGGTTCGGGCGCTGGCGACAGATTTGGGTTTGGCGGCGAATACCGTTGCAAAAGCGTATCGGGTGCTCGGCGAGCAGGGGGTGATCGAGACCCGAGGGAAACAGGGCACGTTCATCGCGTCGGGAGACGATCCGGTGCGAGCGCAGGCGGAGCAGGCGGCGACGGCCTTCGTGAAAGATGTGCGTGCTCTCGGATATTCGGACGATGAGATCGTGACCATGGCCCGGGCGGCATTGAGAGGGGCGTGACACAGCTTTAAGTTGACGCTTCAACTTAAAGCTGTCAGGCTTGCACCATGAATTCGTCGATCGTCCGTGACCTCGGACTCCTCATCGCCCGTATCGGCCTCGGCATCATCTTCATCGCCCACGGCTGGCAGAAGTTCTTCACGTACAAGATCGCCGGCACACAGGCGTCGTTCGAAGCCATGGGCGCACCGCTGCCCAAGGTGTCCGCAATTGCCGCTGCCACCATCGAACTCGGCGGCGGAATCCTGCTCATCGCCGGCGTGTTGACTCCGCTTGTCGGTGTGCTGTTGTTCCTCGACATGGTGGGAGCCTTCTTTATCGTCCACTCGGGCAATGGTGTTTTTGTCGACGCCGGCGGCTATGAACTGGTACTTGCACTCGGTGTCGGTTCGCTGCTGATCGCAGCGATCGGTGCCGGACGCATCAGCGTCGACGGATTGATTGGTAAAGGCGACGGCTGGTTGAAAACCGCAGCTTAAGACGTATTTCGAGGCGGGCCCGACTGGTGTCGGGCCCGCCTTTGCTATTGCTTTTGTTCGCTCGAGTGACCAACGTATTGACTTATGGTGACGAAATCTGATCGATCCGAGCAGAATTCCGGTGCCAACGAGGACCGACCGACGACGGGGTTCACACGTTTAGGTGTGCGAACCGATTACGTGGTTTTTTCCGTAACGGCAGTGGCGGTCTTGGCAATTCTCGTGTGGGGACTCGTTGCACCCGACAATTTGAACTCGGTGACGGGGAGCGTTCTCGACTGGCTCGTAGTCAACATCGGCTGGCTTTTTGTTCTCGCGGCGTCCGCCTTCGTGCTGTTCTCCATCTACCTCGCCGTCAGCAGGTTCGGAGACATTCCACTCGGCAAGGACGGTGAGAAACCGGAGTTCCGGACCGTCAGTTGGATTGCGATGATGTTCAGTGCCGGAATGGGAATCGGCCTGATGTTCTTCGGCGTCGCCGAACCGCTGGCGCATTACGTCAATCCGCCGCCCGGCACCGACGGTGGTATCGGCACCGCCATGGCAACAACCATGTTCCACTGGGGACTTCACCCTTGGGCGATGTATGCCGTTGTGGGCCTTGCCATTGCGTACGGATCGTATCGACGTGGACGCAAGCAACTGTTCAGTTCGGCATTCATACCCCTGCTCGGGCGTCGGGCTGAAGGTCCGATCGGCAAGGTCATCGACATTCTTGCGATCTTCGCGACTCTCTTCGGTACGGCCGCGTCGTTGGGACTCGGTGCCTTGCAGATCGGCTCGGGATTCCAGGTGGTCGGGTGGATGCAAGAAGTGAGTGTCTTCCTCCTCGTGTCCATCGTTGCGGTGCTGACCCTGGCCTTTGTCGCATCGGCAGTTTCGGGCGTTTCCAAGGGAATTCAGTGGTTGTCCAACATCAACATGGTGCTCGCATTGATCTTGGCGCTGTTCGTGTTCGTGCTCGGACCGACAGTTCTGATCCTCAACCTTCTGCCCACCACCATCGGCGCCTACGCGTCGGACCTCGCCCAGATGTCGGCACGTACCGGAGCGTCGTCGAATCCGGAGACGGGAGAGTGGCTGTCGTCCTGGACCATCTTCTACTGGGCCTGGTGGGTGTCGTGGACGCCGTTCGTGGGGATGTTCTTGGCGCGTATCAGTCGTGGGCGCACCATCCGTCAGTTCATCATCGGCGTCATCGTTGTTCCCACGACGGTGAGCTTGCTGTGGTTCTCGATCTTCGGCGGGGCCGGGATCGGTGAGGAACGAGAGGGAATCGATCTTGCGAGCCGCGGTTCGGAGGAAGCGCAGTTGTTCGGAATGCTCGACAATCTCCCGCTCGCCGGAGTCACGACAGTTCTGGTCATGCTCCTGGTCGCAGTGTTCTTCGTCTCGGGCGCAGATGCGGCGTCGATGGTGATGGGCACGCTCTCGCAGCGGGGAACACTCGAGCCGAGTCGATGGGTCGTAGTGTTCTGGGGTGTGCTGACGGGTGGGGCGGCGGCGCTACTGCTGTGGACCGGCGGTTCCGAAGCACTCGAAGGTTTGCAGACCATGACGATTATCGCTGCCGCGCCCTTTGTCGTGGTGATGATCGGCCTGTGCTTCTCGCTGTACCGGGATCTGTCACACGACCCGATCATCGTCGCTGCCCGCGAGCAGAAACGAGCGCTTCTCCAGACGACGCGACGGGTCCGACGAGGCACGCGCGCTCGGCGCGATACCTGAGCTATTTCCAGCTCGGCAACCACAGGTGGCTCTGCCACGATTCCGGAGTGATCGGCATCGCGGTCAGGATCGGCCACAGGTAGACGAAGTTCGCGACAACCAGCCCGATGTACAGGCTGACCGCGAGTAGTCCTGTGGTGCGTCGCTCGACGGAATCCGTTGCCTTGCCCAGGACGTCGCCGAGTGTCAGCGCAAATCCCATGACCATGAACGGTGCGAGTGCAACGCCGTAGAAGAAGTACATCTGACGGTCCATCGTGGCGAACCAGGGGAGGTAGGCGGCGCCGTATCCGGTGAGGACAACGGCATAACGCCAGTCGCGCCGGACGAACGTCTTCCAGATTGCCCACGCCAACATGGGCAGGGCCAGCCACCACATCGCCGGGGTACCGATCAGCATGATGGCCTTGACGCAACTGGCGGCTCCGCAGCCCGTCACCTGCTCGCCGTCGGCGTAGTAGTACAGCATCGGACGCAGACCCATCGGCCACGTCCAGGGCTTCGATTCCCACGGATGATGATTGCCCGCGGAGTTCGTCAGACTCGAGTGGAAGGTGAGCACGTTTCCGCTGTAGTACCAGAGGGAACGCAGCGCCGACGGTATGAAACTCCACGTTCCGCCCTCGCCGATCTCGTTGCCGACGGCATGGCGATCGACGCCGGTCTCACTCGCGAACCAGGCCCAGTAGCTGGCCAGGTAGACGCCGATCGGGATGACGACCAACGCATACAGGGCGGGGCCGATGTCGCGGATCGCGGTGCCGAACCACGGCCGCTGCACACGGTAGGCGCGGCGGGCGGACAGGTCGAACGCGACGCTGAGGAGTCCGAAGAACAAGATGAAGTACATGCCGGACCATTTGGTGCCGCAAGCCAATCCGAGCAGGATTCCGGCGCCGAATCGCCACCACCGGAATCCGAGCCGTGGACCCCATTCGGAATCACCGATCCGGCCCTCGGCGTAGGCCGTGGCCATCCGTTGCCGAACCTGGTCACGGTCGACGACGAGGCAGCCGAGCGCGGCCAGGACGAAGAACGCGAGAAAGATGTCGAGCATGCCCAGACGGGACGAGACGAACGTGACGCCGTCGACGATTAGCAGAATGCCGGCAATCGCACCGATGAGTGTCGAACGCGTCATACGTCGAACGATCCGAATGATCAGCAGCACCATCAAGGTTCCGACCAGTGCCGACGAGAATCGCCAACCCCAGCCGTTGTAACCGAAGATCGCTTCACCGATTGCGATCATCTGCTTGCCGATCGGCGGGTGCACCACCAATCCGTAACCCGGGTTGTCTTCGATCCCACCGCCCGTCAGCACCTGCCATCCCTGCGGCGCATAGTGCTTCTCGTCGAATACGGGAGTGCCGGCGTCCGTGGGATAGGCGAGCATTGTGAACCGGGTGATTGCGGCGATCGTGGTGATGACAGCGGTGACGATCCAGCCGCGCAGTCGGTCCGTGGGGCCGAAGTCCGGGGAGGGTACAAGCGGCGCTGGACTACGCACTACCCGATCGCCACTGGCGGGCGTTGGCCGCTCGTCCGTCTGCACAGTCACTTGGCAATCGTAGGCTGTCAGGTATGACTGGTCGCTTGGTACTCGCCGCAACACCCATGGGAGATGTCGGTGACGCGTCTCCGCGTCTGCGCGACGCTCTCGCAACCGCCGACGTAGTGGCGGCCGAGGACACCCGACGAACCAAGTCGCTGGCCTCGGCTCTCAATGTCACGATCACCGGAAAGGTGGTCAGTTTCTACGATCAGGTGGAGATTGCGCGACTTCCTGCGCTGGTCGCCGACGTTGCCGACGGCAAAACCGTTCTTCTCGTGACCGACGCCGGTATGCCGTCGGTCAGCGATCCCGGATACCGCCTTGTTGCTGCCTGCGTGGCCGAAAACTTGAAGGTCACGTGTCTGCCGGGTCCCTCCGCAGTTACCACGGCTCTCGCGCTGTCAGGACTGCCTGTCGAGCGCTTCTGCTTCGACGGTTTCCCGCCGCGCAAGGGTGGACAACGCAAGACCTGGTTCGCGGGACTGCTCGCCGAACAGCGCGCGTGTGTGTTCTTCGAGGCGCCGCATCGCCTGGCTGATTGCCTGGCCGACGCCGTCGAGGTGCTCGGTCCCGATCGGCGCGCCGCTGTTTGCCGCGAGTTGACCAAGACCTATGAAGAAGTGAAGCGCGGAACGCTCGGCGAACTCGCCGCGTGGGCTGCCGAAGGTGTGCGCGGCGAAATCACTGTAGTGCTCGAAGGCGCTGTCCTGGTGGCCTCCGATCCGGCCGATCTGGTCGAGGAAGTGGAACGCCTGGTCGAGGGCGGAGCACGTCTGAAAGACGCGTGCGCCCTCGTCGCCACCCCCGGTGTATCGAAGCGCGAACTGTACGAAACGGTGCTGGCTGCGCGTAAGGACTAGCTACCGGCGCACTGCAGGTGCTCCGGGCCGGAGGTTGGCGTCGTCGGCAGCTGCTTGGCCGGCATGCCACCCTTCGGCGTCGACCGACCGTCCGCGAGCTTTGCGGGTTCGGGGGAACAACCGATCGAATTCGGTGTCGACCGCTGCCGAGGTGGTCGCGAGAATCGGCAGGAGATCGGCGACGTCCATCGATGCCGCGTCGGCGGCTTCGGCGGTTGCTTTGGTACCGGCGTCGCGAAGACGTTGACCGATCCGGTTGGCGAACCCGGTGAGGAAGCCCTTGCGGAACGACGTGGTTCGGGAGCCGCCGCGATTGCTGGTGTCGGCGAATTGCATTGCGCGCGTTGCCTGCACGAGTAGCGACGTGAAGAGCATGTCGACCTGTTGGAGATCGACGGGTGTGCCGATGACGGTGGCGATGGACACCTCGCTGAACCACACAGCGCGTACCCGGTTGGAATCACCGATTGCAGTGAGGAGATGGACCTTCTCCTTCACGTACGGGTTGTCGAGGTGGATTCGACGCCCGTTCACAGCGGTATCGGTGATGCCGGTGCGATTGTGCAGAAGTGCGGCGTCGATGGCGTATCGCGTCATCAACTCCTGTGCCTTTTCGGTGAAGGATTCGGCTTCTTCCGCAAAATTGGTGGCCTCGGCCTTGGCGAGGAGTCCACGAATCCGCTTGAGCACCTTGGCGTCTACTTCGGCTCCCGTGCCCGCGTAGCTGGTGTCTGTTCGCTGCGGCGGCCACGTGGACGGCGGCGCGAGCAGTAGATTCCACGGCGCGAGCCGCGTCCAGTGCAGTGATACCTCGGCGATCTGGGAGACGAGGAAATAGGGATCTTCGAACAGGAGTCCGGCAGCGAGGGATCGAAAAACGTCCTCGTCCAGAGTGATTCGCGAAGCGATGCGATCGGCATTGGGGAACTGTTCACGAATGGACGCGAGCTGCCCGACCCATTCGAGGGGAGCGCGGTCGGCGGCCCTGGTTCGGGCGCCGTCGAGCAGGACGGCGGTGGCAACAAGATCGGCGTTCGAGGGATCTTTGCTGCGACGGGCCAGGTGAACAAGATCGGCAGGCTGCCACCCGCGTTCGTAGACGCCGGCAAGCTCGGCGATCAGGGCCTCGGCAGCTGCGACGGATTGAGGACTGACTTCGTGAGAGGACACGTGGGTTCCGTTCCATGGCAGCGTCTGCGAGGAGGCAGCAGATCGAAAGTATGTTCTATCGGGTGTCATGGACGCAGTGTGCACGTGGGGTCCGACACAACTGGCTCAGACCAGATGCGGCGGACCCCACTTAAAGCGTCACACGGTAAAGATCACTCGTCGACGAAACGAGGGAAAACAGGTGCCGGAGCAGGCAGCTTCCGGTTCGCGTCGATGCGAACGGCGATGTCGGTGAACTGACGGTTCTCTTCGCTCTGGCCGAGCAGATCGAGGATCCGCGACGCTGCGTCCGGCATGACCGGCTGAACGAGAATGCCGACGATACGGACCACTTCGATCGTCACGTAGAGGACCGTCGCCATCCGTGCCGGATCGGTCTTGCGCAGAACCCACGGTTCCTGCTTGGAGAAGTACCGGTTGGTCTCGCCGAGTACGCCCCAGATGGCTTCCAGCGCGAGGTGCAGAGCCTGGACATCGAACTCGCTGCGGCACTTGGCAAGCAAGGCGTCCGCCGACGCCAGCATCGCCAGGTCGTCCTCGGTGAACTCGCCGGGGGTGGGGACCTGGGCGTCGCAGTTCTTCGCGACCATCGTCAGTGAACGCTGCGCGAGGTTGCCCAGTTCGTTCGACAGGTCTGCGTTCATACGCGTCACGATTGCTTCGTGGCTGTAGCTGCCGTCCTGGCCGTACGAGATCTCGCGGAGCAGGAAGAAGCGGACCGCGTCGAGGCCGTACTGATCGACCATCGCGATCGGATCGACCACGTTGCCGACCGACTTCGACATCTTCTCGCCCTTGTTGTACAAGAAGCCGTGGACGAAGACCCGCTCCGGCAGCTCGATACCGGCCGACATGAGGAACGCCGGCCAGTACACGGTGTGGAACCGCGTGATGTCCTTGCCGATGATGTGCAGGCTCGCGGGCCAGAACTTCTTGAACTCCTCCGAGTCCACGTTCGGGTATCCGACGCCGGTCAGGTAGTTGGTGAGAGCGTCGACCCAGACGTACATGACGTGGTCGGGGTCGCCGGGAACCTCGACGCCCCAGTCGAACGTGGTGCGCGAGATCGACAGATCCTTGAGGCCGCCCTTGACGAAACTGACAATCTCGTTGCGGCGAGTCGTGGGGGCGATGAACTCGGGATGCTCCTCGTACAGCGCGAGCAAACGGTCCTCGTACGCCGAGAGCCGGAACGTGTAGTTGGACTCCTCGGTCCACTCCACCGGCGTGCCGGTCTCGGTGGACTGACGCGTGCCGTCCTCGAGAAGCGTGGTCTCGGCCTCGGTGTAGAAGGCCTCGTCGCGAACCGAGTACCACCCCGAATACGTGTCGAGGTAGATGTCGCCCGATGCCGCCATCTTCTCCCAGATCGCCTTGCTGGCGACCTGGTGATCTGCGTCGGTGGTGCGGATGAACCGGTCGTACGAGATGTTCAGGACCTTGTCGAGGTTCTGGAACACGTCGGAGTTCCGGGCGGCCAGGTCGCGGACGTCGATGCCCTCTTTGATGGCCGTCTGCTGCATCTTCAGACCGTGCTCGTCGGTGCCGGTCATGAAGAACACTTCATGTCCGTCCAACCGCTTGAAGCGGGCGAGCGCGTCCGAGGAGATGTATTCGTACGCGTGGCCGATGTGCGGAGCGCCGTTGGGATACGCGATCGCTGTCGTGATGTAGAACGGCGATCGTTCCGCGCCTTCCGGGGCGGCGGAGTCCGGGCGCGTGGTCTGGGAGGGTGAGGCAGGCACAGTCATGGTGCGCTTACTCTATCGGGCGTGAGCAAAGACCGTCCCGCCCCCGATGCCCCTGAGCCCTTGTCGCCTCTGATCGACGCCCATACGCACCTCGACGCGTGTGGTGCACATGACGCTGCGACCGTGGCCGAGATAGTCGATCGAGCCGAGGCCGTCGGCGTCGGACGGGTCGTCACGGTGGCCGACGACCTCGACGCCGCACGCTTTGCCGTCGACGCTGCGAACTGGGATTCGAGGGTCTACGCAGCCGTCGCAATCCATCCGACCAGGGCAAACGTCCTTGATGCCGATACCCGAGCCGAGATCGAGCGGTTGGCGTCGGATCCGCGAGTTGTCGCAGTGGGGGAGACAGGGCTTGATCTCTACTGGCCCGGCAAGCTCGAGGGCTGCGCCACCATCGAGGAGCAGGTCGACGGTTTCCGGTGGCACATCGACTTGGCGAAGCGACTGGGTAAGACGCTGATGATTCACAACCGCGAAGCCGACCAGGACTTGCTGCGGGTGCTGAATGAGGAAGGCGCACCCGAGACTGTCGTGTTCCACTGCTTCTCCTCGGATTCGGAGATGGCGCGGGCGTGCATCGACGCGGGTTACGTCCTGAGTTTTTCGGGAACCGTCAGCTTCAAGAACGCAAAAGCATTGCGTGAGGCCGCACTGCTCGTGCCGTCGGATCAGCTGATCGTCGAAACGGATGCACCGTTCCTCACTCCGCACCCGTTCCGGGGTGCGCCCAACGAGTCGTACTGCCTGCCGTACACGGTCCGGGCACTAGCTGACATCCGCGGCGAGGATCCCCAGACGCTCGCGGCAGCGTCCACCGCGACAGCGGAGCGGGTCTACAAGCTCTGACCGCTATTCTGAGCTGACAGGTAACTCCGCGCCCGGGACCGTCGTGTCCCGGTCCGTCTACTGCGCGGAGTATTCAGATGAACGACTACATCTATCCCGACGACGTGGTCACAATCCGCATCGAAACGTGGGAATTCGAGTGCTGTGCACCGCTGCCGGTGGTCGGCGAAGAGTCTTCGTGGGCTTTGCACCCGGCACGTGAGTCGCTGTGGTTCGATGCGTCGGTCCATGGAGGAATCTATCCCGACGGCGTGGATCCCACCTCCGGGATCGTTCTCTCGATTCGACTCGAGCGCGGGGAATTTCTCGAACAGGAGCCTGGGCACTGGGTGTTGGTGCCGGGGAGCATCGATCACGTTCGCGTCGAGAAGGTCCCGCGACACTTCCGTGGGATGTCGTCGTTAGTTACGGGTCGTCGCGGCTGGATGGAGACGGCGGTCGTTGTCGAGTTGGCCGTCGACTCGTAAGACTCCAGTGCCTAAGTGCACACAACTGCGCGCCCGGGAGCTCATCCAGCCCTCTGGAGCCGACTTGTGTGCAGAAATACCCGGCGGGCAGCCCCTCGAGGCAACCCGCCGGGCAGAAGGTTAGAGCACCTTCCCCAGGAAATCCTGGGTGCGCTTCTGCTGCGGGTTGCCGAACAACGCTTCCGGCTTCCCCTCTTCGACGATGTAACCGTCGGCCATGAAGATGACGCGATCGGATACCTCGCGCGCGAATCCCATTTCGTGGGTCACGACCACCATCGTCATGCCCTGTTTTGCGAGGTCACGCAGTACTTGCAGAACCTCGCCCACCATTTCGGGGTCGAGGGCGCTGGTGGCTTCGTCGAACAGCATGATGTCCGGGCTCATGGCGAGTGCGCGGGCGATGGCAACGCGCTGCTTCTGGCCGCCGGACAGACTTGCGGGCTTGGCGTCGGCCTTCTCGGCTAGACCAACCTGACCCAGCAGTTTCACCGCGATCGCGCGTGCCTGTTCCTTGGTGGAACGACCCGTCTGGACTGGGGCGAGCATCACGTTTTCGATGACGGTCATGTGCGGGAACAGATTGAAGTGCTGGAACACCATGCCGATGTGTTGGCGCACCTTGTCGATGTCGACGTTCTTGTCCGTCAGGTCGAACTGGTCGACGCGCACGTTGCCGGCGGTGATGTCCTCGAGGCGGTTGAGGCAGCGCAGGAAGGTGGACTTGCCGGATCCGGACGGTCCGATGACGCACACCACTTCGCCGTTCTTGATGTCGACGTCGAGGCCTTTGAGGACCTCGTTGTCGCCGAACGACTTTTTCAGCCCTTTGACTTCGATCTTGATCTCGGTGTCTGGCTTGCTCATGTTGACGGCTGTTTCGGTCACTTGTTGATCCTCTTTTCGAGGCGGTTCGAGAACTTGGTGAGCGCCATGATGATGATGAAGTACATGGCGCCGATGATCAGCCACATGTTGAAGGACTGGAAGTTGCGCGCGATGATGATGCGCCCGGTCTGAGTGAGCTCGGCGAGTCCGATGACCGACAGGATCGACGTGTCCTTGAGGGTGATGACGAACTGGTTGATGTACGACGGGATCATCGTGCGAATTGCCTGCGGCATGATGACTTTCCGCATCGTCTTCATGTAGCTGATGCCGAGGCTGCGTGACGCTTCCATCTGGCCCTTGTCGACGGCCAGGATTCCGCCGCGCACGATCTCCGCCATGTACGCGCCGGCATTGAGCGAGAGCGTGATTACACCGGCGGTGAATGCCGACATCTGGAAGTGCAGGGCGGCCGGGATGCCGAAGTAGATGAAGAACGCCTGGACCAGAAGCGGTGTGCCGCGGAAGATGTCGACGTAGGCAGTACCGATTCCGCGGACGACGATGTGTGTCGATACGCGGCAGAGTCCGAAGATCGCACCGAGGACCAGAGCGATCGCGATCGAGACGACCGACAGAACGATGGTCAGCCACAGGCCTTTGAGCAGTTGAGGGTAGGTGCTCTTGATCAACCCGATGATGGAGTTGTCCGACGACGTCGCTCCTTGACCGAGGAACTGCGAGAGGATGTCGTCGTATTCGCCGCTGTCGCGCAGGTTCTGCAGACCGGCGTTGAACATCTCGAGGAGTTCGGCGTTCTGGCCCTTGTTGACGGCAAAGCCGTAGCTTGCGCCGGCTTCCTTCTCCGTGACGGTTTTGAGTCCGTTGCCCTGGGTGATGCCGTAAGCGAGGACGGGATAGTCGTCGAACACGGCGACGGAGTTTCCGGTGCGGACCTCGTCGTACATGCTGGCGGAGTCGGCGAAGTAGACAGTCGTGAAGCCGTATTGATCCTTGATGGATTCGGCGAACGAGGCGCCTTCGGTGCCGTTCTTGACGGCGACGCGTTTGCCCTTCAGGTCCTCGTAGGACTTGATGTCGTTGTTCGTTTCGAGCACTGCCATCTGCACGCCCGATTCGAAGTACGGGTCGGAGAAGTCGAAGACCTGCTTGCGAGCGTCGGTGATCGACATACCGGCGATGACGCCGTCGGCCTGGCCTGCCTGGACAGCTTGCAGGGCCGCGTCGAATCCGAGTTGTTTGATCTCGACGTTGAATCCCTGATCCTTGGCGATGGCCCGGATCAGTTCCATGTCGATGCCGGTGAGGTTGCCGTTTTCGTCCTCGAACTCGAACGGCGCAAACGTGACGTCGGTGGCGATGATGTACGTGCGGCCCGGCTGCGCCGACGCAATGCCGGGAGCGAACAGCGCTGCGATGAGCGCCAGCAGGACGGCCAGGATGGGCCATCTCGAATTACGTGGTTTGTCGAATCTTATTCGCACTCTCGCCCAGCTTTCGTATGTCACGCCCGGGATCACCGGACTGCTTATGACCAGACGAGAACATACTGCGCGCCGCACTGAATCGTTACACCGTTAACTGAGGTAAAAAGTTACCGACCTGCGACACGCCGTGGTGCATCCGTGACAAAAGTCGCATTCCGTGACCGTTTGGTTGCCGAAGCGGTGTGTGGCCGTTACCGTATTGTGATCGAACGTCCGCCTGCCTTGGGATTTCCTGTGTCGCCTTTTGCCAAGATCAACTCCGCGAAGTCACCGCTTCTCTACTCGATGGTGGCCGCGCTGTTGCTGACGCTTGTTGTCGGTGGGCTGCTCGTGGTGGTTCAGCACAAGACGATCACGCTGGACGTCGACGGCGAGATGATCTCGCTGTCCACCATGTCGAGCAGTGTCGGTGGCGCTTTGGACAAGGCCGGCTACGAGGTAGATCCGAAGGACGCACTCGCACCCAGTTCCGACGCCTCCCTGTCCGACGGTGACACTGTCGTTCTGCGCCGGGCACGCGAGTTGGAGTTGACCGTCGACGGCAAGCAGCAGACGGTATGGACTACCGCGCTGACCGTCGACGAAGCGTTGAAGCAATTCGATGTGGCTGACGACTTTGCGGTATCGGCGTCGCGCTCGCATCGTTTGCCGCTCGAGCGCACGGAACTCGACGTGATCAGCCCCAAGGTTGTCCATGTTGCGGATGGCGGCGCCCCCGCCACGGAAATCAAGCTTGCCGCCGCAACCGTCGGTGATCTTCTGGCCGCACGCAATGCCCCGCTCGAGCAGGCTGACACGGTTGTTCCGCCCGCCGAGACTCCCGTCACGGAGGGTCTCACCATCGAGATCACCCGGACGCGCACCGACACCCTCGTCGAGACCCAGCCGATTCCCGCGCCGGAGAACAAGATCGACGATCCTTCGCTCGAGAAGGACACGACCGTCGTCGAAAACCCGGGAGTGCCCGGTGAGCGCACAGCGACCATCGAGGTCAAGACCGTCAACGGTGTCGAGGCCGGGCGTACCGAGCTTGCCGCGACCGTCGTCGCGGAACCTGTTGCCGCGGTCGTCAAGGTCGGCACCAAAGAACCTGCGGTACCGGCAATTTCCAATGCGTCGACGTGGGATGCGATTGCGCAGTGTGAGGCCACCGGCAACTGGGCGATCAACACCGGAAACGGCTTCTACGGCGGATTGCAGTTCACTCAGAGCACCTGGCAGGCATTTGGCGGCGGCGAGTACGCATCGCGTGCCGACCTCGCAACCCGTGAGCAGCAGATCGCGATCGGCGAGAAGGTTCGGGCCGGTCAGGGCTGGGGCGCATGGCCTTCGTGCACAAGCAAATTGGGTCTGCGCTAATCGCGCGCTGACCACGGACCAGAAGTCAGGAACCTATGTCACCGCTTGCGAAGCTCAACTCGACACGATCACCGCTGTTGTATTCGATGATCGCCGCGTTGCTTCTCACGCTGGTGGCCGGCGGAATCCTGGCCGTGGTCAATCACAAGACCATCACCCTCGACGTCGACGGTGAGCAGATTCGCCTGAGCACCATGGCAAGCAACGTCGACGGCATCCTCGAAGATGCGGGTTACGCAATCGGTGACAAAGACGCTGTTGCACCGGCATCCGACGCTTCCGTGTCCGACGGTGACACCGTGGTGCTGCGTCGCGCTCGCGAGATCACGTTGACGGTCGACGGTCAGCAGAAGTCCGTGTGGACAACGGCGCTCACCGTCGAAGATGCGTTGAAACAACTCGATGTTGCTGCAGATGTTCATGTTTCGGCTTCACGTTCTCAGCGTCTGCCATTGGACGGCGCTGCGCTCGATGTGCTCACGCCCGTGGTCGCAAAGCTGGTCGACGGAGCAAATGCGGAGACGGATGTGCGGCTCGCAGCTCCCACCGTTGGTGAGTTCCTGACTGCCAACGGAACTCCGCTCGGAGCTGCGGACACCGTTGTTCCCGCAGCAGATGCGCCGCTCACCGAAGGCCTCGAGATCACGGTGACGCGCAATGTCACCGAAAGCCGCGTGGAGACCTTGCCGCTCGATCCGCCGGATCAGCGCATCGAGGATCCGACCATGAATCAGAGTCGCACGATCGTCGAGAATCCGGGAGCGCCCGGCGTTCGCGACGTCACATTTGCGGTCAATCTGGTCAACGGTGTCGAAACCGCTCGCACTCCTGTTGCCGAGACGATCACCACACCCGCGCAGCCCAAGGTTGTCCGCGTTGGCACCAAGCCGGGCACCGAGGTGCCGCCGGTCGAGAACGGCGCGACGTGGGATGCCCTCGCTCAGTGTGAGGCCACCGGCAACTGGGCTATCAACACCGGCAACGGTTTCTACGGCGGCGTGCAGTTCGACCAGAACACCTGGGAACGACAGGGTGGGCTCAAGTACGCTGCCCGTGCCGACCTCGCGACCCGCGAGGAGCAGATCGCAATTGCGACGCAAACCCAGCGTACCCAGGGCTGGGGCGCATGGCCGTCGTGCTCGGGTCGTCTCGGACTGGGTTAAGTTCTTACCTGTGTCAGACGCCGAATCGAACCAACCCATCGCCACCCCTCGCGGGCAGGCAGCGCTGCTCGGCCCGGCCGAGGTGCGCGCGCTTGCCGAGGAATTCGGTGTGCGCCCCACAAAGCAGTTGGGGCAGAACTTCGTTCACGACGCCAACACAGTGCGACGCATCGTCACCACCGCGGGCGTTACCCGCGACGACGTGGTTCTCGAGGTCGGACCAGGTCTCGGCTCACTGACCATGGCGCTGATGGACGTCGTGGATCGTGTCATCGCGGTGGAGATCGATCCGAATCTGGCGGCTCGTCTGCCCAAGACTGTGTCCGAGCGCGCTCCCGAACTGGCAGATCGTCTGACGGTGGTGGAGGCCGACGCCATGCGTGTGTTGCCTTCGCAGATTCCGGGGGAGCCGACGGCTCTGGTCGCGAACCTTCCGTACAACGTGGCGGTGCCGGTGCTGCTGCACCTGTTTGCTTCGCTGCCGAGCCTGCGCACCGCTCTGGTGATGGTGCAAGCCGAGGTCGCTGATCGCCTTGCTGCTGATCCGGGAAGCAAGATCTACGGAGTCCCGAGCGTCAAGGCCAATTTCTTCGGTGAGGTCCGCCGCGCCGGTGCCGTGGGTCGCAATGTGTTCTGGCCGGCGCCGAAGGTGGAATCCGGTCTGGTGCGCATCGATCGTTATGCCGAGCCGCCGTGGCCGATGGACGAGCAGCATCGCAAGCGTGTTTTTGCCGCGATCGACGCTGCTTTTGCTCAGCGTCGCAAGACTTTGCGAGCAGCTCTCAGTGGTTGGGCGGGTTCGCCGGTTGAAGCGGAACGCAGGCTCCTCGCTGCCGGAATCGAGCCGCAGACGCGTGGCGAGATGCTCGACGCAGCTGCGTTTGTTCGTCTGGCAGGAGTCGAATAGCACTGTGCGCCGTTCCGGTAGTCGCTACCAGAACGGCGCACAACGGGCTCTGCCCACTATGTGAACCGGCTATTTGAACCGGCGCAGCCTCAGGCTGTTGCTCACCACGAACACGCTGCTGAATGCCATTGCGGCACCGGCCAGCATCGGGTTAAGCAGGCCCGCCGCCGCGAGGGGGATGGCTGCCGTGTTGTAGGCAAAGGCCCAGAACAGGTTGCCCTTGATGGTTTTCAGTGTCTTGCGAGAGAGCCTGATTGCATCCGCTGCCGAGCGCAGGTCACCGCGAACCAGGGTGATGTCGCTGGCTTCGATTGCGACATCGGTGCCGGTACCCATCGCCAGTCCGAGATCGGCCTGAGCCAGGGCTGCCGCGTCGTTGACGCCGTCGCCGACCATGGCCACGACGCGTCCTTCCGCTTGCAGTTTCTTGACTGCGTCGACCTTGTCGGCGGGCATGACCTCGGCAAATACCGTGCTGATGCCCACTTGGTCTGCAACAGTCCTGGCGACGGTCTTGTTGTCGCCGGTCAGAAGCACCGGCTCGAGGCCGAGGGCCTTCAACTGTGCGATCGCCTCGGCGCTGGTGTCTTTGACGGCGTCGGCAATCACGAGGACGCCGCGTGCTGCTCCGTCCCAGCCGACTGCGATGGCGGTACGGCCAGCTTCTTCTGCGGCAGTCTTCGCGGCCCGCAGGTTCTCGGGCAACGTCATCGCCCAGTCCGCCAGCAATGCGTCACGGCCGGCTACGACAGCGTGGCCGTCGACCATTCCCTGCACGCCACGTCCCGCGACGTTCACGAAGTCGGAGACCGCGGGAAGCTCGCCCACTGTTTCCTTGGCGCCCTTGGCAATTGCCGCAGCGATCGGGTGCTCGGAGCGATGTTCGAGCGCACCTGCCAAACGTAAGACGTCATCGACGCTGGTTCCGTCGGCTGCGACGGTGTCGAGCAGAGTCATCTGGCCGGTGGTGACGGTGCCGGTCTTGTCGAGGACGATGGTGTCTACCGCGCGAGTCGATTCCAGCACTTCGGGGCCCTTGATCAGGATTCCCATCTGGGCGCCTCGACCGGTGCCGACCAACAGTGCTGTAGGTGTTGCCAATCCGAGTGCACAGGGGCAGGCGATGATCAGGACGGCGACGGCCGCGGTGAACGCCATCTCGATTCCACTGCCGCTACCGAGCCAGTAACCCAGTGTGGCAACGGCAATCGCGATGACAACGGGAACAAAGATGCCCGCGATGCGATCGGCGAGACGCTGAACGTCGGCCTTGCCGTTCTGGGCGTCTTCGACAAGTGCTGCCATCTGGGCGAGTTGGGTGTCGCTGCCGACTCGGGTGGCCCGGACGGACAGGGTGCCGCCCACGTTGACGGTGGCTCCGACAACGCTGTCGCCGACGCCTACCTCTTCGGGCACCGATTCGCCGGTCAGCATGCTCAGGTCGACGGCGGAGCGGCCTTCGGTGATAACGCCGTCGGTGGCGATCTTCTCACCGGGGCGGACGATGAAGACGTCGCCGGTGACAAGATCTTCCGCTGGGATTCTGACCTCGGTGCCGCCGCGCAGTACTGCAACGTCTTTTGCGCCGAGTTCCATCAGGGCGCGTAGCGCCGCACCCGACGTGCGCTTGGACTTGTGCTCGAAATAGCGTCCGGCCAGCACGAAGGTGATCACACCTGCGGCTACCTCGAGATAGATATTGGCGGTGCCGTCCATCCGGTCGACGGTGAGTGAAAACGCGTGTTTCATCCCGGGTTCGCCGGCTGTGCCGAAGAACAGTGCGTACAGCGACCACAGGAATGCGGCAATGGTGCCGATGGAGATGAGGGTGTCCATCGTGGCTGCACCGTGCCGCAGGTTGATCCAGGCGGCGCGATGAAATGGCAGTGCCGCCCAGACGATGACGGGTGCCGCCAGGGTCAGGGAGAGCCATTGCCAATTCGTGAACTGAAGTGCGGGGATCATCGCCATCGCGATGACGGGAACCGAGAGTAGGGTCGAGACGATCAACCTGGTACGTAGTTCGCGGAGGTCACGATCCTGTGAGGTCTCCGCGTCTGCGTCGGCGGTGGTGGCGGGCGGTGTGGGGAGCGCCGCCGAGTAGCCCGCATTTTCTACGGTGGCGAGTAGTTCTTCGACCCCGACGGTGTCCGGGTAGGAGACCTTGGCTTTTTCCGTGGCGTAGTTGACCGTGGCACTGACGCCCTCGATCTTGTTGAGCTTCTTCTCGATTCGAGCGGCGCACGACGCACAGGTCATTCCCGTGATGGCAAGCTCGACGCTACCGACGGTGGTGGGAGTACTCATCGGTGACCTTCCTCATGGGGTGCGGGCGCGATTGATGTGCTCGACGCCGGCGCGTGGCTCGGGGTGTGGCTTGGTGTTTGGCCTGGTGTTTCGATGGGGCTGCCGACTGCCGCCCCCACACCGAAGGCGGCGCCGAATACGACGACCAGGCCTGCGGTGTAGGCGGCAAGTGTTGTGGAGGTGCGCATTGCCATCAGCTGTCTACGACGGCGTAGCCGGCTTCGTCGACTGCTGCGGCGATGTCGGTTGCGGATACCGGTGCGTCGCTGGTGACGCTGACGCGGCCGCTGGCCAGATCGACGTCGACGGCGGTCACTCCGGCGATGTTGCCGATCTCTTCCTTGACGGATCCGACGCAGTGTCCGCAGGTCATTCCGGAAACGGTGTATTCGGCGGTGGTCATGGGAGATCCCTTCGGTTGACTGGCTCTATTGTACGGATACCCCGTGTAGGTATCGCTTCGAGATTCAAGGTACCCCCAGGGGGTATGCCTGTCAATGGGATGGAGAGTGATCTGACACTCAAGCGAGACAAAGTTGAGGATCTGTGATCTACTTGTGTTGGTCGTAAGTGTTTGTGTTTGTGTTTCCACGCTCGCAAATGGTTAAGTTGCGAGCGTTTGGACATCCTCCACGGATTTGTCTCAGAACGGTCGTAGTAAGTGACCCGGGCGGTCGCAGTGACAGCCCGTAGACACTGTGTTAGAGGAGATTTACATGGCAGAGGGCATCGTGAAGTGGTTCAACTCCGAGAAGGGGTTCGGCTTCATTGCTCCCGAAGACGGCAGCGCTGACGTCTTCGTTCACTACTCCGAGATCCAGAGTGGCGGCTTCCGCACTCTCGAGGAGAACCAGCGTGTTGCGTTCGAAATCGGTCAGGGCAACAAGGGCCCGCAGGCCACCGGCGTTACCGTCGTCTAAGACGTCCATGTGAGCCGGGCAACCGGCGCATGACGTATACAACAAAACCTCAACTCTTTCAGGGTTGGGGTTTTGTTGTATCTAGGTGAAAAGTACTGTCAGGCATCACGATAGCGGGCCGTGATCACGGCCTGCTCCTCGGCGATCGTTCGACATTCGTCGCGTAGTTCGGGTGGATTCAGAACAGTGAAGTCCACGTCGAAGGCTCGCAGCCATTGCGCGACGGATCGCAGTGAATTTCCCGAAAGTGCTATGACGCAGCGATTTTCGCCGTCGGATTCCACTGATCCCCACTGATCGCTGACCATCGGCGCGATCTGTTCGATAGGTGCATGGAGCAGAACTGTTGCGCGCGTGGACGAAAACGCGCGAGCGACTCCTTTGGAGACAAATTCCGCAGCCCCTCCCTGTGGGAGTTCTCGAGGTGAAAATCGTGGTCCCGTAGGAATTTTAGGTTCCATCCGGTCGACACGAAACGATCGCCAGTCCTCACGGGAGAGATCCCACGCCACCAGGTACCACCGCACTCCCGACCGCACCAGACGGTATGGCTCTACTTCGCGGCGGCTCTGCGTGCCGTCGTGGGTTGCGTAGTCGAACCGAAGTCGCTCGTGGTTGTGGCACACCGACGCGATGGCGGACAGAACAGAGGCGTCCACGGCGCTTGTGGCCGGTTCACGCGGCACCACGTCGATCTGCAGCGATTCCAGGCGATAACGGAGTCGGGGCGGCATGATCTGGCGGAGTTTGGCGAGCGCGCGCATCGAGGCTTCGCCGATGCCGACCACCGAACCCGTAGCGCCGGACTGCAGCGACAGCGCCACCGCAAGCACTTCTTCGTCATCCAGTTGAAGGGGCGGCATCTCTGCCCCGGCGCCGAGACGATATCCGCCACCGACGCCCACCGTCGCATCGACCGGATATCCGAGGTCGCGCAGGCGGTCGACGTCGCGGCGAACAGTGCGCGGTGTGATGGCAAGTTTGTCTGCGAGTTCGGCGCCGGACCAGTCTCGACGGGTCTGGAGCAGCGACAGCAACCGCAGTAGACGAGCTGATGTCTCCTTCATGAAATTCAGTGTCGCAGAGATTGAGGACCGTAACGGTCCTCAATTGATTCTAGGTTGATCCGCATCCGAGAAATCGAGAAGAAATGTGGGGCTCAAGCATGAATCACAACGGTCCGATGATCGAGACGAAGTCGCTCACCAAGCACTTCTCGCAGGGGAAGAACCTGGTCGAAGCAGTCAAAGGCGTGACGCTCGATGTTGCGGAGGGGGAGTTGGTGGCCTTGCTGGGGCCGAACGGCGCTGGAAAGTCGACGACGTTGCGCATGCTGACTACTTTGCTCGAACCGACCTCTGGCAGTGCGCGGATCGCGGGATTCGACGTGTCCGGCGCACGAAGCGAGGTGCGTTCGCGACTCGGATACGTCGGGCAGGGCAACGGCGCCGGCCACAACCAGCGGGTTCGCGACGAATTGGTGACCCAGGGGCTCTGCTACGGAATGCCCAAAGCGGATTCGCAGGTTCGGGCTGACGAGCTTCTCGGTGATCTCGAGCTTGCGGATCTCGGAAGTCGTAAGGTCAGCACGTTGTCGGGAGGCCAGCGCCGACGGCTCGATATTGCACTCGGCCTGGTGCATCGGCCGCCGCTGTTGTTTCTCGACGAGCCCACTACCGGCATGGACCCGCAGAGTCGGGCCAACCTGTGGGATCACATTCTCCGGTTGCGGCGCGAGATGGGTACGACAATCGTGTTGACGACGCACTATCTCGAAGAAGCGGATTCGATGGCCGAGCGAGTCATCGTCATCGACGAGGGAACCGTGATCGCCGACAACACGGCCGCCGCGCTCAAGGCGGACCTCGCGGGGGATCATCTGTCGTTGACGTTCGAGACCGAGTCGGATGCAGTGACCGCGGCGTCGGTGGCGGAGCAGCTTGTCACGGTTCGCGAGGTTGCCGTCGACGGATGCACGGTGAGTATTCGTGCGCGCGAGGGTGATTCGACGCTACCAGTGCTACTTCGCGAAACGGATGCTCGTGGTGCCCGCGCTCTGACCGCCGATATCACCCGTCCGACACTCGACGACGTTTTCCTGACCCTCACCGGACGTAGCTTGCGTGAGAGCGCTGCCGCGGTCGCTTCCTAGACTGAGAACTTTTACCGAAAGGACTTCTGCCATGACACTCACACTCGATACCCCACGCGCTGTGCGCGGCAACATCGTTCGCGACAGCGCGATAGTGATGGGGCGCGAACTTCGGCCGATGCTGCGCGACCCGGTCAGCGTTGTCTTCAGTCTCATTCAGCCCCTTATTCTGCTCGCACTGTTCGGTCCACTACTCAAAGGCGTTCCAGGCACCGGTGACGGTGTGTGGAACTGGTTCATCCCCGGGGTACTGGTGATGATCGCGATCTTCGGAACGACGATGACCGGCTCGAACCTCCTGATCGAGATGCAGCAGGGATCCCACGAGCGGATGTTGGTGACGCCGCTACGACGCTCGTCGTTGTTGATCGGGCGGGCATGCAAGGAAATGGTTCCGCTTGCGGCGCAGGCGATTCTGATCATTCTGGTGGCGCTCCCGCTCGGGTTGGACGTGAACGCCGCCGGTGCTGCACTCGGGATTGTTCTGCTCGGAGTTTTCGGCGTCGGGCTCGGGGCTCTGTCCTATGCCTTGGCTCTGGCTGTGCGGGAGCAGGATTGGATGTTCTGGGTGGTGCAACAGACGCTGATGTTCCCGCTCCTGATTCTCTCGGGGACCATGCTTCCGCTCGACGACGCACCGGGTTGGATGAAGGTGCTCGTGAACATCAATCCGCTGGGATACGTCGTGGATGCCGAGCGTGCGCTCTTTGCCGGAGACTTTGCGTCGGGCAGCGTTCTGGCCGGAGTTGTGGCTGCTGTGAGCGTCGCCGTTGTCGGCCTCGGTGTAGGGGTTCGGGCAGTCAAATGAGGCGTCGGGCGGTTCTAGGTTTTCGCCCAGGTGTTCGCAGCGCCTATTGTTGTACCTTGTGCTCTCCGTCGTTCCACGCCCTGTAGTAGTCCGGGCCCCGTCCAAGGTGAACCTGCATCTGGCTGTCGGGGACCTGCGCGACGACGGATATCACGATCTGACCACCGTATTCCAGGCATTGTCGCTGGCAGACACGGTGACGGTGTCGGCCGCAGACGGCCTGTCCGTCAGTGTTGTGGGCGATGACGCCGCCGCCGTGCCCACCGACCGCACCAATCTCGTGTGGAAGGCCGCGGAACTGCTGTCGGCCGAAGCCGGCGTGGAGACGGACGTCGAAATTCTCATCGACAAGGGAATCCCCGTCGCCGGTGGTATGGCCGGTGGTAGCGCGGATGCCGCGGCAACGTTGGTTGCGCTCAATGCGTACTGGAAATTGGATCTCTCGCGTCGTGAACTGGACGGCTTTGCCGCGAAATTGGGTAGCGATGTCCCGTTCTCACTGCACGGCGGCACCGCGCTGGGGACCGGGCGCGGTGAGCAGCTCGTTCCCGTGCTGACTCGAAACACCTTTCACTGGGTGCTGGCGCTGGCCAAGGGCGGGCTGAGCACACCCGTGGTGTTCCGCGAACTCGACAAACTGCGGGCCGAGGGCACCCCGAACCGACTCGGTGACGCGGACGATCTGATCCACGCCCTCACCACCGGCGATCCGCGACAACTGGCACCACTACTCGGAAACGATCTGCAGGCGGCGGCGTTGTCGCTCAATCCGGCACTGCGCCGTACGCTGCGCGCAGGCGTCGACGCCGGCGCTCTGGCAGGAATCGTCTCCGGATCAGGACCGACCTGCGCTTTCCTCTGCAGCGACGCACAGTCCGCCGTAGATGTCAGCGCTGAACTTGCGGGAGCGGGGGTGTGCCGCACCGTTCGCGTGGCGAGCGGACCCGTTCCCGGAGCACGAATACTCGACAAAGCGGCAAAGGGACAGCACTGATGGCTAACTTGATCAATCTGGAAAACGTGTCGAAGTCGTTCGGCGTCAAGCCGTTGCTCGACGGGGTGTCGATGGGCGTCGAGGAAGGCGAGCGCATCGGCGTCGTCGGCCTCAACGGTGGCGGCAAGACAACGATGCTCGAGGTCCTCGCGGGCGTCGAGGAACCTGATTCCGGTCGGGTCAGTCGCGTCGGTGGCCTGCGGATGGCAGTCGTGACGCAGCGCGGTGTGCTGCCTCCCGGATCCACGGTCGGCGATATCGTTCTTGGCCCGCTGGGTGTGGCTCAGCACGAATGGGCAGGCAATGCCCGAATCCGCTCCGTGCTCTCCGGTATCGGAATCGACAACCTCGGTGCCGGCGGCGAGCGTTCCGCATTGGACGCGCAGGTCGACGGACTCTCCGGTGGTGAGCGTCGACGCGTCGCTCTGGCCGCGGCCCTCGTCCAGGATCTGGACCTGCTGGTACTCGACGAGCCCACCAACCACCTCGACGTCGAGGGCGTGCAGTGGCTGGCCGAGCACCTCGTGTCGCGTCGGAGCGCCCTGGTGGTCGTGACCCACGATCGTTGGTTCCTCGACACCGTTGCCACACGCACGTGGGAAGTTGTCGGCGGCGGCGTCGAAAGCTACGAGGGTGGCTACAACGACTGGGTGTTCGCCCGCGCCGAGCGCTCCCGCCAGGCCGACGCCTCCGAAGAGCGTCGTCGCAACCTCGCGCGCAAGGAATTGGCGTGGCTGCGCCGCGGCGCTCCGGCCCGCACCTCCAAGCCGAAGTACCGCATCGAGGCCGCCGAAGCGTTGATCGCCGACGTCCCCGCGCCTCGTGACGCCGTCGCATTGGCGTCGTTCGCGCAGCGTCGACTCGGCAAAGTTGTCATCGAACTCGAAGACGCTCGCCTCGAGACCCCGGACGGCCGCGTATTGGTCGAAGATCTGACGTGGCGTCTGGCTCCCGGTGAGCGCGTCGGCCTCGTCGGAGTCAACGGATCCGGCAAGACCACGTTGCTGCGCACACTTGCCGGTGAGCTGGAACCTGCTGCGGGACGGCGCATTCAGGGTCAGACCGTGCACATCGGTTGGCTCAAGCAGGAACTCGACGATCTGCCCACCGACATGCGAGTGCTCGACGCAGTCAAGGACGTGGCTGAGCGAATCACTCTGGGAGACAAGGAAGTTTCGGCCGGCCAGTTGGCCGAACGCCTGGGCTTTACCCCGGCGCGTCAGCGGACACCGGTGGGGGATCTCTCGGGTGGTGAGCGTCGACGCTTGCAGTTGACCCGAGTTCTCATGGCTGAGCCCAACGTGCTGCTCCTTGACGAGCCCACCAACGATCTCGACATCGACACCCTCCAACAGCTCGAGGATCTGCTCGACGGTTGGGCCGGAACGATGGTCGTGATTTCGCACGACCGGTACCTGATCGAACGTATCTGTGACACCACCTGGGCCCTCTTCGGTGACGGCAAGCTCACCAACCTGCCCCTCGGTATCGAGGACTACTTGCGCCGACGCGCAGCGATGGGCGACGGAGACAACCCATCTGTGGCATCCACGGCGAGCGGCGCGACCAAGAGCAAGCAGGTTCGTGACGGGGCAGCGGATCGCGCTGCACGTAAGGAACTTTCGAAGCTCGAGCGCTCTATCGCCAAGCTGGACGATCGTGAGAAGAAGCTGCATGCGGCGTTGGCTGACGCGGCAACAGATCCCGACAAGTTGCAGAGCCTCGGCGCCGAACTCAAGACTGTTCTCGCGGACAAGGAAGCTGCTGAAGAGCAGTGGATGGAGTTGTTCGAGGAGCTGGACGGCTAGGCATCTGCCCTATCGGCGGTGAGATTGTCGCAAAGCCCGGTGTCGTGAGTTTTCTTGCGGTGCCGGGTTTTCGCGTTCCTAGTCACTGACGCTTCCGCCCGCCCGTGCACTGAGCGGGCTTTTCAACGGTATTTCGAACCGGGACATGCGTGTGGGCTTCGCATCGTTGACTGGTGATGCGAAGCTTTCACACGGTATGTAGTTCCGGCAGAGCCGGATTCAGTCTCGGTGGACAGGGCCTTGCCGGGTGGTGGAGCGTCGGCGTCGTTGTTTCGGGTCGATCGCCGACGGTGGGATGAACCACGGTTTGTGATCGGAACCCATCTTGATTTCCCAGATTCCGCGGAACCCGCTGGTGCTGTGCATCAGCGTGTGGTGGCTGCGGCAGAGCAACACGAGGTTGTCCATCACCGTCAAACCGCCCATTGACCACGGTTTTATGTGGTGCGCGTCGCACCAGGCCGGTACGGCATCGCAGTTGGGGAAGGCGCAGCCTTTGTCCCGGGCGATCAACGCGATACGTTGCTCGGCTGTGACGAGGCGTTTGAGTGGGGTCGCATCCAGCGGTGCGCCTTTGCCGTCCATCAGGACGGTGGAGAGCATGCAGTCGCACGCGAGCATCCGGGTTTTGCTCACACTCAGCGGACCCATCCACGGCATGTAGCCGACGTCAAGATCCTCGAAATCGCGATCTTCGTCTGCTGAGTCGTCGTTGTCTGCTTGTGTGGTGGCGCATTCCCGATGCTCCGCAAGGTCTTTCGCGGTGATGTGCACATTCACATGCGGACGCTGACCACCGTCAATGCCGGTGACAGCGTTGTCCAGATAGCGGCGGATGAGTTCTGTGAAGGCGTCGGCGGTGCGTTTGGCTGCCGACCGCTGATCTGGGGTCCCGTCCGCCGCGGGTTTCGGCATCGACAACCCCGACAGCGCAGACAGGAGCATTTCGCCGGTGAGTGCGTCGAAATCGCCCTTGATGACGACCCGACCATTCAGCGTCGGTGCGATCCGTAGCGCATTCAGATCATTGTCCTCACCGGGCGGCGGCTCGTCGGATTCGAAGATCCGCTCCAGAACAGCGATCGCATACCGCACCTTGACAGTCGTAGCCTCTACTCCGGATGCGGCAGCCAACAGCGTTTTCAGGCTTGGCGCTAATGCGATGTCCGGCATCCCTTTTGGTGGAGATTCACAGAACGCGGCGATCAACGCCGCATGATCGAGCGACAGATCACCCGCCTCGAACTGCGCAGCAATATCCGGGAACACCCGCAGTGCAGCACCGAGGGCGGCGATCTTGTTACCCGCCGAGTTCTGCAGCATCGTATTCGCCGCCAACCACCGCCCCGCGCCCCGGTAGCAGAGCACTTGTTCGTCGGGATTGAGTGCTAGCTCGTCGACCGCGGCAACTCGAATTGCTTCCAACCGAAGAATTTCCGCAGATGCACTTACAGCAACATCCCGAACCTCAGCTGGACGCAACCGCCACAACCTGGCGCGCACACCCACAGCAGAACCGGCTACAACATCCCCCACCGCAATAGAATCAAAAACCGTCGTCATCAAGGCCTCCCCACCCGTGACCTCAATTATACTCGAACACCCATTCGAATCAAGGGATATTTCGGGCACATTTTGGGCACATTTCGGTCGAAGTCACAAGAACATTCGCGATCATCGATGTGTTGAATGATGTTTTCAGTCAACAGGATTGATCGTCTCGATCGGCGCCAATTCTGCGTATTATCGGCTCATCGCATCCCTTCTCGCGTTCTATGCGCTTGAAACGCTGGGGCAACCAATATGCTGGGGCAACGTACGGCTAGAACTTCAGCGTGAGTCGACCGTTCTCGTCGCTGATGTGAACGTGACGACCCACCGCTGGGGGATTGGTTCCGCTGAGTTGAGTCAACTCTGCTGCATTCTCGGGGCCGGTGTGGCCCGCGAGGCGCCGGCCGTCCGGTGTTGTAGCGATAACCAGTCCGGTTTCCGGTTCGCCACTTCTGTTGTATTCGACTGTGGCGGTGACGATCTTGGCATTTCCGGTGTAGTCCGTGACCAGGTCCGGAGCCTGGGGTGAGAGGGTGTGGGCCTGTGGATCCCCGACATATCCGCGTTCGTGTGCGGACGCGGACAGCAGCACGGCATGTTGGTAGGTGAGAAATCCGCCGTTGCCGTGAACCAGGGCGAGTTGGTCGCCTGATCGGAGTCGGCGCGTCACTTCGGTCAGGGAATGGAGTGTGTAACTGTTGAGTGGTCCGCCGAAGAACGAGTGACCGCCCGTGACACTGGGGATGGTGTCACGGGATAATCCGAGTTCGTGAATCAGCAGCTTGGGCACGATCGGAAAGCAGCTGTATGCGTCCACGATGTCGAGGGACTCGGCGCTCACATCGGCGTTGGCGAGTGTGCGCTGCACAGTGTCCTGTAAGGCGTCGGAGCTGTGGAAGTTGTTTCTGTGCAATATATCCAGTGGATCAACCGCTCCGGCTCCACCCCACAGGTAGACAAGTCTGTCTTGGTCGACACCGAATTCGAGGGCTCGGGCCAGGGAGCAGATCACCACGGCAGCAGCCTGATTCACGAAGGGCATGGCGTTGAGCATCAAAGGATAAGGTTCGGACACCATCCGGTTGCCCGGTCCGACGGTGCTGATCTCTTCTGCAGTACGTACTTCCGCCGTCCATGCTGCCGAGTTCTTCGCGGCAACGGCGGAGAACTCGGAATACATCTGTGCCGACCAGGCCAGTGACGCGTCGGTGTCGTGGCCGATCGATGCGCTGAAACTGTTCTCGAACAGTGGGTAGACGCGAGTGGGGACGATGAATCCTGCGCGCTGCATCTCGGCGCCGCCCAGATCGGCGGGATCAAAGCCGGGAGGTCCGCCAGGTTCGGTGGCCCACCCGAGAGACTCGGGACTGACACCCGATTTTCGCAGTGCGGTTGTGGTGGCGTGTGATTCACCGCCGACCAGAAGTGCGACGGAAGACGTGCCGTCTGCAATGGCGGCGCCGATTCGATCGATCAGTGCGGCCGGCCAGTGTCCGCCGATCGGTGAGGTGACGGTGATCGCGGGTGTGGCGTCCAACCTGGCGGCCAGAAGTTCGGGGAGGTTGTCGTATGACCAACTGACAGTTTTGATCGCGTAGATCGTGTCGACGTGCTTGCCGAGCGAGGGTTCTCCGCTGTCCGCGAGGGCGGCAACTGTCGCGCTGTGGATCAAGTCGAGGGGTTCGAGGTGTCCGTCATCCGGACTCCATCGCAGATCGCTCACGCCGACGATGACGGGAATCCGTGACGCGTCAACCATCGTGTCCCTCTTTCAGCCAGTTCTCGTGTGTGCCCGACGTCGGGAGTTCCGCCACGATAGCGTTGCGATAAGTATGTGTAACTATGGGGTCACATTCAAGAACTTTCGATTTACTATTTAGGTATGCCTAACGAAAGTCCTATACTCATCTGCATGACAGCTGTTGCGGAGAGAATGTTGGTGCCAGTCGGGCCTCGGGTCATCGACGATCCGTATTCGATGACCACCGTGACATTGAAGTTGTCGCATCAGCGTCAGTGGTCAGCGCACCGCCATCCGGAACATGAGCTGATCTGGGGTAACTCGGGCGGAATGCTCACCGTTGTTGCCGATGACATCACGTGGGAGGTTCCTCCGTCGGCGGGGCTGTGGCTGCCGGCTGGAGTGCTGCACTCGGTCAAGGCTGGTCCGGGTACCGAATTCTTCTGCACGTACTTCCGCCCTGAGGCGCACGCAGCGCCCGCTACGGTGCCGGGCCTCTTCGGGGTCAGCGCTCTGCTGCGGGAGGTGCTGTTGCACATGCATCGTCGCAACATGCCGGACGAGGCGCGCAGTCGGGCAGAGCGAGTGGCGTTCGACATGCTGCAGCCGCTCGAGGTTGCCGCCGTCGAGGTTCCGATGCCGACGGATCCACGAGCACTGTTTGTCGCCCAGGCGTTGGTGGCCAATCCGGCAGATCAGCGGTCATTGTCCGAATGGGCTCTGACGGCGGGCGGGAGTGTCCGGACGTTGACGCGCGTCTTCACGCAGGGGACGGGAATGACCTTTGCCCAGTGGAGAATTCAGGTGCGTGTGCGAGCGGCCCTGACTTACCTGGCAGCGGGGGTTCCGGTTTCCGTGGTCAGTCGACGCGTGGGTTACGAGACTCCCAGCGCTTTTGTCGCCGTCTTCCGCAGGGTCACCGGCCGCACTCCGGGCAGCATGATGAAACATTCGAATCGTGGTCCGAACGCACCGCAGGAACTTTTGCGCGCCTGATCTGGTCGCCGACCTGAGTCAGCCGTGCTCTTCGACGTACGACGCCAGGTTGGCCAGCGAGGACGCGATCCCGGTCTCGTGTTGCGCGTGATCGATGCCGGGTGGCACATCCGTGGCAGTGACGGTCACCTCGGTCCCGTTGCCAACGGCAGCGAGGTGCCAGGTCATCGTCATGGTTCCGGCGAACAACGGGTCATCAGACTCGAATACCGCCCGCTGCACCACGCGCTCCGACGGCACCAGATCGGCGAATCCGATATCGACGACATCTGTTGCAGCTGAAGTCTTGCCAGGGCTGTCGGTGGCATCGAGGTAGGTGAGGACCATTCGAAACCCGCCACCTGGCCACGGATCCCACCGCTCGATCCGTCCGCACATACCGTCCGGCGGCAACCACGCCTCGAGGGATTCCCGGTCGACGAGGGCGTCGTAGACGGTCCTCGGTGGTGCCTCGATCACCCGACTGGCGCGGTCGACCCTATCCATAGTTCGATTCTAGAGCCGTCCAATTCTCGAGCCACGGATTCTGGTGCCGCAGTCTCTCAACGCCGCAGTCTCAACGTCGTGGTATCGACCACGCCTCCCAGAGTTGCGCGTACCGGCCGCCCAGGTTGACCAACTCGTCGTGGGAACCCTGTTCCACGACACGTCCGTCGTCCATGACCAGAATGCGATCGGCGTCGACGGCCTGTGAGAGCCGGTGGGCCACGGTGATCGAGGTGCGCCCACGGGTCAGCGCGAGAGCGGCGTCGTCGAGTACTCGGGCGCCGGCGCTGCCCGCTTCCGCCGTTGCCTCGTCCAGAATCAGCAGGGGTGGATCCAGGAGTTCGATCCGTGCCAGGGCGAGCTGTTGCGCCTGGGTCGCGGTGAGGCGGTGGCCGCCGCCGCCGACCACTGTCTCGATGCCCTCGGGCAGCGCTCCGACCCAGTCCGAGGCGCCGACGGTATCGAGGGCGGCGACGATGTCGGCGTCGGTTGCGGCAGGGGCGGCTAGGCGGAGATCGTCGGCCACCGTGCCCGCAAAAACGTGAACTTCCTGAGTAACCAACGCAACTGCGGTCCGAGCAGTGTTCCGCGAGAGTTGATTGCGGGGGACGGAGCCGATCCGCACGGTACCCTCGGTGGGTTCGTAGGTCCCGGCGAGAAGTTTTGCCACCGTGGACTTTCCGGCGCCGGTGGCTCCCACGAGAGCGGTGACGGTACCGGCCGGAATCGTGATGTCGATATCGCGCAACACGGGGGCGTCGCTCGGACGGTACGAGAAGGTCACGTCCTCCAACGAGGCTGAACTGTTGACGGGTTCGCGGGGATCGGCCGGAATCGGGGGCACCGGTGCGAGGGTGACGCCGACAAGGCGAGCCAGAGCGATTGTGCCCTCTTGCAACTCGTCGAAGACGCTGAGAACGGCTCCGACAGGGTCGAACAACCGGTGGAAGAACAGGGCTGCCGCGGTGGCGGCTCCGATGGTGACCTGCCCGTTCTTCACGAGCCAGAATCCCGTGATCAGAACTGCCGAGAGTCCGATGAATTCGGCGATGTTGAGACGACCGAAGAACCTGGTCCGTAGCCGTGTCGTCTTCAGGCTGAGCCGAACCGCTGTCAGTGAGCGCGATTCGATCTGCTCCAGGTGCGGCTTCGCCAGCCGTAGAGATCCGACGGTGTCGGAATTGCTCAGTGAGTCGAGGAGCTGTTGTGCGCGTGCACCTTCGGCTTCGCGTTCTTGTCGGTAGACGGGTGCTGATTGTGTGAGGTACCACCTCAGGGCACGCACCTGGATCGGTGCGGCGATCACAGCGGCAATCGCAAATCGCCAGTCCAGCGCGCCTAATCCGATCAGAGTCAAGACGATAGTGAGTGCAGCGGTGGCAAACACCGGTAAGGCCTGCGACACGGCTTGCGTGACCAGGCGAACGTCACCGGTGATGCGGGAGACGAGGTCACCACGTCCGGCGCGCTCGACGTCGCTCTGAGGTAGATCGAGTACTCGGACGACCACTTCTTCACGTAGGTCTGCCACGACGCGTTCCCCGACCCCGGCCAGAAGGTATTCGCTGACACCGACCAGTAGGGAGGACAGGACGGCGACAGCAACCAAGGCCCCGGTCAACGTGCCGATACGGGAGACGATGTCGGTGCCACCAGAAGTGACGGTGTCTACCATCTCGCCCAGAATCAGTGGGGTGAGCAGGCCGATTGCCGTGGCTGCGGTCAAGGTGAGCGCCGCACCGCTCGCTCCGAGTCGGTGCGGCCGCAGCAGCCGAAGTGCCTCGGTGCGAGCCTGTTTGGGGGTTGCGGTGGGGAGCAGGTCGTTCACAGTTCGATTACCCGATCGCAGATATCGAGCAGCGCGGGGCTGCTGGTGAGAAGAATTGTCGCGTGAGCACTGCGAACCTCGGATATCCCGCGGGCAATGCGCGCTTCCGTGACGGAGTCGACGGCGGTGGTCGGATCGTGCAGTACCAGTATCGGTACGTCGCTTGCCAAGGCCCGCGCGAGCGCAACTCGTTGACGTTGACCGCCGGACAGCGAGTTGCCCTGCTCGGTGACGCCGGTGGCAAGTCCGTTCGGGAGAGCCTCGATCACCTGATCCGCGGCGGCTGCCGAGATGGCGGCGTCGGTTCGGTGCCCGACCGGAGTCAGAGCGCCGATGTTGTCGCCGACGGTGCCGATGAAGAGTGCGGCATCGTGCGGGGCGGCGAGGACATGCGTTCGGAGTTCGTCGATGTCCAGATCGTGGATGGGATTGTCACCCAGACGGATTGATCCAGAAGGAGGATCTATCCGGCGCGCCAGCACATCCATGAAAGCATCGGCCCAGGCCGTGTTGTCGTAGGTGATGCCGACGATCTCGCCGCGCTTGACATCCAGGTCGACCGGCGCCGCTCCGGCCAGAACAACGTCACGCAGTGTCAGGGATTCCGAATGGCTCAGTGCTACAGGATCGCTCGCGGGGGAGACGGCGCGGCGTGTCCCGATGAGCGCCGCAATACGATTCGCGGACGCGCGGGCTCGGGCCAGTCCGGCACCGAAATAGATGATGTCGATGAGCGGTCCGCGGAGGAACTGCGCCAATCCCACCACCGCAATGAATTCACCGACCGAAATACTGCCGGATGCTGCCATTCTGCCGCCGACGTAGGCGATGACGGCAAGGTAGGCGCCCGCGATGGCGACGTTGGCCGCCGAGTACATCGCTTGGTAGCGCTGAGCGCGCAGGGTTGCATCGAGCGATGTCCGGCTGGCACCCCGATAGCGCTGCGCCGCAGCATCTCCGGCGCCGATGCCGGACAGAATACGTAAGCCGGACAGCAAGTCGGCGGCGAGTGCCCCGGCGCGTGCGCCCTGCCACTGATCCGTTTCGGCCCGGCGTTCGAGGGGACGGCTCACGACCTGCATCAGTACGAGTACCGGGGGAGTGCTGAGGATGACCAGAAGCCCGAGCGGCACCGAGATGACCAGTAGTGAGATTGCGGCGGTCAGCACTCCGCAGGCAGCGCCGAGTTTGGTGCTGAGAGTGTGGGTGAATCCCGCGACCGAACCGGCGTCGGAGGTCGCGATCGAGTAGACCTCACCGGGCATCCGACGCGGATTCATGCCGTGCGGATCGAGGCCGCGTCTGGCGATGTCCATCCGAAGCCGATGGGCGCCGTACTCGGTGACCGAGTCGGCGATCCGGGCTGCAATTCTCCAGCTGAGCAGCAGGCCGGTGAACAGGATGCCGAGAACAAGAATCCACTTGCCGAGAGCTGCGGCGTCGCTGGTCGCCACGGCACGGTCGATGACCGCACCGATCACGACCGGGACCAGAGCTTCGGCTACCTGGTGTCCGGTGAAGCCCACCGACGCGGCAGCCAGCTTTGCCCCGCGCCCCTCGGCTGCGATGGCGCGCGTGATCACCTGACGTGGCGTGATCGCCGGAGGCAGCGGCGGACCGTCGGTATCGTTACTCGGATGAAGCGGCGTTGATGACACTGGGTCCACGCTAGGGATCGAATGCACCTGTTATGAAGTCACGCTGATGCCAAAACTTGTCGTGAACAGGCCATATACGACACGGTGGCCGAATTGCGATACTAGTTGACCCCGTTGTGGCGGAGAATTCGTCGACGCGGCGGCGGCTCTGCAATAAATTAAGGTCTGCCTTACCTTTGTGCTTGATTGTTGTGCGTTTCGTGTTTCACCGATGTTGGAGATTGTCGTGAGTCTTGTGTTCGGCGAGGTGCTCTTCAAGGAGTACGTAACCCCGGGAATGGTTCGGATCGTGTTCGGCGGGGAGGGTTTGACCACGTTTCGAACAACCGGTATCGGTGACGAGTATCTTCGCCTCCATTTCCCGGTCCCGGCAACCGGTAAATTTGTTCTGCCGGAGGAAGATCCGGACGCACCACGTGGTTGGCGTTACCCGGAAGGCCAGGAGGCTTCGCCGTGCCAGCCCTACACGGTCCGACGGTTCGATTCCGAAACCAGCCGCATGACGGTCGATTTCGTGGTTCACGACGGCGGAATAGCCAGTGATTGGGCACAGGGCGCCGCGATCGGTGACGCGTTGGCGATCGGCGAGTCCCGTGGTCTGTACGAGCCCCCGGCCGATGCGTGCTGGCAGGTGTTCGTCGCCGACGCAACCGGACTCCCGGCCCTGGGCCGCCTGATCGAACAGTTGCCTGCCGGTGTGTCGGCCAAGGCGATAGTCGAGGTGGTGGACGAGTCGCACCGCCAGCACATCGAATCGGCCGCGGACGTCGAGTTCATCTGGTTGGTGGGCAGTGGCAACGGCATTGCGCCGTCGAAGCTTCCGGATGCAGTGCGTGCACTGAAACTGCCCACCGAACCTGGATACGTCTGGGTAGCAGGGGAAAGCACGATGCTGCGCGATATCCGCAAGTATCTCCGGCACGAACTGAAGTTGCCGGCGCAGCAGTACAAGGTTATCGGCTACTGGACGTACAAAGCCGAAGTGTGGAATGCGAAGTACGAAGCGCTCGACGAAACCATTCGCGCGCAGTTGGATGCGGCGTGGCAATCCGATCGAGACGAAGAGGAAATTCGTGACGAAGTCGACAAGACCCTCGAGAGTGCGGGCTTGTGACCACGGCAGTCAACGAGAGTGAGACGACTGCGGAACTGATCGACGAGTCCCTGGCGGAGAAGCAGAAACAACCCGCCGGACTCGTCGAAACGAATTCTCGTCGAACCCTCGGGCTTGTTATCTGCCTGGCAGTTCTCGGATGTGTTGTGCTGGTGAGTATCGCGGTCGGATCGAAGACCATTCCGTTCGGCACCGTCGTCGACGCGTTGGTCAACTACGACGATTCCAACGATCACGTGATCATTCGTGATCTGCGACTGCCCCGCACACTGCTTGGCCTGCTCGTCGGCATGGCGTTGGGTGTGGCCGGCGCATTGATCCAGGCAATGACCCGAAACCCATTGGCGGACCCGGGAATTCTCGGTGTCAATGCCGGTGCGGGATTCGCGATGGTGGTTGCCGTCGCGGTGTTCGGGTTGACCAGTATCTGGTCGTACATCTGGTTTGCGTTCATCGGTGCGGTGATCGCAACCGTCATCGTGTACGCGTTGGGATCGATCGGACGAGGCGGCGCCACACCGATCCGGCTCACACTCGCCGGCGTGGCAATCGGATCGGTGTTGGGCGGCATCTCGTCCGGAATCACCTTGCTCAACCCGACGGCATTCGACCAGATGCGTCAGTGGAACGCCGGTTCTCTCAGCGGTCGCTCCCTGGACATCGTGCTGGCTGTGACACCGTTCATCGTGATCGGGCTCGTCCTGGCACTGGCTCTGGCGCGACAACTCAACGCTGTCGCCCTCGGTGACGATCTGGCGCGTTCACTCGGCGCCAACATCACCCGCACGCGCGTCATCGGGGTTGTTGCCGTGACCCTGTTGTGCGGTGCGGCTACTGCTGCTGCCGGTCCGATCGGGTTTGTGGGGCTGATGGTTCCACACGTTGCCCGCTGGTTCGTCGGACCGGATCAGCGCTGGATTCTTCCGTACACGATGGTGTGCGCGCCGATTCTGCTCCTCGCCTCCGATGTGGTCGGGCGAATCGTGCTGCGCCCCGGTGAACTTCAAGTGGGTATCGTCACGGCCTTCATCGGTGCTCCGGTACTGATCCTGCTGGTGCGTCGAAGCAAGGTGAGCGGCCTGTGAGTATCGACTTCGGGCGCCCAACCACGGTGGTGCGCTCACCCAAGGAGGGCTGGTCGGCGCGGATCGACGTCCGCACGGTCACCGTGTGCGTTGTACTTGTTGTCATCGGATTGGGTGTCGGTGTCATCGCCCTGGGTAGTGGCGACTACCAGGTGCCGATTGCTGATGTCTTGGGGGCCTTGTTCGGTGAGGCGCCGGCGCGAATCCACATGGTTGTCGTGGAATGGCGTCTGCCGCGGGTGTTGTTGGCGTTGATGCTCGGTGCCGCATTGGGTATGAGTGGTGCGATATTCCAATCGCTCACCCGAAATCCGCTGGGCAGCCCCGACATCATCGGCTTCAATTCCGGTGCATACACCGGCGCGCTTGTAGTCATTCTGCTGGTAGGTGGAACGTATTACGAGATCGCGGTGGGCGCGCTGGTCGGCGGAATCGCCACTGCAGCAGTCGTATACCTGCTCGCGTACAAACGCGGTGTGCAGGGTTTCCGTCTGATCATCGTGGGCATCGCGATCAGCGCGATGCTGGGATCGGTCAACACCTGGCTGATCCTCAAGGCCAAACTCGACGACGCGATGGCGGCCGCAGTGTGGGGAGCCGGTTCGTTGAACGGTCTGGGATGGACCCAGGTGTGGCCGGTTGTTGCAGTCCTGGTTGTGCTGGTTCCGCTGATCCTGTTGTTGGGCAGGCGGATGCAAATGCTCGAGATGGGCGACGACGCGGCCAAGGCGCTCGGGGTTCGAGCTGAACCCACGAGGTTGTCGTTGGTGGTTCTCGGTGTTGCGCTGACGGCGATGGTGACGGCGGCGGCCGGTCCCATCGGGTTCGTCTCGCTCGCCGCACCACAATTGGTACGGCGACTGACCGGTAGTGCGGGTGTGACGCTTTTGCCTTCTGCCGCAATGGGTGGGGCTCTGTTGATGATCAGTGACTGGGTCGCGCAGCGAGCATTTGCCCCGACGCAGTTGCCTGTCGGAGTAGTGACGGTATCCATCGGCGGCGTCTATTTCGTCTGGCTCCTCGCACGTGAGGCCCGCAAGCAGTGACCGAAAGAACGAGGAAGAGCGTGAACGAAACCAGCGGGCAGAAGACAAATCGGTTGCGCGCCGAGGACGTCACGATCGGGTACGACAAGCGCATCATCTCGCAGAACCTCAACGTCGACATCCCCGACGGCGGCTTCACCGTCATCGTCGGGCCGAATGCCTGCGGCAAATCGACGCTCCTGCGGGCGTTGTCTCGCTTGCTCAAGCCGAGCACCGGCACAGTTCTGCTGGACGGTAAGGCGATCACGTCGTATCCGGCCAAGGAAGTTGCTCGCAGACTCGGGTTACTGCCGCAGACGTCGATCGCGCCCGACGGCATCAAGGTCGCCGATCTTGTTGCGCGAGGCCGGTATCCGCATCAGAAACTGATTCGCCAGTGGTCGCGTGAGGATGAGGCCGCAGTCGTCACTGCGATGGAAGCCACGAAGGTCACGGACTTGTCCGCCCGTCTCGTCGACGAATTGTCAGGTGGGCAGCGTCAACGAGTGTGGGTTGCCATGGTGCTCGCGCAGCAGACGCCGCTGGTGCTGCTCGACGAGCCGACTACCTTCCTCGATATAGCGCATCAGATCGAACTGCTGGAACTGTGCCGCGATCTCAACGAGAACGACGGGCACACCTTGGTGGCGGTGCTGCACGATCTGAATCACGCGTGCCGCTACGGAACTCACATCATCGCCATGAAGGACGGCGCGGTTGTGGCAGAAGGCCCACCGGCCGAGATCATCACGGAAGAACTGGTGCAGGAGGTGTTCGGCATGGCATGCCGCATCATCGACGACCCGGTTTCCCATACGCCGCTGGTCATCCCGCTGGGACGGGAGCGGCAACGACGCATCGAAGGAGCACAGGTATGACACTCGTCCTGGATACGCAGGTCACCGATTTCGAGTGGGCGCACATTGTCGATCGTATTTCGCGACGTCAATTCTTCGGTGGCGCAGCGGGTATGGCAGCGGTATTGGCACTGAGCGCCTGCGGAACCTCCGATGCGGAATCCGATTCGGCCGGCGACACCGTGGCGTACACATGGGCGGAGTTC
The DNA here is from genome assembly GCF_005938745.2 of Rhodococcus sp. KBS0724. Lineage (NCBI taxonomy): Bacteria > Bacillati > Actinomycetota > Actinomycetes > Mycobacteriales > Nocardiaceae > Rhodococcus > Rhodococcus sp. KBS0724. The sequence continues at coordinate 1,587,188 of NZ_VCBX02000001.1, forward strand.
AGCGGCGACGTTCCGCGCAACCCCAAGCGTGTGGTGGTTCTCGACGGACGGGTGGACCTCGAGTTCGCGATGATGATGGACTACCCGATCGTGGGTTCGGGCAATTTCTGGTTCCCCGAGGAAAAGGCGGGGTTTCAGTTTCCCGGACGGGCTATCGAGGATGCGAGCTTCGTCAACGTTGCCGGTGATTTCTCGACCAACTTCGAGGCTGTTCTCGGCCTCGATCCCGATCTGATCGTGATGACGTTGATCGGATACACCAGTGATTGGTACGGCAACGAGCGGTTGGCGTCCATCGCACCGCTGTTGGTAGTGGGAGATGATATCGAGCAGAGTGCGGGGCACCCGGTTGACTGGCGGGGCGCGTTACTGGCGCAGGCACGTCAACTCGATCGTGTTGCCGTCGCCGAGGCATCCATCGCCGACTACGAGCGCAAGCTCGCCGAGTTGCGTCCGTTGCTGCAGGACAAGCTCGGTGGGAAGAAGCTGGTCTTCGGTGTCCAGACGCCGACGGGTTTTGTTGTGCACCAGCGTAATCTGAGGATCAGCGTGGCGTTGGACGCCGGGCTCGATGTTCTGTTCCGTGACGACGACAATGCCGAGAACTCATTTGAGGTGTCGTTCGAGCACCTCGACGTTCTGGCGCCGGCCGACATGATCATCGCGCAGGCCAGAAATCAGGAAGCGCTGGACGTCATCAAGACGCAGCCGACCTGGCAGCGGCTGCCGGTTGTGCAGGCGGGCAACGTGATCACGACGGACGCGCGGTACAACCAGGGATTTGCACTCACATCGGCGATCTTCCTCGACGTTCTGGCGGATGCTGCCAGGCGCTTCTGACCCCGGCTCGACTCGCGGCACGTGGCCGCTCGCCCCCGAATGCGGGTGGTGGGCGGCCACGACTGTTCGCACGTGTGGAAACCCCACCACCATCCAACTAGTTATTGTAGGCTGCCCTAATAGAGACAGGCTGTAACTAAGGTGGGAGATGCAGATGACACGGTATTCGGCACGCCGGTGGGGCGTGCGCGCTGCTGCACTGGTGGCAGCGGCGACGATTCTTGTCGGCTGTTCCGACGCGAAGAGCACTGAAGCCGAAACGAGCACTGAAGCTGAAGTGACGTCGGAGGCAGCGGCACCCCAGAAGTTACTGGCTTTGGACGAGTTTGCCGCCCTCAATGCTCTGACACTCGGGGTCAAGCCCGACACCGTTTTTGCGACGCTGCAGTCGCAAGCGGCCAAGGAGATCCTGCAGAGTGAGGGAATCGAGGTCATCGACAAGCCGACATTCTTCCAATCGCCGGACATCGAACAAATCGCGGCGGTCGGTCCGGACAGGATTTTGCTCAGTGACGTCGGTTCCCTGACGTCGATTGTCCCGCAGGCCAACGAGATTGCGCCGACCACGGTTCTGGCCTACGCGGCGCCGTGGCGCGAGGTGATCGCCACGACGGCCGATGCGCTCGGGAAACAGACGGAAGCCGATGCGGTTGTTGCCCGCCTCGAGGCCAAGTTCGGTGAGGTCTCGGGCGAAGTAGCAGCGCAGCCTCAGACGTTGTCGGTCCTGGTCGGATTCTCCGGCGGCATCTACACCGTCATCCCGTCGTCGCCGATGTCGTCGATCATCGAGGAAGCCGGATTCGGGCGCCCGCAGGCCGAACTCGACGCGAAGGTCGGTCCCAATACCGGTGTTGCCACGTCGTCGGTGTCAGCAGAGAACGTCGGCGCGCACGTTGCCGACGCCATGGTGGTCACGTCGGGAAACATCTACGACGGTGCCTTGGTACACGCAAATCCGTTGTTCAGCGAGATTCCGGCGGTGACCGCAGGGCGAACCGCCGACGTGAGCGGTGAACTCTGGTTCGGCAGTTACCCATTCGCGGTGTACTGGATTCTCGAAGACCTGCATGCACTTGCCGACCGCAGCCTCGCAGGCACCGATCTGCAGGCCGAGATCGCCGCGGACTCCGACGCCGTGGCGCGGTGGAAGGCGTTCTCGGCATGACCGTCGTAGCGGAGACTGCAATCGCGCAAGAGCCTGTAGACGCCGGGGTACGCGCCAAGGCAGAGGCGTCGGTTCACAAGGCTGCGCTTCGTGAACTCCTGCAACCGGTTCGGACGCGAACCACCCTCGCCATGGTGATGCAGGTAGTCGCGGCGGTGGCTGCGATCGTGCCGTACGTGGCCATCGCCGAGTTGGGGAAGATCCTGATAGTCGGTGGTGACATCGATTCGTCTCGCGTCTGGACCATCGTGAGTGTTGTTGTCATCGGATTGGGGCTGAGAACATTCTTCGGCGGCGGCGCACTGGTGGTGACGCATTTCGCCGATGTCCATCTGCAGGCGATCTTGCGTCGGCGCATTGCTGCCACTCTCGGTCGACTTCCGCTGGGCTGGTTCACCTCCCATTCGTCGGGAACCGTGCGGAAGGCGGCGCAGAACGACATCGCGGATCTTCACTACCTCGTGGCCCACAGCGCCGTCGAGACCACCGGAGCCGTCGCAGTTCCGTTGGTCGGACTCGGCTATGTGATCTCGATCGACTGGCGTCTGGGACTGCTCGCGATCGCCACTCTTCCGATTTACGTGATCGCTTACGCGATCATGACGCGGGGCATGGCAGTCAAGATGAGTGAGATGAACGAGGGCATTGCCGAGATCAGCAACACCATCGTCGAGTTTGTCACCGGCATTGCCGTGGTCAAGACGTTCGGTCAGGACAGGCGGGCACATTCCCGATACCGCGATGCTGCCAAGGGTTTTGCCGTGTCCTACGAGGGATGGGTCCGGCCGATGCTTCGCACCGAGGCGCTGGCCACCATTGCTCTGAGTGCTCCCGTCGTCTTGGTGGTCAACCTCGGTTTCGGGTCCTGGTTGGTCCACTCCGGAGTGGTGTCCCCGATCGATGTTCTGACGAGTTCACTGGTGGCGATGGTCATTCCGATTTCCGTCACCACCATCGGATTCGGGATGCAGGCCAGGCGTGAGGCCTCGGCCGCAGCGGCGCGGCTCGCCGAACTCTTCGCGACGGATGCGCTGCCGGAATCGGAGAATCCGAAAAGTCCGGCGGGCAACGACGTTCGGTTCGCGGAAGTGTCGTTTGCGTACGACGGCGGTTTCGACGTTCTGTCCGAGATCAACCTGACGCTCCCGGCTGGGTCGGTCACGGCGTTGGTCGGGCCGTCGGGTTCGGGTAAGTCGACGTTGGCGACATTGGTTCCTCGGTTCCACGACGTGCGCGCCGGCAGTGTGTCCATCGGCGGTGTCGACGTTCGAGACATCGCAACCGACGAGTTGTATCGGCACGTCGGATTTGTTCTGCAGGACGTTCAACTACTCGAAGCGAGTGTGGTGGACAACATTCGGTTGGCGCGCCCGGATGCGAGTCTGGCGGAGGTGAAGGCAGCGGCATCCGCAGCTCGGATCGACCGATGCATCGAAGCGCTCCCACGAGGCTACGAGTCCGTGGTCGGCGTCGACGCCAGGTTCTCGGGCGGGGAGGCACAACGAGTGTCGATTGCCCGCGCGATTCTCGCGGACACGCCGGTTCTCGTACTCGACGAGGCAACGGCATTCGCGGATCCGGAATCCGAGGCTGATATCCAGGAAGCGCTGTCGCGGTTGACGCTCGGCCGTACGGTGCTGGTTATCGCTCACCGATTGGCGTCCATTGTCAGCGCAGATCAGATCGTCGTCCTCGATGGTGGGCGCATCGTGGAGACGGGGTCACACGATGCGCTTGTCGCGAACGGGTCGACATACGCCCGGATGTGGTCTTCCCATCAACGCGTCGACGACGCGGTGTCCCGAAAGGGCAACTCATGATTCGCGACCTGTTCCGAATTCTCGGTCCCGAGAACCAGAATCGCTACCGCGAGTTCCTGGTGTGGGCGGTGCTGTACGGCGTACTGCAGGGGTTGGCTGTCGCCCTGTTGGTGCCCACGGTGCGGGCACTGTTCGATCAGGACTGGGCCGGTGTCGCCGGTTGGCTGACGGCTATGGCGGCCTGTGCTCTTGTCAGTTCGATTGCGCATTATCTCCAGGCAATGAAGGGTTTCGAGTCCGCGCTGACCCTGCTGCGCACTATGCATCTGCGCCTGGGGGATCATCTGGTGACCTTGCCTCTCGGATGGTTCGGTGCTGGGCGGCTAGGCCAGGTCTCGCAGGTTGCCAGCAAGGGCACCATCTCGGTGATGGGTGCCGCTGCGCACCTGATGACACCGATCATCTCCGGAATCGCCGGGCCCGCAACCATCGTCGTGTGCATGCTGTTTTTCGACTGGCGACTCGGACTGGCTCTGGTGATCGGTGTTCCGGTTCTGTTTGCCGCTGCTCGGTTTGCTTCGATCATGACGGCGCGCGCCGACGGTCAGGCTCACGACGCTGCCGTCGAATCGAACAATCGGGTGCTGGAATACGCTCGCTGCCAACCGGTCCTGCGGGCGTTCGGCCGGACCCACGGTGTGTACGGCCCGCTCGACGACGCGATCGAAGCTCAACGCATCGCCGGACGGTCGCAGTTGTGGTTCGTGGTGATCGGATCGGTAGTCAACGGCGTTGCACTCCAGTTTGTGTTTTCCGCGGTGATCGCGGTGGGCGCCTTCCTCGCGTTGGGCGGTGATATCGATCCGGTCACCTTGATCGCACTGCTCGGGCTCACGGCCCGTTTCATTCAGCCTCTCGGCGAGATCGGGGAATTCGGTGGTGCCATTCGGATGGCCCGCAACGAAATTCGCCGGATGTCTGAGATTCTCGAAGTGGAACCGTTGGCCGAACCCGAAACCAGTGCCCGTGCGACGGGGGAGATCGCCGTGCAATTCGACGGCGTCGGCTTCGGTTACGACACGAGCAGCAGTGACGGCTCGAGCAGAAAGGTGCTGCGGGATATCTCGTTCGACGTGCCCGCCCGGTCGATGACCGCACTGGTCGGTCCGTCCGGATCGGGAAAAACCACGATCACCCGTTTGACAGCTCGCTTCTACGACGTGGATTCCGGGGTGGTGCGTGTCGGCGGAGTGGACGTACGTGACCTCACGACCGCCGACCTCATGGCGCAACTCTCGCTCGTGTTCCAGGACGTGTATCTCTTCGACGACACGTTGATGGCCAATATTCGCTTGGGTCGCCCCGACGCCACGGATGACGAGGTGTTCGAGGTCGCTCGCATCGCCGGTGTCGCCGAAATCGCCCTGCGACTCCCCGGAGGGTGGGACACCCGCGTCGGTGAGGGGGGAAGCGCGCTGTCCAGCGGTGAACGTCAGCGGGTGTCCATCGCGCGGGCATTGCTCAAACGAGCCCCGATCGTGTTGCTCGACGAGGCCACTGCTGCGCTCGATCCGGAGAACGAAGCGCACGTGCAGGCGGCGATGACCGAGTTGGCGACCGGCGCCACCCTGCTTGTGATCGCGCACAAACTGTCGACGGTGGTGGCGGCTGATCAGATCGTTGTACTCGGGGACGATGGATCAATCGTCGAAGTGGGTACTCACGACGTGTTGCTCGCGGCCGGCGGCAAGTATGCGGATTTCTGGGATCAACGCCACCGCGCGGCGGGATGGAGGTTGGTGGCAGGCTGAGAGGTTATGCGGACTGGAAAGAAGACGGGGCGGCCTCCGACTCTGTCGACGGAGGACATCGTCGAGGCTGCCCTGGCCGGAGATCTGAGCACCTTGACGATGCCCGGTGTGGCAAAACGCTTGGGTGTCAGTCACTCTGCGCTGTACCGATATTTTGCCGACCGCGAAGCCTTGCTACGAGCGTGCGCGGATCATGTTGTGCGCCTGATGGTGTGGCCGGACACCGATAAACCATGGCGGGAGTTTCTCCGTGAGTTCTGCGACGTGTTGTGGCTCTCGTTCGAGCGCTACCCCGGTCTGGCTCAGGTAGGTCTCACCGTTCCGGGAACGCCGCCCGCGATAGTGGAAGTTGTCGAGAAACTGGCCGGGTCGCTGATGGCACAAGGATTTCCTGCGCGCGATGCACTGCTTGCCGTCGATTTCGTGTCCGAGGTCACGATGACGCAGTTCGCGATGATGGCGGCGCTCGACAACACGGTCAGCACTGCCGATTCCCGTTCCGCGCGGCAGGCGTACCAGGACAGTTGGAATGCATCCGAGGCGTTGACGGAGGGGCTCGGCGACGAATCGACGTGGCACGGGCGGGGTTGGCTCGACGACAAGATCACGATCATGCTCGACGGCCTCGAAAGGCGTGTGGTCCGGTGAGTTATCTACTAACTTAGAAGGTAATGCCCGATTCATTCCGTTGCGGGTTATGGTTCAGATTGATTCGGGTGGTTGCTCCACGAGAGGCGAGGATCATGGATCTCGAAGCGATTGTGCACATTCAACGGCTCAAGTACCGATATGCGCGTTCGTTGGATACTAAATCCTGGGTCGAATTCGCAGACACGCTGACCGTTGACGCCACCGCAATCTACGGCGAGCAACTCAGTTTCGACTCCCGTGATTCTTTTGTGTCCTTCCTCGAGAACACTCTCGGCGCCCATGTCATCACCGAGCACCAGTGTGGTCAACCGGAGATCGACGTCGACGGTGACACTGCCACCGGGGTGTGGTGCCTCGCCGATACCGTCGTGGTGCCAGAGGACGGCATGCTGATGCGGGGTTCGGCTTTCTATCACGACAGGTACGCCCTGTGCAGTGACGGTAAGTGGAGAATCTCGCATACGAGTTACGAGCGGACCTGGGAGTCGGTGATGTCGCTGTCGGACATGCCGAGCTTTCGGCTGACGTCGAACAAGTGGGCCATGTTGCAACCGAACTCCTACGGGAACTCGATTCCGGCTGTGTCCGCCGGGTGACGGGCGAAAATATCCGGTCCTGGATTCGGGGATTACCCGCTCTGACCGGGACACCGCCACCGGCCCCGTCGACGTTTCCCGACCGTCCGAACGACCTGTTCGTCAGCTGGCTGCGCGAAGCCGTCGCCGCCGGAGTTCGTGAACCGCACGTGTGCGCGCTCGCCACCGTCGACGGGAGCGGTGTCCCCGATACCCGGTATTTGATTCTCAAAGATGTGACGGACGCCGGGTTTTGGTTCTCCGGTAGCTCGGATTCCATGAAGGGGATTGAGCTGCAGGCGAATCCGCAGGCGGCGTTGGCGTTCTACTGGCGCGAGCAGGGGCGTCAGATCCGGATCAGGGGAGCCGTGAAAGCGGATACCGGGCCGGTCAGGGATCGCGACTTCGTCGAGCGCTCCGTCACGGCGAGGGCCGTGGCGGCAGCGAGCCGGACAAGTCAGGTCCTGACCGACCCGGAAGAGTACAACCGACTTGTCGAAGAAGCGGCGGCGGCCATCGAGAATGATCCCGGCTTCGTAGCCGAGAACTGGCGTGCGTGGTGCCTGGTTCCCGAGACGGTCGAGTTCTGGCAAGCGGACCAAGGCCGTCGGCACCAGCGCTGGCAGTATCGCCGCACCGGTGACGGCGATTACCTCCGTGAGGTCCTGTGGCCGTGACAGTTCGAGCTACGTCGCGCTGATCTCCGGCGACACGAGGTTGACGACGATGGACTGCCCGCCGAGTTTTGCGTGAATCTCGGGATGCTCGAACCCCGACGAGAGCAGGTAGCTGCCGAGCATGGTCAGTAGTTCGTCCAGATCAACCGTCGGATCCGACGAATGCGCGCTGGACGGGGACGCCTGGTTGGCAAGAAGTTCGGTGTGGGTGAGTCGTCCGGCGACACGAACCGCGGCTACACCCATGGCGTCGCGTCGGACAACGGTACGGCTGCGAGTTTCGAGGTTGCGCGACGATTCACGGGACGGCGTTGGTGTTGCGGCAGGCATGGACGGGTCCTCTCCGCTGCTGTGTGCTGCGGTGCTGTGGGTGGGAAGGGCAAAGCTGAAGGCGTCGGTCGGCTTGCTTGACGCAGGGTCGGCTGTAGCCGTGGAACTGCCGGAGCCGTTGGTGAGTCCACCGTTCGATCCATGGGAGGAACCGTTGGTGGCCCCGTTTGTCGACCCGTTAGTCGACCCGGTGGGACTGCTTGCTCCATGCGAAGTCTTGTCTTCCATCGTGCGCTCCTGATGCTGTGTGCTCCCAATACCCGCATACAAACCGGGCCCGTAAACAGACCTCGCCCGTTAATAGACCACGCCCGTAAACAGACCATAGGTTTGCACAGTTTCGGCAAACATACCAGGAGTCGGTTTTGCCTCACACGGCTTCGGCGGTGATCGCTACGCGTGTACGGCAGTGCGCCGTTGAATCTTCAGCCACGCGAGGAACCCCCACACGACAAAGAAGGCGTAGACGAGATAGAGGATCGCCGACGGGTAGTAGCCGGCGCGGAAGAGCAATGGCACACCCACTGCGTCGACGCCGATCCAGATGAGCCAGAACTCGGTCCAGCCACGGGCCATGCCGTATGTGGCGAGGATCGAACCGGTGAAGATCCAGGCTTCTGCCCACGCGCCGTACGAGCCGAGGACCGTGAAGACCCATGCGAAAATTACTGTGCCACTTGCCATGACGGCGATCATCGCCAGACGTTCCCGCGTGCTCGCCCAATGTGGCAATACTGCGTCACCGGAACTCTGCGCACCGCGCCGCCACTGCATCCACCCGTAAATGCTGACGGTGATGAACAGCAATTGACGGCCGGCCTGGCCGTACAGGTTGAGCTCTTGCGGTGTATGGAACAGCGCACCCATGAACACGGTGAACAACAAGGCATTTCCGGCGATACCGACAGGCCAGGCCCACACGGATCGCCGGGCTCCGGCTATTGCCGAGCCGATGCCGAAGGTATTCCCGATGATCTCCCGCCACAAGATCGTGGCGCTGCCGATGTGTAGTTCGGCGTCGAACAGCGCCTCGATCAGGCTCATCAGTCCGCAGCAGCGACGAGTGGTTCGAGCGTCAGATCAGGGAGTTCCTTCTGGATGTACTGCAGGCGCCACTTGTCACTGACCAGAGCCAGCAGGACGCCGTCCGAGCGGGTGAAGACCTCGACGCCGCGCTGACGGTTCAGTTCGACCTCGGATGCGGCGTCGGTACGTCGTGCCAGTGCGTAGCCGAGCGGCTCCATCTTGGCTTCGACGTTGAATTCCGCCTTCATCCGAGCCGCGACGACCTCGAACTGCATCGGGCCGACGGCCGCCATGACGGGGGACGCGTCGCCGCGAATGTCGTTGCGGAGAATCTGCACGACGCCTTCGGAATCGAGTTGGTCGACGGCACGGCGGAACTGCTTGTACTTTCCGGCGCTCTCGGCGCGCAGGATCGAGAAGTGTTCCGGAGCGAAGGACGGGATCGGCGGGAACTCGATCTTCTTCTCGGTGTACAGGGTGTGGCCGGGTGCAAGTGCGGTGGCGTTGACCAGGCCGACGACGTCACCGGGGAACGCGGATTCGACGGTGGAACGCTCGCGGCCGAACACCGTCTGCGCGTACTTGGTCGTGAACGGCTTGCCGGTCTGCGCGTGGGTGACGACCATGCCGCGTTCGAACACGCCGGACACGATGCGCATGAATGCCAGACGGTCACGGTGCGCGGTGTCCATACCGGCCTGCACCTTGAAGACCACCGCGCTGAACGGATCGGTGACTTCGCGCGGCTTGCCGTTGATGTCGTCGCGGGCACGCGGCGGCGGCGCCAACTCGACGAGGGTGTCGAGGATCTGACGGACACCGAAGTTGAGCATCGCGGACGCGAAGATCACCGGGGATGTCTGCCCGGCCAGGAACATTTCCTGATCGTGGTCCTGGCCGGTAGCCGAGAGCAGTTCACTCTCCTCGGCTGCGGTCTCCCACTCGGAGCCTTCCTTGGCGAGTGCGGCGTCGGCGTCCATGACCTCTTCGGGGGCGATTTTTGCGCCGCCGGCTGTGCGGGTGAACCGGACGTACTCGCGAGCTGCTCCGTCCTCGCCGCGTCGCAGCAGGCCGCGGAAGTCGCCGGCGATTCCGACAGGCCAGTACAGGGGAGTAGGTGTGAGGCCGATGCGCTCACTGATCTCGTCCAACAATTCGAGCGGGGTCTGGCCGGGACGGTCCCACTTGTTGATGACCGTGATGACCGGGATGCCGCGGTGACGACACACCTGGAAGAGCTTGAGCGTCTGCGGTTCGAGGCCCTTGGCGGCGTCGATGAGCATGACGGCCGCGTCGACGGCAGTCAGGACGCGGTACGTGTCCTCGGAGAAGTCGGAGTGACCGGGGGTGTCGACGAGATTGATGACGTTGATCTGATCGTCGGGCGTCTCGGACGAGTGGTAGTTGAACTGCAGCGCGGTGGAACTGACGGAGATGCCGCGGGCCTTCTCCATTTCCATCCAGTCCGAGACCGTGGACTTGCGTCCGGCCTTGCCGTGAACTGCGCCGGCTTCGGAGATCTTCTTCGCGTGCAGAGCCAGCGCTTCGGTGAGCGTCGACTTACCGGCATCGGGGTGCGAGATGACGGCAAAGGTGCGACGACGTGCAGCTTCGGCGGCGAGGCCCTTCGCGCTGACCGGAGCGGATGTGTCACCGGTGTCGGACTGGACAGTCGAGTCGGTGGGGACAGTCGAGTCGGACGGGGTAGTCAACGAAGAGCCTCTCGCAGTGGGAGCAGTGGGCGTAGCGCGAAAAAGCACGGGTGCGGACGCACAACAGAGAAAGGATACTCGCCCACGAATTGGCGGTAACACTCGGCGAACTTTGTCTGATTATCCAGATAGGTGTGCGTGGGATCACATGGTGGGTTCGGCGACTGTATTCAAGCGTTCTGAGGAGCTGCATTGAGCAAATTCACCGACGAGATGTACAAGAGTGCCGCTATCGGCGATCACGGCATAGTGACGGGCGAACCGGATCGCCCGCTACGACAGACGTGGGGCGACATTCATCGGCAAGCGCGAGCGATGGCGGGTGCGTTGGCCGACTCGGGGATCGAGCACGGAGTCGCCGTCGGAATCCTGGCCGGTCAACCGGTCGACATCGCGCCGGCCTGCCAGGCGAGTTGGATGCGCGGCGCTTCCGTGACGATGTTGCATCAGCCGACACCGCGAACCGATCTGGCGGTGTGGGCGCAGGACACTCAGAAGGTGATCGACATGATCGCCGCGCGGGCCGTCATTGTCGGGAGCCCGTTCGATGCGGCAAAACCACTTCTGGAAGCGAGTGGCATCACGGTGTTGACGATCGACGAACTGCGGGCCGGGCGGGCGATCGATCCGGTCGACACCGCGGAATCGGATATCGCTCTGCAGCAGTTGACGTCAGGGTCCACCGGGTCGCCGAAAGCCGTGCAGATCACGCACGAGAACTTCTACGTCAACGCGTACGCGATGGTCAATCGCATCAAGTTCTCGATCGACGAGGACGTCATGGTGAGTTGGCTCCCGCTCTTCCATGACATGGGCATGGTCGGATTCCTCAGTGTTCCCATGCAATTGGGGGCCGAGGTGGTCAGCATCACGCCGTTGGACTTTCTCCGCAGTCCGATCCTGTGGGCGGAGCTGATGGGAAAGTACGGTGGAACGGTCACGGCAGCACCGAATTTCGCGTACTCGCTTCTTGCGCGACGCCTGGCTCAGGCGGAGGACGGCGCTGTGGACCTCTCCACTGTCCGGTACATGTGGAACGGCGCCGAACCTGTCGACCCAGACACCTTGGACGCCCTCGCCCGGGCCGGGGCACGGTTCGGATTGAATCCGACGGCGCTCGCACCTGCGTACGGAATGGCCGAGACCACTCTGGCCGTGTCCATCCCAGATCCGGGTCAAGGTGCGATCGTCGACTACGTGGATCCCGATTTCCTGGATGCGATGTCGCGGGCAGTCCCTTCGAACCGTCCGAATGCGCGGGCTCTTGCGACTCTGGGGCGACTTGTTCCGGACTTGGAGGGCCGCGTCGTCGACAGCGATGGGCTGGTGCTGCCGGCGCGGGGAGTCGGGATCATCGAGGTCCGAGGCAAGGCCGTCACGCACGGGTACATCACCACCGAAGGTCACCGATCCGCGCCTGGCGTCGACGGCTGGTTCAACACCGGAGACGTCGGCTACCTCACCGAAGAGGGTCTCGTCGTGGTCTGCGGCCGGGTCAAGGACGTCATCATCATGGGCGGTCGCAACGTGTATCCCACCGACATCGAGCGGGCAGCGGCGACAGTTGCCGGGGTGCGACCGGGAAATGCGGTGGCGGTGCGACTCGACGCCGGACAGAAGCGCGAGAGTTTTGCCGTTGCCGTCGAGACCAACGCGTTCGAGGATCCGGACGAAGTTTCCCGCATCGAGCACGACGTGATCCGCGCCGTGTTTACCGAAGTGGGTCTGCGGCCACGCGCCGTTGCTGTTTTGGGGCCTGGCAGTATCCCGAAGACGTCGTCGGGAAAACTGCGACGGTCCAACTCTGCGGCGCTGATCGGCAAGTAACCGTCAGTGCAGGCGATTCTGCGCTGCTTCGAGTCCCAGTTCGAGGAGTAGCTCCACCGCGTCCGCGGCCTCTTCGCAAACCAGATCGAGTTCTTTGCGTTCGGCGGCGGAGAACGGCTTGAGCACGTAATCGGCCGGGTCCATCCGGCCGGGTGGACGACCGATGCCGACGCGGGTGCGCAGGTAGTCCTTGGTGGACAGCGAACTCGAGATGGAGCGCAAACCGTTGTGGCCACCCTCGCCGCCGCCCAGCTTGAGGCGGATGGTTCCGAAGTCGAGATCCAGCTCGTCGTGAACGACGATGATGTTCGACGGATCAACCGAGAAGAACCGTGCCAGGCCGGCAACGGCGCCACCGGAGAGATTCATGTACGAGCGCGGCTTGCCGAGGATCACGCGTCGGCCCGCCAAGCGGCCTTCGACGATCTCGGCCCCACTCTTCTTGTGCGCGTTGAACTTTCCGCCCATCCGGCCCGCGAGGGTGCCGGCCACCATGAACCCGATGTTGTGTCGGGTCTTCTCGTACTGGGGGCCGGGGTTACCGAGTCCGATCACCAGGGCTGTATCTGTGCTCATCGGAAATCTCCTTTACCGACCGGGGGAGTGGACGCGCAAACGGCGCGTCACTCCGAAACTCGGAATGACGCGCCGCTCACAAGCTGAGTTCTCGAGGAGAACGCGAGGATCAGGCCTCTTCGGTTGCTGCCGCTGCTGCTGCTGCTTCTTCGGAAGCTTCGGTGGCTGCTGCGGTGATGTTGACGATCAGCACGTCTGCATCTGCCTGCAGGGTTGAGCCCTTGGGGAGCTCGAGCTGGCTTGCGAGGATCTGGGTGCCGGCTTCGAGGCCTTCGACCGAAACCTCGATCTGCTCGGGGATGTGCAGAGCGTCAGCTTCGAGCGAGATGGTGGAGGCATCCTGCGCGACCATGGTGCCGGCAGCTGCGTCACCGGTGACGACGACGGGAACGTCGATCGTGACCTTCTCGCCCTTCTTGATGACCAGGAGGTCAGCGTGCTCGATGTAGTTGCGGATGGGGTGCACGACGACCGACTTGGTCAGTGCAACCTGCTCCGTGCCGTCGATGTCGAGGGTCAGCACAGCGTTGGTGCCGTGTGCGCGGAGGATGGAAGCGAAGTCGCGAGCGACGACGTTGAGGTGCTTCGGGTCTTCACCGTGGCCGTACAGAACCGTGGGGACGAGGCCGTCGCGGCGTGCGCGGCGAGCTGCGCCCTTGCCGAATTCGGTGCGGACGACAGCGACGAGGTTGTTCTCTTCAGACATGATGAAACGGCTCCTACAACTCACGGGGTTCGTGCTCGGTTTACTGACGTGTGGTTCTGTCGGCGACAGATTCTGCCTTCGGAAAGTGGACAGGCGCGCACACGGCCAGGAGCGAAACGCTCGAGCTGAGCCGTAGCCGCGTCGATCACGGAAAACCTGCAGTTAGTGGAACAGCTGCGATTCACCCTCGCCGAGACAACGTCCCCACAGTACCGGAACTCACGCGTCGGAGCGAATCGCCGCACGAGTTCCGGTACGTCACTGCCGTATCAGGAGCGGGCGGCGCTGATTCCGGCGCGACGGCCGAAGAAGCTGCCGTCGCCGAGGCTGGTTCCGCTGGCGTAGCCGCCCGCGCAGACACCCGACGTGCAGCGACCCGCTGCGAACAGTCCGGGGATCGGCTCACCGGACACGTGCAGAACCTCGGAATCGACAGTCGTCTTCAACCCGCCGAGCGTGAAGCCACCGGTGCGGCCGCGCAGGTCGATTGCCGCGAACGGGCCGACGATCGGCTTGACCCACTCGGGCTTCTTGCCCAGCACAGGGTCGGAGTTCGACTCGGCGTGACGGTTGTAGAGATCGACGGTGGATTGCAGCGCGCCGACGGGAAGCCCCATCTCGGCTTCGAGTTCCTCGACGGTTTCCGCTACCCAGGTCGGCTGCGCACGTAACTGCGCACTGGACGATTCGGCAGTCATACCTTCCTCGTATGCAGCCTCGTCGATCACGAGGAAGGCCTGATTGTCCTGCTGGAAGAGTGTTGCCTGGCCGATGCGGCCCGGGTAGGTGTCCTCGGGGATGTATCGCTGGCCGCGACCGTTGACCAGAATGCCGCGCACCATCAATTGCGGGTCGCAGAAGAACGCGACCTCGGTGGCGTCCATGTGCGCGGTGTCGGCGCCGAGTGCTTGGCCGATCTGGATCGCGCGCCCGTCGTGCGCCTCGATGGAAGCAGCCGGATGGCCGAAGATGCGCGGTGCGTTGGAACGCACCATCTCGTTGTTGTACGCAAAGCTGCCCATCGCCAGTACGACACCCTTGCGGGCGCGGATCGCGACGTCCTTGCCGTAACGCTTGGCGACGACACCGACCACCCTGGGACCGTCGACCACCAGCGTCTGGACGCGCAAGTCGTATTCTGCTCGGACGCCCAGCTTTTCGGCAGTTTCGACCAGCGGCTTCATCAGCATGTAGCCGCCGCCCTGCTCGCCTGTCTTCTTCTCGGACATCTGCGGAACGTGTCCACGGGGCGCGGGATCGACCAGCGTGTTGAACGGCGCGGCGTTCTCACCGCCGGAATACATGAGGCCGTCGTCGAAGGGCGGTTCCCAGCCCGGCTGACCCCAGAACGATTCCTTGAAGGGGACACCGGCGTCGACGAGCCAGTTGTAGTGGTCGACGCTGCCCTCGCAATACGCGTCGATTTTCGCGTCGTCGGTTCCGGGGCCGAGTGCGGCTTTCATGAACGTCTTCATGTTGTCGACGGTGTCGTCGAATCCGCATGCCTTCTGCAACGGAGTGCCGCCGCCCAGGTAGATGAAGCCGCCGGCCAATGACGCGGCACCGCCCCAACCGCCGGTTCGCTCGAGTACGAGCACGTCGGCGCCCGCGCGGGCAGCTTCGATGGCCGCGGTGACTCCGGCGATTCCGTAGCCGGCGACAACAACGTCGGCTTCGAAGTCCCAGGTGGTGATATCGGAAACGGAAATCGGGGAAATAGTGGCGTCGGCCATGGGCGGCGTCCTCTCGCAAAAAACGAACTGATCAGGGTGAGAGTCAAGATTTGCAGCTCCGTTCGACTCCTGCCTGACGTGATCCCGGTCATCGGGAGACGCTTAACTCCCGCACAGCGCCGAGAAAGATATCCAAGTCTTTCTCGTCGACAAAACAGTGCGGAGACGCTCTGACCACGGCGTCGAGACCGCGGGCGGTCATGTCGAGGAGCGTCGATCCGCGGCTGCTCACCGTGACGGTGATGCTCTGCGCCGCAAGTCGACTGCGAACTTCGGCGGCCGGAACCGCGTCCAGGGTGAACGAGACGATGCCGCTGAGGGTGGGTCCGCGATCGTGGACGGCGACACCGGACATCGCGTCCAGCCCGGTTCGGAGATAGTGCGCCCTCGATTCGATCTGCTGGGCAACGGTTTCCGTTCCCAGCGCCAAGAGATAGTCCGCCGCCGCCCCGAGCCCGAGGCGAGCCGCGACGCTGGTTTCCCACAATTCGAACCGGGTGGCATCCGGCGCGGGCACGTAAGCGTCGGCGTGGGTCCAGTCCGCTCCGTGCAAGTCCATCGCGGCCGGTTCGAGCGCGGTCGCCAGTCCGGGACGCACGTACAGGAAGCCGGTTCCCCGTGGACCCCGAAGCCACTTGCGTCCCGTGGCGCTCAAGGCGTCGACGCCCAGGGCGGCCACGTCGATGGGTAATTGGCCCACCGATTGGCACGCGTCGAGGAGAACCAGCGCGCCGTGGCGCGCGGCCAGTTCGACAACCTCACGGACCGGGTTGACCAGGCCGCTGTTTGTAGGTGCGTGAACAACCGAGATGACGCGGACGCGGTCGTCGAGCATCGCTTCGAGTGCATCGAGGTCGATCCGGCCGTCGTGATCGCTCGGGATCACCTCGACCTTCGCGCCGGTTGATCGCGCCCGGCCCAGTGCGGCAATGGCGTTGCTGGCGTATTCGACACCGCAGATCAGTACGCGATCTCCGGGGTTCAAGGGCACTGCGCCGAAAAAGTCGTTCCAGGCGCGGGTTGCGCTGTCCGTCAACGCGATATCCGAGGGCTGGGCGCCGATCACCCGGGCCAGTGAATGTGGAACCGCAGCCAGGGCATCGCTGCGGCGGTCAGCGGCGACGTAGCCGCCGACGTCAGCTTCCAGGCGCAGATGCTCGATCATCGCCGTCAACACAGGTTCCGGCGGTAGGGAGGATCCGGCGCTGTCGAGGAACACCTTGTCGAGGCACCCAGGGGTGTCGCGGCGGATCGAGGTGAGGTCGAACATGGCACCATCCGTTCACTTCGGTGTGGTTCAAAGGCTCTGTGAACGAAGCTATACCGATGAACCGCACCCTGGGGACATTCGACGCCGTTGTGATCGGCCTTGCCGCGATGATCGGTGCCGGAGTGTTCGTGGTGTTCGCACCGGCAGCGGCGGTAGCGGGCACCGGATTGATGTTCGGTCTGGTAATCGCGGCAGGTGTGGCGTACTGCAACGCGACGTCGTCGGCGCAACTCGCCGCGCGGTATCCGACCTCCGGCGGGACGTACGTCTACGGACGTGAGCAACTCGGACCGTGGTGGGGGTTTGTCGCGGGGTGGTCGTTTGTGATCGGGAAAACCGCCAGTTGCGGGGCGATGGCGTTGACCTTCGCGACTTACGTTGTACCCGAACCGTATCGGAAGATCGTCGCGGTAGCGCTGGTGGTGGTGCTGGTCGCGGTGAACTACCGCGGTGTCACCCGGACGGCGCAGATGGCGCGAGTGATCGTCGCGATGTCCGTGACGGCGATCGGCGTGGGCTTGTGTGTTTCGCTGTGGGGACCAGGCGCGCATCGCGTCATGCCCGAGTTCGGTGTCGGTTCCTGGTACGGGGTTCTGCAGTCCGCGGGACTGCTGTTCTTTGCCTTTGCCGGGTACGCCCGCATCGCGACGCTAGGGGAGGAAGTCCGGGATCCTCGACGCACGATTCCACGCGCGATCCTGATAGCGCTGGGCGTCGCGGTTGTCGTCTATGCACTGGTGGCGATGGTTCTTCTGGTGACCCTGGGGCAGGAGAGACTTGCTCAGTCGACGCGTCCGCTCGCGGATGCGGTCGCTCTCACCGGGTGGGGGTGGGCCGAACCGATCGTGGTGGTCGGCGCCGCCGCCGCATCCGCCGGTGCACTGTTGGCGCTGATCGCCGGCGTGAGCCGAACCGCGATGGCGATGGCTCGCGAACGAGATCTGCCACGGACTTTCGCGGCGATTCACCCGCAATTTGCGGTGCCGCATCACGCGGAACTGGCCGTCGGCGCGATAGTGATCGCGCTCGTCTTGACGGTCGATCTTCGTGGGGTCATCGGGTTTTCGTCGTTCGGGGTGTTGTTGTACTACCTCGTGGCAAATGTCAGCGCTTATACCCAAGGACGCGCGGATCGGATGTTCCCGCGACTGCTGCAGGTTGTCGGAGCGCTCGGATGCGCGGTTCTGGCGTTCACGCTGCCGATATCCGCCGTCGCAGTGGGGACAGGTGTTGTTCTTCTGGGTTGTGGGTATCGGTGGATACGACTGAAAAAATTTGGCGACACGTAACACGGCAAAGGGTGCAATTGGTGTGTGTGGGCTCTATCGTCGGTACAACCGCTAGAGCACGCGTACCGCTAGACATACCCAAAGGGGAAGTCGAATGGCAACCGCAGTACTGGACACTACGCTGGACTCGCGTCCCGCCGCCGAGGCATATATCGGCGGGGTGTGCTTCAAGCAGGGCCCGCCGCGACTGGTCGGGACCGAGGTCGAATGGCTGACCAGGGACGCCGGTGGTGGCCGCCCGTCACTCGAGGCGCTGGCCCGCGCGCTGGGAAAACACACGCCCACCAGCATCGACCCTCGCTCGCCCGGCGCTCCACTTCCCGGCGGCAGTCTGGTGACCGTCGAACCGGGCGGTCAGATCGAACTCTCCTCGGCGCCGCGCACGTCAGCGCGTGAAGTATGCGATTACCTGAGCGAAGATCACCGCGTGTTAAGTGGGCTTCTGCGCGATCAGTCCGTCGAGATGTACGACGGGTCGGCAGATCAGCAGCGCCAACCACAGCGCTTGCTGCGATTGCCCCGATACTGCGCCATGGAACATCAATTTTCCTCGATCGGGCCGTACGGCGCCCTCATGATGTGCAACACCGCCGCCGTGCAGGTGAGCGTCGATGCGGGTGGCAGCCGAGAAGCCATCGCGCGGCGGTGGCGACTCCTCGGTGACATCGGGCCGGCTCTGATCGCCGCATTTGCGTGTTCGCCACAGCTGGAAGGGATTCCGCGAGGGGAGTGGGCGTCGCAACGTATGCGGACGTGGCTCGAACTCGACGCCAGGCGCACAATGCACGTTGTCGACGCCGCCGATTATGCGCAGTGGGCCTTGAACGTCCCGCTGATGTGTGTCCGGAACGGTACCGACGACTGGACTGCGCCGCGGGGCGCCACGTTTGGCGACTGGATCGACGGGGCACTCGAAGCCGACATTGGTCGTGCGCCCACGTCCGAGGATCTGGACTACCACCTGTCCACGATGTTTCCGCCGGTTCGTGCGGCCGGACATCTGGAGGTGAGGTACATCGACGCTCAACCCGGCGATCTGTGGCGCGTCCCGATCGCTGCGATCGACGCGCTGCTGTCCGGGCCCGCGGTGATGCAGGAAGCCGGTGATGCCGCGGCGTCGACGGCGGGCCGCTGGCGCGATGCCGCGGAATACGGACTGGTGGATGTCGAACTGCGTTCGGCAGCAACATCTCTGATGTCGCTCGCGGCGTCGTATGCGCCTGATCCCGAGTTCGTTCGTCTCCTCGATCGTGCGGCCGAGCGGTGTTGTCGGGGCCTGTCACCGGTCGAGGGAAGCTGATGTCGACGGAGGTCACCAAGGAGGCGGTCGAGACCGTGCTGGAGCGGGCACGAGCGCGTTCGCTGCTGCTCACGGATTGTGTCGACGACACCGAGTTGATCGCTCAGCACTCACCCCTCATGAGTCCGCTGGTGTGGGATCTTGCCCATATCGGCAACCAGGAGGAACTGTGGCTGGTGCGCGACGTGGGTGGGCGCGAACCGGTACGGCGCGACATCGACGACATGTACGACGCGTTCAAACATTCGCGGCCGACGCGCCCTGAGCTTCCGCTGCTGGACCCGGCCGAATCGCGTCAATACATACGTACGGTTCGCGGCAAGGTGTGGGACGTCTTGGCTGACAGCAACTTCGACGGAAAGCCGCTCGAACGCAGCGGGTTTGCGTTCGGCATGATCGCTCAGCATGAACAGCAACATGCGGAGAGCATGCTCGCAACACACCAATTACGTTCCGGCCCTGCGGCACTCGTAGCGACGCCCGCCCCCGCTGCGCGGCGTACACCCATTCATGACGAAGTGGTCATTCCCGCCGGACCGTTTGTGATGGGTACCGATGACGAACCGTGGGCCCTCGACAACGAGCGAACCGCTCATCAGGTGTATCTCGGCCCTTACGCTATCGACCGGTTCCCGGTTACCAACGGCGAGTTCATCGAGTTCATCGACGACGGTGGGTATTCCCGGCCGGAACTGTGGTCGCGGGCCGGATGGCGCCATCGCATCGACGCCCATCTCACTGCGCCGCTGTTCTGGGAACGCGACGGATCAACATGGTGGCAGCAGTCTTTCGGTACCGACAAGCCGGTAGCGGTTCGGCGTCCGGTAGTGCACGTCAGCTACTTCGAAGCCGAAGCCTATGCAACCTGGGTCGGCAAGAGACTTCCCACCGAAGCGGAATGGGAGAAGGCTGCGCGGTGGGATCCCGAATCCGGGCGGTCCAGACGGTTCCCCTGGGGCGATACCCCACCGGACGAGACTCGCGCCAATCTCGGCCAGCGCTATCTGTCGCCGGCTGACGCGGGGGCATATCCCGATGGCGCGTCGGCGTACGGAGTGGAGCAGTTGATCGGGGATGTGTGGGAGTGGACGTCTTCCGGTTTCCACCCCTATCCGGGTTTTCACGCGTTTCCGTACCGTGAGTACTCCGAGGTGTTCTTCGGCGGCGACTACAAGATGCTGCGCGGCGGTTCGTTCGGCACCGACAGCGTTGCGTGCCGTGGCACCTTCCGCAACTGGGATCATCCGATCCGGCGGCAGATATTTTCCGGATTCCGCTGCGCCAGAACACTGTCCGGACACGTCTGACATGTGCCGACATCTCGGCTATCTCGGGCCGCCGCGCTCCGTCCGAGATCTCCTGCAGACCGGAACCCATTCGCTGGTGAAGCAGTCGTGGGCTCCCCGTGAGATGCGCAAGGGTGGAACCATCAACGCCGACGGTTTCGGTGCGAGTTGGTGGACGGACGGGCAGCTGGGTCGGTATCGAAGTAGCACCCCGATCTGGTCGGATCCCACTGTGGAGGAAACGCTTTCACATATCCGTAGCGGATCGGTGCTGGCGGCAGTGCGTTCCGCGACCGAGGGGATGGCCGTCGAGGTCGGCGCGTGCGCTCCCTTTGCCGACAACACCTACGCGTTCAGTCACAACGGAGCCCTCACCGGTTGGCCGAGTTCGGTTGCCGCCCTTGCCCAGGAGGTTCCGACTGCCGCGCTGCTGACCATGTCGGCGCCGACAGATTCGGCACTGCTGTGGGCCCTGTTGCGTCATCGCTTGCAGGACATGTCGGTGGAAGCCGCGGTGACCACCGTCATTCACGACGTCGAGGCAGTGGCCACCGGTTCGCGTCTGAACTTCCTGCTCGGTGACGGCAACGAACTCTGGGCCAGCACGTGGGGCCATACGCTCTACGTCCTCGTCGACGAGTTGCAGGCACTGATCGCGTCCGAACCTTTCGACGATTCACCCGCGTGGGAACAGGTTCCGGACAGACACCTCGTCTGCGCCCGGCCCGGCCATTTGATCATCACCCCGATTCCGATGGGAGAACGATGAGCACCCCGATTCTCGAAATCTTTCTGACTCCGGAAGATCTTGTCGAGCAGTTACGGTCCGACGCCCGCACCGGGTTGACCGCCCGGTCGAAGTGGCTTGCGCCGGTGTGGTTCTACGACGCCCGCGGCAGTGAACTCTTCGAGCAGATCACCGAACTACCGGAGTATTACCCCACTCGCACGGAACGCGCCTTGCTGGCCGAGTGTGCCGGGGAGATCGCATCGTTGACCACACCGAAGATGCTGATCGAGCTGGGTTCAGGTTCCTCGGAGAAGACTCGCCTCCTGCTGGATGCGATGTCTGATTCACTGCACACCTATGTACCGCAAGATGTTTCGGTGACTGCCTTGGAAGGCGCCGCCAAGGCGATCAGCGCGGAGTTTGCGGACATCGACGTCATCGGAGTGGTCAGCGACTTCACCGGTTCGCTGCATCATCTTCCCAGCGGAGGTAGGCGAGCGGTCGCGTTTTTGGGCGGTACGTTGGGGAATCTGATTCCCGGCGAGCGCGCGGAGTTCCTCACCGGGATCGCCGAGGTTCTCGGCCACGGTGAGAGCCTGATCCTGGGAGTGGGGCTGGTGACCGATCCCGCCGTGCTGGTTCCCGCGTACGACGACAGCGCCGGAGTCACGGCGCAGTTCAACCTCAACGTGCTCAGTGTCCTGAACAAGCAACTCGGCGCGAACTTCCCGTTGGAAGCCTTCCGGCATGTCGCGCTCTGGGATGCCGAGAAGCAATGGATCGAGATGCGGTTGGAAGCCCTCCGCGATCTTTCGGTGCGGATAGAGGACTTGGATCTGGAGATCACCTTCGCCGCCGGCGAGCACATGCGCACGGAAATTTCTGCGAAGTTCACCGTCGACGGGATCACTGCCGAGTTGGAGGCCGCGGGTTTCCGGTTACAGAAAGTGTGGACCGACGCGGACCAGCGGTTCGCGCTGCTGTGCGCGGAGCGAGCCTAGATGTTCACGAATCGACTCGCGGCGCGGGTTTCCGCCTCCAGCGCCAACTTCGGTGCACTCAGATCCGGCCGTACCGTCG
Source organism: Rhodococcus sp. KBS0724 (assembly GCF_005938745.2). Taxonomy (NCBI): domain Bacteria; kingdom Bacillati; phylum Actinomycetota; class Actinomycetes; order Mycobacteriales; family Nocardiaceae; genus Rhodococcus; species Rhodococcus sp. KBS0724. The sequence continues at coordinate 1,609,532 of NZ_VCBX02000001.1, forward strand.
TCACTGTTGCGACCATCGCGATTCTCGCCATCCCGATAACACAGTGCTCGGCTCAGACACTTCCATCGGGGAGTCTCGGATCTGCCGACAGCAGCTCGGAAGTCCCCACCGAGGACACGTTGCCTGAACTCGCGGTCACCACAGTCCTCGACGGCCTGGACCATCCCTGGGATGTCGTGGCGGCACCAGACGGCACGATCTTGACCGGGCAGAGATCAAGAGGTTTTGTCGTCCGCCGCAGTGACAACACAACAGGTCCCGTCGCAGCAGATCTCTCGGACCTCTATGCCCGGTCCGAAACCGGTCTCATGGGAATCGCGCTTGCCCGTGACTTCGCTCAGTCCCGCACCCTGTACACCTGCCAGGGATTCAGCGCTGGGGGAGTGACGGACATCCGGGTGATCTCGTGGACAGTCGACGCCGGATGGACCGAACTGACGCGAACCGGAACCGTGCTGTCCGGCCTCCCGGTCTCGTCGGGGCGACACGGTGGGTGCCGGATTCTTGCCGCCGAAGACGGAACGCTGTTCGTCGGCACGGGCGACAGCGCAAACCCCGGTGTTCCGCAGGATCCGAACTCGCTGGGCGGCAAGGTCTTGCACGTCAACGCAGACGGCACGCCGGCGGCGGGCAACCCCGACCCGTCGAGTCCGGTGTACACACTCGGCCACCGGAACGTTCAGGGATTGGCCGTTCAACCCGGAACCGGCAGATTGTATTCGGTGGAGCAGGGCACCAGCGTCGACGACGAGCTGAATCTCCTGACCCCCGGCGGAAACTACGGCTACCGACCCGATCGGGCGCCGGGAACATACGACGAGTCGGTGCCGATGACCGATCCGTCCCGCGTGCCCGGCGCGATCGAAGCTGTGTGGAGTTCGGGTAACTCGACCCTGGCAACCGCGAGCGCGGCATTTGCGTCGGGCAGGCAATGGGGTCAGTGGGACGGCAGCGTTGTCATCGGCGGACTCAAGAGCAAGAAACTGATCTTCCTGCGACTGAGCGACGACGGCCGCAGCGTCGACGCCCAGGCGTACGGGTTGGAAAACCAGTACGGACGTCTGCGTTCGGTCACTCCCACGGCAAACGGATCGCTTCTTGTCACCACCGACAACGGCGACAACGACAGCGTGCTCCTCGTGACGCCGACTCCGTAGCCGATACCAGCAGTAGCCGGGCATCAGCGATAGCAGCTGTCAGAAGCTCCAGATCAGCGGAATCAGAACCGTCGCAACCACGAGGAACCACAGGAGCATCGGGAGTCCGAGCTTCCAGTAGTCGCCGAACTTGTAGCCGCCAGGACCCATCACCATCATGTTGGCGGGGGTGGCGACGGGGGTCAGGAACGACGCTGCGGCCGCGACGGTCACCGTCATGAGGAGCGGCACCACCGAAATATTCAGCTCGGAGGCCACGGAGATCGCGATTGGCGTGATGATCAATGCCGTTGCGGTGTTGCTGATGAGCTGGCCGAGCGTCGCGGTGACGACGAACAGTCCGGCAACAACGACGTACGGGCTGGCGCCGCCGATGACGTCGACAAAACCGTGAGCGAGCTTCTCGGCAGCGCCGGTCTCTTGAATTGCCGTGGAAAGCGGGATCATTCCGCCGACCAGAATGAGGGTGGTCCACGAGATCGAGCGGTGGGCCTGTTCGACGCTGATCACGCGCAGCAGGACCATCGCGCAGGCGGCAAGAAGACCCGCAATGGCAGACGGGACCAATCCGAACGTCAACATGACCACCATGGCGGCGACAACAACGAGGGACATGATCGCGCGGGTGCCGAGCGGCGCGGCCTGCTTGCGGATCAAGGCGGGCGGATCGACCACGAGGACGTTCGGGTCCACCGACGTGTGAGTGTCCAGATCGTCCCAACTGCCCTGCAGCAGCAGAGTGTCGCCGGCAGCGAGCCTGATACCGCCAGGGCCACAGGGCTCGCCGGCCCGCGCAGCGGCCAGAACCACCAGATCGCCGCTGTCGGTCACCATGCCGGGAAATACCTTGTCGCCGATGATCTCCGAACGGGGCGGAACGATCACCTCGACGACACCGTCGTCCTTGGTGATCAGCGGCGCATCGGATTGATCGCAACCGCCAGCGACGGCGTATTGCTGCGCGAGAGTCTTGGCATGGCGGCTCAGGTCCGGTGACATCGACGTCCCGGCGCGATGCGGCAATACGCGAGGGCCGAGAAACACTGCGATCGCGATGGTTCCGAGAACCAGCGGTGCACCGATCAAGGTGAAGTCGAAGAAGCCGAATGCGCCCGCACCGGCGTCGGCGGCGGCGTCGGAGACGATGATGTTGACCGGTGTGCCGGTGAGCGTGAGCATCGAACCGGCATGCGCGGCAAAGGCGAGCGGGAGCAGCAGTTGCGATGTGGACCGGCCGAGTCGGACCGCGAGGACGACCACCATCGGGATCAAGGCGGCTACCGCACCGTTCACACTGATCAACGCCGTCAGTGCGGCGACCAGCAACATGATTGCGCTCAACAACCGAACGCGTGAATCGCCGACCTTCGTCAGAAGTTTCTCGCCCGCCCACGTCGTGACTCCGGTGGCATCGAGCGCTTCGCTGACGACAAAGAGCGCTGCGATGAATATGACTGTGGGATCACCGAATCCGGCCAGTGCCTGTTGCACCGAGATCACGCCGGTGGCATACAGCGCCAGTGCCGTTCCGATCGCGATGATTCCGACCGGAATTCTGCCTATGACAAACAGCGCCACAACTACGGCAAGCACGACAAACGTGATGGTGATGTCATTCACGATTCGTAAAGCTACCTTCCAGCACGGCTACCGTCCTGCACCGGATACAGAACGACCCCGTCTCGGCAATGGAGACGGGGTCGAGGGGACGGACGCGGTGGAATTAGTTGGAGGCGGCGATGCGCGCCTTCTCGAGAGCAGCGAGTGTGCGAAGCACTGTTGCCTTCTGCTTGTTGAGATCGCTCAGGCGCGCGCGAGCAGGCAGACCCTGGGCAAGTTCGGCGACCTTGATCTGCTCGTCGATGGAACCGAGCTGGTCGAGAAGCCCCAGAACGCGTGTCTGCAGCGTGTTGATGTCGACGGTGTCCGTCTTCACCGGAGCGGCAACACGAGTCGCAGCGCCCGTGCTGGAGGGGCGGGAAGCGCGCGCAGGCGACGTGTCCGCAACGACGGTGGCCGCGCGCGGGCGAATCGCCTTGCGGACAGCGGCAGCGTCGGGGAGAACGTCCATGCGGATTTCGTTGAGGACGCGGCGGGCTTCGCGTGCCGTGACACGGTACTCGCGCTCTTCGTCGTCGTCGGACTGCAATGTTCCGCCGAGCGGGCGCAGACCGTACATGCCGAGGAACCGCTTGGCGTCGTCGATGATGCCTTCGTTTTCGCGGCAGCGTTCGCAGCGCGGTTCGTTGCGGAACATCTCTACGGAGTTGTCGTCGCCACACCAGACACAGGATCCTGGGCGCCACCGCCGGACCGTGGGAACTGAAGAATTCAGTGAATGAGATTCGGGCCGGGATTCCAGGGTTTGCGCGTCGATCACGACGAGCCACATTAGGCGAAGATTGCGGGCAGGTGAACATCAGCTCGGTATCGACCTGGGATTCTCCGCGAGGGCGTGACCAAGATCATGCCGATTGTCCGATTCTCGGGTATCTGTGTGTCGCACAAATGGTTTCGTGGAGACCTCTCGGTCTGGTTCGCCCGGTGAACGTCCCCGCGAAACACGAAGGGCGCGTACCCGCGACCGTCTGGTCACAGATACGCGCCCGCTCCGCGTAAACGCGAAAGACTATGCGCTGCCGTCGAACAGTGAAGTCACAGAACCGTTCTCGAAAACTTCCTTGATTGTCCGCGCTAGCAGAGGTGCAATCGACAGAATCGTCAGGGTCGGGAACTGCTTCGACTCGGGGATCGGCAGCGTGTTGGTCGTGATGACCTCTTTGGCGCCGCAGTTGGCCAGGCGCTCGGCGGCCGGATCCGAGAAGATGCCGTGTGTGGTTGCAATGATGACGTCGACGGCACCGGCGTCCTTGAGTACCCGGACAGCGCCGGCGATGGTGCCGCCGGTGTCGATCATGTCGTCGATCAACACACAGGTGAGGCCGTTGACGTCACCGACCACACGGTTGGACTTGACCTGGTTCGGAACCAGCGGGTCGCGGGTCTTGTGCACGAACGCCAGCGGCGCGCCGTCGAGGGCATCCGCCCACTTCTCGGCAACCTTGACGCGGCCGGCATCCGGGGAGACGACGCAGATGTTGTCGGTGCCGTAGTTGTCGCGCACGTACTCGGCGAGCTGGCCCTGAGCGTGCATGTGATCAACCGGACCGTCGAAGAAGCCCTGAATCTGATCGGTGTGGAGGTCGACCGTGATGATCCGGTCGGCGCCTGCGGTCTTGAGCAGGTCCGCGATCAAGCGAGCGGAAATCGGCTCGCGTCCGCGGTGCTTCTTGTCCTGGCGGGCGTACGGGTAGAACGGCAGCACCGCGGTGATGCGCTTCGCGGATCCACGCTTGAGAGCGTCGATCATGATGAGCTGTTCCATCACCCACGTGTTCAGCGGCGCCGGATGACTCTGCAGCACAAACGCATCCGACCCACGCACGGACTCTTCGAAGCGAACGAAGATCTCACCGTTCGCGAAATCGCGGGCAGTCTGCGGGGTGACTCGGATGTCGAGTTCCTTCGCGACCTGCTCAGCCAACTCGGGATGCGCACGACCCGAGAACAACATCAAGTTCTTCTGGTTGTCGATCCAATTCGCAGTCACTGGTTCATGCCATCCTTTTGTACTTGCTGATCTGTGCGCTCTGATTCCGAAGCCGTTGCTGCATCGGCCGCAGGAGTACCGGGTCGATTCTTCTCGACCCAACCCTCGATGTTGCGTTGCTGACCGCCCGAGACCGCAAGGGCCCCAGCCGGAACGTCGAATCGCAAGACGGTGCCGGCGCCGGTGTACGCGCCGTCCCCGACATGAACCGGAGCGACGAACATCGTGTCCGAGCCGGTTCGCACGTGCGACCCCACCACAGTACGGCGCTTGGTCACCCCGTCGTAATTGACGAAGACGCTCGACGCTCCGATGTTGCTGTGATGGCCGATGGTGGCGTCGCCGACGTAGGTAAGATGCGGAACCTTCGAATGTTCGCCGATCTCGGCGTTCTTGGTCTCCACGTACGCACCGAGTTTGCCGTGAGCGCCCAGGGACGTGGCCGGACGGAGGTATGCGAAGGGGCCGACGGTGGCGTCGTCGCCGATGGTCGACTCGCTTGCATGCGAACGGATGACAACGGCTCGTGCGCCCACAGTGACATCGGTCAGAGTGGTATCCGGGCCGATCACAGCGTCTTCGCCCACTGACGTGGTGCCGGCCAACTGCACGCCGGGGAGCAGGGTCACATCTTGCTCGAGAGTGACGTCGCAGTCGATCCACGTACTTGCCGGATCGACGACGGTGACGCCCGCGCGCATCCACTTCTCGAGGATTCGACGGTTCTTCTCACGTGCCAGCGTCGACAGCTGCACACGATCGTTCGCGCCGGCGACCAGAACCGAATCCGCAATGTGCTGAGCCCGGACACGCTTGCCGGCGCGACGGGCGATCATGATCACATCGGTGAGATAGAACTCGTGCTGAGCATTGTTGGAGTCGAGGGAGGACAACGCGTCACGAAGCGTCTCGACGTCGAACGCGTAGACACCGGAGTTGACCTCGGTGATCGAACGCTGCGAGTCCGTCGCTTCCTTCTCCTCGACGATCGCATTGACTTCACCGTCGGTGGTGCGCAGGATCCGGCCGTAACCGGTGGGGTCGGATGCCGTGGAAGTCAGGACCGTCACTGCGGCCGCCGGCGCGCTGGTGTGGCGCTCGAGTAGATCCGCGATGGTGGCGCCGTCCAGGAGGGGAACGTCGGCAGCAGTCACGAGTACGGTGCCGCGGAAATCTGCAGGCAAACCTTCGAGACCGCAACTGACCGCGTGGCCGGTGCCCTTCTGCTCGTCCTGAACGGCGATCGTGATCGAACGATCCAGATCGGTGGCGACGGATGCCACAGCTTCGGATACCCGTTCGCGATCGTGGCCGACGACGGTCACCAGATGCGTCGGATTCAACGACGCAGCAGCGTGGAGGGAGTGCGCGAGCATGGTGCGGCCGGCAAGAGTGTGGAGCACCTTGGGAGTCTTGGACTTCATCCGAGTGCCTGCACCCGCTGCGAGAACGATCACGGCGGTTTGCACTTGTTTGAGCTCCCTCTTGTCGATCATCAACTACCGGCTCCGCCGCCAGGACTCGAACCTGAACTATCTGAACCAAAATCAGAGGTGCTGCCATTACACCACGGCGGATTGCCACGCTCTCCGAACCTTGCGGCGGATTACGCGCAAGAATAATCGCATGCCGACCCGGTCTAGGTCGAACCGCTCCTCCGTTTTCGTGTCGAGCAGTGCCGATAGGCTTGCTGTGAGCGGTGCGGTGACAACCGTCCGGCGTGTGGGGAGAGAGGCAATCATGGCGACGGTTCCCAATCCGATGGGCAGTGATCGCGCACCTGAACGGGCAACTCGGGTGCGGATGACGGGAACACAGCGTCGTCAGCAGTTGATCGAGATCGCCAGGGCACTTTTTGCCGAACGTGGATACGAAGCAACCTCCATCGAGGAAATCGCGCAACGAGCAAATGTCTCGAAGCCTGTCGTCTACGAGCACTTCGGCGGTAAAGAGGGCTTGTATGCCGTCGTCGTGGATCGTGAGATGTCGCGACTGCTGGAGATGATCACGTCGTCGTTGTCGCAGAACCGCTCGAGAGTTCGAGTCGAGCGGGTAGCGCTGGCGTTGCTCACATACGTCGAGGAACACACGGACGGCTTCAGGATCTTGGTTCGTGACTCGTCCGTCGTAGCGCCGAGCGGCACCTATTCCAGTCTCCTCAACGACGCCATCAGTCAGGTGGGATACCTGTTGGCCGGAGACTTCTCGCGGCGTGGATTCGACCCGGGACTTGCAACGATGTACGCGCAGGCGCTTGTCGGGATGGTGTCGACCACAGCCACGTGGTGGCTCGACGAGCGCTCACCGTCCAAGGAAGTCGTGGCCGCGCATCTCGTCAATTTGTGTTGGAACGGACTCACCAATCTCGAGGCCGATCCGCAATTGGAGGGTTAACGCAGGCGTGCCTGTCGCTGAAGTGTGGAGCGCAGTCTAAGCTGTGTTGGCTGTATCACGATCGTTCAATGGGCAAACGTGGTTTTGTTTGCGTGGGGTGTTGTTCCCAAGCGCCTTCCATTTTGACGCTGTGAACGGGTAATGGTGAGGATTCGTTCGATGTGTGGTGATTGGAGGCCGGATCGATGGTGAGGCAGGAGCGGGCGGAAGCCACTCGTGATTCGGTACTGCGCGGTGCAGCGGGCGTATTTCTGCGTCTGGGTTACGCAAACGCCAGTTTGAGCGAGATCATTGCCGAGTCGCAGGTGACCAAAGGGGCGCTGTACTTCCACTTCGGTTCCAAGGAAGAGCTCGCCCGTGCGGTGATCGACGAAGGGTCTGCTCGTTTCGACGCCAAGTCGGAATTGTGGCTGGATCGACGAACGCCGGCATTGGAATCTCTGATCGGAGTCTCGTCGGTGGCAGTCGACACTGCCGCACACGACGTACTTGTTCGTGCCACGTTCCGTTTGTTGGTCGAGATCGGCGACTACCGGGGATCGGGTCCGGCAACGTTCGAGGGGTGGCTCGACATCTTCCGGGAACTCGCCACCAGAGCTGCCGATGAAGGTGACCTGAAATCCGACGTCGACTCCGCGGATATTGCGCGTTTCTTGTTGCAGATGGTGACGGGTGTCCGATTGATAGCTTCGGCCACGGGAACTATGCGCGATTTGTCTGACTCGATGAAGACGTCCTGGAACATCATTCTTCCCGTTGTCGTTCCGGAATCGAAGGTCGAGTACTTCCGACAGTTTGCTGCTCGTCGTCTGAGTAGCGACCACTGAGTCTGATCCGGTTGAGTCGGTCCGAACCACGTTCGGGTCGATGACCTGGGGTCCTTCTGGGATATATCTCCCGTTTGTGTTGAATTGACGGCGCCGCGGAAGTGGTATTCGCCTATATTGGGCTTTTGAAACAAACTCAGAGTATGTTTATCTCGTAACTAAATGTCCGATGGTTCGATCTTGCTGACTTGCTCGACGTTGCGGTATGTTCTCTCGGTAGCTGAACAATTGCTGCAAACGGCCGATCGGTCAGGGAGTTCGATTGTTCGAGACGAAGTCGGTGTACCGGGCGGGGTAGGGGGTCGCCCGGTCCATCGATGAAAGGGGTATCGAAGATGGGTGAATCTGTACCGTCGGGGACTTCGGCAGTTTCGGCTGTTTCGTCGGCACCATTCGATGCAAGTCCTCGGATCGGCTGCGACGTGGTCAATGTCGTGGATGTCAGTCGAAGCATCGACCTGTTCGGGAGTCGATACCTCGAGCGGACGTTCACTGCTCGCGAGTTGGAGATATGCAGCGGGGCCGCCAGGGACCAGCGACTCGCGGCGCGTTTTGCCGCGAAGGAAGCGGTGGTCAAAGTTCTTCGACCCGCTGACACGGCAATTCCATGGAATTCCATCGAGATTACGCGTGAGCTGTGGGGGGGATGTGGGGTAGAGCTTTTCGGCGAAGCAGCAAAACTTGCTGTGGCGCAGGATCTTCAGGATTTCCAAGTATCTATTTCGCATGAGGCCGACGTCGCCATCGCCATGGTGATTGCCATGCGTCGTGGCGGTTCGCAACAAACAGAAGGACGAAGTCACCGATGAGTGATCAGGCAATTCGCAAAGTGCTCATGGAACATGGTCGGCTTGCAGTCGATGTCGGCACTATCGACGTCGACGCCGATCTGTACGCGTTGGGTTTGACCTCTCACGCAAGCGTCAATGTGATGCTGGCGCTGGAAGATTCGTTCGATATCGAGTTTCCGGACGAGTTGCTTCGGAAGAGCACTTTTGCCAGCGTCCGGGCGATCGAGAGTGCGTTGATCGGCCTGGGTGAAGCGTGAGCATCCCGCATCCCGACGTCATTGTCGAGCCCGCCGTTGATCGGGCGCGCCGCGTCGCAGACGAAGTTGCCGCCGTGTGGGCGGCCGAAGTAGACGAAGACTCTCGATTCCCCGCCGAGGCGGTTGCCGCGATGCGCGAGCAGCGTCTGCTCTCGGTCGCCGTTCCCACCGAGCTCGGTGGCGACGGCTTGTCGTTGCGTGAGGTTGCCACGATCGCGCGCATCATCGGATCACGCTGTGCGTCCAGCGGAATGATCTTTGCGATGCATCAAACGCAGATCTACTCCCTGATCAAGCATGGCAACACGGAGGCGCTGCGGGCATTTGTAGTCGAATCCGTCGACAAGCAGTTGCTGCTTGCATCGGCAACAACGGAGTTGGGGATCGGCGGCGACGTCAGCCGAAGCTATTGTGCTGTAGAGGATCTCGGTGGCCATCTGCTGCTGATCAAGAACGCCCCTGTGATTTCGTACGGCCGGCATGCCGACGCGATTCTGGTCACCGCCCGTCGTTCGCCGGAAAGTCAGCCTAACGATCAGGTACTTGTTATCTGCCGCAGCGGGGATCTCACTCTGGAAAAAACCGCCGAATGGAACGCATTCGGATTGCGTGGAACATGCAGCCTCGGGTACATCCTGCGGGCGACGTCCACGCCGGACATGATGATCGCAACTCCGTACGCCGATATTTCCACCAACACCATGCTGCCGGTGTCACACATCGTGTGGAGTTCGGTGTGGCTCGGCATCGCGGACGCGGCACTCGACAAGGCGCGCAAGTACGTGCGTGCCGCCGCGCGTAAGCAGCCGGGAGTCTCGTCGCCGGCAGCGCTGCGATTGGCTGAAACAGCATCGACTGCACAACAATTCGCTGACCTGGTGGAGGCGTCCGCGTGCCGCTACGACCGCGCCGTCGGATCTCGCGGCGAGTTGGGCGGGGCGGCGACAACAGATAGCGTCGGTTTCTCGCTGGCAATGAACAACCTGAAGGTCGCCACCTCGAGATCGGTGGTGGAGATTGTCGGTCAGACGATGTTGATCTGCGGTATCTCCGGATACCGCGAAGACAGTGAGTACTCGCTCGGGCGTCATCTCCGTGACGCCCACGGGGCAGCCGTGATGGTGAACAACGATCGCATCATGGCGGGATCCGCTCAAATGGCCATCGGATACCAAGGAACACTATGACTACTGAACTCGATCTAGCCAGGGCCGAGTTTCAGCGTGAATTGCTGACCGCCGGAATTCTCATCAAAACAGATGTCTTAGGTCTTTACGGTCGTTCCGGATTGTTCGAGGACATCATCGACGGAATCGACCGGGTGGTCGTGGCTGCGGGTCCCGGATCCGCCGCGACGCGTCTGCGTTTCCCACCGGTGTTTCCCCGCACGAGTTTCGAGCGCACCGATTACATCGCGTCGTTCCCCAATCTGACCGGTGCGATCAATACCTTCAACGGAAGCAATCGTGATCACGCACAGTTGCTGGCAGATCGCGCCGGCGGTGAATCGTGGGATCGCTATCTCGAACCGACCGAGACCATGTTGGTGTCGGCTGCGTGTCACCCTGCCTACGCTCAGTACACGGGTGAGCTGCCCGAAGGTGGAGTGCTCCTCGATATCTACGGTTTCTGCTTTCGGCACGAGCCCGCAATCGATCCGGCCCGTATGCAGGCGTTCCGGATGCACGAGTTCGTGACAATCGGCGACGCTGACGCCGCCGCCGCCCACCGCAAGAAGTGGATCGAACGCGGGATGGAGGTCTTGGGTGACCTCGGTCTCGACGCCACGCCAGTCATTGCCAACGATCCGTTTTTCGGAAGGGCTGGTCGGATGTTAGCGGCTAACCAGCGAGAGGAAAACCTGAAGACGGAGTTGACAGTTCGGTTGTACGGCGATCTCGACGAGGGTACGGCGATCGTGTCGTCCAACAACCATCTCGATCATTTCGGCAAGACCTTCGACATCACCACCGCCCGCGGTGAGGTCGCCCACAGTTCCTGCGTCGGTTTCGGAATGGAGCGAATCGCTTTGTCTCTCTTACGAACTCATGGACTTGACATTGCTGCCTGGCCGGGTGGCGTCCGCGGACATATGGGTTTGTGATGGCCAGACTCCTCGATATCACCCCTGACCGCTACAACTCGCATGCCGTGCATCACGAGGATCGGGTGTGGGCGCAGACCAACTGCTACCTGGATCTGTGGATCGAGGTTCTGCATTCGCTCGGCCTCGATCCGGTGCCCGCAATGGCATGTGCGTTTTCGTCGAGGTTCGACGGTGCGCAGTGGACGTTCCTCAAGTTCAAGGCCGAGGATATTTTTGCGCTGTACGGGATCGACGTGGCGGAGATGAACGTCTGGCGCGCGCCACTGATACACATCGAGGACAATCTCGAGGCGGGAATGCTGTCCACGGTGGAGGTGGACGGTTACTGGCTGCCCGACACGTTGGGTACGAGTTACCATGAGACGCATACCAAGACAACAATCGTTCCCAACCGTATCGATCGGATAGCGGGAGAACTCGAGTACTTCCACAACAGCGGATATTATGTACTTCGGGGCGACGATTTTTCCGGGGTGTTCGATCTCGATCGTTCCAGCATTCCGCCTTTCGTTCCGTATGTCGAGCAGGTCCGACTCTCGCCCGTTCACGAGATGAACGCGGGAAATATCGCCGAGGTAGCGCGGCGGAACGTGGCAGTTCGGCCCCCGGGAAATCCGGTGCGAGAGCTGGGACGCAGGGTCGTCGAGGATTCGGAATGGATCCGCACAGCCGGCATGGAGGCATTCCATTTGTGGTCGTTCGGGCTGCTCAGACAGTGCGGCGCCAGCGCTGAACTCGCCGCCGATGTCAGCGAATTTCTCGATGCTTCAGGGTTTTCCGGTACATCAGAGGCATCAGCGGGGTTCCGCAGCGTAGCGGCCGGCGCGAAGAGCGTCCAATTCCAGATGGCACGTGCGGCGAGGGGACGCGTCGTGGATCCCCGTGACCAACTCGACGAGATGGCGGTGTCCTGGACACAGTCCATGGACATCATCACCTCCATTGTCGGAGTTGATTCCCAGCGACATCTCAGGTTGGTGTGATGCCGCGGAAATTTGCCAGCGATCTTCTCGAAGAAGCCGAGTGGCGCTGTATTGCAACGCTACCCGGTGAAATAGCGAATCCCACGCAGCTGTCGGGAAAGACCGGATGGCTTGCGGCTACGGTGCCGGGCACGGTGGCCGGAGCGATCCGCGAATCCGACGGCTCCGCCGCGGCACGCCGGGTAGCGGCCGACGTCAATGATTGGTGGTTTGTCAGCAGGGTTGCCACGGCTGGTGAGGGTCCGTGGCTGCTCCAGCTACAGGGGCTGACGGCAGGCGCGGAGGTCTGGGTCGATGACACTGTTGTCTTGTCTTCGGACTCCATGTTCGTTCCCGGTGAAGTAGTCGTAACCCGGGAGGTGGCCAAGAGTAGTGAATTCACACTCGCGATCCACTTTCATTCTCTGGCAAATGTTCTGAGTTCGCGTCGACCGCGTGGCAGATGGCGTTCGTCGCTCGTGCGTGAGCAGGGTCTGCGATGGATACGTACAACTCTGCTGGGAAGTGCGCCCGTGTTCTCCGGCGTTCCGGTGCCGGTCGGACCGTGGCGGGGTATTCGAATGTTGGATGTCGGCAAGGCAAGTGTCGTGTCTCGGACTCTCGACGTCACCGCTGACGGAGCGTCCGGGGCCGTCACGATCTCGGCGCGTCTCACGGGTGTTCCCCACGACGTTACAGCAGTGCCGGTGACCGTCGGAATCGTTCGCGGTTCCCTCACCGTGACATCGCGAGACGGCGGACTCGCCGTCGTATCGGGCGTCGTCGAAATTCCGGATGTGGATCTCTGGTGGCCGCACACGCACGGTCGGCCGCATCGATACCCAGTGTCGATAGAGGTAGGAAGACAAGTTTTCCGATTGGGGCACATCGGGTTTCGTAGTATCGAGGTCGATCGAACCGGTGGTGGATTTCGGGTATCGGTCAATGGGGTCGACGTGTACTGCCGGGGATCGGTGTGGGTGCCCACCGATCCGGTCGCCTTCCGCGGCGAGGAGCAAACAACGTCGGTGCTCGAACGTTGTGCAGCGTCCGGCGTGAACATGCTGCGTGTACCCGGAACCATGGTTTACGAGAGTGATCACTTCTGGAACGAATGCGCGAGGCTGGGCATTCTTGTCTGGCAGGACGCGATGCTCGCGACCCTCGATCCGCCGGACACCGACGAGTTCTTTGCACTCTTTGCCGCTGAGGTACGTGCGTTCGTGGAACAGGTCGGTGGCAACCCGGCGCTCGCAGTTTTCTGCGGAGGCAGCGAAACCGAACAGCAACCGACCATGCTCGGTCTGGTCGATCAGCACATCTCGATCGTTCACTCTCGCTTGCCTGCGTTGCTCGAGGAAATCGCACCGGGACTCGCGTACGTGACCTCGTCCCCGTCGGCGCCGCCTGAGCATGAAACATTGGCCACTCACGTAGGTACCGGAATCGCCCACTACTTCGGAATAGGTGGGTACCGGCGTCCACTCGACGACGTGTTGAGCGCGCGGGTGCGATTCGCTACGGAGTGCCTGGCGTTCTCCATTCCGCCGTCGAACACTGTCATCGAGAACGAGTTCGGCTCGGTGTCCGTAGCGGGCCACCACCCGTCGTGGAAGGCCGCTGTGCCACGGGACAACGGGTCGTCCTGGGACTTCGAGGACGTTCGTGATCACTACGTCACAACATTGTTCGGCGAAGATCCGAGCGAGGTTCGCTGGTCCGACCCGGAGCGCTATCTCGACTTGGGGCGCGCAGCGATCTGCGAGGCCTTCGGCGCAGCGCTCGGTTACTGGCGTCGAGCAGATTCCGGGTGTGACGGTGCGCTGACTTTGGCATTGATGGATCTCGAACCTGGTCCAGGGTGGGGTGTTCTCGACTGGCAGGGCACACCGAAAGCTCCGTGGTACGTGCTGCGTCGATATTCGAAACCAGTGGCCCTCATCGTCACCGACGACGGCCTGGACGGACTCCGACTCGACGTGATCAACGAGACCGGCGACCCATTGGTCGCCGAAATTCGCATCCGCGCGCACAGCAGGTCTGGTGTGGTGCCGGTCGATGTGGTCGCACCCGTCAAGGTCGACGCCCACGGGAAACGGAGTCTGACAGTAGACGAGGCGGTGGGGCGATTCACCGATCTCACACACGTCTTCAAGTTCGGGCCACGCAACTACGACGCCGTCACCATCACTCTCGAGAGCGAGGAAGGCGTGGTTATCGACGAGGTTGTGCACCTGTTGGGAAGCCCGGCCAGACCCCTCGAACGCACAGTCGGCCTCGCTGCCATCGCCCGAAGCGTCGGCGACGGCTGGGTTGTCGACGTCACCTCGGAAGGTACGGCGCAATACGTGTCGCTGGATCTGCAGGGGTTCGAGCCGGAAGATTCCTGGTTTCATCTCGCACCAGGTGGTGCGCGGACGGTGAGGCTGCGTCGCACCGGTCAGGCGAAGATGGTGATCGGTCGCGTTCGAGCACTCAATTCCCATTCCAGCGCCCCGGTCAGTCCGCCGTCGGTTGCCGATCCACCTCGCCAAGCGGCCACCAAGCGGGTTCCGCGGAGGTAGGGCGCGCTCGCGGATAGAATCGACTCGGCGTCACGCCACCGTTGGTGGGTGACGCTCGGGTTGTTCGTCCGCAGCTCGCCGTCACCGCCGAGGAGCGCATTCGTTGACTGCCTTGCCCGCTGCCCAGACTTCGCTTGCCGGCCTTGCCGAGGCCGCGCTCGCAGACGCGGCCTTCACGTCGGTGATCGAGGCGATCGGTCGAGCCACCCTCGACATCGTTGCGCCGAAACCGGCGAGACCGTTCATCGCGGCCGCGCTTGCATCGCGAACACCGGTGCTGTTGGTAACAGCAACGGGTCGTGAAGCCGACGATCTGACTGCCGAACTCACGGAGATGATCGGCGGGTCGGTTGCACAGTTCCCGTCCTGGGAAACGTTGCCTCACGAGCGACTCTCTCCCAGCGCGGATACCGTCGGGCGACGCATCGAGGTTCTCCGACGCCTCGCTCGCCCGGACGATTCCTCGTATGGTGCGCCGCTGCGGGTTGTAGTCACGACCGTGCGTTCTCTGGTCCAGCCGATGGCCCCCGGATTGGGTGAGATCGAGCCGATCACACTGCGCGTCGGCACCGAGATCGACTTCGAGTCGGTTCTGGTCCGGCTGGTGGAAATGGCGTACACACGCGTCGACATGGTCGGCAAGCGCGGCGAGTTCGCGGTGCGCGGCGGCATTCTCGATCTCTTCTCACCGACCGCGGATCACCCTGTTCGCATCGAGTTCTGGGGCGACGAGGTTTCGGAACTGCGCTACTTCTCCGTTGCCGATCAGCGTTCGCTCCCGGAGATCGACGTCGACCTCGTCATCGCTCCGCCGTGCCGTGAATTGTTGTTGACCCAAGACGTTCGGGATCGGGCCGCGGCGATTGCCGCAGAGAACCAGGCCGACGCCTCCCTGGTGGAAATGCTGGACAAGATCTCAGCGGGTATTCCGGTCGAAGGCATGGAGGCATTGCTTCCGGTCCTGAAACCTGGTGAATTGCAATTGCTTTCCGATGTTCTTCCCGCCGGAACCCACATCCTGCTCTGCGACCCGGAGAAAGTGCGCACCCGTGCAACGGATTTGGTGCGCACCGGGCAGGAGTTCCTGGAAGCGTCGTGGACTGCGGCGTCCATCGGAGGCGCGGCGCCACTCGACACCTCCATCCTCGGCGGCGGCGACTCAGGGCTCGGCGCCTCCGCCTACCGGTCGTTGCGCCAAGTTCGAGAATCAGCCGAAGCGGGCGGGCGTCCGTGGTGGAGCGTCAGCCCGCTGGCATCGGGGAGTGGCGAGGAACTCGAACTCCCGATTCAGCCTGCCCCACAGGTACGTGGGTCGGACGATCTTCTGGCCGAGCTGTTCGTCAGCCTCCGCGCGCACGTGACCACCGGCGGACGCGCTGCGGTGGTTGTTGCCGGTGCCGGTACGGCAAAACGCGTCCTCGAACGACTTGGTGAGGCCGAGGTTCCCGCCACAATGGCTGAGCCCGGAGCGGTTCCGGCCCGCGGTCAGGTCTCGGTCTTGCGTGGATCGTTGCACGACGGTTTGGTTCTGCACGGGGACGGCGACGTTCCCGGAATGGTTGTTGTCACCGAATCCGACCTCACCGGCAATCGAGTTGCCGCGGTGGGCGACGGTAAGCGGTTGCCGGCCAAGCGTCGTAACCAGGTGGATCCGCTTGCACTTGCCGCGGGCGACATGGTTGTTCACGACCAGCACGGTATCGGCCGATTTGTCGAAATGGTGGAGCGCACCATTGGCGGGGCGCGGCGCGAGTATCTGGTCATCGAATACGCCGCCAGCAAGCGTGGGCATCCGGGGGACCGGTTGTTCGTGCCCATGGAATCGCTCGATCAGCTCTCGCGCTACGTGGGCGGCGAGCTGCCGGCGCTGAGCAAACTCGGCGGATCCGACTGGGCGAACACAAAACGTAAGGCACGCAAAGCAGTTCGCGAAATCGCGGGCGAACTCGTGCAACTCTATGCTGCGCGCCAAGCAGCCCCCGGCCACGCATTCGGCCCGGACACTCCCTGGCAGAAGGAACTCGAGGACGCCTTTGCCTTCACCGAGACGGTCGATCAGCTGACCGTGATCAGTGAAGTCAAGGGGGACATGGAGAAAGCCGTCCCGATGGACCGCGTCGTAATCGGTGACGTCGGATACGGCAAGACCGAGATCGCTGTGCGGGCCGCGTTCAAGGCGGTGCAGGACGGTAAGCAGGTGGCTGTTCTAGTTCCGACAACTCTGCTTGCGCAGCAGCATCTTCAGACCTTCACGGAACGAATGGCGTCGTTCCCGGTGAAGGTACGCGGACTGTCGCGCTTCACCGACGCCAAGGATTCCAAGGAAATCATCGCGTCCATGGCCGAGGGCGAGATCGACATCGTCATCGGCACACATCGCCTGCTGCAGACCGGGGTGCGGTGGAAGGACCTCGGTTTGGTGATCGTCGACGAGGAGCAGCGATTCGGCGTCGAGCACAAGGAACACATCAAATCCTTGCGAACTCACGTCGACGTGCTGACCATGTCGGCAACGCCGATCCCTCGTACGCTGGAAATGAGCATGGCCGGCATCCGCGAGATGTCCACCATTCTGACCCCGCCCGAAGAGCGTCATCCGATTCTGACGTACGTCGGAGCTTATGCAGACAAGCAGGTCGCCGCCGCCATCAGGCGTGAGCTCCTGCGCGACGGTCAGGTGTTCTACGTTCACAACCGCGTCAGCTCGATCGACAAGGCTGCCAAGCGAATCCGTGAACTGGTGCCGGAGGCGCGGGTTGTGGTCGCCCACGGTCAGATGAACGAGGACACTCTCGAGAAAACGGTTCAGGGATTCTGGGAGAGAGACTTCGACGTCCTGGTATGTACCACGATCATCGAGACGGGGCTCGACATCTCCAACGCGAATACGTTGATCGTCGAGCGCGCCGATTCCCTCGGGCTCTCACAGCTCCACCAGTTGCGAGGCCGCGTCGGGCGCAGCCGGGAACGCGGATACGCATACTTCCTGTACCCGCCGGAGAAGCCCTTGACCGAAACGGCATACGACCGCCTGGCCACCATTTCGCAGAACTCCGATCTCGGCGCCGGTATGGCCGTTGCCATGAAGGACCTCGAAATCCGCGGCGCCGGTAACGTTCTCGGCGCCGAGCAGTCCGGACACGTTGCCGGAGTCGGGTTCGACCTGTACGTCCGACTGGTCGGTGAGGCTGTCGAGGCCTACCGCGCTGCCGCTGACGGGCTCCCGATTACAACCGACGAGGGCCCGAAGGAGGTTCGCATCGACCTACCCGTCGACGCGCACATCCCGCCGGACTACGTCACCAGTGATCGGCTTCGGCTCGAGGGTTATCGAAAGATCGCTGCCGCAACCGATTCCGACGGTATTGCAGCCGTGGTCGAAGAACTGGTCGATCGGTACGGGCCGCTACCGGAAGAAGTGCGTCGACTCGTGTCGGTGGCGAAGCTGCGGCTGCTGTGCCGCGAGTACCAACTCGAGGAAGTGGCGGTCACCGGTACTCAACTCAAGATCTCGCCCATGTCGCTGCCGGATTCCAAGCAGATCAGGCTCAAGCGTATCTATCCGAGCGCGCAGTACCGGGCTACGACAGGCTTGGTGCAGTTGCCACTGCCGCGAACCGGGGGAGTGGGTTCCGATCGCCTACGGGACGTGGAGTTGCTGCAGTACATTGCCGATTTCATCCTGGCGATCGACGGTCGTGCTGCGAGTGCCGTGGTGATGGAGGCGTGAGCCGGTCGTGACCGAGATATCGACGATCGTTCTGCTCGATCCGCTGCGCCCGCACGTTTTTCCGCTCGCGGCACTCTCGTTGTTGTCCGGACCGATCCGGATCGACGACACTGTGCCGGCGTCGGTTCGGGATGCGCTTCCGAAGTCGACTTCAGACGCCGCAGTGGTCGTGACGTTGGACGCCGGCTACGCGGAAGTACCCGCACAGGCGAAAACCGGGGTGCAGATCATCCGGGCGGTGCCTGTTCAGGGTGATCGACTCGTCGAGGCGGCGTCCATCATGGATCGGCTGTGGAGCCGTGGCGGATGGGAAGCGACACAGACTCACGAGAGCCTCTCGGTCTACCTTGTGGAGGAGACGTACGAAGTGCTCGACGCCATCCGCAGCGGTGACGAGATCGACCTTCGTGAGGAGCTTGGCGACCTTTTGCTGCAGGTTCTCTTCCATTCACGGATTGCACAAGCCCACCATGTGTTCGACCTGGACGACGTAGCCGCGGCATTGATCGAAAAGTTGATCCATCGAAGCCCTCACCTGAGAAGTTTGGGTGTGGTCGATATTGCCGAGCAAGAGCGCGCCTGGGAAGAGTTGAAAGCTGCCGAGAAGGCTCGGGCTTCGGCGATGGACGGAATCGCCACGTCGCAACCCCCGATCCTCCTTGCCGCGAAGGTTCGGGCGCGGGCAGAGAAAGCTGGAGTGAGTGACGTCATCGACGAGCAGGAGTTGGCGAGACTCGTTGCGCAGTGCACGCAAGCGGATGCGGAGCTAGCCGGTGCACTGCGCGCGCTGATCGACGAGATTCGCGCGCGCGAATCCGAATCCCGCTGACTCGCAATTTCGTCCGATTTGAAATGATTGACCGGTAATTAGTTGGCAATCGTTCCAATAGCTCGGTGCGGGCGTGTGCGAAGAAAACAAACCTGAGGTATGTTTATGCACGGAACGAGGAACCTGTGGTCGTTTTTCCAGTGAATAGTCGCCTGAACGGCGATGATGCCGGGTGAATGATCGTCAGTTCGTTTCCGCACTGTGAGAGGCCAGGTACGGCAGCCGGCGGGGTGTTGCCGTGCTTGGCTCCGGGGTTGGTTAACGATCAGCGACCACCATACGGACTTCGAAGTAGCCGGTGCCGCCGCATGTAGACACGAAAGACTGATGATCATGAGCGTTCATGCCGAGGTGGGGATCCAGCCGAGAACACGGCGGGTGGACGCAGAACTGCGGATGGACTGGCGGCGTGCGTACAGACGAAGGATAGCGATTACAGATACGGTCATCGTCACCTTCGTGATCGCGCTCGCGCAGGTTGGAAGCATGTGGCCCAACCCGATCGAGTGGCTGACACTACTCAAGGTGGTTGCATCAATTGCTTTGGGCGTTCTGTGGATGACAGTGCTTGCGCGCGGACGCAGTCGACATCAAGCGATGCTGGGCGATGGACGCGACGAGTACGAGCGGGTAGTCCTGGCCACCGGCCAGGTTTTCGGGTTGGGCGCGCTCGCGGGAATTCTTCTCGGGATCGAAATTGCGCGAAGCTATCTGATGATCGCTCTGCCGCTCGGACTGGTGGCCCTGATACTTGGTCGCTACCTGTGGCGCCGCCGTATTCAGGCGAAGCGCTCAGCGGGCCTGTGCCGCAACTCAGTTCTGCTGGTCGGTGGTCATGCGTCCGTGGTTGCGACTACCAGATCCTTCGTTCGAGAGTCCGGAGCAGGCTACGACGTTGTGGGCGTGTGCATTCCACGACGATCGACGGCCCTCGACGATCACATTGTTGTCGACGGCGCACGTGTGCCCGTGCTCGGCAATGAATTCGAAGTAATCGAGGCAATGCGGGCGAGCAATGCCGACACCGTGATCGTTACGGGAACCGAAGACCTCGGCCAAGTTGGAATTCGGAAGTTGATGTGGGACTTGGAAGCTGAAGGTATCGACCTCGTCGTTTCGCCGGTCATCGCAGACGTGTCCATGACCCGCTTGATGATCCGGCCGGTAGCAGGAATCCCGCTGATGCATGTTGCGCGTCCGCGATACGAAGGCGCGAACGGCTGGGCGTCAGGGGCATTCGACAAAGCGTTCTCGGCTGCGATGCTTCTGCTTGTTGCGCCGGTGATGGTTGCCGCCGCACTTGCTGTGAAAACCACGTCTAAAGGCACGGTCTTCTACAAGGCCGAACGGATCGGACTGAACGGAAAACCGTTCCCCATGTACAAGTTTCGAACGATGGTTGCGGGTGCCGATCAACAGGTCGTCGATCTGATGGGCGACAACGAGGGCGCCGGTGGAGTGCTGTTCAAGATGCGTGAGGATCCGCGAATCACGCCGATCGGCAGAATTCTTCGCCGGTTGAGTATCGACGAGCTTCCACAGTTCTTCAACGTCATACGCGGTGAAATGAGTGTGGTCGGTCCGCGTCCGCCGTTGCGACGCGAAGTCGAGATGTACGACGATGAAGTGTCTCGTCGTTTGTTCGTGAAGCCGGGAATCACGGGGCTGTGGCAGGTCAGCGGTCGGAGTGATCTGTCGTGGGAAGAATCAGTTCGACTCGATTCTTCGTACGTGGAGAACTGGTCTGTGGCGCAGGATCTTTCGATCATCGCCCGCACGGTCTCAGCGGTGGTCCGCAGCGACGGAGCTTACTGAGACACGACCCGTGCACGCACAGTGAAGCGGATACCTCAGCAACCTGCTCGCAGGTTTCTGAGGTACCCCGCTGTTTGGTAGACGTAGTTGTATGCCCAGGCACCGATGGATAGGTCGGGACGACTCGCGACCATCAGTAGTTCCCCCGAATAGCACCGAGAAATGATGAATCGGGCGCGCGAAATATGAGGAACAAAGGTCACGACGATGACAGTTTTCCAACCGTTCAGGCGTGCCAGCCGATCGATTTCGAGTCCTTCGCCCTCTGTCGTCGAAGGTGAAGGCACAAAGCAATCGACCGGAAAATCGAATGACCCGCCACAGATCGATTGCATCTTCTTGTCGTTGTCGCGGTAGGGATTGGAGAAGATGATCCGTGGTGCGTATCCACGTCGTACCAGATCGAGTCCCACTTCTTCGCGACCGTCGTGTGCGCCGCCGAGTACCACGACGGCGTCGGCAACTCGAGGTTCGTCGATCTTCGGGGACACGTAGAGCGGCCATCCTGCCGCGGTTGTCAGGGCAAGCGCGCATACCGAGATTGTCACGATCTTCGAGGCTTTCGACATTTTTCTGATAGCTCGACAATACCTGGATCGAGGCACCCGATATTGATGGAGATGAACCTCCCGGGGATATGCCGGTTTTATGTCATTGCGGATTGCCCACGGGCAAAGCGGGTCTGGGATCGTATCGCTGCGCGGACCGCGTAACTTCGTCGGCGCCGGAATTGTCAGGTATTGCCCGGAGTCGCCGAAACCTTGGTGCCTGCTGGGTAGCTGATTACCGTACTTCGGGTATGTTTGTGGTGATTCAGCAAACTTGTGGTTCCTATTGTTGATCTTGAACTGTAGGGCCGAATTGGAGGTTTCGACGTGTCAGATGCGCGGGCTAGGGACGCAGCGATTCGTCGTGAGTTGGGCGTGCCGCCGACATTCGATCTGGTAGCGCACGTTCGAAATCTCTCACGGGTGATGTTGCCCGCGTTAATGATTGCATTGATCGCCGGCGGCGCGATGTATCTTGTTCGGGGGAGTGAGTCGCCAGTCTATGAATCGGACATTGTTGCCGAAGTACAAGCAGGTGCCCAGGTTGTCGTCAGCGATGCAAATTTGGGGCAACTGGTTGCGCCATACATCGCCCTATCCTCTGATAGCGCAGTAGTTGCCAGTATCCAAAGTCGGATGGACAACGGTTGGGCGGCATCTGACGTTTCCAGTCACATCACGGTTACTCCCGGCACGTCGCCGGCCCTGGTGTTGGTGAAGGCGACCGGATCCAGCCAGGAGGAGGCCGACCGTCTCGCTCGCACCGTGGTCGAGATACTGAGCGATGCGCAGGCTCAACGCAACGCCGAAACTCTTGCACTGCGCACCAAAACGTTGACTGACGACATTGCGCGGCTCAACTCACAGCTCGCGGCTGCTCGTCAGGAGAGCATCGACAACGACGAGACACCGATCGCAGATCCGACCACCTCAGCTGACCTGGATGCAAGGCTCGAGCAACTCAGGCAACTACGTGCTTCCGACTCCGCCGCGGATCGGTTACAGCTGTTGTCGGCACCGACCGGGACCGGTCTACCGGTAGCGCCGAAACCTTTGGCAGAAGCTGCAGTGGTGTTCCTGGTCGTTCTGATACTGGTGGCAGAGATTCTTGTGGGTTGCCGTGGACGATTCAGTTCTCGGGTCACCGATGCGTGGGCCCGGCGAGCCTCCAAAAAGTTTGGTGCATCATTGCTGGTACAGCACACACCCGTCGCCGAGATTCCGTCGAATGTTGCTCTCACGCTGAGCCAGCGAGCGAGCTTGGGCGACGATGTGCTCGTGTTGCTGGGGGACGGCGTCGACACCAACTCGTGGCACGTGCCGGAAAATCTGCAATCCCGGATAGCCATCCACCCCTTGAAATCGGAATGGTGGAGCAAGATCGATTCGAGTGGCACGGAATTCGCCATTGTGGTCGTCTCGGCCCGGAAGGCGCAGCAGCAAGACCTCGTCGATACCCTCAGGGCTCTAGCCGAAGTTGATGTCACACGCTCGCTGGTGCTTGTCGGTCCGGCTGCGCCCGAACCGTTCATCGAACTAGTAACCTTGTCGCGATTTCGGGGCAGACGCGACACATCGTCTCCAGCGAGTCCACGACCTAAGCCTGGATCCCCCGCACCGCCCATGTCGGTCCCGCCTGTGGCTGTGCCTCAAGCACATTCAGTTAACCTGATCAAGCCCGTCGATCGCACAGACCGCGGGAAGTTGATCGATGCACAGACCGTGACAATCGAACGAAATTGCTTGCCTGCGTCTGCCGCCAAGAAGACCCGAGAGACTGGTGTCGAAACGGCCGTACCGCGAACCGATCAGGATGGTGACGGTGCGCCCGACGGAGTTGATGCCGCCACCGACGGCGGCGACATCAACTCCGGCGACATCAACTCCGGCGACATCAACTCCGGCGACATCAACTCCGGCGACATCAACTCCGAGGCACCCACCGAGCGAATTATGTTGATGAACAAGAAGAAAAGTGATATTCGCAACGGGCAGTCCGTGACGCGCGTCGGCTTACTGCGTCATGAAGGTGCCGAGGGGGAATCGGATTGACCTACCGGGAAATTGGCCCACCGGGAATCGGGGTCATATCTTGGGGGCGCTGCAACCCCCGATTGCCTTCTTGACTGCGTCCAGCGCAGGCTTCGGCGTGTAGTTGATCGTCACCAAACCGAAATTCTGCTCGATGTCTCGGGAGTTGGTTCCGCGATCACGCATACTGTAGATGAATATGCGTTCGATGTAACCGAGTGCCTGTGCCTGCGCAAATCCGTCGGAGATGATGCTGGCTTGCAATTGCGGAGTTACAGCAGTTGCTCCAGATCCGGTAGGAGCGCCGAATTCGGTTGCCCAGACCTTCTTTCCGGTGTCGCCGTTCTTCACCATGATGTCACGCATCAAACGAATCCGGTAGAAAGTGTTCCAACTCGACGTGGATGCGTCGGATGGCAATGCCGGCCAACTGTACGGGTGGATGGAAAACACATCGAAGTACGGTTTGGCCCCAGCGTTATAGAGGGCGTTCAGATAGGTGACCGGTGAGATGTCGGAGCCGTTGTCGACTGCGGGTGCCAATCCGCCGTTGAGGATCTTGGCCCCTGGTTGGACTGCTCGGATACTGGTTGATGCAGCCTTGAGGATCGATGCGTACGTGTCGACGTTTGGCTTTGGGCGGAAGAACTGTACGAGGTTCGGCTCGTTCCAGATCTCCCAGGTGCTGATCCTCGTTGAATAGCGTTGTGCTGCTTGCTGAGCGAACTTGGCGAATGTCGCAGTGTCAGCGGGGTAACCGTGGGTATCGGTTGCGCCGGCCACACGGGCCCAAACCGGGGTGTAGGTGACGATGCCGACGAGACTCAATCCTTGTAGCCTGGCTCGATCGACAACACGGTCAGTTGCTGCCCAGTTCTGTTGCCCCTTGGTCGGTTCGACGGCAGACCAGTCGATGTCGAAGCGAAGCCAGGTCGTGCCCGCGTTCTTCATGGCACTCAACTCGGTGTCCAGATCGGCTTGTGAAAGCCAATTCAGTGGCGCTCCGCCCGCGATACCCAACCCGACGGAACTGCAGGCTGCCGGCGGGGCTGATGTCGTTGTTGTTGGTACAGGTTTGGGTGCACAGGCGCTCAACGATCCGATCGTCAGTAGTAGCGCGCACACGAGTGGTAATCGAAGTCGACGCACGCCGACCACCTTCCTTCCACGGGATTGCGAAATCGGCATATCTGACAAAATGGATATTCCGGATTTCGCATATGAATCCGACGAACATCAGAATTGCACGAATTCGCTCAGTGGTTGGCGGGCGGTAGGTCTTTTCTTCAGTACTTATGCCCGCTTGTGTAGTCGGTGGAAATGCGCCGGTTGGTATTGTCCGTTTTTTACGGGCTGCAGATGAATGTTGCGAAATATTTCAGATACAGCCTCCGGTTTCGTTGGCAGCGAGCAGTACGTCCATTGCAGGTTTCGGATTCGAGTTCACATCCAGGAGTCCGAAGTTTTGTTCGCGATCGCTTGTGTCGGATCCGCGGTCCTGGAGGCTGTACACAAATACTTTTGCGACGAATCCGAGCTCTCGAGCCTCATTCAGGCCATCCTGGAGAATGTCGGCTTGGACCGCATCGGTGACGGCGTCCGGGCCGTCGCCGGTTGGGGAACCGAATTCCGTTGCCCAGATCGACTTGGTTTCGTCGCCGTTCTCGATCATGGTGTCGCGCATGAGTCGCATTCGATAAAACGCGTTCCAGCTCTGTGTCAGCGAATCGGAGGGTAGTGCCGGGAAGCTGTACGGGTGCATCCCGACGACGTCGAACTGCGGGCCGGCCCCGGCCTCGTACAGGTCGGTGAGAAAGGTTGTAGGGCTGATATCGGTGCCGTTATCCGTCGCCGGCGACAGCCCGCCGGAGACGACGGTCGCGTTCGGTTGCGATTCTCTGATCGAGGTACTCGCCACGGTCAGAAGTTCGGCATATGAGGTGACATCGGGCGCCGGGTTGTAGAACGCGCGCAGATTAGGTTCGTTCCAGATTTCCCAAGAAGTCACCGAATTGGCGTAGCGCTCCGCAGCGAGGCCGGCGAAGTTGGCAAATGTATTCGGGTCCTCGGGGCGGGTATGGCTGTCAGATTCGGCGACGGAAGGATCACGCGCCCACTCCGGCGTGTAGGTGATCAGACCGAGCACCTCGAGCCCTGCATCTGTCGCCGTTTCGACCAATCTGTCGGTACCTGACCAGTCGAAGCTTCCCTGAGTCGATTCGATATACGACCAGTCGAAGTCGAATCTGACCCAATTCACGCCGGACGCTCGAATATCTTCGACCACCTTCTCCATTTCGGATTGGTCCAATGCGGTGTAACCGGATCCGAGAGCGATACCGGTGTTGTCTGTTGGAGGAGCCGTTGCGCACGGCTGGCCTAACGCCGGAACCGACGAGTGCACGACAATCCCGATACCGACGAGAACAATCGCGGCGACTGATAATCGAAGAAATTTAGTCATGAATGAGCTCCTCGAGTAGTGCCGGAAGATTCTTTTGTATGTCGTACCGATCGACAACCTTTTCTCGTCCGGCGCGCGCAAATGCGGATCGCGCCTTATCGTCGTCCAAAAGCCTGGTGATTTCTGCGGCTAGGCGATTCGGGTCGTCGACAGGGATGAGTGAACCTGCTCCACCTGCTAACAACTCGCTGGTTCCACCGTGATCGGTTCCGATTACTGCTATTCCGACGCTCATCGCTTCGAGTACCACCAATGGGCTGGCTTCGGGCGACGTGCTGGCCGAGATGGCCAGGTCCCAATTTCTCAGGGTGGACAGTGAGTCGACATATCCGAGGAATTTGACGCGCCCCAGCAAGTCCGACTCCTCTGACCGTTTGCGCAGAGTTTCGGCGTACGGTTCGTCTCCGGGGAACGGGACGCCGCCGATCTCGAGATGAACATCGGTAATTCGGGCAACGGCGTCCAGCAGAACGGTATGCCCCTTCCACGGAGTGATGGATCCGATGATTCCCACGATGCGCCGGGCGGGCGACTGAATTTTCGCAGCATCGGCAGGCACCGCAACGCCGAGTCGCGCGATACTCGTGGGAATGCCAAGTGCGCGTACAGGTATTGCAGTGGGTCCGGACACGGCAACCGCGCGTCGTATCGATGGCCTCGCAATCCGTACGACGATGTTCTGTTTGGTGTTGGACAGAGTATCGTGGATAAGCCAGGTCGCACCGCCTTTCACACGGCCGAGCCTGATCGCCGGCAAGGCAAACAGTGAGTTGACAATGACTTTGGCGTTCTCGGCCAACGCGCGGGCGGCAATGACACGTCCGGCAATCCGCCAGTTCTTCGCCACCGTGGCGATGCCGAGAATTCGACTGACGCCGCCCTCTCCCCGCAGTCCGAGGGCGGGTAGTTCGACAACTTCACAGATACCGGTGACGCGTTCTCGCAGTGGGCCGTTCGGGCAAGCCAATATCACCCTGGAACCACGTTCTCGTGCAAGTGTCATTACTTGGATCATGACGAGTTCGGCTCCGGATACTTCACCGGTATGGCTGACGAAGATCAACGTTCGAGTCATGGGGTTTCTCCACCAGGTTTGATGAGTGACAACAGGGGTTTTCCGCCATAGATGGGGAGTACTACGAGGATTCCGATGACGACGGTTGGCGCGACGACGGCCACGATCAGCCACGGTATGTCGAAACGTTCGACACAGAACGTTCCCGTTACCGCGACCAGTGCGCCCACGACGGACGTAGCAGTGAACGGGACTGCTGGAAACAGTTTGTGCACTGGAAGTGTCCGAAAGATCACCGTCCAAATCGCAACGAACAGAAGTATTTCGGTCAGTACCGTTGCCAGGGCGGCGCCGTTGAACGACAGTCGTGGAATGAGGGTGAAGTTGAGCACGATATTGACGCTCAGACCGCCGAGCGCCACCCAGGGATACGTCCGATGTCGTCCACTGGCGACCAATATCATCAAACCGAGCTGTGTCAACATCGAGAAGCACGCGCCAAGTACCAACAGTCGTGTCGAAGTGCCTGCAACAGTGAATCTCTCGCCGTACAGCAGTGAAAGAACCTCTGCGGCAACCGGCCAGAAAGCGGCAATGGATGCGCCACCCAGGACGGCCAGGACAATGAACGCTTCTCGGCTTCGTTCCCGGAATGCGTCGAGTTTGTCGGGCCACGACGACACAAGGAGCGTCGTCACAGGCGTGACGATGGTGATTGCGACGATCTGTAGGAGATCCGCGAACTTGTATCCGATGCTGTACAACCCGACAGACTCGAAAGAATCGAGTTGTCCGAGCATGAGTACGTCTACACGGGAAAGTAGTGTGATGAAAGCAAATCCGATGCTCAGCGGAATTGCCTCGACCAGCATTTCCTTCCAACGTCGAAATTGAGCACGCGACGCCGGAAGTGGGCCCGCAATTCCTCTGCGGACACCTCGAATCTTGATTCCGGCGGCAACCACTTCGTTGATCACTGCCGGAATCACGAAGACGATCAGGATGGGTTGCCATAGAACCGCTGCGATGGTTGCGATCAGTTGAGCAAGTTGTCCGGCCCCTTCGGCGACCGCTACGTACGTCATCTTGAGGCGGCTTTGATACATCACGGACAGTGCGTGACTCGGCGTCGCGACAACAACGACGAGGCCGGCAACGGCTGTCGCTTCGATGACCTCCGTCGGATAATTCAATAACCAGACGTAGCCGACAGCGAGGATGTACCCGAGTAGTCCCAGGGCGACACGCAGCGAAATAAAGGCAGTCGTTACCAGCGATATTTCCCAGGGATTGCTTTCGACCAATTTCGCAAGGACAACTCGACCGACTCCGAGATCGGTGATGACGGACAATAATCCGAGGAGGCCGAAGATCAACGAGAACTGTCCGAATTGCTCGGGGCTGATGGCGCGAGCGATCAGGACCGAGCCGATCCACCCCATTGTCGCTACCGCGACCCTGCTCCCCAACATGATGACGGTGCTACGGCGTGCTGCGCTCGCGGTCAATTCGGGTGTCGACGGTTCGTGGATCTTGCTTTCTCGTTCGCGTCGTTCTTGTGCGAACGTTTCGAGTGCGGCCTGTCTCAGTTCCGCGAATTCTCGCTGCGATACGTATTCGCCGTCCGTTTCGCGGCGGTTTGTCATGAAGCGCACATCACACACTCAATCCAGCGAGTCGGTATGCACCGACGGTGAGTTCGGCAGTTCGTGCCCAGGTCAGTCGTGATGCGACTTGGGGTGCGGCGGTTCGTAGGGCCAGGTTGCATTCTGGATCGTTGATCGCCGAGCGCAGAGCACGCACCCACGAGTTCTTGTCATGGGTCTTCACCAGTATCGCGGCATCGTCGATAAAATCGGGGAGGCCACCGACTGCGCTGGCGACGACAGCGCCGCCACAGGCCATGGCTTCGAGTGGAGGTAGCCCGAAACCTTCGTAGCGTGAGGCGTACGCAACGACTGTGGCTGCGGAATACAGAGCTGGGAGATCCTCTGTTGCAACGTATCCGAGCCCAATCGCAGAACTCGGTGCCGAGGGTCCGCGAGAGCCGGAACCGGCGAGGACAAAAGGAATGGAAAGTTCCGAGCAGGCATCGGCAACAAGTGCGACGTCCTTTCGGGGTTCGATCGTGCCGACCTGAAGCACAAATCTATCGGGCAGGTTCAGTCGTACACGAACTTCAGCGACTGCATCAGGGGTGGGGACGACTGCCCACGGTGCGGGGGCCAATGGGGTGACCACTGCCGCTCGACCACTGAAAGCCTTGATTCGTTCGGCAGTGAAGTCGGATACCGCGATGAGCACGTCCGCTTTGCGTAGGGCTCGTGAGAGTAGCCGCCGTTCTCCGGCCCCGCGGAACTTGCTGAATGCCCATGGGACATCGAACACCGACATATCGTGAAACGTCGAGACCGTAACTCCCGCTTGCCTGATCGGGAGATCCACGTCGAGGCTGTGGTACAAAGTGGACCCGGCAACCGGAACCATTGCCCAGGCGGCCCTACGAACACCGGCGACGACGGGCCGCTCGATCGCGCTGAGCGACGACGGAATTTCGGAGACGGCATCGCGTTGGATTGCCGCGCTCAACCTCACTGTTCCATCGACCTGTAAGGCGATTTCTTTCAGGATTTCACGAGCGTAGGTTTGGACTCCTCCACCTCCGGGGCGCAGAGCCATTGCTCCGAAGGAGACCTCCGAACGTACGTCTTGTGTTCGTCCGAGTGGTGTTGACTCAATGCGCATCCCACGGTTCCAATCAGTAACCAGAAATAGAGGTCGAGAGGGAATATCTCGAAGTAAGTGGCAAACACCGACGCGCATGCTGCGGCGATGACGGAGGCGCCGACACCCAAGGCAAACGCGCTGTCCTGGCCCCGAAGTACCCGAGAACTTCGGATTGCAGTGACGGTCGCCGAGATCAGAAGCAGGAGAAATATCCACATCCCGATCGGGCCGAGTTCGACCGCGACCTTCATGTAGTAGTTGTCGGGTTGGTACGGAATCAAACCCAGCGTCGTTGCTGCCTTGATAGTCAGCGTGTCCAGCATCGGGTGAGCGATTTCAGCGGCTTTCGCAGCTGCCGATCCGGTGGCGCCAAGTCCCTGGCCGAGCGGATGGACGTACAGCGAACTGATCGTGGACGACCAACCATTGCCGCGTTCCGAGAGGCTGTACGACGAGAACAACGGTGCGACAATCGAAGACGGCGCGAGCAGTAGCGCAACCGGGACTGTAACGGCAATGCCGGCGAAGACGACCAGCAATGAGCGGTAGCGGTAGATCGCCAAACAGAAGATGCCCACAGCAAAAGCGATGTAGCTGGCGCGCACGATCGACACGCCCATCCCGGCAATCATGATCGGAGTTGAGGCGAGAAAGATGATGTTCCGCAACCGCTTCGGATCCGCCAAGCTGACGGAAGTACCGACGATCAGGCTGAGGCTGACGAACAATGCAAATGCGAATGGTCCGGTAAACGTGCTGAAACTACGCAGCAGCGAACCGGTAATTCTGATCTGTTCGGTGTAGCTGTAGCCGAGTTCGACAAGATACTCCGGACCGACGAGTTGCTGAAGCAGGCCGATCACGGAAGTGAGAATGCCCATTCCCATCAGAATCGTGACCAGATGGTCGCGGTCCGACCGTGTGAAGGGCGCTCTCCAGAGGATGACCGGGATCAGAACGTAGAAGTAGGTGATCTTGATCGAACCCAGCCCGCCGATCCCGGACAGGATCAGGGCGGACGCCGACCCGAGGACAACCCAGGCAAGTGCGGCCGGCCACCACGGCATCGACGGGTGCACAACACGGTGACGGTTGGGGCTGACAAAGGTGCTCAACAGCGTAAGCAGGATGAGGACTTCCTTCCAGCCAGCGAAAGATTGCCCGCTCGGGATGATCGCCAATAGTCCGTGAAGGGGCGCAAAAAGTGCGAGAAGGAGGAGTCCACGCTGCGGCCGACGATAGAGGGCCAACGCTACGGGGGCTGCGGCCACCGCACCGAGCGCCATGATCACCGGGTTCACACGGTTGACCGCTTCGTCGGGGGTCTGTGTGCCGATTGTGTTGCAGTTCTTCCGAATTGCTTTGCCACCACCGACATAGATTCTCGGCGGATGACGCTGCGAAGGTCACGATGATACGACGGGTGATCGCCGACCTCTGCCATGACGGCGTCGAATGTATATCCACGGCGAGTCAGGCGCGCGATGCCCTCGTCTCCTCGCTGTTGACGGAACCACTCGGCATCAGCAGGTGAGAGAATTACTTTTGTCGGGATGCCACGCCTATGCAATGCGTCCAGCAAGACTTCGGGAACTTGAGTTATTCCCCTGTGTCCCAGTATTTTCCATGCGAAATATGGAAGACGGGCTTGAAGTTGCGCCTTGATCAACGTGCGTAAGGGTGGTGTGGTTGTGTCGCCGCCCGAATTGATCTTCGGGGATTCGGGCAGTACCGCGTCGGTGAGCGACCGCTTCCTGCGCGTCGACCACAAGATCGTATTCACAAGAATTGTCGACCGAGCGCCAATCCGCAGGGCCACCGACGCCGCAGTCCATCCGCCCGAGCACAATCCCGCGAGTATCACGTTTTCAGGTGCAGCGCCAAGGGCGGTGACTGCTGTCAGCGCATCTTCGTCAGAAGAGCGTGAATACACCGACGTTGGATTGTTTGCGTCGATATGTCCGGTGTCGCCGACGCCACGTCGGTCGAATCGCAGGCTGGTGACGGAGTGCTCGGCCGCATCGCGTGCAATGTGTACCCAAGAGCGTCCAGGTCCGATGCGGTGTTCTATCGCAGTTGTGAAGAAGACCATGCCGCGTTCGGGTTTTCCGAAAGAAGTAGTCGGGACGTCGATGGAGGTGTGTTTGTCCGAGGTTGCGGGATGAGTCCGGATTGCGAACAGTTGATCCGCGCCAACTCGTTCGAGTGACTCGTAGACGTCGCCACCCGTCGGCGTCACTGCTACCCGCGCAGTGAGTTCGATTGTGGGGCTGACGGTATGCATCGCCGTCGGTGCATTCCGGTCGATCCATTCGGCGATCTCGTCGATGTGGCGGTATGGGATGTCGACGTAGAAGCTTGGCGGAGACGTAAATGCCTCGTGATTCTCGAGCACCAGCACATCGGGTTGTAGTTCCGTTGTCAGTTTGGTGATCGCGACGCTGTCCGTCATCGAGGACCGAACAGCAAGGAGGGTCTGCGGGTTTCCCGGGAATGGGTATTTCAGTTGGGTATTGGTGAGTTGGTCGGCGCATTCGGGTGCTAATGCGCCACCCATGATCGACACACGCGGGTCAGTGGGATCGTCGTCGCCGACGCTGATGGAGTAGAAGGCTCGCTGCTCCCGAATGAATTTGCGCCCGTTGGTAACCGGATCCCAGAGGATCACCGAATTGATTGCCCCGCAGTCTTCGAGCGCTGAAGCGGCCAAGAGCGCGCCGAGTCGCAAACCGACGATGCTGACGGATTGAGCGCCGCACTGGCGGACGAAGTCAACTGCGCTGACGATGCTGCTGCGCCATCGATTCATCGAGTCGGGTGCGTCCTCATTGCCTGAAGAGTCGCCGACACCCTCGTAGTCGAACCGGAACGCGACTATTCCCCGGGACGCCAGTTCGTCGGCCAGGAGCCGAATTCCGCGGTAGGTGTCGATGTGCTCTTTGCCGATGGGGGAACACAGGACGACCGCTTCGCGTGCAATGCCCGACGTTGGAACATGGATGAATCCGAGCAGTGGTGCCTCTGTCGGGCCGAACCAGGTGGCCAATTGAGTCTCGATAGTGATCACTCCGTGTTGTGGGCTGCCGACTTTGAAGATTGACGTGCTGTTGCCTACCTCACCGTGAGGAGAGAGTCCGGCGGTCGAGGTTGCCTGTATGTTGCTAGTAAACATACCATCGGTTTGTTTGATCGCGCTTTTACCGGCGATAAGTATCAAACCGTACAATTGACGCGTACTGGAGTCCGAAATGGCTGGTGTTCTGGTCCATGAATGGATTGAACGTTCGGGGGGAGCGGAGAAGGTTCTCGACGAGTTTGTCAATTGCTACCCGGATGCGGACGTGTACTGCCTCTGGAACGATGCCCCGGATCGATATCCGGCGACGAAGGTCCGCGAAAGCGTGCTAGCGGGGACGCCTCTGCGCGGCAGGAAAGCGCTGGCACTTCCGGCGATGCCGTTCACGTGGCGTGGCCTCGAGAATCGTGATTACGATTTCGCTTTGATCAGCTCTCATCTATTCGCTCACCATGCAACATTCGCGGGAGCGTCGACGGAACTACGCAAGTTTGTCTACGTTCACACGCCTGCGCGATATGTGTGGAATCCAGAGCTCGACGAGCGGGGTAACTCGCTCTCGGCGCGGATTGCTTCACCGATGTTGCGACGGATCGATCGTAAGCGCGCATCGGAAGGTGCGTCCTTTGCAGCGAACAGCAAGTTTGTCAGCAAACGCATCGAACGTGCGTGGGGTATTGGGTCCGAGGTTATTCATCCACCCGTCGATGTCGATCGAATTGTCGCTATTGACGACTGGAGGCTGAAATTGACGGCGGATGAACTCCAGCTACTTTCCGGCATTCCCTCCGTGTTTGTTCTAGGCGCATCGCGCTTTATTCCGTACAAGCGACTCGACTGGGTTATTCGTGCCGCGGAGAAGGCCGGCGTTGCGGCTGTTATTGCCGGGTCGGGGCCCCAGGAGGAGCGGCTGCGCGAAATGGCTGCTGAAGCGTCGGTGCCAGTACGGATTATTCATCGACCGTCGGACGCTTTGCTGTTCGCTTTGTATCAGCAGGCGCTGGCATACGTGTTTCCGCCGATCGAAGACTTCGGGATCATGCCGGTGGAGGCCATGGCAGCCGGCGCACGACTGATCACGAACAGCACCGGAGGCGCCGCAGAGACGGTGATACACGGCGTTGACGGTCTGCATTTTCACGATGACAGGTGGGAGGCGATCGCAGAGTGCATACACGAGATCGATCGTGTGAATACGGTCAGGTCGAATACCTACGACAAGTACTCGGTGCGACGATTCCACGATGAGATAGCGATGTGGACGGGTGTCGAATCAGCTTCCTATGCAAAAAGTTTCGAGCCCCAATAGCTATCGCCCGAGAGTCCGCCGGGGCAGGCGAAGACGGCAGAACCGACGTGCTGGATGTATTCGTTCAGAGCGTCGTGCCGTGAGAGGTTTTGCTGCATCGGAACAAACTGCTCGACAGGGTTCCGGCAGTAGGCAACGAAGAACAGGCCGGCGTCGAGGTGGCCGAACCCGTCGGATCCGTCGGTGAAGTTGTATCCGCGCCGCAGGATTTGGATTCCGCCGAGTTCCTCGGACGACGCCAGACGGACATGTGCGTCCGCGGGGATGACGAAGTCGTGGCCTTCTTTCGAGTCCAGATCGAGTTCGTCGAACTCGTCCTTTCCGCCGAGGGGAGCGCCGCTGCGCTTCGACCTGCCGATGACGGCTTCCTGTTCGTTGAGGACTGTGCGATCCCATTGCTCGATCAGCATCCGGATGCGGCGGGCGACCAGAAATGATCCGCCCGCCATCCACTCTTGATCGTCGGCGCCGTCAACCCAGACATGCTCGCCCAGAACCGCTGGGTCCTCGGCCTTGATGTTGGCGGTTCCGTCCTTGAATCCGAACAAGTTTCGCGGTGTCGCCTGCGAAGTCGAGGTCGAGGAAGTTCGCCCGAATCCTAGCTGTGACCATTTGACCGATGCCGTTCCGAAGGCAACGCGCGCGAGGTTTCGAATGGCGTGAACTGCGACCTGTGGATCGTTGGCGCAGGCCTGGATCGCGATGTCGCCGCCACTGCGCGTCGGATCGAGATTGTCGGCCCGAAAATGTGGAAGGTCGAGTAGGGCAGCAGGTTTCTTGTCTGCCAGTCCGAATCGGTCGTCGAACAGTGACGGTCCGAAGCCGATGGTGAGCGTCAGTTGTGAGGCAGCCAGGTCGAGGGCCTCACCGGTGTCACTCGGCGGTGCGTACGGGCTGTCGCCCGTTGCGCCGTCCTCGGTTGCTTCCTCACCCTTGGTCATTCGCTCGGCCATCGTCGTCCAGGTCTGCAACAAGGCGATCAGTTCGTCGCGGGACGTCGTCGTCACGTCGAACGCGACGAAGTGCATACGATCCTGGGCGGGTGTCGTGATGCCGGCCTGATGTTCACCACGAAAAGCCACCACGTCGGAGTGGTCGGTGCTGGAGTTGTGATCGGCAGCAACCCATCCGACTGCTGCGCCGGTGCCGGCCAGGACTGCGCCCGCTCCCACGGCGCCGAACAATTTGCGCCGTGAGAGTCCCTGCGGTGCTGCATTTTCAGGCGAAGGTGTGCCCTCTGGTGAATCAGTCATTACTACCCCGCAACTACTTCCTGAACCTGGCTGACCTCTGCGGACAGAGCGTCGATCTTGCGTGAGAGCTCCTGGCGCTGAGCTTCGGTGACCGAGTCGTAGAAAACAAATCCGTCGCCGACGCGGAACTGCGCGAGTGCTGCGTCGAGGTCGGCAAATCGATCCGAGATGCGCTGGGCGAGTTCTGGATTACGTTCCTGCAGAATTGGATTCAGAGCGGCAATCGCGGCCTGTGAACCGTCGACGTTGGCCTGGAAATCCCACAGGTCGGTGTGCGAGAAGATGTCTTCTTCGCCGGTGATCTTGGATGTCGAGATCTCGTCGAGCAGACCCTGAGCGTCGCCGGCGATCTTGGTGGGATCGATCGAGTAGTCCTCGGCGTTCACCTGATCTGCCAGATATTGAATGTCGACGAGCAGTTGATCTGCGACGGCGTTGGTGTCTGGCTGCAGACCGGTGACCCACAGGTCCTTCTCAAGGCGGTGGAAGCCGGTCCAGACCTGGCCAGGCTCGAGATCGGCTTCGCGCAAGTCGAGCTTGGGATCGAGCTCACCGAAGCTCTCGGCCTCGGGTTCGATGCGCTCGTAGTAGGTGCGAGTGACAGGGAACAGCGCCTTGGCCTGCTCGATGTTGCCGGCCTGAACCGCCGCGACGAACTGCGCGGCGGTGTCCTGCAATGCCACGATCTGACTGCGGATGTATCGGCGGTACCCGTCGGCGGCTTCGGCGAGCTGGCCGCTTTCGTCAGTGGCTGCCAGCGAGTCGCCGGTGACGACGAAGTCCTGGCGGATGCCGGTTCCGACCATGCCGGGCTTGCAGGCAAGCTGGTACGTCGCGGCTTCGGGGAGAGAGACGATGAGCTGACGCGTCAGTCCGGGGCCGATGTTCTCGACCTCGCCCATCGCGCGGTCACCTTCGGCGAAGACATAGAACTCGGTGACCTTCGTGCCGTTGTTCGTCACCTGAAATGTCGACTTGCCCGTCGAGGCTGTGGTGGCGCTGACGTCGCACGAGTCGTCGGTGGCGGTGACGATGATGTCGCCGTCGCTCGACGTCGACTTTTCGGTGCAGGCGACCAGGGACAAGGGCAGCACCGCTGCCGCCGCGAGCACGAGGGTGGTTTTGCGCATCGGAGAAATGCCTCTCAGGATTCTTTGTTGTCGGACGCTGGGACAGCTGTATCGGCTACGGGCGCCGGCGAAGATTGCGGGCGCAGGAAGAGCGCCAGCACGATGACGAGATACACGACCCACGCGGTCGCTTGCAGAACCGTCGGATCGGGGCGGAAGTTGAAAATGCCGGCCAGGACGGTGCCGTACCAGGTGGACGGGTCGTAGTCCGGTGTGAGGTTGAACGCGATGTTCTCGACTCCGGGGAGGACGTTTCCGATCTGCAAGGCGCGGATGCCGTACGAGAGGATTCCAGCGGCGACAACGATGAGGAAGATCGCGGTGTAGCGGAAGAACGTAGTGAGGTTGAGACGTAGCGCCCCGAAGTACATGGCGACAGTCAGGACGGCAGCGAGGAGAATGCCGAGCAGCAATCCGATGAGCGGCCAGGAACTACCGGCCGTGTTCTCGGCGTAGCCGACCATGAGCAGCGCCGTCTCGACGCCCTCGCGTCCGACGGCAAAGAATGCGAGTGTCAGGATCGCGATCGGTCCGGCGACGAGGGCTTTCTCCATGCCGGCCTTGAGGTCGCCGGAGATGTTCTTGGCCGCGGTACGCATCCAGAGGACCATCGCGGTCACGATCACCACGGCGATCAGCGACGCAACTCCGGCGATGACTTCCGCAGTC
Organism: Rhodococcus sp. KBS0724; assembly: GCF_005938745.2. NCBI lineage: Bacteria > Bacillati > Actinomycetota > Actinomycetes > Mycobacteriales > Nocardiaceae > Rhodococcus > Rhodococcus sp. KBS0724. The sequence goes on from NZ_VCBX02000001.1 coordinate 1,646,797, forward strand.
AAACCGTCGACGGTGGAGGTTCCGTAATGTATGGCAAAGAAGATGATCGCGACCATCGCCACCGCGGCGACAACCCCGAGCCACACCCACTTCAGTGCATCCCGGCGCTGTGCCTTGACGAGGTACGCGGCCAGGATCATGACCACGATGCCGGCTTCGAGGCCTTCGCGGAGACCGATCAGGCCACTGCCGAATAGCTGCGTGGCAACTGACGGACTGCTCGAGGCAGCGAGTACCGACACGGACACAGGTGGCTCCTTCGCTGGAGGACGCGTGGCTGCTCCGGGGAAGCGGCCGATAGTAGGACAGCCTTAACTCCGATGAAGATACTCCACCTTGCGGCTGGTATCCATATTCTGACCTGGCCTTTTGCTTCTCTTTACTATTGAATTCGAGTGTTCGGTCGACTCGTGTGGATGATGGAGGGGTGTACCGAACCACTGGTGAGACCTCGAGACCCCGGCGCGTCGTGCGCGTCGTCGCCGCGATAGCTGCCGGAACGGTGCTTGCCGGAGTGGGTATTGCAGCGTGTGGATCCAACGAACCGAAGATTGCGATTCCCGAGGGAATCCCTCCGGGAGTCGGCGCGCCGACACCGCCGATCGATATCAATGCACCCGGCCGCAGCGCCGATCAGCTTGCTGACTGGGCAGCCGGGCTCAGTAGTGACGTGGGAATCGGCACCACCGCTCTCGAGGCGTACGGGTACGCCGCAGCCGTGATGGCCGAAACGTTGCCCGGTTGTGGGATCGGGTGGACCACGCTCGCCGGGATCGGGAGCGTCGAAAGCCGCCACGGGACCTACGACGGTTCCGCGGTGGACGCGATGGGTCAGGTCAGTCCGATCATTCGCGGCATTCCACTCGACGGTGGGCCGGGTGTGGCCGAGATCCCCGACACGGACGGCGGCACCATGGACGGAGATTCCGTACACGATCGAGCGATGGGGCCGATGCAGTTCATCCCGGAAACCTGGTTGAAGTGGGGCGTCGACGCCAACGGTGACGGTCGCGTCGATCCCGACAATATCGACGACGCCACCCTCACCGCGGCGCGGTATCTGTGTGCCCGCGGGGGAGACCTGACAGCCGCGCAAGGTTGGCAGCAGGCTCTGATGGCGTACAACCTCTCCGGTGACTACCTCGCGCTCGTGCGCGATCGGGCGTCGGCGTATTCCGTGGGAACGCGGCCGGCGTGAACGATCATGACCGCAGTTCAGGCCTGTGTGAGCGCGTCGATAAAGAAGCCTTCGCGCGCTGCGGTTAGGCTGTGTGCTGGCACTACGGGGGCCCCGGCACGATCGTGGTCCAATGCCCATGCACGCAGTGTGTGTCCTAATGTCCACGCACGCGGAGTGCGCCCCAATGCGAAGCCCATCGAAGGAGAACCACACAGTGGCCAGTATTGAGCAGGTCGGAGCTCGCGAGATCCTTGATTCCCGTGGCAACCCCACGGTTGAAGTTGAGGTTTTGCTCGACGACGGAAGTTTCGCCCGGGCAGCAGTGCCCTCCGGCGCATCCACCGGTGAGCACGAAGCCGTCGAGTTGCGCGATGGTGGCGCTCGCTACGGCGGAAAGGGTGTCGAGAAGGCAGTCGAGGCAGTTCTCGGCGAGATCGCGCCCGCAATCATCGGTATCGACGCCACCGAACAGCGCACTGTCGACCAGGCGCTGCTCGACGCTGACGGCACTCCGGACAAGTCTCGCCTCGGTGCCAACGCACTCCTCGGTGCGTCGCTGGCAGTTGCCCGCGCCGCAGCGGAGTCTTCGGGCCTGGAGCTGTTCCGTTACGTCGGTGGCCCCAACGCTCATGTGCTGCCTGTTCCGATGATGAACATCCTCAACGGTGGCGCTCACGCCGACACCGGTGTCGATGTCCAGGAGTTCATGGTTGCTCCGATCGGTGCACCGAGCTTCAAGGAATCCCTGCGCTGGGGTGCCGAGGTCTACCACTCCCTCAAGTCCGTCCTGAAGGAGAAGGGTCTGTCCACGGGCCTCGGAGACGAAGGCGGATTCGCGCCTGACGTTGCCGGTACGAAGGAAGCTCTCGACCTCATCACGATTGCCGTGAACAAGACCGGACTCAAGCTGGGCACCGATGTCGCGCTCGCGCTCGACGTTGCAGCTACCGAGTTCTACACCGACGGCACCGGCTACAAGTTCGAGGGCAAGAACCGCACGGCGGCCGAGATGGCAGCGTTCTACGCCGAACTCATCGACGCATACCCGCTCGTCTCCATCGAGGATCCGCTCGACGAAGACGACTGGGACGGCTGGGTTGCACTCACCGACCAGATCGGCAACAAGGTTCAGCTCGTCGGCGACGACCTGTTCGTCACCAACCCCGAGCGCCTCGAAGAGGGCATCGTCAAGGGCGCGGCAAACGCACTGCTGGTCAAGGTCAACCAGATCGGCACGCTGACCGAGACCCTCGACGCAGTCGACCTCGCTCACCGCAACGGCTACAAGACGATGATGAGCCACCGGTCCGGCGAGACCGAGGACACCACCATTGCGGACCTCGCAGTTGCCGTCGGCAGCGGCCAGATCAAGACGGGTGCGCCGGCTCGTAGCGAGCGCGTCGCCAAGTACAACCAGTTGCTGCGCATCGAGGAGAACCTCGGTGATGCCGCTCGTTACGCCGGCGAGGTTGCATTCCCGCGCTTCGCGTTCGAGGCCTGAGCAACGCATTTAGGTATCAGCAGTGTCTGCACAACGCGGTAAGCCACGATCCCCCGGAGGAAGTCCGGGGGGTCGTGGTTCCGGGCGCGCGGACACTGCTCGTCGCACGAAATCCAGCAGCACCCGCCGGGCACGCGGTACAGATGCCGAGACGACGGAAACAGCGTCGACCGGAACCAAGTCAACGACGGCGTCGACGCGTAAGTTCTGGTCGCGATTGCCCAGTTCCGACCACACGGTCTTCGGGCTCTCGACCAGCCGGGCGGTCGTTCTCGCGATGGTCGTTCTGATGCTCGCGTTGACGTTGGCGGTGCCGTTGCGCACGTACATCTCTCAGCGTTCCGATGCCGCTCAGATCGCTGCCGAACGACGCGTTCTCCAATCGGAAGTTGATGCGCTTCGACAGCAGAATGCGCGTTTCGACGATCCCGCCTATATCGAAGCTCTTGCGCGGGAACGTCTTCGGTACGTCAAGCCCGGCGAAACGCCGTTCCAGGTACAACTTCCCGGTGACTATCAAGAACCCGAGAAGAAGCAAGTTGAAGAAGCCCCGCTGACAGGTCCGTGGTATCGCGATCTGTGGCAGACGATTTCGGAGCCACCAGTGGTTCCCGAAACGAAGGCAACACCGGCGCCGATGCCGGTGATGCCGACAGAGCAGTCAGAAGAACAAGGAGTACCCACCGGGTGAGCAAGCCGTCCGAAAATTCCCCTCACGTCGCGCAGGCCGATCTTGACGCCGTCGCAGCTCAGTTGGGCCGTGAGCCGCGCGGAGTGCTCGAGATTGCGTACCGCAGTCCCGATGGCACACCCGGCGTGGTCAAGACAGCTCCCAAACTTCCTGACGGAACACCTTTCCCGACGCTGTACTACTTGACGGATCCCCGGCTGACCGCGGAGGCCAGCCGTCAGGAATCTGCCGGTGTGATGCGTGAGATGACCGAGCGCCTGACGCAGGATCCTGAGTTGGCTGCCGCGTACCGCCGTGCGTACGAGTCGTATCTTGCCGAGCGTGACGCCATCGAATCCCTCGGTACCGACTTTGCCGGCGGCGGGATGCCGGATCGCGTCAAGTGCCTGCACGTTCTGATGGCGCATTCACTGGCCAAGGGGCCGGGCGTCAATCCGCTCGGTGACGAGTCGGTAGCTCTGGCAGGGAAGGGCAAGCTGCGCGGCACCGCCATTCCCGCTGACTGGCCGGGCATCGACGACGCAGTAGATCCCGAGAAGTGACAGTGCGCGTTGCCGCCGTCGACTGCGGCACCAATTCCATCCGCCTACTGATCGCTGATGTCGGGGCAGACGGACGATTGGTCGACGTCCGCCGTGAAATGCGGGTTGTCCGCCTCGGTCAAGGTGTCGACGCAACAGGAACTTTGGCTCCCGAAGCCATCGAACGCACACGGATCGCATTGGTCGAGTACGCGGGCATGATCGCCGACGCCGAAGCAAGTGCCGTTCGCATGGTTGCCACCTCGGCGACGCGCGATGCATCCAACCGCGACGACTTCTTCACGATGACGCAGGAAGTGCTGGGTAGCGTGATCCCCGGCGCGGGCGCTGAGGTGATCTCCGGAGACGAGGAAGCACGACTGTCCTTCAGTGGCGCTGTGGGAGAGCTCGATCCGTCTGAAGGCCCCTTTGTGGTGGTCGATCTCGGTGGCGGTTCCACAGAGCTGGTTCTCGGCGACTCTGCTGGTGTTCAGGCTGCGTATTCCACCGACATCGGCTGTGTTCGGGTGACCGAACGGTGCCTGCATTCCGATCCTCCGACCGATGAACAGGTCTCCGAGGCAACAGAATTCGCGTCCGCCAAGCTTGCGGAAGCCTTCTCGGTGGTACCCATCGAGAAAGCGCGCACCTTGGTTGGTGTTGCGGGAACAATGACCACGCTTTCGGCAATTGCGCAGGACCTGCCGGACTACGACGCAGACAAAGTGCACTTGTCCCGAATTTCCTTCGGCCGTTTGATCGACGTGTGTGAGCGACTCACCGCGATGCCACGCGCCGAGCGAGCAAATTTCGGGCCGATGCATCCCGGTCGCGTGGACGTGATCGGCGGCGGAGCGATTGTCACGACCATCCTCGCGCGAGCCTTCGAGGACAAGGCGGGAATCACAGAACTTGTGGTCAGCGAGCACGACATCCTCGACGGTATTGCCATGTCGATCCCGCTTCGCACCGCCCAATAGTGCTGATGGGCATCACGATCGGTGGGTCTGATGACGATGCCTCTGAGCGCACGATAGTGTGATCCCTGTTGTTGTCGGGAAACCGGCAGCAACAGGTAGGCCCCCATAGCCCAATTGGCAGAGGCAACGGACTTAAAATCCGTCAAGTGTCGGTTCAAGTCCGACTGGGGGCACCAAAAAGACCAGCTCACCGCATGATTCGAAGCCTCGGATGTTCATCCAATTTCGCTTCGGTACGCAGAGGGTACGCAGCTCTCCGACCAGCCGATCGCACGCATTGTGCGCGGTGCTCGGGCAGCGTTGAATACAATGATGCAGGATTTCCACGCGACCATCGGCCTTGAACGGCGGCGGGCAGAGCACCGATTGGCATCACTCCGCGAAGGACTCGAATCCATAATCGAAGGTTCCCGCTGGACGACTGACGACGATGAACACGATCCCGAGGGGTCGACTATCGCGTTCGAGCGGGCCAAAATCGCGTCTCTAATTGCCGATACCGAAGCCGAATTGCGGGATTTGGATGCGGCGACAACCCGCCTCCGGTCAGGTGAATACGGAATCTGTGAGGTCTGCCAGAAGTCGATTGCAGACGCCAGACTGGAGGCGCTACCCACTGCGCGGCAGTGCATCGAGTGTGTGCGACGGAGTCGATGACGGTTTAGCGCGTGTATCCGGCATCGAGAAGACTGTCGTGCTCCCGGGTAGCTGGAGTCTTGATTTGACGACTGTGCCCCGAGTTGGACTCCGAAACAAGCGCATTCGGTCAAATCGAATGAGTTGGTCGACGCCGTACTTCGCCCACCAACTATCGCATCGTCAAGACGTCTCGGCGATGCTGTAACTGTCGTTTCCGGCCAGGCCGGCCGCTGTTGGTGAGCGGCCCCTGTAGCACGGATCAACGTCGAGCAGTCGTGGCGTCCGCACAGTCGCCGCCCGCATTGCGGGTTGGCCATTCCAGTTCGAGTCGCCACCGAAACCAGTGGTGGGTCGGCTAAGTCGAATTGGTGAGAAGGTTGGCCAGATGATCCGGTATCGGCATCGGTGTCGTGAGCCCAGCAGTAGTGCGTCCGGTGTTGCCGGAGGGGTAGCGGCGCAGAGCGGAACCGGGCGCAGCAACAACGATCCGCACGAGTTGACCTCGAGCTTCACTCCAGTCACGTTGTCGCACTGCGAGAGTGAGCATCGCGATGTGATTGCGCGTATGTGGCCACGGGTAGGGCTGCGCCAAGATGTGCGCCTGCTCGAGGTGAATCCATTTCTGTGCGTCGTCGCTGGTAGTTCCGACGTCGTACATTTCGGCGTTGTACGCGGCGCGAATACGCTCGGGCATCCTTGTCATGACGGGTTCCTTCGTTCGGATTCGACTGTGTGGTGTTCGCGCCGCGTGTGCAGTCAGACGCTCTAGCTGCCGAACTGGCTCAGTACGCCGTCGAGCAGGCCCTTGATGAGTGCGGACGGGTCAAGCGAACCGGTAGCCGGCGGAGTGGTGCTGGTGACGGTGACGCGGACCGATGCGATGGGGTCCTGGTAGTCGGTGTCGCCGTCTTCCTTGCACTTGGTACGGACCTGGTATTCACCGTCGGGGAAGACGGCGGAGGTGCCGGTGCCGGAGGCGTTGGTCAGGATCTGGCCGGCGACCATGGTGTCGCCCACGACGAGGTAGCTGGAGCCGACCTTGGTGGTCGAGTCGAGGATGGTGGCGTCGGCGCGGTAGACGGTGCCCTCGCACTTGACGAATGCCTTGGTGGTGTTGAGTCCGGTGATCGAGGTGGTGATGGTGCCTGCCCCGGCGTTTGCGTGCACGGATGCGCCGCCGGTAATTGCCGCGGAGCCGATTGCCGGGTTGACGACGAGGGCAAGTGCCGACAGGCCGGCGATGGTGCCGGCAACGGCCAGGCGGTGCCCGGTACGAGTAGCCATGAATGGTGTCCCTTCGATTTGTGTGGTGACGACCGCACCTCGGCAAGTCGCACAGAATGCATCCTGGACCAGCAATACTTAGGGGACGCTGAGTTGCACTACGGATCGACCGCATGGCGCGGCTACTGTCTGACTCGTGCACTCCTCACTCACTGCGTGGACCGGCCGCATTCGGCGGCGGCTCAGGCCTGTGCGTACCCGTCTGACGGTGCTGGCGACATTGCTCATGGCACTCACGTTGACTGTTGCGGCCGGGGCAGTGCTCTACGCCCTGCACCAGTCGTCGCGGCAATCCGCCGACGTGGCAACAACTGCCCGCGCGAGGCAGATTGCGGCAGTTGTCGAGTCGAAGGGGCTCGCCGGCCTCGACGAGTCGTTGCTGACCGACAGCCGATACGTCGACATCATCCAGGTGGTGGACGACGCTGGGCGCGTGGTGTTCAGTGGGGAGCGCTATCCGGCCGGTCCGCTCTCCTCGGGGATGAATCCTGGCGAGGAACGACGGGAAAGCGGTCTGCAAACAACCCCGGATGGCCCCCTGTATCGGGGCGCACTTATCGGTGTACTCGCTCCCGGGGGCGAACCGGTCACAGTGGAGGTCGGCGCGGCGGAGCGTCGACTCGACTCGCTCTTCCGCTTTGTTGCCGCGCTGGCTGCTGTGGTGATCCCGACCATCGTGATCGGGACAGCTGTCCTGACCTATTACTTTGTCACCCGGACACTGAAACCGGTTGACGATATTCGCAAACAGGTCGACGACATTACCGGCGGAGATCTTGATCAGCGGGTGCCGGTACCCGATACCGGGGACGAGATCGCCACTCTGGCAACCACAATGAATGCGATGCTCGACCGCATCGGCACTGCCCGAGCAGAGCAGATGCGCTTCGTGAACGACGCGTCGCACGAGCTCAACAGTCCGCTGACCACACTGGTGGGTCTGCTTGATCTGTCCCGAACAACGCAGCAGCCCATCGACCCGGATACCGTGGCGACGGTCATGATGCCTGAGGCGCTTCGGCTACAGGGAATGGTCTCGGACCTGCTGTTCCTGGCGCGCGCCGACGAGCACGGAGTGCCGTTGCGGCTGGCCGACGTTGACCTCGACGAAGTGGTCAGCGCCGAGGTTGCACGCCTCGAAGCGTTTGGCCGCCAAACGATTACCGCGAAGATCAGCGCTGTGCGGGTGCAAGGCGACGGTGAGAAACTTGCTCGAGTCTTGCGGAACATCGCGGACAATGCGTCCCGTCACACCCGTGACCGTCTGGACTTCGCAATAACCGTCGATGCCGATCGGCGCCACGTGAGTGTGACCGTGTCCGACAACGGGCCGGGGATTGCCGATGCCGATAAATCGCGGGTCTTGCAACGCTTTGTCCGTCTGGACACCGTCCGCGAACGCAGCAGTGGCGGTTCGGGTCTCGGTCTGGCGATTGTCGACGAGATCGTGCGGGCGCACCACGGAAGCGTCACTGTCGCAGACGCACCCGGCGGTGGGGCCGTTGTCGGATTCAGGCTCCCGGTAGCGCCGTGGGTCGACTAACCTCCGCCGTCGGCTGCGAGTCGGTAGCCTACTCCGCGGATCGTCTCGATCGACTTGCATCCGAAGGGGGTGTCGATCCGTCGCCGCAGGTAGCTGACGTACACCTCCACGACGTTCTCGTCACCTCGGTAATTGATGTCCCACACGGACTGGAGGATTTCGGTTTTGGTCACGACTTCGCCTTTGCGTCGCATCAAGAACTCGAGCATTCCGAATTCCCGCGGCGCCAAAGTCAATTCGACATCTCCTCGTTTGGCGACGTGAGCTGCGGGATCGACGCTCAGCGACCCAGCAGTCAACACAACCGGCCGCTCCGGTGCGCCGCGGCGCACCAGCGCCCGCAAGCGCGCGATCAGCACGACAAACGAGAAGGGCTTGGTCAGGTAGTCGTCAGCACCGAAATCGAAGGCGTCGGCCTGGTCGTACTCTCCGTCCTTGGCGGTCAACATCAACACGGGTGTCCACACACCGTCGCGACGCAATTGCCGTACCACCTCGTACCCGTTGAGGACGGGCATCATGATGTCGAGAATGACGACGTCGAAATGTTCGGTGGTCGCCTTCTCCAGTCCGGCGCGGCCGTCATGTTCCACGTCCACGACCCAGCCTTCGGCCACGAGCATCCGCCGCACAGTTTCCGCGACGTTTCGGTCGTCGTCCACCACAAGAATTCGCACACCTCTACTATCCCTGCTCCGATGCGGCACAACCAAAGTGCGGTATCGGAAACATCACTCGGTTCGAGCAAACTCGACTCCTGTTTGGAAAGGCGCCCGGCCGCGTGAAGGAAATCGTCAACACCACTGAAATGTATCTGCGCACCATCTACGACCTCAACGAGGACTGCGTCCCGGTGCGGCAATCCCGACTGATCGAACGAATGCGCCAAGCTGCGCCGACGGTATTCCAAACTGTGGCACGTATGAAACGCGCCGGTCTGGTCTCGATCGACGACGATAACCGAATCGGACTTACCGAGGAGGGAAGCATCCGTGCCATCGAGGTCACTCGCAAACATCGACTTGCCGAGCGACTGCTCACCGACATCATCAATATGCCGGCAACACTCGTGCACGGGGAAGCTTGTCGTTGGCAACATGTCATGAGCGAGGCCGCCGAGCGCCGCATCGTCGACATCCTCGGTGGCCCGACTACGTCTCCGTGGGGAAACCCCATTCCAGGGTTGGAGCACTTCGGGATCACGGTTGAAAAATCCGTTGCAGCAACAAAATTGGCCGACATTTCGGAATCGACACTGCCTGTAGTCGGCATCGTCCGGTGCATCTCCGAGCATGCCCAGTCCGACCCCGAACTCATCACATTTCTGGTGAACGCCGGCGTCATTCCCGGTGCCCGCGTGACGATTCGGCTATGCGAGAAGTCCTACGCCGTCCGAGGGCTGGACGAAATAAAGCTTCCGATGAAACTGGCCCACATTATCGATGTCGACTGCGGTACTTGATTATTCGTTGACATCAATGCCGAAGATCAATTCGGGGAATGGAATCCGTGGATGAATCCGCACGCAATCCAGCAGATTGTGGCAGCGGCGACGGTGACCCCGATCGATGCGACGAGGTGAGCACTCGAGATCCACACCATGATCCCGAGAATGACGGCAACGATGACGATCAGTGCTGTGTCGGTTCGCTTCACCCACATCCGGATCACCAGTTCTGTCTTTAGAGAAGCTCGCGGAGAACTTCCTCCCTGGTACCCGTGCCGGAGAGCTGTGAAACCAGACGTGACATGGCGAAAGTGCGGCGCAGGTGCGTGACGATCGAGTGAGGCGATGCCCCGATCTCGAGGGAATCGGGGCATCACCGCCGACCGGACTAAGCACATAGCACGGCCGACCCACTAGCGGTGTCGAGTTGACCCCTCATGTCTGACCCCACAGAAATCGAGCCTAGCCAACTCGAGAGTCAAATATGGACAAATTGCGCAATAGCGGCAGCGCTTGATTGTTTGTGTCCCTGCTTATTTACGCCCCGCAGACCACTGCATGCCCCAACTGTATGCGCGGTCGAGGTCGGACTGGCTGCCGTTGATGTACTGCACTTCCCGGGTAACGCTCACGCCTTGCCCGGAACTCTGGATGAAGGCGATTGCGCAGATGCGCGCCTGATTGCTCGCAGAGTCCAGTCGAACTTCCACCTGGGGGCCGCTGGTCGGTATCAGGGTGACGACGCCGTCGACGGCGGCCCAGTTGGGTGCGCCGTCGTAGATCATCGCGAAGATGAGAATCCGTCGGAAGACGCTCGGGTCGGCGAGATTGATGTGCATGTTCTCGCCGCCGGTGTTGGAACCGCTGCGATCGTCACCGTCCAACATGATGTACGGCGGGGTGTTCAACGCTCCGAAGCTGTTGCCCAGTGCCTGGACAACCCCTTTGGAGCCGTCTGCGAGTTCGTAGAGACAGCCGAGGTCAAGATCTACTGCGCCAGATCCCGCGCCGGCTAGTTTGGCCAGAAAACCCGTCTTCTTCGGGGCGGCGCCTTGTGACCAGTTGAGATTCACGCGCATGTTTCCCTGGCGTTCGCCGGCCTTGGCGAGATTGACCGTCGGTGCGGCCTTGGTCAGTGTGATCTTGCTCAGATTGACCGAGCCTGTGGGGGGCGTGGATTCCGAGGGGCGCCGGGTGTAGTCGATTGCCATCGTTGTTGTCCTTCTCTGAACCCGAAGAGTTCGATCGTGGAACCTGGTGCGCGATCTTGTGCGATTTTTGTCGTTTGATGGTCGATCAGATCCCATTGTTCCTGATGTCCGATTTTGGCGACGGTGCGGACATCTACCGAGCCTCCTCGGCCAGTGCACAAGCTGGCCGATTTCACATGATGTTGTCATGATGGCGCTCGTAGTTTGCTGACTTCGAGGCAATCGTGTGGTTTCCTACCGTAGTGCCACTTGGACGTCCATATCGATGCGCGGATTCTTGTTACGGCATAATTGCCCGATTGGTGAAAGGCTGCACATAGGTCGGTCCGCACAACGTCAGACGGGCGAGGGGGCTCGATGGTTTTCGAACCGCGTTCGGCACTGCTCGGCGAGGTACGCGCCCTGACAGCGGCGCAGCGTCGTGACCTCAGGAGCCGGCAGATCACGGTCAGCTTCACGATGCTGCCGTGGGCCTCAGCGGTACACCTTCTGGTGGTGTTCGGATTATCGATATATGTCGTTCCCGAAGACGGCGGCCTGTGGCTCAGGGTCTGGCCGATTGCCGCCGGAGTAGTCGGCGTTGTCGGCGCGTATGTGGGTTTTGCCGTCAGGCGAGGAGCGATCATGCAGTCCGATCGCCTCGCCTTTTCTTTCCTGGTATTCGAGTTTGCTGCAGCCGGCATTCTTTATTCAGTGCTTGCGATTGTCTTGTACCCGATTCTCGACGCCGCCGGTGACCTGATGATGACGGCCACGATGGCGGCGATCATCGGTGCGGGCGCACTCGCCACGGCGGTGCTGCGCTCGCTGGGGGTCATCTGGATTGCCTCGAGCACGGTAACTCTCGGCATCGCTTTCTGGCAGCAACCGGGCCCGGAATTCGGACGGCTTCTGATCAGTCTCCTGGTGTATGGAAGTGCACTGATCGCCGGCACGATCGTGGTGTCCGGGCATATCGAAGGGCGCTACAAAGCTGAGCTCAGCGCCGCGGCAGAGCGCACTGTCGCACAAATGCTGCTCGACGATTTCGAAGGTAATGCCGCGGACTTTGTGTGGGAGACCGATAGCAAAGGTCGGTTCTTGCGGATTCCCAGCAGACTCGCGTTCGACGCCGGGATCGATCCTGCCGCGGTGCGAGGTGTGTCGTGGCAGGAACTTTTTGCCGAGTTGGGGTCTTACGACCTACCAGGCGGACGTGACGCGTTATTGGAACTCGAGACGGCGCGTAGTGCAAAGGACGCGTTTGTCGACGTCATGCTTCCGGTGCGGGTACGTGACGCCATACGGTGGTGGAAACTGTCCGGGCGACCTGCACCAGCGCTGGCACCCGACGATTTTGTCTGGCGCGGCGTCGGCTCTGACGTCACCGATGTGAAGATTCAGAGCGACGAAATCGTTCGTATGGGATTGATCGACGCACTGACCGGAATGCCCAACCGGCACAATTTCTGGCTGGAACTCGAACGTAGCGTGCGTAACTCGGAGCAGGGGAAACCTCGGATCGCGCTGGCGATGCTGGATCTGGACAACTTCAAATCGGTGAACGACACGCTGGGACATTCGATCGGCGACGAAGTGTTGAAAGAGGTGGGAGCACGAATGGCGGAGGTGGGCGGTGCATCACACCTCTGTGCGCGCCTCGGCGGTGACGAGTTCGCAATCTTGTTCCGAGAGGTCGACGATCACGACAGCGTGCACACGGATTTGCTGAGTTACGTCGATATTCTCCGAGAACCGATCTTGGTGTCCGGCAACCGGCTGGATATCGGATGCAGCATAGGTTTCCACGTTCCGGATGCTCCCGGACAAACCGCTGATGCGTTACTGATTGCGGCGGATCTTGCACTCTACGCCGCCAAGGAATCGGGCCGAGGAACAATCCTCCAGTATCAGCATTCGATGCAACTGATTGCGACCAGGCGCGCACATCTGTTGGAAGACATAGGAAATGGCATCTCCCCGGATGATATCGAGCTCAGCTTTCTGCCGCAGCTCGACGTGGCTTCGCGTGCGATAGTCGCGGTAGAGGTCAAGGCGACATGGAATAACCCGAGACTGGGAATGGTCCCCGCAACGGAATTCATGGTTGTTGTCGATGACGCCGGACTGTCATCGACCGTCGGCTCAGTGCTTTTCGAGAAGGCATGTAGCGCTGCGTCGAGAATGCCGGGTGACATCAGGTTGGCGATCAGCGTATCCGGGCGCGAACTCGAATCGGATGGGCTTGTCGACCATGTTGCAGACGCATTGGGCAGATGGGGTGTTCTCGCTCGTCGAATCGAGTTGCAGCTCACCGAATCATCGGCGATCTCGGATCGAGCTATGGCTGGGATGCGTGGAGTTGCCGGGCTTGGTGTTTCGTTGACCGTCGACGAATTCGGAGCTGGATTCTCGTCCCTTGCATCGCTGTCGGATCTGCCCTTCACCCGCGTCCGCGTCGATCGATCATTCTCGGGAACCGTTCGGGGGCAATGGCCGATTCTTGCCGCCGTTGTGACCTTGGTCGAGTCGTTGGGCCTGGAGGCAGTGATGCTGGGGGTCGACAGCGAGGAGCAACTCGCGGCCGCTGCTGACATGAAAGTCCAGACGGTGCAGGGTCGAGTCGCGGGTGACGCGATGACGCTCGAGCAACTGATGCGGATCGTGTCGGTGCACCATGAGTGAGAGCCCAGGGATGAGGCAGCAGGCATTCCACACTCTGCTTCATCTGATCGACCCGTCGTGGACCGGCGACCCCGCGTCGTACTACGAAGATCGCAGACTCCTCCTCCGCCGATTACACTACTCCGCGCGTGTCATGCCCTTGTCATTCCTCATCGCAGCTTGTTCGTTGAGCATTATCGTGGCTTTCATACCAGTCGAAACCGGTTGGTTCAGATGGACGTGGATGGCATTAATACTTGCAACAAATGTCGTGCTTACCGTTTTCTGGTTGACGCGGCTCAAGACGCGCGAGCCCTCGTGGGAGATCACGGGCCTTGTCGTCATGGCGGTTCAGGTACTCGTGTGGGGGGCGCTGCTGGCGTGGGCGGCGGTAGTTCTCTTCCCGCTTCTCGAAGCTGCCGAAGAATTGACGCTGACGGCAATCTTGTTGGGAGGCATAGTAGTAGGGATCGTTCCGGTAGTCATGTTCCGGGGTTTGACGACAGTGTGGATCTTGTTTGTCGGCGGGGGTCTGGCGTGGGGGTTCTGGACTGAACCGGGCCCGGAGCGTTGGGTGCTACTGGCATTGCTCGGCGTCTATCTCGTCTCACTCCAATGCGGCACATTGGTATTGGCAACCGTTTTCGAGCGTCGCCTCCGAGCCGAACTTACTGCGGAAGATCAGCGCGATCTTGTCGAACTCCTACTCAACGACCTCGAAGACGGTGCGCAGGACTGGCTGTGGGAAACCGATGACGAGGGCGTCGCGGTGGTTGTGTCCCATCGTTTTGCGGAGAGTGTCGGATTGCCGGTCGACGAGATTCGTGGACGGACGATGAACGAGATTCTCCGAAGCGTCGGAGCCGACCGAACAGCGACCGGTCGCAGTGCCCTTGACCAACTTGTCGAATGTCTTGACAGCGGTGACGAATTCCGTGACCTCGAACTGGACGTGTGGATCGGTGGTCGATCTCGACGGTGGTCGATGTCGGGGCATCGTGGGAGCAACCGGCTTTCCGACGGCGGGTGGCGCGGTGTCGGCTCCGACATCACTCGCATTCATCAGCAACGGGAGTACATTCGCGAGCTGGCCGAGGTGGATTCGCTCACCGGACTTCAAAATCGCTACACATTCAGTGCGCAGTTGTCGGAGATGATCGCCGGCGGAGCCGGCATCTGGCTGGCCATGCTCGATCTCGACAACTTCAAGTCGATCAACGACCGCTGGGGGCATCGTGTCGGTGATGACGTACTGGTCGATGTGGCGGCGCGGTTGAACGCAGTGCTGCGCCCGACGGAAATCTGTGCCCGTCTCGGTGGAGACGAATTTGCCGTGGCTTTCAGCGGGATCGACGACGGTCAGGAAGTCAAGGCTCGGTTCCAGGCGATCGTCGATGCGATAGACGTTCCCTTCGTCTTTGCCGGCAACTCGATCAGGGTTCGGGGAAGCCTCGGATACGGCTGCCTCCCGAATGATGCGACGACCCTCGATGATTTGGTAGTTGTCGCGGACCTCGCGCTCTATCACGCGAAGGTGAGCGGCCGGAATCAGATTCGACGCTTCGACTCGACTCTGCGTGAGCGCGCTACCGGTAGGGCCAGGGCACTGCTGGATCTTCGGATGGCGGTGCAGAACGGTGAGTTCGAACTTGCTTACCAACCACAGGTGTCGGCGGCCACTGGAGCCGTCGTGGGGTTCGAGGCGTTATTGAGGTGGAATCACCCCGTGTCCGGTGTAGTTTCACCGGCTGATTTCATCCCGGTCGCGGAGGAAACAGGTCTGATCGTTCCCATCGGGGCGGAGGTCTTGCGCACCGCGTCCGCTTTGGCGACGACCTGGCCGGACCACGTGCGCATTGCGGTGAATGTCTCTCAGGTGCAGTTGCGTTCGGTGGGGTACGTCGAATCCGTTCGCGAAGTTCTCCGCGAGACAGGCTTGGCTGCGGAGAGACTCGAGCTCGAGGTGACCGAATCGTTGGTCATCGACGACTCGGATCGAGAAGTCCTGGTTCGTATCGCGGAGTTGGGTGTTGCCATCGCAATGGATGATTTCGGTACCGGGTACTCCTCGGTTGCGAGCCTGTCCATGCTGCCCGTGGACAGATTGAAGATCGACCGCGCTTTTGTGAGCCAACTGGACGTAGACCCGACGGAGTCGAGAACCGCGGTATTTCGCGCCATTGTCGACATTGCCGAGTCGATGGGCTTGGAAACCGTTGCCGAGGGCGTCGAAACCGACCGTCAAAGAGCCGTAGTGACCGAGTGTGGGTGTCGCGTCGTCCAGGGTTATCTGGAAGGCCGTCCGATGCCGGCGGCCGACGTCGACGCGTTCATCGAGTCTCGCCGGAAGAACAGATTGTCCTCGGCCGCTGAGTGAGAACGTCGAGGCGTTTGTTTTCTCTTTGTGTGATGGTGCATTCCGTAGCGGCCTCATCTCGAGTTGCCGAGCGAGAAAAGTGACGGAGTGATGTTTGTGGTGAGCGATTCGGCGTTTGTCCCGGGGCCGATGTTGACGGGCAAGAAAGCCGTGGTGACGGGTGGTGCGCACGCTATCGGCGCCGCAATTGCGCGGGCATATGCGAGCCACGGTGCACAGGTGCTCGTCGTCGACGTCGACACCGAACCAGTCGCGGACATCGAATTCGATTCCACAGCAGGTGGTTCGGTTTCGAGCTTGTCTTACGACGTTCGCGAAGCGGAAGTACCGCAGGAGCTGATCGACTTCGCTCCTGACATTCTGGTGAACAACGTCGGCCATTTTCTGGCAGCGCCGCAGACTTTTTCGGCCACGACGCCGGCGTTCTGGTCGGATATGGGCAATATCAATTTCGACCACGTTCTGCGCCTGACGCATGCGCTGCTTCCCGGCATGATCGAGCGCGGCGCCGGTGGATCGATCCTCAACCTGACCACGGTGGAAGCTCATCGGGCCATCCCGGGGCACACCGTGTACTCGGCGTACAAGGCCGCGCTGACGCAGTTCACCAGAAGTCTCGGCGTCGAGATCGGTAGTACGGGCGTGCGCGTCAATGCAATTGCGCCCGACCTCATCGAGTCGGTGCAGGTGCCGTATCGGTCGATCGTCGCCGCTGACGATTGGGCCAAGTGGCCGCAGTGGGCACCGCTGGGTGGTCCGGGTCAACCGGTGGATATTGCCGGGCCGGCTCTGTTTCTTGCATCGGACCTGGCGAGGTACATCACCGGCACCGTCATCCACGTCGACGGTGGCTCACACGCTGCGGGCGGCTGGTTCCCCAAAGAAGAGGGTGGTTGGACCAACCGCCCCCGAAAGGCCTGACCCATGACAACTTTGAGTCTCAATGTGCCGAACTTCGGCGCTACGCTGGCCGCTGATTCCTACGGGAAACTCGTTCAGGTCTGTCAAAGCGCGGAGACAGTCGGGTTCGATCGAGTCCTGGTCACCGATCACGTCGTGATGGGTTCGGACAACTCCGCGTACACGTGGTCGGCGTTTCCCACCGAGCCGGACGCGAATTGGCTCGAACCCTTGAGCGTGCTGGCTTTTGTCGCCGGACAGACCACAACGATTCGACTGGGTACGGGCATCGTGATCGCGGCGTTGCGCGGGGGAGCCGTGCTGGCCAAGACCGCTGCGACCATCGACCTTCTCTCGCGTGGCCGCTTGGATCTCGGAGTCGGAACCGGTTGGCAGGAACGTGAATACGACGCTGTGGGAATGGACTTCGGCAAGCGCGGACCGCTGCTGGACGACGCATTGGCAGTCTGCCGTGCACTGTGGACTTCGGCGCCGGCAAGCGTCGACACACCCCGTCTGAAGTTCGACGATGTGTACTGCGCACCCCGCCCGGCCGCTGGAATCCCCATCTGGGTGTCCGGTTCGCTGTCCAAGGCCGTGGTGCGACGCGTCGCGACCTGGGGTGACGGGTGGATTCCGATCATGGGCGCCACCAATGACGACCTGCGCGAGGGTGCAGGCGTCATCCGCAAGGCGATGGCTGACCTCGGCCGGGATGCGTCGACCCTGGGCATTCGTGGACGCCTGACGATTGCCAAGGCGTCGGACGGATCGATCGACTTACGTGCGACGATGCTCGGGGCCGAAGAACTTGTCGACGCGGGCGCGACCGACGTGCTGGTGGCTCTGGGCGCGCTCGACCCGAACCCGGACGATGCGATGGCCGTCTTCGGGGAACTGGCGTCAGCTTTCAAATCCGCAACCGCGTAGGGTCTAACGAACGCTAGTGAAGAACGAGGAGACGAATACATGACCGAGAACACCGCCACCTTGTCGAGCCTCGAATCGCTCCTCGACTCCCGAATCAGTTGCCGGGCGTACGAGGATCGTCAGGTTCCTCGTGAGGTCATCAACGAGATCCTTCGACTCGCGCAGAAGACACCGTCGTGGTGCAACACCCAGCCGTGGCAAGTGGCAATCACGGAAGGTGACGGAACCGAGAGGTTCCGGGCCGGTCTGGGCGCCTATGTCATGGCCAATCCGCAGGAGTCCGATTTCGAGTTCCCGCGCGAGTACCAGGGGGTGTACAAGTCGCGCAGGTTCGATTGTGCGATGGCACTGTATTCGAGCGTCGGCATCGAACACGGTGACCGTGCCGGGTCAGGCGCTCAGACGATGAAGAACTTCGAACTCTTCGGCGCTCCGCACGTTGCCATCATCACCACGGACGAGGCTTTGGGGACGTACGGGGCCGTCGACTGCGGTCTTTATGTCAACAGCTTCCTGCTCGCCGCTCAAAGTCTTGGTGTCGCCACGATCCCTCAGGCCGCACTTGCCGGTTGCTCGAAGTTCATTCACGAGCACTTCGGCATCGACGACACTCGCAAGGTCGTGTGCGCGATTTCCTTCGGGTACGCCGATACGGACCACCCGGTAAACGGGTTCCGCACCGACCGCGAGGACGTCGACAACGTCGTGCAGTGGATGTCGAACTGATCACCTGCTCGGAGCGGGATTGAGTGTTGGGCAGGCGGACCTGAGAGACTGGTCCGCATGTCCGACACCCCCGAAATGTTCGATCGACTCCGCCGTTTTCCCGACATCGAGGCACCCAATCTTTTTGCCGTCGACGCTGCCGATCGGCTGATTCTCGACGAGGCCGCCGACGCACTTGCGGCGGCGCCGTCAGGATCAGTGGTGGTGATCGGCGATCATTACGGCGCGTTGACCGCCGGAGCGGTTCTCGAGCACGGCCGGTCCGAGGTGCGGGTTCACCAGGATCCGCTCACCGGTGAACTGGCGTTGGCGAACAACGCCCGCGAACTCGGCTTCACCGAGCACTACACGTCGCACGGACTCGATGAGGATCTGCTGCGTGGCGCTCGTGTTGTCCTCATGCAGTTGCCTCGCAGCCTCGCCGAACTGGGGGAGATCAGCCAGTTGATCGCGCTCCACGCCGATCCGGAGGTGCGCGTCTTCGCGGGCGGGCGCGACAAGCACATCACCCCGGCCATGAACAAGGTTCTTGCAGAGTCCTTTTCATCGGTTAGCGCGTCGCGAGGCAGACAGAAGTCCCGGGTTCTGCGGGCCGCCGAGCCGAAGCCCGATGTCGCGGTCACATTCCCGATGACCGAGTGGCTCGACGAATTCGGTCTCGATGTAGTCGCGCACGGAGCGGTGTTTGCCGGTGCAAGCCTCGACATCGGAACCCGGTTGTTGCTCGAGAACCTGGGAAAGATCGACATCACCCCCCGCGACATCGTCGACTTGGGCTGCGGCAGCGGCATTCTGGCGACGGCGATCGCTCTGAAGTTCGCAGACGCGCAGGTGGTTGCCACCGACCAGTCGTCAGCGGCGGTGGCGTCGGCGTTGGCCACGGCGTCGGCCAACGGAGTCGCAGATCGGGTGCGTGGTCTGCGCGACGACGCCATCAGCACCCTGCCAGACGCCAGTGTTGACCTTGTTCTCCTGAATCCGCCGTTCCACGTCGGTGCCGCCGTTCACACCGGTGGCGCGCTCAAGTTGTTCGAGGCAGCGGGTCGGGTGCTGCGTCCGGGCGGGCAGCTCTGGACCGTGCACAACGCTCATCTGGGGTACCGGGAACCGTTGAAAGCTGCGGTCGGTGCGAGTGAGGCGATGGCCAAGAATGCGAAGTTCATCGTCATGCGATCGATCAAAGCGTCCTAGTATCGGAAACTGTTGACGTACCGGAAACGCGCCGGGAACTACGGCGCCTGCTTCGACGTTGTAAATTACGAGTGCTTTACTTTTTGTAAGTACACGGACCGGTCGGAAACTCGGATCCGTTCGGCGAACCCGCGACGCATCCGTCGCAGGTCACCACGATGAAGGGATGATCACGGTGCGCACCACCAGCAACCCGGTGTTCCGCAATCTGCCCAAGCAAGAGGGCAACGGATACGCCTCGTTCGGATCTGCGACGGCGGGCGCCTCGCAGGTCACCCAGCAGTTCGGTCAGCCGCAGTACGCTCCGGCCGAGCCCTATCAGACCGGTCCCACCTCGCGGGCCATGACAATCGACGACGTTGTCACCAAGACGGGCATGACGCTCGGTGTGCTCGCGTTGACCGCACTGGTCTCGTACTTCCTCGTGAACAACGACCCGAGTCTCGCATCGCCGTTCGTGATCGTCGGCGGTTTGGTCGGACTTGTTCTGGTTCTCGTTGCGACTTTCGGTCGCAAGATGGACAACCCGGCCATCGTGCTGGCTTATGCCGCGTTCGAGGGTCTCTTCCTGGGTGCTCTGTCATTCATGTTCACAGCCCCGATCGAAGCGGCCGGCGGTGTATCGGCTTCGGTGCTGATCTCACAGGCAGTTCTCGGCACGTTCGGTGTGTTCTTCGGCATGCTCGTGGTCTACAAGACCGGCGCCATTCGTGTGACGCCGCGACTGACCCGCATGATCATCGGTGCCTTGATCGGCGTCGTGGTCTTGGCTCTCGGTAACCTCGTCGCCAGCTTCTTTATCGACGGCGGGCTGGGTCTGCGTGACGGTGGCCCGATCGCCATCATCTTCAGCCTCGTCTGCATCGGTCTTGCAGCCTTCAGCTTCCTCCTCGACTTCGATGCCGCTGATCAGCTGATCCGCGCTCAGGCTCCGGAGAAGGCAGCCTGGGGCGTCGCACTCGGCCTCACCGTCACCTTGGTGTGGCTGTACGTCGAGATCCTGCGCCTGCTGAGCTACTTCAGTCGCGACTGATAACTCCTGGTAACAAGAATGGCCTCCGCGATATGCGGGGGCCATTTTTTGTCATAGTGCGTTCTGTCGAAGCCTGCTCGCGAGGAACCACGCCGCCGGTCCGAGGATCGGCAGGATGACGGCGAGGGCCGACCAACCGATCTTTGCGACTGGATCGGCATCGGATCTCACGATGGACACCACCGCTGCCACCGTGAGAACGATCCACAGGATCATCATCACAGACCAGGCGATGTCGAAACCGATCGGCACCATCGGCTGAGAAACCTCATTGTCCACGTTCGAATCCTCCATTTCGTCTTTCCTGACCGTAGCTGAGTCGAGGGAGGTACTGGCATTGACCGTATAGACCGGGTTTCCCTTCTCCTGTCGGTGCGGTCGGGTTACGGTGCTTGGACCTAGCAGTTGCTTGGTTCTCGATTGATGAAGGGCGTACGTATATCCCATGTCGACACCTGTACTCGTTTCGGACAACGGATCAGTGCGGACCGTGACGCTCAATAATCCCGAACGGCTCAACGCCTTCGCCCCGGCGGGCTTCCGGGCTCTGACCACAGCGCTCGACGACGCAGCAGCAGATCCCACCGTCGCGGTTGTCGTGATCGAAGGTGCCGGCAAGGCGTTCTCGAGCGGAGTTGACCTTCGTGCACTCTCCGAACCGGGAGCGGACACCGCTGATTTCGGCCACGCGTTTGCGCCGTTGATCGTGGCTTTGGTGGAGTTTCCGAAGCCGCTCGTCGCCGCCGTGCATGGCGTTGCTGTCGGAATCGGATTGACGATGCTGCTGTTCTGCGATGTCGTCTATGTTGCCGAGGACGCCAGGTTGCGGGCCCCGTTCACATCCCTGGGGACGGCGCCGGAGGCGGCGAGCAGTTGGATGCTGGCCAAAGTGATTGGTACTCAACGTGCGTCGGAGCTCCTGCTGACAGCGCGTTGGCTCAGTGGGGTGGAAGCCGCGGAGTTCGGTCTGGCTGCCGCAGCAGTGCCTGCCGACAGCGTGCGTGCGCGCGCCCAGGAAGCGGCTGCCCAGATTGCAGGCAATGTCGGGCCTGCGGTCCTCGCCGCGAAAAGGCTACTGCGCCAGGGATGGTCGGAGGAAGCCAGAGCAGCGGTAGCGCGCGAAGACGATGCCGCGCGAGAGTTGATCCGCGAGTTGGGAAGCTTCGCTCAGGGATTCACGAAGGCATAGAGCACAAAAGCGGCCACCCAGCGAGAAGCTGGGTGGCCGCTTTCAGCAGTTCAGGAGATCAGCTGAGGCGCTCGATCACCATTGCCATGCCCTGTCCGCCACCGACACACATGGTCTCGACGCCGAAGGTCTTGTCCTGCTCGCGCAGGTTGTTGATCAGGGTGTTGGTGATGCGTGCACCGGTCATGCCGAAGGGGTGGCCAAGTGCCAGCGCGCCACCGGAGATGTTGAGCTTGTCCTCGTCGATGCCGAGTTCACGAGCAGAGCCGATAACCTGGACCGCGAATGCCTCGTTGATCTCGAACAGGTCGATGTCGGAGATCGACTTGCCCGCGAACTTCAGGGCGTTCTTGACGGCCTGGATCGGGCCGAGGCCCATGATCTCGGGGGACAGACCCGAGACGCCGGTGGAGACGATGCGGGCGAGGGGCGTCAGACCCAGAGCCTTGGCCTTGGTGTCGGACATGATCACCAGAGCGGCAGCGCCGTCGTTGAGCGGGCAGGCATTGCCGGCGGTGACGGTGCCGTCGGGACGGAAGACGGGCTTGAGGCCGCTGATGCCTTCGTAGGTGGTGCCGGCGCGCGGGCCGTCATCCTTGGAGACGACGGTGCCGTCGGCGAGGGTGACCGGGGTGATCTCACGCTCGAAGAAGCCACGGTTGATGGCTTCCTCTGCGCGGTTCTGGCTGCGAACAGCGAAGCGGTCCTGATCTTCGCGGCTGATGCCGGTAGCGGAGGCAACGTTCTCGGCCGTCTGGCCCATGCCCAGGTAGACGTCGGGGAGCAGGCCTTCTTCGCGAGGATCGGTCCAGGCGACTCCACCTTCGGCGAGCTTGGCGCTACGAGCCTGGGCTGCGTCGAAGAGCGGGTTCTTGGTGTTCGGCAGGCCGTCTGCGTTGCCCGTGACGAAGCTGGAGACGGACTCGACGCCGGCGGAGATGAAGACGTCGCCCTCGCCTGCGCGGATGGCGTGCAGGGCCATGCGGGTGGTCTGCAGCGACGAGGAGCAGTAACGGTTGACGGTCACGCCGGGGAGGAAGTCGTAGCCCAGCTGAACTGCGACGACGCGGGCGATGTTGAAGCCCGACTGTCCGGCAGGCTGGCCGCAACCCATGATGAGGTCGTCGATCTCGGTGGGATCGAGCTCCGGGATCTTCGCCAGCGCGGCTGCAACCATCTGGGTAGCGAGGTCATCCGGGCGGATGTCCTTGAGCGAACCCTTCATTGCGCGGCCGATGGGCGACCGTACTGCTGAGACGATTACTGCCTCGGGCATGAAAACTCCTTTTGTGTACTGCGTGGTCGGTGCAGGCGACTGCGCGACGTGCAGGGCAAGATGAATGCAGCTTCGAGTGCCAATTTACGTTGCCGACCGCAAGTAGGGGTCAGGCAGTCTCACTCAGTCGTCGCCAAGCTCCTGTACTGCAGGTTTCGGCTGTCCGATCCACCCGACGCGATGTAGTGCCGTGGAGACGCGGGCAGTCATCGTCTGGGCCTGAGCGGCGTCCGAGACCTGGGGGAGATCGGGGAGTGGCCCGCCGGTCCATTCGCCCAGCGCCGCAGCGAGCACCGGCACTATCTGGCGGGCTGCCAGCTCGTAGCCGGCCGCCGACGGGTGGAAGCGATCAGCCGAGAACATGGTGTCAGGTGACGCGAGGAATTCTTTTGCGAGCAGATCGGCCAGCGGAACGGGATGCCCGCCCGCAGCTTTTGTCGCCGACGCCTGCGCTGCGGCCAAACGGTGCCCCCACTCGCGGACGACGGTTCGCAGCGGTTGCGGGATCGCGGTGACCACCCCCAGATCGGGACACGTGCCCACCACGACGACGGCGCCGCTCTCACGCAAGCGTCGCACCGCGTCGCCGAGCCGTCTGGCCGACGCTCGAATAGCGTTCTTGGCAGTCACGTCGTTTGCGCCGATCAGGATCACTGCCGCGTCCGGCGCCGCGCCGGCAATGAACATGGCGTCGACCTGCCCGCTCAGCCCCCGCGACGTTGCGCCGCCGATGGCCTTGGTGCTCAAACGGATTCGCTTCCCGGTTTCCTCCGCGAGGAGCTTCGCGATCCGGACTCCCGGTACCTCGTCTGCCGTCACGGCGCCCACGCCGGCGGCTGACGAATCGCCGAAGATCATCAGATGGAGGTCGAACGGAACACCACGCCACCACCGCTCCGGTGCGTCGACGCCCGGGGAATACACACCGTCGGCTTCGGGTGGTTTGGAGACATTGCGTCCGATCACGCCGCGTGCGGCACCGGCCTGCGACATCAGATAGTGGTATGCCAGCCACGTCGCCGTGCCGGCGCTCGACCCGGCCACCACTGTGGCCACCGACGCTTTCACTCCGGTCCGACTCACAATGGTCAATCTAGCCGGATCGTGGCGCCTTCGCCCGACGTCTACGCGCAGCGATTCGTCGGATCTGGGAACATGGAGCGATGCGCATCGCGGAACACGTCGTAGACCTCATCGGCAACACCCCACTCGTCAAACTCACGTCCGTCACGGGCGAGAATTACGGCACCGTGGCAGCCAAGGTCGAGTACCTCAACCCGGGCGGTAGCTCCAAGGACCGTATCGCCGTCAAGATGATCGACGCGGCGGAAGCCTCCGGAGAATTGAAGCCGGGCGGCACCATCGTCGAACCCACGTCAGGTAACACCGGAATCGGCCTGGCTCTCGTCGCTCAGAAACGCGGATACAAGTGTGTGTTCGTCTGCCCTGACAAGGTCAGCGAGGACAAGCGAAACGTTCTGCGTGCTTACGGAGCCGAGGTGGTCGTCTGCCCCACAGCCGTCGCACCCGAGCACCCCAACAGCTACTACAGCGTCTCCGATCGCCTCACCCGTGAGATTCCGGGCGCCTGGAAGCCCAACCAGTATTCCAACCCGGGCGGACCGGCAAGCCACTACGAGACCACCGGCCCCGAGATCTGGGCTGACACCGACGGCAAGATCACGCACTTCGTCGCAGGCGTCGGCACCGGCGGAACCATTACAGGCACCGGCCGCTACCTGAAGGAAGTGTCCGGGGGCACCGTCAAGGTTGTCGGCGTCGATCCCGAAGGTTCCGTCTACTCCGGCGGCACCGGTCGCCCGTACCTGGTCGAAGGCGTCGGCGAAGATTTCTGGCCCACCGCCTACGATCCGTCCATCCCGGACGAGATCATCGCTGTGTCTGATGCGGACTCCTTCGAGATGACGCGTCGTCTCGCCCGTGAAGAAGGCCTGCTGGTCGGTGGATCGTGCGGCATGGCTGTCGTCGCGGCACTCGAAGTCGCCAAGCGCGAAGGCCCCGACGCACTTGTTGTCGTGCTCCTTCCCGACGGTGGCCGCGGCTACCTGTCCAAGATCTTCAACGACCAGTGGATGGCGTCGTACGGCTTTTTGCGGACCCCGCTCGACGGCAAGGCAAATGTCCCCACCGTTGGCGACGTGCTGCGCGGAAAGTCGGGAGAACTGCCCGACCTCGTGCATACTCACCCGTCGGAAACCCTGCGCGACGCCATCGAGATCCTGCGTGAATACGGTGTGTCTCAGATGCCGGTGGTCGGCGCTGAACCGCCCGTCATGGCAGGCGAGGTTGCCGGCAGTGTCACCGAACGGGATCTGCTCAGCGCCGTCTTCGAAGGCCGTGCGCAGCTTGCCGATTCGGTCGAAAAGCACATGAGTGCGCCGTTCCCGCTTATCGGATCAGGCGAGCCGGTCTCGGCCGCTACCAAGGCGCTCGGCGACACCGACGCGCTTATGGTCGTGGACGACGGCAAGCCCGTCGGTGTCATCACACGCCACGACCTTTTGGGATTCCTCAGCGCCGGATCCTGAGACATCCGAGTTTGTCCCCCGGACGGTAGCGTCAGCGCCCATGGGGGACAAACTTGTCGGCTGTATCGGTGTTCTTGCTGCCGTGCTGGTGGCGACGTCGTGTAGTTCGACGGTTGCGGGCACTCCGCAAGCGGCATCGGGGGCAAAGGTTACTGCGTCGCCCACCGCCCCGCCGGTGAAGTCAGCGCCTACGACGGCTCCTACGACGGTTAGGCCGACGATCTCTGTCGCACCTGCCTTCTCCGGGACGGTGAAGTGCTCGACGCTTATGCCGGCAGTCCGTGACATTGTCGAAACCTACGGCCCTCCTAACGACATGCCGAACGGGTGCATCTGGATGGAGGGCGGCCGGTCTCTGGCGATCACGTCCTTGACGCTGGACAACTCGGAGAGCACGCGCAACACGATGGCGAAGAGCGGATACGACCTGCAGGACCCGCGACTGACAAAGTTAGGGGCGGTTGCCAAAGGTGGTCTGACGATCACTGTACTTTCTCGCACCCACATGACCATGGTGTTGTACAGCTCGGACCTCACCGAGACCGCCGCGCTGGATGCGGCAATCAGGGTCGTGGAGTTGGTCGAGAACTGACACAGCCGCCCTGCATCGGCGGGGTGGCTACTAGTCTGGTGGGCATGAGCGAGCAACGCAGCAAGGCCGACAACATCAGCTGGCAGGGTTTCTCCACGAAGGCGGTACACGCGGGCTACGAGCCTGATCCGCTGACCGGTGCCGTCAACGTTCCGATCTACGCGAGTTCTACCTTCGCGCAAGACGGTGTGGGCGGGATGCGCAGTGGATTCGAGTACGCACGCACGGGCAATCCCACTCGTCGACCGCTCGAAGCGAACCTTGCGGCACTCGAATCAGGTAGCTACGGTCGGGCTTTCAGCTCGGGTATGGCTGCCACGGACTGCCTCCTTCGATCCGTTCTGCGCCCGGGTGACCACCTCGTCATTCCCGACGACGCCTATGGCGGAACCTTCCGGCTCATCGACAAGGTCTTCACGCAGTGGGGCATCGAATACACTCCGGCTCCGGTGTCGGACGTCGACGCGGTGCGCGCAGCGATGCGCCCCAACACCAAGCTGGTGTGGGTGGAAACACCCACGAACCCGCTGCTCAACATCGGTGACATCGAGCTCTTGGCCGAGGTTGCGCATGAGGGCAACGCAAAGATTGTGGTGGACAACACCTTTGCCTCGCCGTACTTGCAGCAGCCCCTGCAGTTGGGTGCCGACGTCGCTCTGCATTCCACTACCAAGTACATCGGTGGACACTCCGATGTGGTCGGTGGCGCACTGGTCTGCGACGACGAAGAACTCGACCATGCTTTCGGGTTCCTGCAGAACGGTTCCGGCGGTGTCCCCGGTCCGTTCGACGCGTTCCTCACCTTGCGCGGCATCAAGACGCTGGCTTTGCGGATGGAGCGTCACAGCGACAACGCCGAAAAGGTTGTCGAACTGCTCGACGGGCACCCCGCCGTCGCGAGCGTCATCTACCCGGGCCTCGCCTCGCATCCGTCGCACAAGGTTGCGGCCAAGCAGATGCGCCGATTCGGCGGCATGATCTCCGTGCGACTCAAGGGCGGCAAAGCTGCCGCTCTCGACTTGTGCTCGCGCACCGAGATCTTCACGCTCGCAGAATCTCTCGGCGGCGTCGAATCGCTCATCGAGTTCCCCGGCGCCATGACCCACGCGTCGACGGCCGGTTCCGCGCTCGAGGTTCCCGACGACCTGGTTCGCCTGTCGGTTGGTATCGAGGATGCTTCCGACCTGGTCGGCGATATCGAGCAGGCGCTGGCGTAACACTTTTGCTGTGCGCCTTTGTTAACCGCGGGCGGTTAACAAAGGCGCACAGTGTCAGTCGTCCGGCCACCCCGCCAGGGTGGTTACTCGGAACTCTTGGTCGACCAAGCGGGCCGGACGATCCAGCTTGTGCAGCCAATCGATGGCCGAGCCGCTCATTCCCACGGCTACCCGGCTCAGTGCTGCTGCCTCCGCGCAGGATTCGGCAATCACCGATACCGTCCGCCACATGGATGTTGCCGTCGATTCCCGGGCAAGTGGCTTGACGGTACTGGCCGTTGCGATGCCGCACCCGGAGGGGACGGCGACCTGGCACGTAGGGTCGCCGGGGAGGTCCTGAACCTGAATCTGCCAGCCGCTTTCCGGTGACGGTCCAGCCACGGCTATGTCGCCGCCCAGTGCAACCAAAACGCCGCAGCCGAGAAGCTCAGCAGTGGTCGCGGCGCAATGATCTGCGGAACTGGCACGCGCGGTGGCGGAAAGATCGAGGGCAACGTCTGCTGGGCTGAATACCCGGTTGCCCTCGACGCGGATCTTCCACCAGGAGTGCGGATCTCGCGAGCCTGCCGTCGGGGTGAGTTTGCCGTCGGTGAGGCGCGCGATCGCAAGTGCGTCGGTCAGGAAATGCGCAAACATCGGAGTGATGGCGGCGCCGTCGACCTCGAGGTCCGGCCCGGATCCGAATGTGCGGATCTCAGAATCTGCGCGATCGCGATTGGTTGCCGCGTCGGCAGCGCTCAGATAGCCCCGCACGAGATTTGCCGCCGACGCGAGGGCGCCGGGATCGGTGACGACAACTCTGGCTTGGACGCCCCAGGTGAGCCATTCGGTTGCGGCGCGAGGTGCGTTCACGAACCGTTGGAGACGGCGTCCGGAACGCCGAACCCGCTGGCTACGACCAGCCGCGATGCGGCCACATGATTCGAGGTGGTGTCGGTGGAGATGGCCGACGTCGTGGAACTGTCGGTGGGGTTGGAAACGAGGGATAAGCCGCCACTTGCGATGGCGCCCGCAACAGCCGTCGCAGCAAGTGCGAGGTGAACGGGTCGGTATGCCGATGTGCGAGCCCGAGTGGGCCGTGTCCGATCGTCGCTCATGTCCACAGACTGCCCGTCGAACCTGAGAAAAGCCTTGGGGTATGTGGTCATTTGGGTAACGTCTGACGTGATAAATGAGACATTGGTTACAGGTTGGTGCGCCACCGGGGGTATCGAATGCATGTTCGAAATCGTAAACGGTGTCACCGACAGGTTCGGCCGGCTCGTGGATCGCTTAAGTTATCGGAGGTTTTTTGATGGCAGTGAGGGTTCTGGCGATCACTGTGTCGATCGGTACGGCGTTGGGGGTGATAGCAGCGACTGTGGGGACGCCCGCCGAAGTCTCCGAGGTCAAGGCAGCTCCCGCCGTGGAGGTTTCCCTGGCGTCCTGGAGTGGACCGGCCCGAACACAGGAGAATCCGGAAGGGCTTGTGCCCTCGGTGCCGTCCAATTTTCCCGGCGCTGCTCTGGCACCGGTCGGAGCGGTCGCGGTATTTGCTCCGTGGGTCAAGAAGGCGGGCGCAATCTGTTCGGAGATAACCCCGGCAGTGGTGGCATCGCTGTACTCGACGCGCAGCGGCTTTCAATACGGCCCCGGCGCAGAAGTATCGGAAGAGGGTGGGCGCGGGCCTGGCCGATTCACCACAGCAGCGTGGACGGCCTACGGCAAGGACGGCGACGGTGACGGCAAGATGGACATCTTCGGTGTCGCGGACCCCGTGATGACAACCGGATACCGGCTGTGTGAACTGGTCAAGCAGGCCCAGTCGTGGCAGCAGTCAGGGGAGGTTCAGGGCGATACCGTCGAACTGGCACTGGCCGCATACGACGTCGGACCCGAGGCAGTGCGGGCCGCGCACGGAGTTCCGCAGGATCAGGCTGCGGCGCCCTTCGTCGCGCAAGTCACGTCGTTGCAGGATTCCTTTGCGCTGATGCTGGCGCCGTTCAATTACAACAACCTCGCAGCCGCGGTGGGCGGTGTAGTCCAAGCCGGACTGAAATTCCTGGGACTGCCGTACGTGTGGGGCGGAGGCAACATCAACGGTCCGTCGATGGGCGGTTTCGACTGCTCGGGACTGACGTCGTACGCCATCCATGCCGCGACCGGAATCACCTTGCCACGCACGTCGGAAACCCAATGGGGAGTTGGCGTCGAGATCCCCCTCGATCAAGCCCAACCGGGTGATCTGCTGTTCGGAAACTGGCAGGCGGGCGGGCCGGGGCACGTCGCGATCTACGTCGGAAACGGCCAGATGCTGCACGCGCCGACCTTCGGCGACGTCGTGAAAGTCGGTCCGATCTTTGTGGGTATGAAGGCACGACGAGTGATCTAGGCACGAAAAAACGTCGCCCGGACGCATGTGTCCGGGCGACGTTCTGTTTCGTGTGTAACTGATCAGCTGTGGTACGGCTCCGCGCTGACCAGCGTGACCTTCATGGTGCCGCCGTTAGGCAGGTTGTACTCGCGAGTCTCGCCTTCCTTGGCTTCGAGAAGTGCGCTACCCAACGGAGAGTTGGGGGAGTAGACCTCGAGCTTGGCGTCGCGGGCACCCTCTTCGCGGGTCGCGATCAGGAAGGTCTCGGTGTCGCTCTCGTCACCGTCGTAGTACACCTTCACTACCGAACCCGGGAGTGCAACACCGGACTGGGTGGGTGCTTCGCCGACCTTTGCGCTGTTGAGCAGATCCTGAAGCTGGCGGATCCGAGCTTCCTGCTGCCCCTGATCCTCACGTGCAGCGTGGTAGCCGCCGTTCTCCTTCAGGTCGCCCTCTTCGCGACGCTCGTTGATCTCGGCGGCGATGATGGGGCGGTACGCGATGAGCTGGTCGAGTTCCTTCTTGAGCCTGTCATGTGATTCCTGCGTAAGCCAGGTCACCTGGGTCTCGGTCATCTCGATCACTCCCTAGTAGTCGGAGCCGGGGGCTCCCTCGACAGATCACTGCGACAGCAATGAACTCACCGCAACAGCACTGAACTCACTGCAACAGCAATAAACAACGGCTCGAACGCGCCTGGACTAGGCGTGATCTTGCCGTCAACGCTGCGTTCGACGCCAACCTGGCCGTCAATGCAGCAATACACGGTTCCACCCGGAACCGTGTACCAAGCAATTCTATCACGCAGGACTACCCGCCCTGTCCGAACTCAAACGTCGGACGGGGCGGGTAGTAGGCGCAGTCAGTTTTTAGTCAGATACTCCGGGACATCGAGGCTGCAGCCGAAGACGTCGGCCATGCCTGGTGGGAGGGACGTCTTGATCTCGGTGTTGAACTCCAGGGTCTGGTACGTCGTCGCGGGAATGTAGACCTCGCGTCGGCCGGTTTCGGATCCGCCCTTGGAGCGGGCACGAACGATGCAGACAGCTTCCTGGCTGGGGTCGTCGCGCGTGACGGTGAACCGGATCTTCATGGTCGAGTTGTCGACGATGTCGTACGAGATCGTCTCGGTCGTGATCTCTTTCACCGAGAACTTGGTGTATCCGATGTAGGCGATACCGGTGCCGACGACGATGACGATGGCGGTCAGAGCCCACACGATCCACTTCTTGGAACCGCCCGTGCGAGTCGCGCTCGGGTACCGATCTTGGGGAAGCGTATTACTCATCACTCTGCTCTCGAAGACTCGAGTTCGTGTTCTACGCAACCGCGGACTGGGGTCGTGGCTGCATCAGGAACTCTCGGGTGGAACTATAGAGGACGCGCCCACTGGCGCTGCCGGTAGGTTTGACGGCAAGAGTTCGGAGCAGACGCCGGTAACGGCTACAGGTGAAGTTGAGGTGAACGAACACGTGAGCGGATTCCGGCTCATGGCCGTGCATGCCCATCCCGACGACGAGTCGAGCAAGGGCGCGGCCACCACCGCCCGTTATGCAGCCGAAGGCCACGAAGTGATGGTCCTGACGCTCACCGGGGGTGAACGTGGCGACATTCTCAACCCGGCCATGGATGTCCCCGGCGTCCGCGACCGCATCAGCGAGGTGCGCCAGGAAGAAATGGCGGAAGCTGCGCGGATTCTCGGCGTGCAGCACCGCTGGTTGGGGTTCGTCGACTCGGGTCTGCCTGAGGGCGATCCGTTGCCGCCGCTTCCGGAGGGCTGTTTTGCCCTGGTGCCGCTCGAGGAATCGACGCGTGCGCTCGTCAAGGTGTTCCGTGAATTCCGTCCGCACGTCATCACGACGTACGACGAGAACGGTGGATACCCGCACCCTGACCACATTCGGTGCCACGAGGTGTCGATGGCTGCGTACGAAGCGGCCGCCGATCCCGAATATCACCCCGAAGACGGCGAACCGTGGGAGATCAAGAAGGTCTACTACTCACACGGCTTCATCCGTAAGCGTCTCGAACTTTTCCAGGAAGAGTACGAGCGTCGCGGCGAGCCGTTCCCGATGGCGGATTGGCTCAAGAAGTGGAAGACCGAGCGCGGCGACATGATGGTCCGGGTCACCACCCAGATCGCCTGCGGCGATTACTTTCCCCAGCGCGACGACGCTTTGCGCGCACATGCGACGCAGATCGACCCCAACGGTTCGTTCTTTGCGGTGCCGCTCGAGATCCAGCAGAAGATCTGGCCCACCGAAGAATTCGAACTCGCGAAGACGCGGGTTTCTACGTCCATCCCGGAAACCGACCTGTTTGCAGGTCTTGAAGAGGACGTCTGAAAGTGAATGCACTATCCGCCGAGTTGGTAATCGGCACAACACAATTGCTTGCACAGAGCCCGAGTAACCCCTCGGGACCTGAGTTCGGCAAGTCGTCGCCGGTCGGACTGGTTGTCGTCTTGGCATTGTTCATCGGTGTGATCCTGTTGGTCGTGTCGATGAACCGTCAGCTCAAGAAGTTGCCGGAAACTTTCGAGCCCGAGCACCCGGAAGCCGATCAGCAGTTGGACGAAGGAACGGATCGTGGTGCGATCGCCACGCCGGAAACGGATGCCGGCGACGCATCAGCCGAGAAGACTCCCAAGCACGATTCCTGACGCGAGCGAGGTAGGGCACATGGACCCACGGATGAAGAACAATCTGGGTGAGTCCACCAGTCCCTATCTCCGTCAGCACGCCGACAATCCGGTCCACTGGCAACAGTGGGGGCCGGAGGCGATGGAGTGGGCGCGCGAACGTAACGTGCCGATTCTGTTGTCCATCGGATACTCGGCGTGCCACTGGTGCCACGTGATGGCCCACGAATCGTTCGAGAACGACGACATCGCGGCGATCATGAACGACAATTTTGTCTGCGTGAAGGTGGACCGCGAGGAGCGGCCGGACATCGACGCCGTCTACATGAATGCCACAGTCGCGATGACAGGTCAGGGCGGCTGGCCGATGACCTGCTTCCTGACGCCGGACGGTTCGCCGTTCTACTGCGGCACGTACTACCCACCGGTGCCGCGCGGTGGAATGCCTTCGTTCGTACGGCTTCTCGAGGCAATTGCCGAGACGTTTGCCAACCGCCGCGGCGAGGTCGACGATGCAGCGGCGTCCATCGTGACGGAGTTGCAGCGCTCGTCGGGTGGAATCCCGTACAGCGGTGCGCCGATCGATGCCGCGCTGCTCGACTCCGCCGGGCTGGCGATTCTCGCCGACGAAGATCTACCGCGCGGCGGTTTTGGCGGCGCCCCGAAGTTTCCGCCGTCCGCATTGCTCGAAGGACTGCTGCGGCAGTTCGAGCGGACCGGTTCCAGCGATATTCTCGGTGGACTGCAGCGCACCGGTGAAGCCATGGCGCGTGGCGGCATCTACGACCAGTTGGGCGGCGGTTTCTCCCGATACTCCGTCGACGCGGAGTGGGTTGTGCCGCATTTCGAGAAGATGCTCTACGACAATGCTCTGTTGCTCCGGTTCTACGCGCACTGGGCACGCCGGACGGGTTCGGACCTGGCAACCCGTGTCACCGCGGAAACCGCAGGCTTCCTTCTGACCGACCTGCGGACCGAAAATGGCTGCTTCGCTTCGGCTCTGGACGCCGACACCGACGGGGTCGAAGGACTGACATATGTGTGGACGCCCAGTCAGCTGATCGATGCGCTCGGGGAGGACGACGGACGGTGGGCGGCAGAGTTGTTCCGCGTCACCGACAACGGCACTTTCGAAGAGGGGGCGTCGGTGCTGCAGTTGCTGAGCGATCCGGACGACTGGTCGCGCTGGCAGAAGGTTTCCGATGCTTTGCGCGCCGTGCGACATGACCGTCCGCAGCCGGGCCGAGACGACAAAGTGGTGACCGCGTGGAACGGGCTCGCCATCACAGCGCTGACGGAAGCCGGACTTGCACTGGATCGACCCGAATGGATTGAGGCTGCAGCTGATTGCGCCCACACCATTGTGAGTCTGCACCTCGTGGACTCCGGCTTACGTCGGGCATCGCTTGGTGGTGTTGTCGGTGAGCCCACCGCGGTTCTCGAGGACTACGCAGCCCTGGCCACCGGACTCCTGGCGCTGTACCAAGCAACCGGGCAATCGGAGTGGCTCGATACAGCGCAGCGGTTGCTCGACCTCACGCTTGATCATTTTGCCGATCCAGCCGAGCCTGGAAGCTGGTTCGACACAGCCGATTTTGCCGAAAGCCTGGTGACCCGGCCACGCGATCCGCTGGACGGCGCAACGCCGTCGGGAGCGTCGAGTATCGCGGAGGCACTGTTGACGGCGGCCGCGCTCACCGAACCCGAGCGTGCCTCGCGCTACTCCCAAGCAGTGTTGGACTCATTGGCACGCGCAACGCTGCCGCTCGAACGCGCTCCGCGTTCAGCCGGACACTGGCTGGCGGTGGCGGAAGCGTCGTTGCGTGGGCCGATTCAGGTAGCTGTCGTCGGTGACGGTGATCTGCTGGCGACTGCCCGTCGACTCGCCCCCGGCGGTGCCGTGATCGTCGGAGGTGAGCCGGGTTCTTCACCGCTGCTGGCAGATCGGCCGCTGGTCGACGGCAGCCAGGCTGCGTACGTTTGCCGAGGCTTCGTCTGTGACCGGCCGGTCACAGACGAAGCGGGCTTGGCGCTTGCGCTGGCACACTGATCGGGTCAGGACTTGGCGTGTCGCTTGGCCAACATCCAGCGTGAGATCTTCATGTCGCGGGCTTTCCGCTCGATGGTCAGTAGATCCAGTGGCGCGCTGAACTTCTGAACAGCCATCGATTTGACGCTGCTGAACTCGCGCAGGCCGTCGGCTCCGTGGATGCGGCCGAATCCGGAATCGCCGACCCCACCGAACGGGAGGGCAGCGATTCCGGCAAATCCGAGAACCGAATTGACCGTGACCACACCACATTCGAGCTTTTCGGCGATTGCCCGCCCCTTCGATGTGCTCTTCGTGAACACCGACGCGCCTAATCCGTACTTCGACGCGTTCGCACGCTCGATGCCTTCGTCCATGTCGGCAACCTTGTTCACGACGACGCTCGGTCCGAACGTTTCCTCGGTCACCGCGGTGGAATCTTCCGGCACGTCGGTCAGAACGATCGGATCGATGAACGGGCCGCGGAAGGAATCGAGGCCGCCGAGAACAGCTTTGGCCCCTCGGCCGAGCGCGTCTTCGATCTGGCCTCGCACGATTGCCGTCTGCTTGCCCAGCGTCATGGGGCCGTAGGTCGAACCGGCGTGGGCATCGCGCAGCGCCGCAGTGAGTTTCGTAAGGAAGGTGTCGTAGACCGGGGCAGCGACGTAGATGCGCTCGACACCGGCGCAGGTTTGTCCGGCGTTGCCGACCGCCCCGAATGCCGCGAAGCTCACGGCGGCATCAAGATTGGCGTCCGAGTCCACCAGCATGGCGTCCTTGCCGCCGCACTCGGCAACCAGGGGAGTCAGGGTGTCTGCGCACGCTGCCATGACCCGTTTTGCAGTAGCCGTCGAGCCGGTGAACGCAATCTTGTTCACACCGGACGAGCACAGCAGTGCGCCGGTCTTGCCGTCGCCGGTAATGGTCTGGAGGACAGGATGTCCGGGTGCGGCGATGTTCCACAGGCGGGCCAGTTCGACGCCGACGCCTGGTGAGAGTTCGCTGGGTTTGAAGACGACGGCGTTGCCGGCGGCCAGCGCGTACCCGATGGATCCCATCGGTGTGTACAGCGGATAGTTCCACGGACCGATCACGCCGACGACGCCCATCGGCCGGTAGCCGACGGAGGCGGACTGGTTGGCGCTGATCAAGCCGGCCCCGACGCGTCTGCGGCGCAACACCTTCTGCGCGTTGCGGGCGGCCCAGTCGAGGTGCTCGACTGCCAGCATCACTTCGAGGAGTGCGTCGTCGCTCGGCTTCCCGGTTTCGGTGCTGATGATCGACGCCATTGAATCCGCGTGGGCTGCAATGGCGGCGCGGAAGTCGCCGAGAACCTTCTTTCGCCCGGCAAACCCGAGTTGATCCCACCACGTGGCCGCAGTGTGTGCCGCGGCCACGGCCGTGGCTACTGCCGCCTGGTCGGCGACGGGATAGCGAGCGATCACGGTGTCGTCGCGGGGATCGAGGCTCGCGAACGTGGGATCGCCTGATTTCGAGTCTGTGGACGTGCCGTGTCGGCCGAGCTGTTCGGTCATGTGTGTCAGATCCTCCAGAGTCGACGCATCACATATATGTGATGTGATTTACTGTGCTGGTAGTCACAGTATGCGTCGGGCGCAGCTCCGACAAGCCTCCAGCCATTTCTCACTCGGGAGTTTTCGATGTACATGGATTTCACGCAGGAGCAGTCTGATTTCGCCAAGTCGGTAGCAGCGTTCTGCAAGAAGGAAAGCGGTACTCGTGAGCAGCGGGATCTGCTGACCGAGCACGGAGCGCATAACCACAACCAGGCGTTCTACGAGAAAATGGCTGAGCTGGGATGGCTCGGACTGACAGTGCCGGAGGAGTACGGCGGATCGGCCGGGAGCACGGTTGATCTGTGTATTTTCCTCGAGGAGGCGGCCAAGGGGATGGCGCCGATCGGTGGGCTCGGCCCGACGGTCATCACGGGGGCGGCGTACGAGAAGTTCGGCAGCCCGGCGCAGAAGGAGGCCGTCCTCGGCGGCATCGTTCGCGGGGCGTCGCAGTCGATCTCGATGTCCGAACCGGAGGCGGGTTCGGACGTCGGCAATCTGAGTTGCCGCGCCGAGAAGGTCGACGGCGGGTGGCTGATCAACGGACAGAAGACGTGGTGTTCCAACGCGCACTTCGCCGAAAACATCCTGCTCGTCGCGCGCACGTCGAGAGGCGAAGGCAAGCATGAGGGCCTCACGATGTTCCACGTCCCGGCAGACATCTCCGGCCTGAAGATCAGTGGAATCGACACCATGGGCGGCAAAGAGGTCAACGACCTCTACTTCACCGATGTCCTGCTGCCCGACGATGCGGTGGTGGGTGAGGTCGGCAACGGATGGCGTCAGTTGATGGCCGGTCTCAATATCGAACGCCTCATCCTTGCGGCGATGATGCTCGGGACGGCACAGCGCGCATTTGACGACACTCTCGAATTCATCACCACGCGCAAGCAATTCGGCCGTCCCGTCGGGTCGTTCCAGGCGTTGCGACACCGTGTGGCGGATCTGGCTACGGAGATCGAATGCGGCCGGTTGCTGGTGTACAGCGTCGCCAAGATGGTGGACGCGAATCCGACCAAGATGTTCCCGCGCGAAGCGTCGATGGCAAAACTCAAGCTCACCGAGACCGCCAAGAAGGTTGCGCTCGAGGGCATGCAGATGATGGGCGGGTACGGTTACGCCACGGAATTCGACATGGAGCATCATGTGCGAAAGACTCTGGTGTCCTCCATTTATGGTGGTACCAACGAGATTCAGCGAGACATCATCGGCAAAACGTACGGACTGTGAGGATCGGTAAGTGGCAACGTCTGCACGCACTCGGAGGGTGACGTCTGAGCTGAGGAGACGGCCACAGCTGTCCGAGGATGTTGCCAACCACGTTCGCAACCTGATCATGTCGGGGGAAGTGCGACCGGGAGAGTTCGTTCGGCTGGACGAAACCGCCGCCGACCTCGGAGTCAGTGTCACGCCGGTCCGGGAGGCTCTGGTCGCGTTGCGCGGCGAGGGGATGGTCGAGTTGGTTCCCCATCGCGGCTATCTGGTGTCGCCGCTCAGCCGCCAGGACATCGAGGACATCTTCTGGCTGCAAGGGCAGATCGCAGTCAAACTGGCGTTGCGGGCGACCGACAACATCACCGCTGACGAGCTTGCGGAGTTGGTAGAGCTCAATGCCGACCTACGGGCAGCGGTCGACGCGTCCGATGCGGCTGCGATCGAGCAGTGCGAATTCCAATTCCACCGCCTGATCAATCTTGCGGCGGGCGGGGCAAAACTGGCGTGGTTCCTGTTCGGCGCAATTCGCTACACTCCCGCGCGGCTGTACGCGACCGACCCCGGCTGGGGCGAACTGACTGTGTCCAGTCACGACAAGTTGATCGAGGCGTTCGAGAAACGGGACCTCGAGCAGGTGGACGCGCAGATGCGAGTTCAGTTCTCCGACGGGGCCGCTCGTCTGCTCGCCCACCTCGACAGCATCGGTCTCTGGGACTGAAGTTCGAGTAGGGACCTCAGGACGGCGGCATTGCGGGAGCGAGCAGTATCGCCGCGCATTCGGCGACCAATTCGTCTTCCGTGACGTCGATATATCCGTCGAGCCACGCGCTCAGTGTCTGCGCGAGGCCGCCGACCAGGAAGGTTGCCGTCAGCGTCAGTTGGCCGCTGTCGCCCAGGCGGTAGAAGGTCTTGGCGTTGGCCGCGAGGAGGCCGACGAATATCGTCGTCGACGCCCGGCGTTTCTCGGCGAGGAGCGGGCTTGTGAGCGCGGTCGAGAAGAGTAGTCGTCCGCGTCTCGGGTCACGGGCAATGGTGCGGACGATGTTGGCTATCGCTGCCACTGCCTTGTCGCGCTCGGCGTCGGCCGCGTCCACTGCTGCCTGGGTGGAGACGGCGATGTCTGTGATGACCGTGTCGTATACCGCGGATATCAGGGCGTCGCGGTCGGTGAAGCTCTCGTAGAAGTACCGGGCAGCTACGCCAGCTTGTTTGCACACTCCGCGCACTGTCAGTTCGGGTTCGGCTGATCCCATCAGTTCGAGACCGGCTTCGATCAGCGTCTCGCGGCGCTTAGCGACGCGGAGGGCGCCGTCGACGCCGCCGTACAAACGCGGTTGGTCATTCATAAGGACCATCTTGGCATCTCGAAGTTCTTGACATCGTGAGGTTTCAGCGCTTCACTCATCTGAGAACATGCGTTCGCAGATATTCGACTCGAAGGGGTAAAGCCGTGACGGTGAGTGGAGATTCGATCAACATCGATGCCGAAGTCGAGAAGGCGATGTCCGGGTTGGGACTGCTGGCTGCCGGCGCAAACGTGATCATGCAACTTGCGCGCCCTGCGGTGGGGTACGGCGTGTACGAGAGCAAGGTCGAGACGGGCCGGTTGGATCGGCATCCGGTCAAGCGCACTCGCACGACCCTGACCTACCTGGCGGTGGCAAGCCTGGCCACCGAGGACGAGAAGAAGCAGTACCGGCGCGCAGTCAACGGTGCGCACAAGCATGTTCGCTCCGACGAGAACAGTGCCGTCGAGTACAACGCCTTCGACCCCGAACTGCAGTTGTGGGTTGCTGCCTGCCTGTACCGCGGCTTCGAGGACGTCTACACGGCGTTGTACGGAGATCTCGACCCGGTAACCCAGGACGCTTTCTATCAACGCAGCGCAAGTTTTGGCACCACTCTTCAGATGCGCCGCGACATGTGGCCGGTGGATCGAGACGCGTTCGAGGTCTACTGGAACGACAGCCTGGGCAAGGTCAGCATCGACGACACCATCCGTGAGCACCTGTACGGGATCGCATCGGCCACCTTCACCCCGAAGTTACTGCATCCCTTGGTCGGGCCGCTCAATCGCTTTCTCACGACGGGGTTTCTGCCTCAAACCTTCCGGGAAGAAATGCATCTGCCGTGGTCCGAGCGAAGGCAGCGCGGATTCGATCGATCGATGCGGGTTGCCGCTGCGGTTAATCGTGTTGCCCCGAAGATTCTTCGTATGTTCCCGTACAACTTCTACCTGTGGGATCTGCGTCGCCGAATCGCGAAGGGGATACCGTTGGTCTGACGGGGAAGTTGGTCTGACGGGGAAGTTCGACGCTCAGACGAGGTTCTTGCTTCGCTTGATCCGGCGGCGGAGGTCGCGCATCTGAATGGTGTTGCCCGCCTGCCGGATCGACCGAGGTATGAATCTGTTGACGAAGGACACGAAGATGAAGAGGTGCTCGAAGCGTCGACGGTCGTCTTCGGTCCACTCCAGTCCGAGCTGGTCACGGTAGATCGGGGGAAGGAACCCGATTGTCAGAAAGCGCAACAGGTTTCGAAAAACCAGACGCAGTGGCCAGGCAATCATGCGTAGGTCGATCAAATCGTTCAGATAGCGGCTGGTGCGTTCGTCGATGATCACGCGTTCACAGCCGATGTTCCAGAATCGTTCGAAATCCGCGCGCGTGGCCGGCCACATCTCTTCCGTGACCTGCAGAGTTGTTCCCAGGGTTGAGGCGGATTGGTAGAACGACTGCGCCTGTTCCTCGGACATCACACCGTGCAACAACTGGTGACTGTCTTCGAATCCGATGAACAGACAAGCAGCGACCCACAATTGGAGTTCCCGGTTGAAGGCGTTGTACTTGACCGGGCTGTTTGCGTCCGACCGCACGTGCCGGTGCACCGAGTTCACGGCTTCGCGGTATGCCAGACGCTCTTCCTCGTTGCCCAGAATCGCCACCGTCAGGTATTGCGTGGTGGTTCGCGCGCGCTTCCACGGATGCGCTGTCAGGGCGCCTGATTCAACCTTGCTTTCCATGACGCCGTACGCCACCTCCGGCCAACCGAGTTGCAGGACAACGTTGGCGGCGGCGCCGGCAAACGACCAGAAGTCAAGGGCATCGGTGATGTGCGCAGGTTTACGGGCCCACCGTCGACGCACACCACTGATGGTGATTCGCGTCTGAGCGGTTCGAAGAGACGACTCGGTCTGCTCGATGTTCAGATAGTGAGTGGGCATCGATCCTCCTATTTTGTCTCGACGTTGCTGACGAGCCACTGGTCGTTCGATCGGATCATCGAGATGACCATCCGATACTTCTGGGCATTTCCTTGCGGCGCAGCAACGTTTTTGGCTTCCTGATCGACGAACACGAGAACCGTTGCCGATGAACTGTCCATGGACTCGATGCCTACGTGAGCTGCCGTTGCGCTTGCCTGACCCTGCCCACCGGCGACAACATCGCGCAGCGAATCGACCATGGTTCGGTAAGTGCCGGCAAATTCGTCCGTCGACATGGCGGCGATCGAGTCCTTGTTCGCGTCCAGATCCTGGTAATCGAACGAGGACATGATGATCGAGTATTCGCGTGCAGTGTCGAGAGCTTCGCGGCGCAGAGCGCCGTCCCGGTTTTCCGAATACACCGCAAAGCCCCACGCGGCCACTGCCGCGACCAGTGCCAGAGCCAACACGAGGGTCAGCGCGGTGCGCGGCGTCTTCAGGCGTCGCAGTAACGACGGGCGGCCCGGTTGGTCCGCCGATTCATGCTCGGTCTTGTCGATCACTGTGCTTTCAGCGGGTGCCATTTCCCAGTCCTTCCAACATCGATCTCCAATAGTTCAGTGCGTCGACGCCGGTCGGAATGAGAATCGGGTCAGCCACAACGGGCGGTCCGATCGGCGTGCCGGGAATGGTGGCATTCTGCAATCCGAGATCGTTGGGCCTGGGAGCATTTCGCGCTCCGCGTTGGACCAGGTCATCGGCAGGTGGGCAGTACATTGCGAGGTTCGGACTGGTGGGGGAGAGATCACCGACTTCACGTCGGGGAGTGTCGTAATTACACACCGGGCCCTGTGTGGCGACCAGCGCAAAATCTGCACGATCACCCTTGACGATCGAGGCCAGATCCGCAAGGCCGCGAGGGATCGTGACCAGTCCCGTTTCCAGTGCATCCGTGCGGTCCGAGATGATCGGAGCCACAGTGACGAGGTTGGCCAGGACCGCACCAAAAGTGTTGTGGTACTGGTCGAACAACTGCTGCGCACTGCTCAACGCGGCCGGTGAATGGTCGGTGAGGTAGATCAGAACCGGTGCGTTGGAATCGAGTTGTTCGGTGAAGTTCTTCGCGGCCGACATCCCGCGGACAAACGAGTCCGATTGTGTTGCCATGGAATCAACCAACGTCGAGGTCCGCGAGAGAAGAGCCGCGAGTTCCGCGGACTGATCGTTCAACTGTGCAGACAGCGTCCCGCCGTTATCGATCATCGTAGACAGACTCGGTCCGAGTCCGTTGAACGAGTTTCCCAATTCGGTTCCGATGTCGCTGATCGCCTCCGGATCGAGACCCTCGAGTACGTCGGACGCCTGAAGCATCAACTGGCTCATCTGAACCGGCTGTTGGTCCGCCGGCATCGCGATCTCGTCGCCGTCCCGAAGGTAAGGCCCCTGATCACTGTTGGGATAGATATCGACGTTCTGGATTCCGGCGGCAGTTCCCATTGTCACCTTGGCAACACTGTCTGCGGGTATCTCGCTGTTTTCGTTGAGCGAAAGCTCGACGCGAGCAGATCGGGTACTCGAATCGAGAGCAACCTCGCTGACCTTTCCCACCTGCACCCCGCGGTAGGTGACCACCGTTCCCGCGGTGAGGCCAAAAGCGTCGGACATGGTGGCGTGCAGTCGAATGTGATCTCCGAAGCCTTGTGGACCGACGACGTAGACGATGCCAAACGGAATCACCACGGCAGCGGTGAGCGCAAACAAGACAAGTTGCACGAGCGCAAGGCGTTTCATCGTCGTCCTCCCTGAAGAAGATCGGCCAGAGTTCCGGGTGCCGCGATAGCTGCCGCGCCGCCCGCCATCCCACCGGTCCAGAGCGTGTCGATCGTGCCGGGAATGTCGAGGGCGCCGTCGAACATCAGATAATCGCCGCGAACCGCAGAGGTGAAACTCTCGAGCATTCCGTTCATGTTTGCCAGCGTCTGACCGATTTCGGCGTTGAACGAATCCAGTGTCCCGACAACAGTCGACGCGTCGCGCAGCATGCTGTCGAGCCCACCAGGCGAGGCATCGAGAATTGTGTTCGCGTTGAGTGCGAGTTGGACCGTCGAGTTCAACAGGCTGGAAATCTGGTCCTTCTGCCCCACCAGGATCGATACCACCTGGGGGACGGAATCCAAGTAGTTGTCCACGATCTCGCGTTGCCCCGCAAGTTGCGACGAGACCCGAGCTGCGAGATCGACGGCCTCGTTGAACTCGTCCTGATGACTACTGGCCTCCGCCATGAGAGAGGTGAGTGTATCGGTCAGTGACCGCACCTCACCGGACCGGCCGGCGAACGCAGTATTGAGCTCCCGCACGACGGTATCGAGTTGGTCGATGCCGCTGCCGGTCAGAACCGTGCCGAGCGTTGCCAGTGCACTCTCCACTTGCGGCCCGATCTCGGTGCGAGACTCGGGAATCGTGTCACCGCCGCGGAGTACCGAACTCGATGGAACTTCGGGCAGGCGCAGCCGAATGAACGGGTTACCCAGCGCTGAGGGAAGCTCGACGGATGCTTCGATGTTGTCCGGCAACTGCGTCGCGGTATCAAGGCTCAGAGTCACCCGGGCTCCGATGACGTCGGCAGCCAGTTCGGATACCCGTCCGATCACCTTCTGGCCGCTTCGGACGTCGGCTCCCAGAACAAGACCGTCGGCGCCGGCCAACTGCACTGCCACCGTGTACGCGTCACCGTCTGCCGAGCGGCCCAACGGAAGATCCTGGATTCCGGCGCTGCAACCGCCGAACGCAAAGATCACCGCGCACCCACCACCGAATGCCACGACTCCGGTGACTATCCGAACAGACTGCCTCGTCAATTGCCACCTCCAGAGGCCGCGCCGCCGGACACAGCAGATGCGATTCCGAGCGGATCGGACGCACTGAGCGGGAAGGAAATGGGGTTCGTAAATCCGGCTCCGGTGCAGATCGGCAATTTGTAGGCATCGCACAACGGTTGCGCCACAGCAAATTGCGTCAGCGCTGTCGAGACGTTGAGGCGAATGCGTCCGCGCTGATCGGGGCCGATAGTGCCGGACAGGTTGTGCATCATCAACGGCACGAGGTCCATGAACTCGGCGAGACCCGGTTGTTTTGACGCCAGTACCTCGCCGAGGACTTGAACGTTTCCGGCGATGGCACCGACGTCGTCGCCGTGCGTGGTCATGAATCGTTCCAGCTGATCGAATACCACCTGAAGATCCTGCAACGGCCTCGAGATGTCCATGTTCTGACTCGACCACTGATCACCCAATTGGCCCAAGTCGCCGACAAGTTGGTCGAGACTGACCTGCCGTTCGTCCAGAGCTGCCATCAAGGTGCTGAGATTGTCGACGAGGGCGCCGATGTCTTCGGACCGAGCGCCGACCACTCCCGTTGCCGTACTAAGGTTTCGGATCGCTGTGTTGAACTGATCGCCCTG
The DNA here is from genome assembly GCF_005938745.2 of Rhodococcus sp. KBS0724. NCBI lineage: Bacteria > Bacillati > Actinomycetota > Actinomycetes > Mycobacteriales > Nocardiaceae > Rhodococcus > Rhodococcus sp. KBS0724. The sequence continues at coordinate 1,690,894 of NZ_VCBX02000001.1, forward strand.
CCCCTGCCACCCCGCCGCGCCGCGGCTGACAAGGTCGCCGAGATTGCCGCCGTCGCCGGCAAACGCTTCGGCCAAGGTGCTGACACTTCCCATCAAACCGTCGAAGTCGATGGGGGAGTGCGCACGTTCGATGGGGATCTGATCGCCGTCCTCCAACGTGTCTCCACCGGTGTATGCCGGGCCGAGTTCGATGTGGCGATCACTGATCACCGAAGGATTGAGAACATACGCGGACGCATCCGCCGGAAGTTCCACGGAAGTAGGCATGGACATCGCCACCCGAACCGACGTTCCGCGGGGCTCGACCGCCGTGACCGTTCCGACACCGACACCGAGAACGGTGACTTTGCTTCCCTCGTAGATCCCACCGACGTAACTGAAATCGGCGTAGACGGTCTTGGACTGATCGGTGCGTCCGAAGATGTACCACCCCGGGAGGGCAATCGCCAGGGTCACCACGAGCAGTGCCGTGACGGCTTTACGCGGATTCACTTGCAACCCTCCATGATCCCCAGTGCGCAGAGAAGGTTGTCCGGGATCACGGCTGCCGGTGCATTGACGTCGGTCCAGTCGCCGGTGCCGGTGGCATCGGTGACCGAGCGCAGTGCAGACGGAAGACGCGTCATCAGCATGTCGATCTGATCCGCGTTGTTCTTCAGCGTTGTCGTGACGGCGACCAGATTGTCTGTCAGCTCTCCGAATTCGCTCTCGCGTTCGGTGAACGTCGTGGACAGCTTCGAGATGATGATGGTCAGGTTGTCCACGAGCTGAGTGAGCGCGTCTTTGCGCAGGGCCAGGGTACGGACGATGGTCTGAGCATTTGCGGCCGTGTTCACTATCGAATCAGTCTGTGCCACAGCCATGTCCGACAACTCTCGAGACATCGTGAGAACCTGGTCGATCTGCTCGCCGTTCTGGGCGAAGGCTGCGGAGGCGCCACTGATCCCGGCGAGCGCTCGGCCCACCTGGTCGGAGTCGGTCGGAATCACCTGCGCCAGAGTGTTCATCATCGATTCCATCGCTTGCAGGTCGACGCCGGTCGCAACCTGAGTTGCGTCGGTGCTGACGTCGTCGAGGCTGTACGCCGCGGTGGTCCGTGAGAGCGGAATGACGCGTCCGTCGGTGTCGTCGACAACTCCGGCGGGCACGACCTCGAGGTAACGCTTACCCAGGACTGTCTTGAGCCGGACCGTCGCGGTGCTCTGATTGCCCAGCGGTTGATCCTTGTCCAGTCTGAAGCTGACGACGACGTGGTCGCCGGCAAGTTCGATGGAATCCACCCGTCCCGCCGGAACCCCCGCCACGTAGACCGGGTCGGTGTCGGACAGGCCACCGGCATTGGAAAACTCAGCCGTGTATGCCGACGTGCGAACGTTGTACCAGAGCTTCGGAATGCCGAGCGCGGCGGCAAGTCCGACCACCAGGACTACGATCCCGAGGCTGCCCAAGGCGAGGGCAGTTCCGCTGCCGCTCTGTCGACGATCGCCCTTGAACAGGAAGAGCATGATGCCGACAAAGACGTCGATCAGCTTGACCAGAAACATCATGAGCACACCGGCGAATGTGTTGCGCCGAAGATATTGGCTTCCACGTCCCCTGCCTTCAGTGTGAAATTGCACAGATACAGATTGATGAAACTTCCGTAGCTGCCGATCCGGTTTGCGGCATCGGCGAACTGGGGGAGGTTCGCGACCAATCGATTGAATTCGTCGGTGCTCGCAATCCAACCGGCAGTCACGTTTTCGAGTTGCTGAATTGTCGTACCGAAGTAACCGTTCGATCCGGTCATCAACTGAGCCAAGGACGAGACGGTGCGGTTTCCCTGGTCCAGAAGCGCGGCAAGTTGGTCGTTCTGATCGACGACCGAGGTGCTCAGAACGTTCAAACCGTCAAGGAGGCTGATCATTTCGGGTTGGCGATCGTCGACGGAAGTGAGGAGTGTGTTCATGTTCGTGAGCAGTTGCGCAAAAACATCTTGGCGGTCGACGAGTCCTGATGTCATGGTGGCAATCTGGTCGAGAAGCGCCGAGATCGCGCCGCCCTGCCCGTTGAACGTCTCGATAAAACTCCGAGTGAGAGAGTTGACCTGCTCGGGTTGCAGTGCGGCGAACAGCGGTTTGAAGCCGTTCATCAACGCAGTCAGGTTGATCGGGGGCGTTGTCTGCGTCAGCGGAACTGTCCCACCAGGTTCCAGCGTTCTCACTGATCCCAATGAGGCGCCGTCATTGTGCGTCAGAGCCAGGTAGCGGGCGCCCAGCATGTCGCCGTAGCGGACCGTAGCCCGAACATCGGACGCGAGAATATAGTGCGATTCGATCTCCACGTCGACTATCGCCTTACTTGTGCCACCACCGTTGTCGGCGAAGGCGACCGAGTCCACCCTGCCGATTCGGACACCCGACAGGGTCACCGGGTTACCCGGGTTCAGGCCTTCCACATCGGTGAACTCGAACGAATAGGACTCGGTGTCTCCACGAACCGGCACCGACAACGTGTTTGCCACGAACGACGCGCATGCCAGGCCGGTGATACAGAACAGGGACAACCGAACTACCTGAGCGGTACGAATTTTCACGGAACACTCACCTCGTTGCCCCGAACCAACGGCCCCAACATGAGTGTTGTGGCGGGGTTGGGCGCAGCGGTATCGCCGGCCTCGTTGCCGAGTAGCTGGTTCTCGAGAAACATCAGCGCCGAGACTTCGTCCGCGCCACCGGCGACCGGCATCAGATTGGTGCCCGAGCAGTACGCGCCCCGCTCATCCGCGTACTGCGGGCAATCCTCCCCCGTATAGGGGAGTGGATCGACAAACGTGGGAACAGCGGTGATGTTGAATTTTCCGGTGGCGAAGACCCGGGCACCGGCGGCGCCGAATGTATTGGCATTGGCCAAAGTGGAGCGTAGACCCTCAGGATTGGCCGCTGTTGTTGCGAGTATCTTTCCGGCCGAGTCGATGACGGTGATGACGTTGCCGGTGTTCTCTGCGACGAAGTTGTCGAGCGTCGCGGTGAAGACCGCAGCCGCACTTATCGACCTCTCGAGGTTGCTGCGGTTCGCCACCATGGTGTTCGAGACGGATGTGGCTGCTGCCAAGGTATCGAGTATGTCTGGAGTGGCGCGGTCCAACGCCTCGATCACCGACGTGAATTCCGGTGTCGAATCAAGGAATTGGTGTGCTGCCGGGCTCAGCACCACCGAGGCGGCACTGAGATTGTCGATGGTAGTGCCGATCTTGGCTCCGTTTCCGTCCAGCGCCTGACCCAGCGCGGTCAGGGCGGTGTGCATTTTCTCCGGTCGCATTGCGGTGAGGACAGAGACCAATTGGGTGTAGACGTCGTAGAGTGCGACGGCTTCGGGACCGGTGTCCATGGAGATGGTGTCGCCCGCCGCGAGTGTTGCCTGGCCCTGGGCATTCGGATTGTCGACAAGTTGCAGGTAAATGTCGCCGAAGAATGTTCGAGGTACCACCCGCGCCATGACGGTTGCTGGGATTTTCGACGTTTCACCGGTGTCGATCTGCAGTTGCACCACCGATTCTGTGGTGCCCGAATCGATATCGCCGATGCGGCCGATGTTCACCCCGTGGTATCTGACCGGGGCCTCGCCACTGATCAGGCCGGCGTTGGCGGGGACGGCAACGTAGATGTCGGTGCTGCGTTCGAGATTGCCCGAGCCGCGCAGCACCATGGTGACTGCGGCGACGACGGCCACCACTATGGCGACCGCTCCGCGTAGGGCGTAGGCGATCTTGGTGCGCGTAGTGAGTCTGTCCACGGCTCAGACCCCCATTCCCGGGATTTGGGGAACAAGACCCCACAGGCCGAAAGTCATGATGACATCCAGGATTCCGATCGCCAGGATCGCAGTTCGGAGGGCCCGGCCGGCGGCCTGACCCACACCCGCTGGTCCGCCTGATGCGTAGTACCCGTAGGCGCAGTGCACCAGTGCGACAACGGCTGCGAAGACCACGGCTTTGAGGCCGGAGTACAGAAGGTCCTGCGGCGAAATCGCGAGATGGAAGAAGTAGTCGTACGTTCCCGCAGACGCGCCGTTGAAGAAGACGACAACCAGGCGCGTTGACAAGTAGCTGGCCAGCAGACCGATCATGTAAATCGGGATGACACAGATCATTGCCGCAACAACCCGGGTGCCGGCCAGGAAAGGAATGGATCTGATGGCCATGGAGTCCAAGGCATCGATCTCGTCGGAGATGCGCATGGCGCCGATCTGCGCGGTAAAGCCGGTTCCGACCTTGGCGGCCAACGCAATTGCAACAACAACCGGTGCAAGTTCACGCGTGTTGGCCACGGCCGACAGCATTCCGGACAGTGAGGTCATCCCCACCAGTTCCAGTCCGCGATGCATTTCGACGCCCAGCATCATTGCAGCCGCCAGGGACATCGCGAACACGATGCCAATGGTTCCGCCGCCGGAAAGTAGAGAGTTCGTGCCGAAGCTGACTTCGCTGATCTGACTGAGCACATGCTTGCGATATTTGGTGAGGGCAAACGGAATTGATGCGACCGTGCGGACGTAGAACGTCACATGCTGACCGAGTGAAACCAAACCGTCGCCGACGGTGCGTAGCGGTCGGCTTGCCTGGTGGGCTCTGATCCGGAGATCGACGAGCGACATCAGAATTCACCGACTGCCGGAACTATCACGGTGTACAGCGCAGACAGGACGGTGTTCGCGATGAATACCAGAGCAAAAGCGATGACGACGGCTTCGTTGACGGCATCGGCGACTCCGCGGGGGCCGCCTTTGGCGTGGAGGCCTTTGAATGTGGCGACCAAAGTTGAAGCGAGGCCGAAGATCGCAGCCTTCACCAAGGCCATGACAAAGTCGGATGATCGCCCGTACTGGCTGAACGTCGCCATGAATGTTCCGGCGGGAAGATGCTGAACATAGATGTGGTACAGGTAGCACGCGATGACGCCGCCGAAGGTGACCATGGAGCACAGGGCAAGAGAAACGATCACCGCTGCAACCAATCTCGGTGCAACGAGACGCTCGATGACGTCGATTCCCATGACTTCCATCGCGTCGATCTCTTCGCGGATCTTGCGTGAACCGAGATCGGTGCAGATGGCCGATCCGGCAACGCCCGCCATCATCAGTGCACACACCAGAGCCGCTGCCTGACCCACGATGATGAATGCGACAACTGCGCCGGAGTAACCGCCGGCTCCGATTCGGCCGGCGAGCTCACCCACCGACACCGCGATGAAGACGCCGATCGGGATCATGAGCAGCAGGGATGGGCCGGTACTGACTCTGCCGATGAACAGGGTTTGAGTTATCGTCTCGTGCAACGAGAGTCGCCTGCGAATAATGGCCGTGAACAGGCCGAACAGGGCCTGAACGGAGAACCCGATCAGATAACCGCCCTCGAGCGCTACGTCCCGTACCGGGCCTTTCGGGGCTGGTAGTTCGTACGTCACCGGATTCTATTCCTCTGCAGCTCAAGTTCTTTCAATGAAGATATCGAGTGTGTTCAGGCATCGAAACGGGTCGATGTGATGCGTGCGGTCGTTGCGGATGGTGTGTGAATCATTTCACAGTGGTTCCCGTGCGGCAAGACTTATGTGAATGGAAATTCTTCCTACAATTGGCCCGTCTGGCGTCTCAGGCTTGATATAACTACAGTTGAAAGCCATATCACCGTGCGTATTGCCAGTGGATGCGCGCACGATGTGTACGAATATTCTCAATACAGGGAAGCAGGCCGGAGATAGTGACAACAAGAGACCTGAGGGTTGCTCCGGCCGTCGGTCGGAGCCGTGCGGCCGAAGTGAAGAAGAGGCCGAAAGACCGTAAAGCTCAAATTGCGGCCGCGGCAGCGATTGCCTTCAGTGAACGCGGCTATCACGGTGTCAGTGTCGAAGACATCGCGTCGTCGGTGGGTATCTCGCCCTCGGCGCTCTACCGTCATTTTCCGAAGAAGTATGCACTGTTTCAGTATTCGGCGCTGTCGTTGATGGAAGCGCTTACCGAGGCCCTCGATTCGGAGGAAAGCAACGGGCCGGACGCCGATCCGCTTCGGCGAGATGTGCTGGCCGTAATCCGAACCACCGTACGTAATCGCCGGACCGCCGGCATCTACCGGTGGGAGAGCAGGTTCCTCGAACCCTCGGATCGGGCGGTGATTCGCGAACATTCGATTCTGCTCAATCGCCGTGTGGGTGACCATTTGTCACCGTCGGAGACTCCGATCGGTGAGCACGACACAAAGCTTGTGGTGGCCGCGATGTTCAGTGCGATCGGAAGTATCACTGCACACAACCTTGTATTGCCGCAGAAGACAATTGAACGCATCCTGCTGAGCGCGTGTGTGGCAATAGATCGGACGAGATTTGCCTGCGGGCGCCAGGGCGCTCCACTGAGCCGCCGTTCGGTGCTTGCGCCGCTGGGGGACAACAAGCGGGAACGTCTTCTGCACGAAGCGGTTCAGCTCTTCGACTTCCACGGTTACCACGACGTCAAGATCGAAGAGATTGCTGCCGCGGCTGGTTTGAATGCGTCCGGCATGTACCGGTACTTCGCAAGCAAAGCCGATCTCCTCTCCGCCATCTTCTACCGGGCCGCAGACCGCTTGGACGTTGCTACGGTGTCGGTACTGGACGCGTCGGATTCGCCGGCCGAGGCACTGGCATCGCTTTCGCTGATGTACGTCGACTTGTCTTTTGCGCAACACGAGTTGATGTCGATCTACTTTTCCGAGATGCACAATCTGCTGCCGAGTCATCGAAATGACTTGAAGAGTCGGCAAAAGCTCTACGTGGCCGAGTGGGCGCGGTTGCTCCGTGAGATCCGATCAGAACTCACGGAACCCGAAAGCATCTTCATCGTGCATGCCGCGCTGAACGTGGTTCCCGATGTCGGCCGTCTGCTCGGATTTGATCCCGAACCCGAGAACGTGTGGAAAGTTCACTGCTTGGTTTCGGCGGTTCTGTTCGGTGGACCGACCGAACCGTGACGCGTCAGTTGAAGACGACGAGCCAGACGGCGATGTAGTGGCAGATAGCCGCGACGACCGTTGCGGCGTGGAAGAACTCGTGATGCCCGAACGTCGTGGGCCACGGGTTCGGCCATTTGGTGGCGTAGAGAATTGCCCCGACGCTGTAGAGGATTCCGCCGATGAGGAGCAGCACCATGGGTGCCACTCCTACCTGATGGGTCAGCTCGCCCACGACGGGCACGATGGCCCATCCCAGAATTAGGTACAGCGGCACGCCCACCCATTTCGGGGCTGTCGGCCACAGCATCTTGAGTGCGACGCCGGCCAATGCTCCGGCCCAGACGACCGCAAGCACGATAGTGCCGGTTTCACTGGGCAAGCCCAGCATCGCAAACGGTGTGTAGCTGCCGGCGATGAACAGGAAGATCATCGAATGGTCGGCTCGCTTCATCCAGATGCGAGCGTCGACGGTCTTCCAGTGGATGCGGTGGTAGGTCGCGCTGATGCCGAAGAGGCCGCAGATGGTGACGCTGTAGATCGCGGTGGCCAAGGCTGCCTTGGCGCCGACTTGAGCGCCGGCCACGGAGACGAGAACGATACCCGCGACGACCGAGACGCAGAGTGCCCACAGATGGATCCATCCGCGCATGCGTGGTTTGACCGGAAGTGCGTCCAACTCGATTGCTGTCATCCGTTGTCTCCTCTCGGCAACTCCACCAGAACCTACGACACCGTAGGTTACGTGTCAGTAGCATAACCTACCTGCGGCTTTTCGACGCGCTTGTAAAGCGTGACGGCGCTCGCAGGTGGGGCCAAGGTCCCGGCGTAGTCTTTGTCACCATGGTGATGTCACGGTGAAGGTGCGCGGACTGCTGTACAGCATCTACGAACGACGGCTCTTGAAGCATTTGGATGGACTCACCCATCCGAGGCATGTCGCGGTGATGTGTGACGGCAATCGGCGCTGGGCGCGCGAGAACGGTTTCACGGACGTCAGTCACGGGCACCGGATGGGCGCACTCAAGATTTCCGAGCTACTCGACTGGTGCGATGCCGCCGGAATCGAGATGGCCACGATCTATCTACTTTCCACCGAGAATCTGCGCCGCGACCCCGAGGAGTTGGACACTCTCCTCGAAATCATCACGGATGTGGTCGAGGAAATTTCCGGGCCGAGTAAGAACTGGAGCGTGCAGATCGTCGGCGCTCTGGATCTGCTCCCGGCCGAACAGTCACGGCGCCTTCGTCAGGCTGCGGACGGAACCGACGGCCGCACCGGCACTCACGTCAACATCGCGATCGGATACGGCGGTCGCCAGGAGATCGCCGACGCGGTCCAGTCGCTGTTGAGTGAGAAGCTCAGCGAGGGACTCAGCGGCGACGACCTGGTTCAGGCGATCACCGTCGACGGCATCGACAGCCACCTCTACACGTCGGGTCAGCCCGATCCCGACCTGGTGATCCGCACGTCGGGGGAGCAGCGACTCTCTGGATTCCTGTTGTGGCAGAGCGCCTATTCGGAGATTTGGTTCACCGAGGCGTATTGGCCCGAGTTCCGCCGGGTCGACTTCCTCCGCGCACTGCGTGACTACGCCGCCAGGCACCGCAGGTTTGGTGTCTGAGCAGTATCAGAGCTTGCGCAGGCGAAGTCGATTGATCGTGTGATCGGAATCCTTGCGCAACACCAGCGTTGCTCGCGGACGGGTGGGGAGGATGTTCTCCACCAGGTTCGGAAGGTTGATCGAATTCCAGATGTCCTTGGCCGCACTGGTCGCGTCACGGTCCGACAATCCCGAGTAGTGGTGAAAATGAGCGCTCGGGTCGGCAAACGCCGTCTTCCGTAGCGCCAGGAATCGTTCGATGTACCAGGCTTCGATGTCCTCGATCCGGGCGTCGACGTAAATCGAGAAGTCGAACAGATCCGAGACCATCAGACGGGGCCCCGTCTGCAGCACGTTGAGGCCCTCGATGATGAGGATATCCGGCTGGCGGATCAGGTGGAACTGACCGGGGATGACGTCGTACAAAGTATGTGAATAGACCGGTGCCGCTACCTCTTCGGCACCCGACTTCACTTCGGTCACGAATCGCAGGAGCTTGCGGCGATCGTAGCTTTCGGGAAAACCCTTGCGGTGCATGATGCCCCGACGGTCCAGTTCCTTGGTGGAGTACAGGAAGCCGTCGGTCGTCACGAGATCGACGCGGGGGTGGTGGTCCCAGCGAGCCAGGAGTGCTTGCAGCACACGGGCGGTCGTGGATTTACCGACAGCCACCGAACCGGCCACGCCGATTACGAAGGGAACTTGTCGATCGGGATGTTTCTCACCGAGGAACGTCGCGGTAGCGGCAAACAGGCGCTGGCGTGCTGCAACCTGCAGGTGGATAAGTCGAGCCAGCGGGAGATAGACCTCGGCAACTTCCTCGAGGTCGATCTGCTCACCGAGGCCACGGAGGCCGTACAGTTCGTCCTCCGTCAGGACCAGGGGAGTCGACTTACGCAGTGTGCGCCACTGCTTGCGATCGAACTCGACATACGGGCTGGATTCGCCGGCGCGTGCCATCAGCCCAGCTCACCGGCGCCGAGGAACTGCGATGCCGTGGGTACGGGCGAAGCGTGCGAGCAAGCCAGGCGCGAGTGCGCACGATCCAAGTGCATATCCGAATTGTGCTTGGTGCCACGTAAGGAGTTGTCGTCGGGTCGCATTCCGGGCGCGGGCGCTAGGCTTGTGCCTTATGGATCCAGACTCGCTCGTTCGCCGATATCTGCTGCTGGGACTAGGTTTCGATCGACTCGAGGAAGGGTTTGTCGACGCGTTCACCGGCGATCCCGCTCTGCGTCGGCACGTAGAGAATGCACCGAAGCCGGACCCGCTCGTACTCGCCCGCACCGCTCGCGAACTCCGTGCCGAATTACCGGCAAGTGGTCTGAACGCCGAGCGGGCTCACTTCATCGACGTGCATCTCCGTGCTCTCGAATGCTCCGGACGCAAGTTCGCCGGCGAGGAAATCGGGTTTGTCGACGAGGTCGAGGCCTACTTCGACGTCCGGATTTCCAAGGGAAACGAAGATGAATACGCCGATGCGCATCGCCTGATGGGTGAAGTGCTACCTGGCCCGGGAACGCTGGCGGAGCGCGTGCAAGCGCATCGCAAGGACGACGAGATTCCCGCTGCCAAACTGGCCGAGTGCGTCGACGCGATGTCAAGCGCCCTGCGTGATCTGGTGCGCGGCACGTTCCCGTTGCCTGCTTCGGAAACCGTCGAATACGAAGTGGTGGGCGACAAGCCGTGGTCCGGGTTCAACTATTACCTCGGTGACTATCGCTCCAAAGTGGCGATCAATTCCGATCTTCCGCAGTTCATGGCCAACCTGCCGAGACTGATTGCTCACGAGTCGTATCCCGGTCATCACACCGAGCACTGCCGTAAGGAAGCCGGATTGGTGGGCGCCGGGCAGCTCGAGCAGACGCTCTTCCTGGTGAACACGCCGCAGTGCCTCATGGCGGAAGGCCTGGCGGATCTCGCGCTCGAAGCGATAGTCGGCCGCGACTGGGGCCTGTGGGCGCAGGAGATCTACGCCGATCTGGGGCTGGCGTTCGACGGCGAGAAGGCGCAGCGGCTGTCGGCGGCGTCCGGTCAGTTGATCAGCGTCCGGCAAGATGCCGCGCTGATGCTGCACGACGAGGGACGCAGCCACGACGACGTTGCCGGATTCCTCGAACGGTGGTCACTGTCGACACCGGAGCGGGCGCGGCAGTCGCTACGATTCCTGTCCTCGCCGCTCTGGCGGGCATACACCAGCACCTACGTCGAGGGATATCGGTTGCTCGGCGGGTGGCTCGATCAGGCTGCAACGCCGTCCGACCGCACCGACCGATTCCGGCGTCTGCTGGACGAACCGCTTGTACCGAGCTCACTGCGTTCGGCACCGGGTGGAGATGGCGGGAGCGAACTTCGTAGACTGGACGCATTCGATTCCGCATCCACCTTGGAGATTCCTCGATGACCGCTGTGCCTGGCTCCGACGTCAACTCTGCACCACTCGCCGAACTCGACCCCGAGGTCGCCGAAGCGATGGCGGGTGAATTGGCTCGTCAGCGCGACACTCTCGAGATGATCGCGTCGGAGAACTTCGTCCCACGCTCGGTTCTGCAGGCTCAGGGCAGCGTCCTGACCAACAAGTATGCCGAGGGATACCCGGGACGCCGTTACTACGGCGGCTGCGAGAACGTCGACATCATCGAGGACCTCGCGCGTAACCGCGCCAAGGAACTGTTCGGCGCCGAGTTCGCCAACGTGCAGCCGCACTCCGGCGCACAGGCAAACGCAGCCGTTCTGATGGCACTGATGAACCCGGGTGAGAAGCTGCTCGGCCTCGACCTCGCTCACGGCGGTCACCTCACGCACGGCATGAAGCTCAACTTCTCGGGCAAGTTGTACGACGTCGCGTCCTACGGCGTCAGCAAGGAAGATCATCGCATCGACATGGACGAGGTGCGTTCCATCGCCCTCGCCGAGAAGCCGAAGGTCATCGTCGCCGGTTGGTCCGCCTACCCGCGTCAGCAGGACTTCGCTGCCTTCCGCGCCATCGCCGACGAGGTCGGTGCGTACCTGTGGGTCGACATGGCGCACTTCGCCGGTCTGGTTGCCGCTGGTCTGCATCCGTCGCCCGTTCCGTACGCAGACGTCGTGTCCTCGACCGTCCACAAGACCCTCGGTGGCCCGCGCTCCGGTCTGATCCTGGCGAAGAAGGAATGGGCCAAGAAGCTCAACTCCGCTGTCTTCCCCGGCCAGCAGGGTGGACCGCTCATGCACGCCATCGCAGCCAAGGCCGTCACCTTCAAGATCGCTGCCGGTGAAGAGTTCAAGGACCGTCAGGCACGCACCCTCTCCGGTGCACGCATCCTCGCCGAGCGTCTGGGCAACAAGGACGTCGCAGATCAGGGCATCAGCGTTCTGACCGGCGGCACCGACGTCCACCTCGTTCTCGTGGACCTGCGCAACTCGAAGCTCGACGGCCAGCAGGGTGAGGATCTTCTGCACGAGGTCGGCATCACCGTCAACCGCAACGCAGTTCCGTTCGACCCGCGCCCGCCGATGACCACCTCCGGTCTGCGTATCGGTACCGCAGCCCTGGCCACCCGCGGATTCGGCGACGCCGAGTTCACCGAGGTCGCCGACATCATCGGTACCGCCCTGGCCGGCAATGCCGATCTGGTTGCCCTGCGCGCCCGCGTCGCCAAGCTCGCTCTCGACGTTCCGTTGTACGACGGACTCGAGGACTGGGGCCTGCTCAGCAAGAACGTCTAAGCATTCCTTCACTGACGGCCCGGTACCCGTTGCGGTGCCGGGCTGTCGGCGTTCCTGCGGCGCCTACGATGGTCGGATGGCGCAGTCTCGGACAGTTGCATTGGCACTCGGTTCCGGTGGCGCCCGCGGCTACGCGCACATCGGTGTCATCCAAGTGCTCGAGGAGCGTGGCTACTCGATAGTCGGGGTGGCAGGTTCGTCGATGGGCGCGTTGATCGGTGGGTTGTATGCAGCCGGAAAGCTCGATGAATTCACCGAGTGGGCCATGACGCTGAAGGCTCGCGACGTTGTTCGATTGCTCGACGTATCCATGTCGGCGCCAGGGGCTATCCACGCGGAGAAGGTGCTGGGGCGGGTACGAGAGATCCTGGGTGAGACGCATATCGAGGACATGCGCATCCCCTTCACCGCCGTTGCCACCGATCTGGCCGCGGGTAGGTCGGTGTGGTTTCAGCACGGGCCCGTCGACGCAGCGATCCGTGCCTCTATTGCGATCCCCGGCGTCATCACACCACTGGTTCTGAACGGCCGGGTGCTGGTGGACGGCGGCATCCTCGATCCGCTTCCCGTCGCGCCGACGCTGTCGATTCGCGCAGACCTGACGATCGGTGTCAGCTTGGGTGCGGAGGCACGAGAAAGTCGAACGCCCGCCCGAGTGGGAACGGAACCACGTCCCGTCGACGAGTGGGTGGGCCGATTCAAACGGGGCACCGCGCAGTTTCTCGACCGCGAGACGGTGAAGTCCGTGGTGTCTCGATTCGGTGGGCACTCGACGGGCATCGGTTTGGACGAGGTGAGCCTGGACGAGGCGGGCCCTGACATTGCTCCGAAGATCGGGCGCTTGGAGATCATGGGGCGATCACTCGAGGTTGTGCAGTCTGCGCTGGCCAGGTACCAGCTCGCCGTGTATCCGCCGGACATCCTTATCCAGGTGCCCCGCAAATCGGCACGGAGTCTCGACTTTGCGCGAGCCACCGAGATGATCGCGATCGGCCGGGCGCTGACCGAGTCCGCGCTTGATGCCGAGGTTTTCTGAGCGCACGAGTCGACGCTGTTGGCGGCGTCGAAAAAGTACCTCTGGGGTCGTAAATGACACGAGTGGCATTTTGTAACCTGGCGTTCACGCATTGTGCGTCCGATTTCGTGGCGGGATGGACCGAAGCACAGTACCGTCGGCAGTATCGAGTAGCGCAGAAGTTACTTGTGCGGGAGGTTCTGATCGTGACTGAAAAACTCAGTTCGAGGGGGCCGGCGCCCGGCCCTTGTTTCAGCTGACACAGCGTCACCTGACACCAGAGCCGACCGGTCCAGCGAGAACGAGTTTGTGCGGCGTAGCGCAGACCTAGGAGCCCACCGTGACTGCATCACGCTCCGTTTCTGCCCACTCGGTTCCGGGCAGTATTTCAGCCGGCAAATCAGCCGGGAGTCATTCGGTAGATGCACTTCGCACGTACGTCCTGGATACTTCGGTCTTACTGTCCGATCCGTGGGCTGTCACAAGATTCGCCGAGCACAACGTGATCCTTCCCTTGATCGTGGTCAGTGAACTCGAAGGTAAAAGGCATCATCCCGAACTGGGATGGTTTGCCCGAGAAGCACTCCGCATGCTCGACGATCTGCGTATCGAGTTCGGTCGCCTCGACCGGCCGGTACCGATCGGAACTGAGAACGGCACGCTGCAGGTAGAACTCAATCACACCGACCCTGCGGTCCTTCCAGTCGGATTCCGCACGGACAGTAACGATTCGAGAATTCTTGCCTGCGCGCTCAATCTTGCAGCCGAGGGCAGGGATGTAGTTCTTGTCAGCAAGGACACTCCGCTGCGAGTCAAAGCGGGAGCCGTTGGCCTGCCCGCTGACGAATACCATGCTCATGACGTCGTGCCCTCCGGGTGGACCGGCATGACTGAGTGTGATGTCGCGTCGACGGATATCGACGAGCTGTTCTCCGAGGGCTTCCTCGATCTCGAGGAGGGGCGAGACCTTCCCTGTCACACCGGGGTTCGGTTGCTCGGCGGTTCGTCGAGTGCCTTGGGGAGGGTGACACCCGACAAGCGGATTCAGCTTGTTCGCGGCGAGCGCGAAGCATTCGGTCTGCACGGCCGCAGTGCCGAGCAGCGGATCGCACTGGAGTTGTTGATGGACGAAAGTATCGGAATCGTTTCTCTCGGCGGCAAAGCGGGCACCGGAAAGTCGGCGCTGGCGTTGACCGCGGGGCTCGAAGCGGTGCTGGAGCGTCGAAGTCAACGCAAGGTTGTAGTGTTCCGGCCACTGTATGCCGTTGGCGGACAGGAGCTTGGATATCTCCCGGGCAGTGAGAGTGAGAAGATGGGCCCGTGGGCTCAGGCAGTCTTCGACACGCTCGACGGATTGGCGTCACCGGAAGTTCTCGAAGAAGTGCAGGCCAGAGGGATGCTGGAAGTATTGCCGCTCACACATATTCGTGGACGTTCGTTGCACGATTCGTTCGTGATCGTCGACGAGGCGCAGTCCCTCGAACGAAATGTGTTGCTGACGGTGCTTTCTCGACTCGGAACCGGATCTCGAGTGGTGTTGACGCACGATGTTGCGCAGCGCGACAACCTGCGAGTGGGCCGCCACGACGGTGTGGCCGCCGTGATCGAAAAGCTCAAGGGGCATCCACTGTTCGCGCACATCACGCTCACGCGAAGCGAGCGTTCGCCGATCGCCGAATTGGTTACCGAAATGTTGGAGGAGTTCGGACCGACTCCCTGAGAATTGTTCTCCCCGTGCGGCACTCGTGCCGCGCGGGGAGAAGCTCAGTTCTCCAGCGGTCCCAATTCTGCGTTGAGGACTTCCTGGACCACGCGCATCGCGGCGAGTCCGGCCGGGGCGCCGCAGTACGCGCTGGCATGTATCACGGTTTCGACGATCTCGGTGCGCGTCAAGCCATTTCGCAACGCGCCGCGGACGTGGCCTTTCAGTTCGTTCTCCGCGCGCAGGGCGATCAGCATTCCCAGATTGATCAGGCTGCGGCTGCGTCGATCGAGACCGGGACGCGTCCAGACCGATCCCCAGACGTTGGCCGTCACGAAGTTCTGCAATTCTTCGCCGTCGGTTCCTCGCGTGCGCTCGAACGCTGCGTCGACAAAATCGGCGCCCATGACTTCTGTCCGCACGGCCAGTCCGGCGTCGAAGGAATCGGATGTGTTGTTTTCGGTCATCGGGCGATTGCTCTCTTCCGGCAGGTGTTGTCAGGCCGGAGCCAGCCTACTGCGAGAGCCCAGGCCCAACACTGCCTGCCCGATTGCGGTCACCACACCCCACGCAACGTCGCGCAGCGAGAAGTAGTCCCGCCATACGGCGATCTTGCCGTCGCGTAATTCGAAGGTTCCACACACCCAGAACTCGATGCGCAGTGGCCCGACGGTCAGGATGTCGGTGCGTTCGGTGAGGACGGTGAACTCGTCGCCGACGATGTGGTGCATGTCGGCCTCGAACTTGAGCGACGGCTTCGTGACCATCCGAAGCGCTCGGACCACGGTCTTTCTCCCGCGCAGCGTCGGTAGTGAGACGTTCTGCCAGATGATGTCCTCGGTCATCAACTCGGCTGCGCCATCCACATCGAAATCGGTGAGGGCGCGGAACATCTTTCGAACTGTCGTGACCGAATCAGTGTTCATCTCGATCCCCTGTTCATCGCGGTGCTCTGACAAATGTGCCAAAACCGTCGCTGTCGAAGTATTCCAAGGTTAGCGAGTTTCCGTCGAAAATGGCTCGAGAAATGGTTCCGATCGGTGCGTTCTCGGTGGCAAGGGCAAAGGTGAAGGTGTTGCCGTCCCAGTGGGTCAACGGATATGTGGTCCGCGCTGGTCCCATGGTCAATGTCAGCCCGCCGTTGAGCTCGGTGACTTCCGCGCCGCCCCAGTACGGATTGTCGTAGGTCCCTGCCAGCGCCTCGAGGGGCGCAGACGGTGCCGGATTGGCGGGTGGGCTCTGACCGGCCAGCTCGCCTTCTGGTTCCAGCTGCGCGGAGAGCATCGCCTTGTACGGTGTGCGCCAGTCGCGAGTGATCTCGCCGAATTGAACGAGGTCCGCAAATTCGGCCGTCAGCGTCTCGGGAACTCCGGTAGGGCTGCCGTTGGTCAGGGCGATGATCCCGACATCCGCCGACGGAATCATCAGCATGTGGGTGGCAGCACCGAGAATGAACGCTCCGGAGTGTCCGAGGGTGACGCGTCCGGTCGAACTGTCGGACACGTTGAAGCCGAAACCGTAGAAGCCTGCGCGCTCACCGAGTTCAGCGGGATGACGAGAGACGATCTCCGGGCTGACCGCCGGAACCAAGGCTTCCGTTTCGACGACCTGCTTGCCGCCCGACTCACCGCCGCCGAGGACCATGTCCATCCACTTCGCCATATCGTTCACCGACGACGTCACGCCCCCAGCGGGCGATTGAGCATCCGGCTGGCGTACGACGCCGGCCGTGTATTCACCGTCATGCAATTGGTGGCCGACGGCGCGGTTCGCGCGAGCTTGATAGTCGGCAAAGCTCGACGACGTCGATGTCATCCCCAGCGGTCCGTAGATGGTGTTCTGGGACAGCGATTCCCAGCTTGTACCGGCCGCGGCCGCGACAGCCTCGGCACCCACGGTGACTCCGAAGTTCGTGTATTCGTAGGTGACCCGGAACGGTTCGAGGGGGAGTTGGCGAAGCTTGTCGAGTATTTGCGCCCGGTCGTAACCGATATCCTCGAGCGCGTCACCGGCATGGTCGGGCAGCCCGGATCTGTGCGCGTAGAGATCGGAAATCATCAGGTGATCCGTCACCCACGGATCACTCAACGCGAAGTTCGGCAGTTCGGACTTCACGAGCGTGTCCCACTCGACCGTTCCGACACCCACCTCGTGGGCGACAACCGTAGCACCGACCGGCTTGGACAGTGATGCGAGCTGGAAGACGGTATCGGCGTCGACGGGAGCGTCCTTGCCTTGCTCTCGGATGCCAAAGCCCTTGGCGTACACGGTCTTGCCGCCATGGACGACGGCGATTGCCATGCCGGGTACGCCGGAACTCTCCATGAGTTCCTGTGCCAAGCCATCGAGTTTTCCGACGGCTGAGTCGATCTGACCGTCGGGGATCGGGACGCCGACATCGAGACCGGGATTCGTATCGTTGATCTGTGGGCCAGGCGCCGGCTCGTTCGGCGAGTTGTCCGACGCGCACCCCGCGAGCAAGGTAACCGTCAGTGCGACAGAAACCGTCGCAGCGGACAGTCGTGAGCCGCTTCTACCGGTGATGGACACGCAGATCTCCCTCATGGGGCTGTCGTCGGTACCGCCGTCAGTCCAGTATCGGGGAATCCGGTCTGGGTATCAGGACAAATCGGAAACTCTATTTTGGTGTCTTGGGCGCCAAACTGCTCAGGATCGATCCGTCGGTGGTGGGTTTCCAGGGGAGGAACAACGCCACCAGCAGGGCAGTGACCAACGCCGCGCCAACCGTGAAGTACGACGCGATGGCGAATCCGTCCAGGCACGCGGTCTTCATCGTGAGGATCAGACTTTCCTTCTGCTGCTCGAAGAGCGGGCTGATGTCGCGGGAGCGAATCTCGATGACGCTGAGCACAGACTCGCGTGCGAAGCCCTTCTCCTGGGCGGACATCACGGCGTCGGGGATTGCGTCGACTATCGGGGCCACCTTGGATGTGTAATACGAGGCAACGATCGAACCGATCACTGCGACGCCCAGGGTTCCACCCAGTTCACGAGTGGTGTCGTTGACGGCCGAGCCGGCGCCGGCTTCGTCGAGAGGAACCGAAGACATGATGGAGTCGGTCGCGGGGCCCTGGACGATCGCGAGGCCGAGGCCCATGAGCACCATCGAGATTACGACGGGCCCGAGATAGGGGGTGTCGACGGTCGTCTGGCCTGCCAGGAACATTCCGCCGCTGAGGACGAGGAGGCCGAACACCATCACTGCGGTCGTACCGAGTTTCTGTGCCGCCAAGGTGGCGACTGGTGCGCCGACGGCAACGGCGGCAGCGAAAGGCAAAGAGTGGATGCCGAATTCAAGCGGGGAATACTCGCGAACTCCCTGGAAGTACTGCGTGATCAAGAACAAGAATCCGAACATGCTGAAGTAGCTGACGGCAATGGCCAAGGCGGGGAACGAAAAACGCCGGATCCGGAAGAGATTCATATTGAGGATCGGTGAATCGGTACGCAGTTCCCACACTACGAAAGCGGCCAACAGCACTGTCGCAGAAAGGTATCCCGTGATGCTCAACGTCGATACCCATCCGCGATGCGGCGCGTCGATGATGGTCCACACCAGAATGACGATGCCGAGAAGCGAGAGAATTGTTCCGACGAAGTCGAATCGGCCGACGTGGAACGCCTTCGACTCCGGAACAACCAGCAGCACGCCGACGATGACCAACAAAGCGGCTGGAACGTTCATCCAGAACACCGAGTGCCAGGAGAAGTGCTCGAGCAGCCAACCGCCTGCCGTCGGTCCGATGGCAATCGCAAAGCCGGCCATTGCGGTCCAGGCCGCGATGGCAATCGCTCGTTCTTTGGCGTCGGTGAAGATGTTCGTGATCATGGCCAAAGTAGCCGGAAAGACCGCTGCGGCAAAGACACCCATAGCGGCTCGCGCCATGATTACCTGTTCGAGGTTGGAAGCCAAGGCGCCGACGAGCGACATCGCACCGACGCCGATCAAGCCGATAATCATCACTCGGCGGCGTCCGAAGCGGTCACCCAGGTGGCCGAAAGTGAGTAGGAACCCGGCGAAGGTCAACGTGTACGCGTCGACGATCCATTGCAGGTCGCTGACGCCGGCGAACAGGTCGACGCTCATCGTCGGCAGCGCGACGTTGACCACCGTGTTGTCCAGCACGACAAGGAGTTCGGCGAGGCAGATGAAGATCAGTGCGGTGAATCGGCGGGATTTTGTCATCATGGGCGCCGAGAGCGCCGGTGCAAGTGTATGAGACATGTTTGTACGCCATCTCTGCTCCTGCGCGAACGGCAGCAGCGATTGGAAGTAGAGGGGTCGGTCAGCTCGGGGCTGAGACCAGAGCCTTGAGGTGAGCGCCGATGCGATCGAGAGGCGCGGTGGTGTGCTGAGCTTTTGCCATCAGGGTCGCGCCTTCGATCGACGCGATGACGACGGTTGCACACTGTGCTGCAGTCTCGGACGGGTGTCCCTGCTGCCAGAAGAACGACGTGAGAAGCGATTCCCACGAGGTGAAGGATTCTCCCGCGGCAACCAGTGCCGCCGGCGTCGACGCGCCCTCCACCGCCGCGGCTGCAACCGGACAGGAGGAGGCGAAATCGCTCTCTACCAAGCTGTTTCGAAAAATGGTGACAACCGCGTCGATGATCTCCGGTGGGGAAGACTGCGCGATCATCGAACTGATGGCTGCGCTGACTCCCCGGCCGAAGTACGCGACGGCTTCGCCGGCCAATTGTCCCTTACCCTCGGGGAAGTAGTGGTACACCGACCCGCGGGGTGCTCCGGACCGTTCGACGATCTCGCTGAGTGAAGTGGTGGCGATCCCGTGTTCGCGGAAGGCGTTGATGGCGCCGACCAGCATCAGAGTGCGGGAATCGGAGTCGGCCATCCCGCCATCGTATGCAATCGCGGCGCTGCTCGATTCCTTCGGTGCGCCCCACTTGCGGCGCGCTGCGGCGATCGGACACCGCGTTTGTGGGCTGGTCATGAGGATGAGGCGTCTTGAGGTGGGTTCATCTCTGCCTCCCGGTATGTCGATCGGTATAGGAACGAACCTGAGACTAGATGTAACTCGTAGATACAGTCAAGTGTTGCATGCAGGTAGTGTGCAGTAGCTGATGTTCTTAGTGGTAAATCTCCGCGATCAGTGGTTATATCGTGCGATATAGAGATTGAGTTGACCGAGATCGAGACAGTGGGCCGGCGGACCGGATTACTCTCACGGCTGCGGGTGCAGACTTGTCAAGCAATGGAATCAACCGGAGTTGAAATGGCCGGTACGGAATGCCCGGATGTGTTGCCGTCGTTGACGAGTGCAGCAGTGGTGGAATCGCCAGTGCACGCAACGAAGGAGCAGGATCATGCGCATCGGAATCATCGGAGCCGGTCAGATCGGTGGAACGCTCACACGCAGGCTGACTGCGCTCGGTCACGACGTGCGCGTCTCGAACTCTCGCACACCGGAAACGCTTGCAGAACTCGAGGCGGAAACCGGTGCAAAGGCGGTACTGAATACCGAAGCCGCCGAAGGTGCCGACCTGGTGATCGTGAGCATCCCGCAGAAGAACGTCGTGGACCTTCCCGCCGGCATCCTCGCGGGCGCGGCCGACGGCGCTCCGGTGATCGAGACCAACAACTACTACCCGCAGCAGCGAGACGGTTTGATCGCCGCAATCGAAGACGGTCAGACTGAAAGCGATTGGGTGCAAGAGCACCTCGGCGTTCCGGTCTTCAAGGCATTCAACGGAATCTGGTGGAAGCACCTTCTCGAGAAGGGCCTACCGGAAGGCACGAGCGGCCGAATCGCGCTCCCGATCGCCGGTGACGACGAGCTGAAGAAGCAGGTTGTCTTCGACCTGATCAATCAACTCGGCTTCGACCCCGTCGACGCGGGCACCATCGAAGACTCCTGGCGCCAGCAGCCGGGAACCCCTGTCTACGGCAAGGACTTTGATCGGGACGCTACGTTGAAGGCACTTGCTCAGGCAACACCGGAGCGCACCGACGAGTGGCGTGCTGTCGCGGATTGACGTGACTTGCGCGAGCGGCGGTTCCCGAATACGGAACCGCCGCTCGGGCAGTGAATTAGTCCTTGACCTTCGCCATCGCCAGTACGTCGAGACGCTTGTCGAGTTCGGCTTCGCTGAGCTTGTCCGGAACGAGTCCGCGCTCGACAACAACCTGCCGAATCGTCTTCTTCTCCTTCAGAGCCTGCTTTGCAACCGACGCGGCCTCCTCGTACCCGATCGCCGAGTTGAGCGGCGTCACGATCGACGGCGAAGATTCGGCGAGGGTCTTGAGGTGCTCCTCGTGCGCCACCAGTCCGCTGACGCACTTGTCCGCGAACAACCGGGAAACATTGGCCAGCAACGTGAATGACTCGAGCAGGTTGCGTGCCATCATCGGGATGTAGACGTTGAGTTCGAACGCGCCGGCAGCGCCGCCCCACGCGATGGCCGCGTCATTTCCGATAACCTGCGCAGCTACCTGCGTAACAGCCTCCGGAAGAACGGGATTGACCTTGCCTGGCATGATCGAGCTGCCTGGCTGCAAATCCGGGAGCGCTATCTCGCCGAGACCGGTCAACGGTCCCGAGCCCATCCAGCGAATGTCGTTGGCAATCTTCGTCAGCGAGACCGCGATGGTGCGCAGGGCGCCCGACGCTTCCACCAGACCGTCACGGGCAGCCTGCGCCTCGAAGCTGTTCTTTGCCGGAACCAGCGCGTCGACCCCCGTCGACTTGACCAGCTCCGCAACAACTTTGGGCCCGAATCCGTCCGGTGCATTGAGTCCGGTACCCACCGCGGTGCCGCCGATCGGCAGTTCGCCGAGCCGGGGGAGTGTTGCCTTGATTCGTTCGATGCCGGCCTCGATCTGGCGTGCGTAACCGCCGAACTCCTGACCGAGGGTCACCGGAACCGCATCCATCAGGTGGGTGCGTCCGGACTTGACGACGGACTTCCACTCGGCGGATTTCGCGGCGAGCGCTGCGTGTAGATGCTCCAGAGCCGGAACAAGATCCGTGACGGCGGCTTCCGTCGCTGCGACATGCGTGGCCGTCGGGAATGTGTCGTTGGAGGACTGCGACATGTTGACGTCATCGTTCGGATGCACATCCACGTCGTTGGCCTGCGCGATCGACGCGATGACCTCGTTGGCGTTCATGTTGGAGCTGGTGCCCGAGCCGGTCTGAAAAACATCGATGGGGAACTGATCGTCGTGCTTGCCGTCGGCAATCTCGTTGGCGGCCGAGATGATGGCATCGGCTTTGTCGGCGGCGAGAAGGCCAAGATCCTTGTTGACCTGCGCACACGCGGCTTTGAGAAGGCCCATCGCACGAATCTGAGTGCGTTCGAGGGGGCGGCCGCTGATCGGGAAATTCTCGACTGCGCGTTGGGTTTGTGCTCGCCACAACGCGTCGATGGGCACCCGAACTTCACCCATGGTGTCGTGTTCGATTCGGAACTGCTGCTCGTTGCTTTCCGTCATGTGTCCACAGTGCCACTTTCGGAGGGCCTGTAGGGGACTACGCACCCTGTGCGTCGTTGTGGCAGTGCCGAACCACACAACGACGCACAGGGCGAAGCCGTCAGAACGTCGGGGGAACTGCGCCCTCTTCGCCGTCGAAGTCCACCGAGCTGTACTCGCGGAGCTTCTCGAGACGGTGGTACGCGTCGATCATGCGGACAGTGCCGGACTTGCTGCGCATCACGATGGACTGCGTGCTGGCGCCGCCGCCGTAGTAGCGGACACCGCGCAGCAGATCACCATCGGTGACGCCCGTCGCGCAGAAGAAGACGTTCTCGCCCGAGACCAGATCTTCGGTGGTCAGGATGCGATCGAGATCATGGCCGGCGTCGATGGCCTTCTGACGCTCTTCGTCGTCGGTGGGAGCCAGCTTGCCCTGCAACGATCCACCCATGCAGCGCATGGCCGCAGCGGCGATGATGCCCTCGGGCGTGCCGCCGATGCCGACCAGCATGTCCGTGCCGGACTCCGGACGCGCAGCGGCGATAGCGCCGGCAACGTCACCGTCGGAAATCAGACGGATACGAGCGCCCGTGTCGCGAACGTCCTGGATCAGCTGGTTGTGGCGCGGACGGTCCAGGATGCAGATCGTGATGTCGGAGACCGACGCCTTCTTGACCTTCGCGACGCGCTTGATGTTCTCGGCAATCGGGGCGCTGATGTCGATGACATCCGCAGCGTCCGGTCCGACAGCGATCTTCTCCATGTAGAACACAGCAGACGGATCGAACATCGCGCCGCGCTCGGCCACAGCCAACACCGAGATGGCGTTGGGCATGCCCTTGGACATCAGCGTGGTTCCGTCAACCGGGTCGACAGCAAAGTCGCAGTCCGGGCCGTCGCCGTTGCCGACCTCTTCGCCGTTGAACAGCATCGGCGCTTCGTCCTTCTCGCCCTCGCCGATGACAACGATGCCGCGCATGGACACCGAAGAAACAAGCTGACGCATCGCGTCGACGGCAGCACCGTCGCCGCCTTCCTTGTCGCCGCGTCCAACCCAGCGACCTGCAGCCATCGCGCCGGCTTCGGTGACTCGGACCAATTCGAGAGCGAGGTTACGGTCCGGGGTCTCACGATGAATGCTGCTGGCCGTCATGTGCGGTGCCTCCTGGCGCGGTCGCGGTCGACGGGGTGTGTCGACGCAAGTGGTTTCTTCAGGCGTGATTGTCCCAGATGGGAGCCACTGTGTGCGCTGCTGGGTCAGGGCCGTGGTGATTTGTCACGCTTAGGGGTACCGGGAATCGTTACAAGCGGCCGGTACCTGGATACTGGGAGTGTGGCATCGAAGAAACCCCGCATTCTCGAAGACAACAAAGACATGGTCTGGTCTCTCGTACCGCTGGTGCTGTTCTGCATCATCATCGCGGGCATCGCCAGCCAGTGCACGTTCAGCCCGGGAGGCCCCACTCAGGGACCGATCCCGAGCGTCGACATCGACGCAGCGCTGAACTACGACGCCAAAGAGTTGGGCTTCCCGATCCGCAAACCTGAAGTTCCCGAGGGCTGGACCCCGAACTCGGGTAGCCGGAAAGTGATCACCGGCGACGGTGGCGGCGATTCCAGCACTGTGGGATTCATCACCTCGAACGGCAGCTACATTCAGCTGACGCAGAGCAACGCCGAAGAATTTCCTCTGGTGTCCTACGTCGCCGGCGGTCAGCGTTTTGCGACGGGTGTCGAAGACATCGACGGCCACACCTGGAACGTCTTCGGCGGCGAGGGCGTCGAATCAATCTGGGTGACCGACGTAGACGGAGTTCGTCTCCTCATTACCGGTGCCGCGCCGGCCGAGGACTTCACGACCCTGGCGCGCAACGCCGGCCAGGCCGAGCCGATCGTCCCCTAGATTCCCGGGCCTATTCGTCCGACCCGGACAGCCTCTATTCGTCCGACCCGGACAGCGCTGTCTCCACGCGAGCCCTAGCGCCCGCCAAGTGCTCCTCACATCGCTTGGCGAGCGCTTCGCCACGCTCCCACAAGGCCAATGAGGCATCGAGGTCCAGGCCGCCCTGCTCGAGGATCTTCACGACGCCCACCAGTTCGTCGCGGGCAGCTTCGTACCCGAGTTCGGTGATGTCGATGTCTGCGGGGTTGTTGTCGGCGTTGCTCATTTTTCTCTTCCCATTACTGCGGCGCGAACAGCGCCGTCTGCAAGTCGAACTCGTATCTGAGTGCCAGGCGGCGCGTCCTCGACCGAGCGCAGTACTTCCGGATCGCCGTCCGCGATGATGCGCTGCACCACTGCATAGCCCCTGGCCAGCGTGGCTGCCGGACCAAGAGTTGTCAGGCGCGCCCGCAAATGCTCGACGGTTCGCGATTCGGAGTCGATCAGTCTGCTGACATCGCGTCGGCCGGCGGCTTGGAGTCGTTCGACTTCCTCGGCCCGACGGTCGATGGCCAGCAGCGGCGACGCCATCACCGGGCGGGTGCGTAGTTGCTCGATGAGGTGCGACTCGCGCTTTACCCAACTGCGTAGCGCCGCGGCACTGCGATCGCGGAGTTCGGAAACCAGCGCTGCTTCCGCAACGGCGTCGGGAACCACCCGCTTCGCGGCATCGGTCGGTGTGGCAGCGCGAAGGTCGGCGACGTGGTCGCTCAACGGACTGTCTGGTTCGTGGCCGATCGCACTGACGACGGGTGTCGTGCACGCCACGATGGCCCGGCACAGTGCCTCGTCGGAGAACGGAAGCAGATCTTCGACGCTTCCACCGCCGCGCGCGAGGATGATGACATCCACTTCGGGGTTCGCGTCGAGGTCCTTCAACGCCTCGATGATCTGAGGCACGGCCGTCGGACCTTGAACTGCTGTGTTACGCACCGCAATTGCGACAGCGGGCCACCGTCGATGGGCGACGGACACGACGTCCTTCTCGGCGGCACTCGCCCGTCCGGTGATCAGCCCGATCGTTCCGGGCAAGAACGGCAGCGGACGCTTGAGCCGGGGATCGAACAGACCCTCAGCCGCCAACAGTGCGCGCAGTCGCTCGATCCGCGCGAGCAATTCACCGATGCCGACAGCCCGGATCTCGGTTACTCGCAGCGATACGGTGCCGCGTCCGGTGTAGAACGAGAGCTTCCCGAACATCACGACCCGAGAACCTTCCGTCAACGGGACGGGAGAGTTGTGCAGTAGTTGCGGTGAGCACGTCACGGACAACGACATGTCAGCCGACGGATCACGGAGAACCAGAAACGCAGTCCTGGTACCGGGGCGCGCATTGATCTGGGTGATCTGACCCTCGACCCAGATACTGCCGAGACGATCGATCCAGCCGGCAACCTTGGCCGAGACGGTGCGAACCGGCCACGGCTGTTCTGGGGAACTGGCACCCGAACCCGTCGGGCGTTGCTGTGCGGGGGGACGCTGGGCGGAAGTCACTTTGCCTTGGCTGTGGTGATGCGGTTGGTCAACATGGTCACGTACGGCGCACGCGAACGAGTTGCGTTCTCGTAGTCGAGGAGCGTCGTCAGATTGTCGACACTCAACGACTTGATACGGGCGCGCAGCTCCGCGAGCGTCAGGTTGGCGTAGTCGAGTTCGGCGACGATCGCAGGCTCGGACGCAGTGGTGTTGTCGGTATCACCATCCGGCGCGGTGTCTGCTTCGGACGCAGGGGTTGCACTGCCGGAAGTATCAGCTGTGGGATCGACCGAGTACAGAGCGAACCGACCGGCGTTAGTGGGGCTCTCCCGAGGCTTCGGCGGCGACGGCTTCACATCCTCGTCGAACACTGCCCACTCCGGCTGCTCGTCGTCGCCGGACCAACTGAGCAGCGCAAACGCTTGATCGCCCTTGATTGCGAGGGACGTGATGGACTGCTGCAGTCGCATGCTCGTCTGGAGCATCTGACTGACAGCGGTCATGGGCAGGGCGACTGCGGTAGTCGGAAGCTTCTTGGCTTCTTCCAACGCTGTGACTGCGAGTCCTGCGGCCACACGTGCCACGAACGGGGGTCGAATCATTCCAACAGCTTGCCGTAAACCACCGACAATCGGTAGCCGACTCGGCTGTATCGCGGAGGTAGACCTTCGCCGAAGTGTTGCACAGGGAAGCTGCCAGTAGGCTGGTGCCATGTCTTCGGCTGTTCCACTCAATCTCGGCATCGCGCACTCCGCGGATTCGGCGTCCATTCGTAAGGGCACAGGCAAGCGGGTACTTCTCGCCGAGCCGCGCGGCTACTGCGCCGGCGTCGACCGGGCGGTGGAGACCGTCGAAAAGGCGTTGGAGAAGCACGGCGCCCCCATTTTCGTGCGCAAGGAAATCGTTCACAACCGCCACGTCGTCGAGACCCTGGAAGATCAGGGTGTGATCTTCGTCGACGAAACCGACGAAGTTCCCGAGGGCTCGCTCCTCGTCTTCTCCGCGCACGGCGTCTCACCTGCCGTTCACGAATCGGCGGCCGAACGCAATCTGCGCACCATCGACGCGACGTGCCCACTGGTCACCAAAGTGCACCAGGAAGCAAAGCGGTTTGCGCGTGACGACTACGACATCCTGCTCATCGGCCACGAAGGTCATGAGGAAGTCGAAGGCACCGCAGGTGAGGCCCCCAATCACGTCACGATCGTCGACGGCCCCGCCTCGGTAGATGCCGTCACGGTTCGCGACGAGAACAAAGTGATCTGGCTGTCGCAGACCACATTGAGCGTCGACGAGACGATGCAAACCGTCGCGCGTCTGCGAGATCGCTTCCCGAATCTGCAGGATCCCCCGTCCGACGACATTTGCTACGCCACCCAGAACCGTCAGGTCGCGGTCAAGGCCATGGCGCCCGAATGCGATCTGGTGATCGTGGTCGGCTCGCGTAACTCCTCGAACTCGGTTCGGTTGGTCGAAGTCGCACTCGGGGCAGGCGCACGCGCGTCGTACCTGGTCGACTATGCCCGCGAAGTTGATCTGAGCTGGCTCGACGGCGTCGAGACAGTCGGAATCACGTCCGGCGCTTCCGTCCCGGAGGTGCTGGTTCGCGGAGTGATCGACCTATTGGCAGAGCACGGTTTCCACGACGTGCAATCGGTGACCACCGCCAACGAGACTCTGGTGTTTGCGCTCCCACGCGAGCTGCGCGCTGCGCGCACCCAGTAGGTACAACAGGTACTACGAAAAAATCCCGGACCTTCGCAGGTCCGGGATTTTTTGTGGGCATTAAGTGTCAGCTCGGCGTTTCGTCGCGGTCGCGGTAGCGCACTCGAGGAGCCGGGTAAGCCGGAAGGTCGGCGCCTGCCGGACGTCGACGCGGGGGTAGCGGCACGTCGTCGGCTCCACCTGAGGCGAAGAACGGTTCCATGCGCTCCTCGGAGGGGCGACCGGCTTCCGGGGTACGACGCTCGCTGTGGGAGGGGTACTCGCGACGCTCACGGTAGGACGGGGCATCGCTGCGTTCGCTCACCGGCTGGTTGCGCCGCGGCGGTTGGTAGCGATCGTGCTCGACCGGAGCGGAGCTACGACGCGGCGGTGTGCGGTCGGGCGCGGCAGCCGGACGGTACGACGGACGCTCGTTGTAGACAGGGCGGTCGCTGTAGGCGGGGCGATCGGTGTCGCGTCGCCGGGGCTGCGGCGGAATCAGGTCAGTTGCCTCGGCCGCGTCCGGTCGGCTCGGTTCGGGGCGACGGCGCCGACGTTGCGCAGGATCGGAATTTTCGCTGGCACCACGCGAGTTCGTGGCGGGTGGAGTGTCTCGCCGGGTTCGGGTGGATCGAACCGGACCGGTCGGCCGCTGCTGCAGCAGGAAGTAACGGACACAGCCGATGATCAGGACCACGATGCTGGTGGCCAGCATGACGGGGAAGCGGTCTACCAGTGGGTATGCGATGTTGATGGCAATGTCGCGGAGTGAGGTGCTGTTGTCCTTGCCGATCATGGTCTGCGCAAGCGGTACCGCGACCAGAAGTAGGAGCGGAGGCTGCGCCATTGCCGTGAACAGAGATTTGTTTGCGGCAGCAACCACGGCGAAGAAGCAACCGAGGAAGTAGAACGTCGAGAAGACGGACGTCAGCTCGCCGCCGCCACCGGATGCATCGATCAGGACACCGATCGAAGTGACACCGGCAGCGAGCAGTACTACTCCCCACCAGGGCAGACCGGGGACCGTGACGACCAGAGATCGTTTGTCCAGCGGTACCCCGGAGCGAGCACGTTGGGTTGCAGACACACATTGACATTAGCCGCTTTCTCGGCGTGAGCAGTGTTTGTGCCGGTCGTGGCTTCGGGTTTATCTGTCGGTGGGGTCCTCTACCGTCACTGGAATGAAGATCTTGCACACCTCCGATTGGCACATAGGTCGCACTTTTCACGGTGTGGACTTGTTGGCCGATCAGGCGAGTGTGTTGAGCGCCATCGCTGCTCTCGTCCGTGAGCACGGCGTGGACGTCGTGGTTGTTCCGGGCGATATCTACGATCGCTCCATTCCGAGTTCCGACGCGGTCACGGTGTGCAATCGAGGGTTCGAGGCTATTCGTGATGCCGGAGCGGTCATCGTCGCCACGTCGGGCAATCATGATTCGGCTGTGCGCTTGGGTGCCGGCGCGTCGTTTGCCGCGGCCGGCGGGCTGCACCTGATCACTCGGGTCGGTCAGGTCGATTCACCGGTTGTGGTCGACGACGAGTTCGGCCCGGTGGTGTTCTACGGAATTCCGTATCTCGAACCGGAGATCACGAGAGTCGAGTTGGACGTGCCGCGTGCGCGTAGCCACTCGGACGTTCTGGGGGCCGCTATGGCTCGGGTGCGGGCAGACCTGACGGGTCGGCTGGAGAGTGACCCTAAGACTCGGTCGGTGCTCTTGGCGCATGCCTTTGTTGTCGGCGGTGAAGCGACGGGTGAGGAGCGCTCCATTTCGGTGGGCGGCGTCGAGACGGTGGCGGCCGGCGAGTTCGACGGTGTCGACTACGTTGCGTTGGGGCATCTCCATTCGCCACAGATGTTGTCGGATCGGGTCTGGTATTCGGGTTCACCGTTGCCGTACTCGTTCGGTGAGCGCAGCCACAAGAAGGCGGCGCTGTTGGTCGAACTCGACGGCGCCGGCCTCGTCTCGACGTCGCGTCTCGACCTTCCCGTTGTTCGAGGGTTGCGGCAGTTGACGGGCACTCTCGAAGATTTGCTCAACTCGCCGGACTACGTCGATGCCGAGGATTGTTACGTCTCGGCGCTGCTCACCGATCCGGTTCGCCCGATCGATGCAATGCGCGCGTTGCACACGAGGTTCCCGTTTGCCGTCCACCTCGAATGGCAGCGGCCGGAAGGTAATTCGGAGCTCAAGTACCGCGACGCTATGAGTGGCCGAGACGACATGGAGATCGCCCGGGGGTTTGTCGCCGCGGTCCGGAGCGAACCCACCGAGGGTGAAATTTCTCTGATGGAAGCTGCACTCGGTTCCGCTGATCGAGCTGAGGAAGTCACAGCTGAACTGGGAGTCACTGCGTGAGGCTTCATACGCTCGAAATCACGGCCTTCGGTCCGTTCGCCGACACCGTCAAGGTGGACTTCGACAGGTTGGGGGCCGACGGCCTTTTCCTGCTGCACGGCGATACCGGCGCGGGAAAGACTACCGTCCTCGACGCCGTTGCCTTTGCGTTGTACGGCAGAGTGCCGGGTGCTCGAAACGAGGGTAAGCGGTTGCTGTCCGATCACGCTCCGGTTGGTTCGGTACCGCAGGTGACCCTCGAAGCCACCATCAGTGGTCGACGCCTCAAACTTGTTCGCAGTCCGGAGTTTTCCCGTCCGAAAAAACGTGGATCCGGTTCGATCGTCGAGAATGCCAAGGCGACCCTGACGTGGCTCGACGGCCGCGGCGAGAACCTCTCACGCATCCCGGACATCGGTGACGAGATCAACCGTCTGATGGGGATGAGCGCCGATCAGTTCTTCCAGGTTGTCCTGCTACCGCAGGGGGAGTTCGCCAAGTTCCTGCGAGCCGAGAACGATGAACGCGGAAAGTTGCTCGAGCGACTCTTCGACACCAAGAAGTTCGTGTCGGTGGAGGCGTGGTTCGACGAGAAGAAAAAAGCCAGTACCAGTGCTCTCGCGGACAGGGAGCAGGCTGTGCAGGTTTTACTTGCACGGGTCGAGACTGCGGCGGGTTTGGAAGTGGGAGCGGAAGCGCATCCGCTCGAATGGTCGCGCAAGTTGCTCGCGGAGGCGCAAGACGGCCGCGATTTGGCAAACGGAGTGCTCGAGAAGTCCAAAGCTGCGGCAGCGGAGGCCCATCGAGTGCTCGGCGTTGCCGAGCGTACTGCGGATTTGGTGCGTCGCCGCGACCGTGCGCGCGCAGAGATCATTGCATTGGACGAGGGGTCGGCAGATCTGGCCCTCATTGCGGATGAGTTGGCTACAGCCGCACGGGCGCAACCTGTTTCGGTAATTTCGCAGGATTCGGACGCGGTGCAGCGCGTGGTGGCGTCGGCACTCGCGCTTGCCGAGAAGGCGGTGACGCAGTACTCGGCGCACGGTGGTCCCGACATCTTCGGCGGGGGAGTGTGGCCGCCGCGAGACGGTGAGCGCGACGCGGTCTTGGCTCAGGTCAGAGACTGGCGAGACGAGATCGTGCGACTGGATTCGGTGGCCGAGCAGGCACGGATCGCGGATTCGGCAGAGTCGGAGATCGGCACACTGTCGGCGCGGCATGCCGCGATGGCCGCCCGCACCGAGGGCATCGCGCGTGAGCGTGCGCAGCTACCTGAGCAATTGAGCTCTGCCGCATCAGAACTCGCCGATGCGCAGCGCTGTGAGGCGTCGTTGCCGGGTCTTCGGACTGCTTACGCGGCAGCAGCAGACAGAGCTGCGGCAGCACACGAGATCGGCCGCGCGCGTGTGAAGGCCGAGGCGATGCGTGCCACAGTGCTCGATGCGCGCGACGTCCATCAGGCGGCTCGCGGGCGTTGGCTCGATCGGGTGCACACACGCATCGAGGGGATGGCCGCGGAGCTGGCGGGTTCTCTCAAACCGGGCGACGCGTGTCAGGTGTGTGGTTCGCCGGAGCATCCCGCTCCCGCACAGCCCGGAACCGACACTGTGACTGAGGCTGACGTCGAGAAAGCCGCAGTTCGCGAACGCGCCGCAGAAGGTGCCTTGACGGTTGTTCTCGAGCAGGAGAGCGCCCTGGCGTTGGAGATCGATCGATTGATCGCTCGCGGCGGCGACGGTGACGTCACAGAACTCGAAGTAGCGCGCGAACATGCGCAGTCGACTCTCGAGAGCGCGCAGTCGAAGGCCGACCAAGCAGCGAGTGTCGCGGCGCGGGTTGCGGAACTCAGTGGCCGAGACAACGCACTCGAGCAGGAGTCTGCAGCGTTGGCCACGGAAGCGGCCACCGTCGTCGAGCGCATCTCAGCTCTGACGCTGCGAGCACGGGAAATTCGGGCCGCGATTGTCTCTGCGGCGGGGGAGGATTCGAGCATCTCGGCGAGGCGGGCCCGGTTCGAGACTTGGGCAACCGCGGCTACGACGGCGTCGGAAGCTCGCGACGACGCGGCCCGGGCACAAGCTCGAGCTGTCGAGTTGTCGACAAAGCTGGTTGATGCGGCACTCTCCGCTGGTTTCGAGTCGGCTCCGGCCGCGCTGGCAGCTGTTCGGACGCCGGCACGCATCGTAGCCATCGAGGCAGAGGTTTCGCGGGCACGTGATCGAGGAGTGGCTGCGCGTTCAGTTCTCGACGACCCGGATGTTGCTGCTACGGCTGATGTTGCGACTGTGGACGTGGAAGGACCTGGACTTGCTGCGCGTGAATGCACAGCGGCCGTCAACGAGGCAGTTGCAGCGGCGTCGCTGGCGGAAAATCGGGTTGCGGACCTCGAACGCCTCAACGGCCAGCTCGAGAAAGCATACGAGGCAATTGCACCGCAGCGTGCGCGTCACGACGAGTTGGCGGCGCTGGCAGATGTGATCGCCGGCAAGGGGCAGAACAGCCGCAAGATGTCTTTGCGGTCGTATGTGTTGGCGTCTCGGCTCGAGGAAGTTGCACTGTCCGCGTCGGTTCGGTTGCGTCGAATGTCCGGTGGGCGATACGAATTCGTTCACAGTGACGAAGCCGGATCCCGTGGTCGGCGCGGTGGCCTCGGCCTCGACATCCGTGACGATTTCACCGGCGTCGTGCGGTCGGCAAAAACACTCTCGGGTGGTGAGTCCTTCCTGGCGTCATTGTCTTTGGCGTTGGGGCTTGCCGACGTTGTTGCCGCTGAATCCGGTGGTGTTGTGCTCGACACCATGTTCATCGACGAGGGATTCGGAACCCTCGATGCCGACACCCTCGATTCGGTGATGGGTGTGCTCGACGAGCTTCGCGACGGTGGACGTGTTGTCGGGATAGTCAGTCACGTCGACGAAATGCGGCAGCGAATCCCGAGTCGCCTGCACGTCATTCGTGGACGTGCAGGCTCCTCGGTAGAAGTGATTGCGGGCTGATCAGGCCTTCTGGTCTTCGTCCGTGGTGGCCGCGTCGTTCTCGGATTGTTCGACCAGGTCGGAGGCGTTGCCCTTCGGCATAGGTTCGTTGTCCGTTGCGCGTTCGTCGATCTGCTCGCCGATGTAGCGGATGACGACGGCGGCGACAGCGGCCACGGGAACTGCGAGGAAGGCGCCGACGATTCCGTAGAGGGAGCTACCCGCAGCGACGGCAAGAAGCACGATAACCGCGTGGAGTTTCATCGACTTGCTTTGCAGGACAGGTTGAAGGACGTTTCCTTCGATCTGCTGCACCAGCAGGATGATGATCAACACGATGATCGCCGTGGTCAAGCCGTTGGCTACCAACGCAACCAGCACTGCAAGGGCGCCGGCAACAAATGCGCCCACAATCGGAATGAAGCCGCCGATGAATGTCAGAATCGCGAGCACCGGTGCCAGGGGGACGCCGAGGATCAGCAGTCCGGCGCCGATGAACACTGCGTCGATCAGACTCACCAGAGCCTGGGTGCGGATGAATCCGCCGAGGGTGTCCCACATACGCGTCAGAACTTCTTCGAGGTGCCTGCCGGCCTTTCC
This sequence comes from Rhodococcus sp. KBS0724, assembly GCF_005938745.2. Classification (NCBI taxonomy): domain Bacteria; kingdom Bacillati; phylum Actinomycetota; class Actinomycetes; order Mycobacteriales; family Nocardiaceae; genus Rhodococcus; species Rhodococcus sp. KBS0724. Next base: position 1,724,370 of record NZ_VCBX02000001.1, read on the forward strand.
GCCGCCCACTGCGTGGAGCCACGGGATGAAGCGCGGGCCGTCCTTGATGAAGAAGAACGACAGAACCAGAACGAGGCCCAGCGTGACCAGCAGGGAACCGGCGGTGCTCACACCACTGAAAACGCCTGAGGCGATAGCTGTTCCGCTCTCCTGGACCTTGGCGACAACTGAATGGATAGCATTGTCGATCTGATCATCCTGGAGGTTGAGCGGTGGTCCTTGCATCCAGTCCTGGACCTGGTTGATGCCCTCGGTTGTTTTGTTTGCCAGTTCGGGGGCTTGCCCGACGACGGACGGGATGATGCCCGCGATCACGCCGGCCAGCACACCGATCGACAGCACCAAGGTGATGGCTGCTGCCGCTGCCGGCGGCAGTCCTCGTTTGACCATTTCGCGGGTGGGCGGCCACATGACAGTCGCGAGGACGATCGCCAGGGCAACGGGCAGCACGATTACCCACAACTTTTCGACGAGCCAACCAAATATCAGTGCGCCGATCGAAATGGATGCCAGCACCAACGACCACTTGGCGAGCCACATGCCGCCCTGTCCGATGATCTCGCCGCGGTCGCGTTTACGCGTGGGAGTCGGCCCAGTTACCTCGTTGCCTTGCTCGCTCACTGATCGTCCTTTCGGTCGGCGTGGGACTACTCCCCGCCGATGTATTTGACGTGATCTCGCTTGCCTGATCGTATCGCTGTCCGAATTACTGCAGTCCACAGGACGTTGACCGGTGATCGGTATTCGGTGGTCGGGGTGCGCGACTACCATTTCCGTTATGAAAATTGCAGCAGCAGTTGTGGCAGCAACAATCGTCGTTCTGGGTCTCACCGCGTGCAGCGAGGAGCAGACGAACGATGCACAGGACAAGGTGAACAGCGCGATCACCAGTGGACAGCAGGCTTTGGAGACCGCAAAAGAGTCAGCGGGAAATGCCATCGATCAGGGGAAAACTGCTCTGTTCGTGGCGACGTTCCGTGGTGCGTACGCGCCGTTGGCGGCTGATCGTGATGATGCGGACATCGAGAAGATCCTGACGACAACGTGTGATGAAGTCGCGAAGGGCACCGACGAGGCAGCGGTGAAGGCGGAGATCATCACTCTGGCGGAGAACAACGGAACTGTTCCGACTCAGGAGCAGGCCGGCCACATTTACTCTCTGGCCAAGGCCGCCTGCCCCTGATCGTGAGTCAGCAGCAGCGGGCACCCGGATTGTTGTCCGCTGCTGCGTGACGGCGACGCCAGAACTCTCGTTCGCTCAAGAGCGGCGCATCGCTGTGGTTCCGCCGGGTGTGCTCGACGTATCGGGCGTAGTCCAGATCGCCCATCACCGAGCGGATCCACCACAGGATGCCGCGCAATGTTGTTCCGACTCGAGCGGTCATGGTCAGTGCCCACCTGCATGCGCGGCGCCAGGTGCGCGGACCTTACCGGCCTTGATGAGCTCATCCCATTCCTTCTGAACTTCCTTCTCGGCCGGTGTGGGGATGAAGCTCGCGGGACCGAAGATCTTCGACGGTTCCTCGGGGGATTCGGTAGTGGGTAGGCCCCCGACCCTGATTGCCTTGATGCACACGATGATTCCGGCAATCACCACGACGATGACAAGCGACGCGAAGATGATCGACAACGTGCCCTGAATGAACGTATTGCGAATAACGGCATCGATTGCTTCCGGTGTCTTGGCGGAGCCGTGGGACGTCTCGCCGGCGGCTTTGGCGTCCTTGAACACGTTGTGCTGAGCCCAGTATCCGATAGCCGGATTGTCGGAGAAGATCTTCTGCCACGACGCTGTCATGGTGACGATCAAGTCCCACACCAACGGAACTCCGGGGATCCAGGCCCACTTGAACAGTCCCTTTTTCATCACGATCGTCATGACCACTGTCAGCGCGATGGCCGCGAGCAGCTGATTGGCGATGCCGAACAAGGGGAAGAGCGTGTTGATGCCGCCGAGGGGATCGGTGACACCCATCAGCAGGATTGCGCCCCAGGCCGCAACAACGATCAGCGAGCACAGCCACGCGCCGATACGCCACGACGGGTCCTTGAACTTCTTTGCAGGACCGCCGAAATTGCCCAGCGAATCCGACAGCATGAACCGCGCAACGCGGGTGCCGGCGTCGATGGTCGTGAGGATGAAGAGCGCTTCGAACATGATCGCGAAGTGATACCAGAACGATTTCAGTGAGTCGCCGCCAAAAACGTCGCTGAGGACTTCGGACATGCCGAACGCCAGCGTCGGAGCGCCGCCCGTTCGCGAGATGATCGATTCCTCTCCGACGGCCTCAGCTGCCTGGGACAGGACGTCGGGGGAGATCGGAGCGATGCCGAGGGGCAGGTTGTTGACGTATTCTGCTGCGGTTTCCGGTGTTCCACCGGTCAGTGCGGCGGGAGCGTTGAGTGCGAAGTACAGGTGCTGATCGAGGATGCAGGCGGTGACCAGGGCCATGATGGCGACAAACGATTCGGTCAGCATGCCGCCGTACCCGATCATCCTGGTCTGGCTTTCCTTTTCGAGGAGCTTCGGTGTTGTTCCCGACGCGATCAGTGCGTGGAACCCCGAGAGTGCGCCGCAGGCGATGGTGATGAACAGGAACGGGAACAGAGTGCCGGCAAAGGCAGGCCCCTCTCCGTTGGACGCGAACGGCGTTACCGCAGGCATGTTCAATACCGGTCGTGCAACGAGGATTCCGATGGCGAGCAAGGCAATTGTGCCGACCTTCATGAATGTCGACAGGTAGTCGCGGGGCGCGAGCAGAAGCCACACGGGCAGGACCGAGGCGGCAAATCCGTACGCGATCATCAGCCACGCGATGGTGACCTTGGAGAGCGTGAACCAGTCTGCGCCCCAACCGGTGTCGGCGACCCAGCCGCCGGAAACGATGGCCAGCAGCAGCAGGACTACACCGATCAGCGAGACCTCGGAGACCTTGCCGGGCCGAAGGTAACGCAGGTAGACGCCCATGAACAGTGCGATGGGGATGGTCATCGCGATAGAGAAGACGCCCCAAGGACTTTCGGCGAGTGCGTTGACCACCACGAGCCCGAGAACGGCGATGAGGATGATCATGATGACAAAGACGCCGATCAGCGCCGCGACGCCGCCGACGAGGCCAAGTTCTTCACGGGCCATCTGACCGAGACTGCGGCCGCGCCGTTTGGACGAGATCCACAGAACCAGGAAATCCTGTACTGCACCGGCAAAGACAACTCCGATGATGATCCACAAAGTGCCTGGCAGATATCCCATTTGCGCTGCCAGGACGGGGCCGACGAGTGGGCCGGCTCCGGCGATGGCGGCAAAGTGATGGCCGAAGAGAACCCGTCGATCCGTCGGCATGTAATCGGCGCCGTTTTCCATGATCTCGGCGGGCGTAGCGACGTCGTCACGCGGCTTGACGAGTTTGCGTTCGATCAACCGCGCGTAGAACCGATAAGCGATCAGGTAGGTACAGATCGCGGCCAACACGAACCAGACGGCGCTGATGTGTTCATTTCGAACTATCGCAATCATGTACCAGGCGAGGCCGCCCACCAGTCCGATGACCAGGAAGACAAAGCGAGCCGTCGGCGAGATGGGGGTGCGGTCCACCACGCCGACGGGTGGCAGGTCAGGGTCTGTTCTCAGGTACTCGACATTCGGTTCCGGCGCCGTCGTCAGGCTCATCGTCGAACTCCGTCCACTAGTACAAATGTGGCCGCCGTCACAGCGGGCCATCTGTCACTGTAGGACTAGAAGTGTGAATCCGCGCGGCACCTGGCCGGTATTTCAGAATCGATGGGCGTCGGCGTCGATCCAGTCGGTGAGCCAGCTTTGTGGCGGGGAGTCGAGGAGTTCGCCAGGCATGAGCCAGTCGAACAGATCGGCATAGGTCCGCGTCGTGAGGCCGTCGATCCGGCGGTTGAGCATCGCCGGTTCCAGCTGATCGAAGGAGTCGATACCCATCGATGCGATCATCTGTTGCGCGCTTGCGACGGTTGCCTTCTGGAATCGATACACGCGTTCGCTCTTGTCGGGGATGTCGAGGGCGCGGGTGCGGGCCGGGTCTTGAGTCGCAACGCCGACGGGACAGCGGTTGGTGTGGCACATCTGGGCCTGAATACAGCCAACGGCAAACATCATGGCGCGGGCGGCCATCGTGAAATCGGCTCCCTGAATGATGCGTTTGACGATGTCGGAGCCGCTGGCAACCTTGCCGGACGCGCCGACCTTCACGAGACCCCGTAATCCCGTCCCCACCAACGCATTGTGGACCAGCATCAATCCCTCGGTCAGCGGCATACCCATGTGGTCCTCGAACTCGACCGGACCTGCTCCGGTTCCGCCCTCGGAACCGTCGACGATGATGAAGTCGGGCGTGATGCCGCGCTCGATCATCGCCTTGCAGATGCCGAGGAACTCACGACGCGAGCCCACGCAGAGTTTCAGTCCGACCGGCTTGCCACCGGACAATGTCCGCAGAGTGTGAACGAAGTCGACCAGTTCGACGGGGGTGCTGAATGTGGTGTGCGCAGGCGGCGATATGACGGTCCGGCCGACGGGAACGCCTCGGGTGTCGGCGATTTCGGGGGTGACCTTGACCCCGGGAAGTACCCCACCCAATCCGGGCTTGGCGCCTTGCGAGAGTTTGATCGAAATAGCTTTCACCTGGTCCAAGGTTGCGCGTTCGGCAAAGCGTTCCGGATCGAATTGCCCGTCCTCGGTTCGGCATCCGAAGTAGCCGGACGCGATTTCCCAGATCAGGTCGCCACCGTGTTTGCGGTGATACGGACTGATGGCACCTTCTCCGGTGTCATGGGCAAAACCGCCCTTCGCGGCGTCCGCGTTGAGCGCCTCGATTGCGTTGGCGGACAACGATCCGAAGCTCATCGCGGACACGTTCAGAAGAGCGATGTCGTACGGTTTGGTGCAATCGCGTCCGCCGAGGCGAACTCGCGGAACAGTGTCGGGGGCGGTGCGGGCCCGGATCGAATGTGTCATGAACTCGTAGCCGATCGCATTGACATCGCGCTCGGTTCCGAAAGGTTCCTCGGCCAGCGTTCCCTTTGCGCGCTCGTACACCAGATCGCGTGTCTCCCGATCGAATGGCGTTCCATCGGTGGATGATTCGACGAAGTACTGCTGAATCTCCGGTCGGATTTTCTCGAGCAGGAATCGTGCGTGGCCGATAATCGGGTAGTTACGCAGAATGCTGTGCCGCCGCTGAGTCAGATCGTAGGTACCCACCGCAGCCAGTGCGAGTGCGACAACCGCGATCACCCACCATCCCGGCGAGACGACGCTCGCGAGCGTCGCCGTTCCGAGTCCGACAATCCATATGGCGAGCACAATCAGCATCCGAGTCACTTCGAGAGCGTAGGCGCTCACCACGACACAGCGACGCGCGCTTCCATTAGGTTCTGCGGTAGAGAACCGAAACCGAATCTTTGGGGGATTGATGACCGAACCGCAGGAACCGAAACCGACCTACGGCGAGATACCGAGCTACGACCAATCAGCCGCCGCCGCCGGCCAGCAGTATCAGCAGTATCCGACCGAGCAGTACCCGACGGGCCAGCAGTACGGCGCGCCGCAGCAATATGCAGCCCCGCAGACCTACGCGCAGCCGCAATACGGTCCGCCCAAGTCCAATGCAGGCTGGGCCGTCGCGTCGATCATCTTCTTCTGGCCGGTCGCGTTTGCCGCGTTCAACCACCTGCACGACATCTATCCCAAGTGGGCGATGGGCGATCACCAGGGCGCTCAGTACGCGTCGGAGCGGGTGAAGAAGCTCGGGCAGATCGCGCTCTTGATCGCTGTCATCGGATGGGTTCTGCTCATCGCGTTCTACGTCATCTTCCTGGTCGCGATCGTGGCGTCCGTCGACAGCTACAACTACAACTGATCACCTGCGGCGACGTGACGGTGGGGCGAGTACCCGTCACGTCGCCGCGAGGCCGTAGAATCCACAGACCGTGAGCCTTACCCTCGGAATCGTCGGACTGCCCAACGTCGGCAAGTCCACCCTTTTCAATGCACTGACCAACAACGACGTGTTGGCTGCGAACTACCCGTTCGCGACCATCGAACCCAACGTCGGCCTGGTCGAGCTGCCCGATCCGCGGCTGCAGAAGCTCGCCGAGATCTTCGGCTCCGAGCGCATCCTTCCCGCGACCGTGTCTTTCGTCGACATCGCCGGAATCGTGAAGGGCGCCTCCGAGGGCGCGGGCCTTGGCAACAAGTTCCTCGCCAACATTCGTGAAGCCGACGCAATCTGCCAGGTAGTGCGCGTTTTCGCCGACGACGACGTCATTCACGTCGACGGCAAGGTCGATCCCGCCTCGGACATCGAGGTCATCGAAACCGAGCTCGTGATCGCCGACATGCAGACTCTCGAGAAGGCTCTGCCGCGTCTGGACAAGGAAGCTCGCAAGAACAAGGAGCTCAAGCCGGCCCACGACGAGGCGCTCAAGGCTCAGGCTTTCCTCAATGAGGGCACGACGCTCTTCAGCGTCAAGGACAAGCTCGACTTCTCCTTGCTGCGCGAGCTGAGCCTGCTCACCACCAAGCCCTTCCTGTACGTCTTCAACGCAGACGAATCGGTGCTCACCGACGCCGCGAAGATCGCCGAACTGCGCGCTTCCGTCGCTCCGGCCGACGCCGTGTTCCTCGACGCCAAGGTGGAGCAGGAACTCCTCGAACTCGACGAGGAAGACCGCCAGGAAATGCTCGACTCGATCGGCCAAACCGAGCCCGGCCTGCATGCTCTCGCGCGTACCGGTTTCCACACCCTCGGGCTGCAGACCTACCTGACGGCTGGTCCGAAGGAAGCTCGCGCCTGGACCATCCACAAGGGCGATACTGCGCCCCAGGCTGCCGGTGTCATTCACACCGACTTCGAGCGTGGCTTCATCAAGGCTGAAATCGTGTCCTTCGACGATCTCGTCGAGGCAGGTTCCATGGCTGCAGCCAAGGCTGCCGGCAAGGTCCGCATGGAGGGCAAGGACTACATCATGGCCGACGGCGATGTGGTGGAGTTCCGCTTCAACGTGTAGCGACAGCGCGTATTGAGGCGCTAGTACAGTAAAAGCGCCCCAGCGGCGTAATCTGCTATGGACCAGAGGCCGATCGGGGGCGCTGTGACAAGTATAGCGCTTAGAGTCAACTGAGATCGTGGGGAGCTATTGACTGATCCGACCGCGTGGATCACCCAACGTCGCTTCGACGAGTACCTGGTGGCGGCCAACCACGATCCCGTCGCTGCGCGCGAACTTTACGAGTGGAACGTAGCTATCTCGGCGGCATTCTTCGAGTTGATTTCTCATGTCGAGGTTGCGCTACGTAACGCTGTCGACGTGGTGCTCCGGCCTCTCGAGACTCCGGAGTCGGCCCGAGTTGCCCCCTGGCAGGGTGGTGGTTCGCGAATCCGGCATTCTTGGCTGACCACGACTTGGAGTTCCACCGAACGGCACGCAGGCATCTGGGTCCCCGGGCGGACGGAGCCTCGCGCGATAAGTTTCTGGCATCTGTGACATTTGGTCTCTGGGAAAGCGTTTTTGGCCCAAAATACGAGCAATTGTTTCGGAGACACCTCGTCTACGCGTTCCCGAACAGGGCCAGGGCGGGTTTTAAGCGTGACACTGTGCATAAGAACGTGCTCGCGCTTAAGACGCTGCGCAACCGCGTCGCTCACCATCAGGCAATCTTCGATCTTCCTCTCGAAGAGCGATTCGAACAAGCGATGGATCTGCTCAGATGGATCGACGCTGATTTGGAGCGATGGGTCTCGAGCTTGTGCAGAGTGCCAACTCTGTTGGACGTGCGCCCGAAGGCAGCCGAATCCATCGCCGTCGTCGTGCCCGCACGTAAAGCATGGCCGTTCTATCTGGCGCACGGTGCCTATGTTTGCCAACCCGGCAGATACATTCGACAGGTCAGTCACGTCGCGTTCTATGCCGATGCTGCGGTGCAGCGCGAGGTACCAAAGGTACTTGAAAGGATTGACCACATCGTCTGGACGCCCGAGGAGATTGGTCGAAGGATGGTCTCGGGCACCGAAGAAGATAAGCGTATCGCGGGAATTATCAAGGGTGCCCGGGACCTTGGCTGGGAGGGGAACGAGTATCAGCTCTTTCTCCTCACTCATCCCGACGATGAGGGGCGGAGACTGGGGCACGTGACGTTGGGCACCGAGCTTCGGCGACAGGGAAGCGGGCGAGGAAGCGCGTGGGTGCAACGACAGCGATACGCGGTTGTTGCTGCAATGTCGGCGGCGCGGACTCTGGGCGACCTCGATCAGTTGTAGGGAGAATCTGTCGAAAATCCCTTCCCTGTCTCCGCATTGGCGGTTCGTCGATGCGGAGGCTGCTCAACGATTGGTTAACGATGGGACGTGGTGGGGTCCTGATTGATGCTTAACCCAGTAGTGGATCACTCAGTCTTCTCCGTAGTAGTCGCCGAGCCTGCGTGCAGCGTAACGCACTTGGACCTTGATCCGATTCTGCAACTGTTCCAAGCTCGAGGCGTTGTCGTGGGAGGTGTTTACTCGGACGTTGAAGGCTGAGCCTGTGCATCGTGAACACCAGGGGCGGTCGATAACATCTTCAGCCACCAGCGGTTGGCCGAAGATGTGCAGGGCGACGGGCCCTATATGCGGCGAGGCTGGACCCCCGTCGCTGTCGATTATGTAATCGACAGCTTGGCAGCCAAAGGGGCTACCCCAGTGTTTGACTCGTCCCCCTCCGCCTTTCGAGTTGACCACCTCGGGGCACGGTGCCTGGACGCAATACAGAGTCGGTTCACCATAGATGTTTGGCGCTATGAAATGCATATGGGGATCTGTCAATCCACATCGTTGGCACCAAGCCTGGGCTGCTCCCGTTGCGAGAGCGAGCGCCAAAACCCGGTCGTCGTCGGTGGGTACGTCTACCGTCCCTGCAGTGTCTGGTGACTGTCGCCATCCGTCGCGAGAGTAGTCGCGATTGCGAATCCACGCGGTGTGCTCCAGCGACCATTTGACCCTCATACCGCCGCCTCGATCGTGATCCAAAACCACTGCATACAGCTTTGAAAATGCATCAAGTGGATTGGTTATGCCCATGGGTCGATCCTGCACCAGATCGCGGAACCGGCGTGGGGGTTTGGGCATGATTCGATCGAGTGCATCGTGGCGCTGGTCCGTCCCGCTTCCGTGTCATTCGTCGACATCGCCGGAATCGTGAAGGTCGTCTCCGAGGGCGCCGGCCTTGGCAACAAGTTCCTGGCCAACATTCGTGAAGCTGATGCAATCTGCCAGGTAGTGTGCGTTTTCGCCGCCGACGACGACGTCATTCACGTCGACGGCAAGGTCGATCCGGCCTGGGACATCGAGGTCATCGAGACCGAGCTCGTGATCGCCGACATGCAGACACTGGAGAAGGCTAAGCCCTTCCTGTACGTGTTCAACGCCGACGAGTCGGTGCTCACCGACGCGGCGAAGGTCGCTGAATTGCGCGCATCCGTCGCTCCGGCCGACGCCGTGTTCCTCGACGCCAAGGTGGAACAAGAACTCCTCGAACTCGACGAGGAAGACCGCCAGGAAATGCTCGACTCGATCGGCCAGACCGAGCCCGGCCTGCACGCTCTCGCGCGTACCGGTTTCCACACCCTCGGACTGCAGACCTACCTGACGGCTGGTCCGAAGGAAGCTCGCGCCTGGACCATCCACAAGGGCGATACCGCTCCCCAGGCTGCCGGCGTCATTCACACCGACTTCGAGCGCGGCTTCATCAAGGCTGAAATCGTGTCCTTCGACGATCTCGTCGAGGCGGGTTCCATGGCTGCAGCCAAGACTGCCGGCAAGGTCCGCATGGAGGGCAAGGACTACATCATGGCCGACGGCGATGTGGTGGAGTTCCGCTTCAACGTCTAAATCCGTCGTACTGTCGCAGGGCAATTGTGCAGCCGCAGGGAGAACTATCCTCGCGGCTGCACAATTGCCCTGCGGCGTCTCACCCGCGCCTTCCGGCGGGCGCTCAGCAGTTAGACGGGCATCTCGCTGAGTGTCCGATGTGTGACGAACCGCCGCGGCCTCCCCGACAACGGATCGGTGAATTCGAGTTCCCGCGCGAGCAATTGGAGTGGGAGGGAATGATCGTCCGGCGCATCGGGCAGTAGGTCGGGGTATCGCCGGTCGCCCAGGATTCCGGCGCCGAGAGCCGCCAAATGTACCCGCAACTGGTGCATCCGACCGGAGTGCGGACGTAGAACCGTGTGCAGCACAGTGCGTCCGGAGGCGCTCACGCCCGTCCCTCGTGCCTCGATCATGGTCTCGGAGTTAGGTTCACGGCTGTCGTCGACGAGGACCCGCAACTCGCCGCGCCGAGCTTCGATGTGGTTGCGGTAGACGAGGGGACCGTCGGATTCGGCGAGCCCCGGTGCGCCCTGGCCACAGGGCGGTCGTGCTGACACCGCCTCGTAGACCTTCGTGACCTGACGCTTCTCGAACAGTGACTGGTACGCACCGCGCGTCGCGGGGCGGGCCGAGAACATCACCACCCCTGCGGTGCCGCGGTCGAGTCGATGGATCGGGGTCAGATCCGGGTTGTCGAGGCGGACCCGCAGTCGGACGAGCGCCGACTCACGCAGGTAGCGCCCGCTGGGTGTGGTCGGGAGAAAATGTGGTTTGTCGATCACGACGAGATCGTCGTCGACGTGCAGGATCTCCTCGTGGAACGGCACCGGGTCCTCCGCCGGCAACTCACGGTAGTACCAGACAAACTGGTGCGCGCTGAACTCTGTGCTCCGGCAGATCGGGTGGCCGTCGATACCCACGAACTCGCCGTCGTCGAACCGCCGATACAGGTTTTCGGCGTCCAGATGGTCGAACTTCGCCACGACGTACTCAGCGATTGTCGCCCACGGCCCGGACGGTGGGATGCGTAGGCGCGTCGGGCCAACGCCGTTCTTGACGGGCAGCGGTGGGGGCATTGGCACGCAGGCAATCATCCCATCGACTGCTGATCAGCGATGATTCGGTGTGGCGTCGACGGGGACGTCCCCGCGGGGACGCGGGGATTCATCTCGGAGCGTGGTCGCCGCAACCCAGAGACCGTCGAGTTACCGACACCTACGCGCAACGACCCGAGGCCCGCAGCCTGGCCAGCTGTTCAACCAACCTGAGGCGATGTTCTCTGAACCGCCGAGCAGCATCGCCGTTGCCCATGAGTTCCGCGTCAGCTAGTAGGTATTCGCAGTTGTCCAGCTGATCCGTCAAGGTCATCACCGGAAATCACCTCTCATTGCCCGAATAAGTACCTGTCAAGGATGCGGGCGGGGGAGGCTGGAGACATCCGCTGAACTACCTATGCAGGTACCTATCCGGCGCGACCACACCGCCGTCTGTAACGATCCAGATACACCTGCGGCCAATGTTGCGCATGGTGCGCTTGCGTCGTAGATACTTCACCGGTGAATCCGACAAAACGGACCGTCCTTTCCGCCATATCGATGGTGACGCTCGTTATCGCAGGATTGCTGGTCGCGGCCCCGGCCAGCGGCGCTGAACCGCCGGCCTGGCGGTACACGATGGTGGCGTTCAGCAATGGCAGCGACCGCGACATGGATGTATACGAGTCCGCGGACGGCACTGGATTCCAACTCGTCAAACCGTCGGCGTATCGGCCTCCGTCCGGGCTGGTTCGTGATCCGAGCATCTTCCGGAATACAGACGGAATGTATTACCTCACCTACACAACGGGCGGAACGAGTATCGGCTTCGCACGCAGTAGCGACCGCATCACCTGGACACCTCTGGCGAACTATTCGCTCCCGTTCTGCTGTGCCTTCATGCCAGGCACCGGGGACGGCACGGGTTCAGCGAGCCCGCCGGGCTTCTCGGGGTCGGCCGGCTTCAGCGACGGCCCGTCGTTGTCACCGTTCGTCACCAAAGCCTGGGCGCCCGAGTGGTTCGTCGACGGCGGCCGCGTCAACGTCATCGTGTCTATGTCGACCGGTGGAGGATTTGTGCCGTATCTGATGACGGCACTGGAACCGTCGCTGCGGCTGTGGAGCCTGCCTGTTCCGCTCGCCGGGATCGGTGCGGACCATATCGATACCACCGTGGTCAAGGTGGGGTCGACCTATCATGCGTTCACCAAGAACGAGACGACGAAGGTTGTCGAGCATGCGGTCGCGCCGTCGGCAACGGGCCCCTATTCCTTTGTCCCGAACGGAAATTGGGGAACGTTTGTGGAAGGTCCGGCGCTGGCTCAGCTGCCGAACGGCGACTGGCGAATCTATCTCGACGCCTATGTCGAAGGAAAGTACCTGTATTCCGACAGCTCCGATGGGCTGAACACCTGGTCGCCCGTGCAAGAGCTTCCCGGCCTTTCCGGTACGGCCCGCCACGTTGGCGTAATGGCAGAGCCGGCATAACGACGACTACCTGGAGGGCAATTCTGCAGACGCAGGGGTAACTGGCCCTGCGTCTGCAGATTCAGGCTGCGGCGGGGAGCAGCTTGACATCCTGAGCCTGTGCCATCATCCAATCGGCCAGCAGTTGGCAACCCGTGCGTCCGCTGGAGTCGAGGGGTTCGCTCGCGTAGCTGACATGCCGCCCGCCGCGGGGGTTCCGGATCTGAAAGCGTCGCCAGCTCACTCGGCTGGGTAGGTATCCCAGGACTTCGAGGAATGCCGTCTGGAGGCGTCGTAGATCTTTGCGCCACTGCTTCGGGCTGAAGTGAGTTTTCTGCGCGTTCTGAAAAGTGTTGCTTCGGAGCAGTTCCCACACCTTGTTTGCCCATACTCTCGCCTGGGTGAAGGACATCCAGCCGGTGAGGTCGGCGATGTCACGAATGTAGCTGTCGTCGCTGGCGTTACAGATCAAGTCTTGCGGGTGTCCGATCCATTTGACCGGGATCCAGGACGGAATTTCCGGTCCGTCGCCGGCGACGCCATACCCCTCGCAACCCGTGAGAACCCCGACTGGTTGTTGCGGATCGGAGATCAACCCGATCCCGATGATGTTGCTGCCGTTCACTTTCGGTAGGGCGGCGCGAATGACCGAGCATCCTTGTGAGTAGCCGATGAGCATGACGGGTCCGCGGACCTCGGCGAGAGCCACCACAAGCGCCTGGGCGCCCATTTCGGTGCTGTGACGGAAACTCGAGCCGCCGTCGGCAACAGGTCCGTACGACGCGGGGTAGGGCACCCACGTGGCGTCGAATCGATCGTCGAGTTCACGTGTCACCGCGCTCAGCAGTCCGACTACGTGGGTGCGGGTGTCACCGTCGTACGACTCGCCGGTGCCGCCGACTGCAAAAACCGTTACCTCTGCCATGTCCACCATGGTGTACGGCAATTCTGAGAGGTCTGCGATCAAAGCCTGAGAGAACGCTGGCAATCCCGATACCCTGCGAAATCGTTATAAATGGCGCACCATCAAAGCTATGACGACGGCATATCGCTCTCGGAAGAAGAAGGTTTCCATCGTCGGCGCCGGCAGTGTCGGCACGGCCATCGCTTATGCGTGCCTCATCCGTGGATCAGCGGACGTACTGGCCCTCTACGACACGAACGCCGCGAAGGTGCGTGCGGAGGTGCTCGATCTCAACCACGGCACTCAATTCACCCCACCGTGCTCGGTGGATGGTGGTGACGACATCGCCGTGACGGCAGGGTCCGATCTGGTGGTGGTGACAGCCGGGGCCAAGCAGAAACCCGGGCAGTCTCGTCTCGAGTTGGCAGCGGTCAACGTGAAGATTGCGCAGACTTTGACGGAGCAACTTCTCTCGCAGTCGCCCGAAGCGATCATTCTTTTTGTCAGCAATCCCGTCGACATCGCGACGTACGCCGCGGTTCAGGCCGCGGGTCCGCCGTACCGTCACCGGATCTTCGGATCTGGGACGGTGCTGGACACGGCACGCCTGCGCTTTCTCATGGCGTCGAAGTTGGGCGTTGCAGTCGAGAATGTGCACGCGTTCATCGTCGGCGAGCACGGTGACTCCGAAATTCCGTTGTGGTCCAGCGCCACCATCGGCGGTGTTCCGGCGACGGCATTTGTGGGTCCTTCGGGGAACACACTCGACAGCACGATCCGCGACGAGGTCGCGACTGCGGTGGTGCAAAGCGCGTATCAGATCATCGAAGGCAAGGGCGCGACGAACCTTGCAATCGGGTTGTCGAGCGCCTTCATGGTCGAGGTGGTGCTGCGCGACGAGCAGAGGGTTCTGCCGATTTCGACTCTGCAGAACGGGGTGCACGATCTGGACGGGGTATGCCTGTCGTTGCCGACATTGGTCGGCGGGGCGGGCGCCGGCCGCGTACTGGAAGTGCCGTTATCGGAGTGTGAGCGCGCGGGTCTGCATGCGTCAGCGCGAACGTTGCGCGATGTTCAACATTCTCTCGGATTGTGAAGTACTGCCATGTCGTATATCGGGCATATAGGATCAGCTAATGATTAGCTTTTTGATTCGCGCCGCGATTTTCCTGGGGTCTGCGGCCGTCGGACTTCTTGTTGCGTCGTTGATTCTTTCGGGCTTCTCGGCACCCACATCAGGATTCATCGTGGCGGTCGTGATCTTTGCGATTGCGCAATCGGTTCTGGCGCCGTTCATCGCCAAGATGGCAAAGCGCCATGCCCCGGCATTCCTCGGCGGAATCGGATTGGTGTCGACATTTGTTGCTCTGCTCCTGGCATCGGTTTTCTCCGACCTGTCGATCTCCGGTGTCTCGACGTGGATTCTGGGAACGGTCGTCGTCTGGCTGGTAACCGCAGTTGCGACGCTGGTGCTTCCACTGTTGTTCGTGCGTAAGAAAGTGCAGGAGCGGAAGGCTTAGCCGTGCGCCCGACTATCGGAATGGATTACACAGTCCTGGACTGTCCGGATCCGGCTGCGCTGGCACGCTTCTACGAACAAGTACTCGGGTGGAGAACCATACGCGCCGAGGATGATTGGCACGTGATCGAAGGGGCGCCGGGCCAGCGCCTGGCATTTCAGCTCGCCCCGGATTTCGTTCCGGTGGACTGGCCGAACGTGGGCGTGGGAATCCACCTCGATCTCGTCGTCGACGCTTTGGATCCCGCCGAAGAGTGGGTACTGAGTCTCGGTGCGGAGCGCGTCGACGCAACCCCCGAGCATCCGACTTTCCGCGTCTACCGCGACCCGGTCGGCCATCACTTCTGTCTATGCCTGCGCGATTGAGTTCTGTCTCGACGGCGTCAGCGTCAGCATGGATAATTCCGGAGACTGATCGCCTCTAGAACTTTGGAGAGAAGACTATGGCTTCACCGAATTCCGACGAGTTTCTGGTCGAACGCTCCGCCGTTGTCAATGCGGAGGCCGCTACTGTCTTCGATCTGATCAACGACTTCCACCATTGGACCGCTTGGTCCCCGTGGGAGGGCCTGGACCCGGCGATGCAGCGGACGTACTCGGGACCCGATTCCGGCGTGGGTGCGTCGTACGCCTGGTCTGGCAACAAAAAGGCCGGTTCGGGTTCGATGAAGATTACGGAATCGGTTCCGGGTAGCCGTGTCGTGCTGGATCTTTCCTTCCTCAAACCGTTCAAAGCTCAGAACGTCACAACCTTTCTTCTGGAACCGCAGAACAGTGGCGTGCGAGTGACGTGGCAAATGACAGGGAAGAAGAACTTCTTCTTCAAAATTTTCGGATTCATTTTCAGCATGGACAAGATGGTGGGCAAGGACTTCGAGAAGGGCCTCGCGCAGTTGAAAGCCGAAGCCGAAAAGGGTTGATGCCGCGGTGGTACCGTCACCCGGTGTTACGGATGACGCCCACCGACGCCCAAACATTCTGGATTTCGGAAAAGATCCCCAACGATCAACTCCTGCTGTACTGCTTCGAGGGGCAAACGGAATCGCTCGAGGATGTACGACGCGCGGTCCTCGATCGCGCGTCGTCGATGCCGGATTTGAGTGTGCGGATTCGTGAAGTGCCGTGGCATCTGGATTATCCGCTGTGGGAACCGATGCCGGTCAACGAGTCGTTGGTCGTGACGCATCGACTTCAGTACTCTTCGTGGGACGAGTGCATCAACGCGATCGAAGTGCTGCTCGAGAATCACGTCAACCCGCGCGTGACCCCATGGCTCCTCCATCTTTTCGAGGGTGTGCGCGGCGCGCCACGCTGCGATGGGCCTGCGCTGATTGCCGTTCTGCAGGTGGCTCATTCATTGGCGGACGGCAAGCGGGCGAGCGCCATTGCCCGCACGCTCTTCGCAGCAGACGAGCCGAAACGTGAAGAGATCGACCGGCGTTCGAGCAGTTCGGCAGAAATACTCGCCCGTGCGGCGCTGCGACTGCCCGGTCAGATCTACCACCTTTTCCGTGACGGTCGCGCCGGTCATCGGGCTCAGCTACAACTGGAGGCCGACACGGAAGCGGGAGTTGTTGCGCCGCAGGCTCCCAACCGGCCGAAGGTTACCTCGAACATTCCCCCCAATGCGCACCGGTTGGTGCGCATGGTGGTGCGCGACGCGGCAGATCTTCGAGCAGAAGGCGTGTCCGTGACGGTGGGGGCGATGACGGCGATCTCGGTGGCCATGACCAAGTATCTGCAGGCGGCCGATGGCGTTGTACCTCCCGAGCTAGGCGCCGAAGTGACCATCGCGAAGGACGGAAAACCGAAATCGCGCAATCACTTCCGCAACGCCGGTGTAGGCCTGTTCCCGGAGGTAGTGGATCTTCGCGAGCGTGCCCACCGCATCACGGAATCCTTGGCCGAGCGCCGGGCGAGAGCAGCGCACCCATCCAGTGCGGCGTCGGACCGGGCGCTGGAGGCTGTCCCGGGGCCGCTCATTCGTTGGGGTGTACAGCAATACGATTTCACGGCGATTCCCGAGACGGTGACGGGCAATACAGTGGTGTCGAGTGTGGCCCGCGGTGCCGCTGATCTGGTGTTCGGCGGCGCGACGGTGCGATTCACTGCCGGTTTTCCTAGTCTGTCGCCGGTCATGTCACTCACACACGGTGTGCACGGTATCGGTGACACCGTGACCATCAGCATCACAACCAGTCCGTCGGCGATTGCGGATATCGACCACTACGAACAACTGATGCATGACGCGATCGACGAGGTGCGCGATACCTTTGCGCGACGGGTCTGATGTACTGGCCCTATGGGATTCACGCGCGCGGAGTTGGAGTCGTATCGCGACGCCGAGATTGACGATCTGATCGGACCGGGCTGCCGATTGCTGTTCGTGGGCATCAATCCGGGATTGTGGACGGCGGCAACGGGTGCACATTTCGCGAGGCCGGGTAATCGTTTCTATCCGGCGTTGTTGCGGGCCGGCATCATCGAGCGGCCGATAGATCCGTCGGACGGTATGTCGGCAGCAGACACACAACACCTGATCGACCGGGGAGTGGGCATCACCAATCTCGCGGTGCGGGCAACGGCGCGGGCAGATGAATTGACGTCGGAGGAACTCGCGGCCGGCGGCGTTCGGGTGCGAAACGTCGTGCGGGAAACGAAGCCCGTAGTGGTTGCCTTCGCCGGGATCACTGCCTATCGAACAGCTTTCGGCAAGAAGAAGGCCAAGGCCGGTCGTCAGGACCACGATTTCGAAGGCTCGAAGCTCTGGATCGTGCCCAATCCCAGTGGACTCAATGCGCACGAAACGGTGGACACGCTCGCTGCCAAATATCGCGATGCGGCACGAGACGCCGGAATCTTGTAATCGATATCGGAGTTCAGTAAAAGCGGCGCAAATTAGGCGCTACAGTGCAGGTATGTCATTTCTTTACAATGTCTTTGTAGTCATTCACCTGCTCGGTATGGCGGCCCTTGTCGGTAGTTATTTCACAGTCCTGAAGGCTCCCACGGTTACCGAGGTGATGGTCTGGGGAGCGCGCCTGCAGTTCCTGTCGGGCCTCATCATCGTCGGACTCGGGGAAGGCGCTCTGGACAAGAACTACATTCACGCGAAAATTGCTGTGAAGCTGGTACTTTCACTGGTCATCGTCGCGCTGGCGGAGATCACGCGGGCCAGGCAGAAGAAGGGGCAGCCCAACCCCAACCTCGTGCACGTCGTCGGTGGACTGTCCATCGTGACCGTCTTTGTGGCCGCACTCTGGACCTGACAAACACACAAGAGCCCCGGCGAATCGAAAATCGCCGGGGCTCTTTGCTGTTGACGTGTCTACAGACCCGGACGCTTGCCGATCGTCAGAGTTACCTCACCGGTATGAGCAAAGAAGTCGTTGCCCTTGTCGTCGACCACGATGAACGCGGGGAAGTCCTCGACGTCGATCTTCCAGACAGCTTCCATCCCCAGTTCGGCGTACTCGAGGATGTCGACCTTCTTGATGCAGTCGAGGGCCAGACGAGCGGCCGGTCCACCGATGGATCCGAGGTAGAAACCGCCGTGTGTGTTGCATGCGTCGGTGACCTGCTTGGACCGGTTTCCCTTGGCCAGCATGATCATCGAGCCGCCGGCGGCCTGGAACTGCTCGACGTACGAGTCCATGCGGCCGGCCGTGGTGGGTCCGAAGGAACCGGAAGCCATGCCGTCGGGTGTCTTGGCGGGGCCGGCGTAGTACACCGGGTGATCCTTGAGGTACTGCGGCATTTCCTCGCCGGCGTCGAGGCGTTCCTTGATCTTGGCGTGCGCGATGTCGCGGGCCACGACCAACGGGCCGGTGAGCGACAGACGCGTCTTCACCGGGTGCTTGGAGAGCTCGGCGAGGATTTCGGCCATGGGCTTGGTGAGGTCGATCTTGACCGCTGCGCCCTTGCCGGTTCCGGAGATTCCGTCGGTGTCGGCGTCGAGCTGTGCGTCGGTGACCTCGGGCAGGAAACGGCCCGGGTTGAATTCGAGCTGCTCCAGGAAGACACCCTCGGGCGTGATCTTGGCCTTGGCCTGACGGTCTGCGGAGCACGACACGGCAATGGCAACGGGCAATGAAGCGCCGTGGCGGGGGAGCCGGACGACACGGACGTCGTGGCAGAAGTACTTACCGCCGAACTGTGCGCCGATGCCGATCTTCTGGGTGAGCTCGAAGACCTTCTTCTCGAGTTCGTGATCGCGGAAGCCGCGGCCCGTGATGGCGCCTTCGGTGGGGAGCTCGTCGAGGTAGTGCGCCGACGCGTACTTCGCGGTCTTCATCGCGAACTCGGCCGACGTGCCGCCGACGACGATCGCGAGGTGGTACGGCGGGCACGCTGCGGTGCCGAGCGAGCGGATCTTCGCCTCGAGGAACTGCATCATCGAGTCGGGGTTCAGGATCGCCTTGGTCTCCTGGTACAGGTAGGACTTGTTGGCGCTGCCGCCGCCCTTGGCCATGAACAGGAATTTGTACGAGTTCTCGTGTCCGGCAGCAGTATCGGCATACAGCTCGATCTGTGCGGGCAGGTTGTTTCCGGTGTTCTTCTCGTCCCACATCGTGATGGGGGCGTTCTGCGAGTAACGCAGGTTGAGGCGTGTGTACGCGTCGTAGACACCACGGGCGATGGACTGCTCGTCGTCACCGGGGGTGAGGACGTGCTGTCCGCGCTTGCCCATGACGATGGCGGTGCCGGTGTCCTGGCACATCGGGAGAACACCCGCGGCGGCGATGTTTGCGTTCTTCAGGAGATCGAGGGCAACGAACTTGTCGTTGTTGGACGCCTCGGGATCGTCGAGGATGCTCGCCAGCTGCGTCAGGTGGTCGGTGCGCAGGTAATGGGAGATGTCGTGCAGAGCCGTTTCGGTCAGCAGACGCATCGCTTCGGGCTCGACCTTCAGGAAGGTCCTGCCGTCCGGACCTTCGACTGTCGACACCCCTTCAGTGGTGAGCAGTCGGTACTCGGTGGTGTCCTCACCGATCGGCAACAGGTCCTCATAGAGGAAGTCGGCCATCATTTCTCCTGAACAAGGGTGCGTGCGAAGGTCTCGTTCAGGTTATCGTTGGGGGTTTTCCTCGATTACGCCGGGAGGTCGGACGGTGGTGGTGACTGAGTCGTTCGCCCTCGAAGCGGAACATTTCGGGCAATAATGTCCGTCTGTGCTCGGTGACTAGGGGGACGGTTCGATGAGAGGTATCCGGACAGTGGGCGGATTGATCGCTGCGGCGATTCTCCTGGCCGCGCCGTCGACGGCTGTGGCCGCCGGTCCGGCCGCGTACGGCGCAGAATCCGACGGTCCGCGAGTGATCAGTGCCGTGCCCGGCGAAGGTCGCCTCGTCGACGTCGTCGTCTACTCACCGTCGATGGATCGCGGAATTCCGGTCCAGGTGCTTCGTCCGGCCGACACGTCGACGCCGGCGCCGACGCTGTATCTGCTCAACGGGGTAGACGGTGGGAAGAACGACGCGACGTGGTCGGTGCGCACGGATGTCCCGGAGTTCTTCGCCGACAAGCACGTCAACGTCGTCACCCCGTTGGACGGCGCGTTCAGCTATTACACCGATTGGCTCAGGCCGGACCCGGGTCTCGCGAGGATCAACGAGAACAACGGTGTGAACATGTGGACCACGTTCCTCACCGCGGAACTGCCACACGTGATCGACGAGTATTTCGACACGACAGGGGAGAACGCACTCGGCGGGATCTCCATGGCGGGCACGTCGGTGTTGAACCTGGCGATGGCTGCGCCGACGGTCTACAACAGTGTCGGTTCGTTCAGCGGCTGCGCGATGACCAGTCCCGGTCCGGGGCAGGACTTCGTGAAGGTGGTCGTCGGAATCGGCGGCGGCAATGCCGAGAACATGTGGGGGCCGTACAACGACCCGGCGTGGGTGGAACACGATCCGGTGGTGAATGCGGAGAAGCTACCGCGAATTCCGATGTACATCACGACGGCGACGGGCATTCCCGGTCAGTACGACACGTTGGCCGATCCGCGGATCGACAACAGTGTCGCGGCGTTGGCCGCAACCCTGGCTCTGGGAGGGGGCATCGAGGCTGCCACGCACTTCTGCACAACGCAGTTGGCGGATCGGACCACTGCACTGGGTATGGATAACATCCGATACAACATCAAACCGGCCGGTACCCACTCGTGGGGTTACTGGCAGGACGACCTGCACGATTCGTGGCCGATGTTTGCCGCGTCCCTCGGCCTGTAAGGACTTTTGCATGCGTATCTCTCATATCGCACTGGCATGCGCCGTGTCGCTGGCGTCGGTGGTAGCCCTCCCGGTTATTGCGGCCGCCGACGAATCGGCACCGCCGGCCTACACCGTGTCCGCAGACGCGTCGCCGCGAATCGCTGCCACCACCCCGGTCTCGGATCGGGAAGTGCTGCTCGACGTCGACAGTCCGGCAATGCAGCGCACGATGCAGGTCAGAGTGTTTCTCCCGGCTGATGGTTCGGAGCCTCGCCCCGTGGTGTATCTGCTCGACGGAAACTCGGGCCAGATCGAGGACAACAACTGGTTCGATCCGAAGAAGGGCAACGCGCGGGAGTTCTTCGCGGACAAGAATGTGTTTGTGGTGGCGCCGATCGGTGGAACCGGAACCATGTACACCGATTGGCAGGAAGACCACCCGAAATTCGGCAAGCTCAAGTGGGAGACCTTCCTGACCAAGGAATTGCCGCCGTTGATCGACGGGGCTTTCGACACCAGCGGGCGCAACGCAATCGGTGGCATCTCGATGGGTGCAGAGGCTGCGCTGATGCTTGCTCAACGCGCACCGGATCTGTACGACGCCGTAGCTGCTTACAGCGGGTGCTACACGACGGTAGGCGGTTTCGGTAAGGCACTGACAGACCTTGTCGTCATCAACGGAATGGCTACGTCGGAGCAGATGTGGGGTCCGGTCGACAGTCCCGCGTGGCGCGAACACGACATCTTCGCCAACGCGGACAAGCTGCGCGGCACCACGGTGTATCTGTCCTCGGGGACAGGTTTGCCGGGTCCTCACGAAACCCTCGAGACGCCCGAGCTTGCTCGGGTTGTGATCGTCGGCGGTGTCATGGAACTGGGCTCCAATCTGTGCACCGATCAGATTGCGGGTGTACTGCGCAGCCAGGGCGTCGACGTCACACGAAGTGCGCAACCGGTGGGCACACACGGCTGGCCGTACTGGCACGACGAACTGGTGCGTTCGTGGCCGGTGATCGAGTCGGCTCTGCTCGACTGAAACGTGCGCGATGATTTAACGGGCGCGATGATTTCCGGCGGCCACGACGGTCTATCCCTACGTATACCGACGTAAGGAGTAGTCATGCCATCGATCACCCCGTGCCTGTGGTTCGACACGCAAGCGGAGGAAGCAGCACATTTTTACATCTCGGTGTTCGGAAGCGGGAAAATCCTCGAAATCGAGCGATACGGAGAGGGATCGCCGTCCGGTCAACCGGCAGGGTCGGTGATGACGGTGGTGTTCGAACTGGATGGTCAGCGGTTCACCGGGTTGAACGGCGGACCGATGTTCACGTTTTCCGAGGCGGTGTCCTTCGAGATTCCCTGTGCCGATCAGGCGGAGGTCGACCACTACTGGTCGGCTCTGACGGAGGGCGGCGAGGAAAGTCAGTGCGGGTGGCTCAAGGACAAGTTCGGTCTGTCCTGGCAGGTCGTTCCGAGCCGATTGCTTGAATTGATGCACGATCCGGATCGCGCAAAAGCCCAGCGTGTGATGGACGCGATGATGCAGATGAAGAAGATCGACGTGGCAGAACTCGAGCGCGCCGCACTCTGAGACAGCACTCTGAGAGTCGACTGTGAGTGTCGACGCAATCATGGCGGTCACCGCGGTGGCGTCGGTACACTTGAATTAGTGAATTTTCAGCTAACTGCGGCGATGGGTGACGGCCTGATATGAGTTTTTCAACCGTGTCTGATGCCGGCGTGCTCAACACGGCACCGTCCAACCCACGCTTTCCGCACGTCCACGCGTACATCGACATCGCAGTGGTCATCGCAGTCCTCGTGGGCACCAACCTGATTGCGCACTTCACCACGGTGTGGGCGAGCATCGCGACGGTTCCGATCTCGGCGCTCGTGCTCCTTGCCATGAGCAAGCGCAGAGGGCTGGGTTGGGCGGAACTCGGCCTGTCCCCGAAGCATCTCAAGAGCGGTTCGAAGTACGCGCTCATCGCGGTCGGACTAGTCCTGACCGTCGTGGCGGTCGGCGCGTTGTTGCCGCTGACCAGGCCGTTCTTCATGGCTGATCGTTACGCCACCATCTCGGGCGCCATCATCGCGTCGATGATCATCATTCCTCTGCAAACGGTCATTCCCGAGGAATTGGCATTCCGCGGTGTCCTGCACGGGACGCTCAACCGGGTCAGCGGATTCCGGGGCGTCGCCGCAGCGGGTTCTTTGACGTTCGGACTGTGGCACATCGCGTCGTCGATGGGGTTGACCAGTGGAAACGCCGGTCTGTCCGGCTTCCTCGGCAACGGGGTCGTCGGTCAGATCGCCGGTATTCTCGGCGCGGTTCTGGCCACTGCAGCCGCCGGGCTCGTCTTCACGTGGCTTCGCCATCGAAGTGGCAGTCTTCTTGCCCCGATTGCATTGCACTGGTCTTTGAACGGCGCGGGCGCTTTGGCCGCAGCGTTCGTGTGGCACGCCACCATGAACTGACCCGGACAATTCGAACGCGCGGTATCGCCCCGACTGTGATTTGCTCAATGAGTGATACAGCTGCATCGGGGCCATATCTTCCACATTTCCGGTAGCCCAACAGTCGAAGGCGCAGCCGACGCGCTCGTCTCCCTTCCTGACGGTGTGCTCGCGATCGACGACGCCGGTGTCGTGGCATTCTGTGGTGAATTCGACGCGTTGCCGCAGCATCTGCGCAGCGACGACGTCCACGATCATCGTCCAGGGTTTCTGCTCCCCGGATTCATCGACACCCACGTTCACTTTCCCCAGATCTACGCCGGCGATGCCTACGGCGGCGGACAACTTCTCGAGTGGCTCGATCTCTGCGTGTTCCCGTCGGAATCGCGACTGTCCGATCCGGAATTTGCGACCCACGCTGCGGCCGCTTTCTGCGCCCGCCGAATAGCCACCGGAACTACTGCGGCCATGGTCTTCGGTTCCGCTTTTCCGCACGCGCAGGACGCGCTGTTCGCGGAAACTCAGCGAACCGGCCTTCGCATCGTCAGTGGCCGTGGCATCCAAACCACGGGGCCCGAATCTGCAGCCGCGCTCATCACTTCCGAGGACGATGCGATCACGCTGACCCGCGACGAGATCGATCGCTGGCACGGAGCCGACACCGGTGATGTCGACACTGCTCTGCTGCACGTTGCCGTCGTACCGCGGTTTTCCTTGGCCGTGACGACGGAGACCCTGAAGAACCTGGGGGAGTTGTACGACTCGGTTCGAGACCGTGGCGTGTACTTCCACAGTCATCTCAATGAGAACAACAGGCCGGGTACCGGCGAGGTGGCAACGACGCTCGAGCGCTACCAGGTTCAGTCGTACCTCGATACGTACGACGGCAAGTTTCTGCCGGGCTCAGAGGTCGGTGGCAAGTCGTTCCTCGGGCCGCGCGCCATTCTCGCGCACTCCGTCCACTGTCAGGATTCGGAATTGGCGCGGATGGCGGAGACCGGAACGTCGATTGCGCATTGCCCGACTTCGCAGCAGTTCCTCGGTTCCGGCACGATGCCGTGGAAGCGAACGTTGGCGGCGGGAGTCAACATCGCGATCGGTTCGGACTTCGGCGGCGGCGACGAATTCCTCCTCTCACGGGTTCTGGGCGATGCATTCAAAGTGCATATTTCGGAGGACGGGGACAGCGCGCTTTCGCTGCACCCGGCCGAATTGCTGTTCACGGGCACACTGGCCGGCGCGCGTGCGCTGGACCTGGAGAACCGCATCGGAAACCTCGACGCCGGTAAGGAAGCAGATTTCCTCGTCATTGATCCTGCCGGGTGGCCGGCGCTGGGCAATCTGATCAACTTCGGCACGCGGTCGTCGGATCCGATTCTCGCGCGTGATCAGACGCTGTTCGGCTTGTTGATGGCGATGCGTGAGCCGGCGATCTCGCACGTCTACGTCCAGGGCCGCAGGGTTTCGACCTGACGTGCCCGGTTCGGCGACGGTTGTCACGGCCTTTCACCGCCCCGAAAACGGCGACGGTGAGGTGTTCGCTGGGTGGACCGCGCAGGCCGTCAGTGCAGCGAAGGCGGCTCGCGGCTATCTCGGCAGTGCTGTCAGCGACGGCTTCGGGCTATCCGATTACGGTGTGTCCCATACCTTTTCCAGCGTCGAAGAGTTGCACGGCTGGCTCGACTCGCCAGCGCATTCACGTGTCCAGGCGCAAGGCATCGAGTGCGGAGTTCGGGCCAAGAGTTCTGATCTGGTACTGGTGGAAGACGCCGCGCCCCCACCGGGCATCGGAGTGTACGACCACACGGTAGTTGCCGGACGGCAGGACGAATTTCTGCGGACCCAACATCTCTTGATCGCCGAAAGTTCACTGTTCTCGGGCTACGAGAGTGCGTTGCTGTTGTGTTCAACCGCTGATGCGACGCGGTGGCAATCGGTTCTGCGGTTCCGGACCGAGCCGCAGCTGGCAGCATGGATGCACTCGGAGCAGCGGGCGGCGGTGTTGCCTGCGCTACGCGAGGAGTTGGCGGAAGACTTCACCGAATCCGTGCGCTCCACACCTTTCGGCACGATCTTGCGCACCGAGAACGGGCAGACGCGGGCGACTCCGAACTGGAAGACCGCGATGATCGTTCTCCTGGTCCTCTACCCGACAGTGATGACGTTGTCGCGATTTCTCGGACCGGTGCTCGACGACGCAGGCGCACCGCCCTGGCTGTCGATGTGGCTGAGCCAGATCATCAGCGTTGGGGCGATGACGTGGTTCCTGATGCCGGCGGCAACGCGATGGTTCGGTCGGTGGCTCGACCCGTTCGACGGCGCGAAATTACGCGCGAACGTCCTGGGTACCGCCGCTGTCCTGGCGATATATGTCGGGACGCTCGCGCTGTTCGCGTCTGTGAAGTGGTTGCAGTTCTGGGATTACTTCGACTGAATCCTGCCGCGCTTGAAGTACGTGATCGGTCCGAAAAAGTTGATCGCGATGATCGCTGCCCATTTGGCCTTGCTGCCGTTGACCGACGCACGATCGCGCTTCGCGAGGTCGGCCCAGGCGGTGATAGCCAGAATCGACTGGATCGTGCCCATCACGATCACGACGCGACGTTGGCGCGGTGAGAGTTCACTCCATGACTTTTTGTTGCGGTTCATAAGTCAACTGTGCCCGATCCCTCTGCATCAGCCCGCCAATGCAGTGTGAATAGCATCACGTTCGCGAGAGGGCGGGGGGTTTCAGGTCCGTTGCCGACCGGCCGGGGGCGTCGTCAATGTTCTGTTAATTGCTGCCGTGGCTGGAGAGTTGCACGGCGTAGCAAATGTGGACTGACCGGGTTCGCACGGAATTGTCTCATTCCTGGTCAGGGCGACGATAGTGCTGAAACAGGAGTTCTGAAGTAAGGCTTACCAACATAAATTGGCTGGATTCGAAGATTGCGAACTAATAACCATTAATGGAAATCGTGTTCGGATATCGTCAAGAAATGGGCAAATTATCTCGATCGGATCACGCACTCCGAGCGTTACCTGTGAATATGCGTTTGCCGGGTAGGCCCGGAGATGTAACGTCCCGGACACATTTGGTGTCGCGGAAGTAACGGAAGACCTCTACTCTTAGCCCAGCAGGTCAGCAAGTCGGCCTGTAAGACCACTGATGTTTCATCTTCGACAGGAGTACACACATGACCAGCGCTGAACTCTCGGGCCAGTTCTCTTTCATCACCGACCTCCTCAGCAACGCAACTGACCTGTTCAGTGCTCTGACGTTCTTCACGTCGCTCAGCTGATAGCTTCCGGCCGCTACGGCCGATAACGATGGCCCTCGAAACGAAAGTTTCGGGGGCCATCGTTTTTGTTGTCGCTGGTCACGATGGTGGTGTGACTGGTGTTGATCAAGTGCCAGGCGGTGGCGTTGTGACTGTGGTGCAATCGAGTGAAGAAAGAAACTCGACTTTCCGCCTAGATCGGGCGGGATACGCCGATGATCGGAGCAGCGTGCACGTCTCACGAAGAAATCTGTTCAAGTACGCGGCCGCAGGTTCTGCCGCCGCAGGACTGGCCGCGCTCAGCGGCACGGCGACGGTGGCCAATGCCGGCTCGCTCGGAACTCTGCTCGACTACTCTGCCGGAGTCCCGTCGGCGCAATCGATTCGTGCGGGCGGCTACGCGGGCGCGATCCGTTACGTCTCCGACCGCCGCCCCGACGCGAACTGGATGGTGGGCAAGCCGGTCAAGGCGGGCGAAGTGAACGCACTGACCGCAGCGGGACTGCAGGTCGTGTCCTGCTATCAGTTCGGAAAAGGTGCGACGGCTGACTGGCGTGAAGGCCGCGAAGGCGGCAAGAGGCATGCAACACGGGGCCTGGAATTGCACCGCCAGGCCGGCGGACCTGAGGGGCGTCCGATCTACGCGTCGATCGACGACAACCCGACGACAACCGAGATCAACAATCTCATCCGGCCGTACCTCGAGGGATGGGCGTCGGTGGTCGGCAATCAGAATCTCGGTATCTACGGAAACACGCGTGTGCTCGACGCGATGATCGGCGCGGGTGTCGGAACCTGGTACTGGCAACACAATTGGGGATCGCCGGCGGGGTATGTCCATCCACGGGCGCACCTGCATCAATTCGAGATCGACAAGCGCAAGGTTGACGGTATCGGCGTCGACCTGAATTCGATCCTGGCGCTGGACTACGGGCAGTGGTCACTCGCCGGGTCTGTCGTACCGAATATTCCGATCGGCTCTATCGCACCATAGCGCCGAATTTTGCCAACCAGGCGCGGGCATCCTCGGGGAGGTTGCCCGCGGCTTCGGCGGCCAGGCACCAGGCTTTGGTCATCGCCAGGAAATTCATCGGGTTGTATGCGTCTTCCTCGCGTGAGAACAATCCGTCTCCGGCGTAGTGCAGGATCGTGATGTTTGCGGCGCCGTGAGTCGATCCGTCGCCCGGATCCTCCATGGGATTGTCGATCTCGCAGATGATCCACCCGCGCTCCTCGTCGATCACGTACCAGTTTGCGGGGAACTCCGTCATTCGTTTTCCCGGGAACTCGGTCATCGTGCGGGTGACCCACTTACGCACGGCCTCACGGCCGTTGAGAGTTCCGAAGGCATGTTCGACGTACACGACATCTTCGGTGAACATGTCGGCAAACGCATTCCAATCGCCACTGCGGGTGCATTCGACGACGGTGTTCTGGAAACCTGCAAAGGCCTGATCGAGTTCAGCGCGTGTCCATGCCATGTGTGACTCCTCGGGTAGACGACCGAGTCAAATTAGAACATGTTCTCGCGGCCGGGTGGTGGGGATTCGACCGATCTCGTGTGTGCGGTACCGTCGTTGCCGGGTCGGGACCCGTATTGCGAGAGGAAATATTTCATGGAGTTTCTCATCGACTTCATCTACACCCTGCTGTCGAAGCTGCAGATTGCCGGCAGCATCGACTCTTCGGAGAAGTAACACCTCCCGCAGTTCTTGCGGCCGTGTGATCAAAGCGGCCGCGACGTGGTTGATTCCCTGTGCGGCGCTGTCCGTTTGGGAATCAACCACGCGAAGATCATCGACACCGCCGCGGCAACGATCGAGATCACGAACGTGGCCTTGAACATGTCGAGCGTGGGGTAGATACGGTCGTGGACCACGATCGTGGCGCCGGCAAGCACAACACTGACCACGGCGGCGGAACTCGACGTCCCGATCGATCGCATCAGTGAGTTCAAACCGTTGGCTGCGGCTGATTCGGTGATCGGAACCGAACTCATGATGAGTGCCGGCATCGCCGAGAATGTCAGTCCCACACCCGCTCCGATCACCATTCCGGCAAGCGCGACAAGCCAGACGGCGGATGTCGCGAAGTAGGCTGTGACGTAACCGAGTCCGATGACGAGCGCTCCCGTCAGCAAGGTGATCCGCGGACCTTTCCAGTCCGAGATGCGCGCGGACACGGGGGAGAGCGCCATCATCACCAGCCCGGCGGGAGCGAGTACCAGACCGGTGGTCACCATCGACAAACCGAAACCGTAGCCGGTGTCCTTCGGAGCCATGAGAAGTTGCGGTAGCGACAGTGAATTTCCGTACATGGCAAAGCCGACGGCAATGGAGGCGAGGTTGGTGAACAGCACCTGTTTGCGTGCCGCGATTCGCAGATTCACCAGTGGTGCACCGCGTCTGAGTTCCCAGAAGCCCCACGCCACGAAGATCACGACGGACGACGCCAGCAGTCCGAGCGTCTTGGGATCGGACCATCCCCACGTGCCACCCTTGGTGATCGGCAGGAGAAGCGCGATCAAGCCGGCGGCGAGTCCGAGTGCGCCCACGAAGTCGAAACGTCCCGGCTTGCGGATGGTGGACTCGGGAATGACAAAGAACACCAACAACATACACAGGCCACCGAGAGCCGCGGACACGACGAACAGGAAGTGCCAATCGGCGCTTTGAGCGATGATCGCCGCGATGGGCAGACCGACAGCGCCGCCGACGCCCAGGGTGGCGCTCATGACGGCCATTGCGCCGCCGACCTTCTTCGGTGGCAGGACGTCGCGCAGGATGGCAATGCCGAGAGGGATGGCACCAACGGAGGCGCCCTGTAGTGCGCGTCCGATCACCAGTCCGATGAGCGACGAAGACAAGGCGCAGATAACGGAACCGAGGACCACCAGACCGAGGCTCACCAGGATCATGCGTTTCTTGCCGAACATGTCGCCGAGGCGGCCACTGATCGGGGTGATGACCGCAGCGGCGAGCAGCGTCGCGGTGATGGCCCACGACGTGTCCGCTGGTGACGCGTTCAGCAAGCTCGGAAGCTGGGGGATGATCGGGACGACCAGCGTTTGCATGAGGGCGACGACGATCCCGCACAGACCGAGGACGGTGAGGATCAGTCGTGGACGTGGGGACACTGTCGCGTCGACGACTGTATCCGCGTTCGACGGATGGGCGTGAACGGACATTCGGCTCCCGAAGTATGTGGGCGGCGCCTGCCACCTTTTCTGTGCACGCTACACATTTTGTGTATCCTGCACAACGTGACGAATGCGCGCGGAGAAATCCCGGCCACTGAGCGTGAACCTGTGGACCGCGACCTTGTCGACGTCGAATACGAACTGACGCTGCTGTCGCGATATCACGCACTGGCGCAACGCTCGGACCTTCATCTGGACCGCTCGGCGTACCTCTTGCTCGGCCGCCTCGAACTGCAACAACCGATGAGTCTGAAAGAACTGTCCTGCGCGTTCAGACTGGACATCTCGACCATCAACCGACAGATCGGCGCCCTCCGTCGACAAGGCTTGGTCGAACGCGTCGAAGACCCGGCTGGCGGATTGGCGAGAAAGGTCCGCCCCACCGCGTCCGGTCTGGCCCAGCTGCGGGCAGACCGCGTACATTCGACTGCCGGAGTGGGGAAGGTGTTGCGGGACTGGACGCCGGAGTCGCGTCGGGCATTGGGTGAGCTACTGCGGCAATTCAATCAATCGGTGGAAGATATCGAAGGCCGGGCGTGGCCGCGCCCGACGCCCGACGATCACGTCTGAGTGTGAGCCAGGGTCGAATCCGGTTCCGGCGCAATGACAACCAGTTTCGGTCGATCTTCCGGCGACGAGTGGTTTCCGCGCCACGACATCAGTGACCATCGAGACAGTGCGGAAAATGCCGATCCGAGACTGGCAAAGGAACCGGAGCTCAGGATCGAGCCGGCTGATCCGATGCTGCCGATCGACAATATCGAGAATGCGCTGCCGATCGACAATATCGAGTGAGTGCTACCGATCGAGAGAATTGATCCTTCTGAACGGATCGACAGAATTGATCTGGAATGTCCCATTCCCTGGTTTATCACGAGCACCGGACGCACAAAAGAGGCCCGCCGAAAATTCGGCGAGCCTCTTTCAAGCAATTGTGGATCAAGCCACTGCGAACATACCCACGGTCGGCAGGAAGCTGCAGGTGATGCGATCTGCGCCTTCAGACTGGGTGGTCAGCGAACCGCTGATCACGGACAGCACACGTCCCGGGCCGGTGTCGGCGATAACCGACAGGGTGGCGGGGCCGTCCGGGTTGATGTGAGCGGCCGTCGTGAGGTTCTGCGTTGCGCTACGACCGTTGTCGATGTTGATCCAGGTGACCGTCAGCGGGACGGGCTGGTCGTCGGTGGCCGGAGCAGTGCCGAGTGCGGTGAAAACAAATCCGGCCTGACCTGCGGCAGGTCCCGGAGGCGGCAGGTGCGCCGGGCCGGGAACGGCAAGTGCGGTGCCGACGGAATCAGCCGTTGCGGAGATGCAGCCCTTACCCAGCGTCGGGTACAGGAACTGTGCGATGACGGGTGCGTTCTCGTCCGGAATCGCCGGTCCGCCGCCGCCGCTGCCGTCGAGGAAGGTGATGACCTTCTCGAGCGTCGCCTTGATCTCAGGCGGGAGGCCGGCAGAATTGAGAATGGCGCGAGCCTGAGCGAGGAGATCGGCCTGCGGATTGCCGGCAACCTGGGTGACACCCTGGGCGTCGACGGGGCCTGCAGCTGCGCCGATGATGGCGGGAGCAAAGGATGCCAGGAACTCGATCGGCACACTGTCCGGTGTGGGGGCGGGAGCCGGATCGGCCATTGCCTGTGCCGGCAATGCGAGTCCTGCTGCTGCGGCAATTGCGACGGCGGTGAACGCCCTACGCATACCTCGGGTTCGAAGCACTGTTTCCCCATCCTTAGTCAGACCGCGCAGGCGCCGTAGCGACCGCGTTGACGGCTCGAGGGGTCACTCTATGTAAGTGAGCCCCGGGTTGTACAGCCGTTCAGTTTCTGAGCAGCTACGGATCCCGGTGGAGTCTATTACATGACTGGCCTCGAAATGATTGCTTGCCGACCATACCCTGTGACAGAAGTGATCAATGTGAATATTGATGCAACTGTTATGTCGGTTTAGGCGGTTTCAGACGTCAGCTTTTTGCCGCATCGGCGACGAGCGCATCGATTTTCCGAGCAAACTTCACGTCGAGTTCGGTGATGCCGCCAGCTGAATGTGTCGACAGCGAATAGGTGACTTTTCGCCACCGGACGTCCATGTCTGGATGATGATCGGCGGCTTCGGCAGCTGCGGCGACGTCCTGAAGCAATGCGATAGCTTCGGGAAATGTCGGAGATTCGACCACCCGCGTAATCGCGTTGTCGGTTCGCTGCCAGTCGGGCAGTTCCTCGAGTGCGGCGTCGATCGCGGAATCGGACATCACGGAAGCCATACTCCATCATGGTGTCATGAGCGACGAGGCTGCAAGGGGCGGCGAAGCTGCCGACGAGTACGAGATAGTCGCCGGCGCGATTTTCCGCGACGGCCGGTTGTTGCTCGCGCAGCGCATCTGCCCGCCTGAGTTGGCGGGGATGTGGGAGCTTCCCGGTGGCAAAGTCGAGGCACTCGAGACGCCGCAACAGGCTCTCGAGAGGGAACTGGCAGAAGAATTAGGTGTTGTAGTCCGGTGCGGGCGCAGAATCGGCGTCGACGTTGCACTGGGGAGCCGACGAGTTCTGCGGGCGTATCGAGTCGAAATTCTGGCCGGGGAACCGGCGGCACTCGATCACGCGCAGCTCGCGTGGGTGGACGGGGACGCTTTGGAAAAGTTCGACGTGGTGGGCAACGATCGGGCCTGGATCCCGGACCTGCTCGCCGAATTGCGCAGGCTCAGGCAGCCCGAGCCATCTTGAGGCCGACCTTCAGTTCCTTCTTGGAGGCGCCGTTGTTCTCGAGCTTCCGCATCCGC
The DNA here is from genome assembly GCF_005938745.2 of Rhodococcus sp. KBS0724. NCBI lineage: Bacteria > Bacillati > Actinomycetota > Actinomycetes > Mycobacteriales > Nocardiaceae > Rhodococcus > Rhodococcus sp. KBS0724. The sequence continues at coordinate 1,757,082 of NZ_VCBX02000001.1, forward strand.
ATGATCACGACCGGGCACTTCACGCAGCGAGTCTTCTTGCGGCAGCACTTTTTCTTGGGCTTGAGCTGCGAGACTTTGCTTGGCTTAACTTTTCCCATGTGGCACTGCGTCTTTCCTTCAGCGGCGATGGCGGAGAACCGCACTGCAAACAAGGTTAGCGTAACCTTAAAAGTGCTGAATTACCAGCAAAAGTTTTAACCCATGTCATAGTGGCGAAAATCACTATCTGCAGGTCGTAGCCGTGATAGAGGACGCACTTTGCGCGAGCAGTCGTTCGGAGCGAGTAGTATTTACTAGGCCGCGGTGCCTTCTCGAGGCGATTCGTGCACGTACTCGGATCACACATTCGTGCAGCGGCCACCAGAAGAGCCGTGCGATGCGAGTTTCGCGTGGCCGAATTAGCCGAATTACTCAGCCAGGAGAGCCATCGCGTGACCACCACCAGCTTCCGTAACGTTGCCATCGTCGCACACGTCGACCACGGCAAGACCACCCTCGTTGACGCCATGCTTCGTCAGTCCGGCGCCTTCGAGGAGCGCGCCGAGCTGGTCGATCGCGTCATGGACTCAGGAGACCTCGAGCGCGAGAAGGGAATCACGATTCTCGCGAAGAACACCTCCGTACACAAGCGCAACGACGACGGCTCGATCACCGTCATCAACGTCATCGACACCCCCGGCCACGCCGACTTCGGTGGAGAGGTCGAGCGCGGCCTGTCCATGGTCGACGGTGTCGTTCTGCTCGTCGACGCTTCCGAGGGCCCGCTTCCTCAGACGCGCTTCGTGCTGCGCAAGGCGCTTGCCGCCTCGCTGCCCGTCATCCTGGTCGTCAACAAGACCGACCGCCCTGACGCTCGCATCGAAGAGGTCGTCTCCGAGGCACAGGATCTGCTCCTCGACCTCGCATCTGACCTGTCCGACGAAGCCGCCGAAGCCGCTGAGCTCGCGCTCGGTCTCCCCGTTCTCTACGCCTCGGGCCGTGAGGGCAAGGCATCGACCGTGCAGCCCGAAAACGGCCAGGCACCCGACGCTGAAGACCTCGCAGCACTTTTCCAGGTTCTGATGGAGTACGTCCCGGCCCCCAAGGGCACGTCCGACGCACCCCTGCAGGCTCACGTCACCAACCTCGACGCGTCCGCATTCCTCGGCCGCCTCGCGCTGGTTCGTATCCACAACGGCGAGCTGCGCAAGGGCCAGACCGTGTCCTGGTGCCGCGAGGTCGACGGCGAGCCCGTCATCACCAAGACCAAGATCACCGAACTGCTCACCACCATCGGTGTCGAGCGCGTTCCGGCAGAGGTTGCCTACGCCGGCGACATCTGCGCAGTGGCAGGCTTCCCGGACATCATGATCGGCGACACCCTCGCTGATCTCGAGAACCCGGTTCCGTTGCCCCGCATCACCGTCGACCAGCCGGCTATCTCGGTCACGATCGGCACCAACACGTCGCCGCTCGTCGGTCGCGTCAAGGGTCACAAGCTGACCTCGCGCATGGTCAAGGCTCGCCTCGACCAGGAGCTCGTCGGTAACGTCTCGCTCAAGGTCCTCGACATCGGTCGCCCCGATGCGTGGGAGGTCCAGGGTCGTGGAGAGCTCGCTCTCGCCATCCTCGTCGAGCAGATGCGTCGCGAAGGCTTCGAGCTCACCGTCGGTAAGCCGCAGGTTGTCACCCAGGTCGTCGACGGCAAGGTTCACGAGCCGTTCGAAGAGCTGACCATCGACAGCCCGGAGGAATACCTCGGCGCCATCACGCAGCTCCTCGCAAACCGCAAGGGCAAGATGGTCCAGATGTCGAACCACGGCCAGGGCTGGGTTCGCATGGAGTTCATCGTTCCTTCGCGTGGCCTCATCGGTTTCCGTACGGAATTCCTCACGGATACCCGCGGAACCGGTATCGCCAACGCCGTGTTCGACGGTTACGGCCCGTGGGCCGGCGAGATCCGTGCGCGCCACACCGGCTCGCTCGTCTCGGACCGCTCCGGCTCCGTCACCCCGTTCGCCATGATCCAGTTGGCTGACCGTGGAACGTTCTTCGTCGAGCCCGGCGCAGACACCTACGAGGGCATGGTCGTGGGCATCAACCCGCGTCAGGAAGACCTCGACATCAACGTCACCCGCGAGAAGAAGCTGACCAATATGCGTCAGTCTTCCGCAGACGTGATGGAGACCCTCGCAAAGCCGATCAAGCTCGAACTCGAAGCTGCCATGGAGTTCTGCTCCGGCGACGAGTGCGTCGAGGTCACCCCGGAGGACGTCCGCGTCCGCAAGGTGCACCTCAATGCAACCGAGCGCGCTCGTGAGCGCTCGCGCAGCAAGTCTCGCGACAAGGCTTCACTGTAAGTCTTTCGCAGTAACAATCATGACAAGGCGAATGTGCCTTTTGCTCGGTGTTCTTCCGGCAAAAGGTACATTCGCCTTCATGGTTTCCAGGCAGTGTGTTGGCTGGGTAACCGTGGACTGAGGCTGCACGTGCCTTGAAACGGAAGGAATATCTCTGTGGTTGCTGGACGTCGGTACCTGGCGTTGGCCGTGGCGGTGACAGCGTTGTCTCTGACGGCGTGCACTGCTGATCCGCCGCCGCCTGTCGAGAGCACCGAGACGGTCAAGCCGACTACGACGCCTGTCACACCGGCAATGAAGGTCGTGTCGGTGGGGATCGATCAGGTGGGTGACGGATTCAATCCGCACCTCCTCGCCGATTTGTCCCCGGTGAACTCTGCTGTCGGTAATTTGGTGTTGCCCAGTGTATTTCGTCCGATCAGCTCGCCCGTTCAGCCTGACCAGGCCGAGTGGGTCCTCGACGACTCGTTGGCTGTCTCCGCGGAAGTTGTGTCGGAGGCGCCGTTCACGATTCGCTACCAGCTCCGCAACGAAGCGCAGTGGTCCGACGGTGCGCCGATCGCCGCCGAGGATTTCCGCTACCTGTGGCAGCAGATGATTTCGGTTCCCGGTGTTGTGAACCCCGCCGGGTACCAGTTGATTTCGGACGTCACCTCGTCCGGCGGCGGAAAGACCGTGAACGTCGTGATGCGCGCGGCGTATCCGGCGTGGCGTGAACTTTTCTCGGATCTCCTTCCGTCTCACCTGATCAAGGACACTCCCGGCGGTTTCAGTACCGGGTTGAGTGAGGGAATTCCGGTGTCGGGGGCACATTTTCACGTGCGTTCCGTCGACCGTGGCCGTGACGAGATCATCCTCGAACGCAACGACCGGTTCTGGGGAGAACCGTCGGATCCCGACCAGATCGTGATGCGCCGGGCCGGGTCGGCTGCGCAGTTGGCCGAAGCGATGCGCACCGACGATTCGCAGATCGCTCAGATCCACGCGGGAAGTGCCACCGACATTCAGCTGTCGGCAGTTCCGGGAGTGAGCACGGCATTTACTTTTGTACCCCGCACCCTCGACATGACGGTCAACGGACGCAGTGCCACCTTTGCCGACGTCCGGGTTCGCAAAGCTGTTCTGGGACTTCTGGATTCCGATCTACTGGCAGTTGTCGCCGCGGGCAGTGAATCTGCTGCGGTTCCGGCAAAAGCGCAAATCCTGTCGCCCTCCGATCCCGGCTACGTGCCGACGGCGCCGCCCAAGCAAAGTCGTGAGCGCTCGATGGAGCAATTGGTGGAGTCCGGTTACGTCGTCGTGCCGTCGGCGGGACCGGTTGTGGTCGGGGGAACAAACGGAACCGTCGTCCGTGACGGTAAGCCGCTCGAACTGACGCTTGGGGCGCCGGAAAACGACGACATCGCGATTGCGGTGGCCAACACCGCTGCCGACGAATTGCGGGACGCAGGAATTGCGGCAACCGTGAAATCGCTTCCGGCAGAGGAGCTGTACGGTCAGGAGCTCACGACAGGGAACATCGACATGGTGGTCGGCTGGATTCGCGCCGGCGTCGACCCTGCGACGTCGTTGGCATCTCGGTTCAGTTGCCCCCTGACTCCCACCGTGCCGGTGACCACAACGGAAACTCCGGAGTCGACCTCGGTCGCGCCGACGCCGACTACGGCTCGCGAGTCCGATTCCGAAGCGCCGAGCAATATTTCGGGACTGTGTGACCCGTCGCTGCAGCCGCGGATCGACGAAGCGCTCAGCGGGATCGGTGATTTCGGGGCGCTGATTGCCGACGCCGAACCCAAGTTGTGGGATCTCGCGGCGGTTCTGCCCATCGTGCAGGACCGCACGTTGGCAGCATTGGGAACCGGAGTCGAAGGTGTCACCCTGACCGGTCCGGTTCAGGTCGGAATATTCAGTGACGCAACCAACTGGGTGAGGGTGAAGGAATGACCGTCGCAAAGAAGAGACTTCTGCTGGTTCACGCGCATCCCGACGACGAAACGATCACCACCGGCGGCACCATCGCCCGGTACGTCGACGAAGGCGCCGAAGTGACCGTCCTGACCTGCACGTTGGGTGAGGAGGGGGAGGTGATCGGCGATCGGTGGGCCGGACTGGTTGCCGACGCCGCCGATCAACTCGGCGGTTATCGGATTGCGGAGCTGACCACAGCGTTGGCTCGTCTCGGTGTGAGTGAACCCCGATTCCTGCTGGGAGCCGGTCACTTTCGTGATTCCGGGATGGCCGGGACGCCATCAGCTGCGAATCCGCGGGCATTCGTCAACGCTGATCTCGAAGTTGCTGTTCGTGCCGTGGTCGAGGTGATCCGGGAGCTGCGTCCGCAGGTGGTGATCACGTACGACACCAACGGCGGGTACGGCCATCCCGATCACATTCAAGCCAACGCCATCACCACCGCTGCCGTTGCTGCGGCCGGAACATCGGTGTATCCCGAAGCCGGTGAGCCGTGGAGCCCACAGAAGTTCTACTGGACCGTGACCGAACGAAGCTCCCTGGAACGGGGAATCGCGTCGATCGCGCAGGTGCCGGCGCAGTGGCGGCTGCCGGAGCCCGGTGAGCTTCCCTGCGTGGTCGACGCGGATGTCACGACGGCGATCGATGTCGGTGCCGTTCTCGAATCCAAGGCCGGCGCCCTGTCCGCGCACGCCACACAGGTGACTGTCGCGCCGAGTCGTACCGAGTTCGCGTTGTCCAACAACGTCGTGCAGCCCATCGCTCCGGTCGAGCATTTTGTGCTCGTTCGCGGTGAGTTGGGCCCGGTCGACGCAGACGGCCGTGAGTCCGACCTCTTCGGTGGGATCTCATGACCAGTGCTTCACCGGAGACACCACAAGACGGTAGGTGGGCGTTTCTCGACCCGGTCATCCTCGGCGTCTTGATCTTCGACGGATTTCTGTGCGCGGTACTGTCGGTGATTTTTCTCCCGAGCTACCTCGGCACCACGCCGTTTCCGGTCAGCATTCTGGTGGCCGCCGTGGTCAACCTCGCGTTGGTGATCGCGGCGCGGACCGTGACGACAACCGGTAAGGCGGCGCTTCCGCTGGCCGGCTGGATCGCCGGATTCCTGTTCTGCATGGTCGGCGGGCCAGGCGGCGACGTTCTGGTGTTGTCGTCGCCGCTCACCTTCCTGCTGCTTGTGGGCGCGCTGGCTCCGGCGATCGTGTTTTTGTTTCGAGTGGCAAGCAAGGCTCTCGCGTCTACCGGTACTTCGAAGCGTTCATAAGGGACACTTGCTGTGTGGCTGAACTAGATCTTGCGGGCGTCACGATCGCCCTGACTGCAGAGCGTCGCTCGGAAGAATTTGCGACGCTCCTCGAACGGCGAGGTGCGGAGACGGTCCGGACCCCGGTGATTCACGTGCTTCCTCTGGTCGACGACGCTGATCTGCGAGTTCAGACTCAGGCGTTGATCGCGGATCCGCCGGAACTCGTGGTGATCAGCACCGGAATCGGGTTCCGCGGTTGGCTGCAGGCGGTGGAGTCGTGGGATCTGACAGAGCAGTTTCTCGGCGCACTGAGCCGCACCCGGATCGTGGCTCGCGGCCCGAAGGCAATGGGGGCGATCCGCGGCGCGGGTTTGCGTGAAGACTGGTCGCCGTCGGGGGAGTCGTCGGAGGAAGTCCTGGCGCACCTGGCGAGCGAGGGCGTCGATGGCGTTCGGGTGGCTGTTCAACTGCACGGAATCATCACCGAATGGGAACTGCTGACCGATCTGAGTGCGTCGCTGGCCGACATCGGCGCCGTGGTCACGGCCGTCTCGGTTTACCGGTGGATTCGTCCGCCGGATCAGTCGCAGGTGCGGGCACTGGTCTCCGCTGTGCGATCGGGCAGCATCGACGCACTTACTTTCACCAGCGCCCCGGCTGTGTCGTCGATGCTCAGCACGGCCAAGGAGATGGGGGAGCTGGAACGCTTTGTCGCCGCGATGCGAACCAGCGTGCCCACCTACTGCGTCGGCCCGGTGACGGCCGCGCCGTTGGAACTTCTGGGGGTCCCCACCATCCAACCGGAACGCTCGCGTCTCGGTGCCTTGGCGAAGTTGATCATCGAGGATTTGCCCAGACGTCGCGCGCTCCGGGCGTGACGGCTTCGATCAGGCCCCACGCGTTCTCGGCGGGCAGGTCGATGACGTCGTAGCTCCCGGTACCGGCCGGTGTTGCGGCGATGACGGTGGCAACGCCGGCGCGTCGCTGGAAGAACGTTTCACGAACCGTCCAGCCGATCACGCCGTCGGCTTCGAGGCTGTGCCGCTTGCGGTCGAGGGAACCGCTGCGGGTGATGAGCCATCCGGGTAGTACCGCGTGTCCGAGACCGTTGTATCGGTCGTAGGCAAGCCCTGCTCCGCCCGCAGCGAGCACGACAACGCCGACCCAGACGTAGGTGGGCACGTGAACTCCGAACCCCGTGCAGATCGCGGCCGCCACTGCAGCGATCACAGCGGGGAACAAGGCTCGGGTGTATCGGCGTCGACGGGCGGCGCCGCCGTGGGAGCGGAGCGGGACGGACGCCTGGCGCGAGTCTCCGATGACCGTTGCCATGACGCGTTCGGCTTCGGCCCGTGGTCCTTGCGGCAGCAGGAGTGAGGATTCCTTCTTCTCCGCACTCACACCCGTCATGATCGCGTCGAGGCGCGCACCGCCTGCAAGTCGAAGCAGGAGAGGCTCTTTGAGCGTCGTACCGCGGAGCCTGGCCCGGTCCAGAGTTGTTGCCCTGGTCTTGAGCAGTCCGTGGCTGACGTGCAGGATGCGGCCGTTGTCGGTGAGTGTCATGTTGCCGAATGCGATCAGATACTGAATGCACGCAAAGGCGCTGGAGAGGATGAGCAGCGCCACCAGCAGAACGATGACCAGCACGGTGACGCCCAGACCCTCGAGCGATTCGACGCTGCCGGTGACCGCGGACGACTTCGCGATCGCGGTGCCGATGCCGTATTGGAAGGCGATGCCGACGATTGCCGCGATGATTGCGATTCCCGTGAAGGAGAAGGGTGCAAACCGAACCCAGCTCACCTGCCAGTGACCGATTTCGGCGTCGGCAGATACCGGCGCGGTCGGAGTTTCGGGCGTTGGTTTGCCCCGAGATTCGCTCAGCAGCGCCGCGCGCAGATCGGGAACCAGTGCGCTCGAGAGTGCGTTGAGTTCGAACTTGTTGGAATCGTGACCGCTTCCGGCGCGTTGCCCGGTGCCGATTCGTACGATCGACAGCCCCAACACGCGGTGCAGCACTCCGGCTTCGACGTCGACGGACCGAATGCGACTGCGCGGTACCGAGAGCAACTTCTTCTGGAAGACACCGGTGCGCAGCTGAACGTGGACGGGGCCGATGCGATACGTGGTGGTGAAATAGCGCAGGAGACCGTAGATCACGAGCAGCGTCACCACGCCGAGTCCCCAGTAGTGGTTACCACTCTGGCTGCCGAGAACAAAGGAAATCAGCAGGACCGGAAGCAGTTTGACTACCTCGTTGATCGGATGGACCAGCAGCATCCGTCGGTCGAGGCGAAGCCACGGCTGTTCCTGCTCCGCTGCTTCGGCAGCCGCGGACTCGGCTTCGTCGGGAATCTCGATCATGAGTTTGTCGATCTCGCTCATGTCGCGTCACTCGAATTGGTGCCGGCAATTGCAGTCAGTTGTGCAACCGTACGGTCGGCGACGTCCTGATCGAGGGCAGAGATCTTCACCGCGCCCGCCGACGACGCCGTCGTCACGGTGACGGTCGCGAGTCCCAGCATCCGGTCGATGGGGCCACGTTCGGTGTCGACGGTCTGGACCCGCGAGATCGGGGCGATGCGTCGTTCCTGCGTGAACCATCCCGTGCGGGTGTACACGGCGGTGTCGCTGATTTCCCAGCGATGCACCCGGTAACGCCACACCGGCACCATCAGAATGTGCACAGCTGCGCAGAAAACGGTGACCGCACCTACTACCCCCACCACCCAGGTAGGCAGGCCGGAGATGAGGATTGCGCACACGATTTCGGCGACGATGACCGGTGCCCAGAAAAGTGCTGCGGTGATGGCCCACAATCGGGGTGCTTTGGTGCTCGGACGCCACAGCGGATCGGCCATGGTGATGGTGCTAGACGCGGTCATGATGCTTACTTTGGTCGAGTTGAGGCGATCTGTCGACAACCACCCTATGGTGGAGTGTGGCGACCATGAAGGGAGCACGTGATGACTGAACAAGATTCGGCATTCAGCTCGGAGGCACCGGAGTCCGATGCTCTGGAACAGGCAACACCGGTAGATCCGAATACTCCCGACGAACCTGACCTGACCGATATTCCCCTCGACGCACCCGCTGCCGATGTTGTCGATCAGCGGCGTGAGGTGGCGATCGACGAGGAGTATCCACCTAGCTGAGTTCTGGTACTTCCGGCACCGAGTGGCAGTAGTCGTCGGGTATGGCGCATGATCGCTAGGTGAACCGAACTGGTGATGACTCCGGCAAACCCACCATGCTTCCGATGCCTGGCCTGTCTGCGTCGGCAACTGGGGCCGCGTCGCCGAGCCCATCGGCAATGCGACGCGTGCTGCGTCGCGCTCGCGACGGCGCGACATTGAACGTCGACGAGGCAACGACGCTGCTGCAGGCCCGCGGAACAGATCTTGCGGACTTGTGCGCGTCGGCGGCCAAGGTCCGGGATGCGGGATTGTTAGCCGCCGGGCGCCCGAACACGGTGACGTACTCGCGCAAGGTGTTCATTCCGCTGACCCACCTGTGCCAGGACAAGTGCCACTACTGCACGTTTGTCACGGTCCCCGGCAAGTTGCGGGCCGAGGGACGCGGCATGTACCTCGAACCGGACGAGATCCTCGAGATTGCTCGTCAGGGTGCTGAATTGGGTTGCAAGGAAGCGCTGTTCACGTTGGGGGACCGCCCGGAAGCGCGGTGGCCGGAAGCGAAGCAGTGGCTCGACGAGCGCGGATACGACTCCACTCTCGACTACCTGCGGGCGATGTCGATTCGCGTACTCGAGGAAACCGGCCTTCTTCCGCACCTGAACCCGGGTGTGATGAGCTGGCAGGAACTCTCGCGTCTCAAGCCGGTGGCACCGTCGATGGGCATGATGCTCGAGACCACCGCTACCCGGCTGTTCACCGACAAGGGTGAATGTCATTACGGCAGTCCGGACAAGGACCCGGCCGTCCGGTTGCGCACCCTGACCGATGCGGGGCGCCTGAACGTGCCGTTCACCACCGGCATTCTGGTGGGTATCGGCGAGAACTTTGCCGAGCGGGCCGAGTCGATCATGGCGATCCGTAAGTCGCAGAAAGCTTTCGGCCATATTCAGGAAGTCATCATCCAGAACTTCCTGGCCAAGCCCGATACCGCGATGCGGGATTCCCCGGACGCGTCTCTCGACGAGTTCCTGGCCGCGATCGCCGTGGCGCGGCTGCTGCTCGGTCCGTCGATGCGGATCCAGAGCCCGCCGAATCTTGTCTCCAACAGCGAGTGCCTGGCACTTCTCGGTGCGGGCGTCGACGACTGGGGCGGGGTGTCGCCCCTGACTCCGGATCACGTCAATCCCGAACGCCCGTGGCCCAACCTCGACACTCTGGCAGCGATCAGCGCGGAGGGCGGCTTCACTCTCACCGAACGCACCGCCGCTCAGCCTGCCTATGTGCTGGCCGGTGCTCCCTGGATCGACCCGCGTATCGCCGGTCACGTTCAGGCGCTTGCCGATCCGAAGACGGGACTGGCCAAACTCGACACCAAGCCGGTGGGCCGGCCGTGGCAGGAACCGGACGAATCCTGGGAGTCCAGCGGACGCGTCGACCTCAACACCGAGATCGACACCGACGGCCGTAACACCGAGACTCGTAGCGATCTGGGCAGTGCTTTCGGCGACTGGGAAACCGTGCGTGAGCAGGTTCTGGAATTGAGTGCTCCGGTTCGGGTCGACACGGATCTTCTTGCGGCGCTGCGCAGTGCCGAGCGTGATCCTGCCCGGTGTTCGGACGACGAGTACCTGGCGTTGGCCACCGCTGAGGGGCCGGGCCTGGAAGCTGTTGTGGCACTGGCAGATGCGCTCCGCAAGGATGCGATCGGCGAAGACGTCACCTACGTGGTGAACCGGAACATCAACTTCACCAACATCTGCTACACCGGCTGCCGATTCTGTGCGTTTGCGCAGCGCAAGGGTGACGCCGACGCGTTCACACTCTCCGCCGAGGAAGTGGCGGATCGGGCGTGGGAGGCACACGTCGCCGGGGCCACCGAGGTGTGCATGCAGGGTGGTATCGACCCGGAGCTGCCCGTCACCGGTTACGCCGATCTGGTGCGCGCGGTCAAGAAGCGGGTGCCGTCGATGCACGTTCACGCGTTCTCGCCGATGGAAATCGTCAACGGTGCCTCACGTAGTGGTGAGAGCATTCGCGACTGGCTCACGGCCCTGCGCGAGGCCGGTCTCGACACGATCCCCGGTACCGCGGCGGAGATCCTCGACGACGAGGTGCGCTGGATCCTGACCAAGGGCAAGTTGCCGACGGCGGAGTGGATCGAAGTGGTCACCACGGCGCACGAGGTGGGCCTGCGATCGAGCTCCACCATGATGTACGGGCACGTCGATCAGCCGCACCACTGGGTCGGCCACCTCAACGTGTTGCGTGGAATCCAGGACCGCACAGGCGGATTCACGGAATTCGTGCTGCTGCCGTTCGTGCATCAGAGCGCTCCGCTGTATCTGGCCGGTGCGTCGCGTCCCGGTCCCACCATCCGCGACAACCGCGCGGCGCATGCGCTGGCGCGCATCATGCTGCACGGCCGGATCTCCAACATCCAGACCAGCTGGGTCAAGCTGGGCATCACCGGAACGCAGATGATGCTCAACGGCGGCGCCAACGACCTCGGCGGAACGCTGATGGAAGAGACCATCTCGCGGATGGCCGGATCCGAGCACGGCAGCGAGAAGACCGTCGCGGAACTGCGGGCCATCGCCGAAGGCATCGGTCGACCGGCTCGTGAGCGCACCACCACGCACGCCCGGCGCGACGGGGTGGCCGTCTGATGGCGGACGTCCTGGGTGATCGGCGCGTTGTCGAGGTACTCGATCGAGCGGTCTGGGGCATCAACCCCGTCCTCGACCTCGCGTACAGCGATCCGTTCGGCATCAAGCGTCGCACCTTCGAACCCACGGATTCCGAGCGCAACGCGGCCGAGGCAGTTCTCGACGCCGTTGCCTGGGTTCTGGACGTGATCAAGTTCCCCGGTACCGCGGCGTGGTCCGTCATGACGGACGTGCAGCGATCGAAGTGGTGGACCACCCGACTGGGCGCACTCAACACGGTTGCCGTGGCATTCCCCGGAATTTTCGGGGTTTTGCTCAACAGGTTCCCGATCCAGGATTTGCTGGCCTTTGCCAACCAGGCCGTTGTCCTGGTGGCCGTCGCCCGCGAGCACGGCGTGACCGGACGCGATCAGCAGGTTGATCTCCTGGCGTCCGTTCTGTGCCGCCGCGAAGTCAGCTCTCGTGAACTGCTGGACGCCGAGGACTTCACCGAAAAGGCTGTCACCAGCACCGACGAGACATGGCGGCCATTCGCTCTGATCGCGACGCTGTGGCAAACAGCACAAACTTTTCGTGCAATCGGTGACGAACTGCATAAGCGTCCACTGCGCACCAAGCCGTACGAGATCATGGGCAAGATTCCGGTGATCGGCGTGGTCGCGGACTATTTCGGCGAGCGCGGCGCGCTTGTCCGGGCTGCGTCCGCAGGCGAGAAGTGGATCGCGATTCGGTCGCGGAACGCCACCACAGTAGGCTGAAATGTGTTAAGTCGCTTGCGCGCAGCAGGCGCACCTCTGGAAGGCAGGGAGAGAAGGCAGTGACCTACACGATTGCTGAACCGTGTGTAGATGTGATGGACAAGGCATGTATCGAAGAATGCCCCGTCGACTGCATCTACGAGGGTGGGCGCATGCTCTACATCCACCCCGACGAATGTGTCGACTGCGGCGCGTGTGAACCTGTCTGTCCCGTCGAAGCGATCTTCTACGAAGACGACGTTCCGGAGCAGTGGAGCCCTTACATCAGCGCAAACGTCGACTTCTTCGACAACCTCGGTTCGCCGGGGGGAGCCGCCAAGCTCGGCAAGGTCGACTACGACACGCCGTTCATCAAGGCGCTGCCTCCCATGGGTGAGGAATAGAAATCTTGTCTCGTACTCCGGTGGCCGCCGGGCTTCCCGATTTTCCCTGGGATTCCCTGGCGGATGTCACAGCCACGGCACACGCACATCCCGACGGCATCGTGAACTTGTCGGTGGGCACCCCGGTGGATCCGGTGGACCCGCTCATCCAGGAAGCTCTCGCATCCGTTGCGGAGATCCCGGGTTACCCGACCACACACGGCACGCTCTCTCTGCGTGAGGCGATCGCCGAGTCACTCGATCGGCGATACAACATCCCGGATATCGATCCGGCGGCCGTGCTGCCCACGATCGGTACCAAGGAAATGATCGCGTGGCTGCCGACCCTGCTGGGTCTCGGTGGCGATGATCTTGTGGTCATTCCGGAGTTGGCCTATCCCACCTATGAGGTTGCCGCGAAGCTCGCCGGCGCACGGATCTTGCGGGCCGACGGCTTGAACAAGCTCGGTCCCGAATCGGCGTCGTTGATCTTCGTGAACTCGCCGTCCAACCCCACGGGCAAGGTTCTCGGTCTCGAGCACTTGCAGAAGGTGGTGGCGTGGGCACGCGAGCGCGGCGCGATAGTCGTGTCCGACGAGTGCTACCTCGGACTGACGTGGGAATCGGATGCACTGTCCATCCTTGATCCCCGAGTCAACGACGGCGACCTGACCGGTCTGCTGGCCGTGCATTCACTGTCGAAGACGTCGAACCTCGCGAGCTACCGCGCCGGGTTCGTCACCGGAGATCCGGCCTTGGTCGCGGAACTTCTCGAAGTTCGCAAGCATGCCGGCATGATTTTGCCGTTGCCCATCCAAGCTGCGATGGAAGCCGCACTCGGCGACGATCTGCACGAGAACGTGCAGCGTGAGCGTTACCGTGAGCGTCGTACCATCCTGCTCGACGCGGTGCGCAGTGCAGGATTCACCGTCGACAATTCCGAGGCCGGTCTCTATCTGTGGGCTACACGCGGCGAGGCATGCCGAGACACGGTTGCCTGGTTCGCGGAGCGAGGCATCCTGGTTGCACCTGGCGAGTTCTACGGCCCGACCGGCGGTCAGCACGTACGGATCGCACTGACCGCGACAGACGAGCGGATTGCCGCTGCGGCAAAGCGGCTGACTTCGAACCCTTAGTGGCCCTGCCTTAGTGGCCTTGCCTTCAGTGACCCTTGAAGGCTTCGGCTAACCACCAGGATCCGCCGTCGCTGCTGATCTTGGCGTCGATGACGAGCGGGCCACTACGTGGCCCGCTCACCCAGGTGCGTACGGCGTCGAGGTCTTGGGCCGTACGTACCGTGACGCCGTCGAGGCCGTAACCGCGGGCAATGGCCGCGAGATCGGTGTCCGGAAACGTCACGGTGGTGCGGTCCATGTCCGGGTCGGTGAAATGATGGACTTCGGCCCCGTAGGCGCCGTCGTTGTAAATCACGATCACCATGGGAAGTTTCAGCCGCACAACGGTTTCCAGTTCCGAAATGCCCATGAGGAAGCCGCCGTCGCCGAGGGCTGCGACGGGTAGGCGTTCCGGCTGTGCCAACGCTGTTCCGATGGCGGTGGCCAATCCCAATCCGATGGATTGGAAAGCCTGCGTGAAACAGAACCCGAAGTGATCCGGCACCGACAGGTAGGCACTGGGGTATCCCATGAAGTTCCCCGAATCCACGGACACGGTGCGCTCCGTGGGGAGGATGGTGTCGAGTTCGAGTGAGAGCAATCGGGGATCGATCGAGTGATCGGTGCTGAGATCCTCGAACGGAACCTGGCTCCACTTCGATTCCGCTGCAATGGAGTCCCGAACTGCATCGGTGCGGTAGCCGATACGGACGGGTGTCTTGTCGAGTGCGTCCAAAGCATCGGTGGCTGTGGCAGCGCTGTCGCCGACGATACCCAGGTGAATCGGACGGTGGGCACCGAGCGCGGATGAGTCGAGATCGATTTGAACCACCGTAGTGTCTTTGCCGATCAGATGCCCCTGGCGCATGGTCCACATGTTGAGCGCGCATCCCCACCCGACAACAAGGTCGGCGCCGGCGATGAGTTCCGCGGATCGAGGGGATGAGAAACCGCCGGAGATGCCGAGGGCGAAGGGATCCGAACCGAACAAACCGTTGGCCACGGCAGACGTCGCAACCAGGGCGCCGGTGTGGCGAGCCAGTTCCGCGATCTCGGGTCCGGCGTCGCGGGCGCCGCGTCCGGCAACAAAAACTGGGCGGTCGGCGGCGGCGAGCAGTTCGAGGAACGTTTCGAGTGCAGTCCCATCCGGCCGAATGCGGTGGAGCGCAGGCACGTTGGGTGGTGTGTTGGCAGCGGTAGCGATCTGGCTTTGCACATCGAGTGGAAGATTCAGCACGACGGTGCGGCGTTCACGAAGGGCGGTGGTGAACGCTCGAACGGTATCCGCGACAGCAGAATCCGCGCTGTGTACCCGTTCGGCCACTGCGCCCACGCTGCGGGCGAGGCCGTCTTGGTCGATGGCAAAGTTGGATTGCACTGCCGCGCCGGCGGTATCGGCCGTCAGTACGATCAGCGGGGTGCGGCTCTTGGCTGCTTCGGTGATGCCGGTCAGTGCATTGGTCAAACCACATCCCTGATGGGTGGTGACCACAGCGACCGTTCCCGACATGCGTGCGTAGGCATCGGCCATGGTGGCAGCGCCGCCCTCGTGCCGGGCGGCGACAAACGGAACTCCGTGCCGCCGTAGCGCATTGGTGACGGTGAAGTTGCCGCTGCCGACCACACCGAACGCGTACCCGACGCCCAATTCGGCCAGGGTGCGTCCGACGAGGTCGGCAACGGTGTTCGGAGAAGTCACGAGCGTTCGACCAAAGCGAAGACCCGGGCCGGACTGCCCGTTCCACCGACAATCGGTAGGGGCGAGACCACGAGCACAGCGCCGAGCGTCGGTAGTTTATCGACATTCAGCAGCTGGGTCAGGCCGTATTTGTTGTTGCCCAAGAGGTAATAGTGCGCCGGGAACATCGGCTCGAAACCACCGGCACCGCCCGCATCGATTCCCACCGTCTCCACGCCGAAACCGCTGATGGGGCTGGATTCGGCCAGCCACTTCGCTGCCGCCGACGAGATCCCCGGGGTGTGCGGACCATCGGCGTCGGCGTTGGCAAAGCGCTCCGGGTCGCCCACCCGCGAACCCCATCCGGTGCGCAGGATCAGCCAGGCACCCTCGGGTAGTGGCCCGTTCTCCGATTCCCAGGCCTCGATGTGCTCGGGTTCGAGCACGAAGTCCGCGTTCTTCTCGACCTCGGCGGTGACGTCGATGACGGCAATGGGCCCGATCAACCGGTTCGGCGGGATCTGATCGACGCTCAGGCCGTCGCGGCCGCTTACCCAGTGCGTCGGTGCATCGAGGTGAGTGCCGGTGTGCTCACCGGTGTGCAGATTGTTCCAACTCCACATGGGGCCGGCGTCGTCGAAATTGCTGACGGGTTCAAGGCTGGCGGGGATGGTGTTGGCAAACGGCTCGGGCAGCGACAGGACCGGGGTGGTGGAACTCAAGGGGGCGGTGAGGTCGACGATCTCGATGCTCTGTGAACCGATTTTCGTGAGCAGGTCGTTCAGTGTGGTCATGAGCCATCCTTCGATTCGAGCGCTGCGGGTGTATTCGCACACTATCGAGGGCATTCCGGGGGAGATACTGAAGGTAGGCGTTTTTCGGTTACGGAGGTCGACATGGACGGCGTTACCGCGGTACCGATTCCGGCCAACGAGCCGGTTCATTCCTACGCGCCGGGCAGCCCCGAGCGAGCACGGCTCCGATCGGCGCTTCGCAGTCTGTCCGACGAGCACCTCGAGATTCCGCACGTGATCGGTGGAGTAGAGGTACGCGGTGCGGGTGCGCCGGTCGATGTTGTCGAACCGCACCGGCACTCGCACGTGCTCGGCACGTTTCGCAACGGCACCGGCGAAGACGCTGCCCGGGCGATCGAGGCAGCCTCGGCAGCAGCGCCAGGTTGGCGCGAGCTGTCGTTCGACGACCGAGCTGCCGTGCTTCTGAGAGCTGCCGATCTTCTGTCCGGCCCGTGGCGCGAGCGGATCGCGGCGGCAACGATGCTTGGTCAGTCGAAGTCCGTGCAACAGGCCGAGATTGACGCTCCGTGTGAGTTGGTGGACTTCTGGCGATTCAACGTGCACTTTGCGCGTCAGATCCTGGAGGAGCAACCACAATCGTCGCCGGGGGTCTGGAATCGAATGGACTACCGGCCGCTCGAAGGATTTGTCTACGCCATCACGCCTTTCAATTTCACGGCGATCGCCGGCAATCTTCCGACCGCCCCGGCGCTGATGGGTAACACAGTTCTCTGGAAGCCATCGCCGACACAAAGCGTCGCCGCTTATCTGACGCTGAAAGTTCTCGAGGAAGCCGGTCTGCCTCCCGGCGTGATCAATCTGGTGACCGGAGACGGCCCGGATATTTCCGCGGTGGCACTGCAGGATCGGCGCCTCGCGGGAATTCACTTCACGGGTTCGACTCGAACGTTCAAATCGCTGTGGGCGCAGGTCGGTGCAAACATCGACAAGTATGCAGGTTATCCGCGTCTGGTCGGCGAGACCGGCGGCAAGGACTTTGTTGTCGCGCACGCCTCGGCAGACCCGGAAATCCTCACGACGGCCCTGATCCGAGGCGCCTACGAATACCAAGGCCAGAAGTGTTCGGCGGCCTCACGCGCCTACATCCCCCGAAGCCTGTGGGCATCGATGAGAGACGGCCTTCTCGGGCAGGTCGACGCAATCAACTACGGCGACGTCAGCGATCTCGAGAATTTCGGCGGCGCAGTCATCGACCTTCGGGCGTTCGACAAGAGTGCGGCGGCAATCGAGCGCGCGGGGGTCACCGCCGGCATCAAGATCGCTGTCGGAGGTAAGGCCGACGACAGCGTCGGATACTTCGTTCGGCCAACGGTTCTGCTGGTGGACGATCCGCGTGATGAGGCCATGACACACGAGTATTTCGGCCCGATCCTGTCGATCCACGTCTACGACGACGATTCCTTTGCCGCGGTCCTGGCCGAGGTGGATGCTGCGACGCCTTACGCGTTGACCGGATCGATTTTTGCCACCGATCGAGCGGCGGTAGCTCAGGCCACCGGTGCACTGCGTTTCACCGCCGGCAATTTCTACGTCAACGACAAGCCGAGCGGGGCAGTAGTGGGACAGCAGCCTTTCGGTGGTGCTCGCGGATCCGGCACCAACGACAAGGCGGGTTCGCCCATCAACCTGTTGCGCTGGGTGTCGGCGCGCACGGTCAAGGAAACCTTTGTCGCTCCGACGGACTACCGATATCCGCACATGGGGAATGAAACGTGAAACCGTCTGCTGCGCTCACCAATGCGGCGCACCGCGACATAGATGCTGCGGCGCAGTGGGTTCACTGCGTTGTGAGATGCTGTCAAAATGCTGCTTCGATCACTGAATCCCCTTGCCATTGCCCGCGGCGACGATGTCGACGATGCGATCACCATCGGGGATACGGTTCTCTCGCGCGGCCATATTCTCGGCGCTGCGACCTCGGTTGCCGAGCGCGTTGCGCAGGCCGAGCGCGTTGCAGTGCTGGCGACCCCCACGGCAAAGACCATTCTGGCAGTAGTCGGAGCGCTGATCGCCGGTGTCACTGTTGTTCCTGTGCCGCCGGATTCGGGAACAGCTGAGCGCGAACACATACTGAAGGACTCCGGCGCCCAGGCGTGGCTGGGGGAGACCGACGAATTGTGTGTCGGCCTGCCGGTGGTTCCGGTTCGCCTGCACGCCCGTTCGTGGCACAGCTACCCCGAACCGGCGCCGCAGTCCACTGCATTTGTCCTCTACACCTCAGGAACGACCGGACCGCCGAAGGGCGTGCTGCTGAGCCGGCAGGCAATTGCCGCAGGTCTCGACGCATTGGCCGAGGCTTGGCAGTGGACGCATCGAGACACCGTTGTGCATGGGTTGCCGCTGTTCCACGTCCACGGACTGATTCTGGGCGTGCTCGGACCGCTGCGGGTGGGCAGTCGGCTGATCCACACGGTCAAGCCGACACCGCAGGCGTATGCGGAGGCCGGCGGCTCGCTTTACTTCGGGGTGCCGACGGTGTGGTCACGAATTGCCGACGACGAGGCGTCCGCCCGGGCGTTGGCTTCGGCCAGGTTGCTCGTGTCCGGAAGTGCACCTCTGCCGGTGCCGGTGTTCGAGAAGTTGCGCGACCTCACCGGCCACGCGCCCATCGAGCGCTACGGAATGAGCGAAACCATGCTGACCCTGAGCACCCGCGCTGACGGCGAGCGTCGGCCAGGCTGGGTGGGTGTACCAGTGCGCGGCGTGGAGACCCGGTTGCGCGACGAGGCCGGTAACGACGTGCCTCACGACGGCGAGAGCATCGGCGGACTTCAGGTTCGTGGACCCATGTTGTTCGACGGCTACCTCAATCGCCCCGATGCCACTGCCGAATCGTGGACCGACGACGGGTTCTTCAAGACCGGTGACGTCGCTGTCATCGACGAGGGCGGATTCCATCGCATCGTGGGGCGTGAATCCATCGATCTGATCAAGTCGGGCGGCTTCCGGGTGGGTGCCGGCGAGATCGAGACGGCCATTCTGGGGCATCCCTCCGTCGCCGAGGTCGCGGTGGTCGGTGTTCCCGATCCGGACCTGGGCCAGCGGATTGTGGCGTGGGTTGTCCGGCGGGCCTCCGCACCGGACGTTACGGAATCGGACCTCGTGGATCTGGTGAGTGCGGAGCTGTCCGCGCACAAACGTCCGCGCGAAATTCGGTTTGTCGACACACTGCCGCGGAACGCGATGGGCAAGGTGCAAAAGCGCTTGTTGCTGCCCGAATAATCTTGTTTGGTTGGTTTTTCTGTGTTTTTCGCTACACTACCCGCCGGTAAGACTTGCACCAGTTGCGCGCGCAACTGGCATCGGAGGGACAGGTTTCATGGCGGGCGGACGGCATTCGAGCGCTGACAGCGGGCGATCATTCGGTTTTTACGCAGTCGGCGGGATGGTTGCGCTGGCGCTCGTTGCCACCGGAATTGTCGTGTTCAAGGCCGTGCAACCCGATACCTGCGACAGTGTCGACGAATTCACCCTGGCCGCAGACCCGTCCATCGCGTCGTCGGTATCCGAGGTGCTGGCTGGAACGACCCCGGAGCAGACGGACTGCATGCACGTCGTCGTCGAAGCAGCACTGCCAGGCGACGTGGTCGGGCGACTGGGGAAGGGCGCCGACGCACCGGACCTGTGGATTCCGGACTCCACGTCGTGGATAAGCAAGGCGGCTCTCACCGCCGCCGGTCCGGTTGCTGCCGTCGGTGGTTCCATCGCGACGTCCCCAGTGGTGTTGGCATCCGGCGGCGAGGAGTTTGCCGATTGGCTGTCGGTGCTCAAAGTGCCGGACCTGGCCCTCGGCAATCCGCTGTCCACCGGAATCGCGTCCGCCCCGATCCAGGCTGCACTTGCCGAGAGCGGGAGCAGTGCAGATTCGGTACGCACCGCGCTGGTGCCGCACGCTCAGGCAGAGAGCGTGCGCGCTGAGGACCAACCCGTCGGCGCGAAGATGCTGACCGAACTTGTCAGTACCGGCAAGGTCGGGGTGTCGACCGAACAGCAGGTTACCCAGTTCGCGAACGCGTCCATCAGCGCCACGGTTCCGTCCACCGGAACCGTGCTGATGGACTATCCGTTGGCGGTGAGTGCCTCGGCGCCGGATCGCCACTATGCCGCGGCGCAGAAAGCCAAAGTTCTCGCCACGGTGTTCGCGAGCGACGAGGCGCAGGAAGTTCTGGCTCGCAACGGTTTTCGTGACCAGTCCGGTGAGGGGCAGGTTGCCGGCGGTGTCGGAGCCGTCCAGGCTCTGCCGGTGCCGGATCAAGCCGCACTCGACAAGACGCTCGGGGCCTGGGCGTTGTTGGCCAAACCGATCCGCACCCTCGTCGCCATCGACGTGTCGTCGTCGATGGACTTCCCGGCCGCCGGGGGGAAGACCCGCATGGACCTCACGACAGCTGCCGCACTCACCGGAAACCAGGTGTTCCCGGACAGCGTCGCCGCCGGACTCTGGGCCTTCTCCCAGGGCATGAACGGAACGCAGGACTACCAGGAACTGGTTCCGATTCGCCGCTACGACACCATGGTTGGCGGAATATCGCAGCGTGCACTCATGGCTGAGCAGACCAAGAAGCTGACACAACTCAAGCGCGGTGCAACGGGCCTCTACGACACCACGCTTGCGGCGTTTCGGAAAGTTCAGGAATCCTACGACCCGCGCGCCGTCAACAGCGTGATCATTCTGACCGACGGTGCCAACGAGGATCCCGACAGCATCACGCGCGAGCAATTGCTCGACGTGCTCGAACGGGAACAGGATCCGGCGCGACCGGTGATCATCGTGACTATCGGAATTACCGACGACGCCGATGCGGCTGCGCTGGCGGACATTTCACGCGTGACCGGTGGGTCCACCTACATCGCCCGTGATCCGTCGGAAATCTCCGGCGTGTTCGTCAACGCACTGGCTCACCGCGGCGCTTAGGCAGTCAGCACGAGTGGGTCACCGTCGGTGACGGCAATGGTGTGTTCGCTGTGCGCGGTGCGTGATCCGTCGGCTGAGCGGATAGTCCATCCGTCTTCGTCGAAGACGATCTTGTCGGTGGTGAGAGCGAACCACGGTTCGATCGCGATGGTCAGCCCGCGTCGCAGTTTCATGCCACGACCTGCGCGTCCGGTGTTGGGGATGTGCGGATCTTCGTGCATCGTGCGGCCGAGTCCGTGGCCACCGAACTCGGTGTTGACCGGGTAGCCGTAATCAGCTGCGACGCCGCCGATTGCAGCGGAGATGTCGCCGAGGCGGTTGCCTGGGCGGGCCACTGCGATAGCTGCGGCGAGGGCGCGTTCGGTAGCTTCGATGAGGCGTTGGTCCTCAGCACGGGGAACGCCGACGACGAGACTGCGTGCCGAGTCGGCAACCCACCCGTCGATGGAGACCGCGATGTCCATGGTCAGCAGATCGCCGTCCTGCAACACGTAGTCGTGCGGAAGTCCGTGCAGCACTGCGTCGTTGACGGACAGGCAGATGACATTGCGGAACGGTCCACGCCCGAAGGATGGTGAGTAGTCCCAGTAGCAGGACACGGCGCCGCGTTCTTTGATCAGGTCGCGGGCACGGTGCTCGAGGTCCAGGAGATTGACTCCTGGCTTGGCGCGAGCAGCGAGGTCGGTGAGTAGTTCGGCAATGAATGTGCCGGTGACGCGCATTGCTTCGATCTCACGGTCGGTCTTCAGTTCCACCATCGGGGGATTCCTTTCGTTGGTATTAAAATACCACTGAGGGTTGGTATGCTGTTCCCATGGTCCGTCTTCCGCTCACTCCCGCGCAGATTGCACTAGGTCAGCAGTTGGGCGCGTACCTGCGTCAAGCTCGGGGCGAGCGCACGCTCGTCGATGTGGCGGAGGCCGCCGCGATTTCACCGGAGACGTTGCGCAAGATCGAGACCGGGCGCATGCCGACGCCGGCGTTTGTCACGATTGCCGCGCTCGCCGATGTACTTTCAGTGCCACTCGATGAGCTTGCCCGGATCTGCCTCGCCCGCGTAACCGCTTAGGCGGCTTCGGGATTGGCCCACGGTATCGGGAGCGGCTGCGCGACCGACGAGTATCGGTGACCGGTCGGTGTTGTCGTGGTGAAGGAGTGCCTGGTACCGGGTGTGTGATCGTCGGTTTCGGCGTACCAGTCCAAGCCCTGTTTGGCGTAATTGCATGCCGCGCACAGTCCTGCACCGTTGACTGCGCTGGTGGCGCCGCCTCTCTGATGCTCGCGAATGTGGTCGCGATGACGAACGGGTGCATCGCACCACGGAGTGCGACAACTTCGATCGCGGAGATCGATCAACTGCGCCAGTCCCTTCGGGAAGATCCTGGACTTGGACTCCATCGCTGTCAGCTCTCCCGTCGTGGGTTGGGCATAGAGCTTCCGGATATGTGCGCTGGGGTGAGAGCCCTTGCCCGATTGTGCAATCCATTGTCGGGCAATGCCCGCTGGGATGGGTCCGTAACCGTTGACGTGCGCGGGGTCCGTGGCATCGCCGAAGAGCGTTCGGTCGGAAATTACAAGATTTACAGTGACGGGAGTGGGCGTGGCGCGGCCGATTCCGGTGACTCGCTCGACGAGGAGATCGGCCATGATCTGAGCGCGCGTGCGATCGTCTCCGTGAGCCAGGACGGAATCCGCATCTCGCATCAGCGTGGCGTGAACGGCAACGCCTTCGGCGACCGGGAGTAGAACGCTGAGATAGCACATGGTGTCTGGTGCCGGCCGCGACGTCACGCGTCGGTCGCCTACGGCTTTGCGGGCGCGCCTAACCACACTTTCGGCATCTACCTCGGCGGTGCGGGCGCGGATTCTGGCGGTCAATTGTTGGTCGCCGCAGCCGGCTAGGTTCTCGGCGTCGCAGCAGAATTCGCGATCCACTGCGGCGCGATCTTGGACTGTGAGACAGGCGGTTTCGCGCATGAGAATGGTGGCCCGTTGCTCGCTGATGCTGCCGTGGATCAGGAGCCTGAGTGTGTACGGCATCTCGTCGTTTAATGCGCGGGCAAGGCTCAGGTGTTGAGTGCCTGACCAGACTGATTCGCGTCGAGCGAGAGCAACTTGGGCGTTGATTCCGCGGCTCTGATGTACAACTGGAACGCCGCGTTCACCACGGTCTTTGCGAGTGGAAGCATCCAGATCGGCAGCGAGCAATGCTTGTGCGCCGGCGCAACTGGCTTTCAGTTCCTCGAGTGCGCGCAGCAGGTCGATGCGTGCTGCGTTGTCGACAGATCGGTCCATGTCGATGAGTAATAAACGGAACTGCTTGACCGTGTGATCTGAAACTGCCGTCGTCATCATTGCCCCCCGGTAATGTCGAACGTGCATTCGATCTTACCGTCGAACACTTACCTGCGCAATAGTTTTGACAAATAGAGAAGGTCTTTCGGCTCATTCATTGCGTCGCGGACGTCCGCAAAAGCAATTCGATCCCCGGCCATTGCCGCGCGGAGCAGATCTGGACCGATACGGTGTGCTCATGCTCCGCCGATGGTTCGCAATCATGATCGTTGTACTCGCTGTCGCCGGCATCTGGCAGCTGACCACCCCTGACCGTCCTGTTGCCGTAATTGTCGGCGCCGAGACTCTGGAGTGCGCGACCCCGTATCCCATCGGCCCACTCCAGGAGACATCAGGGGCGACGGTTCCGGACGATTTCGTACCCGTCGCGGCCGTCACGTGCGACCCGATTGTCAGCGGCGACGTGGCGGCCGACCGAACCGTCAGCTTCTCTGCGCACCGTTGGGAGGGCGATTTCGGTTGGGCGGTGGAACTGCTGAACCGCTCGTCCTCGCACAGGACCGGGTTTCCCGGCTGCGGCGACAACTACAGCTTGGCCGTGCTGGAGGAATTCTGGTTGGTCGACGACCGAGGCCGCGCAATACGGCCGGGGTATCCCTCCGACTCGTGTGGATCACCGAAACCCGGTGGCCTGGCTGCTATCAAAGAACTGACGTCGGTTGGCAGTACCGAACATCGAATACCGTTGTCCGAAGATCAGATCTACGAACTGTCGAATTGCCGGCCGACGTTCCAACCTCCGACGATCGGTACCACAATGCCGACGTCGCTGTCGGCGGGCAGCTATTTCTGTCGATTCTCCTCTACCGAATTTGTCGGTACATCGTCGACAATGGAAACCATCGACGGTCTCCCACCCGCACCCGACTGTGACGCAGTGGCCACCGAGGTGGCGTCGACGATCTACGTGGACAGTTTCACGAACCAGGAACAA
This sequence comes from Rhodococcus sp. KBS0724, assembly GCF_005938745.2. Classification (NCBI taxonomy): domain Bacteria; kingdom Bacillati; phylum Actinomycetota; class Actinomycetes; order Mycobacteriales; family Nocardiaceae; genus Rhodococcus; species Rhodococcus sp. KBS0724. The sequence continues at coordinate 1,781,376 of NZ_VCBX02000001.1, forward strand.
TTGCTCACCGTCGAGCTCGATGGCTGCCGCCGCGTCATCGCCGACGGGTATGCCCCACTGCAGGTGTCCGACGAGCTGTTGGAATCATTCCGGTAGGCCTGCGCGACCGCGAGTTTGCGGCTCCGTGTGTGGCGATCACTACAACAAGGAGCTCGAGTGAATTCGTGGGATGAGGCTGCCGATGGAGTGATGGCATTGCCGTCGGGACGGCTGGTTCGGGGGCGGGGATTGCGCAACCCGCTACCGGTCGGACCGCTGCCCGAATTCGGGTTGTATGCGCAAGCGCGTCAACCGCCTTCCTTTTTGTGGGAAAGCCGATGGATACGTTGGCACGACTTCTGGCTGCCACGTGACCGCTCCGAGTTTCGCAGTGCCTTGGAGGAACTCTTGCGGCGATCCGAAACGGAACTAGTGGAGATCGCGTGTGGGGGTGGATTCGGCCGTACCGGAACAGCGTTGGCTTGCCTGGCGGTGCTCGACGGCGTTGCCGCTGAGGGCGCGGTTGCCTATGTGCGCGAACACTATTCTCGGCGGGCGGTGGAAACTCCGTGGCAGCGGCGGTTCGTGACTAAATTCGCGTGACTGGGGGAGGAGCTAACTTTTCGCTGCGAGAGCCTGGCTCTTACGCCACCGCGAGTTTGCGTATCCGAGCGCGGCGATCACTGCAAAAAGGACCGCTGTCGAGATCAACTGATCCCGGGCGTCGTCGTCGAACAGCATGAGGACAACAAAGGCTCCGAGCATCGCGAGAGTGGCGTAACTCAGGTACGGGAAGAGCCACATGCGGATGGTCAGTTTGCCTTCGGCTTCGAGTTGCTTACGCAGGCGAAGGTGGGAGACGACGATGAAGATCCAGATGACGAGCAAGGCAGCGCCGACTGCATTGAGCAGGATGCCGAGTAGGTCGTCGGGCAGAAGCCAGTTGAGCATGACGGAAACGAAGCCGAAGAACACGGACAGCAGTACCGCGTTGGTCGGAACTCCCGTGCGCGAGAGTTTGGCCATGAATGCGGGGCCGTCACCGCGTCGTGACAGGGAGAAGGCCATGCGTGAGGTGCCGTAGATGTTGGCGTTGAAGGCCGACAGCAAGGCAACAACCACAACAAGTTCCATGAAGCCGGCAACACCGGGGATGTTGGCCAAGTTGAGGACGGAGACAAAGGGACTTGTCTCGAGATCGGGGTCGTTCCACGGCAGGACCAACACCATGATCGAGATGGCGCCGATGTAGAAGACGCTGATACGCCAGACCACGCTGCGGACAGCGAGGGCGATGGAACGTTCCGGGTTCTCGGATTCTGCCGCCGCGATGGTGACGATTTCGATACCGCCGAACGCGAAGGCAACAACAAGAAGGCCGGCAGCGACGCCGGAGAATCCGTTGGGCATGAACCCGCCCTGGCCGAACAGATTCGAGGTTCCCACCGGGTCCGTATCGGGAAGCAGGCCGAACACGAGCAGTACACCGATGATCAGGAAGCCGATAATGACGGTGACTTTGATTGCCGCGAACCAGAATTCGAACTCACCGAAGTTGCTGACCTTGGCCAGGTTCACGACAGCAAAGAACACCACGAAGACAAGCGCGATCATCCATTGCGGAATCGACGGCAGCCATTCGTTGACGATGGCCGACGCCCCGGTGATCTCGGCGCCCAGAACCATGATGAGCATGAACCAGTAGAGCCAGCCCATCACAAAACCGGCCCACTCGCCGATCCCCAGACGCGCGTAGTGCGAGAACGAACCGCTGGCGGGAATTGCGGCGCCCATTTCACCGAGCATCCGCATCACGAACACGACGACCGCGCCCGCGATGATGTAAGAGATCAGGACCGCGGGACCGGCCGTCGCGATACCGACGCCCGTTCCGAGGAACAAACCTGCTCCGATGGCCGACCCCAGGCCCATCATCGTCAGATGGCGGACCTTGAGGCCTTTGCCGAGAGCGGTGGTCGTTTCTTCGGGGGCGTCGGTGTTATTCATCAGTCGTTGGCGTGAAGTGCAGCATTCAGTTCGACGCCAGTGCCCTTCCACGGCACGACCTCGACGGCACCCGAAACCGAGTTGCGACGGAACAGCAGGTTGGACTTGCCGCTTAGTGCCAATGCCTTGACGACGGTTCCGTCCGGTCCGGTGACCTTGGTGCCGGCGGTGACGTACAGACCGGCTTCGAGGACGCAGTCGTCGCCGAGGGAGATACCGAGTCCGGCGTTGGCGCCGAGTAGGCAACGCTTGCCGACTGAGATCGTTTCCTTGCCGCCACCGGACAGCGTGCCCATGATGGACGCGCCGCCACCCACGTCGGAACCGTCGTCGACGACGACGCCGGCGGAGATACGGCCCTCGACCATGGAGTTACCGAGTGTGCCGGCGTTGAAGTTCACGAAGCCCTCGTGCATGACAGTGGTACCGGAGGCGAGGTGTGCGCCAAGGCGGACACGGTCGGCGTCGGCGATACGGACTCCAGAGGGGACGACGTAGTCGACCATGCGGGGGAACTTGTCGACGCTGAAGACGGTGACAACGCCGCGGATACGCAGACGTGAGCGGACCTGCTCGAAGCCTTCGACGGCACACGGGCCGAAGTTGGTCCAGACGACGTTGGCGAGGAGGCCGAACTGTCCGTCGAGGTTGACGCCGTGCGGTGCGACGAGGCGATGGGAAAGGAGGTGAAGGCGCAGGTAGACGTCGTAGGCGTCGACCGGGGCCTTGGAAAGGTCGGCGATGGTGGTGCGGACGATGACCTGCGAAACCTCGCGTGCCTCGTCGGTTCCGGCCAGCAGCGCGAGGTCGGAGGGAATGTCTGTTCCCTCGACGTTCTCGGTACCGGTCGTCTCGAATGTTCCCAGCTCGGGTGCGGGGAACCAGGTGTCGAGGACGGTGCCGTCCGCGGTCACGTTGGCGATACCTACTGCTGATGCTCCGTGTGCGCTCACAGGACTAGAGATTACTGGGTGCGCTGGCTGCGGGCTTAGGCTGGTGGCCGTGAGCATCCTCGATCTTGCCTCCGACCCCATCGATCTGACGGCCGCTCTGGTCGACATTCCCAGCGTCTCCCACGACGAATCCGCCATCGCGGACGCCGTCGAGGTGGCGTTGCGGGAGCAGACCAGCGGCTTCGAGATCATCCGCAACGGCAATGCGGTTCTGGCTCGGACATCGCGCGGATTTCCGAGCCGGGTGATGCTCGCCGGTCATCTCGACACAGTTCCGATTGCGGACAACGTTCCGTCTCGCCGTGAAGGTGACATCTTGCACGGGTGTGGCACGGTGGACATGAAATCCGGCGACGCGGTGTTCCTGCATCTTGCAGCGACCATCGAGAATTTGGCCCACGACCTGACGCTGGTGTTCTACGACTGCGAGGAAATCGCCGCCGCCTACAACGGGCTCGGCCGGATCGAACGCGAGATCCCTGAGTGGCTCGCCGCTGACGTCGCGATTCTGGGCGAGCCGACGGCCGGGTTCATCGAAGCCGGGTGCCAGGGAACGATGCGTGTGCGCTTGACCGCGTCGGGCACTCGGGCGCATTCAGCCCGGTCCTGGCTGGGGGACAACGCGATTCACAAGTTCGGCACCGCGTTGGAGCGGATGTCGGCCTATGCGCCGCGCTCGGTGGATATAGACGGTTGTGTCTACCGCGAGGGGCTTTCGGCGGTGCGGATCTCCGGCGGTGTCGCCGGGAACGTCGTGCCGGACGCCGCCGAGATGGACGTCAACTTTCGGTTCGCACCGGATCGCAGTGAGGCGCAGGCCGTGGCTCACGTCCGCGAAGTATTCGACGGTTTGAACCTCGGGTTCGAGGTCACCGACTCCTCGCCCGGCGCTCTGCCCGGCCTGGCGAACCCGTCGGCCGCCGCCTTGATCGAGGCTGCGGGTGGACAGTTCCGGGCCAAGTACGGTTGGACCGATGTGTCCAGATTCTCGGCTCTCGGTATTCCCGCGGTAAATTACGGCCCCGGCGATCCGAACCTTGCGCACAAGCGCGACGAGCACGTTCCCGTGCAGCAGATCACCGACGTCGCGGCCGTGCTGAGAAAGTATTTGTCGGCCTGACCGTTAGCCTTGCGTGCATGGCACCAGAGAAGAATTCGGCTTCCAAGAAGCAGAGCTCGTCGATCAAGCACCGCGGGCCCGTTCAGCTTCGACGCAAGCGCAAGGACGAGAAAACCACCACGGATCAGCGTCTGCTCGACAAGCGTGGCCCGACAGATTGGGTCCACACCGATCCGTGGCGTGTGCTGCGTATCCAGAGCGAATTCATCGAAGGTTTCGGCGCGCTCGCCGAGGTCCCCCGTGCGGTGACGGTGTTCGGTTCGGCCCGCACCGCGCTCGACCATCCCGAGTACCAGGCAGGCCGTGAGCTTGGCACGGCGCTGGCTGAAGCCGGGTATGCCGTCATCACCGGTGGCGGGCCGGGAGTCATGGAAGCTGCCAACCGCGGTTGCAGCGAGGCCGGCGGATACTCGATCGGACTCGGCATCGAGTTGCCGTTCGAGCAGGGGCTGAACGAGTGGGTCGACCTCGGTATCAACTTCCGCTACTTCTTTGCGCGCAAGACGATGTTCGTGAAGTACTCGCAGGCCTTCATCTGTCTGCCCGGCGGGTTCGGAACTCTGGACGAATTGTTCGAAGCTCTCACGTTGGTGCAGACCCACAAGGTGACGCGCTTCCCGATTGTCCTGTTCGGTACCGAGTACTGGTCCGGATTGGTCGACTGGATTCGCAATACCCTCGAGCGCGACGGAAAGATTTCCGCGGGCGATGTGAATCTGCTGCACGTCACGGACAGCGTGGAAGAAGCAGTCCGAATTGTCCTCGATGCCGACAAGGGCATCGACGAGGCTGCCGATCTGGGGAAAGAAGAAGAATGGTGACTGATTCCGACAAGAAGTATTCGATCTGCGTCTACTGTGCGTCGGGTCCGGTGGACGAGTCGTTCCTGGCCTTGGCTGCCGAGGTGGGCACCGCGATCGGTCGACGCGGGTGGCAGTTGGTATCGGGCGGCGGCAACGTCTCGATGATGGGTGCTGTCGCGGAATCGGCTCGGGCTGCCGGTGCGTGGACCGTGGGCGTCATTCCGAAGGCTTTGGTGCACAAGGAAGTTGCAGACGTCGACGCCGACGAGTTGATCGTCACCGACACGATGCGTCAGCGCAAGCAGTTGATGGAGGATCACGCGGACGCGTTCATCACCTTGCCCGGCGGTATCGGGACGTTGGAAGAGCTGTTCGAGACGTGGACCGCCGGCTACCTCGGGATGCACAGCAAGCCTGTGGTCCTGCTTGATCCGGTGGGGCATTACACCGGACTGCTCGAATGGTTGGACAAATTGGACGGCACGGGGTTTGTCGGCCGTAAAGCGCTGGACACGTTGCTGGTCAGGACTGACATCGAGGCTGCTCTCGACGCTTGTGTCGGGCCCTGAAGAAGTGCGTGACGGGCTACCTTACTGCGAGGTAAGGTAGCCCGGGGGTGGCCGTCGAGTCGCCGGATACGTGATTGGGGAGACATGAGTTCGGAAGCACGCGACAAGATTGGCCTGCTGGATCTCGCGGCAAAGTTGCCGTCGATGATCACCGAGGTACCGATCCTCCTCAAAGGCGCATCTGGCCTGCTGCGCAAGCCGTCGGCGGCGATGTCCATCGGCCTGATTCTCCAGCAGAACGCCGCAGCGCATCCGACGCGTCCGTTCATCCGGTTCGAGGGCCACGCAACGAGTTACGGTGACGCCAACGAGCAGGTCAACCGATATGCGGATGTGTTGCGCACGCGCGGGGCTCAACGCGGAGACGTCGTGGCGATCCTCGGCAAGAACACTCCGGAGTCGCTGCTCATTGCATTAGCCGCCGTCAAGCTCGGCGCGGCCGCGGGAATGCTGAACTACAACCAGCGTGATGATGTTCTCGCACACAGCCTTACACTTCTCGGCGCCCGGGTGCTTGTCGTGGCCGACGAGAGCGAAGAAGCGCTCGAATCATTGCCGGACGGTTTTGCCGGACCGCAACAACTTCTGGTCAGCGAACTCGACGAGCTGGCAAAAACAGCCGACGCCACAAATCCGGCAGTGACGGCCGAGATCCTTGCCAAGGAAAAAGCGTTCTACATTTTCACCTCGGGTACTACCGGAATGCCCAAGGCCAGCTTGATGACTCACTTCCGCTGGCTCAAGTCCATGTCCGGTCTCGGACTCATGGGCGTTCGTTTACGCCCGTCCGACACGCTGTACTGCTGCTTGCCGCTCTATCACAACAATGCTTTGACGGTGTCGCTGTCGTCGGTATTGGCTTCGGGTGCAACGCTTGCCATCGGCCGACAGTTCTCGGCATCGCGATTCTGGGACGATATCGCGCTCAACAAAGCGACGGCCTTCACCTACATCGGCGAATTGTGCCGGTACCTGCTCAATCAGCCCGAGAAGCCCACCGACCGTGACAATTCCGTTCAACTCATGGTCGGGAACGGGTTGCGGCCGGAAATCTGGAAGGAATTCACAGAGCGTTTCGGTATCGCGCGAGTCGCCGAGTTCTACGGCGCCAGCGAATGCAACATCGCCTTCGTCAACGCACTCAACGTTGATCGGACCGCCGGAATCTGCCCGTTGCCGCATGCCGTCGTCGAATTCGACGAGGAAACCGGAAAAGCATTGCGTGGTCCGAACGGACGGTTGCGCACCGTGCCGACGGGGTCCGTCGGACTGCTGCTCTCCAAGATCACCGACCGAGCGCCCTTCGACGGATACACCGATGAAGCCGCGACCAACAGCAAACTGGTGCGGGGTGGTTTCAAGGACGGTGACACCTGGTTCGACACCGGCGACCTCGTGCGGAAGCAGGGGTGGAGCCACGTGGCTTTTGTCGATCGACTCGGTGACACTTTCCGATGGAAGGGCGAGAACGTCGCGACCACCGAGGTGGAGGGTGCGCTCAGTTCACATCCGGCGATCGAGGAAGCCGTCGTCTACGGCGTCGAGATCCCGGGTACCGATGGGCGCGCGGGAATGGCGGCCGTGACATTGCACGACGGTCACACCTTCGACGGCAGTGACATCGCCGCCCATCTTTACGGAAAGCTCCCCAGCTACGCCGTGCCGCTGTTCGTTCGGATCGTCGATTCCCTCGAACACACCAGCACGTTCAAATCTCGCAAGGTGGAACTGCGCAACGACGGATACGACGTCGGCGCAGACACCCTGCATGTCCTTGCCGGTCGCGAGAGCGGGTACAGCGATTCGTACGACGGTTACGTCGACGAGGTAGCCGCAGGCTCGGCACCCAAGGGCTAGACCGCGTTCCGTCATGCCAGTATGAATGGCATGTCTTCATTGGCCGGTTCATCCGCGCAGCCAGATCCGGCGCCCACACTCTGTGGACGACCGGTGGCGGTCGACCGTGCATTGGTCATGGCGATCGTCAACCGAACACCCGACTCGTTCTACGACAAAGGTGCGACGTTCTCTGATTCCGCCGCGATGGCCGCGGTGGATCGGGCGGTCGACGAAGGCGCTGATCTGGTGGATATCGGGGGAGTGAAGGCAGGCCCCGGCGATCTGGTCGACACCGATGAGGAGATCAGGCGCGTCATTCCCTTCGTCGCGGCGATCCGCGACAAGTTCCCGGATCTGTTGATCAGCATCGACACGTGGCGTAGCGACGTCGCCCGGCTCGCGCGTAAGGAAGGTGCCGATCTGATCAACGACACTTGGGCGGGCGCCGATCCGGAACTGGTGATGGTCGCCGCCGAAACCGGAGCGGGCATCGTGTGCTCACACACCGGCGGAGCGGTGCCGCGGACGCGTCCGCACCGCGTCAGATACACCGATGTTGTTGCCGACGTGGTGAACGAGGTTGTCACGGCCGCCGAAAGGGCCCTTGCCTTGGGAGTGCCACGCGACGCGATTCTGGTCGATCCGACCCACGATTTCGGCAAGAACACCTTTCACGGGCTCGAGTTGTTGCGAAAAGTGGACATTCTTGTAAACACCGGGTGGCCAGTGCTGATGGCGCTGAGCAATAAGGACTTTATCGGGGAGACTCTGGGGGTAGAGCTTTCCGAGAGGCTGGAGGGAACATTGGCAGCGACAGCAATGGCCGCGGCGGGCGGTGCCCGAGTGTTCCGGGTGCACGAGGTGGCATCTACGCGCCGGGTGGTCGACATGGTTGCGGCAATTCAGGGCCGACGCGCCCCTGTCCGAACAGTTCGGGGGCTGGCATGAGCATTATCGGCACTGGTTCCACGCGCACGTGGTCCGAAGCCAACAGTTGGGATCACCCCAGTTGGACGGTCGAGGAACTCGAACGGGCCAAAGCGGGCCGCACCGTCTCGGTGGTGCTTCCGGCGCTCAACGAGGAGGAGACCGTCGCCTCGGTGGTCGACACCATTCATCCGTTGCTCGGCGGATTGGTGGACGAACTTGTGGTCCTTGATTCGGGATCCACCGACCGCACCGCGAAACGGGCACGGGCCGCCGGCGCGCGGGTGATCAGCCGCGAGGCCGCCGTGCCGTCACTTCCACCGGCAGCCGGCAAAGGTGAAGTGCTGTGGCGCTCGATCGCGGCCACCACCGGTGACCTGATCGCGTTCGTGGATTCCGATCTCATCAACCCGGACCCGGCGTTTGTTCCGAAGCTGCTCGGCCCATTGCTGACCGTCGACGGTATTCACCTGGTGAAGGGGTACTACCGGCGTCCGCTGCGCGTCAGCGGGACGGAGGACGCCAACGGCGGCGGGCGGGTCACCGAGTTGGTGGCGCGGCCCATGCTGGCGGCCCTGCGACCCGAACTCACGGCCGTTCTGCAGCCGCTGGGCGGTGAGTACGCCGGCACCCGGGAGTTGCTCTCCGCCGTGCCGTTTGCACCCGGCTACGGAGTCGAGATCGGGCTGTTGCTCGATACCTACGACACCTTGGGGCTCAGTGCGATCGGCCAAGTCAATCTCGGGGTCCGGAAGCACCGCAATCGGCCGCTTGCCGATCTGGGCGTGATGAGCCGGCAGATCATCGGGACGATGCTGCGGCGCTGTGGCATCGAGGATTCCGGCGCCGGGTTGACGCAGTTCCTGGTCGAGGGCGATTCGTTTGCACCGGCCACCACCGAGGTGTCGCTGCTCGACCGTCCGCCGATGAATTCGATTATCCGCAGCGCGGGGGTCTGACCGCAGCGGAACGTGTATGGGAGTATCGGGGCATGTTGACGATCCTCCTGTACCTGATTGTCATGGCGCTTGTCGGCGGGATGATTTTCCTTGCCGCGAGTGCAGTATTCGAGCGCTCGGAAGAACTGCCGCCGCTTCCGCCCGGCACCACAGCGGCAGTGCTTCCCGCGGAAGGTGTGACAAGCGCCGACGTCGACGCATTGCGATTTCAGCAGGTTCTGCGCGGGTACAAGGCGAGTGAAGTGGATTGGGCCCTGCACCGGCTCGGAATGGAAATCGACTCTCTCCGTGCGCAATTGGAAGCGCGATCCGAAGCTGCCCCAGAAGTTGAGGATCCGGAGGCGGCGACCGTGAATGATCCGGAGGCGGCGGCCGTGAGTGAGCGCCCGGACGATGTCTGACGGAGTTGTTCGATGCGACTGGGTGATCGAGTCGCCCGGCGACACGCTGTACCGCGATTACCACGATCACGAATGGGGGCAACCCCTCCACGGTCGTGACGCCCTGTTCGAGCGACTCGCACTCGAAGCCTTTCAATCAGGTTTGTCGTGGATCACGATTTTGCGAAAGCGTGAGGCTTTCCGATCGGCGTTCGACGGATTTGTTCCCGAGAAAGTAGCCGAATACAGCCAAGCGGAGGTGGGCCGCTTGCTGGCGGATTCCGCCATTATTCGCAATCGGGCCAAAATCGAGGCAACAATTTCCAATGCGCGAGTTCTCGTGAATTCACCGGAATTGGATCTCGATGCGTTGCTCTGGTCGTTTGCACCACCCCGACGCACCGCGCGACTTGCTTCAATTGCAGACGTTCCCGCTATCACCGAAGAATCAACGGCCATGGCCAAGGAACTCAAACGGATCGGCTTCAAGTTTATCGGCCCTACCACTGCATATGCGCTCATGCAGGCCACCGGAATGGTTGACGATCACATTGCTGATTGCTGGGTTCCACCGGTAGTGCCGTAGTAGTGCGGACACGCGTAAATGTGACTCAGATTCCCGGTTCCGGGACGGATAGGGAACAATGGAAGCTACGAGCCTCGCTGATGGTTGGCGGGGCGCACCGTTTGTCGACGCGCAGTGAAGTGCAGCGCAGATCTGGAGGGAGCAGAGGATGGCGGCCATGAAGCCCCGGACCGGGGACGGTCCCCTCGAAGCAACCAAAGAGGGACGAGGAATCGTCATGCGGGTTCCACTCGAGGGTGGCGGACGCCTTGTCGTCGAGCTGACCCCGGATGAAGCTGCTGCGCTGGGTGTGGAACTTACAAACGTCACCAGCTAGTCGGGTCCAGGTAGGGAAATGCACCCAGGCTCCGCAACCGATCTTCGGTGCGGGGCCTGAAGTGTGTGTAGGTCTAGGCGCGTGTTCGAGCCGAGCCGGAAGGGCAGTTGTGTGCTTGCCGAAGTAATAGATCTGCTGGCGTGCCCGCAGTGCTGTTCGGAACTCGATTTGATCGACCGCGCCCTGGAATGTGCACGAGGGCACCGGTTCGACATCGCCAGGCAGGGCTACGTTTCCCTGATCAGCGGAGGGTCCACCAAATTCACCGGTGACAGCGCCGAGATGATTGCAGCCCGGTCCAGACTGCTCGGTAGTGGGCATTTTGATCCGCTGATGGACGCGGTGACGACGGCGTGTGCTCGCTCCGAGGGCGTCGACCCGGCGAGGATCGTCGAAATCGGTTCCGGCACAGGTCAATATCTCGAGCATGTGGTCAGTAGGCTCCCGGATTCCCGGGGAATCGCCCTCGACGTCTCGAAATTTGCGGCCCGGCGAGCAGCCAAAGTCCACGACCGCATCGGGTCGATCGTCGCGGACGTGTGGCAGCCCCTGCCGATTCGTGACGGCGTGCTCTCCCACGTGCTCTGTGTGTTCGCTCCGCGCAACGGTGAGCAGTCCCATCGCGTTCTCGGCGACGAGGGCGTTCTCGTGGTTCTGACGCCCACGGACAGGCATCTGCGTGAGCTGATCGAGTTGCTCGGCATGGTTCGCGTCGACGACAAGAAGGTGGAACGGCTCGGGTCGTCCATGGCCGGACTGTTCGAGCGTGAACATTCCGAGGGCGTCGAGTTCACCATGCACCTCACTCACGCCGAGATTCTCGACCTCGTGGGCATGGGACCCTCCGCGCGGCACCTGAGCGCCCAGCAACTTGCCGCCTCGGTAGCGGCACTGCCCGAACTCACACCGATCACCGCGTCTGCGACCGTCTCCAGCTACCGCAAAGTCAACCGCGGCGCCTGATCGCGTCGTCGTAGACGTCGATGGTTTGTTTGGCGATCTCGGCCCACGAGAAATGCTCGATCGCCCGGACCCGGCCGGCCCGTCCCATCGCGTCGGCACCGGTTCGGTCGGCAACAACCTCGTTGACCGTCGCGGCCAACGATTCCTCGAACGCGGCAGGCTCGTACGCGTTGTAGTGGACGAGTCGCCCGGTCACGCCGTCATCGACGACCTCGGGGATTCCTCCCACATCCGAAGCGACAACAGCGGTTTCGCAGGCCATGGCTTCGAGGTTGACGATGCCCAACGGCTCGTACACTGACGGGCAGACGAAGACTGTTGCAGCCGAAAGTATTTCGCGGATCTGCTCGGTGGGCAGCATCTCGCGGACCCAGAACACATTGCCGCGGTGTGCGGCGAGGGCCGCTACGGCCTGCTCGGTCTCGGCCGCTATTTCCGGGGTGTCCGGGGCGCCCGCGCACAGGACAAGCTGGATGGACGGGTCGAAATCGTGCGCCGCCGCGATCAGATGGCCGACGCCCTTCTGGCGTGTGATGCGGCCGACGAACGCCACGATCGGTGCACTGACGTCGACTCCGATAGCCGTCAACGCAGACGCTTCGCCGGTTCCGGCCGGACCAGGATGCCACACACTCGTGTCGATCCCGTTGCGAACCACATGGATACGGCTCGGATCGAGCGACGGGTACGCGTCGAGGACATCGGCGCGCATTCCCGAGCTGACAGCGATGACAGCGTCGGCATGCTCGACTGCCGTGCGCTCGGACCACGACGAGACGCGGTAGCCGCCACCTAACTGCTCGGCCTTCCACGGACGGCGGGGTTCGAGGGAATGCGCGGTCAAGATGTGAGGGACGTCGTAGAGCGCCGACGCCAGATGTCCGGCCAGCCCGGTGTACCAGGTATGGGAATGGACAATATCGACACCGCTTGCGGCTGCGGCCATCCGAAGCTCGGTGGACAGCGTTGTCAATGCGGGGTTGGCGCCGGCCAACACGGGATCGGGGGAGTGGACGATCGCGTCGTCGCGCGGCGCCCCCATGCAGTGAACGTCGACGTCGACGAGCCGTTTCAACTGAGCGACCAGCTCGGTGACATGCACGCCTGCCCCGCCGTAGATCTCCGGTGGGTATTCCTTGGTCATCATCGCGACTCGCACCGGCTAAACCTAACCGCCCGTGGTCGATCCGGCTACCGGCCGGCGTACTTGCCGAGTGTCGCGGCGCGCTTCGCTAGCGGGACCACCGGAGTGCGGATAGGTTAACGGTGTGAGAAGCCAGCCGCATGTGCTTGGAATCGTGCTCGCCGGAGGCGAGGGCAAACGTCTCTATCCGCTGACGGCGGATAGAGCTAAACCAGCGGTGCCGTTCGGCGGCGCCTATCGACTGATCGACTTCGTGTTGAGCAACCTGGTGAACGCGGGCTATCTGCGTCTCTGTGTGCTCACGCAATACAAGTCGCATTCACTCGACCGACATATATCGCAGACGTGGAGGTTGTCCGGATTCGCGGGTGAGTACATCACCCCCGTCCCGGCGCAGCAGCGACTCGGGCCGCGCTGGTACACCGGCAGCGCCGACGCAATCCTGCAGTCGCTCAACCTCGTTTACGACGAAGACCCCGAGTACATCGTGGTGTTCGGCGCCGACCACGTGTACCGCATGGACCCCGAGCAGATGGTGCAGCACCACATCGACTCCGGTGCGGGTGTGACCGTCGCAGGTATCCGTGTGCCGCGCAGTGAGGCGTTTGCGTTCGGCTGCATCGACAGTGACGAGTCGGGACGCATCACGCAGTTCCTCGAGAAGCCGGCTCATCCGCCCGGCACCCCTGACGACCCCAATTCCACCTTTGCCTCCATGGGTAACTACGTGTTCACCACGAAGGTATTGGTCGACGCCATCCGCGCCGACTCCGAGAACTCCGATTCCGATCACGACATGGGCGGCGACATCATCCCCGCCCTCGTCGCGGCAGGCGAAGCGTCGGTGTACGACTTCAAGGACAACATCGTTCCAGGTGCAACCGACCGCGACCGCGGCTACTGGCGCGACGTCGGCACCCTCGACGCCTTCTACGACGCGCACATGGACCTCGTGTCGGTCCACCCCATCTTCAACCTGTACAACCGGCGCTGGCCCATCCGCGGCGCCACCGAGAACCTGGCACCCGCCAAGTTCGTGAAGGGCGGCCTCGCTCAGGAGTCGATAGTCGGCGCCGGATCGATCCTGTCCGCGGCCACCGTGCGCAACTCCGTTCTCAGCTCCAACGTGATGATCGAGGACGGCGCCACCGTCGAAGGCAGCGTCCTGATGCCGGGAGTGCGCATCGGCAAGGGAGCAGTCGTGCGCCGAGCCATCCTCGACAAGAACGTTGTTGTCGGCGACGGCGAGATCATCGGCGTCGACCTCGAACGAGACCGCGAACGATTTGCGATCAGCTCCGGTGGAGTCGTCGCAATCGGTAAGGGTGTCTGGATCTAGCTAGATCTTGCTGGCGCAGAGCAGTCCTTCACCGAGCGGAAGTAATACCCGAATCAGACGCTTGTCGTCCGCGATTGCCTTGGCGGCTTCGCGGACGGCCGCCGTCGTGGCATCCCGGGCCGACGGGTCGGCGACGCGGCCACCGGCAAGAGCGTCGTGCAGCACGATCACACCGCCCGGACGCAGCAACCGGATACCTTCACGGACGTAATGCGGTTGATCGACCGGGGCGCAATCGACGAATACCAAGTCATATCCACCGTCGGCGAGACGCGGCAGCACGTCGAGTGCATTGCCGTTGATCAAGCGCGTGCGAGCAGGCGCGATTCCACTTTCACGGAACGTCAATTTGGCTGCGCGCTGGTGCTCGGGTTCGCTGTCGATGGTGGTCAGGACTCCGTCGTCGCGCATACCGTGCAGCAACCACAGGCTGCTCACACCGGCTCCGGTACCGACCTCGACCGCCGTCCTCGCGCCGAGCATGCGAGCGAACATCGCCAGTGTCGCGCCGACGGCGGGCGTCACGGGTGCGGTCCCGAGGTCCAATGCTCGGTCCCGCGCCGCGGTAAAAATCTCGTCCTCGGAAACAACGTCCTCGACGTGGCGGAGTATCTGTTCGGCGTGGGTCACGCCCATGAGGTTATCGGGCCGGTCGCATTGACGCTGCAAGGCGCGCACCCTGACGGATTCTCAGGAATCCCTCAGCCTCTTCATAGGGCATGCACACCGCGGTAGGAGAGGGTATGTACATCGCCGGAAGTGCACGGAACGTCCGGCGGCGACGGATGAGCTGATCAACGGTGAGCCGGGAACAAAACACCTCGGTGTTCGGTTGTTCGAATCATCACGTGAGCTGACCGCGCGGCACGAAAGACCAGGAGGATCCACCTATTTTCCAGATCAACGACGAGCCTCGCCCTCGAGAGTCGGAAGTAATGACGACGGAATCGGCTGTGGATTCCGAATTGATCGGTACTGCTGTTTTCGACGCCACGGGTGAGAAGTCGGCGATGCCGTCGTGGGACGAACTCGTCCGCCAACACGGCGACCGCGTCTATCGGCTGGCCTACCGGCTGTCCGGCGACGCGCAGGATGCTGAAGATCTGACCCAGGACACGTTCATCCGCGTGTTCCGTTCTCTCTCCGACTACCAGCCCGGCACGTTCGAAGGCTGGCTGCACCGCATCACGACCAATCTGTTCCTCGACATGGTTCGCCGCCGCAACCGCATCCGCATGGAGGCGCTTCCGGAGGACTACGACCGCGTACCGTCAGCGGGTCCGGACCCCGAGCAGATCTACCACGACGCCCGTCTCGACGCCGATCTTCAGGCCGCATTGGACTCCTTGGCGCCGGATTTCCGTGCCGCTGTTGTGCTGTGTGACATCGAAGGTCTGTCGTACGAGGAAATCGGTGCCACACTGGGAGTCAAGCTCGGAACGGTTCGGAGCCGTATCCACCGTGGACGACAAGCGATTCGCGATCATCTGGCAGCAGCACAGCGCGCCGGTGATTCCGAACGTGTCGGCGTCTGACGGGGGAACGTTGGTCAATCATCTGGAGGGACGAATGACGGAGGCGCGGGCACCCCGCCAGTTCGGTTCGACCGAACACCTGGCAAGTGAGGCAATTGCCGCCTACGTCGACGGAGAACTTCGCATGCAGGCCTATCTTCGGGCCTCACACCACATCTCCCTGTGTGCTGAATGCACGGCTGCTGTCGATGCGCAGCAACAGGCCCGTGGTGCGCTCCGGCGGAGCGGCGAGATGACGATGCCGCTCTCGCTTGTCGGACTGCTCAGCGCAATTCCGACCTGCACTACCAACACTGCCGACAACACGCCGGGATCCGACGCCGGGTTCGGTGCGATCGGCAAACGTCTCTCACGCCGCTGGCGCAAATGACCTGTCCTTTCGGCCCAGTCAGCGACACCGTGTGTCCACCGATCAGTGATACTGGACGGCGTGACTGACGGACAGAGGGGGCACTCCGGCGTGGATACCGAAACTTCGGCAAGCGGTTCGGTTGATCGACCGGCGGATGCGCCCGTTCTCGAACCGCGCCCGGTGTACCGGCCGCAGATCGATCCGGCGTCGCAGCGGGCGTTCAGTAGGCCGAGTGGCGTCGACGGTTCCTTCTCCCAGGCAGCGGCGCGCAGCGTCCCGACGCCCGGTGTTGTGGTCGGTTCCCCCGACCCGGTCCTCGCAGAGGCGTTCGGTCGCCCAGACGGCGCCACGGAATCCATCGGCCGTGATCCCGAAGCCGGCGCGGACTCCCAGCCCGAAGACGAAGTACCCGACGACCCGTGGCGTGATCCGGCGTCGTCGGTGGCTCTAGGTTCACCCGCGCAGGAAACCGAGCTCGAAACACTGCCTCCCGCACCGAAACTCGATGTCCGCGACGTACTGTTCGGGCGTAAGGTCGCGCCGTCCGCGTTGGCTGCGCTCGCGGGAATGGCACTCGTGATTGCCCTGGTAGGTGGACTGCTCGCGACGGTCATCACCGCTGATCGAAGTTCCCTCACCAGCTCACGTGTCACGTTGGTTCAATCCGGCAGTGGTGAACAGCCGCAATCCGACGTCGCGAAGGTCGCCGACGCGGTGCTGCCGTCCGTTGTCTCCATTCAGGTTGCCGTCGGCGATCAGGGAAGTACCGGTTCGGGCGTCGTCATCGACGACGGCGGTTACATCGTCACCAACAACCACGTGATCTCTTCGGCGGCACCGCCTGCCCAGAATGCCCGAATCCAGGTCATCTTTTCCGACGGAACCAAGACCGACGCTCAAATCGTCGGACGTGACGTGAAGACGGACCTCGCTGTACTGAAAGTGTCCGCGAGCAATCTGACGGTTGCACAACTCGGGAAATCCGAAGACGTCCAGGTGGGTGACGACGTCGTGGCTGTCGGTTCCCCGTTGGGACTGAGCAAAACCGTGACCCGCGGAATCGTCAGCGCCCTGAATCGTCCGTTGCGGTTGTCCGGAGAGGGTACCGACACCAACGCGGTGATCGACGCCGTCCAGACGGACGCAGCTATCAACCACGGCAACTCCGGCGGCGCCTTGGTCGATGCGGAAGCCCGCGTGATCGGAATCAACACCGCGATGCTCAGCGAATCGGGTGGTTCGGTCGGTCTGGGTTTTGCGATCCCGATCGACACGGTCACCCAGGTGGCGCAGGCCATCATTCGTGACGGTTCGGTTCGTCACCCCGATATCGGCGTCAATGTTCGCACCGTCGTCAACGACGCCACCAGTGGTGCTGCGGTTGCCAACGTGCGCGACGGCAGCCCCGCGCAACAGGCTGGAATCGTCGAAGGCGACGTCATCGTCAAGGTCGGCGACAGACAAGTGACAAGCGCCGACGAATTTGTTGTTGCCGTCAATGCCGCGGCGATAGGTCAGCCGGTCAACGTCGGATTGATCCGCGAGGGACGCCAGGTAGACATATCGGTCACGCCGGTTTCGGACTGAGAGAACCTACGAGGTTGCTGTGAGGTTGATCCGGACCTGCACGTAACAACCGGACACACAGTAGGCTTGCCCTGTGTTTGGCAACATCGGTTGGGGCGAGTTCATGATCCTCCTCGTAGCGGCTCTGGTCATTTTGGGACCTGAGCGGCTTCCGGGCGCGGTCTCCTGGGTTACACGATCACTGAGGCAGGTACGTGAATACGCTTCCGGAGCCCAGAATCAGCTCAAGGAAGAACTGGGCACCGACTTCGAGGATCTGCGTAAACCGCTCGCAGATCTGAACAAGCTGCGCGGGATGACTCCGCGCGCTGTGATCACCCAGCATCTTCTCGACGGCGACGATTCCCTCTTCACCGGAGACTTCGACAAGAAGTCCCAGAGCACTGCGAAGCCCCAGAGCAGCAACGGTGTGAAGCCGCAGAGCGGCGCCCAGGAACCGATGTCACTTACGAAGGACAAGCCTCTCGCAGCCGGTGAGCGTCCGCCGGTCGACCTCGACGCAACCTGAGCGCAGCCCGCTACATATTGCGTACGGTATTGATACCGAGCGACATCCCGGCCAGCCCGCGCTGACGTACCGCCAACTTGTCCGCGATCTCCGTCAATGCCTTCGCGGCAGCGCTGTCCGGTGCACTCAACACGATCGGCGTGCCGGCGTCACCAGCTTCACGAACCGACGGATCAAGCGGAATCTGACCGAGCAGTGGAACTTTCGCGCCGACGGCCTTGGTGAGTCGATCGGATACCGTCTGGCCGCCGCCCGTTCCGAAGACGTCCATGCGGGTGCCGTCGGGGAGTTCGAGCCACGACATGTTCTCGACGACGCCGGCAACACGCTGACGGGTCTGTAGTGCGATGGCACCGGCGCGCTCGGCAACCTCGGCGGCTGCTTGCTGCGGCGTCGTGACCACCAGAATCTCGGCGCTCGGGATCAGCTGGGCTACCGAGATGGCGATGTCACCCGTTCCGGGCGGCAGATCCAGCAGAAGGATGTCCAGATCGCCCCAGAAGACGTCGGCGAGGAACTGCTGCAGCGCGCGGTGCAGCATGGGGCCACGCCACACGACCGGGGTGTTGCCCTGAGTGAACTGGGCGATGGAAATCATCTTCACGTCATGCGCGACTGGCGGCATGATCATCTTCTCGACCTGCGTGGGCTTGGCGTCGGTGCCGAGCATACGAGGGATGGAATGACCGTAGATGTCGGCGTCGAGAACGCCGACGGACAGTCCGCGTGCTGCGAGTGCGGCTGCGAGATTGACTGTCACACTGGACTTTCCGACGCCACCCTTGCCGGAGGCGACAGCGTACACGCGGGTGAGGGAGCCGGGCTGGGCGAAGGGGATCACCGGTTCGGCGGAGTCGCCGCGCAGTGACTTGCGAAGTTCGGTGCGCTGCGTGTCGTTCATCACGTCGAGTTCGACCCGAATGGCACCAACACCGGCGACGTCGGCAACTGCCTTGGTGACGCGCTCGGTGATCTCGGTGCGCATCGGGCAGCCGGCGGTGGTGAGGTAGATCCCGATGTCGA
Organism: Rhodococcus sp. KBS0724; assembly: GCF_005938745.2. Lineage (NCBI taxonomy): Bacteria > Bacillati > Actinomycetota > Actinomycetes > Mycobacteriales > Nocardiaceae > Rhodococcus > Rhodococcus sp. KBS0724. The sequence goes on from NZ_VCBX02000001.1 coordinate 1,800,265, forward strand.
CGCTGTTGTCTTGCGCAAGCGTGATGTTTCTGACCATCCCCAATTCGGTGATGGGTTTGCGGATCTCAGGGTCGAGAACTCGCGCGAGCGCGGAGCGAACGTCGGACTCGGTCAGTGCGGACATGGCTCCATGGTAGGTGTCGGCAGATCAGTGAATGCGAGGCAGGTCCGATGCGGCGGGAACGATGCCGGTGGAGTACCCGGCAGTCCAGGCCAGGACGTTGGCGACGTAGGCAGCCGAGTTGTTGTAACGATGGATTGCTTTGGCGGCCTGCGTGAGGTCCTGCATGTTCAATCCGCCGTCGCACAGGTACTTTCCGGTGGTCAGTGCGGAGTCGAAGAGGTTCTGCGGATCGGAGATGCCGTCACCGTTGCCGTCGCCGGCGTACTGCGTCCAGGTGGACGGGATGAACTGCATCGGGCCGACTGCGCGGTCGTAGACGGTGTCGCCGTCGAGTGCGCCGCCGTCGGTGTCCATGATCACGGCCTGGCCGGGGAGGCTGCCGTTGAGGGGCAGTCCGATGACCGGCTCGAAGAGGTTGCCGAGTGCATCGGCGTCCTTGCCGTCGTGGGCGTGGCCGGATTCGACGCGGCCGATACCGGCCAGCATGGTCCACTGCATGTTGCAGGTGGGGTTCTCGACAGCGAGGATGCGCTCGGCGTTCTGATAAGCGGCGACGCTGACGCTGGGGATTCCCAGGGCGCCTTCGGCCATCGACGCGGGCAGTGGGGGTGTGGCCTGGACCGGTGCGAGCGGAGCGGGCTCGGCAACTGCGGGCGCCAGGTCGGCGACGGGAAGGATCTGAGCTTGGGGTTCCTGCGTGGCCGGTGTCGCGAGCGGTGCCACGGCGGTTTCGGCGCTGGCGGCGTTCACGAAAGTCATATCGGATACCGCTCCGGCGGAGTTCGCGGCTGTTACCAAACCGATAGGAATGAGGCCGGAGAGCGCGATGACCGAGTTGCGACGAATGTGCGAATCTGTCTTCTTGTTGTGCCGACCCACTGTTACTGCCTCCTGGACCCCGAAATCGGGGTTTTCCGTTCACTGACGGAATCGAGGCTACCTGATTTGTTGCATTTCCGTTACTCAACCGTGATCTAACCGGGCAGAACTGTGCCGTCGGCGCAGTTCAATCGTGATTTTTCCGGGAGTCGGCGTTATCGCTACGTGACCGTTATGCGACGGGCATAAACGGCAAACCCGGCAGCAGTGGAGCCGGTGCGGGTGCCGGTGCGGCAGCAGGGGTCGGCGCGACGGCTGCGGGTGCGGCGTCGGAAGTGGCCGCCGGGACGGACGGCGGAGTTGCGGTCGTCGTGTCGGTGGTGGGTGCCGGCGCGGCAGTCGATGCCCCAGTGGTCGGGATAGCGCACGGCAGGAAGATCCCCGGTTGCAACTGTGCGAGCGCTACGGGATCGGGGAGGATCACGCACATGTCGTCTGGCCACGTCCAGCCGGTTGGCGTCAGAATCGGCCACACAAGGCCTCGTGACGTCAGTACGGGCAGCGGGATGATCGGTCCTGTCGGGGGTTGCGGTGTGGTGGCGGGTCCGGGCGCCGACTGGCCCGGCGTTGACTGGTTCGGCGTGGTGGGGAGGACTCCGGGTGGGATCAGAGCTTGGAGATCAGGCGAGAGCGCCGGCATGTCTGGCAGTCCGGGGAGCAGAGGCGGAGGGGTAGCTGCCGCCGTCGTCTGATCTGCGTCCTTCTTCTCGGCTGCCGGATCGACTGCCGCCGCAGCGGCGAGAATGGCTGCGGTTGACGTGGCGTCGGCGTTTCCGGCGTTGATGCTCCCGGTATTGATTCCGCCGGTGTACGGCAGCGATCCGGACGGGAGGACGCCACTCTTGTACGCCGTCGACCACATGATGACGTTTGCAGCATATGCCGCTGAATTGTTGTACCGGAGAACGGCTTTGGTCTCCTGATCGAGGTTGCGGAGATCGAGGCCGCCGCTGCAGAGGTATTTGGCCGCCGACAGTGCCGCGTCGAACACGTTGTTGGGGTCGGTAACACCGTCGCCGTTGCCGTCACTCGCGTAGTGCGCCCACGTCGAAGGAATGAACTGCATGGGTCCGACAGCGCGGTCGTGCGTCGGGTCGCCGTCGATCAAGCCCTTGTCGGTGTCGGTGATGATCTGGTTGCCGGCCAGGCGGCCGTCCAGCACCGGTCCGTATATCGGTGTCACAGTGGTGCCGACGGAGGTGGTGCGCCCGCCGTTGGCATGGCCCGATTCGATTCGGCCGATGCCGGCCAGGAGATGCCAGGGGACGCCGCAGCCGGGTGCCTCCGTCATCATGACCAGCTCTGCGGAGCGATAGGCGTTGAGGACGATCTCGGGTATGCCCAGTGAGGTCAGGACAACTGTTGCGGCTGCGGGGTCCAGTGCGGTGGTTGTGGCGGTAGTGCTCGGTGGTGCTGATCGTTGTGTTCGCACCGTGCGAGGTGTCGGAAGGAAATCGGGGCTGTCCACTGCGTTCACGGCGTTACCTGCGAGCGCAATGGGTATCGGTGAGCCCGTTGCAGGGGCACTACCTGCGGTGAGGGCTGCCGGTCCGGTGGCCGCGAGTAGGCCCCCCAGTAGCGTGGACGCTGCGATCAATCCTCGTACGCGCACGATTCCCCTTTGCTGGTAGCCCGGGTTCGGGGTACCCACCGATATATATAAGAGTCTGTGACTTACGTTACATATCGGTCTCGGAGTGCGCAGCAAAACTCAGTAAACCCTCAGCTAAGAATCTCGGCTATCGTGACTCTTTTTTCCAGAACCTGATTCGCGCTGCTTCTTCTTGGGAGGCGGTTCGTGATCGGCGGTGAGGAGCAACTTGATCTCGTCGAGTTCGCGTCGCAGATAGTCGCGAGTTGCGACTTCGCCGAGGGAGATACGCAGAGCCGCGAGTTCCCGAGCGAGGAACTCTGTATCGGCTTTGGTCTGTTCGGCGCGAATCCGGTCCTCCTCTAGCGAGACCTTGTCTCGGTTCTCCTGCCGATTCTGGGCAAGGAGGATCAACGGTGCCGCGTATGCAGCCTGCGTCGAGAACGCCAGATTGAGCAGGATGAACGGATAGGGATCCCACTGCAAGCTGACCGCAAAGATATTCAGTGCGATCCAGACGATCACGATGATCGTCTGAATCGCCAGGTAGCGGCCAGTACCCAGGAAACGAGCAATACGCTCGCTGACCCGGCCAACGGCCTCGACGTCGAAGTCGAAGTGGAACCGCCGACTCCCCCGGGGAGTCTCGAGACGCTGACGAGCGCTGGACGACCGATCGCTCATCGGACCAACCCCTCGTCGTCGGAATCGTCTTCGCGCCAGTCCTCGGGCAGGAGGTGATCGAGAACGTCGTCGACGGTGACCGCGCCGATCAGATGGTTCTCGTCGTCCACCACCGGTCCGCACACCAGGTTGTATGTCGCGAAGTATCGCGTCACGACCGCGAGCGAATCGTCGGCGCCGAGGCTGGGTAGATCGCTGTCCAGAATTCCGCCGACCAGGCTTGCCGGCGGTTCACGTAACAACTTCTGTAGATGGACGCACCCGAGGTAGCGTCCGGTCGGCGTGGCCGTCGGCGGGCGGACGACAAAAACCATGCTGGACAGCGCGGGCGTGACGTCGTAGTTGCGGGCCCGGGCGAGGGCCTCCGCCACCGTGGTCGACGCCGTCAGCACCACCGGTTCCGGCGTCATCAAACCACCAGCCGTATCGGGGGAGTGTTCGAGGAGTCGGCGCACCGGTTCCGAGTCCTGCGGGTCCATCAATTGCAGCAACGATTCTGCTTCGGTTTCGGGTAGCTCGCCCAAAAGGTCGGCGGCGTCGTCCGGGTCCATCGCCTCGAGGAGATCGGCCGCCCGTTCCACTTCGAGGTGCATGAGAAGGTCGGTCTGATCGTCGGCAGGCAGTTCCTGCACGACGTCGGCGAGACGCTCGTCGTCGAGAGCAACAGCTAGCTCGTGTCGGCGTTTTTCCGGGAGTTCGCGCATCGCATTGGCGACGTCGGCCGGACGCATCCCCTCGTACTGCAGCAGCAGATGGGCCACGCCCTGCCCCGGCAGTGACAGATCACTTTGGGTAAGTCCCGCAACGTGCTGCCAGTCGACAATGTGAATGGCGGCCCGGCGTCCCAGGCGTCCGCGATGACCACGGACCGCTACCTTCGAGACCACCCAGTCCCGGGTGCGCCGTGATTCGATACCGAGATCGACGACAACGGCGTCGACGCCGTGGAGTTCGGTCAGTTCCGGGTCGTCTACTCGCACATGTGAATCGAGTACCTGCGCAAGAGCGAGAACTTCGCCGGGGCGCTGCGTGAATCGCCGGATACTGACGTTGCCCGTCGTCAGAGTGACGGCACTCGGTTCGATCGCGGTCACACGCAACATCGGCACGAAAATGCGTTTGCGCGTGAACATTTCGATCACCAAACCGAGCACCCGAGGTTGCTGGCGTCCGATGCGGACAGTGATCACGACATCGCGCACTCGCCCGATCGACTCACCGTCGGGTCCGAGGACAACCAGGCCGGCCAGCCTGGCTGCAAATACCTTGCCTGCTGCTGCCATGATTGCAAGGCTAATTCCTTGCGCGTCATTATCTGCAACTCGAGACACCGAAAACGTACGAGTCGATATCTGTGAAGGGCCCTCAAAGAGATGACATTACGTAACCGATCCCGCCGATCAGTCCTTGCCGTTCCTGGTAGCAGCCGCAAGATGATCGACAAGGCAAAGGGACTGCCGGCCGACGAGATCTTCCTCGACCTCGAAGATGCGGTCGCGCCGCTGGCGAAGCAGGCCGCCCGCGAAGCTGTCGGTGACGCGCTGGCCGAAGACGGGTGGGGCAAGCAGGTCAAGGTCGTTCGGGTGAACGACTGGACCACGGAATGGACGTACGCCGACGTCGTAGAGGTTGTCGGCCGGGCCGGTGCCCACCTCGACGCGATTCTGCTGCCCAAGGTTCCCGACGCGAGCCATGTGCAGGCGCTTGATCTGCTGTTGACCCAGGTGGAGAAGGCCAACGGCCTCGAAGTGGGACGAATCGGCATCGAACCCCAGATCGAGAACGCGATCGGCCTGACCAACATCGACGCGATTGCCACGGCCAGCCCGCGCGTCGAGGCGTTGGTCTTCGGACCGGCGGACTTCATGGCGAGTTTGAACATGCGGACCCTGGTGGTCGGTGAGCAGCCGGACGGCTACGACCGTGGTGACGCCTATCACCACATCTTGATGACCATTCTGATGGCCGCGCGGGCGCACGGGGTCCAGGCCATCGACGGTCCGTACCTTCAGATCCGTGACGTGGAGGCGTTCACCCGCAGCGCTGCCCGCACCGCAGCACTGGGATTCGACGGCAAATGGGTGCTGCACCCGACTCAGATCGAGGCGGCCAACGAGGTGTTCAGCCCCAGGCAATCCGATTACGATCGCGCGGAATTGATCTTGGATGCCTACGCATTCCACACCTCCGCCGCCGGTGGTGGGCGGGGAGCCGTGATGCTCGGTGACGAGATGATCGACGAGGCAAGCCGCAAAATGGCTCTGGTGATTTCCGCGAAGGGCCGGGCGGCTGGAATGGCCCGGACAACGGAATTCACTCCGCCAGAACACGCCTGATCAGCTGCGGTCGAACAAATCGGGTAGGTAAAGGGCACAATAGGTTTGTAGGTCTCGCGTCGTTCAGCCACGGATGACGCGCCCGAAACGAGGAGCACGATCACCCATGTCCAATCCGCTCGCACAATCGCCGAATGGGTCGCGCCGTGGAGCGTTGCCGACACCACCTTCGGGCTGGCCGATCGGGTCGTACCCCACCTATGCCGAGGCGCAGCGCGCCGTCGATTACCTGTCTGATCAGGAATTTTCGGTCCAGGACGTCACCATCGTCGGTGTGAATCTGATGCAGGTCGAACGTGTTCTCGGCCGGCTCACGTGGCCGAAGGTGATCGGCGGTGGCCTCGTGTCCGGTGCATGGCTCGGCGTATTCTTCGGCCTTCTCCTGGGACTGTTCACAACCAGCTTCATCGGGCCACTGATCACGGGCATCGTCGGCGGCATCATCTTCGGCGTGATCACCACAACCATCCCGTACGCGGCGACGCGTGGCCAGCGCGACTTTGCATCGACCATGCAGTTGGTGGCCGGTCGCTACGACGTGCTGTGTGAGCCGAAGACCGCCGAGACTGCCCGCGACCTGCTCGCGAAGCTCGCAATCTGATCGGTTCAGTACACAGTGAGCGTGTAGGTCGGCAGCGCTGACGTGGGAACCTGCTCCGGGCCAGGTGCTGCGTAATCCGGTTCGGGCAGTGGCGTCAGCGCACCGACGGTGTCGTGATGAGTGGCCGTCGTGGCTGCCTGCGCGGCACCCACGGTCAGAGCGATCGGTGCGGCAGTAAGAGCGCCGGCGAGAGCAAACCGAGTGGCGATACGACGCTTACCTGCGCGCTGGGACGGACGGGGTGTGTTCATCGTGTCTCCTCGAAATCGGGCCGGAATCGGATGCTGCGTTCTGCTCTTCACGGTATTCCGGCACACGCGCAAAAGCGTGTGTGCCAAGCTCATTCACAGGTAACTCGGACGATGAGCACAGGAGCTGCGGTGAGGGAATTGTGACGCGTGTCATGACTGATCGTGACCTCGGTCGGGCGACCCTCGCACGTCAATTCTTGCTCGAACGGGCTGACATCACTGCTCTCGAAGCTGTGGAGCATCTGGCTGGTCTACAGGCGCAGGCTCCGACCCCGCCGTATCTCGCCCTGTGGGCACGTGTGAAAGACTTTGCGGCAGAAGAGTTGTCGAGCTTGATCGAGAGCCGGCAGGTAGTGCGTCTCGTTGCGATGCGCGGAACGGTGTTCGTGATGTCGGCCGCTGACGCCGCATCCTTCCGCGGCACCGTTCAATCGATCATGGACCGCGATCTCCACACCAACACCGCGCACCGCACGGCCCTGACCGGAATGGATCTGGGCGCACTCGCGCAGGCCGGGCGCGAACTTGTTTCCGAGGGACCACTAACTCAGATGCAGATGAGGCCGCTTCTGGCCGAACGCTTTCCAGGGCGAGATCCAGAAGGACTCGCGCACGGAATCAGAGGGCTGCTGCCTATGGTCCAGGTTCCGCCTCGCGGGCTGTGGGGTAAATCGGGACCGCCCGCGTTGACCACGCTGGAGAGTTGGTTGGGGGCAGAACTGGATTCGACTCCGGTGCCAGACGCGATGGTGATGCGTTACCTCGCGGCCTTTGGTCCGGCGAGCGTGAAGGACGCCCAGGCGTGGTCGGGATTAACCAGGCTGGCTGAAGTTTTCGAGCGACTGCGTCCGAGCCTGATTACCTTCGTGAACGAGAAGGGGACGGAACTGTTCGACCTACCCGGAGCCCCGCGCCCCGACGAGGGCACGCCGCCGGTTCGGATCCTGGCGCCCTTCGACAACATTCTGCTCTCCCATGCGGATCGCTCGCGAATCATGGATGAGCAGTATCGAACTCAGGTCTTCACGGTGAACGGAATCATCAAACCCGCCGTACTGGTGCGAGGGAAGGTCGTCGGATTCACAGCGGAATCCACGAAGGGTGATACGGCGCGGTTGACGGTCTCGCTGTTTTCGCAGCAGTCGAAAACCACCGTGTCGTCGATCGAGAGGGAAGCGCGTTCATTGCTGCGATTCGTGCGTCCAGCGATCGCCCACCACGAGATAACCGTCGAAATTCTCACCTAGCGGGCACTGTCGTTGTGAGGTGCTTGGCCCTCTGCGCTGCGATCAGGGTCGTGATGGTGCTTAGATGGACGCGTGTCTGACAGTGTTGTGTCCTCCGTCCGCGCGCACCTCGTTGCCAATATCGAGGGGCCGGAACCGGCTGCCGCCTCGGTGACGTTCCTGGGTGTCGAGCCGCTGGACGTGCTCAGATTCGAATCTCCGGACGGAGTGGTGCACTACGCAACACTGGGGTGCTCGCGGCACCCCATGGGTGATCCCGGCGATCTGGTTGCCGATCCCACCCGCGGGCCGCGGGCAGAACTGGTGCTGTCGCTGCGCGGCGGTACAGGCGTTGCGTCGGGTGTCGCGCGCACGTTGGCTGTTCTGGCGGCCGCCCCGTCGGTCGAGGGCATCGTGCTGCTCGACGATGCGCTGCTCGACCTCGGGGAGCCCCTGTGGAAGGGCACAGCCTTTACCGCAGTCCTGCTCAGTGACAGTGGGATTGAAGATTTGACGCTCCCCGAGCCGATGGATCCGGTTCGGTTCCTTGCCGTTGTCCCGATAACCGGCACCGAAGCCGCCTGGGTCCGCTTGCGCGGCGCTGATGCACTGCGTGAAGCGTGGACCGAGGCCGGGATCGATGTCCGAGATCCGCACCGAGCGGCCGCATCGCTCTGAATTTATTGTGCGGCTTCGTTGTCGAGAAGGTCGGCTAAATTCTCCAGGCTGGCTTGCTGGGATCGGCCGAATGCCTTGGTGACGAGCGGGTCTGCCATTCTGCCGAACACTCCGCCCAGGCCGCTTTCGCTGTCGAGTCGGTAGGTGACGCGGGTGCCCTTCTCGACTTCCTCACACGTCGTGGTCAGCGTGAACGCTACGGGGCTCTTGACGGACTTTGCCGAAGTTCTCTTGGGCGCATCGTATTCCGTGAACTCGGCAGTCCAGTCGATACGCTTGCCGAGTATTCGGCTGGCCCCCTGCCAGCGGGATCCCACCCCTGTCGGGCCATCCGTGATCTGCCGGGATTCGACAATCGAGTTGTCCCAGTTCGGCCAATTCTCAGCGGTGCTGAGGTATTGGAAGACTTCTGGAACCGGGCGTGAAACGATTACTGACTGCTCAACTGTAGGCATCGTAACTCCTCCGAATTTGCTTGTGGCAAAGTATTTTTCGGGTGCGGTGATTTCGATGCGAGGGACCCGCGGGTACACGTGATCCGTGTTGGTACCCACAACCCATTGTCCACGTGCGCTGTGGCTAAGTACAGCTTTAGAGCCAGTTGTTTCGGCGGAAAAGAAAGAACAGCCCGACACATACCGATGCGATGAACACCATCACCATCGGATATCCGTACTGCGAGCCCAGTTCCGGCATGTTCTCGAAATTCATGCCGTAGATACCGGCGATTCCGGTCGGTACCGCCGCGATTGCCACCCACGCCGAAATCTTGCGCATGTCGGTGTTCTGCTGCACCGCGATCTTTGCCAGAGCGGCGTCCACCAGTGAACTCAGAACTTCGTCGTACTCGGAGATGCGTTCGGAGACGATGGTGTGATGGTCTCGGACGTCACGGAAATAGCGTCTGATTTCCTTGGGGACCAGCCCGCCTGCGGGTTGGGTCAGTTGCAGGAGGGGCATGCCGAGTGGGGTGACCGACCGTCGAAGTTCGACGATTTCCCGTTTCAGCAGGTAGATGTGCTCAACGGCCACGGTGTTACGTGGGTTGAACACCAACTCTTCCATGCTGTCGACGTCCTGCTCCACCAGTTGGGTCACAGACAGGTAGGTGTCGACGACGTGGTCGGTGATGGCATGGAGAACGGACCACGGTCCCATGGCGAGACGCTCGGGTAGCTGCTCGAGCGCTTTGCGGACACTCGCCAGTTCGGAATGGTCACCGTGTCGAACCGTGACGACAAAATCGGGGCCGACGAACACCATGATCTCGCCGGTCTCCACGATTTCGTTTGCCGTCTCGACCGATTCGTGCGGAACGTAGACAACGGTTCGGAGGACGAGAAACATGACGTCGTCGTAACGTTCGAGTTTGGGGCGCTCGTGTGCGTGGACCGCGTCCTCGACCATCAGTTCGTGCAGGCCGAAAGTCTGTGCCACGTCCTGCATTTGGGATTCGTCCGGTGCGTGGATTCCGACCCAGACGAATCCGTTTCCGCGGCGGCGCACTTCGGCGAGCGCAGCGTTGTGAGTGAACTTTCCCGGGAGCCTGACGCCGTCGACGTACACCGCGCAATCCACGATGGCGCGGGCAGTGGGGACGGGAATCCTGGGTGGGGGCGCGGCCGCCGGAGCCGATTTGCCGTTCGACCAGTTCGGTAGTGACGGCACCGTTCAACTCCCTCCGCAGATAGGCGAAGCGCACTATTGCTGCTGCGTAATCGTACGTCAGGATCTCGGGCTTTCGACCGGAGCGAGATGGTGTTGCGGATTGCTGACAGACTGGAGCGGTGCGAATAGACCTTCACACCCACTCCAACGCATCCGACGGCACGGACACCCCCGCCGCCTTGGTGCGTGCCGCTGCCCACGCCGGACTCGACGTTGTCGCGCTCACAGATCACGACACCACCGCAGGCTGGGCGGAGGCGGAGCAAGCACTGCCAGCCGGGCTCGGACTGGTCCGCGGCATGGAAATGTCGTGTGAAGGCCAAGGTGAGGACGGGTGGCCCGTCGCGGTGCACCTGTTGGCGTACCTGTTCGATCCGGACCATCCCGAGTTCGCGAAGGAACGCGAGCGGCTGCGCGGTGAGCGGGTCGAGAGAATCCGCACGATGGCGACTTTGATGGCCCGCGACGGGCTGCCGATCGACCCCGACGAGATCCTCGCCTCGGCCGGTCCTTCGGTGGGACGCCCGCACATCGCCGCGGCTCTCCTGCGTGCCGGTGTGGTCTCGAGCATCGGTGAAGCCTTCACGGACCTGCTGGCAACGCGCGGACGCTACGACGTCCCGAAATACGACACACCGATCGACTACGCAGTCGAACTGGTCGCAGCAGCCGGGGGAGTGACCGTGCTCGCTCACGGTCGTGCTCGCACCCGCGGTCGTGTTCTGGCGCTGGGCCACATTCGCGATCTGGCCGCATCCGGACTCGGCGGACTCGAAGTCGACCACCCTGATCACGTAGCCGCCGACCGGACGTTACTTCGCAATCTTGCCGACGACCTCGGCCTCGCCGTCACCGGATCATCGGATTACCACGGAGACAACAAGACGATCGGCCTCGGTGACGAGCTCACCGACCCGAGCGACTTCGACGAGCTGATGTCCGCGGCAACCGGCGTCGAGGTGCTGAAACACTGATGCTGGATACGACGCTCTACCTCACGGTTTTCATCACCCTTTTTGTCATCATGGACCCACCCGGAGTCATTCCGGTGTTCCTGTCCCTGGTCGGCCGCAAGGACCGTGCCGACCGTAACCGTGCGGCGTGGCAAGCCCCGGCAGTGTCGCTCGCCGTTATTTCCGTCTTCGCGGTCGGCGGGCAGGCGATCCTCAACTACCTCCACATCGGCATCCCCGCATTGCAAGGCGCCGGCGGTTTACTTCTCCTGCTGATCGCCCTCGAACTACTCACCGGCAAGACGTCCAATCGCCCTCAGGGCGCCGACGACGTCAACGTGGCCCTCGTGCCGCTGGGAACGCCCATGATGGCGGGCCCGGGCGCGATCGCCGCGGTCATCGTCTTTGTCGCCCAGGCCGACGGCGACGCGTCGTCGTACCTCGCGATTGCCTTGGCAATCATCTCGATTCACCTCGTACTGTTCATAGTGCTGCGATTCTCGACCGCCCTGATTCGTGTCCTCGGTGTTGGCGGAATTTCGCTGCTGGCCCGCATCGCAGGTTTGCTGCTTGCTGCCATCGCCGTTCAACTCATCGCGGAGTCCGTCCGCGGATTCATCACGGGAGCGTAGATCGTGACTTACGACAACAGCGGCTACGACAACAGTGGCTACGACAAGAACGGTTACGACTCGTACCAAGACGACAACACGTACGACTACGACGACCGGTACGACGATTACTACGACGCTCCAGCCGCCAAGCAGTGGGCATTGATTCGTGGTCTGCGTGCCCTGAGCGGGACCGTCGCTGCCGGAATTGTCGTGCTGACCATCGTGGTGATCGCGTCGGCGTATCTGGGCGGCAGCCGAGGTTTCCCCGGACCGGGCACCACATCGATCACCGCCCATATCGTGGCGTCGGTGGTGGCGCTGGCCGCGCAGATCTTCTGTGACCGTCGGCGGGGCATTGCCGCAGTTGCCGCATCCCTGGTTGTGCTCGTGACCGCAGGGGTGCTGCTGGTGACGCAGTGGTGGGGATAAGGCAGTGGTGGGGGTAGAAGTCAAGGATTTGATTGTGGTCGCGATCAGGTGGCAAACTGGAGTTGCTTCGTAGGCGGCGCCACAGCCCGGCCACGAAGAACAGGTTCGGGACACGCCGTTATCGACTCGGTCACGGAACCTTAGGTTGCATGGATTTGCCTGGGCTCACCCGCCCGACACCATTACGCTTCGGATGCATTGCGGCCAACTTCTCGCGCACGCCGAATGCTCTTCTTCTCTGTTGTTGTTCACGGAAGAAAAGACTCTGACCTTAGCTAACGTTCTTTTTCAGCGGTCAGATCACTACTTCCCAGTAACCCAGCCCCGAGTGCGGCTGGTCATATCAGGAGTGTCATTGTGTCCCTTGTGACTGAAGCCATCAACGTACCCAAGGTCGAGCTGACCGACGAAGAGATCTTTGCCGCTCACGTCGGTGGCAAATTGTCGGTCGAGACCACCGCGCCGCTCGATACGCAGCGCGCCCTGTCGATCGCGTACACGCCGGGTGTGGCTCAGGTGAGCCGCGCTATCGCTGCGGACGAGACTCTTGCCGACCGTTACACGTGGACCAACCGACTCGTTGTCGTTGTCAGTGACGGCACCGCGGTTCTCGGTCTGGGCGATATCGGACCCCGCGCGTCGCTGCCCGTCATGGAGGGAAAGTCCGCACTGTTCAAGAACTTCGCCGGACTCAATTCCATCCCGCTGGTGCTCGACACCACCGATCCCGACGAGATCGTCGAGACCTTGATCCGCCTGCGTCCGAGCTTCGGCGCGGTCAACCTCGAGGACATTTCGGCGCCGCGTTGCTTCGAGATCGAAAAGCGTGTCATCGAGGCACTGGACTGCCCGGTCATGCACGACGATCAGCACGGCACCGCCATTGTGGTTCTCGCTGCGCTCAAGGGCGCCGTGAAGGTGCAGAGCCGCGACATCACCACGCTCAAGGTTGTCATCTCCGGCGCCGGTGCTGCGGGTGTCGCGTGTGCGAACATCCTCCTCGCCGCGGGTATCAGTGACGTCATCGTGCTGGACTCGAAGGGCATCATCTCCAGCGAGCGCAGCGACCTCAACGACATCAAGGCCGAGTTGGCGGCGCGTACCAACCCGCGCAGCATCCACGGCGGTGCCGTCGAGGCGCTGGCCGGTGCGGACGTCTTCCTCGGTGTCTCGGCCGGCAAGATCCCCGAAGAGCTCATCGCGTCGATGGCTTCGGAGTCGATCGTGTTTGCGCTCTCGAACCCGGACCCGGAGATTCACCCTGATACCGCGTCGAAGTACGCGGCGATCGTGGCGACGGGTCGTAGTGATTTCCCGAACCAGATCAACAATGTGCTTGCCTTCCCCGGTGTGTTCAAGGGTGCGCTCGACGCCGGTGCCCGTCGCATCACCGAAGGTATGAAGCTCGCTGCTGCCGAGGCAATCCTGTCGGTGGTCGGCGACGAGTTGGCCGTGGACAAGATCGTCCCCAGTCCTCTCGACCCTCGCGTGGCGACCGCTGTTGCGGAAGCCGTCGCGGCCGCAGCGCATGCTGAGGGCGTGACCAGCTAAGAGGGACTCTTCGAAAGCCCCGATCGACACCCGCACACAAGGTTTCGGTCGGGGCTTTTGCATGGGCACCTACAAACGCGCGAGGTTCGGTGTGCGTCGCAGTCTGCCGGTTCCCGGGACGGAAGCCCAGACCACCAGTGCCAGTAGGCCGTCCACGACAAGGGCAACCACCGCGACCAAGATTGCGCCGACAACTACGCGGTCGTACTTGTACAACGCGATCCCGTCGAAGATGTACCGACCGATGCCGCCCAGGTTGACGTAGGCGGCAACAGTCGCAGTCGCGATGACCTGCAGTGTGGCGTTTCGGAGCCCACCCAGAATGAGCGGGAGCGCATTGGGTACCTCGACGCGCAGCAGCACTTGCATCTCGGTCATTCCCATCGCCCGTGCCGCGTCGACGACGTCGCGATCGACACTGGCAATGCCGGCATACGTTCCCGCCAGCAACGGTGGGATACCGAGGATCACCAACGCGAGAATCGGGGGCATCACTCCCAACCCCATCAGCAGGACGAGGAACGTCAGCAAACCGAGCGTGGGTAGCGAGCGCAGTGCGTTGACCAGACTGACGACCACGATCTGCCCGCGGCGCAGATGCCCGATGATCAGCCCGATCGGGACCGCGATGACCGCGGCCAGAGCGACTGCCAGCAGGCTGTACCAGAGGTGTTGCAGGATTCGGGTGCCGATTCCGGTGTCGCCGCTCCAGTTGTCTGGATTGGTGATGTACTCCCACGCGCCGGTGAAGATACTCATACCGGCTCACCTTCGGCCACGACGATCGCGGGCACCTTCGACACGGAGGGCGTTCTCGTCCACGGGGTCAGGAACCGGCCCAGGAGATACAGGATCAAGTCGAGGGCCAGTGCCAGGACCACGATGGCGATGATGCCGGCCACGATTTGATCGGGGTAGTTGCGGTCGTAGCCCTGCTTGAACAGAACTCCCAGACCCCCGATTCCGATCAGCGAACCCACTGACACCAGCGAAATATTGGTCACCGCAATCACTCTGACATTGGCGATCAGAACTGGAAGGGCCAGGGGCAGCTCGACGGTCAACGCGCGGCGCAGTGCAGTGAACCCGATGGCCGTCGAGGCGTCGATGACGTTGGCTGGCACCGAATCCAGCGCTTCGGGGACCGCTCGGATGAGCAGTGCGGTGGAGTACACACTGAGCGCGATGATGACGTTGAGCGGATCGAGTGTCTTGAGTCCGAAGATCTGCGGGATGGTGACAAACAGTGCCAATGACGGAATGGTGAACGCAATGCTGGCCAGGGTCAGCGTGATTCGGCGCAGCCATCGAATGTTCCGAATTGCCGTGCCGACGGGAAGGGCGATGACCAGGCCCACCGCTAACGGCACCAGAGCGAGATACAGATGTGTCTGCGTGTAGTCCAGAACCGTCGAGAAATTGTCGATGAGCCAGCGCACGCCGCTACACCCCGAATCCCTCGGTGAAGGCAAGTCGATTGCGCTCCTGGTCCTCACGTCGGCGTTGCTCCGCCAATTTGGCCACGACCTCCGAGCCCAGAATGCCCCCGATCACGGCGCCGTCGGCGCCGACGGCAACCCCGATTCCCGACGGCGACGAGATAGCAGCGTCGAGCGCCTGCCGGAGGTCGCCGCCCGGACCGAAGAGGGAGCCGCCGGCCGACGTCGACTGTGCCAGAGTGTGTCCCGCTCGAATTCCCTCGACCCCGGTGACGTCGATCCAGCCTTGCGGCGCACCGGACTCGGTGACAACGAGTACCCATTCGCCCAATTCGAGTCGCAGGGATGTCAGTTCCAGTTCGGTGGCCGTGCGGATGGAGTGCATCGGTACCTCGTCCGCGCTGCGGAAGGACAGCCCTCGATATCCGCGATCACGACCGACAAAACCGGCGACGAAATCCGTAGCCGGTGCGGCCAATACGTCGCGCGGCGCGGCCACCTGCTGCAGGCGACCACCCGGACCGAACACCGCGATGTGATCACCCAGTTTGACGGCCTCGTCGATGTCGTGGGTGACAAAGACAATGGTCTTCTTCAATTCGCTTTGCAGTCGCAGCATTTCGGTTTGCAGGTCCTCGCGCACCACCGGATCGACGGCGCTGAAGGGTTCGTCCATCAACAGAATCGGAGGATCGGCCGCCAACGCGCGGGCCACACCCACTCGCTGTTGCTGACCACCGGACAACTGCGCCGGGTAGCGCGTGGCCAACGACGGATCGAGACCCACGCGCTCGAGAACTCCCAACGCGGCTTTACGTGCGGCGCGGCGGGATTCGCCCCGCAGCACCGGAACCGTTGCGACGTTGTCGACGACGGTCCGGTGTGGCAGCAGCCCGGCATTCTGGATGACGTACCCGATACCGAGGCGCAATGTCACCGCGTCGGTCTGGGAGATGTCACGACCGTCGACCCGGATTGTGCCGGACGTTGGTGTGATCATGCGGTTGATCATCCGCATCGATGTGGTTTTGCCACACCCGGACGGACCGACAAATACCGTGAACGACTCGGCCTCGATGGTGAGATCGAGTCGATCGACAGCGGTGGTGCCGTCCGGGTACTGCTTGGTGACGCCCTCGAAGGTGATCACGTGGGTTACGAGACCGGCTTGTCGAGGCCCTGCGCCGAGATCCACGCCTTGGCTGCTGCGGCCGGTTCTGTCTTGGCGTCACCCGAAACCGCCACGTTGAGTTCGAGCAGTTCTTCGGTGGTCAGTTTTGCCGAGACCGCGTCGAGAACGGCAGCGAGTTTGTCGGACGATGCCGAGGCGCGTAGTACCGGCACGACGTTCTGGGCGGGGAAATTGTTCTTCGGGTCTTCGAGGACAACAAAGTTGTTGGCCGGAATCGACGCCGACGTCGTGAAAATGTTTGCGGCGGTGATGTCACCGGATGCCAGGGCTTTGACCGTTGCCGGGCCGCCGCCGTCCGCAATCGGGACAAAATTGGACGCCGAGATATCGAGTCCGTAGTTTGCCTTCAGCCCGGGCAGGCCGACGGGACGTTCCTGGAATTCGGCGGGCGCGCCGAATTTGACCTCGGCGGAATGCGGCGCCAGGTCGGCGATGGTCTTCAGGTTCCACTTGTCCGCGGTTTCCTTGGTGACGACAACGGCATCTTTGTCCTCTGCCGACGCAGGCGTGGTGATGGTCAGTTCGCTACCCAACGCGGCCGGCAGAGCGGCCAGGACGTCTTCGGAGCTTGTCGCGGTTGCAGCGGGATCGAGATACTGCAGAAGATTGCCCGTGTAATCGGGAATGAGGGTGATCGAGCCGTCCTTCAACGCCGGAATGTAGGCCTCGCGGCTACCGATGTTGAACGACGTGGACACGTCGAAACCGTTGACACGGAGTGCTTCGGCGTAGATGTTGGCAATGATCTCCGACTCGGTGAAGTTTGCCGAACCCACCACGACGGTGTTGGGGTCCGAACTGCTGTCACTGCTACCGCACGCAGTGAGCGCGGCGAGTGAGAGGACTGTTGCCGCTGCTACGAGCAGACGGCTGGAACGAAATCGTGAGGTGCGCATGTGCGTCCTTCCGTGTTTCGGGCGTCGACAACCATTCCCGTCACCTGAGTGACACTCGAGCAGGACTGGTTACCGCGCATCGCCAGGCAAGTGTAACGATAGGTACCGACAAGGCACGGTATTCGATCAGTGAGAACGGAATGTGAGGGTTCGGTGGCAACAGCGCGCGCGAGGTATTCGACAGTTGTTGCAGCAGTGCTGGTCCTGCCCGTTCTGACCGGATGCACCAACAGTGATTCCGTGATAGGCAACGACGCCGCCGGCACAGCGGAACAGGTGGTCGTGGCGTCGGGGGAGTCGGTGGAGGGTTCGGTTCTGGCCGAAGTGTATGCAACCGTGCTGGCGTCGTCAGGGGTGCCCAGTCGGGTCGAGGAACTCACCGGCGGACGGGCGGACGCACTTGCTGCGCTCGACGCCGCGCGTGTGACGTTGGTACCGGAGTTCACCGGTTCCCTTCTCACCTACTACGAACCGCAGAATCCCGCGCGCACCGCCGACGACGTCTTCGAAGCGCTGAGTCGTTCTCTGCCCGAGGGTCTTTCGGTTACGGACTACGCAACCGCAGAAGACCGGGCCGTCGTGGCATTGGGACGTGATTCCGCACAGGCGCGCACCCTCGAGGCATTTGCACCCCGGTGCGCCGCGACTGTTGCCGTCGTATCACCACGATTTGCAGAAGACGGTGCACTGGAACAATTGACGGAAGGCGCCGACTGCACTTTTGCGCGCGTCGAACAATCAGCAGTAGACATCTCGGACACTGCCGCGGCACAGCCCACTGCCTTTGGAACTACGACTGCCTTCGGAACTACGACGCTCTCACCCCTGGCTCAGTCCGCGGCTGTCACCGTGTTGGCCGATCCGGATCACATCCTTGCTGCGCAGAACGTCGTCCCACTGTTTCGCACCGGTGCACTCAGTGATCCCGCAGTCAAAGCGCTCAGTGTTGTTGCGGGTGAACTGTCCACGACGGACCTGGCCGCGATGATCGACCAGGTCCGGCGTGGGCAGGCAACACCGTCAGCGGTTGCGCGATCCTGGTGGGACACACGTCAATGACGGACCGCATCGGCTGACGTGTCCGCGGCGCGGGCATCGTGTGATGTCAGGAATTGTCCCAGATCGGCTATCGCGTCGGCAGCTTCGGAGACGAGCGACGCCTGGGCGTGCGCGACATGCCACAACCGTGCGTATTCGATCAGCGACACGTCGACGCCCGCTGCGGTGAGTTTGTCCGCGAATTCCACGACCTGAGGGTAGAGGACTTCACTTGATCCGATGTGAATCCTTGTGGGCGGCAGAGTTTCGAGGTTTCCGTGCATGGGCGCGTAGCCGGGATCTGTGCGGTTGCCGTGTCCGAGGTAGGCGTCGGCGGCGTCGAACGACCAGCCGGTGTTGACGACCAGATCGGCTTTCTTTCCGGCACTGCGATCCCCGGGGTCCACCCAGGGTGAGATCAGTGCCAGCGCCCCAGGTTGTACGCCGTGACGCTCGATGAGGCGAAGTGCCGTTGCCACCGCCAAACCGCCGCCGGCGCTGTCGCCGGCAATGGCAACCTGCTCGGGCCGGTAGTCGAATTCGGTGATCAGTTGCATGTAGGCCGCGGCGGCGTCGTCGAGCGCCGCGGGATAGGGGTTTTCCGGAGCGAGCCGGTAGTCCAATGTGAAGACAGCTCGGGAAGATTCGCGTGCCAGATGTGCGGCCAGGCTGCGGTGTGTGTTCAGTGACCCCAGTGTGTATGCGCCGCCGTGCAAGTACAGCACTGCCGACGGGCGTTCGGTGGCCCCCACTGTGATTCGTTCGGCGGGTCGGCAGGCGAGTTCCAGCGGGCGCACGACGGCGCCCGCTGGAATCTGCTGCAGAGGAGCTCCGGCCTCGAGTAGCAGACGCTGAACCCGATACGGCAGCCGTGAGTTGAATGCCAGACGGAAGTACGGCTTCAACAGAAAGGCGACCACGGGTAGCGGAAGGGTGAACGTGCTCACTTGGGCATCACTCGGCCGGCGATGGTGGCCACGACGCGTTGGTACCCCGAACCGACAAGACGAACCCACGCGTCGAGCGCGATCGCGTCCATTCCGATCAGCACGCGGGGCCTGCCTTTGCGAACCCCGTTCACGATGGTCTTGGCTGCATCCTCCGGAGTGGTGCGCGCCAACTTGCGATCGAAGAACTCGGAGAACGAGGCGAGGTCCTCACCCGGTCCGGCAGTGGCGTTGCGCGCGATGGCCGTCTTGATGCCGCCAGGGTGCACGCACGTCACCTTCACCGGGTTCTTGGCGATCAGCATTTCCTGGCGCAGTGACTCGGTGAAGCCGCGAACGGCGAACTTCGCCGAGTTGTATGCACTCTGACCGGGCATCGACAGCAACCCGAACAGACTCGAGATGTTGATGATGTGACCGTCGCCGGATGCGATGACGTGCGGCAGGAATGCCTTGGTGCCGTTGACAACACCCCAGAAATCGACATCCATGACACGTTCGAAGTCTTTGAATTCGGACTTCTCGAAACTGCCGTGGTACGCGATACCCGCATTGTTGTAGATCTGGTTGATCTTGCCGAAGTGAGCGGCTACCGCGTCGGCGTACTCGAGAACCGCTTCGCGCTGCGTGACATCAAGATGGTCCGACTTCACCTGGGCACCAAGAGCTTCCGCGAGGCGGGTGGTCTCGGCGAGGCCGACGGTGTCGACGTCGGAGATCGCCAACTTCGCGCCCTGCCCGGCGAGGTTCAGTGCGAGTGCGCGGCCGATGCCCGATCCCGCTCCGGTGATGACAACGACCTTGCCTGCAAAATCACTCATTGTGCTACTGCCTTCTCATCGTCGAGGTCGATCTGTGAAGTGGTCGCGGTGCCGACTGCGCCGAGATCCGACGTGGCGACGCTGCGGTAGGCCGCGAGGTCGAAATGCTTGGTGGCATTGCGGAACTGGAAGGTGAAGCCCGGCCACAGGGTGGTGTTGTTGCCGTGTTTGTCCATGTACCAGCTGGCGCAGCCGCCGTTGTTCCAGACGCTCTTGGACATCGCTGCCTGCAGGTCCTTGTTGTACTTCTCCTGCATGTCGCTGCGAACCTCGATGGTGCCGATGTCGTACTTGTCGATGGTGGCGATCGCGTCGACCAGATAGTTGAGCTGAGATTCGATCATGAACACCATGGACGAGTGACCGAGGCCAGTGTTGGGGCCGACGAGAAAGAACATATTGGGGAAGTTGGCAACGGCCGCACCCTTGTAGCCCTGCATGCCGGTCTCGTCGAAGACCTCGGCGAGCGAGCGTCCGTCCTTGCCGAAAATGCCTGCGAAGGTGGGGGAGTCGGTGACATGGAATCCGGTGGCGACAACTATCGCGTCGATCTCACGCGTGGTCCCGGTCTTCGACACGACGGCGGTGGCGGTGACTTCCTCGATACCTTCGGTCACCAGATCGACGTTGTCCTGAGCGAGGGTGGGGAAGTAGTTGTTGGAGATCAGCATGCGCTTGCAGCCGATCTGGAAGTTGGGTGTGACCTTCTTGCGAAGCGCCTTGTCCTTGATCTGAGCCTTGAGGTGCCGCTCGGCGGCAAACTGTAGGGGCTTCATGAAGATCGGCGCCTTGGCGAGGCCGACAACCTGGGTCTCACGCATCCAGTAGATACCGGTGCGGCACAGCTTCTGGAAACCGGGGAGGTACTTGAACGCGAGGTGCTCGATTTTGGTGTATTCGCGATCTGCGCGGGGCAGGATCCACGGCGCGGTGCGCTGGTACACGTCCAGCTGTGACACCTTCTTGCCGATGGCGGGGACGATCTGAATGGCCGACGCCCCGGTGCCGATGACGGCGACGCGCTTGCCGGTCAGGTCGGCGTCGTGGTTCCAGCGCGAGGAGTGGAAGATTTCGCCCTTGAAACCGTCGATGCCCTTGATGTCGGGGAGCGCAGGCTCGCACAGAGCGCCCACTGCCGACACGACGATCTTGGCAACGAACTCGCCCTTGGTGGTGGAGACCTTCCAATGAGCGCGGCTGTTGTCCCAGTGGGCGGAGAGGACGTCGCAGCCGAAGATGTGCTTGTCCAGTACCTTGTGGCGGTTTGCCACCGATTGGATGTACTTGTAGATCTCGGGCTGGGTGGAGAAGGAGCGCGTCCACTCGGGGTTGAGTGCAAACGAGTACGAGTACAAATGCGACGGCACGTCGCACGCGGCGCCGGGGTAGCTGTTGTCACGCCAGGTTCCGCCGACGTCGTTGCCTCGCTCGACAACTACGTAGTCGGTGATCCCGGCCTGCGCCAGTTTGATTGCAGCGCCGAGACCGGCAAAACCGCTGCCGATGATCAGCGTGTTCACGTAGCGCGTATCCGCGGCAGATGCTGAAGTATCTGTAACTGGGAGACTCATGTATGGAACGATATGCCGTTGTTGACGAACGGTCAATAGCTTATTGACGAATATTCAGTAGTCTGTCGTTTATGGACGGAGCCAAGCGCACGCGACTGAGCCCGGACGAACGCCGTGCTCAACTGATCGACCTCGGCGCTCGCATGCTCGCCGAACGGCCACTCGAACAGATCTCGGTCGAAGACATTGCCGATCAAGCCGGTGTCTCCCGGGGCTTGCTGTTCCACTACTTCGCGTCGAAAAGCGAGTTTCACCTGGCGATCGTGCGGCACACCAGCCAACAGATGCTCGCCCGAACCGAACCTGACGAAACCGACGATCCGATCGCGACATTACGGTCGGTTCTTGTATCGTACGTCGACTACGTCACCGACAACCGCACGACATATGTCTCCTTGTTGCGTGGGACGGCCAGCGGGGATCCCCAAATGCGCGAGGTGTTCGAACAGACCCGCGACATCATGGCGGCACGAACTCTGGATCAACTACCCACAATCGGATTGCCGAGAACACCGCAGGTGGAGTTGGCCGTCCGTGGCTGGATCGCGTTTGTCGAGGAAGCGACAATCAGCTGGCTTCGAGCCCCGGCCATCACCCGCGAAGAACTCATCGAACTTACCGTCCACGCTCTACCTGCCCTCGCATCGGCGGCCGCCGGGCTGACCGTCACGCCGGAACTGCTGCGATAGCACCACCGACAACAGAAAGGCCGGGCCTCACACTCCGTACGGAATGTGAGGCCCGGCCTCTGCTTGAAGAGACTCAGTTGGTCGGCAGGAATGCCTCGTCGAGGATTTCCTGCTGTTCGACAGCGTGAACCTTGCTCGAGCCCGAGGAAGGTGCAGACATCGAACGACGCGAAATGCGACGGATACCGCTCAACGTGTCCGGCAGGAGTTCCGGCAGAGCCAGGCCGAGGAACGGCCATGCGCCCTGGTTGGCCGGCTCTTCCTGGACCCAGCGGTACTCGGTTGCGTTCGGGTACCGATCCAAGGTTTCCTGCAGGCGACGCTTCGGCACCGGGTACAGCTGCTCGACGCGCACGATGGCGACGTCGTTGCGGTTGTCCTTGTGCTTCTTGGCCAGCAGTTCCCAGTACAGCTTGCCGCTGACCAGCAGAACGCGCTTGACCTGATCGCGCGACTCTTCGCCACTCTCGATGTTCGGCTCTTCGAAGACCGACCGGAACTTGCCGGTGGTGAAGTCTTCGACGTTGCTGACTGCAGCCTTGTTACGCAGCATCGACTTGGGCGTGAACACCACCAGCGGGCGGCGGATGCCGTCGAGGTGATGGCGACGCAGCAAGTGGAAGTAGCTTGCCGGCGTGGACGGAACGGCAACCGTCATCGAACCCTCGGCGCACAGCTGGAGGAAACGCTCGATACGACCGGACGTGTGGTCCGGGCCCTGGCCTTCGTGGCCGTGCGGCAGAAGCAGAACGACGTCGGAGAGCTGACCCCACTTGGCTTCACCCGAGCTGATGAACTCGTCGATGATGGTCTGCGCACCGTTGACGAAGTCACCGAACTGCGCTTCCCAGAGCACGAGAGCGTCCGGGTTGCCCACGGAGTAGCCGTACTCGAAGCCCAGACCCGCGTACTCGGTGAGTGCGGAGTCGTAGACCATGAACTTGCCACCGTTACCGGCATTGGCAGCGATCTCGGCGATCGGGCTGTACTCGTTGCCGGTCTTACGGTCGATGAGCACGGAGTGACGCTGCGTGAACGTTCCCCGCTTGGAGTCCTGACCCGCAAGACGAATCAGTGCGCCCTGCTCGGCCAGCGAACCGAACGCGAGCAACTCGGCGAATGCCCAGTCGACGTGACCCTCGCGGGCCATTTCGCGTCGCTTCTCTGCGACCGGCTTGACACGCGGGTGCGTGGTGAAGCCCTCCGGGACGTTGACAAACGCGTCGCCGATGCGCTCGAGAACATCAGGAGCAACAGCCGTCGTGAGGCGAGCCGGGGGAGTCTGGTCGAGTTCGACGGACTCCGACGGTTCGGGCTGGAACTTCTCGAGCTCACGGACCTCGTTGAAGACCCGTTCGAGCTGGCCCTGGTAGTCGCGAAGTGCGTCTTCGGCTTCCTTGAGCGAGATGTCACCGCGGCCGATGAGGGACTCGGTGTAGCTCTTACGAACGCTGCGCTTGGTGTCGATGACGTCGTACATCGCCGGCTGGGTCATCGACGGGTCGTCGCCCTCGTTGTGACCGCGACGGCGGTAGCAGATGAGGTCGATGACAACGTCCTTGCCGAACTTCTCACGGAAGTCGACAGCGAGCTGAGCAACCCAGACACATGCCTCGGGGTCGTCACCGTTGACGTGGAAGACCGGCGCGGCGATCATCTTCGCGACGTCCGTGCAGTACTCGGACGAACGTGAATGTTCCGGTGCGGTGGTGAAACCGACCTGGTTGTTCACGACGATATGGACGGTACCGCCGGTGCGGTATCCACGCAGCAGCGACAGGTTCAGCGTTTCCGCGACAACACCCTGACCGGCAAATGCCGCGTCACCGTGAAGCATGAGCGGGAGAACGGTGAAGCCCTCTTCGCCCTTGTCGAGGATGTCCTGCTTGGCGCGAACCAGACCTTCGAGGACCGGGTCGACGGCTTCGAGGTGCGACGGGTTGGCCGTCAGGGACACGGCGATGTCGTTGTCACCGAACATCTGGATGTAGGTGCCCGAAGCGCCGAGGTGGTACTTCACGTCGCCGGAGCCGTGAGCGGCTGCCGGGTTCATGTTGCCCTCGAACTCGGTGAAGATCTTCGAGTACGGCTTGCCGACGATGTTCGCCAGAACATTGAGGCGACCGCGGTGCGGCATGCCGATGACAACCTCGTCGAGCTGATGCTCGGCGGCCTGGTCGATGACGGCGTCCATCATCGGGATGACGGTCTCGGCGCCCTCGAGCGAGAAGCGCTTCTGGCCGACGTACTTGGTCTGCAGGAAGGTCTCGAAAGCCTCGGCAGCGTTGAGCTTGCTCAGGATGTACTTCTGCTGAGCAACCGTCGGCTTGGCGTGATGGCCTTCGACCCGATCCTGGATCCACTGACGCTGATCCGTCTCGAGGATGTGCGTGTACTCGACACCGACGTGGCGGCAGTACGCGTCGCGCAGCACGCTGAGCACGTCGCGCAGCTTCATCTTCTCTTTGCCGTGGAAGCCGCCGACCTTGAACTCGCGGTCCAGATCCCACAGCGTCAAGCCGTGGCTGATGACGTCGAGGTCGGGGTGGCTGTGGAACTTGTCCTTGACGAACTGCAACGGGTCCGTATCAGCCATGAGGTGGCCGCGGTCGCGGTAGGCAGCGATCAGTTCGAGAACACGGGTGTTCTTGTCGACTGCGCCTTCCGGCACGTCCTTGCGCCAGCGAACCGGCTCGTACGGGTTGCCGAGTGCGTGGAAGATCTCGTCGTAGAACTCGTCGCTGATCAGCAGGTTGTGAATCGTGCGCAGGAAATCGCCCGATTCGGCACCCTGGATGATGCGGTGGTCGTACGTCGACGTGAGCGTCATCAGCTTGCCGACGCCCATCTCGGCCAGCTTCTCGTCGCTGGCGCCCTGGAACTCTGCGGGGTACTCCATCGCGCCGGCGCCGATGATGGCACCCTGGCCCTTCATCAGACGAGGAACGGAGTGAACCGTGCCGATGCCGCCCGGGTTGGTCAGCGAGATGGTGACGCCGGTGAAGTCTTCGCCGGTGAGCTTGCCTTCACGAGCACGGCGGACGATGTCCTCGTATGCAGCGTGGAACTGGACGAAGTTCATCGCCTCGGTGTTCCGGATAGCGGCGACGACCAGTGAGCGGTTGCCGTCCTTGCCGGGAAGGTCGATCGCCAGTCCGAGATTGGTGTGCTCGGGTGTGACCGCGTTCGGCTTGCCGTTGATTTCGGCGAAGTGCCGGTTCATGTTGGGGAACGCGTTGACGGCCTGGATGATCGCGTAACCCAGCAGGTGGGTGAACGAGATCTTGCCGCCGCGGGTGCGCGCGAGGTGGTTGTTGATGACGATGCGGTTGTCGAACATCAGCTTCGCGGGGATGGCGCGGACGCTGGTTGCAGTCGGGATCTCGAGGGAGGCCGACATGTTCTTGACGACTGCGGCTGCCGCGCCGCGGAGAACCTTCGTCTCTTCTGCGCCGACGGCCGGAGCCGGCTTCGAGGGAGCGGCCTTTGCGGCCGGAGCAGGCTTTGTCGGAGGTGCTGCTACAGGCTTGGCTGCGGGCGCAGCGGGTGCTGCTGCCTTCGGGGGAGCCGGGGGTGCTGGCGGAGCGGCTTTTGGAGCAGCAGGCGGAGTGCGCACAGCGGCGGGGGCGGCTGCGTTGCCATTTGTGGCAGTTCCATTTCCACCCCCCGTGTTCGCCGACTCCGGCGAGTAATCGGTCAAGAATTCGTGCCAACTGGGATCCACGGACGACGGGTCGTCCTGGAAGCGTTGGTACATCTCGTCAACCAGCCACTGGTTCTGTCCGAATTGGGATGTAGAACTGCTGCTCACGGCAGGTGTTCGCCTCGTTTCTATTTCGGTACCCGATCAGAGCGCCTATATACATGAGATTAGCCCGAGCGTGTGACGAGCAATTGTGCGGCACACAATTTGTGATCTGTCTCACGGCAGCGCGTAATCTTTCGATTTCGCGACACCACTCGGCGGTGTAAATCTGTCACTTCTGCCATGCGAGGGGGTTACCTTCGATGACAGTTCTCGCTGACAGATTATTCCCTTCGCGCGCCTGAGATGCATCCCAGAGTCTCGAGTAGTGACCATTGGCATACCGCAGGAGCGCGTGCGGGCCGCATTCAACGATACGTCCCCGGTCAACTACGACAATCAGGTCGGCACGTGCGGCCGTCGCGAGGCGGTGTGCAACGACGATCGAGGTCCTTTTCCGGGTGACCGACCGGCTTGCTTCCAGAACCATTTTCTCGGTCGCGGGATCAAGCGTCGCGGTCGCCTCGTCGAGCAATAGGAGGTCGGGGTCGACCAACTCGGCGCGGGCCAGTGCGATGAGTTGTCGTTGTCCCGCGGACAGTCCTTGTCCTCGTTCTCCGACCGGGTGGTTCATGCCGCCGCGCATGTCAGCTATCGCATGTAGCGCGCCGACCGACCGTGCTGCTCGCTCGATGTCGAGGTTCGACGCTTCGGGCCGCCCGAAGGCGATGTTCTCCGCGACGGTGCCGGTGAACAGGTGTGCTTCCTGCGGTACGACGCCCAGTCGGTGGCGGTACTGGGTGAGGTGGAAATCGCGAATGTCGGTGCCGTCGACCTGCACCGATCCGCTGCTGGGATCGTAGAACCTGGCCAAAAGTTTGACCACTGTCGACTTCCCGGCGCCGGTCCGGCCGACCAGTGCCACGGTTGTCCCGGCCGGGATGTGCAGGTCGACATCGGTGAGGGCGTCGACGTCGGCGCCGGAGTACCGAAAGCCGACGTTGCGCAGGTGAACGTCGCCGTCCAGATGCCCGTCGAGCGCGATCAGGTCGGCGGAATCTGCTGTTTCGATGGAACTGGGCGTCCGCAGAAGATCGCCGATGCGCCCCAGACCCACATTTGCCTGTTGGTAACCGTCGAAGACCTGGGAGAGCTGCTGAATCGGTCCGAACAGCAAGCCGAGGTACAGAACGAAGGCGATCAGGACACCCGCGGATGTCGAACCGTCGGACACCTGACGGGCACCGACGAAGACCACACCCGCCAGCGCGAGATCGGAGAGAAACGCGATGAACGGGAAATACAGCGAAATCGCCCGCTGCGAACGCATGCGTGACCGGCGGTAGCTTTCGGCGCGCTCGGCAAATCGGCGTGCCGCGCCCTCTTCCCGCCGGTATGCCTGCGCGGCCCGCAACCCGGTGATGTTTTCCTGGAAATCCGCGTTGACCACGGAGATCCGCTCGCGGGACTGGCTGTACGCGACCGCGGAGAACTTCCGGAAGATCAGGGTCGAGATGATGAGCGGTGGAATGACGGCGAGCGCCACCAATGCCAGCGTCACATCGGTGAGAAGGAGGGCGATCGCGATGCCGCCGATCGTCAGGACACTCACGATTGCCGTCGACATTCCGGTCTGGATGAACGACGACAGTGCGTCGACGTCGGTGGTCATCCGGGTCATGATTCGCCCGGACAGTTCACGTTCGTAGTAGTCGAGACCCAGTCTCTGCAGGTGTGCGTAGCTGCGGATCCGCAGACCGAACAGGACGCGCTCACCCGCTCGGGCGGTAAGGACCGTCATCACCGCGACTATCGCCCAGCCCACGGCCACCAGTAGTGCGCCCAGTATCGCCGCGACGGTGAGCGTCCCGGAGTTCTTGTCGACAACTCCGTGGTCGATGGCGTACCGGACCAGTGACGGGAAGGCGATGGTCGCAGCGGAATCAAGCGCCAGGCACACCACGACCGCCACCAGAATCCACCGAACCGGGCGAAGTATCCGCAGAAGTGAGAACTGAGGATCGGATTCGCGAAGGCTCGCGGTGTCGGTTGCCGGAGTCTCACGCAACGGGGGTAACGCGTCCACCGCGGCCTGCAGCGACGGTGTGACGGCCAGACCGCCGCCGGCACTTGCCGAATCAGGCGGCGAGACCGTCGGCCACAGTTGCTCGGCAGTGGGTTCCGCGTGGTCGGTCGGCGCGACATCTGTAAACGCAGAGTCGATGTCTGCCGGCTCTTCGCTCGCGGTGGAGAACAGCGCCCGAAACAGAGGGCACCGAGATTCCAATTCGTCGACCGTGCCGGAGTCGATGATCCGCCCCTCATCGAGGACGGCAACACGATCGGCCAAGGTCAGGGTTGACCGGCGGTGCGCAAGGATGAGTGTTGTCTGCCTGCGCCTGGCCCGGAACGCGTCGAAGATCGCAGCTTCGGTGGCAGCGTCGACGGCGGAGGTGGCGTCGTCGAGGATGAGGACGCGAGGGTTCACGAGGAGGGCGCGCGCGAGCGCAATCCGCTGACGTTGCCCGCCCGAGAGTGTCAGACCCCGCTCACCGACAACGGTGTCGTAGCCGTCTGGAAGTGCCTCGATGAATTCGTCGGCGTGGGCCATCGCGGCCGCTGCGCGGATGTCGTCGTCGGATGCGTCGCTGCGGCCCAAGGCGATGTTGACGGCAATGGTGTCGGAGAACAAGAAGGGTTCGTCGAAAGCGAGGCCGATCGCGGCGCGCAGTTGTTCGCCGCGAAGTTCACCGATCGGCACCGAGGTCTCGTCGCTGTCGAGCCTGATGGTCCCGGACTCGGGCGCGTAGAAGCGGGGGAGCAGCAGCGACAGTGCGGTCTTTCCCGAACCGGCCGGTCCGACGACGGCAACGGTTTCGCCGGGTTCGATGTGCAGGTCGAGACCCGACAGGACATGGCGGTCGGAATCGAAACCGAACGTGACGTTGTCGAACGTGACCCCGAGAGGACCGTCGGGGAGGTCGAGCGGGTGCTCGGGCTCGGCGATGTCCGGTCCCGCGCCGATGACGTCGTAGACCCGTTCGACGGCGGCGCGGGCGAGTTGCGCCATCACCACGACGGAAGACAGTGTGCGCGTGACCACGGTCATCGTCACGATGTAGGTCGCGAACGCGAGGAAGGTGCCGATGGTGATCCGGTCGTGGAGTGCAAGATAGCCACCAACGGCGATCACAGCGACCTGTCCCAGTTGGGGCAGTGCTGCCATCGTCGGTGTGAAGACGGAGTTGATCCGCGCGACGCGCATCCGTTCGCCGTAGAGCGTCCGGCTGTGTTTCTCGAGTTGATCGATAGCTCGTTCTTCTTGCCCGAACCCCTTCACGACTCGAACCCCGGTGACGGTTTCCTCGACGTGCTGGGCGAGGTCGGCGGCGCGTTGCTGCGCCGACCAGGTGGCGGCGTACAGGGTCGGTCGCATGAGGAAGACCACAAGCCCGACAGCGGGGATGATTGCCAGCGCTATCACGGTGAGCAGGGGCGAGAGCCACGTCATGATGCCGATGGCCAGCACGAATTGCAGGAGTGCGCCGGCGGACATCGGGACCATCGCGAGCAGGCCCTGCACTAGTTGCAGATCGGAGATCGACCGCGAGACGACTTGTCCGGTGCGGATGTCGTCCTGTCCACGGCCGTCGAGACGCTGCAGTGATCCGAGCAGTGCGAGCCGCAAGTCGTGCTGGACGTCGAGTGAGAGTCGACCGGCCAGCATTCGCCGGCCGTACTGGCAGGCGAAGCGCACGATCGCGAGCCCGGCGATTGCGAGTGCGGTGAGTGTGATGACGGTGCCGGCGTTCTGCTCACCGGCCGCATCGAGGGCATAGCGGGTGAGCAGTGGGAAGGAAATGTCGATCGTTGCGGCGACCACCGTCACGGTGAGCGCGCCGATCGCCAGCCGGCGGTGCAGCAAGCAGGCATGGACCAGTCGGCGTATCCAACCCGGATTGTCAGCGATCGTGTTCATCGCGATCCACGGTAGACCCGGGGGCAGACACGCCCGTTCACTCAGGTGATGTCGCGCATCCTGGTGCGCAGCCAGCCGGCCCCGACAAGCGCGATGACCCAGGCGGCCAGGATCATTGCCGCACTCGGCCAGGAGCTCAACCAGTCGACGTCGATGGAGGGCGCCGCATTGACGAGCACGCCGAGTGTCGCCGATACCGGAAGCGCCCTGCCGATACCGTCGGCGCCGACGGCAAATGCCAGCGCTCGCAGGACCCATTCACCGAAGACGAACCAGCCGATCACGCACAGCGCGCCGATCATGTGCGAGCCGGCGAGCAGCGTGACGGCGGCACCGATCAGTGCCCACAGCGCACAGGTGACGATTCCGACGCCGCACATCGCGAACAAATCCGTCGTGAAGCTGAAGTCACGGGTGAACAGAAGCATCGCGCCGACGGCAACGACCTGCACGGCGAGGGCGTATCCGACAGCAAACGCGGCAACAACACCCAGTTTGGCGGCGATCACCGCGTCGCGTCCGCGAGTGGTGAGGAACGTCGTGGTGATCGTGGAGTACGTGAATTCGTTTCCCGCCGCGTTTGCACCGAACAGCGCCACAAAGATGAGAGCAACGGTAGTGGGTCCGCCGACCGCGACGGCAGTGGACACGAGGTTCACGTCGACAGCGGCGTCGGCGCGCTCGGCCAGTGCCTCGACGACCGGACGAGTGAATGACGCGGTCACGAGCGCGACAACGACCGGTGCCACGGCGAGCGCCCACCAGTAGCGCAGGGAAAGGATCTTCTGGATTTCTGCTCGAGCGAGCGTTGTCATCGCTGACCCCCTGACGGTCCGTAAGCAGTGGGACCGTAATAACCCGACGGCGGACTGTAGTAGCCGGATGGTGGGCCGTACCCAGGAGGCGCGGCGCCGTAGTGCGGTGTAGTCATGGCGACGAACAGTTGCTCGAGGTCTGCGTGATCAGCTACGACGCCGAAAATCGTGACGCCGGCGGCTGAAGCAACCGGGGCAAGTGCGGCTGTGTCGGTGCCACTGACAGCGAGTCGACCGTCCGGTGTGATCGTTGCCGCGGTGATTTCGCGGGCGGCCAGCGCCGTCGCCAACAGTGCAGGATTGGAACACGAGACGAGCAGTCGGCTCTGATGGGAGGCGCGGAGCGCCTCCACACTGCCGTCGTAGACCAGGGAACCGGCGCTCAGAATCACCATGTTGTCCACTAGGGACTCCACCTCGCGCAGTGCGTCGCTCGAGATCAGGACGGTCCGGCCGGACTCGGCAAACGTCGTCAAGAACTGCGCTAACCAGGCCTTGCCTTCCGGGTCGAGCCCGTGTGTTGGTTCGTCGAGGACCAGGATTTCCGGGTCGCCGAGGAGCGCTGTGGCGAGGGCGAGCCGTTGCTGCATTCCCCGTGAGAAGAGTCCGGTTCTGCGGTCGGCCGCCGAGCTGAGTCCGACCACTCCGAGAACCTGTGTCGTGCGCTGTGCGGGCACGCCGATCGCGGCCGCGTAGATGTCGAGGTGAGCGCGCGCCGTCCGCGCTGGATGGAGGCTGCGGGTATCGAGTACGGCGCCGACTGTCCGGGCGGGCGACTCCAGTTTCGAGATGGGCAGACCGTGAATCGTCGCGGATCCTTCGCTGGGTGACACCAGACCGAGCAGCATGCGCAGAGTGACGGTTTTTCCGGCGCCAGCGGGGCCGAGTAAACCGGTGATCGTGCCGGCCTGGACATCGAAGCTCACGTCGTTGACCGCCCGTACCGCTTTGAACGTCTTGGTCAAACCGCGAATTTCGATGGGCGCGGAGACCCGCCCCGGTGCACTACTGGTCAAAGATGCTCCCGCGTCGACAGTCGATGTGTTGTGTCGAGCCTACGTTCTGGCCTGTTATCTGCGGAGTGCTCGCGTGGTGTCGGCGGGATCGGGCGCGTAGTCGTCCTCGGGCAGGATGATGAGGTGATCGGTCCAGCGCAGGGGCGCCGGACCGAAAGCGTCGCGGGCGTTCTTGACGACGCCCTTGCCGATGACCCGGTTGCCGGCGCCGCCGATGACTGCACCGATTCCGGCGGGGATGAGCTTGCCGAATATGAGGGCGCTGCGTTTTGCGGCGTACTTCATCACGAATTTGCGGACCAGTGTGCTGTTCATTCCGCGCATCGTGGAACTCGGGATTTTGCTGGTGATCGCGGTGCCCCAGTTCTTGGCGGTGACTCCGGTGACCTTCTGGACGATTTCCATGCCGGATTCGCCGAGGGCGACAGCGAGGACCAGGGCGCGTCGTTGCTGGTGGTTCTCGATGGAGATTCCGTGGACCGACGCCACTGCCAGAGTGAGAAGCGCCGAGGCTTCGAGGAAGAATGCGGACTCCGCGCCGACGGCGGCGATCGATGCGACGGTCCCGACGCCGGGGATAGCGGCCGTGGCACCAACCGCGCTGCCACTTCCGGTTACGGCCAGGAGAAACATCTTCTCCAGTCGATCGATGATTTGTGCAGGAGACTCGTCTGGATGCGCGTGCCTGACGTGGTCCACGTACTTGGCGACGGCCGGTGCCTGGAGGCGGCTGCCGTTGTCGAGTACCGAGATGAGGATTTTCTCGATCCGTCCGGCGTCGTTGCTGCTCGCGTTGTCGATCGACTTGGCCATCGCTTTGCCCCTCCGCACGTGTCCACTCGGCAATCGGTGAACCTCGCTGTCGAGGATAGGTGAAGTTTTGCAGCGGAGTAGGTGGCGTGGGCCATAGGCTTGTGGTGTGTAGTGCAAGGCGGAAGGGGACTGCTGTGGGAACCGTAGTGTGGCCGACGCTGGTGTATGCCGATGCCCGGGCGGCTGTCGATTTTCTCGTGAAGGCTTTCGGTTTTGTGGAGAAGGCGCTCTACGCCGACGGGGATGTCGTTGCGCATGCTCAGCTCGATTGGCCTGGTGGTGGCGGGATCATGTTGGGTTCGCCCCGGGCCGATTCGTCGATAGCCGGTCTCCCGCCGGGGGTGGGTTCTGTGTACGTCGTCGTCGACGACGCCGACGGACTCCATGATCGGGCTGTTGCCGCCGGTGCCGTGATCACGCAGGGGCTTCGCGACGAAGACTACGGTTCGCGGGGCTTCACATGTCGTGATCCGGAAGGTGTGTTCTGGAGTTTCGGTACCTACGGCGGGGAGTAATTCCTACCGAGGCGCTTGGGTCAATAAGGTTACCGCGTTGCCCAATGGTCTTGCGGCACTACTTCGCTGGGGATCGGGGGGTGAGGCGGTGTGCCGTCTCCGAATGGCCGGCCGCCCAGTTGTTCGCGGCCGTGCGGCTCGAGCCAGTGCGTCAATTCCGGTCCCTTGGGCACGATCTGGCTGGGATTGACGTCGGAATGCACTATGTAATAGTGCTGCTTTATCTGGGTGAAGTCGATGGTGTCGCCGAACCCTGCGGTCTGGAAGAGGTCGCGGGCGTAGTCCCACAGCACCGGCATCTCACTGAGTTTGCTTCTGTTGCACTTGAAATGGCCGTGGTAGACGGGGTCGAATCTGGCCAGCGTCGTGAACAGTCGAACGTCCGCTTCGGTGATGGTGTCGCCGACCAGGAAACGTTGCTGTGCAAGGCGTTCCGTCAGCCAGTCCAGTCGCGCGAACAGTTGGTCGTATGCCTTGTCGTAGGCTTCCTGGGATCCGGCAAAACCGCAGCGATAAACACCGTTGTTGACGTCGCGAAATATCTGTTCTGCAACATCGTCGATTTCGGTGCGGAGAGCCTCCGGATACAGATCGGGCGCCCCTTCGCGGTGGTACTTCTTCCACTCGGTGGACAGATCCAGTGTGATTTGTGGGAAGTTGTTGGTGACGACCTTGCCCGTTGAAATCTCCACCATCGCCGGCACCGTGATGCCGCGCGAGTAATTTGGGTCGCGGGCAAAGTATGCGTCCTGTAAGCGGGGGATCTTCAGAACCGGGTCGACGCCGCCGGGATCGAGATCGAAAGTCCAACTGCGTTTGTCGTGGACCGGGCCGCAGATTCCCATCGACAGAACATCTTCCAGTCCGAGGAGTCGGCGGACGATGATTGCGCGATTCGCCCACGGGCAGGCGCGCGCGACGATCAACCGGTAGCGATTCGGTTCGACGGGAAATCCATCGCGCCCGTCTTCGGTGATGCGTGTGGCGATGTAGTTGGTGTCGCGAGTGAATTCGCGGCCCTCTTCTACAAATGTTGCAGGGTTGTCCGCGTTCATGGAGATTCCTCTCGATCGCGTGTCCCTACACACTACGTGGTTGTACCGCCGCCGTGGAGTGTATTCCGAGGACGGTGAAGTCGAGTGCGCGTGCGATCGCCGCGCCGCCGAGATGTCCGCTCGGGATTCGTAGTTGCGGTATGAGGCCGGCGTCGAGAGCGTCTTCGGCAGCGAGAAAGACTGTTCCGCAAGCTAACCCGCGCCGTCTGTGTGCGGGATCGGTGAGCGCGGTGAGATCGGCGACAAATCCTTGGAACTCGCGATAAGCCGCGGATGCGAGGGGTTGGTGATCGTCCCCGAGTGCAGTGAACCAATGGTCGCTGGAGCTCAGATCGGCGACTGTGGCGTCGTCGGGTGGGCAGGACCGAGCCACGCTCAGGGCGTCGGATTGCTCGCGGCTGATCAGAAGTTGTTCTGCGGGTGTGTGATCCGTGTAGTCGGCCAGGAATGCGAGTTGGGTGTGCGAGGTGAGCCGGCCGCCGTGATCCTTGGTGAGTTCGAGAAGTCGTGTCGGTTCCAGCAGTGCGGTGGCGTCCTCGTTTGCGGTGCGTTCGGTGAACCAACGAGGTCCGACGACGGCGGCTGCTTCGGCGAGCTGCAGCACGTGAATCAGCTCAGCGCCCTCTTCGGTGACGCGGGCAGTGTGCGTTGAACGTAGTGCGGAATCTCCGAGTCGGAGGTGTCGGGCCCACGCGAGTCGAATGATGTCCAGGTGATGGTCGTCCACTCGCTACAGGCTAGTCCGGTTCGGGCGGGTTGATCGAGATGGCCTCTAGTCGTATATTCCATGTGGACTATTTCGCGTGGAATAGTCAAGAAATAGTCAATTACGGCTTGTCAGGGAGGGGGCCTCATGGGTGACGTATCGCTGACGCCCCTGGGCATCACCGTTCTGGGCCTGCTGTCCGAGCGTTCGATGCACCCGTACGAGATGTATCAACTTGCCTCGGTTCGACGGGGCGATCAGCTGGTGAAGATCAAGCCGGGCTCGCTTTATCACACGGTTTCCCGGTTGGAGAAGCAGGAACTTCTTGCGTCGATCGGGACCGATCGTGAGGGTAATCGGCCTGAGCGCACGACGTACGAGATCACTGCCCGAGGCCGTAGTGCCCTCGAGCACCAACTACGCGAGATGTTGGCAGTTCCGATGCGGGAGTACCCGCGGTTGCCGCTGGCGCTCGCCGAGATGCACAACTTGTCGGCGGATACGGCTGTTCGGATGCTGCGCATCCGGATCGGACATCTCGACGAGTCGATCGCTGAATTCGAGCAGACCCGAGCTCACCTGCAGGCGCTGGAGAAGCCTCGAATCTTCACCGTCGGCGTCGACTACGTCCATGCCGCGACCGTTGCGGAGCGTAACTGGCTTGCGCAACTCGCGGAAGACATCGAAACCGGTGAATTCGAGTGGATTTCCCAAGAACTTGTCGATCGCCTTGCAGGCTCTGCAGGCTCGAGCGCACCTATTAAGGACTGAAGATGGAAAAGCAAGTCAATCCCTGGCACGCGCTGTGGGCGTTGTGCATCGGTTTCTTCATGATTCTGGTGGACAGCACCATCGTCGCTGTCGCCAACCCCGCGATCATGGAGGACCTCGGCACCGACATCAACAAGGTCGTCTGGGTCACCAGCGCGTACCTGCTGGCGTATGCGGTGCCGCTGCTCGTCACCGGCCGACTCGGTGACAGGTTCGGCCCGAAGAACCTGTACATGATCGGCCTAATCCTGTTCACCGGCGCCTCACTGTGGTGTGGTCTGTCCGGCAGCGTCGAAATGTTGATCGTGGCAAGGGCTTTCCAAGGCCTCGGTGCCGCAATGATGACTCCGCAGACCATGGCGGTCATCACGCGCACCTTCGCGCCGAACAAGCGTGGCGCCGCGATGGGCCTGTGGGGCGCCGTTGCCGGTGTCGCGACGCTGGTCGGTCCGCTCGCCGGTGGTGTGTTGGTCGACAATCTCGGTTGGGAATGGATCTTCATCGTCAACGTCCCGATCGGCGTGATCGCCTTCCTGCTCGCCTGGAAGCTGGTTCCTTCGTTGCCGACCAGTGAGCACAAGTTCGACATCCCTGGCGTGATTCTCAGCGCTGCAGGCATGTTCCTGCTCGTGTTCGGAATCCAGGAAGGCAGTTCGTACGACTGGAACGGATTTGTCTGGAGCTTGATCGGCGCCGGTGTGCTGTTGCTCGCGGTGTTTGTGTTCTACCAGTCGCGCAACAAGAACGAACCGTTGCTTCCCTTGGAACTCTTCAAGGATCGCAACTTCTCGTTAGCAAACGTCGCCATCACCGCAATGGGCTTTGCCATCACGTCGATGGTGCTTCCGCTGATGTTCTACACGCAGGCGGTTCGCGGACTCTCCCCGACGCAGTCGGCTCTGCTCCTCGTTCCGATGGCTGTGCTGACCGGCATTTTTGCGCCGATCATCGGCAAGCAGGTCGACAAGACGCATCCGCGCTACATCGCCGGCACCGGCTTCCTGCTGTTCGCGATCGCCTTGGGCTGGCTCGCGCTGGTGATGTCTCCCGACGTCGCGATCTGGGAACTGCTCCTGCCGATCGGTCTGATCGGCTTCGCCAACGCATGCATCTGGTCGCCGCTTGCAGCGACCGCGACGCACAACCTGCCTCCGATGCAGGCCGGCGCCGGCGCCGGCGTCTACAACACCACCCGGCAGGTGGGTGCTGTGCTCGGTAGTGCCGCGATCGGCGCCCTGATCACCGCACGATTGGCAGCTCAGGGCCTGACCGGCGGTAGTTCCGAAGCCGGCGTCGGACATTTGCCCGAGGTAGTTCGCGAACCGTTCAGTACGGCAATGTCGGAGTCGATCTGGCTACCGGCAGGGGTGCTGCTGATCGGCTTTGTCGCTTCGGTGTGCTTCGCTCGGCCTCTGCGCGGAGACGCACACGACGACGCGATGGCGCTCAATGCCGAAGCGAGTCGGGAAACCTCACTGCGGGAGTGAGATTCGTCCCGGCTCAGACTGGGCGAGCGCAGGCGCACTGGGTAGCTGCCAGGGTGCCTGCGTCTCGCGTGGCTTCGTAGGTTGCGCGGGCCGTTGACAGTGCGGGCATTCGGGCGGCGGTCTCGCGAGGCCAAAGTGCCCATCCTGCAACGGCTCCTGCTGTTGCAAGGACTGCGAGGATGCTCCAGGTAAGTGCGAATCCTGCACTCGTGCCAACCCATCCGGCGATCGGATAGGTGACAAGCCAGGCGAGATGCGACAGGGAGAACTGGGCTGCGAACACTTCCGGGATACCTGCAGGGTCGACAGACCGCCGAAGCACCTTTCCGGTCGGTGTGACGATCATGGCCATCCCGGCGCCGATGAGTGCCCACACTGCAGCAGTGAGTGTCCATGCGAGCACGCCGGCCACAGCGAGGGATGCTGCCGCGCTCACACCGAAAACCAGGACGACGGAACCTGCTGTCATCACGGTGCGTTCGGCGGTTCGGTCGAGAATGCGTGGCAGAAGCAGTGCGGTCACCAATGTGCCGGTGCCCGACGCGGCAAGCATCCAGGCCACGTCGGATTGGGTTCCGCCGAGCCAGTCCCGGACGTAGTTGACGGTATTGACCACGACGATCGAACCCGCTGCCGCCACCACCAGGTTGAGCGCCATGATGCCGCGCAGTCGGGGCGTGACCACGAAGGTCCGCACTCCTGACGCGATCCGGTCCCACGCCTTCCTGTGGGTGCTGGGACGAGCGTTGGGGATTCGGGTAGCGAGTACGAGCAGCGCGGACAGAGCGAAGCCCGCAGAGGTGGCAACAAATAGCACGTCGAACGTCATGAAGGACAGTGCGACGGCCGCAAGAACAGGGCTGAGCAGGCTTTCCATCGTGTAGGCGACCTGCGACGCCGACAGTGCGCGGGTGAAATCGGCCTCGTCGGTCACGATGTCCGGGATGACCGCCTGGAACGTGGGCGTGAACGCTGCCGACGCAGCTTGGAGAACGCCAACCAGCACATAGATATGCCAGACCTCGCTGACAAAGGGCAAGGCGATCACTACCGCTGCGCGAATGACGTCGAGTGCGACGAGGAAAGCCCGTCTCGGCAATCGATCTACGTAAGCTGCCGCGAGTGGCGCTATCAGGAC
This sequence comes from Rhodococcus sp. KBS0724, assembly GCF_005938745.2. NCBI lineage: Bacteria > Bacillati > Actinomycetota > Actinomycetes > Mycobacteriales > Nocardiaceae > Rhodococcus > Rhodococcus sp. KBS0724. The sequence goes on from NZ_VCBX02000001.1 coordinate 1,838,483, forward strand.
GTACAGAGACATCTTGATCGTCAACGCTGTCGCGAGCACGGCGCCTGCCGCTGGTCCGGCCAGTTCGTAGGCGAGCAGGCCGAGTGCAACCGTCGCCAATCCGGTGCCGAACAGTGCGATGATCTGGGCGCTGAACAGAAGGCGGTAGTCGCGAATCAAGAACAGACGCATGCCATTGCGTCGTTCCGACGCGGTTCTGGCGTTCAGGTTCATGTTGTTTCACTCCGGTGAGAAGATTGAAGGCTCCGGTCAGGCTCTTCGACCTTGGGTGAGTGCATCACTACCGCGGTGATCCCAGCGCCCACCACTGCGATGACGGCTGCGCCGATGAACACTGCGGAGAACCCGTTCGTCAACTCCGTCAGGTCACCGAGTTGATCAGCGCCGAACACCGCTGCGATCGCGGTCATCACCGCGAGACCGACAGCCGAGCCGACCTGGTAACTGACGTTGACAATGCCGGAAGCCAATCCGCCCTCCTCTGGGCGTGCGGCCGAAATCGCCGTACCCAGTGAAGGAATGAACGCCAGCGTCATACCGGCCGCAGCTACCAGAGAAGCCGGCAGCACGTCGACCCAGAAGTTACCGGTGGGCCGGATCAACGACATCCACCCCAAACCGATTCCCAGGACCAGTAAACCGGCCACGATCATCGCTTTTGCGCCGAAGCGCGCCATGGCCCGTGGCGCCACGACGATCATGCCGAGCATGACGAAGATCGTCATCGGCAGCAGCGCCGCACCGGCGGGGAAGGCGCTGTATCCGAGCACTTGCTGCAGGTACAAGTTCAGGAAGAACCACATCGGTATCCAGGCGGCTCCGAGGACGAGCTGAGCGATGTTTGCGGCTCCGAGATTGGGCGCCTTGAAGATTCCCAGCCGCACCAGTGGCTCCCGACGCTTGGACTGGATCAACACGAATGCGCCCAACAAAGCGGCCGAGACGGCGAGTGCCAGCCACGTCTGCCCGGATCCCCAACCGACGTCAGGTGCCCTGACGATGCCGAAGACTCCGACAGCGAGGCCCGCGGTGACCGCCAGAGCGCCGAGGAAGTCGATCGACCCGGTACGCGCCGGTGCGTTAGGCATCAGGAAGGGAATGGCGATCAATGCGACGACTGCGATGGGGATGTTGAGATAGAAGACCCAAGGCCAGCTGGTGTATTCGGTGATGACGCCGCCTAGGAACACACCGGCCGTACCGCCCGCCGGGGCGGCTGCACCGTAGATGGACAGCGCCTTGGTCATTTCCTTTTGCGTGCTGCCGAACAGCATCATCAGCAGGGTGAGCGCCGACGGCGCGATGAGTGCGGCGCCGGCGCCCTGAACTGCGCGGCCCGCAAGTTCGACGGCGACGTTACCGGCGGCACCGGCGACAACGGAACCGATCAGCAGAATCAGCCAACCGGCGGTGAACACTCTGCGGGCACCGAACAGATCTGACAGGCGCCCGCCGAGGAGGAGCAGTCCGCCGAATGCGATGACGTAGGCGTTGAACACCCACGTCAGGCCTTCCTGGGAGAAACCAAGATCGCTCTGCATCTGGGGGAGGGCGACACCGATGATCGAGGTGTCCATGATGACCATGAACTGAGCGGCGGCGATCAACGCCAACGCCCACCACTTACGGGTGGATTGTGCCTGAGTGATCATTTCGCCTGTTCCTTACGGGTATGGGGTATGAGTGATGGCTGGGAGGAACTCGTTCGGGCAGCGCTTGGCGAAGGTGCACATCAGATCTCCTTCGAGTGAATTTGAGGTGACTCGTTCACGTTCGTTGCATACCCTAGGGGGGTATGGTACAAATTGCAATGGGTTCGGCGACAACGAGTGCGGAACCCGACTTAGACGGCAGGAGAAGCGCTGCCGACCTGACCCTTGGAGGGCAACATGTTCAGCGAAAACGGCTACACACTGGAATTGGCAACGTCGGAGGCTGCCGTCGGCAAGCGCGTACCCCTGCAGTTCCGGATCATCGACAAGACCGGAACTCCGTTGACCCGGTACGCGGACACGCATGCCAAGCAACTGCATCTGATCGTGGTGGGCCGCGACCTGACCGGATTCCAGCACGTGCATCCTGAACTCGATGCGTCCGGAACCTGGCATGTTCCAGTCGATTTCACTCACGCCGGGGAATACCGAGTCTTCGCTGACTTCACCCCGGAGGGTGGCGACGGAATCACGTTGAGCGCGGACGTACGCGTCGTCGGCGCCTATGACCCGCGGCCGTTGCCAGCTGCGGCCGCCACCGCGGAGGTCGACGGCTACACGGTTTCCCTCACTGGTTCAGCCCACGCGGGCCAGACGTCGAAGCTCACGCTCTCGGTCAGCTATGACGGACACCCCGTCATGGACTTACAGCCCTACCTCGCTGCGTACGGGCATCTGGTTGCGCTGCGCGCGTCCGATCTTGCGTATCTCCACGTTCATCCGGACGGGCATCCGGGTGACGGTGTTACCCCGGCCGGGCCGGCAATCATCTTCTACGCCACCATGCCGAGCGCCGAAGACTATCGATTGTTCTTGGACTTCAAACACGATGGTGTGGTGCGTACCGCCGAATTCACTGTGACTGCTGACAACGCAACGGCGCCTGTGTCGGAGCATGCGCACGCTCACCATGGGCACTGAATTCGAACGCCGACAGGCGAAACAACAGTGTTCGGCCGATAGGTGTCAGCGCCGAAGCGAGTCGGGAAACATTACTGCGCGGTTGAGAAAGTCGTCCGGGTCGAAGGCTCGCTTGATCGCCCACATGGTCCCGATGTCCTCCGGTGTGAGCGCCATGTCGAGGTAGTTGCGTTTGAGCGAGCCGACTCCGTGCTCGGAACTGATATTTCCGCCGTAGTGGCGCACCAGTTCGAGAATGCGGAGGTAGACGGCGTCGGCGTCCGGGCAATTCAGGATGTTCAGATGAATGTTTCCTTCGGCTACATGGCCGAACAAGATCGGGATCGCGTCCGGTGCGTGCTCTGCGACAACGCCGACCGCAGCGTCCGCGAATGCCGCCAGGGTGTCGAGGGGGAGTGCCGCGTCGAACTTGAGGGGTGGGCCGAACAACCCTACGACTTCTGCGAAACATTCACGTGCAGTCCATAATCGGGCGGAACCCGCTACATCGAGTGCCACGGCGGGCGCGTCCGGTGGATTGATCAGATCTATGGTGGAGCTCACCTCTTCGGAGGGGTCGTGTGCCCCGGATACCTCGGCCAGCAGGTACCACCGGCGTCCCGTCGGAACGACGGCACCCAATCTGCTCGCCGCAAGTTCCAAACCATGGCCGTCGAGTAGCTCAAGCGCGTCGACGCCGCCGACGGTACGCAGAATGCGTCCGGCATCGACAACGGCGCCCAGTGAATCGAACCCGATGAGTGTGGTGACCCGGTGCTTCGGGACGGGGTGAAGTGCCAGGTCGACGCGGGTGATCACACCAAGCGTTCCCTCGCTGCCCACCCAGAGTGCCGGCAGGTTGTAGCCGGAATTGTCGGACAGCACGTTCGGTGAGCGGCGCACCGTCGTACCGTCGGGGAGCACCACTTCGAGTCCGGCTACCTGCTCGGCCATGTTGCCGTATCGAACCGTGTGCAGCCCACCGGCATTGGTGGCGGCCATACCGCCGATTGTCGCCGTATCGCGCGACGCGATATCGACGCCGAACTTCAATCCGGCGTGAGCCGCCGCGGAATGTACCTGTGCAAGTGTCACTCCCGCGCCGACGGTGATCCTCCCCATTGCGGCGTCGACATCGCCGATCGTCGTGAGGCGCTCGGTGGAGAGCAGAACGTCGTCGTGTTCTGGCACCGTTCCGGCAACAAGTCCGGTGCGTCCACCCTGCACAGTGACGGGTGCGCCGAATTGCCGGCAGACATTCAGCGCGGCGGCCACTTCCGCGGTATCGGCCGGGCGGACCAAGGCCTGAGCGCGCCCGCTGTATCTGCCTGTGTGATCGACTGAGCGGGAGCGTAGAACATCGGGATCGTCGGTGACGAACCGTTGTCCCACAACGTCGGCAAGCGCTTTTCTCAGACCGTCCACTCCGTGATCGTATGCCGCCGTCGGCTGTGGCAAGGTGACGGCCATGACTGCTTCCGATCCGCATCCCACCCGTCTTGAGCGAATCCGCACCGATGGCGGCGCCGAGGTTGCCGTGCTGACCTTCGCTCACGGTCCGCTCAATCTGTTCGATCAGGCGATGTTCGACGCCGTGATCGCGGATATCGCGTCGTTGACTGCGGCGCCGCCGCGCGCGGTTTTGCTGCGGGCGGAGGGCAAGGTCAACTCGGCCGGTGTCGACGTCCATGTTTTCGACGGGTTGACCGCCGAGCAGGGCGCCGAGTTGTGGCGCGAGCTTTTTGCGCAGATCTGCCACCCGCTCGAGGCCCTGCCGTGTCCCGTGGTCTACGCCGCGCATGGTTTGACGCTGACGGCCGCATTCGAGATTTCTCTGGCCTGCGACATCATTCTCGCCGCGCCCAAGGCGAAGTTCGGACTGGTCGAGACAGTGGTCGGGCTGACGCCGTCGATGGGTGGACCGCAACGCCTGGCCGAGCGGGCGGGTTCCGGGCGTGCTCGTGAACTGGTGATGACGGGCGATCTGTACGACGCCGCGACGCTGGCGGCCTGGGGCGTGGTCAATGCCGTCCACGACGACGTCGATGTGGCCGCACGGGCGTTGGTGGCGCGGTTGGCCGACGGGCCGACGCGGGCGCATGATGCGACCAAGCAGATCGTGGCGGCGTGGCGTTCCGGCGGAATCGCTCATGCCGATGCGGTGACACCGACAGTGTCAGGAGCGTTGTTCGAGACCGACGACCTACGCGGCGCCGTGCGCAGCTTCCTCGATGTCGGTCCCGGAAAGGCCGTCTATACAGGCACGTAAGTACACGGGTATCGCCAGAGTGCTCCACTACGTGTGACTCACGTCATATAGTCGAATGACCGGGTGTGGGTTTGTCACGGTCTGTGGAGGTACAGATGCGGTCGAGGCTTGTGGAGTATCACTGTTCGAATGGGCTGCTCACGGATACACGCGTCAGTCGGGCAACGGACGGTCTGCTGCGCTACCGGCAGTTGGAGCCGTCACTGTCGGAGTTACTCGATGTTGCGGTGCACCGGTTTGCCGGGCGAACGGCGGTCGAGGAGGTGCATGGGGAGCAGATCACCTTTGCCGAACTGTGGGCCGAATCGTCTCGGGTTGCCGGCGGGTTGAAGTCGCGGGGAATCGAGATCGGCGATCGGGTGGCCATTCGGTTTGCGGCCGGTGTTCGGTGGCTGGAAGCGTGCCTCGGCGTCATCCTGGCCGGTGGAGTTCCGGTGTCCCTCGGTGCGCAGTGGGCCGACGCGGAGGTTTCCGCCGTGATCGCGGACAGTGGGTCGGTGCTGGTGCTCGACGGGGAACTGCCGCACGGGGTTCCGTTCATCGACGACGGTGCTGCGCCGGACGAGTTGGCGGTTCTGGCGTATACCGCAGATCCGTCCGGTGCGATGCTGGGCGTCGAATTGAGCAACGAAAATGTGCTCTCGACTATCGAGGCGTTACTGCATTCGCGGGACTACGGCGTCGAGGGTGTGCGAAATCTTCTGGTTGACAGTGATTTTCGATCCGTCCGGCAGTTGGTTCATGTGCTCGCCACGTTGGTGGTCGGCGGTACCGTCGTCGTTGCGGGTGATTTTTGGCGTGAGTGCACCCATACCGTCGACATTGTCACCGGGCGCCCCGAGGATCTCCTCGAACCACGATTGCTTTCGGTGGGCCCGGCGGCACGGGCCGGTTCACGATCCGTGAAGTGGGTGGACTGCAGTGGGTCGCCGGTCACGGCGGAGGAGGAAGAGAAGCTACTGGCGGCATTTCCGGCTGCGCAGCATGTGATCGGTTGGGGAAAGACCGAGACGTGTGGCGGGGGACTGATCTTGCCGATCGAATCGGCTTCGACACATTTGGGGAGTGTGGGAATCGCTTTCGGCGGAATGGAAGTCGCGTTGTACGGACCCGACGCGCCGGGCGGATACGGCGAACTGTGGTGCCGGGGGCCGAGTGTCGCGCGCCGGTACTGGAATTCGCCGGAAGTGACGTCGTCTCGTTTCACGCAGGGCTGGTTCTGCACCCATGACACCGCGCAGATCGATGCGGAAGGCTTCGTCCGTATTGTCGAACGAAACGTCGCGTGAGCGAGTGCGCGGCGTCGTCAAGACTACGAGAGGGAGCCAGATGGCAGACGAGGTACTCACCGAGCGGCGCGGGCGGACGCTGATCATCACGATCAACCGGCCCGAGGCACGAAACGCGATCAACGCGGCGGTCAGTCACGGATTGGCGGCTGCTGTCGAAGAACTCGACGGTGATGACGAGCTGTCATTGGCAGTGCTGACCGGCGCGGGCGGAAATTTCTGTGCCGGGATGGATCTCAAGGCATTTGTGACCGGCGAGAACGTCCTGGTCCCGGGGCGAGGACTCGGTTTCACCGAAGGGCCGCCGCGCAAGCCGATCATTTCGGCGGTCGAGGGCTACGCGTTGGCCGGCGGCACCGAGTTGGTGCTGGCCACGGATCTGGTCGTTGCCTCGCGCGAAGCCAAGTTCGGAATCCCCGAGGTCAAGCGCGGTCTGGCCGCAGGCGCCGGCGGATTGTTCCGTCTGCCCAAGCGCATTCCGTATCAGAAGGCCCTGGAATATGCCCTGACCGGTGATGCTTTCACCGCGGAGGAAGCGCATTCGTACGGATTTGTGAACACGCTGACCGAACCGGGTCAGGCGTTGGAGGGTGCATTGGCTCTCGCTGACCGCATCAGCCGTAACGGTCCGCTGGCCGTCGCGGTCACCAAGGAGATCATGGTCAAGGCCGCTGGATGGTCGGACGACGAGGCTTTTGCCAACCAGTTGCAGTTGCTGGCACCGGTTTTCGGATCCGAGGATGCACGAGAAGGTGCGACGGCTTTTGCCGAGAAGCGCGCGCCCGTATGGAAGGGTCGGTAACACGACATGGCTACACCAGTTGCCGAACTGCACATGCACATCGAGGGTTCGCTCGAACCCGAGCAGATCTACCGCCTCGCCGAGCGAAATCGAATGGACTTGCCCTACAAGGACATCGAAGACCTGAAGTCCCGCTACGAGTTCTCGGATCTGCAGTCGTTCCTCGATCTGTACTTTGCCAACATGGCAGTTCTGCGCACAGCCGAGGACTTTGCGGATCTCACGCGGGCGTACTTCCGTCGTGCTGCCGCTGCAGGTGTCTCGCACGCCGAGTTCTTCTTCAACCCGCAAGCGCACGTCGTCCGGGGTGTTCCGTTGACCGAGGTGCTCGACGGAATCATGGATGCCGTTGCATCCAGCGAGCGGGAGTTCGGACTCAGCAGTAGCGCCATTGCCGCGATTCTGCGTGATCAACCGGTCAGGGATGCCGAGGAGATCTTCTCGGAGATCATCCGGTTGCAGGCCCCAATTGTCGGTCTGGGCCTCGATTCTGCAGAGGTGGGTAACCCGCCGTCGCTCTTCGAGGACGTGTTCGCGCGGGCTCGCGCCGAGGGGCTTCACGTGGTTGCCCATGCCGGTGAGGAAGGCCCGCCGGAGTACATCTGGCAGGCGCTCGACATCCTCGGTGCAGAACGCATCGACCACGGCGTCCGCGCTCTCGAAGACCCGGCGCTGGTCGAGCGCCTGGTGGACGAGGAGATCCCGCTGACGGTCTGCCCGTTGTCGAATGTTCGTCTTCGCGTGTTCGACAAGCTCGAGGATCACCCGTTGCGGACGATGCTCGACCTCGGGCTCGTCGTGACAGTCAATTCCGACGATCCCGCATACTTCGGCGGGTACGTCGACGACAACTTCGCCGAACTCGGTCGAGCAATCGGGTTGACCGAGTCCGAACGTGAGACGTTGGCCCGCAATTCGATCAAGGCGTCGTTTGCCAGTGAATCGCGGAAAGCGGAATTGCTGCGTTAGAGAAGCGAACTCACTCGCCGAGAACCTGGCGCAGGTAGTCGTTGTCGAAAACGCGGTCCGCGTCGTACTTGTCTCGGACGGCGATGAAGTTGTCGAGTTTTGCGTACGTGGGGCGTAAGTCGTCGACGGACCGGTTGTGCATCTTGCCCCAGTGCGGCCGGCCGTCGACGGCTTTTGCCATCGCTTCGACTGCGGCGAAGTACTCGGTCTCGGACCGGCGGTGATATTGGTGCACCGCGACGTACGCCGTATCGCGGCCGTTGGCGGTGGAGAGCCACACGTCGTCGGCGGCGGCAAAGCGAACCTCGACGGGAAACGCAACGTTGGTTCGGGTTCTCTCCAGCCACTGGTTGATCTCGTGGAGTAGATCTTTGACGTGTTCCGCCGGGACGGCGTATTCCATTTCCTTGAACTTCACCCGGCGCGGCGATGCAAATACCCGGTAGCTGCGGTCGGTGTATTCGCGTGCGCCGAGCAGGCGTGACGAGATCTGGTTGATAGTGGGGATGGCGGCCGGCGCGCGTGCGGCGATGCGGTTGACGCCCTCGAAGAGCGTGTTCGACATGAAGTCGTCCTCGATGAAGCTTCGGATCGCGCCGACAGGGTTCAACGGCGTGTCGCCGGGGAGACGCGTGTTCCGTTTGGTGAGGACTCGATCGGTGTGGGGGAACCAGTAGAACTCGAAGTGGTCGACGCCGCGGCACTCGTCTTCCATAGTGTCCAAGATGTGGGACAGCGTGTCGGGTTTTTCAACTGCGTGCAACGTGAATCGAGGTGAACACGAGAGCGTGAACTTGGTGATGATGCCGATCGCGCCCAAGCCGATTCGGGCAGCTTCGAACAGTTCCGGATTTTGATCCGCGGAGGCGGTGACAATTGCGCCGTCGGCTGTCACGATTTCGAGGCTGTGAATCTGCGTCGACAGTCCACCGAATGCGGCGCCGGTCCCGTGTGTTCCGGTACCGAGGGCTCCGGCAAGGGATTGGGCGTCGATGTCGCCGAGGTTGGTCATCGCGTAACCGCGTTCCCATAACGCCTCGTTGAGGGCACGCAGGCGGGTGCCGGCGAGGACTGTGACTAGAGCCCCGTCATCGGTAGGCGTGATCGATTCGATCCCGGAGAAGTTGTCGAGACTGACAAGAACTCCGTCGGTGACGGCAGCGCCGGTAAAGGAATGACCGGCCCCGACTGCTTTGACACGCCACCCGCGAGTTGCGGCTTCGGCAACAAGTGTGGCGAGCTCACGAGTGTTTCTCGGGGTTGCGAATTGTCGCGGTGAGGCGCGTTGAGTGCCTGCCCAGTTCTGCCAAGTTTCTGAAGCCATTCGACAATCATGTACTTGGACGTTCGTCCAAGCAAGCATTGCGCCTAGTTTTTCCGCTCTCCGTTCTACGATCATGGGATGCTGAACAGGCTTCCGGCGGACGAGCGCCGCACACAACTGATCGAATCTGCCATATCCATCGCCGAACAGCGCGGCGTGAGTTCAGTGACGGTTCGTGCCGTAGCCGAAGAGGCGGGCGTATCGCTGGGCGTGGTTCATTACTGTTTCGAGAGCAAAGAGGAGCTCATCGCTGCGATGGGCGAGACGCTGATCGTTCAGCTCAGTGAATCGTTGCAGCATGCCTTCGGGCAGGTCCGCCACGCACCTGATCTGACGGGGATCCAAGGACTGAAGGAATTGCTGCACATTGGCTTGACGGGAATGTGGCCTCTTATCGAGGCGACGCCTGATCGGCAGTTGCTGACCTACGAGATCACGGCTCAGGCTCTGCGCAGTCGTAACCTCGGTGCCGAGCGCGCGGGGGCCGTCGCCAGCGACCAGTACCGAATCATGGACGAGCATGCCATCACTTTTCTCGAAGAGTGCGCCAAGATTTCCGGAACTGTCTGGACCGAGTCTTTGCAAGCGTTGGCGCGATGGAGTCTGGCGATGATCGACGGGCTCGTGCTGCGCTGGCTTGTCGATCGTGACTCCGACGCAACCATTGCGGAATTCGGCGAAATGGTTCAGGTCATTGCCGGAAAGGCGATCGAGGCGCCGCACTGACCCGACATGGACATGCGTCCAATTCGGGTGTTGACTTAGCCGCAACGCCCCGAAGATAGGACACACGTGAGAACAACACTGGATCGACTTACTGCCGCTACCGCTGATGTCGACCCGCCCCTGGCCGCTCTCGACCTGACGACCCTGCGCAGCAATGCCGCCGATCTGGTTCGCCGGGCCGGGGGAACTCCGGTGCGGGTTGCGAGTAAGTCGGTCCGGTGCCGCGCCGTGCTCGAGGAAACTCTGGGCAGCGGGCTCACCGAGCAGGGTGGATTTCGCGGAATCATGGCCTACTCACTCCGCGAAGCATTGTGGTTGGTCGGTCTTGGTGCCCGCGACATCCTGATGGGATATCCCACCGTGGATCGTGGAGCATTGGCCCAACTCGCCGGCGATCCTCTTGCGATCGCGTCGATCACGCTCATGATCGACGACGACGCTCAACTCGACGTCATCAGATCCGCTGCCTCCGGAACTGCGCCGATTCGGGTGTGCCTCGACGTGGACGCATCCTTGCGGATCGGGCCGATACACTTGGGCGTCCGACGCTCGCCGCTTCGCGAACCGAATGATGTTGCCGCACTGGCCTTGCGTGCGCGGTCACGCGGATTCTCCGTTGTCGGGGTCATGTTCTACGAAGCGCAGATCGCCGGGTTGCCCGACACCAGCGCGCCGATCGGCTGGGTAAAGAAGGCATCGGCCCGGGAGTTGTCGCACCGGCGAGGGGCCGTTGTTTCTGCGGTCACTGATGCGGTGGGCACCCTCGAGATTGTGAACAGTGGTGGCACCGGGTCACTCGAAGTCAGTTCTGCCGATTCGGTGGTCACCGAAGTAACAGCGGGTTCGGGACTGTACGTACCGACGCTCTTCGACAGATACCGCGCCTTCCGTCCGGACCCCGCTCTGTTCTTTGCGCTCTCCGCGGTTCGTAAACCGACGCCGAAGGTCACCACACTCTTCGGTGGTGGGTACATCGCCTCCGGGCCGGCAGGCGCCGCGAGGGTTCCGAAACCGATGCGTCCACTGGGCCTGACATTGCTCCGCAACGAAGGCGCAGGAGAGGTGCAGACGCCGGTCACCGGACGGGCTGCCGGCGACATCGCGATCGGTGACCGCGTGTGGTTCCGTCACGCGAAGGCCGGTGAATTGTGTGAGCGGTTCGATCACGTGCATCTGGTTGATGCCGACGGCACCGCCACCGCGGTACCCACGTATCGCGGCGACGGTCAGTGCTTCGGCTAGCCGGCCGTCAGGCGCATGAAGGCTCCGAGTTCCACCAACCCAGCGGGAGTAGTCGGCATGTACTGCGTCAGTGCATACGACCGGACGATGATGGCGCACCATTTTCCGCGTGAGACAGCAACATTGAGACGGTTGCGGGAGAGCAGAAACGACATTCCGCGTGGAACGTCCTCGACCGCGGACGCCGCCATCGATACGATCGCGACTGCCGCCTCACGTCCCTGGAACTTGTCGACGGTGCCCACCTCGACGTCGGTGAACCCAGCCTCGGTGAGGTCACGCTCGATGGTGCCCACCTGAGCGTTGTATGGCGCGACCACCAGAATGTCAGCCTCGGTCAGGGGACGGGTGCCGTCGAATTCGCTGGGATCGGTCCACGGTGTTCCGAGGAGTTCGCGGATCTGCGTGACGATCACGGCAGACTCTTCGGGTGAATACGTCGAGTTGCCGGAATGGTCGACGTACACCGTGTGCACACCCGCCGCAAGACCGTCGAGTTTCCGTGCGGCACTTACCGACTCTTGTGACAGGAGCTTGCCCTCGTAGGACAGAGCCGACACCGGCGCGCACAGGTCCGGGTGCATCCGCCAGGTCTTTTCGAGGAAGTACCCCAACTCCGGTGGTAGAGCGCCGTGCCCCTCGGCGAGCCAACCGAGCGCGGACTCGTCAACAGGTTCGGGATGAGTTCCCTGACTGACCTGCGGCAGTTGTTGGGGATCGCCGAGTAGCAGCAGATTCCGCGCGGAAACGGCAACGGCGATGGTGTTGGCCAGCGCAAACTGGCCGGCTTCGTCCACGACGAGGAGATCGAGGCTGCCAGGGGGCACTCGATCGGTGTTGGCAAAATCCCACGCAGTGCCGCCGATCACGCACCCTGTGGACTGCGCCTCGGCCAGGAAGCGGGGGAACTGCTGGGCCGTGATGTCGGTCCACTCCGCAGTTCGGCTGCGGCTGCCCTTCTTCGCCACCAGAGCCGGATCGAGGCCGGCTTTGACGATGCCGCCCAGCATGTTCTCCACCACCGAATGTGATTGCGCAACAACACCGATCCGCCACTGGTGCTGCTCCACCAGAGCCTTGACCACTCGCGCCCCGGTGTACGTCTTACCGGTGCCGGGCGGGCCCTGGACGGCAACGTAGGAGTCGTCCAGATCGAGAACGGCAGCCGTGATCGCGGACGCGTAGTCGTTGCCTTCGCCGACCGGAGGTAGCGCTTCGTCGGAAAGGGTTCGAGGCGCAAGTCGACGCAGAATGTCGACCGCGGCGCGGCGCGGCAACCCGGGCAATCCGTCGCAGGCTTCGGATGCCGCTGCAGCGATGGACTTTTCCATCGGCACCGTCGGGATCGGGCGTCCAGGAGCCAAGGCAACGGGAGTCTCGGAGAATTCGTCACCTCGCAGCAGTTCCTCGATGGTGACAACGTCGAGATTTCCGGATTTCGCGACCGAGACGATCTTCACCCCGTTGGTGCCTCGCTGCGCCGGATTGTCGCCGGCAACGGCGTCGGGGGCGGGGACCTCGTACAGCGCATACATGTCGGTGCCGGGACTCAATGTTGTGCCCGTGCCCAGGGTTCCGGTCAACTGGATGTGCCGACGCGGCTTCTGCCTGGCAGTGTTCTTGTGCCAGTCTGCTTGAATGTCAGGCACGTCCACCACCATCACGTCACGGACGTCGAGGAGATCTTCGATGGGTGCCGACAAGCGATCGAAGTGCGCCCACCAGTGCGGCTTCTTCTCTCGGCTGTGGTACCCGACGGCTGCCGCGAGGAGGGCTGCGGCATGTTGCTCGGCGGTACGCGTCGAACCGGCTTTGTGCCCGGCGAATTCGCGTAGTTCGATTTCGGTTTCAGTGAGATCTTCCACCGGCAGTGCGATCTGCCCCGTCGGCTGACGCAGGGTGATGTCGTGTTCGATCGCGCGATCGACCAACCAGTTGCGCAGTCGGAGTGTCGATTCGCAGTCGTACTCGTTGTAATCGGAAATGCCTTGCAGCAGTTCACGGGCCTCGTCGTCTTTGCCGCGCTCGCGTAGTTCGCAGTAGTCGGAGTACGCAACCACGGACGCGGCGGCGTTGACGACATCACCGTCGCGGCCGTGTTCTCCCATGTACAACGGTTCGAGTTTCTTGATGCTGTACGAGCGGGCCCCGATCCGCAGTGCCGAGCGAACCAGCGGATACAGATCCACGAGCACGTTCTCGCGGAGCAGCGTGTCCACGACCTGCTCGCCCACTCCGTGGCGCGCGGCGAGTCGCAAGAGCGCGGACTTCTCGTAGGCCGCGTAGTGATAGACGTGCATCCCCGGATGAGCCTCGCGCCGCGCGGTCACGTAGTCGAGAAAGTCGACGAGCGCCTGGCGTTCACCGGCGCGGTCATGCGCCCAGAACGGCTTGAACACGTAGTTCTCCGCCGGACCTTCGACGACGCCGAACAGGTACTCGAGCCCCCAGTCTGTGGAACCGTCCTCCGCCCACAGAGGATCACCTTCGAAGTCGAAGAAGATGTCTCCGTCGTCCGGAACCGGCAGCCCCCCGAGTACGGACGGTTTGTAGATATGGAACTCGGCTTCGCCGGATTGTTCCTGGCGCAACTGCAGCGCGGCCTGCGCGCGCAACTTCTCCAGAGTGTCGCGGCGGATACCGTCGACGGTTCCGGTGCTGACGGCCAACTGATCGATCGAACCGATGCCGGCGGCAATCAACTGCAGACGCTGATTACCCCGGAGACCAGCCACCAGGAGCAGATCTCGGTGGTTCTCGACTTCCACGCTGCACGTATCGCACCGTCCGCAGCGCAGGTATCGGCCGTCGAGCCACTGCGCGGGTGTTCCCTCGGCGTGATGTTCGTCGAGAACCTGCTCGAGCTTGGCTCGGCTTGCCGAGAACACCGGCGCGATGTCACCGATGTCATGAGACGACGTGCTGCCGTCGCCGAGCATCAGGTGTACCTGATCGGAGGCGGCGATGGCGTTGCGGCCCAGCGCGTCCGCATAGGCGGCCAATTGCAGCAGTGCCGACACCTTTGCGTGCCGCGACAGCTTGCTGTCGTACACCGCATACCGATCACCCTCGCGCACCAGGAAATCGCAGAATCCCAGGAACCGGCCGTCGAAGAACGTTCCCTGGTAGATGACAGGGGCGCCGGAGCGCAGAGCCTCGACCGTGGCGAGTGCCGCTTCGGTGAGCCCGGCGCGGGTGTGCTCTGGCCGTTCCATGACAACCACACCGTCACCGTGTTCGGCGATGAACCGCTCCAACTGTTCACGCTCGTGGTGCTGACCGAGCGCGGACGTTCGCTCCAGCATCGGATCGGAGTCGACGCCCTCCGTTTTGATCAGCCCGGTCCGCGCGTCGAGCCGCCGCAGTAGGCCGAATTCGCACGTTGCGGCCGCCGAGAGGTCACTGGCGCTGTAGATAATCTGATCATCGAGGAGGAACACAGGGGCGATTGTGCCAGCAGTGTCTGACAAAGATGTCCGACAAAACAGCATGTTGGGATTCAAGGCACGTCGTAAAGACCGCGAGCCGGGCAGAATGTCCTCCATGCCCTTTTTTGACGGTCGACGCGGTCAGGTCCATTTTCGGCGGTGGCCTGCTTCCGGGGACGACACTCCGGTGATGTCGCTGGTGTTCCTCCACGGGTTGGGGCAACACAGCGGTCAGTACCACCGATTTGCCGGCGCTCTGACGTCTTCCGGTATGGAGGTCTGGGCGATCGACCACACTGGGCACGGACTGTCCGAGGGTGAGCCGGGGGTGGGTGCGCCGTTGTCGGATCTTGCCGCTGATGCCGCGACGTTGGCGGATATCGCCCGTGAAGCGCTTCCCGGTGTCCCGCAGGCGGTCATGGGGCATTCTCTCGGCGCCGTGACAGCGTTGTCGATGCTGACGCATCAGGATCATCATTTTGTGTCGGCGGTTTTGTGCGGAATCCCGCGCAACGCGGTTGCCCAGGCCGGGTGGACGGACTTGGCGGATTCCGGGATTCCGGTCCTGGTGGTGCACGGCGTCGACGACCGGATGGCACCGATCGAGCCGGTGCGCACCTGGGCGTCGACGCTGCCGAATGTGGAGATGCGCGAATTCGAGGACGCAGGCCACGACCTGTTACACGAGAAGGTTCACGCCAGCGTGAGCGCCGTGAGCCGTGATTTCCTTCTCGCGCACAGTCATTGATTCACACAGTCGTCGAGTCAGGCGAGCGCCTCGAGCACGTCCTTGGACGTCACGGGATGCGAGAACATCGGGTAGTCGTAAGTGATGGCGTTCTCATGTTCCGCTACTGAGGTTCCCGCGACGCAGTCGGTGAGAGTGATGACGCGGTAACCATTTTCGTAACCGGTGCGCATGGTGGACTCGACACAGCAGTTGGTCAGAAATCCGCCGAGGATGATCGTGCGGATTCCCTTGCTGCGCAAGATGAAATCGAGGTTGGTGCTCGCGAAAGTGTCGAGACCGCGCTTGCCTTCGACGAGAATGTCGCCGTCCTGCGGGGTTAATTCGTCGACTATCGCCGCTCCCCAGGTGCCTTTGACGAACGCCTTTCCGTCCACGACTCCCTTGAGGATTCCGTATGGGTGCGAGGTGATCTCGTTGTAACCCTCGGCAAATGTGATCGGCGCATGCATGACTGTGACACCGGCCGCGCGAGCAGCCTCGACCAGCGTCGTGGTGTTTGCCAGGAGTCCGGTCGATTCCATAACGGGGGCAACGGCGTCGTGCAGGACGCCGCCCTCGGTGGTGAAGTCGTTTTGGTATTCGATGAGCACGACTGCGGTGGTTGCGGGATCCAACTCGAGCTTTTCGGTCATGTCGACACCCTTTGGTTGTGTGTTTCGGGTCGTTGTGGTTCCGGTCACGAATCACTTCTATTAAACAGTTTGTCTGACAAGCAGGCAAGAGGTAGCGTCGGCAGCATGGACACAACTCCGCTCTCGCGTATCCCGCTGAGCCTTGCGGTGTCGGGCCGGCTCCGCGACGCGATTCTCGACGGTTCCTTGCCGGTCGGTGAGTCCTTGCCAACGGAACAGGAACTGGCGCAGACTTTTTCGGTGGGCCGCTCCACTGTCCGCGAAGCGCTGCGTGTACTCCAGGCGCAAGGGTTGGTGACCGGCGCCGATACCGTGTCGACGGCCCGCCCCAAGGTCACCCACGAAAACACGGCCGATTCCGCAGCCACTGCGTTGAGCACGGCTGTGCAGGTGGGCGCCGTTCCGCTTCCGGACCTGGTCGAATTGCGGGTTCTCCTCGAAGCTGCCGCCCTGCGGGGTGTCCACGAGGTTCCGGGTGCCGCGCGTGTTGCCATCGAGGAGATGCGTCGGGCCGCCGAAGACAACAACGCGTCCGCGTTCCATGACGCGGATGTCGACTTTCACGTCGCCTTGGCGGGTGCCGGTGGAAACCGGGCCTTTGCGTTGGTGATGACGGTTCTGCGCGAGAGTATTGCCGGTTATCTGATGAGCGAACTCGAGGCGATCGAGGACTCGGCGGCCACGCTCGGTGTTCTGCTCGCGGAGCACGAAGCCATCGCCGACGCGATAACGGCCGGTGAATCCGATTTTGCGGCGCAGCTTGTCGAGAAGCATGTGCGAGGTTTCTACGAAGGACACACGAAATGACGACAACGGTGGACATGCTGGGCGATCGGCTGCGGGAAGTGCTGGGGGAGAAGGCGACCACGGATCCCGATCGGATGGGCGCCTATACCCGGGACCAATCGCTACTGACCACCGCTGGGGTTCCCGCGGCTCTGGTCAAAGCAACATCCGTCGACGACGTAGCCGCGACGATGACGGTTGCCCACGAACTCTCCATCCCGGTCGTAACCCGCGGCGCGGGAACCGGTTTGGCAGGTGCCGCCAATGCGCTCGACGGTTGCATCGTGCTCAGCGTCGCGGGGATGAATCGCATTCTCGAGATCGATGCCGCGGCCCGTACGGCAACGGTGGAGCCGGGTGTGATCAACGGTGACCTCGCGGATGCCGCTCGCGCACAGGGGCTTTGGTATGTCCCGGATCCGGGTAGCCGGGCAATCTCGAGCATCGGCGGTAATCTGGCCACCAATGCCGGTGGTATCTGTTGCGCAAAATACGGGGTCACCGGTGATCATGTCGCGGCGCTCACCGCAGTGCTCGCAGACGGCCGCGTGATCCGCACCGGAGCAAAAACTCGCAAGAATGTGGCGGGGCTGGACCTGACCCATCTCCTGGTCGGTTCCGAGGGGACGCTTGGCGTCATCGTCGAAGCCACGATGCGGTTGCGGACCGCACCCACCGCTGCAACCACGGTTGTTGCGTTCTTCGACTCGGCGGACAAAGCGATCGAGGCGGTCCTGGCCGTCGCCGCAGTTGCCGAACCGTGCCAGATGGAGTTGATGGACGCAGTGACCATCGACGCTGTAAACCGCTTCACGAGAATGGGTCTCGACGAATCTGCGGGGGCGATGCTTCTCATTCAGTGCGACGGCAGGTCTGCCGCGCAGGAAGCGGCAGACTGCGCGGCGGCCTGCACGCGGGTCGGTGCAACCGAGGTGTTCCACACCGACGATCCCGAGGAAGGTGACGCGTTCACCGCTGCGCGGCGCATGGCGTTGCCGGCGCTAGAGGCGATGGGAACCGTGTTGCTCGACGACGTCGCCGTACCGGTGCCTGCCTTGCCGCACATGCTCCAACGTATTCAGGAAGCTGCCGAGCGGCATTCGGTCACCATCGGAACCTTCGGTCATGCCGCAGACGGAAATCTCCATCCCACCATCGTGTTCGACGCCGCCGAAGTGGGCGCGCAGGATCGTGCCCGTGGGGCCTTCGACGACATCGTGCACGCGGCCCTCGCGCTGGACGGCACGATCAGCGGTGAGCACGGCATCGGAGTTCTCAAGGCGCCGTACATGTCCGACATGATCGGTCCGGTTGAACGTGAGTTGATGCTCGCGGTGAAAGCTGCGTTCGATCCGAAGAACATTCTCAACCCGGGGCGCGGAATCTGACCTAGCGCAGCGATGTGGCCCGGTACGGCAACGATGTGATCATTGCCGAACCGGGCCACAGGCTTACCGAGATGTCAGGCGTACAGATCGGTGATCGCGCCCTTGTGTGCTTCGTGAATGATGTTGCGCTTGAGCTTGAGCGTCGGGGTCAGTTCACCGGTTTCCTGGGTGAAGTCGACCTCGAGGATCGTGTACTTCTTGATCTGCTCGGGGTTCGAGACCTTCTTGTTCGCGTCCGCGACCGCTGAGTCGATTTCGGCGATGAGATCGGCATTCTTGATCAGATCGCCGATGGGACTTCCGGCAGGCAGTCCGTTGCGCTCGACCCAACCGGGCAGGGTTTCGAGGTCGAGTGTGATCAGCGCGCCGATGAACGGTTGACCGTCACCGACCACGAGGCACTGGCTGATCAGGGCGTGCGCGCGGAGTGAATCCTCGAGACCGGCCGGAGCGACGTTCTTTCCGCCTGCGGTGACGATGATTTCCTTCTTGCGTCCGGTGATCGAGACGTAGCCTTCGTTGTCGATCGATCCGAGGTCGCCGGTGTGGAACCAGCCGTCGATGATGGACTCTTCGGTGGCCTTGTCGTTGTGCCAGTACCCGGCAAAGACCACCGGTCCCTGCACCAGGAGTTCTCCGTCGTCTGCGATGCGAGCGGCATGACCGTTGATCGGCTTGCCCACCGTGCCGACGCGTTGCGCGGCCGAGGTGTTGACCGTGATGGCGGCACTGGTCTCGGTGAGTCCGTAGCCCTCGTAGATCGGGATGCCGACGCCACGGAAGAAGTGACCCAGACGCGCTCCGAGCGCCGCGCCGCCGGATACTGCGCGTTCGCAGTCGCCGCCGAGAGCAGCACGCAGCTTCGAGTACACAAGTTTGTCGAAGACAGCGTGCTTGAGCTTGAGCGCGATTCCGGGGCCGTTCTTTTCGAGGGCTTCGCTGTACTCGATGGCTGTGGCCGCTGCCTTGTCGAAGATGCTGCCCTTGCCGCCGTCGACTGCCTTCTGGCGTGCCGAGTTGTAGACCTTCTCGAATACTCGCGGAACCGAGAGGATGAAGGTCGGCTTGAACACGGCAAACTGCTCGAGGAGTGTCGTGAGGTCCGATGTGTGGCCGACGGTCACCTTGGAGTCGAAGGCGCCGAAGGAGATTGCCCGCGCGAAGACGTGAGCAAGTGGCAGGAACATCAAAGTCTTCTTGCCTGGAACCATGGATTCCGGCATGGCCAAGCGGCACGCTGCGGACTCCGCGTAGAAGTTGGAGTGCGTCAACTGGACGCCCTTGGGGCGACCGGTGGTGCCGGAGGTGTAGATCAATGTCGCGGGCGATGCTGCTGTGACCTGGTGGCGACGGGTGTCGAGTTCTTCGTCGGTGATTGCGGCGCCGCGACTCGTCAGGTCTTCGAGAGCGCCCGATTCGATGACGAGGACCTCACGAAGCGCCGGGGCGGCCTCGGTGACTTCCTTGATCTTCGACGCGTGATCGGCAGTCTCGACGAGAAGCAACGACGTCGCGGAATCTTCGAGGATCCACTGCGCCTGATCCGGGGACGAGGTTTCGTAAATCGCGACGGTGCAGCCGCCGGCAGTCCAGATCGCGTAGTCCGTGACAACCCACTCGTAACGAGTTGCCGAGAGGATAGCGACGCGGTCGCCGAGCCCGACTCCGGAGGCAATCAGGCCCTTGGCTACGGCCGAGACCTGCTTGGCGAATTCGGCTGCCGTGACGTCGACCCAGGCGCCGTTGACGAGGCGCTGGAACGGTACGAATGTGGGGTCTTCGCTGGCGTGCCGGAACACGGAATCCGCCATAGATGCGTTCTCCGGAATTGTGAATGTCTGTGGAACTGAAAACTCACGCACTTTGACCCCTCCAGTGACAACCGATAACTACGATGTGCATTGCATCACATTAGTCGTTATTTTGCACTGTCGTTACTATTCGGTAGATCCAATTGAGTCCCGACCTGGGAATTGGTGTTACCGAACGTAGCGGGTTACTTATGCTGCGCTCTGCAAAGACCGCCCGTGGATCGACAGCCAGCGCCTGATTGCGTAGTCCAGTCTGTCTGAATCCACGCCGAGTTGCTCGGCGGTTGCTGCCAGGATCTCGGCCGCGTCCGTCGGGGGCTGCGTCGTGCCGAGTGTCGTGCTGATGAACGTGTCGGCGGCGGTGCCCAGATCGGTATGGGGGATACCCGCCAGCATCAGCAGATGCGCCCACGTGACTTCGGCGTCGTCGCCGCACGCTTCTGTCCAGGCTTCCCGGACGGCGTCGAGCGCATGATCGGAATCGGCCGCGGCGAGCAGATCTTCGACGGAGTTGATGTGTAGGCGATGCAGGCGTTCGGCGACCTGCTGGATGTGCTGCGCCTCGATCGGAACGCCGGTTGCGGTGTAGCGGCGCTTGTACGAGCCGATCTTGCCTGCCCATTGGTCGGAACTGCCTGCTTCCTCGAAGGTGCGGAGGAGTTCACGTGCGCCGTCGGTCACGGGCGAGGTTTCCCGTGCTTGGCGGTAGGCGAGGTATCTGTCGACGACGGCAACTTCACTGTGCCCACAACTGGACTGCACGGATTCGATGATGCACAGGGCCAGGCTCGCGCGATAGGCGTCCGAAGCCACCCAGGCGGAAGGGTCACCCAGTCGGTCGCGGCAAGCTGCTGCGACTACGTCGACGGTATCGGTCGAGATGCTCACGATGTCCTCCAGAAAAACTTCAGCACTTGTGTCGTTTCTGCTCCACCCGGGCTATCGGCACCGGGGCGCAAAATGTTGCACACATCACAAAGTTTTTCTGAAATGTCGAAAAGCTCAGCTTTTGAGCAGGTCAACGACCTCGGCGTCGGTCAGTTGATGGAAGTCGTCGAAGGCGGCGCCGACCCCGCCGAGTATCGCCGGAACGAAGGGACATACGACGCGGTCGGCGGAATCGGCAAGTAGGCGGATCGATTCGGGTGACGCGACGGGGACGGCAACGACCACTCCCGTTGCACCCTGCGCGCGGGCACATACCGACGCAACAGCGGCACTCGCTCCCGTCGCCATCCCGTCGTCGACGATGACGGCCGTTCGCCCGCTGAGCGGCACTGCCGGGCGCCCGGCACGGAGGAGGTGTGCGCGACGCTCGAGTTCTGCTCGCTCGGACTCTTCCACCCGGGCCAGCGCCTGTGGTGATACGCGCTCGGCGGCAATCACGTCGTGGTTGAGCACCCGGGTGTCACCTTCGCCGATGGCGCCGAGAGCCAGTTCGGGATTTCGGGGGGAACCGAGTTTGCGCACCACGAGGATGTCGAGCGGTGCATCCAGTGCCGACGCGACCTCGACCGCGACGGGGACGCCGCCGCGCGGCAGTCCGAGAACGACGGGGTCGTGGAGTCGCGCAGAGTCCAGTGACCGGGCAAACATCGCGGCAAGGGCCCGGCCTGCGGCAAATCGGTCTCGGTACTGTGCCATAGCTGTCCTGATTGAGGTTCGACCTCGATGCTTCTGACGCTACTCGGTTCTCCCGTCACCGTTCGGTAACTGTGAACCGCCGCAACGAAAGTGCGGGATTCTTTTCGCGGACCTCGTCGATTCGGCTTCTACTGACCTGTGCGGTCGCCACGCCGACCTGCTCGCCGAGAGAGCACAGCACGACACCCATGGGGTCGACGATCATGCTGGCGCCGGCGCCGCCGCGCGCGCTTTGATCTGCCGCGGCGATGTACATGGTGTTCTCGATCGCACGGGCGCGGATCAGCGTCGTCCAGTGGTCTTCCTTCAAAGGGCCTGGTACCCACTGCGCCGGCAGGAGCAGTACGTCTGCACCGGCGTCGACGATCCTTCGGGTGACTTCGGGGAATCGGAGGTCGTAGCAGGTCTGGAGGCCGAAGGTGAAGCCGTCGCACCGGAAGGTCTGGGGTTCTTCGATCTCGCCGGGTGCGATCACTGCGGATTCGAGATATCCGAACGCGTCGTAGAGATGAAGTTTGCGATAGGTGGCAACCAGTTCACCGCGCGGGTCCATTACCACCAGCGTATTGGAGATTCTGCTCACGTTGGGCAGGCGCTCGTTCATGCCGGCGACGACGAAGATCCCGAACTCCGCGGCAATGGCGGCCAGCCCGATTCCGAAGTCGCCGCCGAGGTCTTCGGCCGACTCGATCAGACGCTCGTCGCTGCGCGGCGGAGTGAACATCGAGTATTCAGGGGCGACCAGCACTTTTGCACCCTGACCTGCGGCGTCGGCCGCCAGGGTGCGCAGCGACTTCAGGTTCGCCTCCTTGTTCATGTCAGGGGCGAACTGTGCAACGGCAACGACGGTCCGAGTGGGGCTGTTGGCGGTGTCTTCAGTCATGCTTCTTACGCTAGGCGAAACGCCCGGTGAACGCGGATACGTCGGAATAGTTCAGCAGGTCGGTTCTCGTGTCTATACTCCTTCGGCTAAACTGCTGGTCAAATGAGTGATATTGAGCGTGACCCCGAACCCCCAACATTTGCCGACCTCGACATCGATGATCGGGTACTGAAGGCACTGTCTGACGTGGGCTACGAGTCGCCCTCGCCGATCCAGGCTGCCACCATTCCGCCGCTGCTCGAAGGCAAGGACGTCGTCGGACTTGCCCAGACCGGTACCGGTAAGACGGCCGCCTTCGCGGTTCCCGTCCTGTCGCGGATCGACACGTCGATCAAGCAGACGCAGGCGCTGGTGCTGGCTCCCACACGTGAGCTCGCGCTGCAGGTTGCCGAGGCATTCGGCAAGTACTCCGCGCACATCCCCGGCCTCAACGTCTTGCCGATTTACGGCGGCCAGAGCTACGGCGTCCAGCTGTCCGGCCTGCGCCGCGGTGCGCACGTTGTCGTCGGAACGCCCGGTCGTGTCATCGACCACCTCGAAAAGGGCACTCTCGACCTGACCAATCTCAAGTACCTCGTTCTCGACGAGGCCGACGAGATGCTGAAGATGGGTTTCCAGGAGGACGTCGAGCGCATCCTCCGCGACACGCCCAGCGAGAAGCAGGTCGCCCTGTTCTCCGCGACGATGCCCGGTTCCATCCGTCGCATCTCCAAGCAGTACCTGAACGATCCGGTCGAGATCACGGTCAAGTCCAAGACCTCGACGGCGTCGAACATCACGCAGCGGTACATCCAGGTCGCGCACCAGCGCAAGCTCGACGCGTTGACCCGTGTCCTCGAGGTCGAGGACTTCGAGGCGATGATCATCTTCGTCCGCACCAAGCAGGCCACCGAAGAGCTGGCGGAGAAGTTGCGCGCTCGCGGGCATTCCGCTGCCGCCATCAACGGTGACATCGTGCAGACGCAGCGTGAGCGGACCATCGGTCAGCTCAAGAACGGTGCGCTCGACATCCTCGTGGCCACCGACGTCGCTGCCCGTGGTCTGGACGTCGACCGCATCTCGCACGTCGTGAACTACGACATCCCGCACGACACCGAGTCCTACGTCCACCGCATCGGCCGTACGGGTCGCGCCGGACGACAAGGTGACGCGCTGCTGTTCGTCGCTCCGCGTGAGCGTCATCTGCTCAAGTCCATCGAGAAGGCAACCCGCCAGCCGCTGGCAGAGATGCAGCTGCCCAGCGTCGACGACGTCAATGCGCAGCGTGTTG
The DNA here is from genome assembly GCF_005938745.2 of Rhodococcus sp. KBS0724. Classification (NCBI taxonomy): domain Bacteria; kingdom Bacillati; phylum Actinomycetota; class Actinomycetes; order Mycobacteriales; family Nocardiaceae; genus Rhodococcus; species Rhodococcus sp. KBS0724. Next base: position 1,862,309 of record NZ_VCBX02000001.1, read on the forward strand.
CCAAGTTCGGTGACTCCATCACCGAAAGCCTGGCATCCGAGAACCTGGCACTGTTCCGCAAGATGATCGAGGACTACGACCAGGAACACGACGTTCCGCTCATCGACATCGCTGCCGCCTTGGCAGTGCAGTCGCGTGACGGTGACGCCTTCCTGCTCGCTCCCGAGCCGCCGGCACCGCCGCGTCGTGAGCGCGAGCCGCGCGAACCGCGTCCGCCGCGCCGGTTCGACGACGGTCCGGCTCCGCGTTCGCGTGGACCCGAGGGCCAGGAGTTGGCGGCGTACCGCATCGCGGTCGGTAAGCGTCATCGCGTTGTGCCGGGTGCCATCGTCGGTGCCATCGCCAACGAGGGTGGATTGCGTCGAAGCGACTTCGGGCACATCAGCATTCGTCCCGATCACTCCATCGTGGAGCTGCCGGCCGATCTGTCCAACGAGACCCTCGAGGCTCTGCGACGGACACGTATTTCCGGCGTCCTGATTCAGCTGCAGCCCGATTTCGGCCCGCCGCAGGGACGCCCGAGCGGACGCGGCGGTCGTGATGACCGTGGTGGACGTGACGATCGTGGTGGACGCGACAGCCGTGGTGGCGGACGCGATCGCTACGACAGCTGATCTTCTTCTCGGAAACTGACAGGCGCTGCTCCCCGATTCGGGGAGCAGCGCCTGTTTTGTATCAGAGGGTGCTGGGCTTCAGAGGGTGCTGGGCTCGAGATCGTGGGGATCTTTACTGCCGGTGTTGAACTGGGTGCGGTACAGCTCCGCGTACCGGCCGCTGTGCGCAAGCAATTCGGTGTGGGTTCCGCGTTCGATGATGCGGCCGCCTTCGACAACCAGGATGAGATCGGCTGCGCGAATGGTCGACAGGCGGTGTGCGATCACGACTGCCGTCCGGCCGGCAAGGGCCTCGCCGAGTGCTTCCTGAACAGCAGCTTCGGATGTCGAATCCAGATGGGCGGTGGCTTCGTCGAGGATGACAACGCGAGGTTGGGCGAGCAGCAACCGGGCGATGGTCAGGCGTTGACGCTCGCCGCCGGACAGTCGGTAGCCGCGCTCGCCGACAACCGTGTCGAGTCCCTCCGGCAGTGAGGCGACCAGAGCGGTGAGGCGGGCGCGCTCGAGGACTTCGCGGAGTTCGGTTTCGGATGCATCCGGCCGTGCGAGCAGCAGGTTGGATCGCAAACTCTCGTGGAACAGGTGCCCGTCCTGGGTGACCATGCCGACGGTTTCGCGGATGGAGTCGGCGCTGAGGTCGCGGACGTCGACGCCGGCGAGTTCGACAGAGCCCGAATCCACGTCGTAGAGGCGCGGAATCATCTGAGCGATGGTGGATTTACCGGCGCCGGACGTTCCGACGAGCGCAACCATCTGGCCGGCTTCGGTACGGAAGGACAGATCATGGAGCACGTTCTCGCCGCCGCGGCTGTCGAGGATCGCCACTTCCTCGAGGGACGCGAGGGACACTTTGTCCGCCGACGGATAGGCGAACTTCACGTTCTTGAACTCGACGGATACCGGTCCGTCCGGTACCGACACGGCGTTGGGCTTCTCGGTGATGAGCGGCGCGAGATCGAGTATTTCGAAGACCCGCTCAAAACTGACGAGGGCGCTCATGACGTCCATTCTGGCGCTCGCGAGAGCCGTCAGCGGCGAGTACAGCCGAGTCAGCAGCAATGCCATCGAGACAACGGCACCGGCGTCCAACTGCCCGCGCAAGGCGTAGTAGCCGCCGAGGCCGTAGACGAGGGCCAGGGCCAAGGCCGAGACAAGCGTCAGGGCGGTGACAAAAACGGATTGAAGCATGGCCGTCCGGACGCCGATGTTGCGTACGCGTCGGGCGCGCACCGCGAACTCGACAGACTCTTGTGATGGCCGTCCGAACAGCTTGACCAGCGTTGCGCCCGGCGCCGAGAAACGTTCGGTCATCTGGGTGCTCATCACCGAATTATGGTTGGCGGCTTCACGATTGAGCGCCGCCAGCTTGGCGCCCATGCGCCTGGCCGGGATCACGAAGATCGGCAGAAGAAGTAGCGCGAGGACAGTGATCTGCCAGGAGATTCCGAGCATGACGATCAGCGTGATGATCAGGGTGACCAGATTGCTGACCACACCGGAGAGGGTGTCACTGAACGCGCGCTGGGCGCCGATGACATCGTTGTTGAGGCGGCTGACCAAAGCACCAGTGCGCGTCCGAGTGAAGAACGCGATAGGCATTTTCTGGACGTGGTCGAACACCGTGGTCCGCAGCAACAGGATCAGATCTTCGCCGATGCTCGCGGAGAGCCAGCGCGTCAACAGTCCGAGCGCAGCCTCCAGAATTGCCACAACCGCGATCAGCACCGCCAGGATCACGACAACCTTGACGGCGTCGCCGCCGACTATCGCGTTGACCACCCGGCCTGCCAAAACCGGTGTTGCGACGGCGAGCGCCGCCGTCACCACGCTCAGCAGGAGGTACCAGCTGAGGTTGCGTTTCTGCGGTATCGCGAACGTCGCGATTCTCTTGAGCGTCGCCTTCGAAAAAGGCCGCTTGTCGTCTTGCGCGTGCATCGCGTTGTACATCGCGTTCCACGCGGTGACTTCCATACTCATGTGTCAGGCCCTTCGGTCGCCGGCCACGAAGAGTACGCGGCCGGTACGACACGAAGGTAAAACCTCGAGTGTGCTTGAGGTCAAGCCCGCTACTTGGCTACGTCTACCACCACACGAGTCGGGTCCGACAGCAGCGTCACCGAGAAGGGCTGCTTTTCCGTTACACCGATGAATGACTGTGTGACGCCTTCGAAGACCGAGGACCCGTTGACTTCGGTGACAACTCCACCGGCAATTCCGGGGACGGGGTTGGGGCCGGAGTACTGTTCTACGCCGCTGTCGAACGGGTAGCCCGATCCGTCGATCAGCACCTGGATGATCGCGCCGCCGGCGACGTCCATGGGCTTGCCGCTACCTTCTTGAACAGCCGCGTCGACGTACTTGACGCGCCAGCCGGGGGTACCGGTTCCACCCATTTCATACACGACGCGGTCGAAGTTCTCGTGCGAGCCGATCCGGACGTCGGTGACGGTCAACTTCGATTCGGCGACTGCTGCGGCGGTTTTGTCCGAGCTGTCGGTTGGCGCCGGTTCAGCGGCGGCGCTCGTGGTCGCGGAGACCGAGGTGGTGACTGCTGTCGGTGTGGTTTCTGCGGTCTGTGAGCACGCGGTCAGGCTCGCCCCCACGATGATGGCAGCGATGGCGGCAACTGATTTCGTCCGGTTCGTTGTCATGCTTCGATCGTAGGTCTCTCAGTTCACGGCCTTGCGACGGCGTGCGCGGAGTTACCTAACCGATATCGCCGTCGACGTAGAGCCAGTGCCCGTCGATTCGGGCAAATCTGCTGCGCTCGTGGAGGTTTCCGCGTTCGCTTCCGTAAACGTAGTGCGCGCGGAATTCGACTGTGCCGTCGGAATCGAACAGACTGCCGCGCTCGGTAGCGAGAATCTCGAGCCGTGTCCATCGCTGCTGTGGGTCCAGCTCGAGTACGGCGGGCCGGTGGTCGGGATGCCAGGTCTGCTGCAGATAGTCAGCGTTCATGAGCGCAAACGCCGTGTATCTCGAGCGCATGAGGGTTTCAGCGGTCGGTGCGGTTGCTACGGCGTCGAGATACTTTCCGCAGCATTCGTCGACGGTGTTGCCGGTGCCGCACGGGCAGAGTTGGGCGGTAATGGGGCGGCGTGAGGTCACCACCCCATTACAACACGCGAGCTCAGACCAGCTTGCTGTCGTGGTTCTCCCAGTACGGCTTCCGGAGATCTCGTTTGAGGATCTTGCCCGTCGGATTTCTCGGGAGAATCTCGACAACGTCGATGCTTGTCGGGCACTTGAACTTTGCGAGGCGCCCCTGGGTGTATGTGATCAGTTCGAGTTCGGTGATCTGGGCGTCGGCGGTGAGAACTACGACGGCTTTGACGGTTTCACCCCAACGGTTGTCCGGTACACCGATGACCGCGACTTCGGCAACGGCCGGATGTTCGACGAGAACCCGTTCGATTTCGGGTGAGTAGACGTTTTCCCCGCCCGTGATGATCATGTCCTTGAGGCGGTCTTCGATGAAGACAAAGCCTTCGGAATCCGCGCGGCCCATGTCGCCGCTGCGAAGCCATCCGTCCGGTGTGATTGTTTCCGCGGTTGCGTCGGGTTTGTTGAGATATCCCGGAGTGCATTGCTCCGATCGCCACCAGAGTTCTCCGATGTTCCCCACCGTGACGTCGTCGAGAGTGACGGGGTCGACAATGCGCATCTCGACTCCCGGAATGGCGGTGCCCGCCGACGCCATCCGTGCGACTTGCGATTCGTCGCGGTGGACGTCGGGCATGAGTGCTGTGACAACGCCGGCCATTTCGGTCATTCCGTAGACCTGTACGAACTCGGTATTCGGCCAGGCCGCCAGTGCTCCTCGCAGCAAGGGGAGGGGCATGGGGGCTGCGCCGTAGGTGATGCGTTTGAAGGCACGGAAGGCTGCGACGGCCTGATCACCTGCCGCCAGCACACCGGCGATGACGGGTGGCACCAGGAAGGCGATATTGGCGCCGGCGGCAAGCCCGGCGAAGATCGACGGTCCGTCAGCTTCGCGGGTGAAGTAACAGCGTCCGCCGGCGTGAATTGCCATGATGGCGTAGCAGGTTCCGCCGACGTGAAACATCGGCATGGCGACCAGGAACATGTCGTCGTCGCGTTTGGGTAGGAGTTCGAGGACATTGTTGCTGTGCGCGAACAGGTTTCGGTGAGTGAGCTGAACTCCCTTGGGGCGTCCGGTCGTTCCGGAGCTGTAGAGGATCAGGGCCGTGCTGTCGAGCGTGACAATCGGACGAAATGCCAACGGCGCGGCTTCGTCGAGCCACGGTTCGAATTCGTCGTTCTCGCTACCGACGGCGATGATCAGTTCGACGGCAGTGAGGCGATCGCGCAAGGCAACGACCTGGGGGAGGAGCTCGTTACCGACAAAAAGGATGCGTGCCCCGCAGTCGGCAAGAATGTAGTCGAGTTCCTCGCCGGCCAGCCGCCAGTTCGGAATGGCATTTGCAGCTCCGAGTAGTGAAGCGGCATAGGTGATTTCGAGACAGGAGAGATGGTTCTTGTCGAGGAAGGCGACGGTGTCTCCCGGGCCGATTCCGGATTCGGCGAGTGCGCCCGCGATGCGCAGGATGCGGTTGTGCCACTGCGCCCATGTGTAGGTGGTTTCCTGGAACGTCACGGCCGGTTCTTCGGGTTTTACGCTCGCCCAGTGTTCGAGTTGATCGAAGATGATTGCAGTGGCGGCGTCGGACATCGGACCACCTTTCTCGAGTGATGTGTGTCACAAGGCTAGTGGGCGGCCGTCGTCAGCATGTGTGTTTTCCGTTGACAACTCAGGGAAGCATCGACGGAAATCAGGGTGGTCCCTGATGGCGGTGGCGCGGAGTAGACGACAGGATGGAGCAATGCCCGTTGGCGCCCGCGCGCTGTGGGGTGCTCGAACCACCGAAGTAGAACCACCAAAGAAGTCCCACCGAAGTGAAGACGAAAGGCGATCATGAGTTCGCACGCCCAAGATGTGGCGGCCCGCGCTGTCGGCCTGTCCAAGACGTACGGCACCGGGGATACCCAGGTGCACGCACTCAGCGCTGTATCCGCAGATTTTGCTCGGGGTGAGTTCACGGCGATCATGGGGCCGTCGGGTTCGGGGAAGTCGACGTTGATGCATTGCCTGGCCGGTCTGGATTCGGCGAGTTCCGGTTCGGTTCTTATCGGGGACACCGAATTGACCGGGCTGTCGGACAAGCAGATGACGGCGCTCCGACGCGATCGCATCGGGTTCGTTTTCCAGGCGTTCAATCTGGTGCCGACGCTGACGGCGCTCGAGAACATCACGTTGCCGCTCGATATCGCGGGGCGCAAGGCCGATCCGGCGTGGTTGGACAATGTGCTGACGAAGCTCGGATTGAAGGACCGCCTGGACCACCGGCCGGGTGAGCTGTCGGGTGGGCAGCAACAACGTGTTGCGTGTGCGCGGGCTCTGGCGGGTCAGCCCGAGATCATTTTCGGCGACGAGCCCACCGGCAATCTCGATTCGCGCTCGTCCGGCGAGGTCCTGTCGATTCTGCGGTCCGCGGTGGACGAGTTCGGTCAGACCGTGGTGATCGTGACGCACGATCCGCGCGCTGCTGCGTATGCGGATCGCGTCGTATTTCTGGCGGACGGCAAGATCGTCGACGAACTGCGTGAGCCGACGGCCGATTCCGTTCTCGATCGGATGAAGCGTCTGGATGCTCCGCAGGTTCCGGTCAACGTAGAAGCCGGAGCTTGACGATATGGCTTCGGTAACCAATTCGCCGATGCGCAAGGTGTCCTTGCGTAACTTGGCGGCGCACAAGGTGCGGTTGGCGCTCACCGTGTTGTCGGTGGTGCTCGGTACGGCGTTTGTCGCCGGATCGTTTGTGTTCACGGATACGTTGCAGAAGACGTTCGACTCGATTTTCGAGAACACTGCTCAGGGCGTCGACGTCCGGGTGTCGATGCCGGATCGCAACACCAGTGGCGTTCCGATCGAGGATGTCGACAAGTTGGCTGCGATCGACGGCGTCCGCGCCGTGGCTCCGGCCGTGAGTGGACAGATCGTTCTGATCAATGCCGACGGCGGTGCTGTTCAGACTGGCGGTGCGCCGAGCATCGGTGGGTCGTACCTGCCGGAAGACAAGGCGATCACACCGCCCGATCCGTATTCGGCAGGTGGGCCGCCTACTGCCGACGGAGATATTGCGTTGAACGTGAGTGCGGCGGAGCGCGCGGGTTTGTCGGTCGGTGACCAGGCGCGGGTTCTGGTTCCGGCGCGGGGAATCGTCGATGTGACGTTGTCCGGTATCTACACCAGTTCCGGTAGTGACACCGGTGGTTTCATCGGCGCGTTGTTCACCGACGATCAGGCACGCAGCCTGTTCACGGACGGCAAGCATGTCGACTACATCGACGTTGCCGGCACCGGACTGTCACAGACCGACATGCAGCAACGGGTGGAGCAGGTCTTCCCGGATTTGAAGGTGCAGACCGGAGACGAGGTCCGTGAGGAGACCAAGGCCGAGGTCGACACCGCACTGAGTTTCATCAACTACTTCCTGCTGGCGTTCGGCGCTATTGCTCTGCTGGTCGGCACGTTCATCATCTACAACACCTTCTCGATGATCGTGGCGCAGCGCTTGCGTGAACTTGCGTTGCTCCGGGCGGTGGGGGCGAGCCGGGCTCAGGTCGGCCGATCCGTCGTCACCGAAGCGTTGATCGTCGGATTGATCGGCAGTGTCATCGGATTGCTGGCCGGTATCGGACTGGCGTACGGTCTGCGCGGGTTGCTCAATGCCTTCGACGTGGGACTGCCGGAGGGGCCGTTGCAGGTCAGCCCGCGGACGGTTCTTGTCGCGTTGGTTGTCGGCGTTGTCGTGACGACGCTCAGTGCTTATGCGCCGGCGCGCCGGGCGTCCAAGGTTCCGCCGGTCGCGGCGATGCGCGAGGAGTTCGCCTCCACCGGTGACTCGCTGCGTGTCCGGACGCTTGTCGGCGCCATCCTCGGTGTTCTCGGTGTTGTCTTGGTGGTCGCCGGTTCGCGGGGAACGGGTGAGGGTGCCGCTCTGACTGTCGGCGGCGGAGCGTTTGCGTTGATCATCGCGGTTCTGCTGGGCTCTCCCGCTCTGTCGCAGCCCATCGTGGGCGCACTCGGTGTTGTGTTCGCCAAACCGTTCGGTGCGGTGGGTCGTCTGGCTCGCACCAATGCGGTCCGCAATCCGCGTCGTACCGCGGCTACGGCTTTTGCCCTGACATTGGGCCTGATGTTGGTGACGGTCATCGGTGTGTTCGGTTCCTCGGCAAAGGCGAGTATCAATGCGCTGGTCGACGTGGGTGTCACTGCGGATTACATCCTGTCCGGGCCTAATTCGATCGGTGTGCCGCGAGGCGCGGCCGACGCAGTACGCGCGCTCCCGGATGTGCAGAGTGCGACATCTCTGCACGGGGTTCGAGCCACCGTGAACGGACAGGACGAACAGGGTGCGTCGTTGGACGGGCCCATCGACGGAGTCCTCGACTACAACATCGTCGAGGGAACCGCAGATCTGTCGGGCAACAACATGATGGTGTCGCAGACCACGTCGACCGACAACGGTTGGACCGTCGGATCGACCCAGACGTTGACGGGCGCGGACGGGACCCAGTATCCGGTTGTCGTTGCGGGAGTGTTCGAGGACAACCAGCTGATCGGATCGTGGATCGTCTCGGACGAGGCGTACCAGGCCTTGATGCCGGCAACCAGCCTGCCTGATTTTGCCGTTCTCGTGAAGGCGAAGCCGGGGACCGATCTGAGTGCCTTGCGCGGCGAACTCGAGAAGGCCACGGAAAAGTATGTGGTTGTTCAGGTTCAGGATCGTGAGGAGTTCAAGGGAACCCAAGGGCAGCAGATCAATACGTTGCTCGCGATCTTGTACGGGCTACTCGCACTGGCAGTGGTGATCGCAATCCTGGGCATCATCAACACCTTGGCGCTCTCGGTCGTGGAACGCCGACGCGAGATCGGAATGCTGCGGGCCGTCGGTATGCAGCGGGCGCAGATGCGGCGCACGATCTACCTCGAATCCGTTCTCATCGCTGTCTACGGTGCGGCCGTCGGTGTGGTGCTCGGAATCGGTTTCGGTTGGGGATTCGTGAGCACACTTCGGGACCAGGGCTTGGGTGAGATCACGATTCCGTGGGGTCAGGTTGCGTTGATGCTGGTCGGTTCCGGCATCGTCGGTGTACTCGCGGCACTGTGGCCGGCCAATCGAGCGGCCAAGACCAAGCCACTGGAGGCGATCGCGGACCTGTAGGGCTTACGGCTGTCACATTCACGCGACCGGTACCGTGCGCACTTTTGGCTGTTCACGCAGCGAAAAGTGCGCACGGTACCGTTTCCTCATGAGCACTCTTCAAGAAGTCGGCGATCGTGAATCCTGGCGCTGCTGGCTGTGTGACGAGCCCGTCGATCCCGACATGTCGGTTAACGATCCGCGCGGCCCGAGTATCGACAGCATCAACACCGCCAAGAAGGGCGGCAAATCCAAGGGTGGTGTCGAGCGACTCGCACACCGCGCGTGCAATACCAAGAAAGGTGCCGTCAAGCCTGTTGTGGAGTGGCCGGATCGGTTGTTCGTGGTTGATCCGGCGCCGATCATCGGTGTTGTGGAGCAGCTCGAACGTAAGGGTGGCCGGGTCGCGGTTGCACGTTGCCCCGGCAAGGACGACGCCCAGGATGCGTCGGAGTGGTTGCTTGATCGGCTCTCGCGATTGGCCCCGAATCTGAACGTCGAAACGAGTATCGACCCTGCTGGTGGTGGGTTCCTTCTGGTTTTGAAAACCGTGTAGTCGGATTCGGTCCGCCTTTTCTTCGGGTGTCCTAGCCTTGTCGTGAGCGATCGGGGTACGGTCGAGTCGAACATGAATCCGGTTTCGAGTGCGAAGGAATCACGATGAATCTGGCGTTGACCGACGAGGAACTGGCGTTCCGGGACGAGATGCGGACTTTCTTCCGCACACAGATTCCTGAATCGACCAGGAACGCGTACGCCCACGGGGAAGAGTTGGGGCGCGACCGCATGGTCGAGTCGCAGCAGATTCTCAACGCCCACGGCCTGGCCGTGCCGCACTGGCCGGTCGAGTGGGGCGGTAAGGATTGGACTCCGGTTCAGCACAACATCTGGCTCGACGAGCTGCAGTTGGCGTCTGTTCCGGAGCCCCTTGCGTTCAACGCGAACATGGTCGGACCTGTCATCGCGGCTTTCGGTTCGCAAGAACAGAAAGAAAAGTTCCTTCCGGCGACGGCAAACCTCGATATCTGGTGGTGCCAGGGCTTTTCGGAGCCGGAGGCGGGTTCCGACCTCGCGTCGCTCAAGACCCGCGCCGTCCGGGACGGCAACGACTGGGTGATCAACGGTCAGAAAACCTGGACCACGCTCGGCCAGCACGCAGACTGGATCTTCTGTCTCGTTCGCACCAACCCCGATGCTCCCAAGCGGCAGGCGGGTATCTCGTTCATCCTGGTCGATCTGAACACACCGGGCGTGACGGTCCGTCCGATCAAACTCATCGACGGCGGCTACGAGGTCAACGAGGTCTTCTTCGAGGACGTCCGCGTTCCGGGCGAGAATCTGGTCGGCGAAGAGAACCAGGGCTGGGGCTACGCCAAGTTCCTGCTCGGCAACGAGCGCACCGGCGTCACGCGGGTCGGTTTCTCCAAAGTGCGTGTGGCTCAGGCAAAAGCGCGTGCCGCGCAGGTCAAGGTCGGGAACGGGACACTTCTCGAAGATCCCCTGTTCGCCGCTCGCCTGGCCGAGCTCGAGAACGAGTTGCTTGCGCTGGAGCTCACTCAACTCCGGGTTGTTGCAGGGTCCGCGGACGGTAAGCCGAACCCGGCTTCTTCTTTGCTGAAATTGCGTGGCTCCGAATTGCAGCAGGCCAGCACCGAGTTGCTGATGGACGTTGCCGGCCCCGATTCGCTGCCGTTCGACGCGGGCACCGACATCGCGTCGGCGAGCTGGGCGCAGCACTCGGCCCCGGCTTACCTGAACTACCGCAAGGTATCCATCTACAGCGGATCGAGCGAAGTGCAGCGCAGCATCATCGCCTCCTCGATCCTCGGATTGTGAGGCGTGGCATGGACTTCGAACTCAATGACGAACAGAAGCTTCTTCGTGACACCACCAAGGATCTTCTCGCACGCAGCTACGACGCGGAAAAGCGAAATGCAATCACCGACGCCGACCCCGGGTGGAGTCCGCAGGTGTGGAAGCAGTTGGCAGAGGTCGGTCTGCTTGGTCTGACGTTCTCCGAGGACGACGGCGGGATGGACGCCGGTCCCGTCGAGATCGGTGCTGTCATGACCGAGATCGGCCGACGCCTTGCGCCGGAGCCGGTTCTGGACGCGGCGGTAACGCCGGGTGGACTCATCTCCGAAGGTGGCAGCGCTGAGCAGCGATCGTCCATCCTTCCCGGAGTTGCCGAGGGCGTCACGTTCCTGGCGTTTGCCGATCAGGAACCTGGAATTCGTTGGCCTGCAACGCAACGGGCAACCACCGCAGTACGCGCGGGTGACGGCTGGAGCATTACCGGCATCAAGAATCCGGTCGGCCACGGCGGCGCTGCGGACATCCTGGTTGTCAGCGCTTCGCTGCCGGACGGCGGAGTAGGGCTGTTCCTGGTCAAGAGTGACGCATCGGGTCTGGTGCGCAAGTCGTACGCAACCCACGACGGTTTGCGTGGTGCGCAGGTCGAGTTCACAGATACTCCTGCCGAGGCGCTCGGTGCGGGTGGTGACGCGTCGGCGTTGATCGTGGCCGCGCAGATTCGGGAGCAGGCCGCGTTGTGCGCCGAGGCTGTCGGTGCGATGGAAGAGGCACTGCGCCTGACGACGGAGTACCTCAAGACCCGCAAGCAGTTCGGGGTTCCGCTGGCCAAGTTCCAGACGCTGACCCATCGAGCTGCCGATCTGTACGTGTCACTCGAGTTGGCGCGCAGCATGAGCTTGTACGCGACCATGTCGCTGGCCGACGGTGTGGTAGACCCGGTCATCGCGTCTCGGGTCAAGTTGCAGATCGGGCGATCAGCGCGGCTGATCGGTCAGGAAGCAATTCAGATGCACGGCGGCATCGGCATGACGGCGGAGTATCCGGTGGGCCATTACGTCAGCAGGCTTGTTGCCATCGAGCACACGCTCGGCAGCACCGAAGATCACCTGCGTGTGTTGGCTGCAGGCGTTGCCGACCATGAAATGGTCAGTGCGGTCTGATCTTTCACGAGAGCTGATCGGGGCCGCATTCCGCAGTCGCGGGGTGCGGCCCCGGTTTTGTCAGTGCCCGCCCCGCAGTACGTCCAACCGGATGCGGCGTGCTTCGATGTGTTCGGCCGTCTCGGTGAAGGCCCGTTGCCAGTCGGTTGACGCCGTTCGGTCGGCCGCGTCCAGCAGCAGTGCACCAGCCTCGAGGGGGAACCGGGCTTGGGCGCTCCGCAGCGTCGAGTAGTGGCTGTGGCGAGAGTGGATGCCGAGTTCTTCGCCGGAGGCAGCGTGTTTGGCGGCTTCGCCTTCGAGGGCGCTGACAAGTTTCTGTGCAATGGCCAGTGGCCAGGGCCGGTCGATGCCGTCCAGCAGTGCGCTGCCGTCGACGCCGAGGAGATAACTGTCGGCATGACCCGCAAGGATGTACGCGATCCGTTCACGTGGACGTGCAATCGCGACGACGCGGCGATCGGTGTTCCGGCCGTCCCGCGCGAGTAGAGCCGATGCCCAGGCGGGGTTCTTCTGTAGAACTGTTGCGGCGGTCCATGATTCGGTCATCACGTCGCGCCATTGTTTCTCGATGGGAATGCGAAGTACGTCGTGTGGTGAACCGATCATCGATTCCCACAACGTCAACGGCGTCGCCGTGACAACTTGGCGCAGCCACCACTTGCCGATTCCCTTGTACTGGGCCCCGACGTCTTCGATGCCGTCGCGTGGGGCCTTGTCGTCGAGTGAACCGGGTAATCGAATGACGAGGCGCGGTCGCAGTGGCTTGGTCTCGAGTCGCACCCAGGTGTGGGCCCGGGTAGCCATCCGTTCGGCAAACGGGGATTCGGGAAGTTGGCGGAGCAGTTGGATCGAGCGTTCACGGATCGGCGGCGACGGATCGTCGAGTCCGCGTTCGAGAAGGTCGTAGTCGTGCTCGCCCAAGCCGACGCTCAGCCGGTCCAGGAATTGGCGTCGCAGACCCGCGGGTTCGTTGTCCCACGCGATGTCGAGTTCTTCTGTCGCGAGTGCGGGGTCGACCGTTCGGATGTAGTCGAACCAGGCGAGTCGGTCGTCCGGGTCGGGGGAGAGCCACAGTTCGTCGCGGCGTGACCCGACGCGACGCAGTTGCGCCCAAGCCGGGTTGTGATCTGCCAGATATTGCCCGCGCGGACCGGCGAGGCGAAGGAGTGCCTCGCGGTGTTCGAGGTTCGTGCGGGCCGCTTCCATGAGCGCGGGAACAGTCGGTGCGGGCGCAACATATCCGTAGGTTTCGGCAACGTCGAACCATTCGGGCAACGACGGTGACCGCGTCTCGAGTAGTGACGTCACGTGCTCGATCGCCGACGCGGGGAGCGTCGGACGCCCTACCGTTATGTCGGTTCGCAGCGAGGTCACTTGCCTACGGTAAGGCAGAGGTGTGTCAACTTTCACTCTGGGTAGCGGCGCGGATGTCGAGATTCTGGGAGAGTGGACAGCGGCACCTGGGAGGCTTGACATGGCAGAAATTCATGGCGTCACCGTGGGCGATGGAACCAATGGGGCGGAAGTTAACAGTGGTGCGGATGTGTCGGTTGCCGAACGTCGTGCACTGATTTCCAGCCATGTCCTCTCCTGGTGCGAAGCAGGAATCGTCGAATCGAATCGCCCCGAGCTGTCCACCGAGGTCGCGCTGTTGTTGGCCGGCGGTTACGTCGACGACGAGACTCGGGCGATCATGGCCGAACGCCGCGCGGTGGGACGGTCGTTCCCCGACATCGGTAGTTGGTCCGAACTGAGGTACCTCACGGACGAGTACACGAGAACGTGTCGGCGGCTCAGTGCTGCCCGAATCGGACCGGTGCAGGTTGTCCTGGAACGACGTGTTCAGGCCTTGGAGAAACGCGTCCAGGCCGCGCGCTCGGCGGTTGTGCGATCCAACCGGCACTTCGCGAGCAGTGTCCGCGCTATCCGCAAGGACCGGCGCGACGGGCTGCATCTCGACGTGGAGCAGCGCGAAGCCCTGTTCGTCGGACTCACCCGCACGCCCGTCCCGGCGAAGTCGACCACCGGCCTGGGCGCCGTTGCCGGTAGCGGAAGCGCGGCACTCGACAAACTAGCCGGACGGCTCGCAAGCCTCGAGGGCTCCGGGGTCCTCGCCGACGCGGGCCGTCGCATGGCCGAGGTACTCGACGGCTTGGCACCGCACGACGACGACGGCGTGACCGGGAAGTACGACGCGCTGCTCTACCTCGCCGGCAACGTATACGACCGCATCGAGTCCTCGAATGCCTGGCATTCCGATCATTTTGTCGTCCAACGCAATCAACTTGATCTTGCCGACGAGATCACCCAGATATCCGTGGATACGGTTGCCTTGCGGTCGATCCTCGCCGAACTCGACGAAGCCGCAAACCTGGCGCGCGACGAGGCGACCCGAGCGTCGATCGACTCGAGAACGCGAGCCCTCGGCGCTGTGTGGGATCAGTTGGTCGAGCGAGTTGCGGCGTTGGCGCGGATCGGTGACCTGGTCTCGCGGGCCGAGGAACAGCTCAGTTCTCAACGCGCCGTCGAGCACGCGGCGAGCTTGGACAGCCGCATCGACGATCTGCTCGCGCGGTCCGGATCGCGTGAGCTCTCGGCCGCAAACACGCACTACGTCGGCGATCAATTCGACGGCGTCGACGAGTTGATGTTGGCGCACCGCGCGGCACTGTACGGCGACATCGCACTTCTGACCTCTGGGAATGAGCGGCCCGCACCTTAGGCGCTGGAGCGAGGGCGCGGTAAGGTCGAGGTAACTAGCCGGCCGTGAGCCGGATTCGCCGGGCGTCGGTCGCGACAATTGTTCGCTGACGCCCCACCCGCAGGCCGATCTGGCGATACCGGGCGCAACAGCTTCAAGAAGGTCGACCATGGAAGACACCGCAAGTCGTGGCATCAACGCGTTCATTTCCGAAGTAACCCAGCGTGGGGGCCACGCCGTGCGGTTGACGCATTCGCGCCGCAACCCGGTGCAGGTGACGGGCAATGACGGCAGCACCCGCATCGTCCGCGTGCGATCCAAGCTTGACGGTGACTGGCAGGCCAGGCGCCAGGACGAATCCCTCGAGAGCGACGACACCCGCTCGGAGTTCTGGGTTTTTGTCGATCTTGCGGTCACGCCTCACCAGTTCTTCATGCTGCCGTCGGTGGAGGTGGCGGACGATATCCGGTCCGAGGTCGATCTGTGGATGATGGACACTCCTGGGCGCACCAGGACGGGCCATCACGCGATTGCGCGTGGACGGGTTGCCCACGGGCATGACCGTTGGGACGTTTTGGGTGTCGCTGCGGTCAAGGATCCGAGCATTCAGGTCGCAGCGCCGGTGGCCCCGAAGCGTGCGAAGACTGCGGTTGTCGTCAAGAAGCGTCGTGCCAGCGCCGCCGATGACGAGATTCCGGTGATCGATCTGCGCGTCGAGGTAAGCGCCGATTGCCACGGTTACCGCTGGATCGGTCGATTCGACGAAACGAGCGGCGTACTCGAAATCGTGCGTGGCCCGATGGAGGGACGCAGGTTCCCCAACCCGACAGCTGCCGCGAATGCTGTCACCGGACATATTTCCGGCGATATCGAGAGCTACGACGGTTGGGTGTTCTGGACTGTCGACGGTACCGCGTTGGGTGCGCGGCACCGTCGTAGCGCTTAAGCGTCGTAGCGCCTAGGCGCCTACTGCGGCGGACACCCGTTCGAGTAGGTCGAGTTCACTTGACGAGAGCACCAGATCCGGTGCGTCGAGTAGGGCCGGAAGTTGCTCTACTCGGCTGACACTGGCAATCGGCGCGGTGATGCCGGGCCTGGTCAGCAGCCAGGCCAAGGCGATGGTCGACATTTCGCTGGTGTGATTCTCGGCGATTTCGGCGATCGCATCGACCACGGCGAGGCCGGCGTCACTGAAGTAACTTGCCGTGATGCGTTCGCGGGGGCTTCCGTCGATATCTGCGCGGGTTCGGTACTTTCCGGTGAGGAAACCCGAGGCGAGTGCAAAGTAGGGGAAGACGCTGATGTTGTTGTCGGTGGCGATCTTCGCAAGTTCCGGTTCGTATGATTTCCGGTGCACCAGGTTGTAGTGCGGCTGCAGTGCGATGGGACGCGCGTACCCGTTCTCTTCGGTGATTCGCAACCATTCGCGAACGCGGTCGGGGGTGTAATTCGAGATTCCGAGGTATCGAACCTTGCCGCTCTCGACCAGTGCGTTAAGCGCTTCGAGAGTTTCCTCGAGTGGCGTACTCGGATCGTCGAAGTGCGCGTAGTACAGATCGATGCGATCGGCTTGCAGGCGGCGAAGCGACGCGTCCGCTGCCGCGGCGATGTTGTCTGCCTTCAAACCCTTGAAATCGGGGTGGCTGCCAACCTTGGTGGCGACGACGATGTCTTCCTGAAGCCCGCGATCGGTGATCCACTTTCCGATGATGGTTTCGGATTCTCCGCCGGAGTTACCCGGGACAGCGGCGGTGTACGAGTCGGCTGTGTCGATGAAGTTCGCGCCGGATTCGGCAAAGGCGTCGAGAATCTCGAAGGACGTCGCCTCGTCGGCGGTCCACCCGAAGGGGTTGCCGCCCAAGGACAACCGAAAAATGTCGATATCCGAGCTGCCGATTTTCGCCACTGCGCAGAACTCCCGTCGATGCAACGTCGACGCCATTCGCCGACGTCCGAACCGTACCGTGTTGCATCCCGATAGGGGGTGTGGAGTCCGGGGATCGCGTCGAAATCGTTGTTGTTCGTGATTGCCGCGTGCGGTGTGGGGTATGGCCACTGGGTAATGATCTGTGTTCGACGGACTGTGCGAAGGAGAGTCCGATGTCGATGGTCAGTGAAGCGACCCGGGTGGTCACGGGCGCGGCGAGCGTGACCACCAGTGCGGTGGGAGCCGTTGGCGGCGGCGTTGTCGGAGGAGTGAACGGCGGAATCCGCGGCGCGGTCGGTGGTGTGCGCGACGGAATGCGAGCGGGAAGCAAGTCGACGCCGACGGCTGTTCTCACACTCGCGGCGATGGGTGCTGCCGGTTTGGTCGAGTGGCCGATTCTGCTGGGATTCGGCGGCGCTGCCGTCGTGCTACGGCAGTGGGATCGTCATGACGGTGAGCGCGAAGAAGGTGAGCCGAAGAAAATTGAGAAGACTGCGCGAGCGGAGTTGAGTGCCGCCCCGGCGCCTCGGCCTGAGCAGGTGTCAGGTGCGGGCACACCGGAGAAAACTGCGACAAAACCGGGACCGGTGGCATGAATCTATTCCCAGCGGGACTGGCCGGGCTTCTGTCCACACCGTTTCGATCCACGGCCGAGCGGCAATTGATCGGGCGGGCCTTCAGCACAGCCGTCGCCGCAGCGGGAATTGTTCCGGCACTTGCCGGTTCGGTGTCGCGGGTACCGAATCTTCCGGGATCGTCGTTGCTTGCGGCCGGGGTCTCGGTTCTGCACCATCAACCGGCTCTGCGTCAGCAGTTGGAACGCATGCTCGGGCGCGAATTGACCGATCTGGTCCTCGAATCGGCCAAGTCGGTGACCGACGTGGTGACACAGGCTCCTGCGGCGTTGACGGTAGATCTCGGTATGCGCTCGCTACTGCTCGGTGAGGCCTGGAGCCTGCGCAATGCATCGCAGGAGTGGGGTGTTGCGGTGTCGTCGGAGGTGCCGGACGACGAAAGTCGTGGGCCAGGTGAGCGCCACGCGGAGCGAGTAGCGCTAGCTCAGTTGGCAAGTGGTGCTGTGATCGGTGCTGTCACACAGAATTCCGAGATTGCGTCGACTGCGGTGCGTGTTGCGGCGCCGCGGGCGTTGCGGATTTCCCGAGAGGCGTTTGCCGCAGTGTTGACGAGGGAGCTGTGGCAGCGCGAGGGATCGCTGGTTGTCGACCCCGGCGCTGCCCGACGGCTCGACCGCGTCGACACAGTTCTGATCGATCCGCGTGTACTCCTCACCGAGGAGCTTCGGGTGTCGGATATCCGGGGCGTTGCTGACTCGGATCGGGTACATATTTGGGATCGCGCGCGCCGAAAACTCGAAGACGGCAAACTCACTGTCGGGTGGCACCGGATCGGCGGTGCCGATGTGCTCGTGCGTCCCACCCGAAAACCGTTGGCACAAGCTGTAGTAGCGGAGCTGCGTGCTGCTGGGGTGCGCGCTGTCAGCCTCGATGTAGACACTCTCGGGTCTCTGCGCGGCGGCTTCGACGAACTCCTCGAGGCCGCTGGCGACAGCGACCGAGACATCGACCGGGCGTTGGAATCTGCCCTGACCACATTGTCGGAAGCAAACGCACGTGTCGGAGTTGTCAGTTCATTCCACCCGGCCGGGCCGACGGAGCTCCGGATCGGTGTTGCCGAGCCTGACCGGGCGCCGCCGTCGGCAGATATCCTCGAACGTGACCTTGCCGGGGTGTGGCGGGTGCTGCATGCCCTGCCGGCGGCGCGGGCAGCGACGCGGCGTGGTGTCGAATTATCCAGCGGTGCTTCAGTCCTGGGTGCCTTGGTCATGCTTCCCGGTGTGCGTGGACGCGGGCCGGGGCCGATCACGATCGGTGCGGGGGCCGCATTGTGGACCGGCTTCCGGCTGGCGCACTCCGCGGTTGGCGTGGACGTTCCCGAAGGTTCCGCGCGCAACGACTGGCACGAACTGGGCACAGACGAAGTGTTACGCGAACTCCCGTCACCCGACGAGAAGGCCGTGGCTGCACCTCGATTCGGAACGCTGTCGCGCGTTGCTGCGCCGGTCCGGGTGGGCCGCGACGTTCTGGATGCAGTCAGATCGGAGTTGTCGGATCCCTTGACGCCGGTCCTGGCGACCGGATCGGCTGCCAGTGCAATTCTGGGCTCGCCGATCGATGCAATTCTGGTGGGTTCCGTGCTGACTGGCAACGCCACTCTGTCGGCGATTCAGAGACTGCACTCGGAACATGTTGTTCGCGAACTTCTTCGGGTGCAGGAGCCCTTGGCGCGACGGGTACCGGCGGGACAGGAATCGACTGGGGCAGACCCTGAGCGGGTTTCGGCGGACGAATTGCAGATCGGCGACATCCTGGTTCTCGAGTCCGGAGATGTGGTGCCTGCCGATGCTCGGCTACTCGACGTCGATTCGCTCGAGGTCGACGAATCTTCCCTGACCGGCGAATCCATGCCGGTCGAGAAGCAGACCGATCCCACCCCCGGAGTGCCGGTGGCTGAGCGAAGTTGCATGGTCTACGCCGCCACAACCGTCGTTGCCGGTGAGGCCCGTGCAGTGGTGACTGCCGTGGGCTCGCAGACCGAAGCCCGCAAGGTCGATGTCCGGGAGCCGCAGCGTGGCCCCGAAGTAGGACTGACGCACAGACTCCGAGATCTCACCCGAAAGACGCTCCCCGTCAGTCTCGGTGGCGGGGCGTTGGTTACCGCGGTGGGAGTGCTTCGGGGCACAGCGCTGCGCCAGGCAGTGACCAGTGGGGTTGCGGTTGCCGTTGCCGCTGTGCCGGAAGGTTTGCCGTTGGTTGCCACTCTGGCACAGCAGGCCGCCGCACGCAGGCTGACATCGGTGGGAGCGCTGGTCCGTTCGCCGCGCTCGATCGAGGCGCTGGGACGCGTGGATGTGGTGTGTTTCGACAAAACCGGAACTCTGAGCGAGAACCATCTGCATGTCGCGGCAGTCGAGCGGGTTGACGGGTGGCGGGGAAATCGGATCTTGGAAGTTGCCGCGCGAAGTGCCTTGAGTAACAGCGGAGATCAGGTCTTTCACTCGACAGACGCGGCTGTTGTCAGTGCTGCCGACGACGTGTTGGCCCATCCGGTGGTGTTCGAGGATGCCGAAGCGTCGGCGATGGTGCCGTTCCGCTCGGGCCGGCCGTATTCTGCTGCATTGATCGGGCATCGGATTGCTCTCAAAGGTTCACCAGAGTTCGTGGCGCACGCCGCCGTATCGAAGAAGCGTGTGTCCTCGGGGCATGTCAAGAAGATGGCCAAGCGTGGACTCCGGGTCATCGCGGTGGCTCAACGTGAGCTGTCCGAGTCGGCTGCCCAGCGCGCTGCACAGGACCCCGAGTTTCTGGAAGAGTGCTGCGCACATGATCTGGAGCCGGTCGGACTGCTCGGGCTCTCCGACACTCTGCGCTCCGATGCCGGGCAACTCGTCGCGGAACTTCGCGAGCGGGGACTGGGTGTTCGGGTACTCACCGGCGATCATCCGCTGACCGCGGCAGCTGTTGCGGGGGAGTTGGGTTTGGACGTCAAGCCCGGCGACGTGCTCACCGGTTCGGAGTGGGAGAACATGTCCCACGCCGAGAAAGAGGCCGCGGTTGCGGAACGAACCGTGTTCGCGCGCATGACACCCGAACACAAAGTGCAGGTTGTGCACGCGCTGGAGTCGAGTGGCTCGGTATGCGCGATGGTGGGTGACGGTGCCAACGACGCAGCCGCGATCCGTGCTGCCAGTGTGGGAATCGGAGTTGCTTCCACCGGTAGTGATCCCGCCAGGGGCGCTGCAGATATCGTCCTACTGGAGGGACGGGTCAGCGGGTTGATCGACGCTCTCGACGAGGGCGCGCAATTGTGGCAACGGGTGCGCTCCGCGGTAGGTGTTCTTCTCGGTGGCAACGCAGGCGAAGTGGCATTTGCGTTGATGGGCAGCGCATTGTCCGGAGTATCGCCACTCAATGCGCGACAGATGTTGCTGGTCAATCTCATGACCGATGCGTTGCCCGCCGCAGCCTTGGCGGTGAGTACGCCGACGGCCGAGGGTCGCAGCGATACGCCGGCGACGGACGCGGACGCGTTGTGGCGCACCATTACCGTCCGCGGCGGTGCAACCGCAGCTGGGGCTCTGTCCGCCTGGATTCTTGCCCGGATGACCGGTCGACGGCGACGTGCGTCGACGGTGGCTCTGGTGGCCTTGGTAGGTACCCAACTCGGGCAGACCTTGATCGAATCGCGGAGTCCGCTGGTAGTGGTGACGGCTGTGGGGTCGGTCGGGGTGCTCAGCGTTCTTGTCAGCACCCCCGTAGTGAGCCAGTTCCTGGGCTGCACTCCACTCGGTCCGCTCGCGTGGGCACAGGCAATCGGATGTGCGTGCGGCGCAACCACTCTTGCAGCGGTTGCCTCTCCCATCATCGAGCGGTTGGTGATGCCCCAGAACGGCACCCAGAACGGCAGTTGATACAGAGATGGCCCCCGCCGGAGTTATCCGACGGGGGCCATGTGTGTCTGCAGTGATTACTGCTGTGCGAGCGAGCGCTTCATGCCGCGCTCGACGGCCGCGATGATCTGCGGACGCAGTTCGGCGGCAGGCACGATCGCATCCACCGAGCCGACCTCACGGGCACGCTGGATGTTGTGGATAGCTTCGAATTCCGATGCCACCTCGCCGAGCTTGTCGGAGCGCACTGCGATGCGCTGCGCACTCAGTTCGACGCGCAGGCGCGCCTTTTCGGTGTCGTCCTTCGCCGCGGCGAGATCCGATTCCAGCTGCTGCACCTTCGGGTCCTTGTTGGTGCGGGTGTTCACGTCGCGAGTGAATACCACCGCTGCGGCGGGAGCGCCGCCGAGGACGGATGCAAACGATCCTTCCACGGCCAGAACTTCCATGTTGTCGTTGAGCGCTCCGGAGAACACCACAAACGCGCCACCGTGGTAGCGGGAGACGACGCAGAACACGATCGGGCCGTCGAAGTTGACGATGGCCCGGCCGATCTCGGCGCCGTATTCCAACTGAATGTTGCGCAGCGACTCGGGGGAGCCGTCGAAGCCGGACAGGTTGGCCAGCACCACGATCGGACGGTTGCCACTTGCAGCGTTGATGGCGCGCGCCGTCTTCTTCGACGAGTTCGGGAACAGCGTTCCCGACGTCCAGGTGTCCGGTCCGTCTGCGGGGAAGTGACCCTTACGCGGAATTGCGCGAGACTCGATGCCGACGACGGTGACCGGGTATCCCGAGAGGTGCGCGTCGATCACCACGGAGGTGTCGGCGCCGGCCATGTCGGCCCATCGCTCGAGTACGGAGTGGTCCTGGTCGACCACCGAACGCATGACCGTCCGAATGTCGAAGGGCTTCTTGCGATCCGGGTTCTTGACGGACGAGAAGACGTCGCCGACGGTCTCGAAGTCGCTCGACGGGTGGGTGTGCGGGAAAC
The DNA here is from genome assembly GCF_005938745.2 of Rhodococcus sp. KBS0724. Lineage (NCBI taxonomy): Bacteria > Bacillati > Actinomycetota > Actinomycetes > Mycobacteriales > Nocardiaceae > Rhodococcus > Rhodococcus sp. KBS0724. The sequence goes on from NZ_VCBX02000001.1 coordinate 1,884,216, forward strand.
TGCGCACGTCACGGTCGATCGGGTCGGCCGTATTCGCCCGGCGCGGGAAGCGTTCTCCGGGAGCGAGGTACGAGTGCGCGTAGTGACGGAACAGGATTTCGCACGCGGCCGTGAGGTCGGGTGCCCAGTACTGCGCCTGGCCGTTGGGGCCCATGACGCGGTCGTAGCCGCCGATGCCGAAGTTGTCCTCGGCCGAGACACCACCGGAGTAGTCCAGTGACTGCTTGCCGGTCAGCACCATCGCGCTGTCCGGGGTCATCACCAGAATGCCCTTGGTGTGCATGAGCATCGTGGCTTCGGCGTTCCAGTACGGCTGCGCGCCGACGTTGATGCCGGTGACAACGATGTTGATCTCGCCGCCGTTCTGGGTGAACGTGATGATCCGGCGCAGTCCGCGTGAGACCCAGTCCATGTTCTCGGTGCCGCTGTCCATGGAGATGGTGGCACCGGAGGACAGTGCAAACCACTCGACGGGCACGTTCAGCTTTTCGGCCAGGTCGATGGCAGCGACAACGCGGGAGCACTCGGCCTCGGCAACCGTTCCCAGTGCCTTGGTGGGATCACCGAACAGTGCGACGCGTGTCATGCCCTCGGGGTAACGAGGCGTCGGTGTGTTGACAAGTCCGACAACAATTCCGGCCTTGTTGAGGCCGAACGGGCGGTCGACGGGAGCCAGAACTCCGGCGTCGTCGAAATCGTGCTCGACGAACGTGCCCTTGTTGCCGGTCAGGAGCGGCACTAGTTCGTACGGGTAGACGGTGCCGCGAGCGCGTGAGCTCTGCACCTTCTGGGCGTACGCGTCGAGGGGGAGCAGCGGTTCGGTGGGAGGAGTGGTCTTGTTGATGACCACTCCGGCACCGGCGCGGTACGAGAAGCGCAACGCAACTTCCTCGGGCGCTCCACCCTTGGGGTCCTTGAGACGCGTGATCAGGGTGATCTCTTCGATTCCGGCGCCGACGGTCAGGCGGGCGGCGTTCTGAGCGATCACGGAGAATCGATCAGCGGGAACGTCGGCAAGCGGCCACACGTAGAGAACAACCCGGTTGGCGGCAAGACGACGCTTGTCACCGCGCTGACTCTGGGCGCGGCGGATACCGTCGAGGCAAGCCGCGAGGGTGCGTTCGATTGCGGGAAGCGCAACCATACGGCCTTCGTCGTCGAGTTGCGGTGTCACGTCGCGAATTTCGGCCAGCGCGATCAGACGCTCATCCGACGGGTTTTCCTTGGCGGAGAGGTGGAACAGGTAGGTGTTCTCCGGGGCAGGAAGGCGCTTGCCGTTGAAGTTCTTCAGACGCCACATGTCGAGACGCTGACCGGTCAACGGGTGCATGTCGCGAATGATCTGGTCCTCGACCAGTTCTCCGTCAACGGGACGGAACGTGACCCAGCGGACCGGATCACCGTTCGGGTTGCAGACGATGACCGTCACGCGGCGTGAGCGGTTGACGGTCTCGTTGCGAGAGAGCGCAGTCCGGAGTGTTTCGACGAGGGTGTCGCCGTCGGCAGGCTGGTTCGGCCAGTCCAGGTAGATGTCGATCACCAGACCGCGACCGGCCGGGGCGTCCTGTGCGATCGTGGTGACGTCGTCGAGAGCCGTTCCGAGAGCATCGAATTCGGCCACGGTGGAGACCAGGTGGAGGCCGTCGCCCTTGAGATCGAAGTTACCGGTGACAAATCGGCGATCGACATGCTCGAATGCGCGCACGTCCTCGAAGGAGTGAATCTTGTAGTACCGGCGCGTGATGACCTCGACGAGCGGTCCGCCGTCACGGCTACCCAGGCCGATCTTGCGGCCCAACAGATCGAGCAGCGGTTCCGGTGTTGCCACGAGGTTCGCGATCCGCTGGTCGAAGTCCGCAGCGTCCGGCTGTTCTTCGAGGTACGCAATGTTTCCGCGCACACCGTCGTACACGTCTTCGCGAACCTTGCGGATACGCGGCTCGTCGAAGAACCGGAACCGAAGGTTACGGGCGACGTCGCCGATAACCGGGAAGCGCACCTGCGTTGCCACGATCAGCCGGTCGAGGACCTCGTTGAGTTCCTGGGCCGAGCAACCGGGTGCCTTGTCGCCTGCGAGCCAGCCTTCGAGAAGTGTTGCGATGACCGGGATCTGGGCTTCCATGCGCTGCAATGCGAGGAAGAGTCGGTAGACAGCTTCCTCGACAGCGGTGCGATCGTCGAGATCGGTGACGTCGTAGTGGCGCAGGGCGCGCTCGAGGCGAGTGCGGAACGACGCCGGGACACCTTCACGTTCGACGTCGAGCGAATGCAGGAACGTGTGGAAATGCTCGCGCGGGCTGTGGACGGATTCGTCCTTCTCCGTCTCGCCCGACGTGGGCTTGTTGCGGGAGAGTTCGCAGATGTCGGCAAACGTGGTCAGAACGGCAAGTTCCGCCTGCACCAGTTCACGGTCTTCCGATTCGAGAGCCCCGCGCAGTGCGTCGTACTCGGCGAGAACGGCATTGGCGTGCTTGCCGCTCACGTCGTAACCGCTGATCATCGCGGTCAGAGCTTCGAGCTGGGCCAACGCGTCGGTGCGGGTGTCGGAACCGGAAACCGAAGCAGATAGATCGAATTCGACGCGCGGAGCCTTCTCGGTGACAGCTTCGTCGCCAACCTGATCGACGCGCAGCAGCGGTGCGCCCGCGTCGACCTGTGAGTTGACCGTCGCCAGGACCTCGCGAACCTTGCCGGCATACGGCGCGCGAACCGCAGTTTCCATCTTCATGGATTCGAGAACCACGAGGGTGGAACCGGCTTCGACGTCGTCACCGACGGCTACCGGCACTGCGACGACCACCGCGGGAGCGGGCGCACGGACCACGCCGGCGTCGTCCTGGCTGATCTGGTGGCTGATGCCGTCGACCTCGACGAGGTAGCGCGACGGGCTTGCGACGGAAACGATGTGAAAGCGTCGATCGCCGATGACCAGGCGTGACTCGAAGTCGCCGAGCCGATCGACGTCCACCTCGACGTCACCGGCATCGCCGTCGACGCGGTAGCTGTGCGGACCGGTGCGGCCGACGGTCAGCTTGTACGCCTGACCCTGGTAGTTCAGTTCGACCGTGCGGCCGATGGCGTGGTTGGCGCGGGGGCGGCCACCACGGGCGGACGCCAGGAAGGCTGCGCGCTCGAGCGATTCCTCGGCGTCGTAGGCGTCGATCGCGGTGGCGATGAGGGCGACGTCTGCGCGACGCGTCGTGGAATCCAGAGCACCGGTGCGGTCCAGCCAGCCGGTGTCGGCGGACGCCGAGATGACCTCGTCACGATCGAGAAGATCGAGGAGGAACGACTTGGTGGTGGTGCCGCCGTCGAGTACGACGGTGGTTTCCCGCAACGCCGTGCGCAGGCGTGCGAGGGCTTCCGGACGGGTGCGTCCCCAGGCGATGACCTTGGCGACCATCGAGTCGTAGTCGGGAGGAATGACGTCGCCTGCCGCGATTCCGGTGTCGACGCGGATACCCGAGCCGAGGGGGAACTTCAGCAGTTGGACGGTGCCGGGTGCGGGAGCGAAATCGTTGTCGGCGTCTTCGGCGTTGAGGCGGGCCTCGACGGCGTGACCGAATGCAGGCGGGCAATCGCCCACCAGTTCTTCACCGCTGGCAACAAGAATCTGCAGCTTGACCAGGTCGATACCGGTGGTGACCTCGGTGATGGGGTGCTCCACCTGAAGGCGCGTGTTGACCTCGAGGAACGTGAACAGCTTGTTCTCGGGCTGGTAGAGGTACTCGACCGTGCCGGCGCCCTGGTATCCCGCAGCCTTGACGAGTTCCGCGGAGACCTCCTTGAGGTGGTCCGACTGCTCCTCGGTGAGGACGGGGGAGGCAGATTCCTCGATGACCTTCTGGTTGCGACGCTGGATCGAGCAGTCGCGGACGCCCGGAGCCCAGACATTGCCGTGATTGTCGGCGATGATCTGCACCTCGACGTGGCGTGCGTCGGTGACCAGGCGTTCGAGGAAGACGACCGGGTCGCCGAAGGAACGCTCGGCCTCACCCTGAGTGCGCTCCAGCGCAACTTCGAGCTCGTCCTCGGCCCAGACCTTGCGGATTCCGCGTCCACCGCCGCCACTGCGAGCCTTGATGATCAGCGGGTAGCCGATGGCCTGCGCGTGACGACGAGCGTCGGCGCGCGTGTCGACCGGTCCGCCACTCCACGGCGCGACGGGGACGCCGACCTTCTCGGCGAGGATCTTCGCGGCAACCTTGTCGCCGAGCAGTCGCATGGCGTCGGCGCTGGGGCCGATGAACGTGATGCCCAGCTTTGCGACGATCTCCGCGAACGCCGGATCTTCGGCGACGAAGCCCCAGCCGACCCAGACCGCGTCGGCCTTTGCGGCCAGCAATGCCCGTTCGAGTTCGACGTAGTCGAGGTACGGGCTGCCAGTGCCGGTGCTGCGAAGAGTGACACCTTCGTCGGCCTGGCGAACGAACATGGCCCGACGCTCGGCCTCTGTGTGCAGTGCAATGACGCGAATGCCGTAGTCGTGTTCAGCATTCAGTTCGCGTACTGCCCTGATCAGGCGGACCGCGGCCTCACCTCGATTGACCACTGCGATTCGTTTGAACATTGTCACTGCCACCGTCCTTGATGAGATTCATACGTCGCGTACGACGCGATATGGGCTGATCGTGCGTCACATACCGTCATGCTGTGGTTCTGACCCGCTCCGGGTTGTGGGCACTGCTGCTGTGACAAAAACTGCGGTGATGCGAATTGCTTGCCCCCGGTATGCGCATCTGCAGGTGTTTGCCAGGTGGGTTCGTGAGTCCGGTGACGCCGAGTGCACGCGTCACGCCTGTGGCATGGACTCAGAACCGCTCCAATCACGAAATAGCAACATAGTGTTTCTGCCTCCAGGGAGTCCCTGGTTTATCTAAGGATGCAGCATGCGCGCCCACATGTCACCTGGGCGAATTGAAGAATATTAGTCAACGTGAACTCCGGTAACGCTTACCGTTTAATACGCTGCGACACAGTCCTTTTCGCTGCTGTGATACGGATCACGAAGCATTCGAAAGGGCTCGAAATTGAATACTCATGGGTAACAAATTCGATTCTGGCGCAGCAGTTTTGAATTTCTCGCATGCTACCGACCAGTGTTACTCATCAGTACTACTGACGAGTACGTTGATACTGCTCAAATGCGGCAGCAATGAAATTGTGGCTCTCGGGTCAGTGTGGATCAATTCCGAAAGCGGTGGCGTGCCACTCGCGGTGAGTGACACACCCTGTTTCCCAGTGTATGCCACTAGTTATGTTGCTGTAGAACTGCTTTCAAGATTTCCGGGGTCTGATTTATCGGCTGGGAGACGAGCCTCCAGTTCGTCGAGATGGCGAGCAATGTCGTCGAATCCGGACTGGGGCAGGTTCAACCGGTCACCGAGTGTGGTTGCTGCCGTGCGGAAATCCTGGACCAGAGGTGCGTATTTGACGGACAGCCTTGTTCGAGTCGGTTCGTCGAGATGCTTCACGCTGCCTGCGTTGTCGACGAAATCGCTGAATTTGACGAGGAATACACCGGGATCGTCGATAACCGAGACAACGTGGTCGCGATAGCTGACGGCATTTCCGTCGCGGCTGTCGTTGATCGGATTAGTAACGGCTGCAACGATATTCGATACTCGTTCTCCGAAGGTGTCGGAAATTGCGCGTGACGCCAACTGCCTCAGTAAGGATTCGTCCTCGTCGGATGTCGGGTGGTCGGACAACAGTTCGATAACGGCACGCGGTTGATCTTCTACCGTGTCGTGGAGCGCCGTGGCGGCCAGAACATCGCCGTCGACGCATCCATATCGGAGGAGTCTGAGAACATTGCGCAGAGGGTGGACGATATACGGGTCCTCGGGGTTCTTGATTCCGTTCTTGCGGTTCTGGTCGATGTGAGCGAGCGCGGCTACATTCATTGCTTGCCGCAAGACTCCGCCGGAAATGGACGCCCGCTCCGCTGCCTCCAGGACTGCGAGTGCGAGGAGGGCCGGGTCCATCTCTTTGAGAGCGATAGCGTCGAAAGTTCGGCTCATCGGTGTGGTGTCGTGCATAGGAATCCTCTCGATCATGGGGCAGGAAAAATGGCAGGCGTTGTTGCCTCGAGTCCTCCTGTGTATCTCGGCTTCGGCCACTAGTCTGAGGAAATGACAGTCGATCAGGCGTTGGACAGCGATTTTCTGACACTTGCCGATCCGTATCGGCGGGAGCTTCTAGCGCACTGCTATCGCATGATGGGTTCCATCCATGATGCCGAGGACCAGGTCCAGGAAACCTTCATCCGGGCGTGGCGGGGATTCGATGGTTTCCGCGGCCAATCGTCATTTCGGACCTGGCTTTATCGTATCGCGACGAACACGTGTTTGACGGCATTGGAAGGGCGCGCCAAGCGCCCACTTCCGACCGGCCTGGGCGCACCCAGTTCCGACCCTTCCGACGAGTTGGTCGAGCGCAGCGAGATCGCGTGGCTGGAACCCATTGCCGACTCGTCGTTGGGTGACGTGAACGATCCGGCCGTCATGGTTGTACAGCGAGATTCCGTGCGACTGGCATTGATCGCCGCGCTGCAGCATCTCTCGGCGAGGCAGCGAGCGGTACTGGTGTTGCGCGACGTATTGCAGTGGAAAGCCGCCGAGGTAGCCGAAGCTCTCGATACCACCACAACCGCGGTCAACAGTGTCTTGCAGCGAGCGCGCGCACAGATCAGCAACATCGCGCCCACTGAAGACACGCTTATCGAACCCAGCTCTGGGGAAGCGCGAACCATGCTGCGTGAATACGTCCGAAGCTTCGAGAGCTACGACATCGAAGCCATCGTCGCTTTGTTCACGCGCGACGCCGTCTGGGAAATGCCACCGTTCGAGGGGTGGTACCGCGGCCCCGAGGCGATCGGCCAGCTCATCGGGAACAAATGCCCAGCCGACGGGCCAGGGGCAATGCGTCTATTGCCGACATCTGCCAACGGCCAGCCGGCCTTCGGGCTCTACATGCGTCAGGCGGACGGCATTCACCATGCATTTCAGCTGCATGTTCTCGACGTCACCGAATCCGGGATATCGCATGTGACCTGCTTCTTCGATCTGAGCCTGTTCCCCAGATTCGGTTTACCGGCAGAGCTGTAAACAGGTCAGGGGTTGAACGCGTACTCGCGCACAACCCCTGACGGTCGCAGTTCTACCGGGGATTCGTCTCTACTGGGGAACCGTCGCGGCGGGGTCCATCCACATGACCTCCCAGACGTGATTGTCGAGGTCGCGGAATGCGCGACCGTACATGAAGCCGTGATCCTGAGGCTCCATCCACTTGGTGCCGCCGGCCGCGATCGCCGCATCGACAAAGCTGTCCACCTCTTCTCTGCTCTCTGCAGAGATACACATGAGGGCTTCGCGGGCTTTCGACGTGTCACAGATGTCGTCCGCGATGAAGTCGCCGAATCGGGGCTCGTTCAGGAACATGACAGTCGCCGCGTCGCTGACGATCATCGACACAGTGTTCTCGTCACTGAACATGTCGTTGAACTCGAAGCCGAGCCCGGCAAAGAAAGAGCGTGTGGCGGAAACATCCTTCACAGGCATGTTGACGAAGAGCAGACGGGACATCAGGTACTCCTTGCGCTCGGATGGAACCGCAGTTGTTCGGTTCCTTTCGCATATACAGACCATCCGAGAAGCAAAAAATCATCGGGGGAGTGAGGATTTTGTTGAGTATTTTCAGCTGTTAACTATTCGCAGTGCTGTGACCAGGCGATTTGGTGTTGTGTTGATCTTCGCGTAACTTATTCCAAGTCAGAGCGACACGGACACCGACTCCCACCTGCGAGGGTGAGTGACACGAGGTTGTACGAAGTGCCTGGCGAACACAATCCAGTTAGTTGATGAGGATCAGCCCGGTTTGCGCCGGTGCAGAGAATCGGATAGGCTGGAAAAGTTGCCCCGGAGCGGCGGCCATAGGGTCGTGGTGATGGTGTGTGCGTGTTCTTTGAGAACTCAACAGTGTGTCGATGAATGTCAGTGCCAAAATTATTTTGGTACTTCACATGTCGAATGATGTTCCGGGCCTTCGGGTTTCGGTTCTGATGTTCGGGGTGTGAGTATTTTTCGTCGGTGATTGTTCATTCTTCCGTCTGAATGGTTGCCGACACATTTTTTGCTAGTTGAGTTTTTTTGCTAGTGATTTGGCTCTTTTTGTCTATGACTGATTAGTGGGCTTGCCTGCGAAATCTAGAGTCTTCAACGGAGAGTTTGATCCTGGCTCAGGACGAACGCTGGCGGCGTGCTTAACACATGCAAGTCGAGCGG